>NZ_AP018560.1:85000-1285000 GCF_003967035.1 Aerosticca soli | reverse complement strand
CTGGACGGCGCGGTGCGGCTGCAGCCCAAGTAAACCGAAGGGCCGCGCTCCTGGTTGCCGCAACGCCTGCTTTTCCACTCCCATCCCTTACCTTCGAAAAATATGAAAGCTTCCGAAGTCAAGAAAGGCCACGTGGTCGAACACGAAGGCACCGTGTACCAGGTGCGCGACATCGAGCGCAGCGCGCCCACCGCACGCGGCGGCAATGTCACCTTCCGCTTCACGCTGTATGCCATCCCCGGCGGGCGCAAGCTCGACCTGAGCCTGCGTGCGGACGATGAACTCAAGGAGATGGAGCTGATCCGCCGGGCGGCTCATTTCTCCTACAAGGACGGCGATGCCTACGTGTTCATGGATGCCGAGGACTACACCCAATACCTGCTCGGCCCGGAAATCGTGGGCGACAGCGCGGGCTACATCGTCGAGGGCCTGGATGGCTATTACGTGCAGCTGATCGACGACGCCCCGGTCGGATTGCAGGTCCCCACCAGCGTGGCACTGACCGTGGTCGACACCGCGCCGGAATTGAAAGGCGCGAGCGCCACCAAGCGCACCAAGCCGGCCCGCCTCGACACCGGCATCGAGATCCAGGTGCCCGAATACATCGGCAACGGCGATCGCGTGTGGGTGAACACGCTGAGCGGCGAGTTCGCCGGCCGCGCCTGAAAGCAACGGCATTGGCCGGACCGCCTCATACGCAGGCGGCAGAAGGCAACCGCTCGGCGATGGGTGGTTGCGACGCAGCCCCTCTCTCTGTCAAGCGGCAATGGTGCAACGGCATCACCGGCAATCAGTCGCCCGACAGGCAGGCTCGGGCACAATGGCCACTTGCCACCACTGCCCGGACAGCGGGACATGCCGGTCGACGGCCATTCGCTGCATGCGAATCTCTTCGCATCCCTGATCCGCATCAAGCGGCCGGACGTGCCGCTGTGGGTGGTGGTGCGCAATACCTTGGCCGTGGTGCTGCCGCTCGCCATCGGCCTGGCCACCGGCCACGTGGCGGCGGGACTGGGCATCAGCGCCGGCGCGCTGGACACCATGTTCTCCGACCAGCCCGGCCCCTATCGCCAGCGGGTCTGGCAACTGGCGCTGGCCTCGCTGGCGGCGGGTTTGGCGGCGCTGCTTGGTTTCCTGATCGGCGACCGCCTGCTGCCGATGCTCATCGCCACCGCCGCCTGTGGCTTCTTCGGCGGCCTCCTGGTGGTGTTCGGCACCGATCTCGCCCGCGTCGGCATGACCAGCATGATCCTGCTGGTGGTCACCGCGGCCACGCCGAGGCACTCCGTCGCCGACGCCCTCGGTGCCGCGGCGCTGATCTTCGCCGGCGGCCTGCTGCTGATGGCTTTCTCCATTGCCGCCTGGCCGCTGCAACGCTACCGGCCGGAACGGCATGCCCTGGCTTTGGTCTATCGCGGGCTGGCGAGCCTTGCGCGCCAGGGACCCGGCGCAAGCGACGAGGCACCGGCGCTGTCGGAGGCCATGAACACGCTGCAGCACACCCTGCTCGGCCGCCATCACGCCCACGGCCGGGCGATGGAAGCCTTCGGCGTGCTGCTGGAGCTGGCCGAACGGATGCGCCTCGAACTCATCGCGCTGGCCGAATTGCCCGCTGTGGGCGGTATTGAACCGGTCAAACAACAGGCCGCCCTGGTGCTGGAAGCCATCGCCGACGCGCTGGAGCTGGGCAGTCCGCCCGAACAGGCCGAACGCGCGCTGGCGCGCCTCACGGCGGCCGTGCGCGAACGCCTTCCCGGCAACGATGGCGCAGCCATGCATGTCGATGCCCTGGTCGGACAGCTCGCCGCGGCGGTGCGCAACGCCAATTGGGCCGGCAGCCGCGGCGAACAGCGCGCGGCGGCGGTCGAACTCACCCTGCCGGCAGCGCTGCGCGGCGGCTCGGTGCTGGACACCCTGCGCGCCAGCCTGACGCCGCGCGCGGTGGCCTTTCGTCATGCGGTACGCAGTGCGCTGTGCCTGAGCGCCGCGTTGTGGATCTCACGCACGCTCGCCCTGCCGCACGGCTACTGGCTGCCGATGACCGCGGCCATCGTGCTCCGGCCCGATTTCGGCGCCACCTTCAGTTTCGGTCTGTTGCGCGTGGTCGGCACCGTGCTGGGGCTGGTGCTGACCACCGTCCTGCTGCATGTCTTCCCGACCAACCCCTGGGCGCACCTGGCCTTGCTCGCGGTGCTGTGCATGGCCTTTCGCTATCTCGCCAACGCCCATTACGGCATCGCCGTCGCCGCGCTCACCGGCCTGGTGGTCATCCTGCTCTCCTTCGGCGGCGTGGATTCGGCCGCCGCAGTCGGCGACCGCGTGGTCAACACCGTGCTCGGCAGCGGGCTTGCCCTGCTCGCCTATCTGCTGTGGCCGACCTGGGAGCGCGGCCGCGCACGCGCGGCACTGGCCGACATGCTCGACGCCTATGCCGATTACCTGAAGGCGCTGGCAGCGCCGGAACAGCGCGCTGCGCATCGCGAAACGCGTACCGCGGCGCGCACCGCGCGCGCCAATGCACAGGCCTCGATCGAGCGCATGCGCGTGGAGCCCGGCACGCCGCTGACCCTGCTGGAGCTGGCCCAGGCGCTGTTCGCCAACGGCAACCGGCTGGCGCGCACGGCGATGGCGCTGGAGGCGTTGCTCGATGCCCATCCGAACCTGCCCGAGCAAGCCGAAGTGAGCGCCTTCGTGCAACGCAGCGCCGATGCCTTGCGCGAGATCGCCGCGGCGCTGCGCGACAACCACACCACCGCGTCCGACTTCGGCCTGCGCGCGCTGCAGCGCAGCCTGGCCACACTGCTGGAGATGGCCGACGAACCCGCCGTGGCCGCGCAACTGGCGCACCTCACCGACCGGCTGGTCGACAACATCGACACCCTGGCGCACGTGGTCGGCCGCAGCCAGCAGACGGTGGTGGCCGGGAAGACGCGTGCGCGGTCTTGATCGCGCGCACCCGTCAACCGTAGACGCCGACATACATCCTCATGAAGTGCGCCGCACCGCCGCTGCCTGGCGCAAGGCCCTGCAGAGGCTATGCTTGCACCGAGCCGCCGCCTGTCGTCACTTAGAACGCGGGCTTTTCCAACACACACGAAGGGGAATTTCATGGACCGGATGCGTCGCCGCCGCGGCATCGGCCTGCAACTATTACTCGGACTTACGCTGGCGACGCCCATCCACGCCGGCGAGGTGAGCATGGCCGGCGGCGCGGTGAGATTCCACACGCCGGATGCGTGGCAGCCGATCCTGGAGACGCAGGGCGATCCGGAAGTGCGCGTGTTCCAGGTGCCGGATCCCTCGCCGACGGCGGGCAATGCGCTGGCGCGGGTCACGGTGACGGTGAAGCAGGTGGCCAATCTGGCCGAGTTCCAGGCTTTCGTCACCGGCGCGCTGCACAAGGCGCAGTCACTGGACGGCTATCGTGCCGGCGCGAACCCGGCACCCAACGACTATGCCTACGAGGCCCGCGAGTACGGGGTCGCCTTCCAGTACCGCGAGCGCTACTGGCTCAAGGACAACCATGCCATCCAGCTGCGCTGCGTGCGTCCGCAGCAGAGCCAGGCCGGCGCTGCCTGGGCGGCGGCTTTTGACCGCGGCTGCGACGACATCGCGGCCGCCCTGCAATGAATCCGCCCTCCGGCTACGAAGCGTCGGCGGCCTTTGCGCAGGCGTGCGATGCCGCCGATCCGCTGCGGGCTTTCCGCGACGAATTCCTGATACCGCCGCACGCAGGGCGCGACAGTCATTACTTCTGCGGCAACTCGCTGGGCCTGCAGCCGCGCGCGGCGCGCGAGGCGATCGCCGCGGAACTCGACTACTGGGCCGAACTCGGCGTGGAAGGCCATTTCCGCGGACGACTGCCCTGGCTCGACTACCACGCCTATCTGCGCGACGACCTCGCCCGGGTGACCGGCGCGCTGCCCACCGAAGTGGTGGCGATGAACACGCTGGGCGTCAACCTGCACCTCATGATGGTGAGCTTCTATCGCCCGACCCGCGAACGTCCCGCGATCCTGATCGAGGCCGGGGCCTTTCCCACCGACCGCTACGCGGTGGAGTCACAGATCCGCTTTCACGGCTTCGATCCGGCCGAGGCGCTGATCGAGCTGGAAGGGGACGGCCCCCACGGCACGCTCTCGCAGTCGGCGATCGAGGCCGCCCTGGATCGCCACGGCGACCGCATCGCGCTGGTGCTGCTGCCCGGTGTGCAGTACCGCACGGGCCAGGCCTTCGATCTGGCGGCCATCACCGCGCTCGCGCACCGGCACGGCTGCAGGATCGGTTTCGACCTCGCCCATGCCGTGGGCAACCTGCCGCTGGCGCTGCACGACAGCGGCGCCGATTTCGCCGTGTGGTGCAGCTACAAGTACTTGAACGGCGGGCCCGGCGCGATCGGTGGCGCCTTCGTGCACGAGCGCCACGCGCAGGCCGAACTGCCGCGTTTCGCCGGCTGGTGGGGTCACGACAAGACCACGCGCTTTCGGATGGGTCCTAAGTTCGTGCCGACGCCCGGCGCCGACGGCTGGCAGTTGTCCAATCCGCCGATCCTGGCGCTGGCGCCGCTGCGCGTGTCGCTGGAGATCTTCCGCCGCGCCGGCATGACGCGATTGCGCGAAAAATCGCTCGCGCTTACCGGCTATCTGGCGTGGCTGGTGCAGCACACGCTCGCGGACGTGCTGGAAGTGGTGACGCCCGTCGATCCGGCGCAGCGCGGCGCGCAGCTCTCGATCCGCGTGCGCGGTGGCCGCGAGCGCGGTCGCGCCCTGTTCGAGCACCTGCTGGCCCACGGCGTGATCGGCGACTGGCGCGAGCCGGACGTCATCCGCATCTCGCCGGCGCCGCTGTACAACCGCTACGCCGACTGCCTGGCCTTCGCGCAGGCCGTGCGCGGATGGTCCCCACTGGCCTGATCCTCGGCGCGCATCGCCGGACGGGCGCATCGCCGGACTCCGGCGACGGGCCTTCAGCCGGCGGGTGTGTTTCCGGCCTGCTGCTCGGCCTCGGCCCTGGCCTGCTGACGCAGCAGGAACCGCTGGATCTTGCCGCTCGGCGTCTTCGGCAGCGCGTCGAGGAACTCGATCTCGCGCGGGTAGGCGTGGGTGGACAACCGCGTGCGCACGTGCTCGGTGAGCGCGGCACGCAGCGCTTCGTCGGCGGCATAGCCCGCGCGCGGCACCACGTAGGCCTTGACGATCTCGGTGCGCTGCGGATCGGGCTTGCCGACCACCGCCGCCTCGGCCACGGCGGGATGCTCCACCAGGCAGCTTTCGACGTCGAACGGGCCGATGCGGTAGCCGGACGAGGTGATCACGTCGTCGTTGCGGCCGACGAAGGCGATCGAGCCGTCGTCGTTGAGTTCCACGGTGTCGCCGGTCAGGTACCAGCCGTCGCGAAAGGCGTCCTGTTCCTGCCCGTGATAGCCGACGAAGAACAATGCCGGCGAACGCGCGACGTCGATCGCCAGCATGCCCGGCTGGCCGGGCGGCAGCGGCCGCAGCGACTCGTCGAGCACGGCGACGGTGAAGCCAGGCGAAGCGAAACCGGCGCTGCCGACGCGCACCGGATGCGCGAGCGCGTGGTGGTTGCACACGGTCATGCCGGTCTCGGTCTGGCCGTAATGATCGTGCAGACGCGTGCCGAGCACGCGCTCGAACCAGCGGATGACTTCCGGATTGAGCGGCTCGCCGGCACTGCTGGCCACGCGCAGCTGGCCGCGCAGGGCGGCGGTCGGAGCATCGCCCGCGGCCATCAGCATGCGGTAGGCGGTCGGCGCGCCGAGCAGGTTGGTCACGCCCAGCCGGCGAATGGTGGCGTAGCACGACTCGACGGTGAAGCCGCCCTCGTGGAAGGTCGTCGCATGGCCCAGCAGCAGCGGGCCGACCACGCCGTAGTAGAGACCGTAGGCCCAGCCCGGATCGGCGATGTTCCACAGCACGTCGTCCTCGCGCAGGTCGACCGCGTGGCGCATGTAGCCCTCGATCGCCGCCACCGCCCGCAAGGGCACGCGCAATTGCTTGGGAAGGCCGGTGGTGCCGGAGGTGAACATCACCAGGAAAGGATCTTCCGGCTGCCGCGGCACCGGCGCGAACCACTCGCCTTGGCGCGCCATCGCGGCCGCGTAATCCTCCATGTCGCCACTACCCACCGTCAGTGTCGGCGGAGCGCCGTTCACCTCGTCCAGCTTGGCGCGCTGCTCGGCCACGGTGACCACCAGCCGGGCGCCGCTGGACGTGAGGCGATGCGCGATCGCCTTCGGCCCGAAGGCGGTGAACAAGGGCTGGTAGGCAGCGCCGACCCGCCAGGTGCCGAGGATCACTTCCAGCAATTCGGGACGCCGCGGCAACAGGCCGGCGACCACGTCACCGGCGCCGATGCCGCGTTCGGCGAGCAGGTTGGCAAACCGCGCCGAACGCCGGTCGAACTCGTCGAAACCCACGTGATGGATGCGCTCGTCGGTGTCGATCCAGGTGAGCGCCTCGCGTCCCTGGCCGACGTAGCGTCCGCAACACAGCTCCCAGGCGTTGAGCGGCCCGGTCGGGGAGACGAACGGCGTGTCGCGCAGATAATCCGCGTAGGCGGGGATGGCAGGCTGCGACATGGGACACCACGCAACGGCTTTCGAGGAAAGCAATCTAGCGCGCGGGGTTCAGCGCTGTCATGCGCCGGCATCGGCGCCTGCGCCCGGATGCCGCACCTGGCCCGCGCCGCGGACGACGAAGCGTTCGATGGTCAACGCCTCGGCACCCATCGGGCCATAGGCGTGCAGACGCGTGGTGGAGATGCCGATCTCCGCGCCCAGGCCCAGTTCACCACCGTCGGAAAAGCGCGAGGAGGCGTTGACCATCACCACCGCCGAACGCAGCGCGCGGACGAAGCGCTCGGCTGCCGCCGCGTCGCGGGTGGCGATCACCTCGGTGTGGTCCGAGCCGTAGCGGCGGATGTGCGCGATGGCCTCGTCGAGATCGTCCACCACGCGCACGGCGAGGATCAGGTCGAGGAACTCGGCCGCGTAGTCGTCCTCGGTGGCCGCCCTGGCCTGCGGCACCAGCGCCCGCGTGCGTTCGTCGCCGCGCAGCTCGACGCCGCGCGCCTGCAGCGCCGCGGCGGCTCGCGGCAGGAAGGCGGCGGCGACATCGCGATGCACCAGCAGCGTCTCCAGCGCGTTGCACACACCCGGGCGCGTGGTCTTGCCGTCGATCAGCAGACCGAGCGCGAGATCGAGGTCCGCGTCGCGGTCCACGTATAGATGGCACACGCCCTTGTAGTGCTTGATCACCGGCACCCGCGCATGTTCGGCGACGAAGCGGATCAAGCCCTCGCCGCCGCGCGGAATGGCCAGATCGACGATGTCGGTGAGCTGCAGCAGCTCCACCATCGCCTCGCGGGAAAGATCGCGCAGCAGCGTCACCGCCGCGGTCGGCAGGCCGTGCGCGGCCAGCGCCTCGTGCAGCGCCGCGGCGATCGCGGTGTTGGAATGCAACGCCTCCGAACCGCCGCGCAGGATCACCGCGTTGCCGGCCTTGAGGCACAACGCGGCGGCGTCGGCGGTGACGTTGGGCCGCGCCTCGTAGATCATCGCCACCACGCCGAGCGGAATGCGCACGCGCTCGACCACGAGGCCGTTCGGACGCGTCTCGCGGCGGGTCACCTGGCCGACCGGATCGGGCAACGCCGCCACTTCGCGCACCCCGGCGGCGATGGCGGCGACGCGGTTCGGGTCGAGTCGCAGCCGGTCGAGCAAGGCGCCGGTGATGCCTTTGGCCGCGGCGGCCTGCACGTCCTGCGCATTCGCCGCCAGGATGGCGTCGGCATGACGCCCGATCGCATCGGCCATGTCGCCGAGCAGCGCCGTGCGGGCGGCGGCATCGAGCGCGGCCAGCACCGGCACGGCATCGCGACAGGCCAGTGCCTGATCGCGGATCGCGCTCATGCGGGCGTTTCCTCGCTCCGCACGTCAGCGGCGACCAGGCTGGCCAGATCGTCGCGATGCACGATCTCGGCGCCGTGGCTGTAACCCAGCGTCGCCTCGATCTCGCGGCTGTGCCGGCCGGCGAGCCGGCGCACTTCCGCGGCACCATATTGCGCCAGGCCACGGGCGATCACTCGCGAATCGGCAGCGACGATGTCGACGAGATCGCCGCGATGGAAATCGCCGTGCACGGCGACGATACCCCCGGGCAGCAGCGAGGCGCGGCCATCGGCCAGCGCGCGCGCGGCCCCGGCGTCGACCTCGATGCGCCCGGCCGCGGGTGCGTGCCGCAGCCAGTACTTGCGCGCCTGCATGCGGCTGCCGGCGGCGCGCACCAGCGTGCCGTGCAGCACGCCCTGCGCCAACGCGCCGATCGTGGCGGCGTTGCGGCCGTCGAACAGCGCAGTGGGAATGCCGGCGGCGTGCGCCTTCGCGGCGGCCTCGAGCTTGGTGCGCATGCCGCCGGTACCGGCGCTGCTGCCGCTGCCGCCGGCCATGGCGAGGACTTCCGGCGTCAGCGCATCGACCTGCAGGATCGCCCGTGCGGCCGGATCGCGACGCGGGTCGGCGCTGTACAGCGCGTCCACGTCGGAGGCGATCAGCAGCAGGTCGGCATCGACCAGCGCGGCGACGATCGCGGCGAGGTTGTCGTTGTCGCCGAGCCTAAGCTCGTCCACCGCCACGGTGTCGTTCTCGTTGACCACCGGCAGCACGTCGAGCGCCAGTAGGCCGCGCAGCGTATGGCGCGCGTTGAGATAACGCCGGCGATTGCGCAGGTCGTCGTGGGTCAGCAGCACCTGCGCCACCGGCCGCGCGGAAAGCGATTGCCACAGCGCGATCATCGGCGCTTGGCCGAGCGCGGCCAACGCCTGCCGCGCGGCGAGGTCACCGGCCGCCGGCTTGAGTTCGGCAAGCAACGCACGCCCCGCCGCCACCGCGCCGGAAGAGACCAGCACGACCTCGCGTCCGGTGGCGTGGCTGGCGGCGATGAAAGCCGCCAGCGCCCCGGCATGGCGCGGCGTGAGGCCGCCGCCATCGGCAGCGAGCAGGCTGCTGCCGACCTTGAGCACCGCGCGCCGCCAGGCCGGCAACGCCTGCGCCGGCAAGACCGGGGTCGCCTGCATGCTCATGGGGTTGCGGCGCGCTGGTGAGCGGGTGGATCGACGATGATCGACATAGGGGTTCAGCCGTCCAGACGTCCAAGCCTCGCACGCAGCTCGTCCAGGCGCAAATCCGCGGCGGCGCCGGGGGAGACGCGCGCGGCGAGGCTGGCTTCCGGCGTACGCCCGGCGCCCGCGCTCGCTGCCGCCTGCGCCGCGGCGCGATAGGCATCGCGGAACGGCACGCCGGCGGCGGCCTGCTCGATCGCCACGTCGGTGGCGTACATCGAGGGCTCGATCGCCGCACGCATGGCGGCCTCGTTCCAGCTCATCCGTGCAAGGAGGTCCGGCACCAGCGCCAGCGCCATCAGGCCGTGCCGCATGCCGGCCACCAGGGCCCCCTTGGAAAACTGCAGATCGCGCTGGTAGCCGGAGGGCAAGGACAGCAGCTGCTCGATCGCGGTACGCGCGCCGGCCACCGGCGCGTAGCTCGCACGCAGCAGTTCCACCACGTCCGGGTTGCGCTTGTTCGGCATGATCGAGCTGCCGGTGGTGTATTCGGCCGGCAGCGCCACGAAACCGAACTCGGCGGTGGTGAACAGCGAGAGATCCCAGGCCAGCCGACGCAGGTCGAGCATGGCGCTGGAGAGCGCCTCCAGCGCCGCCAGCTCGAACTTGCCACGCGACAGCTGCGCGCAGACCGGCGAGACCTGCATGCGCGCGAAACCGAGCGCCGCCGTGACGTGCTCGCGGTCCAGCGGCAGGTTGACGCCGTAGCCGGCTGCGGTACCCAGCGGGTTGGCGTCGATCCACGCGCGGGTCTGGCGTGCGCGCAGCGCGTCGTCGATGAAACCCTCGGCGAAGCCGGCGAACCACATCGCGGTGGAAGACACCACCGCGCGCTGCAGGTGCGTGTAGCCGGGCAACGGCAACGCCGGCTGCGCGGCGCGGTCGAGGCAGACTTGCGCGATGGCGCGGCAATGCGTCTCCAGCGCTTCGAGCCGCTCTTTCAGCCACAGTCGCGTGGCGACCAGGATCTGATCGTTGCGGCTGCGGCCGGTATGCACGCGACGGCCGGTGTCGCCCAGGCGCTCGGTGAGGCGCGCCTCGATCGCCGAGTGGCCGTCCTCGTAGTGCTCATCGAGCACGAAACGGCCGGCACGGAAATCCTCCGCCAATGCGTCGAGCTCGCGCGCCAGCGCCGCCGCCTCGTCCGCGCTCACCACGCCAATGCGGGCGAGCCCTTCCACATGCGCCTTGCTGGCGGCGATGTCGTGCAGGAAGAACTCGCGGTCGAGCAGCACGTCGTCGCCGGCGAGAAAGCGCATGATCCCTTCGTCGATGCGCACGCCATCCTTCTGCCACAGCGGTTGGCTCATGGCGCGGTCTCCTCGTCGAGCGGTATCGCGGTGACCTCAGGCCAGCCGAACGCGCGGTTCAAATTCTGCAGGGCCTGCGTGGCAGCGCCCTTCAGCAGGTTGTCGAGCGTGGCCACCACCACCACGCGCTTGCCGTCCGCCGACAGGGCGAAGCCGCCGATCTCGGCATGATGACGGTGCGCGATGCGGCTCACCCACGGCGCCTCGTCGAGCACTTTCACCAATGGTTCGGCGTCGTAAGCCTGGTGATAGCGCGCGAGCACGTCCTCGCGCTTCAGCGCGCGGGCGAGATACAGATTGGTGGTGACGGTGAGGCCGCGAAAATGCGGCGCGACGTGCGGCATGAACTCCACCGGCACGCCCAGATGCCGACTCGCTTCTTTTTCATGCACGTGACCGGTGAGCGAGTACGGCATCAGGTTGTCGCGCAGTTTTTCTGGATCATTGCGGTCCGAAGGCGTGGTGCCGGCGCCGGAATAACCGGACACGCCGAAGCACACCGGCGGCGCGGCGAGCACGTCCTTGAGCGGCGCGATGGAAAGCTGGATCGCGGTGGCGTAGCAGCCGGGATTGCTGATGCGCTTCTCGCCGCGCCAGCGCTCGCGGGTGAGTTCGGGCAGGCCGTAATACCAGCGCGGATCGAAGCGATGATCGGCGGAAAGGTCGATCACCAGCGTGTCGGGCGAGGCGGCGTCGATCGCCTCGACATAAGGCTCCGACTTGCCGTTGGGCAAGGCCAGAATCACCGCATCGACGTGCCGGGCCGCGACTGCGGCCGGGTCGAGCGACTCGAAGCGCAGCTCGCCCGCATACGCGCCATTGTGCTCGCGCACGCGCTGACCGGCGAGCTCGCGCGAGGACACGAAGGCCAGCGCCAGATGCGGATGGCCGGCGATCAGCCGGATCAGCTCCGCGCCGGTGTGGCCGCGTGCGCCGACGATGCCGATGGTTTTAAGGTCACGCTCACTCATGCGTTCTGACTCTCTTTGCAGGCCACAGTGGCGACTACGCTCGGCCATCGAAGGCCTCGCCAAGTCGCCCCGCCCTTACGCCGTGTCGGATGGACGATGCGACTCACGGAGGCGTCTCCTGCCGGGAACGGGCATCCAGTTTGTCCTGCAAGGCCGCGCGCACTTGCGGCCATTCGCGATCGAGGATAGAGAACACCACGGTGTCGCGCGGACTGCCGTCGGCGTGCCGCTTGTGGTGACGCAGGATGCCGTCCTGGTGCGCACCGAGCCGCGCGATGGCCGCGCGCGAGCGCAGGTTGTGCGTGCTGGTCTCGAAGGCCACCGCGATGCACCCAAGTATCTCGAAGGCGTGCGTCAGCAGCAGCGCCTTGGCCTCGGTATTGAGCCCGCTGCGCTGCACGCGGGGCGCATACCAGGTGTAGCCGATGCAGGCGCGCGGCACTTCCGGCTCCAGCGCATAGAAACGCGTGCTGCCGACGACATCGCCACGCGCATCGAGCACGGCGAAGGGCAAGGCACGGCCTTCGGCCTGCGCCGCGAGCGCGGCGGCGACGTAGTCCGCCATCTCCGCAACGCCTGGCGTGTTGGTGTACCACAGGCCGTCGAGGCCCGCGTGGTTGCGCGCGGCGCGCAGGGCCTCCACGTGCGCCATGTGCAATGGCACGAGCGCGACGTGACGACCGACCAAGGTCGGCACCTGGCGCCAGGTGGCGAGCGGGCCAGGCGACATGATCAGCCGACCAGCGTCGCGGGCCGCTGCGCGCAATGCGCCACGCAGCGGGCGATGGTGGCGAAGTCGCCATCGAGGCCGTACCAGAACACCTTCCACTTCTCCTGCTTGAAGCAGCCGTCGGACTCGGCGTAGTAGAAGATATTGACCTGGTTGTTGTGGCGCGAACGCCAGAACAGTCGCGGGGTTTCCTCACGCATCACCTGCCATACCGCGCGGCCCAGACCCTCGCCCTGCGCCTCGTCGAGCACGGCGAACTTGTCGAGATAAGGCAGCCCACCCTCTTCCATGGTGAGGATCATCGCCGCGCGGTAGTTTTCGCTGACGTAGACGCGCCACGGCACGGTGCGTTCGAAGTAGTCCGGCACCAGCGCGCGGCCGAAACTCGATTCGATCAGCACACGCAGGCGGTCGCGGTCGACGCCCTCCCAGGCGGTGAAGCGCAGCACCTTCTCACCGCGGCGCACCAGCGTGCCCGAGCCCTTGTGGGTGAACAGTTCCTTGGCCAGCTCAGCCGGCCGGGTGATCGACACCGAAGAGGTGAGCGGCAATTTCTCGAGAAGATCGGCGATCTGCTCGATCTTCAGGCGCATGCCGCCGGTGAGCCAAGGCTGCGCCATCAGATGTTCGTATTCGGTGGACAGGTTGATCGAATCGATCAGCCGGCCTTCGCCGTCGAGCAAGCCGCCGGTGCCGGTCAGGAAGATGATCTTGTAGGGCTTGAGTACGCAGACCAGTTCGTTGGCGGCGAAATCGGCATTGATGTTGAGGATCTGGCCGTCGTCGGTCTCGCCCAGGCTGGCGATGACGGGGATGGAGCCGGCGCGCAGGCTGACTTCGATCGGTTCTAAGTTGATGCGCGTCACCTTGCCGACCATACCCAGCCGCTCGCGGTCGATGTAGCTGGCCATGAACACGCCGATCGGCACCGCGGTGGCGCGGGTGTCCATCGACTGCAGCGCCTCGACCAGCTTCAGGTTCTGCTGCTGGAACACGCGCCGCACGATGCCGAGCGCTTTCGGCGAGGTCACCCGCAGGCCGTCGACGGTCCGCTTCTCGATGCCGGCGGCGGCGAGTTCCTCGTCGAGCTGCGGGCCGGCGCCATGCAGCACGATCGGCGTCAGCCCCACCTGCTGCAGGAAAGTGAGCGACGAGGTGAGGTCGTTGAGATCGTCGCGCAGCACCGCGCCGCCGACCTTGACCACGGCGAAGCGCTTGGCGTCGAGCTGCGAGAAACGCTTGAGGTATTGCTGGATTTCCTTGGCACTGCCCATCGCCGAGAGCAGCCGCACGATGGTCTGGCGCGTACTGGTGTGTTTTTCCACGGTCACATGTTCCTGTGCGGCTTGTCTTTTGCGTTCGCCTTTTTTTAGAACGCGAGAATCAAAAAGCGACCATCCATGGCCGCACTTTTCAAGTTTGCACTCACCCTCGAACGCAAGAACCGGAAAGCGGCCTTGCGGGGCCGCGCTTGCCGATGATGCGGTGGATGGCCTGGGCATAGTGCTCGAGCTGATCGAGCGCCACCCATTCGTCTGCCGTATGCGCCTGGGCGATGTCGCCCGGACCACAGACGAAGGCCGTGTAGCCGGCGGCGGAGAACAGCGAGGCCTCGGTCCAGAAATCCACCGCGTGGCCGATCGAAAGGCCCAGCGCTTCGGCGAGATCGCGCGCGGCGAGCCTGCGCGCCTCCGCATGGGCGATGTCGCCGGCCGGCAGCGCGGGACCGCGGAACAGCTCGGCAAAGCCGACCGGCTGCGGCTCGACCAGCGTGCGGAAGGTTTCCAGCAGCGCATCCGGATCCATGCTCGGCAAGGGCCGGAACCCGAAGCGTGCCTCCGCTTCCGGCGCGATCACGTTGGCCTTGATGCCGCCCTCGACGCGGCCGATGTTGAAGCGCAGACCGGTGAGTCCGCCAAAGCGCGCATGCGCCAGCGACTGCACGTGATCGAGCGCGGCCGCGCCCCAGCGCACCAGCTGATGCACGGCGCTGTCGCCGGGACGCTGCACGCCGGAAGCGTGACCGGCGTGGCCGGCGAAGCGCACCTGCACCGAATGGATGCCGCGATGCGCCAGCACCGCCTCGCCGCGGGTCGGCTCGGCGACGATCACCGCCTCGTACGCCGGATGCGCCGCGAGAAACCCGGCGATGCAGCGCGCGTCGTTGGCTTCCTCGTCGGTGGTGAACAGGATCGCCATGTCGCCGTCGCCGGCATGGGCCGCCGCCAGCATTGCCGCCGCCGCGCCCTTGATGTCACAGGCGCCGAGCCCGATCGCGCGATCGGCCTGCACGCGCAGCACGAACGGATCGGCGCTCCACTGCGGCGAAGCCGGCACCGTGTCCAGATGCACGTTGAAGAGCAGCCGCGGCCGCCCGCGTACCGCATGCAGGCTCACCGCGCCGGCGCCATGGTCGGTCAGGGTGAAGCGAAAGCCCGGCAAGTGCGCGCGCAGGTAATCGAAGATGCCGCCGGTATCGATCGCCCGTGGCGGATTGCGCGTATCGAAGGTGACCAGCGCGGCGAGATGGCGCAAGGTGGCGTCGAGCAGCGCGTTCATGCCCTGCCCTCCGCGGCCAGGCCGTGGACGAGGCACGCGATCACTGCTGATTGACCTTTGCCCACAGCGTCGAACTCATGCCGTAGAGCTTGATGAACCCCTCGGCCTCGGCCACGCCCCAGTCGGCCGATTGCGCGTAGGTGGCGCTGCCGCTCGCCAGGATGTGCGGCGAGCGGATTTCGCTGGCGGTCACCGTGCCGCCCTCGGTCTCCAGCACCACCTCGCCGTTGACGCAGCGCTGGCTGGAGGCGAGAAAAGCCTCGAGGTCGGTCTTGAGCGGATCGTGGTAGAAACCCTCGTAGACCAGCTCCACCCACTTGCGCGCGACCTCCGGCTTGAAGCGGTTCTGCGGCTTGGTCAACACGGCTTCCTCCAGCGCCCGATGCGCGATGAGCAGCGCGATCAGTCCCGGTGCCTCGAACACGATGCGGCCCTTGAGGCCGATGGTGGTGTCGCCGGTATACATGCCGCGGCCGACGCCGTAGGGCGCAAACAGCGCGTTGAGCCTGGCGAGCAGCTTGGCGCCGGGCAGTTTCTCGCCATCGAGCGCCACCGCCTCGCCGCGCTCGAACGCGAGGTTGACGGCGAGTTTTCGCGATGGCCACTCGGCCCGTGGCCTGCACCAGGCACGCGCGCCCTCGCCCGGCGTCTTCCATGCGTCGATCTCGCCGCCCGAGAGCGTCACCCCGAGCAGATTCTCGTTGATGGTGTAGCTCTTCTGCTTGGCGCGCACGGGAAAGCCGCGCTGCTCCAGATACGCCTGCTCGTAGGCGCGGGTGTGGGTGTGCTCCTTCTGGATCTCGCGGATCGGCGCCACGATCTCGTAGTCGCCCTGCGCCTTCACCGCCAGGTCGAAACGCACCTGGTCGTTGCCCATGCCCGTACAGCCGTGCGCGATCGCCCGGGTACCGAGCGCCTTGGCCCGGGCGATGGCGGCGTCGACGATCAGGTAGCGATCCGACACCAGCAGCGGATACTGGCCCTGATAAGCCTCGCCAGCCCAGACGAACGGCTTGACGAAACCCGCCCACAGCGCCGGACCGCCGTCCACGGTGACGTGGGTGGCGGCGCCGAGTTCGGCTGCGCGCTGCTCGATGTAGGCGCGCTCCTGCGCGTCCACGCCGCCGGTATCGACGAACACGGTGTGCACTTTCCAGCCGCGCTCGCGCAGGTAGGGCACGCAGAAACTGGTGTCGAGGCCGCCGGAGAAGGCGAGGACGATGTCTTGGCTCATGGTTTTGGGTGTCCGTGCGATGGAAGGATGGATGGCTAAATGTCGCTAAAGCGGCGCGGGCGTGATGCGCGGTTCACAGCGCACCGGGAAGTTCACTGGATGGGCGAGGCGTTCAGACGTCATCGCGCAATTCCCCGGCGGCCAGCATCAAGGCGGCCAGCGCCTCGTCATCGCCCTGCGCACGCCGACGCAGGCCGGCGACGACGCCGGCGCGATTGCGCGCGGGATGGTTCTGGCTGAGCTTGAACTTGCCCTGCAAGCCGTCGACGGCGATCTCGATGCCGACCACGCCGCGCAACAACGTCTCGACGTAGTCCTCGGGTGCATCGCTCAGGCGCCAGGGCATCGCCTCGTCCGCCTCATGGTGATCGGTGAGCCGCCCCAGCAGACCGCGCAGCCACTGCGCATCCTCGATCACGCGCAGGCGGCCGCGCGCATGCACCACGACGTAGTTCCAGGTCGGCACCTCGCGACCGGTCTCGTGCTTGCCCGGATACCAGTTGGGGCTCACGTAACCTTGCGGCCCCTGGAAGATCGCCAGCACCGGCGCGCCATCGAGTGTCGCCAGCTCGTTGCCGCGCGCCACGTGTCCCTGCAAGCGCCGGTTCTCCGCGTCCCATGCGAGCGGCAGATGATGGGCGAGCGGCAGGCCGTCGCGCACGGCGACCAGCGTGGCGAAAGGATGCGCACGCATCAGCGCATCCAGCACCTCGGCGCGGGTTTCCTCGAAGGCCTTGGGCAGATACATGGGCCGTCTTCAAGGCTGGCCGAGCAGCGACGTCATCACCGCCTTCTGCACGTGCAGGCGGTTCTCGGCCTCGTCGATGGCGAAGCAGTACGGCGCGTCCATCACCGCATCGGTGGCCTTGACGTTGCGCCGCAGTGGCAGGCAGTGGCTGAACAGGCCGTGGTCGGTGAGCGCCATCTTGGCCTCGTCGACGATGAAGTGCCGGTAGGCTTCGCGGATCGGCTTTTCCTCATCCCAGCGGCCGAAATACGGCAGCGCGCCCCAGCTCTTGGCGTAGACCACGTGGGCGCCGCGATAGGCCTCCTCGATGTCGTGGCTGACCTTGAGCGAGCCGCCGCTGGCCTTGGCGTTCTCGTAGCCGGCCTGCATGTAGCGCTCGTCCAGCACGTAATCGGGCGTCGGGCACAGCAGGGTCACGTCCATGCCGAGCTTGGTGGCGATCAACAGCGCCGAGTTGGCCACGGCGGTGTTGAGCGGCCTGGGATGGTAGGTCCAGGTCAGCACGTATTTGCGGTTCTGCAGATTGCCCAGCCGCTCGCGCAGGGCCAGCGCGTGGGCCAGTTCCTGGCATGGATGGGTGATGGTCTCCATGTTGATCACCGGCACGGTGGCATAGCGGGCGAAGGCCTTGATCACGCGGTCCTCGCGGTCTTCTGCCCAGTCCTTGAACTTCGGGAACGCGCGCACGGCGATCAGATCGACGTAGCGGCTGAGCACCCGCGCGACCTCGGCGACGTGCTCCTCGGCCTCGCCGTCCATCACCTCGCCGGGCGCGAAGGCGATCGGCCACGCGTCCTTGCCGGGCGAGAGCACCACCGCGTGCCCGCCGAGCTGGAACGCGCCGAGCTCGAAGCTGGTGCGCGTGCGCATCGACGGATTGAAGAACAGCAGCGCGATCGACTTGCCGGCCATCTGGCGCCCCAAGGGCGAGCGCTTGAAAGCGGCCGCTTCGTCGAGCAACGCGTCGATCTCGGCGCGGCTGTAATCCTGCGTGGTCAAGAAGTGGCGAAGTGGCATGCGGCGCTGACCTCAGGAAATGCGTGGTGGATGGAAGGGTTTGGAAAATGCCTGGTCGAAACGAAAGAACCCGGCACGCGGGCCGGGTTCTTTGTCGTCGATATCGATGAAACGCTGGCGACAGCCTACCCGGCCGAATGTCGGTCGAGCGGTCGGCGCGCGCGCGAAGTCATGCCGGCGGCCATGCGGGCGCTGGTCAGGACGGTGGCGGTATAGACGTCTATGGACATGGGGTATCAGCAGTTTCGAGCGCGCATGATGACCGCATTCGCGCTGCCGTGCAACAAGAGCCGGACTGCCGGCGCGGACCCACGGGAGACCGCTGCCCGCAGGCGGCGGTCTCCCGACATCAATCGGCCGGCGAGACGCTGACCCGCACCCGCAAGCGTTCGCCCGGGTCGTAGCTCAGGCGCGAGACATAGACCTCGCCGCGATAGCGGTACTCGACGTCATAGCCGATGATGCGCCGTTGCTCGGACACCGTGCTGACGTCGCGGCAGGTGGTCTGCGTGGTCTCGTAGGCATCGCCGCGTGAGACCCGGTTGCCGACCGCGCCGCCGGCCACGGCGCCGGCCACGGTTGCGGCGGTCCGGCCGTCGCCCTTGCCGATGGTATGGCCGAGCACGCCGCCCACGACCGCGCCGAGCATGGTGCCGGCGGCACTGCCGCTGCTGTCCTGGCGCACCACCGGCTGTTCATAGCATTCGCGGTGCGGCTCCTCGGTGCGGGTGATGCCGTAGACCGGATCGACACGCAGCACGTCGGCCCAGCCATAGTGAGCATTGTCTTCGACCGGTCGCGGTGGTTGCTGCGCAGCCACGCCAGTTGCCGCCAGAGCCAGCACCAGCGCCAGAATCGGTTTCATGGTCATACGACCTCCCAGGGAAAGAGCATCGGAAAGACGCTTTTTTTATGCCTCTCATTGCACCAAGTTCACACTGAATCGACGCTTATAAAAAAACGCTCCGCGCCGGGGTGCTTAGCGCTTGTTAAGATGACCGGCTGCCGACCGTATAACCGCCCCCATGCCGCTTCGCCTCCACGACAGCCTGCGCCGCCAGACCCTGCCCTTCGTCCCGGGCGATCCGTCGCGGGTCACCCTGTACCTGTGCGGTCCCACGGTCTACCACTACGTGCACATCGGCAACGCGCGCGGCCCGGTGGTGTTCGACGTGCTGGTACGGCTGCTGCGCCGGCGCTACCCGCGCGTCGTCTATGCACGCAACGTCACCGACGTGGACGACAAGATCAACGCCGCCGCCCAGGCCGCCGGCTTGCCGATCGGCGAGATCACCCGCCGGTATGCGGCGATCTATCACGAGGACATGGCCGCGCTCGGGGTCGCGCCGCCGGACGTCGAGCCCTACGCCACCGAACACATCGGCCCGATCATCGCGATGATCGACAAACTGATCGCCGGCGGCCATGCCTATGTCGCCGAGGGCCATGTGCTGTTCGACGTGGCGAGCTATCCCGACTACGGCCGGCTCTCCGGCCGCAACGTCGAGGAACTGATCGCCGGCGCGCGCGTGGAAGTGGCCCCCTACAAGCGCAACCCCGCCGATTTCGTGCTGTGGAAGCCCTCCCCGCCCGAACTGCCGGGCTGGGACAGCCCCTGGGGACGTGGCCGCCCGGGCTGGCACATCGAATGCTCGGCGATGAGCGAGGCGCACCTGGGCGAGACCATCGACATCCACGCCGGCGGCGTGGATCTGCTTTTCCCGCACCATGAGAACGAGATCGCCCAATCGACCTGCGCCCACGGCGGCAAGACCTTCGCGCGCTGGTGGCTGCACAACGGCATGCTCACCTTCGAGGGCGCGAAGATGAGCAAGTCGCTCGGCAACATCGAGCGCGTGCACGATCTCCTGCAGCGGCACCCGGCCGAAGCGCTGCGCTATGCCCTGCTTTCGGCGCACTATCGCCAGCCGCTTGAATGGTCCGACGCTCTGGTCGAACAGAGCCGGCGCACGCTGGACAGGCTCTACGGCACGCTGCGCGACCTCGGCGCCGGCACGGTGGAGGCGGAACTGCCAGAGGACATCGAGGCAGCGCTCGAGGACGACCTCAACACGCCGGCCGCACTCGCCGCCCTCAACGAGGAAGCCGCCCGCGCCCGGCAGCTCCTCACCCATGCGCGACAGCCCGACGGCAGTTTCGCACCGGCGCAACAGGCGCTGCTGGCCAGGGCCAAGGCGCGCCTCCTCGGCGGCGGCCACGCCCTGGGCCTGTTGCAGCAGGACCCGCAGGACTGGTTCCGGCCGGCCGTGTCCGAGCTCGACACTGCCCGCATCGAGGCCCTCGTCGCCGAGCGCCAGGCGGCACGCGCCGCGCGCGACTTCGCCCGCGCCGACGCGATCCGCCAGGAACTGGCTACCCTGGGCGTGACCATCGAAGACGGCCCCCAGGGCACGCGCTGGAGCCTGTCCCGGCGCGCTTGAACCCTCACGAAGCCGAGGCCTTGATGCGTGGCCTGCGTGACTTGCCTCGCTGAGGCGGCGCCTTTCCATCGAACTTCCGTGCCCTCACAGCCCATCCATCGCCCGCATGAACGACACCCAGCCGCCAGCCACGAGCGCCGCCGAGGCGCAGCAGCAGATCATCGATGAGTTTGCCTACTTCAGTGACTGGAGCGAGCGCTACCAGTATCTGATCGACCTCGGCAAGCGGCTGCCGCCGTTTCCGGAGGCATGGAAGACCGAGGCCAACCGTGTGCACGGCTGCCAGTCGCAGGTCTGGCTGGTCGCCAGCGGCGACGCCTCGCGCCTGCATTTGGCTGCAAGCAGCGATTCGGCGATCGTCTCCGGGCTGATCGCGCTCCTGCTGCGTGTCTATGCCGACCGGCCGGCGGCGGAGATCCTCGCCACCGAGCCCGTTTTCATCGAGGCCATTGGCCTCGGCCGCCATCTGTCCCCCACCCGCGCCAATGGCCTGGCCGCCATGCTGGCGCGGATCAAGGACATCGCCGCCCGCGTCCAGGCCGGGCAGAAGCCGGCCTGAAAGCGCACCACGTTTTTCAGGGCGTCACCACGAACTGCGCGCTCTCGGTCGCCCGCGAGCTGCCGCCCACCCACACCGTGTAGTGGGTGGGCTCGACCACCAGCCGGCTGTCCACGCCGTAGAAGGCGAGTTCGTCGAAACCGAGCGTGAAGCTCACCTGCTGCGACTGTCCGGGTTTCAGGGTGACCCGGCGGAAACCCTTGAGGCTGCGGACCGGCTGCTCCACGCTGGCGCCCAGGTTGCGCAGATAAAGCTGTACCACCTCGGTGCCTTCGCGCGGACCGGTGTTGGTCACCGTGGCGGTGACGGTGACGAGCTGTCTGGCGCCCGGCCGGTTGGCCTCGGCGAGCGGCACGCTGGGCCGCGATACCTGCACGCCGGCATAGCCGAAGCTGGTGTAGCTCAAGCCATGCCCGAACGAAAACAGCGCGTCGTTGGGCACGTCGATGTAACGGGAAAGGTAGCGGCTGTCGCCCACCGGCGGCTTGCTGAGATCGGCGTTGCCGGCCGGACGCCCGGTCGGCAGCTGGTCGTAATAGAGCGGTTCCTGACCCACCGCGCGGGGGAAGCTCATCGGCAGCTTGCCGGAAGGCGCGACGTCGCCAAACAGCACGTCGGCGAGCGCGTTGCCACCCTCCACGCCCGGGAACCAGGCTTCCAGGATCGCCGGCACGTGCGCGGCGGCCCAGTCGAGCACCAACGGCCGCCCGGAGAACACCACCAGCACCACCGGCTTGCCGGTCGCCGCCACCGCCTCGAGCAACTGCTGCTGATGACCCGGCAAATCGAGGAACGCCCGCGAGCCGGCCTCGCCGCTCATCGCGCTGGACTCACCGAGCGCCATCACCACCACGTCGGCCTGTGCCGCCGCACGAGTGGCGGCGGAGAAATCCTCCGCGCCCTCGCCGGTGATGGTCGCGCCCTGCGCATAGACGAGCGCACCGCCGCGCGCGGCCAGGCGGGATTCCAGGGCCGCGCGCAGGGTGACCACGTCTTCCGGATGGGGCGCGCCGGCCCAGGCGCCCTGCATCTCGTTGGGGTTGTCCGCCAGCGGGCCGATCAGGGCGACGCGCTTGACGCTCTTGGCCAGCGGCAGCACCGCGGCGCCGCCGAACGGCGCGTTCTGCAGCAGCACGAAGGACTCGGCCGCCGCCCGCCGCGCGAGCGGGCGGTGCTCGGGCAGCGCGCGCGTCACCTCGGTGCCCTGCGCATAGGGATGCTCGAACAGGCCGAGCGCGAACTTCACCCGCAGCACGCGCCGCACCGCCTCGTCCACGGTATCCATGGACAGCCGGTGCTCGGCGAGCAGCTTGGGGATCTGGGTGTCGTAGAAGTGGGACATCATGTCCACCTCCACGCCCGCCTCGAGCGACTTCTTCGTGGCAGTGGCGGCATCCAGCGCGATGCCGTGGTTGAGCAGCTCCATCACCGAGGTGTAGTCGCTGACCACGAAACCGTTGAAACCCCATTCCTTGCGCAGGATCTGGTCCATCAGGTAAGGGTTGGCGGTGGCCGGCACGCCGTTCAGCGCGTTGAAGGCGCTCATCATCGTCGCCGCACCGGCTTCCACCGCGGCCTTGTACGGCGGCAGATAGACCTGGCGCAGGCGGATGTCGGACATGTCGGTGGTGTTGTATTCGCGCCCTGCCTCGGCCGCGCCGTAGGCGGCGAAGTGCTTGACCGAGGCGGCCACCGCGTCGGGCCTGGAGAGGTCATCGCCCTGGTAGCCGCGGATGTAGGCACGCGCCATCGCCGCGCCGAGATAGGCATCCTCGCCGGCGCCCTCGGTCGAACGGCCCCAGCGCGCGTCGCGGGAGATGTCCACCATCGGCGAGTAGAACCACTTCACCCCGGCGGTGGTGGCCTCGGTGGCGGCCATGTGCGAGACCGCCTCGATCAGCGCCGGATCCCACGACGCGGCCAGACCGAGCGGCACCGGATAGACCGTGCGATAGCCGTGGATCACGTCGGCGCCGAACAGGATCGGGATGTGCAGGCGGCTGGACAGCGCGGCCTGCTGGAAGGCGCGCGTCTTGTCCGCACCGATCACGTTGAGCATGGAACCGAGCCGGCCCTCGCGCGCCAACGCCATGGCGTCGACACGGGTGCGGGTCTCCGGATTGACGGCCAGTCCCGGACTGTCGCTGCCGGCGGCCGTCGGCGCGCTGGCTCCGACATCGTTGTACTGCACCAGCTGGCCGATCTTTTCTTCCAGCGTCATCTGCTTGAGCAGGGCCTCGACACGCTGCTCGACCGTCGGCGCGGCGAGCTGGCGGTTGGTCGGCGCCGGTATGGCATCGTTCATCGCCGCGGCGGCTGCCGCCAACGGCAGACCGAGCGAAACGCCCATCAGGGCACGTGAAAAGAGCTGGCGTGGATGGCTCATGGTTCCCCTCGTATGGTGCTGCGTCGCCGCAACGGCCGGCATTGGAAAAGGTGGGCGTAAACGTTTACATGCCGGCTCGAAAAAAGCCAGTCATCCCGGCGACAGCGGAGCCGTCATCCTTCGCCCAAGCCCGCTTTGGCATGCCCGCGGCGGGAAGCCACCCGCCCGGCCATCAGCGCAACTGACTGTCCTTGCTGCCGCGCCGGTTGAATAGCGCGGCCGTACGCTCCGCGTCATCCCGTGCGCTCTGGCAAGCCACGCACAGGCGCACCCCGGGCACCGCCTTGCGCCGCGCCGGCGGGATCTGCGCACCGCATGCCTCGCAGTGACTCAAGCTTTCGCCGCGCGGCAGCCGTTGCCTCGCCTGCTCGACCGCATCCTGGATCGTCGCATCGATCTGGTCCTGAACCGCCCCGTCGCCAGCCCAACCGGTAGCCATGCTTTTCGAGCCTCCGCCATTGCCATACGAAAAAGATGGTGCACCGCAGGGCCCATTCCAACCGCGGTCGTTCACGCGACTCGTGCTATCTCCTGCGCGATGAAGGACGCCCAACGCTACCGTTCGCACGACGCATACCGCCTGCACTGCCGGCTCGACCATCTGGAACGGCATTTCCCGACCTGGATGCGCCGCCTGTTCCGCCGCCTGCGCCGACCCTCCGCGCGCTGGGTGCGCATTCCGGTCGGCGTGATGTTGATACTGGGCGGCGTGGCCAGTTTCCTGCCGGTGCTGGGGGTCTGGATGCTGCCGCTCGGCCTGCTGCTGATTGCCCAGGATCTGCCTTTCCTGCATCGCCCGGCACGCTGGCTGCTGGTAGTCGGCGAACGGCGCTGGCGCCTCTGGCGGCGTCGCCACCGACATTGATGGCCTCGCAGCCGCACGCGCTGGATGACCCTGCGCATCTTTTCCTTCCCGCCTGCTTTGTGCTTCCATCAAGACCAGCCTTTCTTGGAGATGCCGCTCGCGGCATCGCGCGCTGGAGGGTTGGCAAGTCATGATCGATGCATTCAAAAAAGGTACCCCGGCCGAACTGTGGCAGGCGGCGGTCCTGGAAGCGGCGCAACGGACCGGGCGTACGCTCGAGGAGACCGAGGAAAGCTATCTCGTCTTCGTGTTGCTGCGTTATCAGCGCGACGCCCTGCTGCTGTCGCATGCGCATGGCATCGACTGGCTGGAGGCGCTTTCGCGGGTCGGCAGCGCACGCGCCGAGGCGCTGCGCGACGTCGGTGATCGCTGTCTGCTGGTCGCCGGACTGTTTCCCGGACTCGCCGAGCGGCGCCGGGTCAGCGTGGACTATTTCATCGAGATCGGGCGCGGCGCCTACCAGGGCGTAGCCGAGGTCACCCGTCAGGCGTATGCCTCACTGTACGGCCAGCTCGCGCAGAGCTATCGCGATCTGGTCGCGGTGCTGAACGGCATGCGCTCGCTGTCCCGGCTGCCGGAAGGCTTGCGGCTGCACTGATCCGCCAACCGCTCCCAACTCTCGGATGGCGAGCCTTCACGGGGCGGCGAGCGGGCGCCGCCCTACCATGCATGCGGCCTCGTTCGTATCGCCAGGTGCCTGATGGATGCCCGCCGCAGCGTCGAAGTGTCGTTCGCCTCCAAGACGATCGCGGCGGTATCGACCGTGGTCGAGTGGTACGACTTCACCTTGTACCTGTACTTCGCCACCGTGCTGTCGCGGGTCTTCTACGGCGGCGGCGACCGCGCCCTGCTCGCCACCCTGGCCGGTTTCGGCGTGTCCTACGGCATGCGCCCGCTCGGCGCCATCGTGTTCGGTCACCTCGGCGACCGCGTCGGGCGCCGCCACAGCCTGCTGCTGTCGATGATGCTGATGACGCTGGCGATGCTGGCCACCGCCTGCCTGCCCGACCGGCAGACGCTCGGCCCCGCCGCCGGCTGGCTGCTGGTGCTGCTGCGTTGCTGCATGGCCTTCGCGGTGGGCGGCGAATACACCGGCGTCGTCGCCTACCTGCTCGAAGGCGCGCGGCCCGAGCGGCGCGGGCTGATCACCTCGCTGGCCGCGGCCGCCAGCGAGGTGGGCGCCCTGTTGGCGGTGGCGGTCGCCGCCATGACCACCGGCCTGCTGGACACCGTCCGGCTGGAAGCCTGGGGCTGGCGCATCCCGTTCCTGCTCGGCGCCCTGCTCGCCGCCGTGGTGTGGTTCGCCCGCGCACGCATGCAGGAGTCGCCCGACTTCGAACGCCAGCGCCGCCAGCGCAGCATTCCCGCCACGCCGCTGCGCCATACCCTGACCCGACGCCGGCCGGCGCTGTGGCGCACCTTCGCCATCTCCGCGCTTGGATCGATCAGCTATTACGTCGGCATCACCTACGTGCCGGCTTTTCTCGCCTCCTCAGGCCGCATGCCAGAAGGCCGTGCGCTCGGGCTCTCCACCTTCGCCGCCCTCGTGGTGATTCTGGTCACGCCGCTGGCGGGCCTGGTTTCCGACCGGGTCGGCCGACGGCCGGTCTTGCTCGGACTCACCCTGGCCTGCGTGCCGCTGCCGCTCGTACTGTTCCACCTGCTCGGCAGTCGCGAGGACGGACTCATCGTCCTGGGCGCCACGGGGCTTGCGTGCCTGGCCGGCGGCATCAGCGCAGTAGCGGCATCGGCCACGGCCGAACAGTTTCCGGGGGAAGGCAGACTGAGCGGCCTGGCGCTCGGCGTGACCGTGGCGACCGCGATCTTCGGCGGCTCGACGCCTTTCCTGGCCGAACTGCTGGTGCGGCGTACCGGCTGGCTCGCCGCACCGGGCGCGATGATCGCCCTCGTCGCCCTCGCCGTCTGGCCGGCGATCCGCAGCATGCGCGAATCGCACCCGCTGCTCGGCGAGGCGACCCACGCCGAGACTTGAAAGCGCCCCAGCAAGTGCCGGACACGGCAAGCCCGGGCCTCAACCCGCGCGTTCGGTGGATGTCTTGGCCGGCGGCTTTTCCCAGCCGAACACGCTGCGGCCGCCGTAAGCGTGGGACAGGTGCCTCTCCGCGGCGAGATGGGCCTCGAGCGAAGGGCCGCGAGCGTGGCGCTCCAGCCGACGCGCCTGTGCATCCAGACGGCGCAGCGCGGCGAGTTCCTCGTCGCGACCGAGCCTGGCGTTCTGCACCGCGCTCTTGAGCACGCCGATGGTGTGGTCGTACACGCGCGTGGGCACCGGGAAGGGATGACGGTCCTTGCCGCCATGCGCGAGCGAAAAACGCGCCGGGTCGCTGAAGCGGCATGGCGTGCCATGCACGACCTCGGCCACCATCGCCAGCGCACGCACGGTGCGTGCGCCGACACCGGGCACCTGCAGCAGTTCGACAAAATCGCGCGGGCCGTTTTCCGCTGCGGCGGCGAGCGCACCGTGCAGCCGGCGGATGACCACGTCGCCGGCGCGCACGTCGTGGTGGTCCGGCATCGACAGATGCGGCAGCAGGCCGAGCTGCAAGGGTGCCTCTGGCGCCGGCGCGGCGGCCCCTTCGATGCGGGCGAACTCGCGCGCCACGCCATCGGGCCCCAGCGTGGCGAGCAATTCCAGTTGCGCCGTGCGCGAGGCCCGCGCGCGTCGATCGGCGAGGTTGACGATGCGCCCCTGCGCGGGACCATCCACCGCCGCATGCGGGTCGTCGAGGAAACTCTCGAGGTGCTCCGACAGCCAGTGATAGCGCCGCGCCTGCCGCCGTGCGCCGTTCATGCCCTGCTGCACCACCACCCAGCGGCCGTCGTCGCTGACGATGAAACCGTGCAGATAAAGATCGAAACCGTCCTGCACCGCCGCGCTGTCGACCTTGGCCACCAGCCGGCTGCTGCGCGCGAGTGCCGCGCCGTCGAAACCGACCGCTTCACCGATCGCGACCAGCTCGCTCGGCGTCGCGCGCGAATGCCTGCCACGACCGCCGCAGACGTGGATGCCGAGCTCGCCGGCCAGCGGCGCGAGGCCGCGCTTGAGCGCGCCGATCACGCTGGTGGTGATGCCGGAGGAGTGCCAGTCCATGCCCATCACCGCGCCGAAGGACTGGAACCAGAACGGATGCGCCAGCCGGCGCAGGAATTCATCGCGCCCGTACTCGTGCACGATGGCCTGCGCGATCAACGCGCCCAGGCGGGTCATGCGATCGGCCAGCCAGCGTGGCACGCGGCCGCCGTGCAGCGGCAGGTCCGCGCTTCCGGAACGACGGGTCATGGGTTTTGCTCCCGACTCAGTGCGACGCGACCTCAAGGTGGGTCGCCACGCGATGCAGCCATGATACGCCGCCGGTCAACCACCGCCGGAGGGACTTCAGCGGTAGCGCCAATGGCCTTCCACCCAGACATGGGGGCCGGCCCAGTGCCCGGGCACCCATACCCGCTCAGGCGCATGCGCCGGGACGACGACACAGCCGGCAAGAGCAAGCGCCGAGGCCAGCAGGACCACCACGAACCCCGGACGGCCGAAACGATGGGAAGACATAGAGGGCAACTTCAGGCAGTGGACTGGCACCCGAGAACGCCTTGACTGCGCCATGGGAGGACGTACCGACGCCTGCATGTTCAGGGCCGATCCAGCCTTCGGCCTCTCCGGCGGCACGATCCTGCAGAGGTTTTTTTGCGTGCGGGGCCACCGGTGATTCCAGCCCCGGCCAGACGCACCGCCGCCCTGCTTGGCGTCGACCGCGCGCATCCGGCATGCTGGATGCCACTTCAAGGCCCAAAGTCGCATGATCGAATACGGACACGGCACCCATGCCGGCTTGCGCCGCACGGATAACGAGGACACCTACTACGCCGATGCCGGTTCGGGACTCTTTCTGATCGCCGACGGTATCGGCGGGTATCGCCAGGGCGCCTTGGCCGCCGCCCTGGCCCGCGATGCCGTGGTCGAGGGCATCGGCCGTGGTGAAGATCTGTTTGCGGCCGTGCAGGCGGCCCATCGGCATCTGCTCGAGCTTGCCAAGGCGCGTGACGTCCTGCCGCTCGGCGCCACGCTGGCCGCGCTGCGGATCACGGACGGGCATTACCAGGCGGCGTGGGTGGGCGACAGCCAACTCTATCGTTGGCGACAAGGCCTGGATCGCATCGTCCACGATGCCCACTACGCCGCCGAGCGTTGCCCTGCCCTAGGCACCGAGCCTGAGCGCCCGCCGCAGCGGCGCAATGCCGCGACCCAGGCGCTCGGCATGCCGCGACGAGAACCGCTGCAGATCGGCCTCGCCCGTGGCGACGCCATGCCGGGATCGGGCTTCCTCCTGTGCAGCGACGGCCTGGTCGACGCGCTCGACGAAGCCGCGCTCGCCCGCATCATGGGCCGCACCGAGCTGGCCGCGCAGGAATGCGTGGACCATCTGCTGCTCGACGCACTGGCCGGCGATGCCGCCGACAACCTGAGCGCGATCGTGCTGCGGATCAGTTGACCGCCGAGGCCGGCGACTCGAACACCTGGCGCCACAGGCAGCCGCCGGCGGTGCGATCCAGCGCGTCCAGCCGGGCTTCGTGGGCGGCGAGTTCCGCCGCGTCGGCACGCAGCACGCGCGGACGCCGCAGCGGCGTGATCGGCGGCGCGACCACCGGCCGCGACGGCGCCGGCGACGCCTGGCCCTCGAAACCGAACGCCAGCGCGACCTGACCGGAGGTCATCGCGAGGTAGACCTCGGCGAGCAACTGGGCGTCGATCAGGCCGCCGTGCAGCGCGCGCGCCGAATGATCCACCCCGAGCCGTTTGCACAGCGCGTCCAGGCTGTTGCGCTGCCCCGGATAACGCTCGCGGGCCAGTGCCAGGGTGTCGAGCACGCGGCAACGGTCGGCGATGCAGCCCATGTGCGGGCCGATGCGGGCAAGCTCGGCATCCAGGAAGCCGACGTCGAAGCTGGCGTTGTGGATGATGAGCTCGGCACCGTCGATGAAGGCCAGGAAGGCCTCGGCGACTTCGGCAAAACGCGGCTTGTCGCGCAGGAAATCATCCTCGATGCCGGTCACCTGGCGCGCGCCGAGGTCGATCGCCCGCTCCGGGTTCAGATAGGTGTGGAAATGGTTGCCGGTGAGACGGCGTTCGACCATTTCCAGCGCCGCGATCTCGATCAAGCGATGGCCCTGGCGCACTTCCAGTCCGGTGGTTTCGGTGTCGAGGACGATCTGTCTCATGATGCCGCCTTGAAAAGTTCCGCCTGCGCGCGGGCCGCCCGGTCGACCCGTTCGTTTTCGACGTGGCCGTCGTGGCCGCGCACCCACTCCCAGCTCACCTGGTGGGGAGCCGCGGCTGCCGCCAGTCGCTGCCACAGATCCTGGTTTTTCACCGCTTTGCGATCGGCCGTCCGCCAGCCGTTGGCCAGCCAGCGCGGCAGCCATTCCTGCACGCCCTGCATGACGTACCGCGAATCGGTGATGAGATGCACCCGACACGGCCGCTTGAGCGCCTCGAACGCGCCGATGGCGGCCATGAGCTCCATGCGGTTGTTGGTGGTCTGGGGCTCGCCGCCGCTCAGCAGTCGCTCGTGACCATCCGCCCGCAGCAGCGCGGCCCAGCCACCCGGCCCGGGATTGCCGAGGCAGGCGCCGTCGGTGAAGGCCTCCACCTCGATCATCCGTGGTCTTCCGTGCCGTGCTGCAGGGCGACGCCGCGACCGGCCCCGGTGGCCAGCCCCGTCGCTCCCGCCTCGGGCAAGGGACGACGCGGCAAACGCAGCGGCGCCGTCTGTGGGCGCCGCTTGCGCGCAATCAGCAGATAGCCTCCGCCCAGCACGTGCGTACCGGATGCGCGGGCCATGCCCGGCCACGGCGGGCCGACCCGGCGCGTACGTTCGATGCTGAAATCTGCGCCGCGCAACCAGCCGCAGGTGCCGAGCGGCACCTGCGCCGACAGCCGCTGGCGCCGCGCTCGCCATAGCCACCACGGCAGCCATCCGCTCAAGGGATGGACACCGGTCAAGGCCAGCATGCCGCCGGGCATCAGCACACGCGCGGCCTCACCGAGCAGCAGGGCCCGTCCCCGGGCCGGCTCCAGCGCATGACGGAGCACGACCAGGGCAAAACTCTCATCGAGAAACGGCAGGCCTGCCTCGGTCGAGGCGATGAGATCGCCGTCATAGCAGCGACCCGACTGCTGCAGGCATATCCATTGGCCCAGCATCGGCAAGGCCGGCGGATTGGCCGGCGCCGCGGCAATCTGCAAGGCACGCTCACCCGCACAGCGTTGCAATGCGGGCGCCAGCGCGGCCAACTCGTCGTCGAGCAGGCGGCGCAGCGGCGCACTGGCGTAAATATCGTGCGGACGGGAAGGCATGGGGCTTGTGACGACGACCGAAGACACGAAGTGTAACGGCTCGCCGCGCTGCCGATCCCGCCGCATTCGTTAAATACGGCCTAACAAGCGGGCGACCACGAGCTTTTATAGTCCGGCCGTTGCGCGGCCCGCCCGGCTGTGCCCCTCGATGCCATCAGAGAGAGGAGAACCGTGGCCTGCATGCAGCTCGTCCCGATCCCGGCGCTTGCCGACAACTACATCTGGCTGGCCCACGACGAGGCCGGCGACGCGATCGTCGTCGATCCCGGCGAAGCCTTGCCGGTCGAGCGCTTCATGGCCGAGGCCGGCCTTGCGCTGCGCGCCATCCTGCTCACCCATCATCATGCCGACCATATCGGTGGCGCCGCCGAGCTCGCGTCCCGGCATGGCGCCAAGATCATCGCCCCGGACGACGCGCGCATCGCGCTTGCCGCCGAGCGCGTGGGCGATGACGCGCTGATCTCCCTTGAGACTCCCGCGATCGCCTTCAAGGTGATCGCCGTACCCGGCCACACGCTCAGCCACATCGCCTATGTCGGTGCAGGCTGGCTGTTCAGCGGCGACACCTTGTTCAGCCTGGGCTGCGGCCGTCTGTTCGAGGGCACGCCGGCGCAGATGCTGGCCTCGCTCGACCGTCTCTGCGCGTTGCCGGACGAGACCCTGGTGTGCTGCGGACACGAATACACGGCGGCGAACGGACGCTTTGCGCTGAGCGTCGATCCGCACAACGCTGCCCTGCGCGCGCGGCTGCGCGAAGTGGCGAGCCTGCGCGAAGCCGGCCGCCCCACCCTGCCGGTGCCGCTGGCCAGCGAGCGCGCCTGCAATCCCTTCCTGCGCGTGGACAGCGAGGCGATCAAGACCTGGGCCGGCACGACGGCGAGCCGGGTGGAGCGATTCGCCAAATTGCGCGCCGCCAAGGACGTTTTCGCATGAAGGCCGCGCCCCTGGCACGCCGCGGATTGGCAGTCGCGCTGACCGCACTCCTGGCCGCTTGCGCCACGCCACCGATGACCCGGCCCGGCACACCCCCGAAACCTACCGAACTGAGCTCCCTCACCCTGCCCGCGGCGCCGCCGGCGCAGCCCGATTTCTGGGTTGATCTGCGCGAGAGCTTCGCCATGCCCGACTGCGATGCAGACCCGGCCATCCTCGCCTGGGCGCAGCGCTATACACGGGATACGGATGCCTTCGAGGCGCGCCTCACGGAAGCCCTGCCGCAGCTGGCCTACGCGCAGCAGATCGCCGCCGCACAGGGCGTCGCCGGCGAATTTGCCCTGCTGCCCTGGGTGGAGAGCGGTTTCCGCGCGAACGCTGCGCCCACGCGGCGCGGCCGGCCGGCCGGCGCGTGGCAGATCATGCCGAGCAGTGCGCGCCGCATGGGTCTGGCGGTCGACGCATCGCGCGATGGCCGATTGGACATGGCCGCCGCCACCGAAGCCGTCATGGGTCTGCTCAAGCGCTATCACGAGCGCTTCGGCGACTGGCGGCTGGCCGACTATGCCTACAACGCCGGCGAATCGAGCATCAGCCGTCTGCTGCCGCGTGGCACCACGCCACCCGCGGAACCGGCACTGCCCGAGCTTGCGGTGCGTGCCGGCACGCGCGAACACCTGGCCAAGCTGCTCGCCGTGGCCTGCGTGATCCGCGAACCGGTACGGTTCGGCGTGCGTCTGCCGGCCCTCTCGCCACAGCAGCGGCTGGTCGCGATCAGGCTCGATGCCAGCCCGACCCTCGGCGCGGTGGCGGCACGGACGGGCTTGTCCGAGGCCGCGCTACACGCACTCAATCCCGCCTACCATCCAGCGCACGGCCCCGGCCAGCGGCTGCTGTTGCCCGCCTTCGCTGCCGCGCGGCTGTCATCATCATCCGAGCCCTCGCCCACGTCGCAGGACACGGCCACCGCCGCCGCGACCGCCGTAGCCTCCGGGCCCGCCACGCATACCGTCGCGCCCGGGGAGACGCTCTGGCACATCGCCCGCCAGCATGCGCTGGACATCGCCGATCTCGCCCGGCTCAACCATCTCGACGACGCCGGCCTGCGGCCAGGCCAGGTCCTACGTCTGGCGCAATGACGGCCTCAAAGCACGGGCGGGCATTCCGCCCGTGCGTCAGGGTCACGCGCCGCGCTACAGCCTTTCGGCGACGATCTTGACCGGGATGCGCTGGCGCAAGGCCTTCAGATAGTCGCGCGTGGTCGCCTCGCCATAGGCCCGGCGCATGCCCTCGCGCAGCATCTGCCGCTCACGGGCATCGACCTTGGCCGGATCGGCGCCCTGAACCTTGTCGAGCGCCAGCAAGGCATAGCTGCCGTCGGGCATGGCCACCGCCTGCCACTGCGCCGTACCGGGCGCGGGATGCGGCAGATGGAAGGCGGCTTCCCGGATGGCGGCCGGCACGTCCGGCTGCATGCGCAGCACCTCACGCGCGTCGCGGATCTGCGCCCCGGCGGATGCCGCGACGGTGGCGAAGTCCTCGCCCTTGCGCAAGCGCGCGAGCAAGGCCTCGGCCTGATTCTTGGCTGCCTCGCGGCGGCGCTCGTCGAGGATCTTCTGCCGCACCGTGTCGCGCACTTCGTCCAGCGGCCTGGGATGGGCGTTCTCGTGACGATCCAGATGCAGGACGACGGCATGGTTGGGCGCAATCTCGATCAGGCCGGAATTGTTGCCCCGGACCAGGACGTCCTCCGAGAAGGCCGCCTGCACGACCTTGGGATTGGCCGCGATGCCGGATCCACCGTCGCGGCCGAACCAGCCGGAATCCTTGATCGGCAAGCCGAGCGACTGGGCAGCCGGCTCCAACGAGGCCGGATTGCGATAGGTTTCATCGGCGAGCTTGCCGGCCAGCTCCGCATACTTGCGTTCCCGGGCGCCCACGGTCTCTTCCTGCATGAGCTGGGCGCGAACTTCCTCGAAGGGCTTGACCTGCCCCTGCCGGACATCGCGCAGCCAGATGATGTGGTAGCCCTCGTCGGACAACACCGGCTTGGAGATCTCGCCCTTGTGCATGGCGAACAGGGCGGCGTCGAAGGCGGCATTGGCCACGCCTTTTTCCAGCCAACCGAGATCGCCGCCCTGACGCTTGGAACCCAGGTCGTCGGAATACTTCTGGGCGAGCTCGGCGAAATTCGCCGCGTTGGCCTGCTTGGCGATCTCTTCGGCCTTGGCCAGCGCCGCTTTCTGCTGCTCGGCCGTGGCGTTCTTCGGCACGCTGATCAGAATGTGCGAGGCCAGCCGCTGTTCGGGCTGGAGGAAACGCTGCTGTTCCTGGGCGTAGCGCTTGCGCAACGCCTCATCGCTGGGCGCGGCATCGACCTTGAGTTCGGCGCCGTTGACTTCGAGGTATTTCACCGCCACGCGTTCGGGCGTGGTGAAGTCGGCGAGGTGCGCCTGGTAATAGGCGGCAATCTCGGCATCCGACACCGTCGCATCGACCGTGGCCGGCTTGGGCAGCACCGCATAGCGCAGGTCGCGGCGCTGCAATTCGAGGTCGAGGTAGCGCTGCAGCTGATCGTCGGTGACGAGCGTGCTGGCGGTCAGCGCATCCGGCACGAGGCGCATGGCCAGCGCCGCGCGCATGTCCGCATCGAACGCCGCCGGGGTCTGCCCGGCACCGGCCAGGGCCGCCCGATAGGCATCGGCATCGAAGTGGCCATCGCTCTGGAACGCGGGAATGGCGGCGATACTTTCACGCACCGCCGTGTCGGACACCTTGAGTCCGAGCGCCTCGTTGGCCTGCAGCAACAGCTGCTCGTCGATCATCGCGTCGAGGATGCGCTGCTTCATCGCCGGCGTGTCGTAGACGCTCGGGTCGAACTGGTCGCCGAGCCGCTGGCTGTCCTCGCGCCGCAACTGGTTCACCCGGTCCTGGAAGGCCTGCTGGCTGATCTCGTGCTTGCCGACCTTGGCCACGTAGGTGTCGGTCTGCGACATGAAATAGGACTCGATGCCGAAGAAGGCCACCGCAAAGACGCAAATGCCGAGAATGATGATCGTCGGCCAACCGTGGAGCTTGTTGCGCAATGCCTGCAGCATGGATCGTGTCTCTAGAAAAGGGGTCCCAAGCCGAAACGACAAGGGCGCCTGCTAGGCGCCCTTGCTGACGGATGGCGGAGCGGACGGGACTCGAACCCGCGACCTCCGGCGTGACAGGCCAGCATTCTAACCAGCTGAACTACCGCTCCACGTCTCTTGCTGGTGGGTGCTGTAGGGATCGAACCTACGACCCTCGCCTTGTAAGGGCGACGCTCTACCGCTGAGCTAAGCACCCGAAACCAAACGGCGAGCCGCTTAGTTTAGGGCATCCTTCAATGTCTTGCCAGCCTTGAAGGCGGGCACCTTGGAGGCCTTGATCTTGATCGTCTCGTTGGTCCGCGGATTGCGGCCGGTACGCGCGGCGCGCTTGCGCACGGTGAAAGTGCCGAAACCGACCACGGCCACGTCATCCCCCTTCTTGAGCGCCTTCTGCACGGTGTCGAAGAAGGCCTCCAATGCGCGACTGGCGTCAGCCCGGGACAGTTCGGCCTTTTCGGCGACCGCATTGATCAGATCGGTTTTATTCATTAGGAAACACTCCCTCTTAATCGTTGTTTTGCAGCCCGCGTGGGTCAGAGATGGGACAGGGCTTCGCCGCCATGATCGTTGCGCCAAGTTCCCCTGTGGCGTCGCCCCGCAACCCCGCATCGCTGCGCCATGGCAAGGCGCCGAGTCTGCGGTGCGGCCTTTATACCAGCGCGCCAGCGCCAGCGGCAAGGCGCAATACACGCGCGAAGGCCGTTGAGGCCTTCGCTAACGTGCTGGTATTGCAATGATCTTGCACACCTGGCGGTGATGTTCAATGCGCGCGCGTACGCGAGGTCGCACCCTCCGCCGGAGTCGCCACCTGCGACTCGCCGGCGGACGCCTGACCTTCCGCGGCCTGCCCCGGCTGCAACGGGCGCTCGAGCGCGATGTCGAGCACCTCGTCGATCCAGCGCACGGTGTGGATGTCGAGCGAACCGGTGACATTGGCGGGCATGTCGGCCAGGTCCTTCTTGTTGTCCTCCGGAATGATCACCGTGGTGATGCCGCCGCGATGGGCTGCGAGCAACTTCTCCTTGAGGCCTCCGATCGGCAGCACACGACCGCGCAGGGTGATCTCGCCGGTCATCGCGACCTCCGAGCGCACCGGAACCTTGGTCAGCGCCGATACCAGCGCCGTGCACATGGCGATGCCTGCACTCGGACCGTCCTTGGGCGTGGCGCCCTCGGGCACGTGGATGTGCACGTCGAGGTTCTGGTGGAATTCCGGATCGATGCCGAGCTGCGCCACCCGCGAACGCACCACCGACATCGCGGCCTGGATGGATTCCTTCATGACATCGCCGAGCTGGCCGGTATGCACGAGACGACCCTTGCCCGGCACCACGGTGGCCTCGATGCTGAGCAGGTCACCGCCGACCTGGGTCCAGGCCAGCCCGGTCACCAGGCCGACTTCGTTCTGTTGTTCCTTGCGGCCGAAATCAAAGCGCCGAACGCCCAGATAATGCTGCAGGTTTTCCGTGCCCACGTGCACGCCGACGGGCTTGGCCTTGCGTTTTGCGCTCGTCTTGCGCGAGGTCTGTCCCTTGGCCTTGCCCACGTCGGCCAAGGTCAATTCCTTGACCACCTTGCGGCAGATGCGCGCGATTTCGCGCTCGAGATTGCGCACGCCCGACTCGCGCGTGTAATAGCGCACGATGTCGCGGATCGCCGCCTCGTCGACGCTGATCTCCTCGGGTTTCAGGCCATTGGCCTTGATCTGCTTGGGCAGCAGATAACGCTGGGCGATGGCGATCTTTTCATCCTCGGTATAGCCGGGGATGCGAATGACCTCCATGCGGTCCAGCAGGGGGCCGGGGATGTTGAGCGAGTTGGCCGTGGCGATCCACATCACCTCGGAAAGGTCGAGGTCGACCTCGAGATAGTGATCGTTGAAGGCATGGTTCTGCTCCGGATCGAGCACCTCGAGCAGCGCCGATGACGGATCGCCGCGGAAGTCCATCGACATCTTGTCGATTTCGTCCAGCACGAACAATGGATTGCGCGTGCCGACCTTGGTGAGGTTCTGCACGATGCGGCCGGGCATGGAACCGATGTAGGTGCGCCGATGACCGCGGATCTCGGCCTCGTCGCGCACACCGCCGAGCGACATGCGCACGAACTTGCGGTTGGTCGCCTTGGCGATCGACTGGCCGAGCGAGGTCTTGCCCACGCCGGGCGGCCCGACCAGGCAGAGAATCGGCCCCTTCATGTGATCCACGCGCTGCTGCACGGCGAGGTATTCGAGAATGCGCTCCTTGACCTTCTCCAGCCCGAAGTGGTCGGCATCGAGCACCTGCTGGGCGAGGGCCAGATCCTTGCGCACCTTGCTGCGTTTCTTCCAGGGCACGCCGAGCAGCCAGTCGAGATAGTTGCGCACCACGGTGGCCTCGGCCGACATCGGCGACATCTGCTTGAGCTTGCCGAGCTCCTGACGCGCCTTGGCCTGCACCGCCTTGGGCATGCCGGCGGCCTCGATCTTCTTCTCCAGCTCCTCGATCTCGTTGGGGCCGTCGCCTTCGCCGAGCTCCTTCTGGATCGCCTTGATCTGCTCGTTGAGGTAGTACTCGCGCTGGCTCTTTTCCATCTGCGACTTGACCCGGCCGCGGATGCGTTTTTCGACCTGCTGCAGATCCATCTCGCTGTCGACCAGCCCGATCAGGAGCTCGAGCCGCTGACCGACATCGGCCGTCTCGAGCACCTTCTGCTTGTCGGCCAGCCGCACGGAAAGATGCGCGGCGATGGAATCGGCCAAACGCGAGGGATCCTCGATGCCCGACAGCGTCGCCAGGACTTCCGGCGGCAGCTTGCGGCTCTGCTTGACCAGTTGCTCGAACAACGAGACCAGCGTGCGCGAGACCACATCCAGCTCGCGCTCCTTGGTGCCGTACACCGGCTCGATCACCCGCGAGGTGGCAAGCAGCATGCCGTTTTCCTCGCGATGACCCTCGATCGCCACGCGGGACTGTCCCTCGACCAGCACCTTGACCGTGCCGTCGGGCAACTTAAGGAGCTGCAGCACATTGGCCAGCGTGCCGATCGTGTAGAGATCGCCGAACTTGGGGTCGTCGATGTCCGGGCTCTTCTGGGCGACGAGCAGGATCTGGCGCTCGCTCTCCATCGCCCGCTCGAGCGCGCGCATGGACTTGTCGCGGCCGACGAACAGCGGGATCACCATGTGCGGATAAACCACGACGTCGCGCAGCGGCAAGATCGGCAGCGCGTCGAGCACGGTTTCGGACTTGGTCGAGATGGCGCTTTTGGCCATGGAATGCTTACCTCATCAAATAGGGCGTCGCGTCACCGACACTGCGCCGGCGACGCCTGAACGTCAAGGTGGAGTCACGCGGCCTCATAAGCAAGATGCGCGCACAAAAAACGACGGCCCCGGCGCGTGGGCACCGGAGCCGCAGGGCTCGTTTCCGTAGGGTCCGGCGATCGCGCCCTCAGGCCGCGCCGCCGCCCTCGCCGGCAATGCGCGGCTGCTGCATGTTGCCGCGATAGATGAGATAGGGCTCGGCCTGTCCCTCGATCACGGTCTCGTCCACCACCACCTTGCTGACGTGTTCGAGCGAAGGCAGCTCGTACATGGTGTCGAGCAACACCTGCTCGAGGATGGTGCGCAGACCGCGGGCGCCGGTCTTGCGCTTGAGCGCCTTCTTGGCGATCGCGTGCAAGGCCTCGGGACGGAACTCGAGCTCCACCCCCTCCATCTCGAAGAGCTTCTTGAACTGCTTGGTGACGGCGTTCTTGGGCTCGGTGAGGATCTTGACCAGTGCCTCCTCGTCGAGCTCGTCGAGCGTGGCGACCACCGGCAGGCGACCGACGAACTCGGGGATCAAGCCGAAGCGGACCAGATCCACCGGCTCGACGTCGGCCAGCACCTTGCCGAGATTCTCGGTGCGCTCGCGCGAGCGCACCTCGGCGGAAAACCCTATGCCGGTGGTTTCGGACCGCTGCTGGATGATCTTCTCCAGCCCGGCGAACGCGCCGCCGCAGATGAACAGGATGTTGCGGGTGTCGACCTGCAGGAACTCCTGCTGCGGATGCTTGCGCCCGCCCTGCGGCGGTACCGAGGCCAGAGTGCCCTCGATCAATTTGAGCAGCGCCTGCTGCACGCCCTCACCGGACACGTCGCGGGTGATCGACGGGTTCTCGCTCTTGCGCGAGATCTTGTCGATCTCGTCGATGTAGACGATGCCCGACTGCGCCTTCTCGACGTCGTAATCGCACTTCTGCAGCAGCTTCTGGATGATGTTCTCGACGTCCTCGCCGACGTAGCCCGCCTCGGTCAGGGTGGTGGCGTCGGCGATGGTGAACGGCACGTTGAGCAGGCGCGCCAGCGTCTCGGCCAGCAGCGTCTTGCCCGAACCGGTGGGGCCGATCAGCAGGATGTTGGACTTGCCGAGCTCGACCTCGTCGCCCTTCTGGCGCGACTCCATGCGCTTGTAGTGGTTGTACACCGCCACCGCCAGCGCCTTCTTGGCGCGGGTCTGGCCGACCACGTACTGGTCCAGCGTCTCCATGATCTCGCGCGGCTTGGGCAGGTGGGTGCGCCCGCCGGAGGACTTCTCCTCCAGCTCCTCGCGGATGATGTCGTTGCACAGCTCGACGCACTCGTCGCAGATGAACACGGACGGGCCCGCGATCAGCTTGCGCACCTCGTGCTGACTCTTGCCGCAGAAGGAACAGTAGAGAATCTTGCCGCTATCGTTGGAACGGCTCTGCCGCTCATCGCTCATGCTTTCTTCCTGCCATCAATCTTGTCGCGCAACGAGCATAACAGGAGGGTCCGGCGCCTGCATCCGCGGCGCCGCCCCGCCCGTTTCGCCATCGAGCGCGATGGTTCAAGCCGACTTGACCGTCTCGACCGTGCGCCGATCCAGTACTGAATCGATCAGCCCATAAGCCTGGGCGTCGGCAGCGCTCATGAAGCGATCGCGCTCGGTGTCGCGGGCGATCTCCTCGATCGGCTTGCCGGTGTGACGCGCCAGGATCTCGTTGAGGCGCTCGCGCATGGTGAGAATCTCGCGCGCGTGGATCTCGATGTCGGTGGCCTGGCCGGAAATGCCGCCGGCCCAGGGCTGGTGGATCATGATCCTGGAATGCGGCAGGGAATGCCGCTTGCCGGCCGCACCGGCGGCGAGCAGCAGCGCACCCATGCTGGCGGCCTGGCCGACGCACATGGTGCTGACCGCCGGCTTCACGAACTGCATGGTGTCGTAGATGGCCAGCCCCGCCGTCACCGAGCCGCCAGGGCTGTTGATATAGAGATGGATGTCCTTCTCGGGATTCTCCGATTCCAAGAACAACATCTGCGCCACCACCACATTGGCGACCTGGTCGTTGACCTCGCCGACGAGGAAGATGACCCGTTCCTTGAGCAGGCGCGAATAGATGTCGTACGAACGCTCGCCGCGCGCAGTCTGCTCGACGACGATCGGCACGAGATTGAGATTCTGGATCGGGCCCATGGCCACGGGAAACCTCCGGGTTGACGATGGCATCGCAATGATGCCGGAGCGGATGCCCACACTGGGTTTTCCGCAGCCGTTTATATGGGTCGCGGGGAGCGTATCGTCAAGAGGCCGTCGCGGCCGGACGCATCACCTCGTCGAACGGCAGGCTCTGTACCGTCGTCTGCGCATGCTCGGCGACCCACTCGGCCACCTGGTCTTCCAGCACGCGGTTCTGCAGCCCCGCCAGGAGCTGGGCATCGCTGCGATACAGCTGGATGACCTGCTCGGGCTCCTCGTAGGTGGAGGCGATCGCGGCCAGTTGTTCGGCAAGCCGCGCCTGGTCGAGCCTGATGCCTTGATTGCGGGCGATCTCCCCCATCAGCAGACCGGCGCGCACACGCAGGCGGGCAAAGGGCACCGCCGCCTGGACGCGCTCGGCCGGCGGCTGCTGCCCCTGCGGCAGACCGGCGGCGGCCAGGCTGCGCGCCTCGGCCTGCACCATGAGTTCGGGCACGTCGAGATCGCTGTAGGCGGCGGCGAGCTTCTCGGCGACCTCGGTCTTGAGCCGGGCCATCAGGGCGGCCTTGAGCTCGCGCTCGAGGTTGGCGCGCACTTCGGCACGGAAGTGCTCGAGATCGCCGTCGTCCACACCGAACAGACGGATGAAGTCGGCATCCAGCGCCGGCAGGTGCGGCTCACGCACTTCGAGCACCTTGAAGCTCACCCGCGCGGTCTTGCCGGCGAGGTCAGGATGGCCGAAGTCGTCCGGAAAGGCGATGTCGGCCTCGAAAGTATCGCCCGCCTGGTGACCCAGCAGGGCGTCGTCCAGTGCTTTGAGCATGGTGCCCGAGCCGAGCACGCTGCCGGCACGCTCCATGCCCTCGGGCGGCAGACGCTGCTCACCGACGGTGGCGGCGTACTCGAATAGCACGAAATCGCCTTCGCCGGCCGCACGCTCGACCGGATCGAAGCTGCGCCGCTGCAGACGCAGGGTCTCGATCATCTTGTCGACATCGGCCTCGGTCACCTCCGACACGGTGCGGGTGATCTCGAGGGTCGAGACGTCGATCGCGGGAAACTCGGGCAGCACCTCGAAGGTGGCGGTATAGGCGATCTCGCCGTTCTCGGGACGGCCGGTGGTATCGATTGCCGGATTGGCGACCGGCCGCAGCCGCTCGCGCTCGAACGCCTCGCGCAGGGTGCTGCCGATCAGGTCCGAAAGCACCTCGCCTTGCACCTGTTCACCGAACCGCTGGCGGATGATCGCGGCGGGAACCTTGCCGGGACGAAAGCCCTTGAGGCGCACGGTACGGCCGAGTTCCGCGATACGCGCATTGACTCGTGACTCGAGCTGCTCGGCGGGGAAGCGGACCGTGAGCTTGCGTTCGAGCTTGCCGACGTTTTCAACCGTGAACTGCATGACGACTCCTGACGATGCGCTCTGCCAAGGGCTGTGTCCGATGCAGAGCTTATGGATGTGCCGTGGTGCGAAAGGAGGGACTCGAACCCTCACGGGGCAACCCGCCAGAACCTAAATCTGGTGCGTCTACCAGTTCCGCCACTTTCGCCGGCCGGTTAGCAAGAAAAAATCAGAGGAAATTCGCGGGGCAGACGCGGGGACGCCTCGCGCAGAGCCAGGCATTGTAGGGGTGCCCGACCGGCACCGACAAGCCTCATCCGGCGGCCGATCGCCGCCGGATGAGCTTTCGCAGCGATCCGCGGCGGTCAGCCGCCCTGACCGGCGGCGGGCGCGGCGCTGGCGGCCGGCGCCGGCGCGGACGAAGACGAGGCCGGCTCCAGCGTCGGCTGCGGCAGCCCCGCCTCCTGTTCCGGCGTCTGCTCGGGAACGTCGCCCAAGAGCGGCAGGTAGACCTCGTAACGCGAGAACGTGTTGACGTTGTCGCCCTGCGCGGTCTCGATGTCGTAGGACCGGTAGGTCACCTCGTCGTACTTGTAGCCGTGGGTCTGCGCATAGGCCTTGAGCATGTCGCGGGTCGGCGGCACGCCGGCGGCGCTGCCGTTCCAGGGGGCCTCGAGCGCGGGACCGCCGAAGGCGAGCATGGCGCGCACATTGCCGTCGACCACCAGCCGGCCGAAGCGATCCTGGCTGCCCGGCTCGACACCCGCGCTCTGGGCCGCATCGCCACTGGAACTGGCGGCGGCCGGCGCGGCTTCCTCCAGCTTGGGCGGCTGCGGCGCGGTCAGCGCATGGTCTTGGCCGGCCACGGTGAGGTGGTCCGCATCGATCGGCAGGGCCACATCGAAGCTGTAGTTCTGGTCGCCGTAATTGGTGGTGAAGACGATCCGCGGGCCGGTCACGTTCACGCCGAGCTTCTTGGCCGCGTCCTGGATCTGCTTGACCGCGGTGGCGATGGCATCGTCCAGCGCCGCCAGGCCGTCCTTGCGCGCGATCTGGGTGGAGACGAACAGCACCGGCGTCGGCTTGGTCTGGCGGATGTAGGGAATCAGCTTGCCATAGTCCACGTTGGGCACCGTCGCCAACACGTTCTGCAGGTTGTTCAGGCTGAACTGGATGAAGGCATCCGGATTGCCGTGGATGTAGAGGTTGGAATAGCGGTCGATGAGATTGAACCCGTAGGCGACGTCATAGGACCAGGTGACCTTGGTCAGCTGGCCGCGGCTGCCCTGCCGCTCGAGGTCGAAGGTGAAGTGCTTGTCCTTGCCGCGCCAGTCGTTGTCCAGGTTCCAGACGATCTGCGCGTTCCTCGCCGTGGTGTCGATCTTGTCGAAACGCGGCTCGGCGCTGGCGATGGTGAGCTTGCCGTGGCCGGCCTTAGCGTCGCTGTCGCTGCTTTCCCAGCTGACCTCGGCGCCCGGGCCGTAGGCCTTGCCCGACCACTTGAACTGCGTCCTGGGGTCATAGCTGCGCAGCACGGCGTAGTCCGGGAAGCGGCGGAAATTGTTGAGCACGTCGTAGACCGGCCGCATGTCCTTGCCGATCACCAGCGAGCGCTCCACATGGCCGCTGGAGGGCATGACCAGACCGACCACGACGCCAAAGACGACGACGATGATCAAGGCCACAATGAATTCAAGAACACGCGTCATTGGCAGGGTTCTCCGAGAAAATACGTTCGCAACGCAGCACTGTTTGATTCGCCCACCGGCGCGCCGCTGGCCGGGGCCGGCGGGCATCGCGTCAATGCGGGGTCGGCTGGCAAGCCGAAGGCCCGGATGGTACTTGCTCGTGAAAAGGAACGCTATCGGTCACCGGCGAAAAAGCGCCTCCACGGCCCTGCCATCACACGATGCCGAGTTCGAGCGCCTTGAGCACCGCACGCGTGCGGTCGCGCACGCCGAGCTTGGAGAGGATGTTGGAGACGTGGTTTTTGACCGTGCCCTCGGCGACCTTGAGCGAATTGGCGATTTCCTTGTTGGAATAGCCGCCCGACATCAGCCGCAGGATTTCCGTTTCCCGCTCGGTCAGCGGATCGGGCTGTTCGAGGCTGCTGAAGGGGTTCTGGATGCGGCCGATGCCGGCCAGGAGGCGCTGGGTCACCATCGGCGCCACCAGCGAACCGCCGGCGGCCACGGTGCGGACCGCCTGGACGAGCTGTTCCAAGGAAACGTCCTTGAGCAGGTAGCCGCGCGCGCCGGCCTTGAGCCCCTGCAGCACCAGCTGGTCGTCGTCGAAAGTGGTGAGGATGATCGTGGGCGGCAGGGCGTTGCGCGCGGACAGGTGCTGCAAGACCTCGAGCCCGCTCATGTTCGGCATACGCAGGTCCAGCAGCACCACGTCGGGCCGGAGCCTGGGAATCTCGGCCACCGCCTGCGCGCCGTCGGCGCATTCGGCCACCACCCGGATGTCCTCGGCCAGTCCGAGCAGCGAGCGGATGCCCTGACGCACCAGGTTCTGATCCTCGACCAGGCAGACGCTGATCATCGCGCCGCCTCCACCCCGCCCGCGTCCGGCGATCCGGACCGCAGTGCGCCATCCCGACAGCTCATGAGACCTCCACGACCGGATCGCCCCCGTATGGCGCATGCGCCAAGGGGGCGGGCTGACCCAGCGGCAGCCGCACTTCGAGGGCGAAGCCGGATGGACGATCGCGCTCGACCGTCACCTCGCCGCCGTATTCGCGGACCCGCTCGCGCATGCCGCGCAGGCCATTGCCGGGACGAAAATGCGGCGCGCCGCGACCGTCGTCCCAGGCCTGCAGGCACAGGAGATCGGCCTGGGGCGCATGGAAACGCAGCCAGAGCTGGCGCGCCTGGGCATGCCGGGCCGCGTTGGTGATGATTTCCTGCGCGCACCGCAGCAAGACCTGCGCGCGACGCGGATCCTCGACGCCGAAACGCGGCGGCGTCTCCACGTGCACGGTGAGGCTCGGCACGCCCTCGATCAGGCTGCGCAGCGCCTGGCTGAGATCGATGGCATCGTCCTGGCGCAACTCGCTGACCGCCTCGCGCACATCGGCGAGCAGGTGCCGCGCGGTGGTCTGGGCGCGTTCGACGTGCTCGGCGGCGGCCTCGTTGACGAGGTGGCTGGCCACCTCGAGGTTGAGGCTGAGCGCGGTCAGGTGATGGCCGACCAGATCGTGCAGCTCGCGCGCGATGCGCATGCGCTCGGCGATGCGGGTGGATTCGGCAAGCATGGCCCGGGTGGCGCGCAACTCGGTATTGAGCTGCCGCTGCGCCTCGCGCTGCTCGGCCTGCTGGCTGGCCACCAGCGAGGCGACGAAAGTGATCGCCGCGAAGCCGAGGTAGATGCTGGTCTGCACCAGCGCCAGCCATAGGCTGTAGTTGTATTCGGGGAAGGTGGCGAAGATCGGCGCCAGCGCCAGGTTGGACAGCGCCAGCCACAGCACGCCCGGCCAGAACGGCACCAGCCATGGCAGGATCACCGAGGACACCACGATCAGCATCGCCGAGAGACCGCTGTGGCTGTACCAGCCCACGCCCAGCGAACACACGGTCATCAGGACCAGGCCGACCAATTTGCTGCCCAGATAACGCCGCGAGCCCAAGTCGTTGGTCAGCCACAGATAGAGCACGCCGAACAGCAGGTAGAACAGGCTCCAGAGCAGCAGGGGACCGTTCGCGTGCCGCTCCGGCTGCGCCCGCTCGGCCAGCCAGTTGGCGACCAGCGGCGTGCCAGTGCACAGGTAGGCGAAGAGTCCGGTCAGCCGCAGCAGTTGTCTGTGATCGAGAAAAAACCGGCGCATGGGCGGCATCATAGAAGGCCGGTGGACATCTGCAAGGCGCGCAAGGCCGCCCCTGGCAATCTCCGCTACATGAAACCGCCCTGAGCTGCGCAAGCGCGTTCGCGGGCCGGCGACGCCGTTGGCCGGTATCATGCGCGCATGCCGAACGATCCTGCCCCCTCGCCCGCCACCCTCGGTGACGCAGGCGCGCCGGCTGGCACGGCAAAGGCCGTGCCCCGTTCCGGTTTGATCTGGCTGGTCGCGGCGGCGTTCTTCATGCAGTCGCTCGACTCGACCATCGTCAACACCGCGGTGCCGACGATGGCCGAGGCGCTGGGCGTCACGCCGCTCGGGATGCGCACCGCGCTGACCAGCTACGTGCTGACGCTGGCCGTCTTGATCCCGGCCAGCCCCTGGCTGTGCGACCGCTTCGGCACCCGCCGCGTGTTCGGCGCCGCGATCGCGGTGTTTGGCCTGGGTTCGCTCCTGTGCGGCATTTCGCAGAACCTGCCGGAGCTGGTGTTCGCGCGGGTCATCCAGGGCATCGGCGGCGCCTCGCTGATGCCGGTCGGGCGTTATGTGCTGGTGCGCACGTTCGACAAACGCGAATTCGTCAAGGTGATGTCCACCGTGGCCACCTTCGGCCTGCTGGGCTCGGTCTTGGGACCGCTGCTCGGCGGCATCCTGACCGAATACACCTCCTGGCGGCTGATCTTCCTGATCAACGTGCCGGTGGTCGCGGCGGGGCTGTGGATGAACCGCGAGGACATGCCCAATTACCGCCTCGACCGCATCCATCCGTTCGATTTCCTGGGCTTTTTGCTTTTTGCGCTCACCTCGGCGCTGTTGCTGGCGGCCGCGGAACTCATCGACAGTGCGCAGGTCGTGTGGCGGGTGATCGGTGCCTGTGCCGCGCTCGCTCTGGTGTTCGGCATGCTCTACGTCTGGCACAGCCGGCGCACACCGCATCCGGTGGCCGACCTGACCCTGCTGCGCATCCGCAGCGTATGGGTTTCGCTGACCGGCAACCTGTTCACGCGACTTGGCGTGTCGGGCATGTTCCTGCTGCTGGTGTTGTTTCTGCAGGTCGGGTGCGGCTGGTCGCCGACCATGGCGGGCCTGATGATGGTGCCACAGGCGCTGGGGTCGATCTCGTCCAAATGGCTGGTGCATCGCCTGCTGGCGCGGCTGGGCTACCGGCGCCTGCTGCTGGCCAACACGCTGATCGTCGCCGCCCTGCTTGCCGCCTTCGCGCTGATCGGGCGGGACACGCCGGCCTGGGTGATCGCCGTGCTGGTGTTCCTCTACGGCAGTTTCATGGGCACGCAGTACACCGCCATGAATACGCTGGTCTATCAGGACCTCGACCTGCGCCACGCGGCCATGGCCTCGTCGATGGCCTCGACCATGCAGTACCTGTCGATGAGCTTCGGCATCGCCCTCTCGGCGCTGCTGATGGAATCGCTGCTGCGCGGCCATGCGCACGAGGACTACATCGCGGCGTTCCGCTGGACGGTGCTGATCCTGGCCGCGATCACCGCTGCCGCGAGCCGCATCTTCAGCCAGCTGCGTCCGGACCGGTCGGCACGGGCGGCGCGCCCGAACTGAAAAGGCTGCCGCCGCCTGCCGGTTAACATGGCCGCCGTCTTCCAAGGGATTCGAAAGCCATGCATCACGTCACCGACACCCTGCTCAGCCTGTTCGTCGTGTTCGCCGCGGCCCAGCTTTGCGGCGGATTGGCGCGGCGGCTCCGGTTGCCGGGCGTGGTCGGCGAGATTCTGGCCGGCGCGCTGATCGGCCCCTACGCGCTCGGCTGGATCGATGCCACGCAGATCGCCGCCGGCATGCCACTGGACGTGCTGGCCGAGATCGGCGTGGTGCTGCTGCTGTTTTCGGTCGGCCTGGAGACCCGGCTGGAGGATCTGCGGCGGGTCGGCAAGGCCGCCTTCCTGGTCGGCGTGCTCGGCGTGATGCTGCCCTTCTTGCTCGGCGCCGTGTGGGCGCACGGCCAGGGTTACGCATGGAGCCGCGCGCTGTTCATCGCCGCCGCCTTCGTCGCCACCTCGGCCGGCATCACCGCCCGCGTGCTGCAGGAGCTGGGCGCGCTGCAGCGCATCGAAAGCCGGGTGATCCTGGGCGCGGCGGTGATCGACGACATCCTGGCCATGCTGCTGCTTGGCGTGGTGGTCTCGCTGCAGGGCGGCGGCGGACTCGACGTCGCGCACCTGGCGTTGGTGCTGGCCGGGGCGGTCGGTTTCGTGGCGGTGATCGGCCTGGGCGGTGCCCGCCTGATGCGCCGGCACGCCGCCACGCTGGACCGCCGCCGTGATCCCGAAAGTCTGCTCGGCCTGGTGCTGGCGTTGTGTCTGGGACTGGCCTGGGTCTCCACCCTGTTCGGCCTGGCCGCCATCATCGGCGCCTTCCTCGCCGGCATGATCGCCTCCGAGACACGCCAACAGCACATGCTGGAACAGCAGACCCGGCCCCTGCTCGCCCTACTCACGCCGTTTTTCTTCGTGGTGACGGGCAGCAAGCTCGACCTCAGCCAGTTCGCCAGTACCGATGCCCTGATCATGCTGGCGGTGGTGACCGCCATCGCGGTGGTCTCCAAACTGCTTGGCGGCTTTCTGGGCGCGCTGACGCTTGGGCGCCGGGCGGCCACGCTGGTCGGCTTCGGCATGGTGCCCCGCGGCGAAGTGGGTGTGGTAGTGGCCAGCCTCGGTCTGGCCGCGGGGGTGTTCGACGAGCGCATCTATGCGCTGATCGTGGCGATGTCGCTGCTCACCGCGATGCTGACGCCGCCGATCCTCGCCGCCCTGCTGCGGCGCGACCGGCCTGCCGAAGCAGCGTCCTGAAGGCCTGCCGCACAACGAAAAACCCCGCACTGGGCGGGGTTTTTCGTGGGTGTATCCACGCCTGCCGATCAGGCGATTTCGACGCCCGAGGCCTGCTGGCCCTTGGGGCCGGTGGTCACCTCGAACTTGACCCGCTGGCCTTCCTGCAGACTACGAAAACCCTTGGCGTTGATCGCCGAGAAATGGACGAATACGTCATCCCCACCGTCCTCGGGCGCGATGAAACCGAAACCCTTGGCGTCGTTGAACCACTTGACCGTACCGAAACGCATTGCGAGAACCTCTTTACGAGACTAGGACTGGGCGCGCCAGCACACCGGGACGTGAAGAACCCCGGTGATATCCCTTAAGGTTCGCTGCCCCCTGGCACGGCGGAAGTATCGGCACGTTGGCGGGCAAAGCGCAATATGTCCTTTCCAATCCCGGTCACGCCGCCAGCAGCGCGGCGATGATGGCCGGCACCTGGGCAGTCGCGGCGGCCAGATGGCGGAAGATCTCCTCGACGCTGATCTGCGCCTCCTCGCCGCAGCCGGCGGCATGGTTGGCGACCAGCGCCAGGCAGGCGTAGTCGAGCTCGAGCTCGCGGGCGAGCGCGGCCTCGGGCATGCCGGTCATGCCGACCAGGTCGCAGCCGTCGCGCTTCATGCGGGCGATCTCGGCACGGGTCTCCAGCCGCGGTCCCTGGGTGGCGCCGTAGCAGCCGCCATCGACGATGGCGATGCCGGCGCGACGGCCCGCGTCGATCAGCTCGCGCCGCAGGCTCGCCGCGTAGGGTTCGCTGAAGTCGATGTGGCGCACTTGCACCCCTTCGTCATCGGCATAGCTGCTGACACGGCCATGGGTGTAGTCGATGAGCTGATCGGGCACCACGATGCTGCGCGGGCCGAGATCGGCGCGGATGCCGCCGACCGCATTGACGCCGACCACCCGCCGTGCGCCGAGGGTATGCAGGGCCCACAGGTTGGCGCGATAGTTGACCCGATGCGGCGGCAGGCTGTGGCCTTCGCCATGCCGGGCCAGGAAGGCGATGCGCCGGCCGGCGAAGCGGCCGATCACGACCGCACCGGATGCCGGCCCGTAAGGCGTGTCGACGAGCCGCCGCTCGATCGCCTCGAGTCCGGGAAACTGATACAGGCCGCTGCCGCCGATCACGGCGAGGTCGAGGGTTTCACTGGCAAGGCTCATGCGGACTTTAGGATCCTTGAGACGGGGGTACGGACGAGGAGACGGTGCGGGCGGCGCTCGGATCCGCGCATTTTCACTCGAGCAGCGCGTAGATGGCCGGCAGGTTGCGGCCCTGCTCGTGATAGTCCATGCCGTAGCCGAACACGTAGCGGTCGGGCAGCTCGACGCCGTTGAAATCCGCGTCCATGCCGGCGATGCGGCGATCGTGGCGCTTGCGGCAGAGCGTGGCGATCAGCACGCGCCGCGCGCCACGGCGCAGACAATCCTCGCGGATCGCGGCCAGGGTGTGGCCTTCGTCGAGGATGTCATCGACCAGGAGCACGGTGCGGTTTTCCATCGCCACCCACGGCTCGCGCAGCCAGTGCAGTTCGCCGCCGTCGGTGGCGCCGCGGTAACGGGTGGCGTGCACGTAGTCGAACTCGAGATCGGTGCGGATGGCCAGCGCGAGCTGGCCGGCGAAGACCAGCGCGCCGTGCATCACGGTCAGGAACACGGCGCGTTCGCCATCGAGCGCGGCATCGACCGCGCGGCCCATGTCGGCGATCGCGGTTTCCAGTTCGACGCGGTCGTAAAGCAGTTCGGCGCGGGCCAGGGCCTCGGCCAGGGAAGGCACAGCAACGCTCATGCGGGATGCTCCGGAAGCTCGAGTGCACGGATGCGGTCGACGAAACGCCGATATTGCGGATTGTCCTCCAGACCGGCCCAGGTGGGGGCGGCCGCGCCGCGCAGCCAGGCCACGCGGGCGAGCACCGCGGCGTCGGGCTCGGCGACGGCGGTGAGCGCCTCCGGCACCGTTTCCGGTGCGCAGGCCAGGACCAGGTCGCAGCCGGCATCCAGATGCGAACGCACGCGCGCGGCCACGTCGCCGACCGCGGCAGCGGCGGCCATGCCGATGTCGTCGCTCATCACCACGCCGGCAAAACGCAGCTCACCGCGCAGCACCTGGCCGATCCAGGCGGACGAGAAGCCGGCCGGGTATTCATCCACCAGCGGATAGGCGACGTGCGCCATCAGCACCGCCTCCGCCCGGCTTTCGATGCCGGCCGCGAAAGGCACCAGGTCCTGCTGGCGGATCTCCTCCAGCGACCGCAGGTCGACGGCCGCATCCTTGTGCGTATCCGCCTGTACCGAGCCGTGACCGGGAAAATGCTTGAGCACCGCGGCCATGCCGGCCAGGTGCATGCCGCGCACATAGGCCTGGGCGAGCTCGGCGACCGCGTGCGGATCGGCGTGGAAGGCCCGCTCGCCGATCGCCGCATTGCCGCGGGCGAGATCGACCACCGGCGCCAGGCTGAAGTCGACGTCGCAGGCACGCAGCTCGCTGGCCATCACCCAGGCGTGTTCCTCGGCCAGCTCGATCGCCGCGGCCGGATCGCGGTCGTAGACGGCGCCGATTCGCGCCAGCGCCGGCAGACGGGTGAAACCGGCCCGGAAACGCTGCACCGGGCCGCCTTCCTGATCCACCGCCACCAGCATGTGTTCGCCGCCGGCGCGACGGATGGATTCGACGAGCGCCAGCAATTGCGGACGGTCGACGTAATTGCGCGCAAACAGCACGACACCGGCCACGCCCGGCGCGGCCAGCCAGGCACGCTCGTGCTCGGCGAGCACGGGGCCGCCGATGCCCACCATCAGCATGGGGAAGCCTCCGTCATGGCGTCGGTCGCGGCGCGCTCGGCCTCGCTCCACTGGGCATAGGGGCGCGCCGCCAGGGCCACGTTGTAGTAGCGCGCAAGCGCGCTCACTTCCGCACCGAGCCAAGGGGGGCGCGGGAACGGCGCATCGATGGCAGGCAGTTCGAGCTCGGCGACGACGAGGCCCGCATTGGCGCCCAGAAACTCGTCGATCTCGAAACAGACATCCTCGACCGGCACCCAGTGCCGGATCTTCTCGAGCACGCCGCAGCACAGCGTATCCAGCATCTCGCGGGCATCCGCCGCCGGCAGCGGCGATTCGTATTCGGCCCGGGCGATGCCGGCACGGGCAGCCTTGACGTTGAGCCAGCCCTGCCCCTCGCCCAGGCGCACCCGCACGCTGGCGCGGGCCAGGCCGGCGCCGATCGCCGCGGCATCGACGAGATAGCCCTGGCGCAGACGTTCGCTGCGGGTGACCGCCTGCCGCCAGCGCGCATCGCGTAGCAGGAATTTGCGTTCGATCTCGACCGGCATGGAAGCTCCTTGGGGCAAACCCGTCAGCCACGCTCGAAGACGGCCATGGCCTCGACGTGCGCGGTGTGCGCAAACATGTCCATCACCCCCGCATGGGTCAGCGTGAATCCGTGCCGGTGGACGAGAAGCCCGGCATCGCGCGCCAGCGAGGCCGGATGGCAGGAAACGTACACCACCCGCCGCGTCTGCCGGCCGGGGAGATACGCCAAGAGCTGCTCGGCGCCCGCGCGCGGCGGATCGAGCAGGATCGCATCCCAGGGCTCGCGCGCCCAGGCGGCGTGGCGCTGGTCCTCGAACAGGTTGGCGACGTGGAAGCGCGCATTCTCGATGCCGTTGCGCGCGGCATTGCGCATGGCGCGCTCGACCAGCCCGTGCTCGCCCTCCACGCCCGCCACCGCGGCCACGCGCCGGGCCAGCGGCAGGGTGAAATTGCCAAGGCCGCAGAACAGGTCGAGCACGCGCTCGTGCGGGCGCGGATCGAGCAAGGCCAGCGCCTGCGCCACCATCTTGCGGTTGAGCGCGCCGTTGACCTGGATGAAATCCAGCGGTTCGAAGGCCAGCGTCACGGTCTCCTCTTCCACCCCGGTCGGCAGGCGATAGCTCAGCTCCGGGGCTTGCGGCCACAAGGGATGCACGCTGTCGATGCCGCCCGGCTGCAGATAGACGGCCAGGCCGCGGGCCTTTGCGAAGGCGGTCAGGGCCGCGCGGTCGGCCTCGCCGAGCGGGCGCAGATGACGGAACACCAGGGCCAGGAGCTCGTCACCGGCGGCGAACTCGATCTGCGCGATGGCATCGGCCGCCTCCAGCCCACCGACCAGCACGGCGAGTTCGCCGATGTGCGCGCCAAGCGCCGGATGCACCACTTCGCAACGTTCGACGTCGGCGACGAAACGCGGCTGTTCCTGCTCACGGAAACCGACCAGTACGCGACCTTTCTTCGCCACCCGGCGCACCGACAGCCGACCGCGCCGACGGTAGCCCCAGACGGCGTCGGTGAGCGGCGGCAGCCAGGCGGCCGGCGTCACCTTGCCGATGCGGGTCAGCGCGTCGGCCAGCATGCGCTGCTTGGCAACGATCTGCGCGGCCGCGTCCATGTGCTGCAGCGAGCAGCCGCCGCACACGCCGGCATGCGGGCAGCGCGGCGTCACCCGGGAGGCGGCGGGCTCCAGCACCTCGAGCAGCTGGGCCTCGTCGAAATGCCGGTGCCGGCGGCGGATGGCCAGCCGCACCTGCTCGCCCGGCAGGGCGCCGGCGACGAAGACGGTCTTGCCGTCGATGCGGGCCACGCCGCGGCCGTCGTGATCGAAGTCGGTGATGCGGACGTCGTGCGCTGCAGGCATGGTGTCGGAGGAAAAGTCGCTTGGCGCCCGGACGTGATACGGACGCTGGGGAAACCGATGGGAAGAGCCGCTAGCGCTGCCAGCGGCCGGCGGCGTCCTGATGATACCAGCCGGGTCGCGCATGCTCGATCCAGCTGCGGGCGAAGGTGACGCGGATCTGCGCCTCCCATTCCGGGTGGCCGTTGGCCTGCGCGATCTCGCGATAGAGCGCCTCGCGGTCGCGGTTTTCCGCGGCGATCACGGCCTCGGCCCTGGCCCGCGCGGCCGGATCGAGGCCGTCCGCATCGCGCAGCGCCACCAGACCGTCACGGGTCAAGCCGACCACGCCGCCGTCCAGCAGCGGCGCAAGATCATGCGCGAAACGCTCACGCATGCGGGCATGGATCGCCCGCGTGGCCGGCGTCTCCAGGGTGAGATCCGGCGTCTGCGCGGCCTGCGCCGAGGGCACCAGCAGTTCGAGCAGCATCGCCGCCGGCGGGCGTGCCGTCGGCGCAGGCGGATCGCGCCGGGGCGAGGTCGAGGACGCCGGCTTGGCAGGGGCGGCGTCCTGGGCGTCGATCACGCTGTCGATGAAACGATCGGCAGCCTGCTGCGCCGCGGCTTCCGGAAAATACACATTGACGGTGACGCAACCGGCGGCGAGCAGCAGCCAGAGGGAGAAGCACAGGAACAGACTTTTGCGCATCGGCTCACCTTCGGTTTTTGTCAGCGTACCTGCGGGGCGCCGCCGGCCGCGGCGGATTGCAGTCTGCGCACCAGGGTCGGCCAGTCCACCCGTTCCTGGTGGCCGATCACGCGAAGATGCGGCAGGCCACTGCCTTCGAGGATAGTGTAGCCATCCGCGTCCGACTCCAGTCCGCCCATCCGGCAGACGCCGTCGGCGAGGCGACAGCGCAGGCCGATGCGCCGGTAACCGAAGTGCTTGAACCAGCGCAGCATCGCGCGTTGCAGGCCGCCGGCAGTGCTGCCGCCGCCCAGCGCGGTCAGGTTGTCGAGCGCGCGCTGGCTGATCTGCCCGCCGCCATCGGCATGCAGATAGGCGTCGAAGGCCACCGGCGTCCAGTCGACCAGGCGCAGGCCCTGGATGTCCCCGTCCAGCCGGCCGCTGATGTGGCCGATGTCGAACACGCTGGTGAATGCGGCCAGATCCAGGCCACGCAGGGCCAGATCGGCGGCAAGTTCCGGATGCGGCCCGAACGGCGCGGACAACGCGAGCCGGGTGACGTCGACGAAGCCGTCGAACACGTGGAGCGAGAGCCCACCGGCCAGATCGATGCGGTCGCCGACCCAGCGCAGGGCCGGTATCGCCCCGCCCAGGATGCCCGGAAACCGCGGCCAGCCGAGCGCGGCGCTGAATGCCCCCAGGTCGATGCCGGTGAAGGCCAGCGTAGCGGTGAGCCTGGGCTGACCGGCTTCCGGCTGCGGCCGCCAGGCCAGCGCCTGTACGTGGATGTCCCCGCCCAGGAACGGCACCACGGCCGGTGCCTCCAGCGCGAGCAGGCCGGCGTGACTGCGCCAGCGGGTTTCCACCGGACCGAAGGCGAAGTCCCGCCAGCGCAGCGCGGTCCATGCCAGTGTGGTCGCCGGGCGTTCGTCGCGCCGATGCCAGTCCAGCGCGCCGCCGAGGCCGGCGACGTCCAGACGCCCGTCCACATCGGCCAGCGCCAGCCCTTGGCCACGGACGGCCAGCGCGTGGAGACCGCCGCCGCGCCAGTCCAGCGCGGCCTCGAAGGTGCCGGCGGTGCGCAGGTCGTCGAGCCCGTACGTCGCGGCCAGCCAGCGGCGGCCGTAACGGCGATAGGCGGCCGGCAGGCGCGCCTGGAGACGATCGATGCGCATCTCGTCCAGCCGTCCTTGCGTGTCCCAGCGCAGGGCACCCTCGAGCTGCAGCGCATCCGGATCGCTCACGCGCAGCAGGGCCAGTGTCGCCTGGCCCGCCGCGAAGCGTGCCGTGGCGGCGATCTGTACCGGGTGGGGCGGCAGTTCCGCGCCCCAGGCACCTTGCGCCACGCGGCCATCGTGCAGCCCCGCCTCGAGCTCGAGCCGCGTGGTCCCGTCGCCGGCTTCGAGTTCGAGCCGGCCGCTGCCGTCGATGCCCTGCGCATGCCCGTCCCGCCAGGCCAGGCCGAGCCCGTGCAGGTCGAAAGTGCCGGCGGTGCGCACGGTGCCCGCGCCCGCATCCAACGCAAGCTGCGCATCCAGCTGCCCCTGCAGCCCGGGGCGAGCGCCGAACACGCCGCCCAGCCAGGCCACCGGCAGGCTGGCCAGGGCGAACTGGGCGTGGCTGGGCTGGTCCAGCGGCAGCGCGGCATGCAGCATCGTCGCGCCCTGGGCGAGGTCGAGCTCGAGGGTATTGGCCTGCGCGTCCACCACTGCCGACAGGCGCGCATCGGCCAGCGCCGCGCCGGGCGCGCCCGTGAGCTTGAGCGGTCCGGCCAGCCACCAGCGCCGCTGCAGGTCGCGGGTCAGCCGCCCTTCCAGCTGCAGTCCCAGCCGGTGCCAGCCCAGCGCCGGAACGTCGGCGGCGCCCACCGCGAGCCGGGCACGCACGCCGCCGGCGTCATCGTCGGCAAGCTCGAGCCGCACCGCCTCGAGCTGCACGCCCGGCCACTGCACGCTGCGTGCCGCCAGCGTGACCGCCGCGACGGCCTCTCCCGCCGCCGCGAAACCGCACAGACCGGCACAAAGAACGAGGACGGGCCTTGAAGCGCAGCGCATGACCGGCCATTCTGCCCGATACAGCTGAACGACATGGACACGTCATGCCCGATGCCACCCTCAGCCCCCCATTGGCGACGCCTTGCCCGGCGCCGCGGGTCCTGGTGGCCGACGACGATCCGGCCAGCCGGCTTGTCCTCGTCACCGGGCTGGAACGCCTGGGTGCCGATGTGAGCGCCTGCGCCGATGGTGGCTCGGCCCTGGCTGTGGCCGGCGCCACCGCCTTCGATCTGCTGCTGCTCGACGTGCACATGCCGGACCTGGGCGCCTGTGCCCTGCTTACCGCCTTGCGCGGCGATCCCAAGGCGGCGAGCCGGCATGCGCCGGCGGTGGCGACCAGCGCGGAACTTCCCGCGCATGAGCGCCGGCGGCTGCTGGCGCTGGGCTTTGCCGACACCCTGGCCAAGCCTTGCGATCTCGCCGCGCTCGGCCGGCTGCTGGCGTTCTTCACCGCATCGGCGCCGCTGCTCGACGATGCCACCGCCCTGGCGGCCAGCGGCGATGCGGCGACCCTCGAAGCCCTGCGCCGTCTGCTCGGCGAGGAACTGCACGGCCTGCTGCGCGACCTCGACCACGGTGCCGGCCAGCCGGAAGAATGGATCGACCGCCTGCACCGGCTGCGCGCCTCGTGCGGTTTCTGCGGGGCCAGCGCGCTGGCCGATCAGGCGGCCAGGCTGCTCGCGCGGCTCAGGAGCGGGCGCACACCCGCGCCCGGTGAATGCGCGGCCTTCCGCGGCACGCTCACCGGCACCCTCGCCGCGCTCGGCCACGCGACGCCGGATTGAGCCTTCAGCGCCGCGGCAGACGGGCCAGCCACTGCCAGGTGCGCGGTTCGCCACCCAGGTGGTGACGGATCACCTCGCGCATCATCGCCCGCAGCGGCAAGCGGGCGGCGGGCGCGGGCTCGCGGTCCGCGGCCAGGGCGGCAAGATCGACGCCGCGCAGCGCATAGGCGTGTTCCGGCGGGCAGCGCACCGGGCCACGCTCGACCTGGTAGACGTACCAGCCTTCCGGTTCGAGCGGCGCGCCCTCGGCCGTGCTGTCCAGACGCAGGGCATAGCCGGTCGCCTGCAGCAGGTCGCGCTCGAAGCGGCGCAGCGTCCAGTCCGGCGCCTCGCCGGCCGCCAGCCGCCCGAGCGTGCGCGCATAGGCCGCGAACAAGGCCGGGTGCGGGTCCTGGCGACGGGTGAAGCGGACCGTGAGCTCATTGAGATAGAGCCCGGCCAGACCCGCCGTGCCGGCCAGGCGGCGGACCGGGCCGTCGCCTTCCGCCGCAAGCAGTGTGGCCAGCTCGCCGCGCAGCAGAAGATCGCACCTGAGCGCCTGGAAAGGCTCGAGCTGCGCCCGCGACACGCGCGCCCGCGCGCCACGCACGCCGCGCGCGACAACGCCCAGGCGACCGCGGTCGCGGCTCAGACACTCCAGCAGCAGCGAGGTCTCGCGATAGGCGCGCAGATGCAGGACATAGACCGGCTGCTGTTCCAGACGCAAGGCTCGAGGCTCCTTCGCCTACCGGCCGCGCAGACCTTCAGTCAGCGTAGCCGAAGCGTTTGAGCTGGTGCTCGTCGTCGCTCCAGCCCTCGCGCACCTTGACCCACAGCTTCAGGAATACCTTGCGGCCGAACAGGCTCTCCATCTGCCGCCGCGCGGCCGCGCCGATCGCCTTGAGCTGGGCCCCGCCCTGACCGATCACGATCGCCTTCTGGCCTTCGCGCTCGACCCAGATCACCGCATGGATCTCGGTCACGCCGTCGTCGCGGTCCTGGAACCGCTCGATCTCCACCGTGGTCGCGTAGGGCACTTCCTGGTCCAGCCGCAGCATGAGCTGCTCGCGCACCCGCTCGGCGGCGAGGAAACGCTCGCTGCGGTCGGTGATCTCGTCGGGGCCGAACACCGCCGGGCGGGCCGGCAGGCGGGCGAGGATGTCGGCCCGCAGCGGCTCCAGCCCCTTGCGCCGGCGCGCGCTGACGTAGTGGACGGCGTCGAAGGCATGGCTGGCCGCAAGCTCCGCGACGAAGGGCAGCAGCGCGGCCTTGTCGCGGGCCAGGTCGACCTTGTTGATGGCGAGCAGCCGCGGCACCGGCTGGCCGGCGAGCAGGGCGTACAGCGCCTCGTCCTCCTCGGTCCAGCGCCCGGCCTCGATCACCTGCACGACGAGATCGACCTCGTCGAGCGCCGCACGCGCAACGCGGTTCAGGCTGCGGTTGATCGCCCGCCGCCCGCCGCGGTGCATGCCCGGCGTGTCGACGTACAGGATCTGTCCGGCCTCGCCGGTATCGATGCCGAGAATGCGGTGGCGCGTGGTCTGCGGGCGCGGGCTGACGATGGATAGGCGAAAGCCGATCAACGCGTTGAGCAGGGTGGACTTGCCGACGTTGGGACGGCCCACCAGAGCCACCATGCCGCAACGGAAATCGGGCTCCGGAGTCGCCGGTTCGTCGTGCTGGTGCGGTTCGTTCATGCCTTGGCCGTTGCGAAAAAAGAAAAAACTCAAAGCCTTCAGCGCGCCGCGGTTTCGAGCTGATCGAGCACCGCCTGTGCGGCCTCCTGCTCGGCCTGCCGGCGGCTGGAGCCGCTCGCCTGCGCGCTCAGCGGCCGGGGCTCGCTGACCGCGCAGCGCACTTCGAAGATCCTGGCGTGCTCCTCGCCGCGGCTGTCCAGCAGCTCGTAGCTCGGCAGCGGCAGCGCACGCGCCTGCAGCCATTCCTGCAGGCGGGTCTTGGCATCCTTGGCCGCCTTGGGCAGGGCGGCCACGCGCGGCGCGAACCATTGCCGCACCAGCGTACGGCAAGCGCCGAACCCGCCATCGAGGTAGACCGCGGCGAGCACCGCCTCGAAGGCGTCGGCCAGGATCGAATCGCGCCGGAACCCGCCGCTCTTGAGCTCGCCCGGCCCCAGCCGCAAGGCCTCGCCCAGCCCCATCTCACGCGCGATCACCGCCAGCGCCGGGCCGTTCACCAGCTGGGCGCGCAAGCGCGACAGCTCGCCTTCGCTGGCCTGCGGATGAACCTCGAAGAGCAGCTCGGCCACCAGCGCGCCCAGCAGCGCATCGCCCAGGAACTCCAGCCGCTCGTTGTTCGGCCGGCCGGCGCTGCGGTGGGTGAGCGCCAACTGCAGCAGAGCTTCGTCGCGGAAAGCGTAGTCGAGCTTCAAACGCTTACTGGCCCGTCGGTGCGCCTTGCAGTTGCACGCTCTTTTCGAAGTGCAGCAGGAAGGAGATGTTGTAGAGGAACGGCACCACCTTGTCGTAGGCGACGCGCAGCGTGGCGCCGTTGCCGGCACGGTCCAGGGTGATGTCGCTGGGCTTGATGGTGGCGTCGTCCACGTACTGGAAACCCATCTTGTAGAGCAGATCGCGGCGGACATCGTCGAGCGTCTTGCCTTCCATGCCGCCGCTGGCGATCTGGCTCATCGCCTTGCTCACGCCCATGTACTCCGTGTAGGCCGGCACCAGCTTCATGGCCATGTAGCCGAAGAAGCCGACGATGGCCAGCACGAACAGGAAACCGATCAAGGTCATGCCGCCTTGCCGTGTTTTCATGAGTCTCCCCTCCCTCATCGCGAACCGGAACGGCCGCAGCGACGATTATGCCAGCGACGCGTGCCGCATCAGTGCACCACCGTGCCGATCCGGCGCCAGTCCACGCCACCGGTGCCCCAGCCTTTCCAGCTCATCCAGATCAGGAAAGCCTTGCCGGCCAGGTTCTTCTCCGGCACGCAGCCCCACCAGCGGCTGTCCAGGCTGTTCTCGCGGTCATCGCCCATGACCAGATAGCAGTCCTCGGGCACGCGCGAGGGGACGAGCTCGTTGGGAATGGGCTGGGTCGGCATGCGATCGGGCATCCGCGCGATGAGGTGGTCGACGCCGTCCAGGTGTTCATTCCAAATGGTCGCGCCGTAGGCGAGCAGCTCGGCATCCTCCGGGCGGCGGCGGTCGCCGGTGAAGGGGCCGACGTAATCGGCCTTGACCGGCTTGCCGTTGATGGTGATCTGGCTGTCGTGGACCTCGACGACGTCGCCGGGCAGGCCGATCACGCGCTTGATCCAGTTCTGCTGCTGCACCGGCAGCGGTTGCTCCGGACAGCGATAGCCGGGGCCCAGCATCGGCGGGCCGCTCTCGTCGCCACCCACTCGACGCAGCCGGCCGGCTTCGTCGCGGCAGAGATAGCCGGGAAAACGGAATACCACCACGTCGCCCCGCTTGGGTTCACCGAGGCTCAGGAACTTGTTGTTGAAAGCCGGCACGCGCAGCCCGTAGGCAAACTTGTTGACCAGGATGAAATCGCCCACGTCCAGCGTCGGCATCATCGAGCCGGACGGGATGCGGAACGGCTCGGCCACGAAGGAGCGCAGCACCAGCACGACCAGCACCACCGGAAACAGCGAACGCGACCAGTCCACCGGCGCCGGATCGCGGTATTCCCGCCCCTGCGCGGCCAGACGCGCCTTGCGGCGGCGATAGAAGAACAGGCGGTCCAGCCCCCAGACCACCCCGAACAGCACGGTCAGGCCGAGCAGAATCGCCGAGAAATCGAAATCCATGCGGATGGTTCCTTTTTTTAGGACGCGCGGCAGAGGACGAACGCCGGCGAAGAGACCGGCGAGGACGCCGTTCCTCTCGCGCCGTTTTCGATGACGCCCCGTCTCATTTGTCCACCTTGAGCACGGCCAGGAAGGCTTCCTGCGGAATCTCCACGCGGCCGACCTGCTTCATGCGTTTCTTGCCTTCTTTCTGCTTCTCCAGGAGCTTCTTCTTGCGGGTGACGTCACCGCCGTAGCACTTGGCCAGCACGTTCTTGCGCAGCGCCTTGACCGTGGAACGGGCGATGATCTGCGCACCGATGGCGGCCTGGATCGCCACGTCGAACTGCTGGCGCGGGATCAGGTCCTTCATCCGCTCGACCAGCTCACGCCCGCGCCGCTCGGCCTGGTTGCGGTGCACGATCAGGCTGAGCGCATCCACGCGGTCGCCGTTGATCAGCACGTCCACACGCACGAACGGGCCGGCCTCGAAGCGGTCGAAGTGGTAGTCCATCGAGGCGTAGCCGCGCGAGACCGACTTCAGCCGATCGAAGAAGTCCAGTACCACCTCGGCCAGCGGCAGCTCGTAGCTGATCTGCACCTGGCTGGCCAGGTACTGGATCGAACGCTGCACGCCGCGCTTTTCCTCGCACAGGGTGATGACGTTGCCGACGTACTCGGGCGGGGTGAGGATGTTGGCCAGGATGATCGGCTCGCGGATCTCCACCACCTGCGGCGAGGGCGGCAGCTTGGCCGGGTTGTCCAGCCGCATCGTGCTGCCGTCGGTCTTGAGGACCTCGTAGACCACCGTCGGCGCGGTGGTGACGAGGTCGAGATCGTATTCGCGCTCCAGGCGCTCCTGCACGATCTCCATGTGCAGCATGCCGAGAAAGCCGCAGCGAAAGCCGAAACCCATCGCCTCGGAGCTCTCCGGCTCGAAGAACAGCGCCGCGTCGTTGAGGCGCAGTTTTTCCAGCGCTTCGCGCAGCGCCGGGTAATCGTCGGCGGCGACCGGAAACAGGCCGGCGAACACGCGCGGCTGCATGGTCTGGAAGCCGGGCAGCGGCTTTTCCGCAGGCCGGTTGGCATGGGTGAAGGTGTCGCCCACCGGCGCGCCGTGCACGTCCTTGATCGAGGCGGTGACCCAGCCCACCTCGCCCGCCGAAAGCCGTTCGAGCTTCTTGCGCTTGGGCGTGAACACGCCCACCTCGCTCACCTCGTGGCTGCGACCGGTGGACATGACCTGCAGCTTGTCGCCGGGTTTGATCTCGCCCTGCATCACCCGCACCAGCGACACCACGCCGAGGTAATTGTCGAACCAGGAATCGATGATCAGCGCCTGCAGGCGGTCGGTGTCGCGCGGCTTGGGCGGCGGGATGCGCGCGACGATCGCCTCCAGCACCTCGACCACGTTCTGCCCGGTCTTGGCGCTCACCGCCACCGCGTCGCTGGCGTCGATGCCGATCACCGCCTCGATCTCGGCTTTGACCTTCTCGACGTCGGCGGTCGGCAAGTCAATCTTGTTGAGCACCGGCACCACTTCCAGGCCCATCTCGATGGCGGTGTAGCAGTTGGCCACCGACTGCGCCTCCACCCCCTGCGCGGCATCGACCACCAGCAACGCGCCCTCGCAGGCGGCCAGCGAGCGCGAGACCTCATAGGAGAAATCGACGTGTCCGGGCGTGTCGATGAAGTTGAGCTGGTAGGTCTTGCCGTCGCGTGCCTTGTACGGCAGCGACACCGACTGCGCCTTGATGGTGATGCCGCGCTCGCGTTCGATCGGGTTGCTGTCGAGCACCTGCGCTTCCATCTCGCGCTCTTCCAGCCCGCCGCAGATCTGGATGATGCGGTCGGCCAGGGTCGACTTGCCGTGGTCGATGTGGGCGATGATGGAGAAGTTGCGGATGTGATCCATGGAGTGGCCTGCAGGTGACGCCGGCTGCGGCTGCGCCGGCGCGGCATACGAACCCTGCATTATCGCATGGATTCACCGCGCTCCCGCCCTGCCGCGCGCCACGGACGCCGGCGCCGCCATGGCTTCCAGCTCCGCGGGGCCAGGCCGCGCCATGGCCGTTTTTTGAAGGAAAGTCGCCGCAGTGCGCGTCAGCGGTAATGCACCGACGCGATCACGTAGTGACGCACGCCGCCCGGCGCCTTGAACTCGAAGCTGTCGCCCTCGCTCTTGCCGATCATGGCCCGGGCGATCGGCGAGGACACCGCCAGCAGGCGCTGTTTGATGTCGGCCTCGAGGTCGCCCACGATCTGGTAGGTCACGGTCTCGCCGGAGTCCTCGTCCTCCAGCGCCACGGTGGCGCCGAACACCACCCTGTCGCCGGGATTGAGCTTGGCCACGTCGATCACCTCGGCGGTGGACAAGGCGGCCTCCAGCTCGGCGATGCGGCCCTCGATGAAGCTCTGCTGCTCGCGCGCGGCATGGTATTCGGCGTTCTCCTTGAGATCGCCATGGGCGCGCGCCTCGGCGATGGCGGCGATGATGCGCGGACGCTCGACCGACTTCAGCCGTTCCAGCTCGGTGCGCAGGCGCTCGGCGCCGGCCTTGGTGATGGGGGCTCGATTCATGCGTGGAGTTCCTCGTGCAGTTCCTGCAGGCTGTGCACCTCGCCCGCGCCGTGGAAGTCGAGCGAATGCACCAGCGCGCGGGCGCCGGCCACGGTGGTGGAATAGGTGACGCGGTGCTGCAGCGCCTCGCGCCGGATCGAGAACGAGTCGGCGATGGCCGGCTTGCCCTCGGTGGTGTTGACGATATAGACGATTTCGCCGTTCTTGATCAGGTCGACGATGTGCGGGCGGCCCTCGGCGACCTTGTTGACGCGCTCGCAGTCCACGCCATGTTCGCGCAGAAAGTGCGCGGTGCCGGCGGTGGCCACCAGCCGGTAGCCGCGGGCGACGAGTTCCTGCGCGATCGGCAGCAGGCGCGGCTTGTCGGCATCGCGCACCGAGACGAACACCTTGCCCTTGGGCGGCGTCTTGATGCCGGCGGCATCGTGGCCGCGCGCGAAGGCGGCGCCGAAGCTGGCACCCAGACCCATCACCTCGCCGGTCGAACGCATCTCGGGGCCCAGGATGGGGTCCACGTTCTGAAACTTGAGGAACGGGAAGATCGCCTCCTTCACCGCGTAGTAGCGCGGGATCACCTCGCGCGTGGCGCCCTGCGCCGCGAGCGAACGGCCGGCCATGGCGCGCGCGGCGATCTTGGCCAGCGGCACGCCGGTGGCCTTGGAGACGAACGGCACGGTGCGCGAGGCACGCGGGTTCACTTCCAGGATGTAGACGGTGTCGCCCTGGATGGCGAACTGGGTGTTCATCAGGCCGACGACCTTGAGCTCGCGGGCCAGCAGCGCGACCTGCCGGCGCAGCTCGTCCTGGATCGCCGGCGAGAGCGAATACGGCGGCAGCGAGCAGGACGAGTCGCCCGAATGCACGCCGGCCTCCTCGATGTGCTCCATGATGCCGCCGACCAACACCTGGCCCTCGGCGTCGGCGACCACGTCGACGTCGACCTCGACCGCATGGTCGAGAAAGCGGTCGAGCAGCACCGGCGAATCGTTGGACACCTTGACCGCCTCGCGGATGTAGCGCGAGAGGTCGGCGTCACTGTAGACGATCTCCATCGCCCGGCCGCCGAGCACGTAGCTCGGCCGCACCACCAGCGGATAGCCGATCTCGTGGGCGAGCGCGAGCGCCTCGTCGGCGTTGCGCGCGGTACGGTTGGGCGGCTGCCTGAGCCCGAGCCGGGTCACCAGCGTCTGGAAGCGCTCGCGGTCCTCGGCCAGGTCGATCGACTCCGGCGAGGTGCCGATGATGGGCACGCCGGCGGCCTCCAGCGCGCGGGCGAGCTTGAGCGGGGTCTGCCCGCCGTACTGCACGATCACGCCGCGCGGACGCTCCTTGTCCACGATCTCCAGCACGTCCTCCAGCGTCAGCGGCTCGAAGTACAGGCGGTCGGAGGTGTCGTAGTCGGTGGAGACGGTCTCCGGGTTGCAGTTGACCATGATGGTCTCGAAGCCGTCCTCGCGCAGGGCGAGCGCCGCGTGCACGCAGCAGTAATCGAACTCGATGCCCTGGCCGATGCGGTTGGGGCCGCCGCCCAGGATCATGATCTTGTCGCGCGCGGTCGGGGCGGCCTCGCATTCCTCCTCGTAGGTGGAATAGAGATAGGCCGTGGTGGTGGCGAATTCGGCGGCGCAGGAATCCACCCGCTTGTAGACCGGCCGCACCCCAAGCGCGTGGCGATGCCGGCGCAGTGTCGCCTCGTCGGTGCCGGTGAGTTCGGCCAGCCGCGCGTCGGAAAAACCCATCCGCTTGAGCACACGCAGGCGCCCGGCATCGAGCGCGGCCAATCCCTGCGCCTGCACTTCCCGCTCGGCGGCGACGATGTCCTCGAACGCGGCCAGGAACCACGGATCGACGTGGCTCAGGGCATGGACCTCCTCGAGCGTCAGCCCGGCACGGAAGGCGTCGGCCAGATGGAACACGCGCTCGGGGCGCGGTTCGCGCAGCGCGCGCTTGAGCTCGGCCAGCCCTTCCTCGCTGGATGTGTCGAGCCCGGCCGGATCGAGCCCGTTCTTGCCGATCTCGAGCCCGCGCAGCGCCTTCTGCAGGGATTCATGGAAGGTGCGGCCCATCGCCATCACCTCGCCCACCGATTTCATCTGCGTGGTCAGGCGCGCATCGGCCTGCGGGAACTTCTCGAAGGCAAAGCGCGGGATCTTGGTGACCACGTAGTCGATGGTCGGCTCGAACGAGGCCGGTGTCGCCCCGCCGGTGATCTCGTTTCTGAGTTCGTCGAGCGTGTAGCCCACGGCGAGCTTGGCGGCGATCTTGGCGATCGGGAAGCCGGTGGCCTTGGAGGCGAGCGCCGAGGAACGCGACACGCGCGGGTTCATCTCGATCACCACCATGCGACCGTCGGCCGGATTGATGCCGAACTGCACGTTGGAGCCGCCAGTGTCCACGCCGATCTTGCGCAGCACGGCGATCGAGGCATCGCGCATGCGCTGGTATTCCTTGTCGGTGAGCGTCTGCGCCGGCGCCACGGTGATCGAATCGCCGGTGTGCACGCCCATCGGATCGAGGTTCTCGATCGAGCAGACGATGATGCAGTTGTCCGCCTGGTCGCGGACCACTTCCATCTCGAACTCCTTCCAGCCGAGCACGGATTCCTCCACCAGCACCTCGTGCACCGGCGAGAGCTCCAGGCCGCGCTTGACGATCGCCTCGAACTCCTCGACGTTGTAGGCGATGCCGCCGCCCGAACCGCCCAGCGTGAAGCTCGGGCGGATGATGGTCGGAAAACCGATGCGCGCCTGGATCGCCACCGCCTGCTCGTAGCTCCTGGCCACCTCGGCGCGTGGGCAGGCGAGCCCGATCTCGGCCATCGCATGGCGGAACAGCTCGCGGTCCTCGGCCATCCGGATCGCCTCGCGGCTGGCGCCGATCAGGGCCACGCCGTAGCGCTCCAGCACGCCGGCATCGGCCAGTTCCAGCGCGCAGTTGAGCGCGGTCTGCCCGCCCATGGTCGGCAGCAGCGCGTCGGGACGCTCCTTGGCGATGATGCGCTCCACCATCGCCGCGGTGATCGGCTCGACGTAGGTGGCGTCGGCCATCTCCGGGTCGGTCATGATCGTGGCCGGGTTGGAGTTGACCAGGACGACGCGGTAGCCCTCCTCGCGCAAAGCCTTGCAGGCCTGGGCACCGGAGTAATCGAACTCGCAGGCCTGGCCGATCACGATCGGGCCGGCGCCGATGATCAGCACGCTCTTGATGTCGGTGCGCTTGGGCATGTCAGCGGGTCTCCTGCATCAACGCGGCGAAACGGTCGAAGAGATAGCGGATGTCGTGCGGGCCGGGGGCGCCTTCCGGATGGCCCTGGAAGCAGAACGCCGGCCGGTCGGCGAGGGCGAAGCCCTGCAGCGAGCCGTCGAACAGCGAGGTATGGGTGATGCGCGCATGACCCGGCAGCGTCGCCGGATCGACCGCGAAGCCGTGGTTCTGGCTGGTGATCAAGACCCGGCCGTCATCGTGATCCTTCACCGGGTGATTGGCGCCGTGATGGCCGAACTTCATCTTGAGCGTGCGGGCACCGAGCGCCAGACCCATGATCTGGTGCCCCAGGCAAATGCCGAACAGCGGCAGCCCGCGCGCCAGGAACACCCGCGTGGCCTCGATGGCATAGCCACAGGCGGCCGGATCGCCCGGACCATTGGAAAGGAACACGCCGTCGGGCCGCATGGCCAGCACATCCTCCGCCGGTGTCTGCGGCGGCACCACGCGCACCCGGCAGCCGCGCTCGGCCAGAAGCCGTAGGATGTTGCGCTTGATGCCGAAATCGTAGGCGACGACCTCGAAACGAAGCTCCGGACGCCGGCATGCCTGGCGATCGAGATCGTAGAGCCCCTCGTCCCAGACATAGGGCGCGGCCACCCCGACCTCGCGCGCCAGGTCCATGCCGTCCAGGCCGGGGAAAGCGCGCGCCCTGGCCAGGGCGACGCCCTCGTCGACCTCGGCGCCGGCGAGAATGCAGCCGGCCTGCGCGCCTTCATCGCGCAGGATGCGGGTCAGGCGGCGGGTATCGATGCCGGCGATGGCGACCACGCCCTGCCGCTCGAGATAGTGAGCGAGGCTTTCCTCGCTGCGCCAGTTGCTCGCGCGCCGCGGCACGTCGCGCACGATGAGGCCGGCGGCGTGGACACGATCCGATTCGGCATCCACCGCATTGATGCCGGTGTTGCCGATGTGCGGATAGGTGAGCGTGACGATCTGCCGCGCATAGGAAGGGTCGGTCAGGACCTCCTGATAGCCGGTCATCGCAGTATTGAAGACCACTTCGCCGACGGTTGCGCCGGTCGCGCCGACGGCGTGACCGTGGAACACGCTGCCATTGGCGAGGGCGAGCAGAGCGGGCATGGACATGGGGAGAGGCCGCCTTTGGGTGCAGCAAAATCCGCAAGCCACGCTCGGCGGCTTGTGGACCTTGGGGGTCTTGAGGAACGTAAAAGGGCGGGATGCAATGATAGGTGCGCAGCAGCCCTACTGTCCACCGGCGCCGGCACGTGCACGTTAGACTTCGAGAACTTGCATGAAGTCCTGAAGCCTTCCATGAACACCGCCGCCCTGCTCGATCCGGCGCGCCTCGACCGCAGCGACACCGAGGTGCATCTGGAGCCCTTCCCTTTCATGATCGCCCACGGCCAGCTGCCCGACGAGGCGCGCGAGATGCTGGACAGGGATTTCCCGCGCTACGCCAGCGCCGGGTTCTTTCCCTACGATCCGGCCGACTGCGGGCCATCGATACGCGCGCTCGTCGAGCAGTTCACCGCGCCGGCCTTCGCCCGGGCGATCGGCCGCAAGCTCGGTATCGCCGATCTCGAACGCTACCCCACCCTGGTCACCATCTGCCGCTCGCTCAACAAGCGCCACGGCACCATCCATACCGACAGCCGCTCGAAAATCGCCACCGCGCTGCTCTATCTCAACCCGCAATGGCCCGATACCAGCGAGGGCTGTCTGCGCTTCCTGTCGCGGATCGACGACATCGACGCCATGCTGGTACCGGAATTGAAACCGCTGTACGGCGAATTCGCCGTGTTCAAGCGTTGCGACAACTCCTTCCACGGACACCTGCCCTACGCAGGCGAGCGCCGCGTGATCCAGGTCGCCTGGCTCACCAGCGAGGATGAAAAACAACGCAAGACCCAGCGCGGCCGCTTCGCCCGGGCCTTGAAATCCGTGCTCGGCGCACTCGACCGGCGTTTCGGCGCCAAACGCGACCGCAGTGCAGCGCATCCGGATTGAAGCCCACCCTACGCGGGCATGGCGTGCCCGACGAGATAAGCCACGAAGACCGCATAGAAAACGCCCACCGGCACCAGCCAGCGGGCATCCACGCGGCCGCGGCGGAACAGCAACCAGAGCGCGAGAATCGCTGCCGCGGTCAAGACGCCGGCCAGCAGCAGCGACGCATCGAACAGCCACGGCGTGGCAAACAGCGCCAGCGCGCTCGGTACCGTCGCCTGGATCATCATCGCGCCGGAAATGTTGGCCAGCGCCAGCCGCTCCCTGCCCTGGCGCACCCAGATCAGCGCATTCACCGTCTCCGGCAGCTCGGTGGCGACCGGGCTCAAGGCGAGCGCGACCCGATGCGGTGGCCAGTGCCACGCCAGCCCCAGCGCCTCCAGATGGCCGACGAAAACGTGCGAGGCGACCGCGATCACCACCAGTGCCACCCCGGTCTGCACGGCGATGCGCCACCATGCCGGCCGCCCGCTTCGCGGATGCAGCTTGAGCGGGGCCAGCACTTCCGGGTCGGCCTCGGCGCCGGCTTCGCGCAGTTCGCGCCAGACATACAGCGCGTAGGCGGCCAGGAACAGCACGCCGAGCCAGGGCTTCCACGCGAACGCCAGCAGACCCAGGCTGCATTTGGCCGCGAAGATGACCAGGAACCACGCCTGGTCGCGCGCCTGCCGACGATGATCCAGACGCAGGACGTAATCCCGCGGCGACTGGCGCCGGCGCCGCAGCCACACCGCGGCACCGACGATGGCATAGGCCAGCGTGGCCAACACCAGCGGGCCGCCCAGCGCCGCGCCCACGCCGATGTCCTTGCGCGTGGTCGAGGCATCGGACATCACCGCGACGAAGGTCACCGCGCTTTCCGGCAGCGCCGTGCCGAAGGCGGCGAGCACCGTGCCGGTGGCGGTGTCGCCCAGATGCAGGCGCCGCCCCAGCCATTCGACGCCGTTGACGAAATACTCGCAGGCCGCATAGATCGCGCCGGCGGCAAGCAACAAAGCCAAGATCGTGAGCAGCATGCTCGTTCCGGGCCGGGCGGCACTTGACCGATGGCGCGACGACACCGCCGCCCAGCCGGTGGCATGTCGTGGCCAAAGGTCTCGCCGGGCCGTCCATGCGGCCATCCGGACCATGAGGTCTTGCAAACCCCAAGGATGTTGACCCGGATTCCCGCGCCGTGAGCGACGGGATGGCTACTCCCCAATGACGAAGCGGCGCATGCTAGCGGGCGTGCGCCGATGAAACAAGGCGCGCAGGCCGGCGTGCCGCGGCGCTTCAGCCGGCACGCGCGGCCAGCAGGGCATCGAGCGTGTAGCGGCCGGCCGGTTTGCCGGCGAGCCAGTACGCCGCCTCCAGGGCGCCGCGGGCGAAGATCAGGCGATCGGTCGCACGATGGACGAGTTCCAGCCGTTCGCCGGCGGCGAACAGCTGCACGCTGTGTTCGCCGACCACGTCGCCGCCGCGGATCACCGCAAAACCGATGCTGCCCGGACCGCGCGGCCCGGTCTGGCCCTGTCTTGCATAGACGGCCGCCGCCTCCAGCGACGTGCCGCGCGCGGCGGCGGCGGCGGCGCCGAGGGCGAGCGCGGTGCCGGATGGCGCATCGTGCTTGCGCGCGTGGTGGGCTTCCAGGATTTCCAGATCCCACGCGTGCAGTGCGGCGGCAGCCTCGCGCACGAGCCGGATCAACACGGCGATGCCGAGACTGAAATTGGCCGCCTGCAGCACCGGGATGTGCGCGGCGGCAGCCGCCAGCCACGCCTCCTGCGTGGCATCGAAGCCGGTGGTACCGGTCACCAGCGCCGCATGCCGCGCGAGGCACTGCTCGATGAGCGCCGGCAGGGCCGCCGGTGCACTGAAATCGATGACCACGTCGAGCGGGCCGACCGCGGCCCAGTCGCAGTCGTAGCGAAGTCCGGCGTGGTGACCGGCCGGCGCGCCGACACGGCGGGAATCGGCCGACACCAGGGCGCCGGCCAGGGCAAAGCGGGCATCGTCCTCGATGAGGCTGAGCAGGGCCCCACCCATGCGGCCGGAAGCTCCGTGGAGTGCGACCCGCAGCGGTCGGTTCATGGCTTCGACCAACGCACGCAATGAGTCGATGGCCGCATGGTTTTAGGACGCCACCCGCGACCAGAAACGGCGCACGCCGTCGGTCCAGTGCTTGGAACGCGGCGTGTGCTGCTCGGGCGCGCTGTCGGCGAAGGTCGCGTCGAACGCCTCGAGTAGCTCACGCTGTTCGCGACTCAACCGCACCGGCGTCTCCACCACGACCTCGCAGATGAGATCGCCGACCCGCCCGTTCCGCGCCGAACGCACGCCGCGCCCGCGCAGGCGGAACTGCTGGCCGGTCTGGGTTTCGGGCGGAATGCTGATGCGGGCCTCGCCGTCCAGGGTCGGCACGGTCAATTCGGCACCGAGCGCGGCCTGGGCGAAACGGATCGGCACCTCGCAGTAGAGATCGTTGCCCTCGCGATGGAAGATCGGATGCTCGCGCACGCGCACGTCGACGTACATGTCGCCCGGCGGAGCGCCGGCCGGGCCCGCCTCGCCCTGGCCGGTCAGACGGATGCGGTCGCCGTTGTCGATGCCTGCCGGGATCTTGACCGAGAGGCGCCGCGTTTCCTCGAGCCGGCCTTCGCCATGGCAGGCCTGGCACGGGTGTTCGATCACCCGGCCGCTGCCGCCGCAGTGCGGGCAGGTCTGCTGGATCGAGAAGATGCCGTTCTGCATGCGCACGCGGCCATGACCGTGGCAGGTGCGGCAGGTGACCTGCTTGCCATCGGCCGAGCCGGTACCGTTGCAGTGATGGCAGTGGACGTGGGTGGGTATCTCGATGGTCTGCTCGGTGCCGAAGACCGCCTCCTCCAGGCTGAGCTCGAGGACGTAACGCAGATCGGCACCGCGCTGGGCGCGGCCGCGGCCACCGCCCATGCCGAAGATGTCACCGAAGATGTCGCCGAAGATGTCGCCGACGTCGGCAAAACCGGCACCGCGCGCACCGCCCATGCCGGCCTCGAAGGCGGCGTGGCCGTACTGGTCGTACAGGGCGCGGCGGTTGGCATCGGAAAGCACGTCGTAGGCTTCCTTGGCCTCCTTGAACTTCTCCTGCGCCTGCGGATCGTCCGGACAGCGGTCCGGGTGGTACTTCATCGCCAGACGGCGAAAGGCCTTCTTGAGCTCGGCCTCGTCGGCGCTGCGCTCGACGCCCAGAATCTCGTAGTAATCGCGTTTGCTCATGTCCACCCCATGTGGGCTTGCGGAAAGCGAAGAGCGGGCGGCGCGTGATCCGTCGATGCACGCGCCGCCCGCCGTTCAACCCCGCAGGAGCCCGTTCCCCTGGCCCATCATTATTTCTTGTCGTCCTTGACTTCGGTGAACTCCGCGTCCACCACGTCTTCGGACTGCGCGGAGGAAGCCCCCTGCGCACCGCCACCGGCCGCCTGCGGGCCCGCGCCGGCACCACCGCCCTGGGCGGCGGCGAACAGCGGCTGGGCCACCTGCTCGAGCTTGCTGATCTTGGCCTCGATCGCGGCCTTGTCGTCTCCGTCCTTGGCTTTTTCCAGATCCGACAGAGCCTCCTCGATGACACCGATCTGTGCGCCGACCTTGCCGCCGTGCTCCTTGAGCGCGTTGCGGGTGGCATGCACGAGTTGATCGGCCTTGTTGCGGGTGGCCACCAGCTCGTGGAACTTCCTGTCCTCCTCGCGATGCGCCTCGGCATCGGCGACCATGCGCTGGATCTCCTCCTCCGACAGGCCGGAACCGGCCTTGATCTCGATGCGCTGTTCCTTGCCGGTTTTCTTGTCCTTGGCCGAGACGTGCAGGATGCCGTTGGCGTCGATGTCGAAGGTCACCTCGATCTGCGGTACGCCGCGCGGCGCCGGCTCGATGCCGGTCAGGTCGAACTTGCCGAGCGACTTGTTGGCACTGGCGCGCTCGCGCTCACCCTGCAGCACGTGCACGGTGACCGCGGTCTGGTTGTCGTCCGCGGTGGAGAACACCTGCGTGGCCTTGGTCGGCACGGTGGTGTTCTTCTCGATCAGCTTGGTCATCACGCCGCCCATCGTCTCGATGCCGAGCGAGAGCGGAGTGACGTCGAGCAGCAGCACGTCCTTGACTTCACCGCTCAGCACGCCGCCCTGGATCGCCGCGCCGATGGCGACCGCCTCGTCCGGGTTGACGTCCTTGCGCGGCTCCTTGCCGAAGAAATCCTTGACCGCCTCCTGCACCTTGGGCATGCGGGTCTGGCCGCCGACCAGGATCACCTCGTTGATGTCCGACACCCGCAGGCCGGCATCGTTGAGCGCGATCCGGCACGGCTCGATGGTGCGCTTGATGAGGTCCTCCACCAGCGCCTCGAGTTTGGCCCGGGTCAGCTTGATGCTGAGGTGCTTGGGACCGGAGGCATCGGCGGTGATGTAGGGCAGATTGACTTCGGTCTGATGGCTCGAGGACAACTCGATCTTGGCGCGCTCGGCGGCGTCCTTGAGACGCTGCAGGGCGAGCGGGTCCTTGCGCAGGTCGATACCCTGGTCCTTCTGGAACTCATCGACCAGGTAGTCGATCACGCGCTTGTCGAAGTCCTCGCCGCCGAGGAAGGTGTCGCCGTTGGTGGCCAGCACCTCGAACTGCTTCTCGCCATCGACTTCCGCGATCTCGATGATCGACACGTCGAAGGTGCCGCCGCCTAAGTCATAGACCGCGATCTTGCGGTCGCCGCCCTTCTTGTCCAGGCCATAGGCGAGCGCGGCCGCGGTCGGTTCGTTGATGATGCGCTTGACCTCGAGGCCGGCGATGCGGCCGGCGTCCTTGGTGGCCTGGCGCTGGCTGTCGTTGAAGTAGGCCGGCACCGTGATCACCGCTTCGGTGACCGGCTCGCCGAGATAGTCCTCGGCGGTCTTCTTCATCTTCATCAGCACCTTGGCCGAGATCTCCTGCGGCGCCATGCGCTTGCCGTCGCTGGTCTCGACCCAGGCGTCGCCGTTTTCATGCTCGACGATCTTGTAAGGCACCACGTGCAGGTCCTTCTGCACCTCGGGATCCTTGAACTTGCGGCCGATCAGGCGCTTGACCGCATAGAAAGTGTTTTTTGGATTGGTGACCGCCTGGCGCTTGGCCGGCGCGCCGACCAGCACCTCGCCGTCCTTGGTGAAGGCGACGATGGAAGGCGTGGTGCGGTCGCCTTCGGAGTTCTCGATGACCTTGGCCGTGCTGCCTTCCATCACGGCCACGCAGGAATTGGTCGTGCCGAGATCGATGCCGATGATCTTGCCCATGGTGAAATGCTCCCAGAATCGATGCGGCCGGTGGCCGCGACTAGTGGTTCAAATGGTGGCGCGGGGTGGCGATTCAATGCCGATCGGCGCCTTTTTCTGGCCCTTGGCGGCCGGTTACGGCTCCTTGGCCACCGCGACCAGCGCCGGACGCACCAGCCGGTCGTTGAGCACGTACCCCTTCTGCAGCACGTTGACGACCGTACCCGGCTTCTGATCGGGCGCCTCGACCATGCTCACCGCGTGGTGTTTTTCCGGATCGAGCGGTTCGCCGAGCGGGTCGATCGGGCGCAGCCCATGGCTCTCGGCGACCTTGAGCATGGCCTTCAGGGTGAGCTCGATGCCCTCGCGCAGGGCGGCGATGTCGCTGCCCTCGGCGGCCAGACCGCGCTCCAGATTGTCGTAGACCGGCAGCAGGTCGCCCAGTAGCTTCTCGTTGGCGAAGCGTCGCGCCTGTTCCAGGTCACGGTGCAACCGACGTCGCTGGTTTTCCAGTTCGGCCTTTTCGCGCAGCACGGTTTCGCGCAATTCGGCATTGCTCGCCTCCAGTTCGGCCAGCCGCGCCCGCAGCTGCTCGAGCTCGGCCGCCAAGGCCTTGGCCTCCTGCCCGGCAGGCTGGCTGGAGGCGTTTTGGCTGGAGGGTGGCGTCTGCGGTTCATTGGTCTGCATGCGTGTTCTCCATGGACGAACCCACCGGCCCGCCTGTGCGCAGGACCGATCGGCAAAACTGATGACGAATGAAGTGCCGGCCCGGTTATTGGGCCGTCGCGGCCCGATTCAAGGCATCGCTGAGCAGGCCGGCGGTGGCCTGCACCACCGGGATCACGCGCTCGTAGGCCATGCGGGTGGGGCCGATCACCCCGATCGCGCCGAGCAGCCGGCCCTGGGCGCCATAGCTGGCCGTGACCACGCTGCACCCGTCCAGCGCGGCAAAGCCCGATTCCTCGCCGATGAACAGCCGCACGCCCGGCGCCTTGGCGCAGACGTCCATGAGCTGCAACAGCTCGTTCTTCTTCTGGAATGCCTCGAACAATTCGCGCAACCGCTCGAGGTCGGCCAGCTCGGCGTAAGCCATGAGGTTGGTCTGTCCGCTGACCAGCACGTCCTCGCCCTGTCCCTGCGGCGCGAACGAGGCGGCGGCCAGTTCCATCGCATTGGCCAGCAGGCGGTTGAGTTCACTGCCGGCCTCACGCAGCTCGCGCAGCAAATGGGCACGGATGTCGTCCAGGCGCAGACCGGCCAGATGCATATTGATGTAGTTGGCGGCCTGCTCGAGTTCGCGCGCATCCGCGGCATGCGGCAACTGCACGATGCGGTTCTGCACCTGGTTGTCGGAGAACACCAGGATCACCAGCACCCGCGCCTCCCCCAGCGGCACGAAATCGATGTGCCGCAACGGGAAATCGGCCTGGCGCGGCAGGGTCACCACGCCGGCGAAATGGGTGACCGCGGACAGCAGCGAGGAGGCATTGCCGAGCAGGTCGCGCACGGTGGCCGGTGGCGGCGGCAGCTCGCGTTTGAGCCGCGCCATCTCCTCCTCGGGCAGCGGCTGCAGTTCGATCAGGCTGTCGACGAACAGGCGCAGCCCACGCGGCGTCGGCACCCGTCCGGCCGAGGTGTGCGGTGAAGCGACCAGGCCGGCCTCCTCCAGGTCCGCCATGATGTTGCGGATGGTCGCCGGGCTGACCTCCAGCCCCGACGAACGCGCAAGCGTACGCGAGCCGACCGGCTCGCCGTCGGCCAAGTATTGCGCGATGAGCGTGCGCAACAGGCGTCGCGCCCGGGCATCGAGACTATGACCGGTGAAATCGGGCATGGTCGGCATATCCTGGAAAGTGCGCCAAGGAATAAGGTCTGGCGACGCGCTTTGCAAGGCACCCGCGCCCCGCCGCCGGCGGATGGCTCCCGTACAATCGCAGCCTTTCCATGCCGTCGCGAGACCATGCTCACCTCGCTCTATGTCCGCCACTTCGCCGTCGTCGAGGAAGCCGAGATCGGCTTCGGCCCCGGCATGACCGTGGTCAGCGGCGAGACCGGCGCCGGCAAGTCGCTGCTGGTGGATGCCCTGCTGCTGCTCTCCGGCGCGCGCGCCGACAGCGGCATGGTGCGTGCCGGCTGCGAACGGGCGGAGCTTGCCGCCGAGTTCGATCTCTCCGCCCTGCCCGAGGCGCGCGAGTGGCTGCGGCAGGAAGCCCTGGACGAGGACGAGACCTGCCGGCTGCGCCGAGTGATCCGCAGCGAGGGCAGCTCGCGGGCCTGGATCAACGGCCGCCCGGCCAGTCTGGCCCAGCTCGGCGAACTGGCCGGGCGGCTGATCGAGATCCACGGCCAACACGAGCACCAGGCCCTGCTCTCGCGGAGCCATCAGCTTGCCCTGCTCGATGCCTATGCCGGGCATGCGGAACTCGTGCAGCGCGTGCGCCGGCTGGCCCAGGAAGGCCGTGCGCTGGAGACGCAGATCCGTGCGCTCCAGGGCGAGGAAGATCACGCATCCCATCTGGCCCTGCGCCGCCACGAGCTCACCGAGCTCGAACGCTGGGCGCTGGCGCCCGACGCGCTGGCCGAGCTCGAGGCCCGGCAGCGACGGCTGGCCAATGCCGGCCGCCTTGCCGAGGGTATCGCCCATCTCGGTGAGCTGCTCGACGGCGAGGGCGAACTCGCCCTGCGTCGCACGCTGGCCCGCGCCCAGGGCGAACTTACGCGACTGGTCGCGCTCGATGCGCGGCTCGAACCCTGGCGCGAACTCATCGACGGCGCCGCGATCGCGGTGGACGAGGCCGCCGATGCCCTGCGCCGTTATCTCGACGAGGTCGACCTCGACCCCGCCCGCCTCGCCGAGGCCGAGGAACATCTCGCCCGTCTGCATGAACTGGCCCGCCGGCATCGGCGTCCGGTCGATGAACTTGGCGAGCGCGCCAATGAACTGCGCACCGAGCTCGAGGCGCTGGAACAGGCGCTCGCCGGGCTCGATGCGCGCCTGGCCGAGCGCGATCGCCTGCGCCGCGACTACGCCCTCGCCGCCGCCGAGCTCGGCGCCTCGCGACGGGCCGCGGCCGCACGCCTGGCCGCCGACGTCAGTGCGCTGATGGCCGAGCTCGGCATGCCCGGCGGCCGCTTCGAGGTGATGCTCGAGACGCATGGCGAGGACACGTCGCTGGATCTGCTGGGGCGCGAACGCTGCGAGTTTCTGGTCAGCGCCAACCCCGGCCAGCCGCCGCGCCCCCTGCGCAAGGTCGCCTCCGGCGGCGAGCTCGCCCGGATCAGCCTGGCCATCGAGGTCGCCACGCTCGGCAAGGACAGCGTCGGCACCATGGTGTTCGACGAGGTCGACAGCGGCATCGGCGGCGCCGTCGCCGAAGTGGTGGGCCAGAAGCTGCGCGCGCTCGGTAGTCGACGCCAGGTGCTGTGCGTGACGCATCTGCCCCAGGTCGCGGCGCAGGGCCACACCCATCTCAAGGTGAGCAAGGAAAACGTCGGCGGCCAGACCCGCACCGTGATCACCCGCCTCGACGAGGCCGGGCGCGCGGAAGAACTCGCGCGCATGCTGGGCGGGCTCGAAATCACCGCCGAGACACGTGCCCATGCCCGGCAGATGCTCGAGCGCGCCCAGGCAGATTGAAAAAAACGCTCACCCCGGCGGGCGCGGCAGCAGCCCGCGTTCGACCGCCAGCCGGTAGAGATCCAGCTCCGAACCCGCACCGAGCTTGCCCATCAGGCTGGCGCGATGGATGTAGACCGTTTTCTGGCCGACGCCGAGCTCGGCGGCCGCCTGCTTGGGCGTCCGTCCGGCGGCCAGCAGCAGGAACACCTCGCGCTCGCGAGCGGTGAGTCGCGCCAGCGGATCCAGCGCCGCGGCCGGCCGGGCCGCACGGCGCTGGCGCAGGTCCGAACTCAAGAAACACGTCCCGTCCATCACCGCCCGCAGACCGGCGATGAGTTCCTCCGGCGCCGTGCCCTTGGTGACGTAACCGCTCGCGCCACGGCGCAGCGCCTCGGTCACGTAGGGCTCGCTGTCATGCATGCTGAGCACCACGATGCGGGTGGCCGGCGCCACGCTGCGCAGGTGCTCGAGCAGCGGCAGCCCGCTGCCGTCGGGCAGGGAAAGATCCAGCGCGACCAGGTCCGGCCGATGCTGGCCGATCGCCTCGACAGCCTCTTCCGCGCAGCGGCATTCGGCCACGACGACGAAATCCGCCTCCTGCTCGATGAGCCGCTTGAAGCCCTCGCGCACGATCGCATGGTCATCGACCAGAACAATGCTGCACATGGTCTGAAAAATCCGCCGTCCGGGAAGCCGCAAGTCCACATGTACCATTCCGGCATGTCCGCGAAAAGCCCGCCCTCGCGCCTTGAAGGCCCCCTGTCGGGCGCGGTCTATGCCCTGTTGTGGTTTGCCCTCGGGCCCGCCGAGCGGTTCCGCTGGATGCTGCCGTTCGGGCTGCGCTTCGCGGTGCTGCTGGTCACGCCGCTGCGGCAATGGCCCTGGCTGCTCGGGGGCGAGCTGGTCGCCACGGCGCTGGTCGATCTTCACACTGTCCATCGAGGATGGGACTGGCTGACCTTCCTGGCCGGCGATCTGCCGGTGCCGCTGACTGTCGCCGCGGTGCTCGCCATCCTGCGTCGCGCGAGCCTGCGGGCCAGCCTGCGCACGCCGGAAGACACCACGCGCCTTTTCTTGTCGATCGTGCTGGCGATCGCGGCGACCGCCGCCGTGGAAGCGACCACCTTGTCGCTGATCCACCAGGTCGCCGTCTCAGACATGATCTGGAACTGGCTCGGCCAGCAGATGCTCGACCATTACGTCGGCACCTTGCTGGTGGCGCCGCTGGTGGTCATGCTGGCCCGCGCACGCCCCAGTCCGCGCGCACTGGCCGCGCTGCTCATGGACGGCATGCTGGTCATGCTGCCGACCATCGCCCTCCTGCTCATGCTGGCAAGACACGGCGCCCCGCAGCCGCAGCTGGCCCGCGTGCTCGCCCTCGCCCCGGTGCTGTTCTTCGCCTTCAGGCACGGATGGCGCGGCGCCAGCCTGGCGCTGTCGATCACCAGCCTGACGCTGGCGACGGTCGACCACAGCCTGGGCCGGCCGGTGGAGACCTTCAGCCACCTGTTTCTCGCCATTGCCGGCACCGGCGCGCTGATGCTGGGCTCGGCCTGCGATGCCTTGCGCCGCACCAGCGTACGCCTGGCCGAGCAGAACCGGCGCCTGGAAGCCGCCAATCGCCGGCTGGACCGGCTGACCCGCCAACTGCGCCAGGCCGCGCGCGGCAACCTGCAGAGCGAGGAAAACCTGCGCCGCCATCTGGCGGCCGAACTGCACGACGAATTCGGCCAGAACATCGCCGCCATCCAGACCCGGCTCAAGCTCGTCGAAGGTCGCCTGCGCAGCGCCGGCATCGACGATCTGGGCACCTCGATCCACGCCATCCTGGTGCACATGCGCCGCGTGCTGCATCGGGTGATGGACGATCTGCGGCCCGCCGTGCTCGACGAGTTCGGCCTGTTCCGCGCCCTCGAGGAAGGGCCGATCCGCGAACTCCTGCACGCCGCGGGCATGCAGTACACCTGCCAGCTGCACGGCGACGCCCGTCTGCTGGACGAGGAAACCGGCAACACCATCTATCGGCTGGTCCAGGAAAGCGCGACCAATGCAGTCCGTCATGCCGGCGCCGGCTCTTTTCGCTTCAGGCTGCGCATAGGTCGGCGCCATGGCGCCGTGCTCGCCCTGCTCGACATTCGCGATGACGGCGTGGGCCTGCCCGAGCCCCTGCCTCGCGGCGGCCGGGGCCTGCAAGGGATGCGCGACCGCGTCCTGGCCTTGGGCGGCCTATTTACGGTGCGCCGCGAGAGCGCCGGCACCCATCTGCGCATCCTTCTGGTGGGACAGCCACCCCCGTCATGGCAAAGGGGCCGGGACTAGGAATTTTTCCGATACCGGCGACGTGAAAGGCCCGTTAGCATTGTGTCATCGATGTGGGGGAGCCATCACCGCGAGGTGATGCGTCAGGACAGCCGTGGGGACGGCGGGTCCTGAAGGGAATGGCAGGAGCCGTTCCACCGGTCGCAGGAAGCCTCGAACACGGCGAGCAATTCGCGTTTCAGGCAACGTGCAACCGGCCAGCCGTGGGAGGACAGGAGTCCACCCGCGGCTTTTTTCTGTCCGCTATTTCGGACGCTTGGCCCGTACGTAGAGGACCAGGCTGTGGTCCTCGAGCACGTAACCGTGCTTGGCCGCGATCTCCCGCTGCAGGCGTTCGATCTCCTCGCTGACGAACTCGATCACCTTGCCGGTGTCGACGTCGATCATGTGGTCATGGTGACGACCGCGGTCCAGCTCGTAGACGGCCTGGCCGCCCTCGAAATTGTGCTTGATCAGGATGCCGGCCGCCTCGAACTGGGTCAGCACCCGGTAGACGGTGGCAAGGCCGATGTCTTCCTGGTCCGCCAGGAGCCGCTTGTAGATGTCTTCGGCCGTGAAATGACGCTCGCCATCTTCCTCGAAGAGCTGCAGGATGCGCATGCGCGGGTGGGTCACCTTGAGGCCGACCCGACGCAATTCGCGCGATTCCTGTTCCATTGCGTTTCCCCGCGACGCCGACATCGGCGGCTAGTGTATCATCCGGCCGTTGAGGATCCGGGATGCATGCCGTATGCACAAGTCGCTTCGCACGCTTGGCCCTGCCCTGCTCGCCATGGCGCTGGCGGGCTGTCATCTGGTCTATGTCCCGGACATCCATCAGGGCAACCTGCTGGACAAAAAGGCGGTCGACCAGCTCAAGCCGGGCATGACCAAGCGGCAGGTGCTCGTGCTCTTGGGCTCGCCTTCCGTGGTCTCGCCGTTCGATCAGGATCACTGGAACTACGTTTCCACCCAGCAGCACCGCGGCGGACCGATCACCATCCGCAGCTTCAAGCTGACCTTCAACAACGACACGCTTGCCCGCACCGAGGGTGATTTCTTCGCGCCCGATGCCGAGCAGCTGCTCAAGGCCAGCGAGAAATACCGCGCGACCTACCCGGTCGAGGAAACCCAGGGCGACAAGAGCACCTCCGGCGGCGGCAGCAGCGGCAGTGACGGCGGCCAGGGCACCGACAAGCCGTAAGGCGAGCGGCTAACGTGCGGCGCGCCGGCGGCGTGCTTCGCGCGGGTCGCACATGAGCGGCCGGTAGATTTCCAGCCGATCGCCGTCGGCAAGCCGATGATCGGGAGCGACCGGTCGGGCATGGATGCCTACCCGCCAGGGCATCGCAAGGTCACGCCACCCCGCCAGGGCGATCGCCTCGACCGCGGTGGTTCCGGCCGGGACCAGCAAACTTTTTTTCTGCTGGATCTGCGGACCGGCGAAAACGACCTCGATGGTGAGCTGCGCCTCAGCCATAGACTTGCCGGGCCGCCTTGCTGAAATCATCCACCATGCGGTTGGCCAAGGCCTGAAAGCCCAACCGCAGCGCGCTGGCACCGAGCCCCGTGTATTCAAAGTCCAGCGCCAGAGAGACCTTGCAGCCATCCTCACCGAGCGGCTGGAACGCCCACAGCCCCTCGAGATGGCTGAAAGGACCACGCACCAGTTGCATGTGCAGCCGCAGCGGGCGCTCGGCACGATTGCGCGTGGTGAAGCTCTGACGCAGCCCCGCGAACTTGAGATCGAGCCGCACGACCTGCATATCGCCCTGCGCCTCCAGGATTTTTGCGGCGGCACACCAGGCAAAACGCTTCGGATATGCTTCAACGTCATTGACCAGGTCGAACATCTGCGCCGCCGAATAACCCACCAGCGCGCTGCGACGGATCTCGATCACGTCTCCTCCATCGATCTCATCGCGACCGCTTCGGACGCGACAGCAGCGGCTAGTGTAACGACATGGCGAAAGCGAAGGACAAAGCCGGCGCAGGTGGCACCATCGCGCTCAACAAGCGCGCCCGGCACGAGTACCACATCGACCGGCGCTACGAGGCGGGCATCGCGCTCCAGGGCTGGGAAGTCAAAGCCCTGCGGGCCGGACGGATCAACTTCGGCGACAGCTACGCCATCGTCAGCAAGGGCGAGATCTACCTCTTCGGTGCCTCGATCCCACCGCTGATCAGCGCATCCACCCACGTCGTCGCCGACGACCGCCGCACCCGCAAGCTGCTGTTGCATCGCGAGGAGATCGATCAGTTGATCGGCGCCGTCGAGCGCAAGGGATACACCCTGATTCCCATCGCCATGTACTGGAAGGGCAACAAGGTCAAGGTCGAGATCGGTCTGGCGCGCGGCAAGCAAGCCCATGACAAGCGCGAGAGCGAGAAAGAACGCGACTGGCAGCGCGAGAAGCAACGCACATTGCGAGCGCACAATCGCGCAGCCTGAGCCTTGAACTTGGCTATCGATGCCGCATATAGTGCCTTGTCTGGTTCCATCGTTTCCCCGGGGGTGTCATGGCTTCGACGGGGGTAGTGAGATGGTCCGGTGCATGCCGAGGGGGCAGCTTTCCTCGTAAATCCAGCGGCAAAAAACAGACGCCAACGACGACGTCTACGCTCTGGCCGCTTAAGGCCTAGCCCCGAACCCACGCGTGCCCGTGCGTGTGGATGTAGGGTCATCATCACGGGATCGCCCGATGCCGCCGCCTGTCGACATCGGGTCAAATCAAGCAGGCTGGTCTTCCGGCGCGCTTCGCACGTCGTGCTGCCGAAGACGAGATCCAACGGCGTGCTAAGCATGTAGGACCGGGCGTCAAGCGCCTTCGGACGGCGGTTCGACTCCGCCCACCTCCACCAATAATGAAACCCCAACCGTTCTCGGTTGGGGTTTTTTCTTGTCTGATCGCGCCGGTTCCCGCGTGTTGTTGGGGGTTCCTGCGGAAGCCTGCGGACTTCGCCGGTCGGCGTCTCGGCCCGTTCCGGGCCACATTCCACTCTCTCCTGGTCATTCCTCGCTCCGACCTCGCTCCCTGAAACTGGCCCGAAGTCCGCAAAGGCCATAAGGCAGCGCCATACAGATCAAAGAGTTACGCGCGGTCGAATCGAGCGCTTGGATTGCAGCATCGGGTGGCGAAGGAAACGCTGTGGTTGCGTTTTGTCGGTAGCTGTCGAGTTCTACCGGCACATTGCAACACGGATGGGATGCACCTGGATGGCTGACAGCAGAGATCATTTGTCACGACAACGTCCGGACAAGTACAATAAGGGCATTCAAGATCAGTCCGGAGGGGCACCATGAGCACCCTGAATCTTCCAAAAACCGAACGCATCGACGTTCGTGCCAGTACGCCGGTCAAGCAGCTGCTGCAGGAGGCCGCGCGCGCCTGCCACAAGAACGTCAGCGAGTTCCTGCTCGACGCAGGCGTGACGGCAGCCGCGCAGACGCTGGCGGATCGTCGCCAGTTCGTGCTCGACGAGGCGCAGTGGCAGGCGTTCCAGGAAGCGCTGGATCGGCCGGTAAAAGCCAAGCCGCGCCTGAAAAAGTTGCTGCGTGAACCTGGGGTGCTGGGTTGAGCAATGGCTACTCACCCGTTCGAAAGCTGGCGGCGACGGATCAGGTCGATGCGTTCGACTGCGGCCAGGCCGCGCTGAACCAGTTCCTGCAGCGCTACGCGCTCGTCAACCAGAAAGCCAACAGCGCGCAGACCTACGTCTGCTGCCAGAGCGACGTGGTGGTCGGCTTCTACAGCCTCGCCGTCGGCAGTGTCGATCCGGAGGCCGCGCCGGCAAGAGTGATGAAGGGGCTGGCGCGTCACCCGGTACCGGTCATGATCCTGGCCCGGCTCGCGGTGGACAAGGCGCATCAGCGCAAAGGTCTGGGCCAGGCCTTGCTCAAGGATGCGCTGCTGCGCACCGCACAGGCCGCCGACATCGCCGGCATTCGCTGCCTGCTGGTCCATGCCAAGGACGATGCGGCGCGGCAGTGGTACGAATGGTGGGAATTCGAGCCCAGCCCGACTGACCCGTACCATCTGTTCCTGATGCTCAAGGATCTCAAGGGCATGTTGAGCTGAGGTGCATCTTCGCCTCAGAGACCGACTCTTTCGCGCTGCTCATCCCACAGCGCCGGCGGATCAACCGCCAAGCCGAACAACAACCTGTGCTCGTCGAGACCCTGCTGCTCTTGCGCCGCGAGGAGTTCGACGAACTGCTCTACCGTGCCGCCGAACGCGGAGCCGAGCGCCTGCTGCCCCACCTTGGCCTGGAAAACGGCCACGCCGCGCGTAACATCGGCGAACTGCGCGACCTGCTCGAAGCCTGCCGCGAGGCCCGCCGCAGGGTCTGGCAGACCACCGGCATCCTGGCCGCGCTGCTGGTGAGGCCGCCATCAAGTTGAAGCTGATGGGAGGCCCGCAATGATCGAGACACTGAACCGCCCCGACTTTCTTGGAGGCCGTTTGGTTTGAGTCAGCCGCCTAGGCCTGACCGGCTTGTTGCCGATGTAAGCCGCTTCGGCTTCCGCTGACGGGACGCGCCCGATCGGCCCCAGCGACTTGCCGCTGGTGGGCAAGTGCGACGAATGCCCAGGCGAGATGGCGAGATGGTCCGGGTTATCGAGGGCTCGTAACCCACGTGGCGTTTCTAGCCTGACAGCCGGCCTCCGCCAGGTGGACGTAGTCGCGCCGATCCGGCTGGCTCGCCGCCAACACCAGCGTGTCGACCTGCCAGTGCACGGCAGGTACCGGCAGCGTCGGCAGTCGTTCCCGTCGGCCATAGGCGATGGTCAGATGCGGCACGAACGGCCGCATCGGCATCGGCAGCCCTGCGCTGTCCCGCAAGATCTGCCACAGGCTTTGGCGCAAGGCCGGCAACGCTGGCGGCGGACGGCCGGTGAGTACCCAGGGCGGGCGTGGGGCGGGGAAACTCGTCGCAAGGTCCAGCGTCCACACGAACGGCGACAGCTCGACGGCAGCGAGAGCAGCAGTCGCCGCCTCGACGATCGCCGGTGCAGGACGGGCAAAGTTGCCGAGGAAGACCAGCGTGGCGTGATAGCGCACGGCATCCACCCAGCGTGCCGGGGGAAGCTGGTGCCGTCCGCGCAGCCAGGCCGTCGTATCGGCCACGGACCGACGCACCGACGGCGACGGCCACAGGGCGATGAACAGGCGCAGGCTCATCGTGGCCGACCGATGGCCTCACAGACAGGCGAGCAGTACCGGCACGACGATGCCGGCCAGCACGATCGCACTGACGCGCCACGGCCGGCGCGTGTAGCGATAGGCGAGGTAGACACCGGTCGCGACGGACAACGCGAGCGCGAAAGAGATCAGCGCGAAGAAGAGCTTCATCGGCCATAGCACGCGGGCCGGGGGCGTTCTCGCCTCGGTACGGGGACGGGATGCCGCAGCCTGCCGGTCGCCCTCCCCCGACGCCGGCTTGGCCTCGGAGGGTGGCCGCCGCGGCGCGGCGAGGAATTGTTTCTTGTGCAGCATGCCCAGACTGGCCAGCCAGGCCGGCGGTTGATAGCCGCCATCCTTGGCCGGCATGTGCAGGTCGTACGTCTGCAGTCCGCCGGTGATGGCGAAAAAAAGCAACATCGGCGCACTGAAGACGCCGAGATACAGATGCAGCAGTCGGGCGAACGCCAGCACTCGGATGCGCATGCGAATTATTCTCGATTGAATCCGGCCACTCTACCAAGTGAACGAACGCGCGGACAAGCCGCGCGCCGACGCGCAATGAGCTTCAGGCTTCGGCAAATGGAAAGGCGAGCACGTCGGCGATGGCGTCGGTACCCAGCATGCCCATCAGCAGGCGATCCACGCCGAGCGCCACGCCGGCGCTGTCGGGCAGCGCGTCCAGCACGGCGAGCAGACGTTCGTCGATCGGCATCGCGCGTTGTCCACGCGCACGACGGCGCGCGTTGTCGCGTTCGAAACGCAGGCGCTGTTCGGCGGCGTCATTGAGTTCGTGGTAGCCGTTGGCCAGCTCCTGCGGGCCGAGATAGACCTCGAAACGCTCGGCCACCGGCGGCGTGTCGGGGCGAAGGCGCGCGAGGGCGCACTGGCCGGCCGGATAGTCGCAGATCACGGTGAGGCGATCGTACGGGAAGGCCGGCTGCAGTCGATGGGTGAGCAGCAGATCGAGCCAGTCGTCGCGTTCGAGCCCGCGCGGATCGATCCGGTCGCGCAGCGGCGCGGCCAGCGTGTCGATGTCCGCGGTCAGCGGGTCGAGCCCCAGGTTTTCCAGGAACAGCGCGCGATAAGTCATCGTGCGCACCTCGGCCCGTCGACCGACCAGGGCGAGCGCAGCCTGCACCAGGTCAACGGTTTCCCCGGCCAGCCGCCGGTGGTCCCAGCCGACGCGATACCACTCAAGCAGCGTGAATTCCGGGTTGTGGCGTTTGCCTGACTCGCCGTCGCGGAACACCCGGCCGAGCTCGTAACAGTCGCCGAGCCCCGCGGCGAGCAGGCGCTTCAAGGGAAACTCCGGCGAGGTGCGCAGCCAGCGCTCGCGCTCGCCGGCATCGGCGTGGCCGCTGAAACGGGTGACGAAGCTTTCGATATTCGGATCGGTGTTGGCGGCGGCGGAGAGGATCGGGGTTTCCACTTCCAGCACGCCGCGCGCGGCAAAGAACTCGCGGATCAACGCATACAGCCGCGCACGCAGGCGCAGCGCGGCGAAGGTCTGGGCGCTCACCGACCTTGGCCGTGTTCGGCAAGCAGCGCGAGCAGACGCGCCTCGTCCCAGACCGGCACGCCGAGCTCGCGCGCCTTGTCGAGCTTGGAACCGGCCTCCTCGCCGGCGACCACGAAGCTGGTCTTCTTCGACACCGAGCCGGCGACCTTGGCGCCAAGCGCTTCCAGCCGGTCCTTGGCTTCCTCGCGAGTGAGCGAGGCCAGCGTGCCGGTGAGCACCACGGTCTGGCCGGCGAGCGGCGCCTGCACGGCTTTCGCGGCCGCCGGGATCGCGTCGAGCAGAGTGTGCATGGCCTCCTCCGCCGCGCGCAGGCGCGCCAGGGCACGGGGATGCTCCAGATGACGGGCCAGGGCATAGGCCGCAGACGCCGACAGGCCGGCAGCGACCCAGCCGCTTTCACCGGCCGCGAGCAAGGCCTCCAGCGTGGAGAAATGCCTGACCAGTTGCCTCGTGCTGCGCGAGCCGAGCTTGGGAATGCGCTCGGCGTCGAGCAGGACGCCCAGATCCAGCCGCTCGCGCAGTCGCGGATCGGGGGCATGCTCGTCGGCAAGCTCGATGCCGGCCTCGAGCAGCGCATCGACCACCTGCTGGTTGCCGCGCTGGGCGAAGAAACCGGCGATGGAGGCGGCCACTTCCTCGCCGATGTCGGGCAGCACCCGCAGCACCGGCGCCGGCATGCTGCGCACGAAGGCCAGCCGGCCCAACCAGGTGGCCAAGGTCTTGGCCGTGCTTTCGCCGATGTGCATGATGCCGAGCGCGTACAGAAAGCGCGCCAGCGTGGTGCGCTTGCTTGCCGCGATCGCATCGAGCAGGTTCTCCGCCCACTTGCTCGCCACCCTGCCCTGCCTGACCGTCTCCGGCGTGGTGCCCTGCCGCTCGTCGAGACGGCGCTTCATTTCCAGCAGGTCGCCCAGCTTCAGCCGATAGAGGTCCGCCGGCGTGCGCACGTAGCCGAGATCGACCAGGGCATCGACCAGGCGTTCGCCCAGGCCCTCGATGTCCATCGCCCGACGCGAGGCGAAGTGCAGCAGGGCCTCCTTGCGCTGGGCCGCACACACGAGGCCGCCGGTGCAGCGCCAAGCCGCCTCGCCTTCCTTGCGCAGCAGCGTGGAGCCACAGACCGGGCAGTGCGTGGGCATGTGCCACGGCCTGGCCTGCGGCGGCCGGCGCTCGGTCACCACGCGCACCACCTCGGGGATTACGTCGCCGGCGCGGCGCACGATCACGGTATCGCCCACCCGCACGTCCAGCCGCGCGACCTGGTCGGCGTTGTGCAAGGTGGCATTGGTGACGGTGACCCCGGCCACCTGCACGGGTTTGAGCCGCGCCACCGGCGTGGCGGCGCCGGTGCGGCCGATCTGGATCTCGATCGCCTCCACCGTGGTCATCTGTTCCTCGGCCGGAAACTTGTGCGCCAACGCCCAGCGCGGCGCGCGCGCGACGAATCCCATCGCCTGCTGGCCGGCATAGTCGTCGAGCTTGTAGACCACGCCGTCGATGTCGTACGGCAGGCTGTCGCGTTTGGCGCCGATGCGCCGGTAATAGGCGATGAGCCCTTCGAAACCACGCGCCAGGTCGACTTCCGCCGGCACCGGAAAGCCGAACTCTCGCAGCTTCATCAAGGTGGCCGAATGGGTCGGCGGCAACGTCCAACCCGCCACTTCGCCGATGCCATAGGCGTAGAAGCTGAGCTTGCGCCGCGCGGTGACCGCCGGGTCGAGCTGACGCAACGAGCCGGCCGCGCCGTTGCGCGGATTGGCCAGCGTCTTCTCGCCGTGACGCAGCGCGTAGGCATTGAAGGCCTCGAAATCCTTGCGCAGCATGACCACCTCGCCGCGCACCTCGAGCACGCGCGGACGGCAATCCCCGCGCAATCTGAGCGGGATCGAGCGCACCGTGCGCAGGTTGGCGGTGACGTCCTCGCCGGTGGTGCCGTCGCCGCGCGTGGCGCCGAGCACGAACACGCCGTCCTCGTAACGCAGGCTGATCGCCAGACCGTCGAGCTTGGGTTCCACGGAGAACACCGGATCGCGCCGGTCGAGCGTCTGTTCGATCCGCTGCACGAACTCGGCCACCTCGCGAAAACGCGTGCGGTCGTCCTCGCCAGGCTGCTCGAAAGCGTTGTTCAGCGAGAGCATCGGAATGGCGTGATGCACCTCGGCAAAACCGCCCTGCACGCGCGCGCCGACCGTACGCGTGGGCGAGTCGGGGGTAGCCAGCGCCGGGTATTCGGCCTCCAGCGCCTGCAATTCGCGCATCAGGCGGTCGTACTCGGCGTCGGGGATGTCCGGATCGTCGAGCACGTAGTAGCGGTAGTTGGCATCCTCGATACGCGCGCGCAATGCGGCGGCGCGCGCGGCGATCTCGTCAGGCACGGCGGCATTCGGGGAGGTGCGGCTCATCCCGCGAGTGTAAACCGCGTGCACTGCGCCGAGCTCTCCAGCGACCGGCCTTCAGCGATGCCACGCTCCGGCCGCCTCGGGCTGCCATTCGATGGCCACCACTTGGAGCCGCCGCCGGTGCCCGCCGGGCATGGGCCAATCGATCGACTGGCCGATCCGCAGGCCGAGCAAAGCGCTACCGACGGGAGCCAGGATCGACACCGTCCCCGGCGCGCCGGCGGCGGAAGGGTAGACCAGCTCGACCACCTGCCGGTCACCCTGGGCATCCTCGAAACAGACCCGCGAATGCATGGTGACCACGTCGGGCGGCATCTCCTGCGGCTCGCGCACGTCGGCGCGATCGAGTTCGGCCCGTAGTGCGGCGTGTTGCTGCGCCTCGGCGGCAGGCAATTGGTCCAGACAGGCTTCGATGCGCTCGAGGTCAAGCCGGGACAGGATGATGGGCGGTAACGACATGAACGGACTCCTCGAAAGCCATGCGACCACGCGATAGCGCATGGCAGACGCAAGAACGGCCGGCCTGCCGAGGGGAGAAGTTCGGCCTCGGCACGCCGGGCGGTGCGAAGATGCCTTGGGCGGCATGGCGGATGGTGGTGATCGATGCGGGTGGTGGGACTGGCGGGATTCGAACCCACGACCTGTCGCTTAGGAGGCGACCGCTCTATCCAGCTGAGCTACAGCCCCGCGACCGATCCTGCAAAGGATAAGCGGTCGCGTCGCGGAAAGCGAAAGACCGAGCGGCCAAACGCGCCCATCCTGTGCCACCCAGCTCCGGCAGACGCAAAGAGCACGGAGGCGAACCCAGCCCTGCCGGCGGGTCTGCATGGGCCGCGCACGCATGCCATAATGGCCCGCGACAGCCGCCAGCCGGCCGGCCCCACCCCTGATGCGGAGCAACGAATGGCCCTAGCCATCCGCGACGTGCGCGAGCACGACCTGGATGCCGTCCTGGCGCTGAACAATACCGCCGGCCGTTCCATCCTGGCACTGGACGCCGAGCGGCTGCGCTATTTCTACGACTGCGCCGACTATTTCCGTGTGGCCGAGATCGACGGCCAGCTCGCCGGCTTTCTGATCGCCCTGCGCGAGGGCAGCGATTACGCCAGCAGCAACTACCGCTGGTTCGCCACGCATTACCCTTCGTTCGTCTATATCGACCGCATCGTCATCGCCAACGCCTATCGCCGGCACGGCCTGGGACGCGTGTTCTATTGCGACGTGACCAGCTTCGCCGAGGTGCGCGTACCCTTGCTCACCTGCGAAGTCTTTCTGGAGCCGCGCGACGACGTGGTGCTGCTGTTCCACGGCACTTACGGCTTTCAGGAGGTCGGTCAGCAGCGCATGCCCGCGGCCGGCCCGCTGGTGAGCCTGCTGGCCAAGGAACTGCCGAGCTTCGCCTACGTGCGCGAAACCTATCTCGACCATGGCGGCCTGCCCGCCGAGCCCTGGCTGGCCGAACGGCAGCGTCCCGCCCACAGCGGACCATCGGTGGGAGAGACCCATTCATGAACGCCAGACCCGAAACCGGCGAGGTATGCGACCTGCGCTTCGGCCAGGTCGGCATCGCCAGCGTGCGCGTGCGACGGGCCGACGCCGCCGCCCTGTACGAAGAACTGGAGCGGCGCGTGCGCGCGGCGCCGCAGCTGTTCGCACGTGCCGCGGTGGTGCTGGACCTTTCCCACTTCCTGGACCTGCCCGACGAGGGCACCGTGGACGCGCTGCTCGAAGCGGTCCGCAGCGCCGGCATGCTACCGGTGGGCCTGGCCTACGGCACCAGCGCCACCGAGGCGCTGGCGCGGCGCATGGGCCTGCCGTTGATCGCCAAGTTCCGCGCCGCCTACGAGCCGGCCCAGCCGCACCGGGACGACAACACACCCGCCCAGGCACCGGCGGCACCCGCGCCGGCGCCGCCTGCCCCGTCGGTCATGGAAGCCGGCCTGGGCGCGCAGTATCACGACGGCACGGTGCGCTCGGGCCAGCAGATCTATGCCCGTGACCGCGACCTGGTCGTGGTCGGCGCCGTGGCCAATGGCGCCGAGATCATCGCCGACGGCTCCATCCACGTCTACGGCAGCCTGCGCGGGCGCGCCATGGCCGGCGCCCAGGGCGATACTGCCGCACGCATCCATGTCAGCGATTTCCGCGCGGAGCTGGTGGCCATCGCCGGCCATTACCGCGTGTTCGAGCAGATCCCCGAGGATCTTGCGGGCCATGCCGTGCAATGCCGGCTGGATGGGGAAAAACTGCTGCTCACCCGGCTCTGAAAAACCGGCCTTGCGCAGCCATCGTCAACTTCGGAGAGCAAGCTCTTGACTGCAGAAATCATCGTTGTCACGTCCGGCAAGGGCGGCGTCGGCAAGACCACCACCAGCGCCTCGCTGGCCACCGGCCTGGCCATGGCCAGCAAGAAGGTCGCCGTGATCGACTTCGACGTCGGCCTGCGCAACCTCGACCTCATCATGGGCTGCGAGCGGCGGGTGGTGTACGACTTCGTCAACGTGATCCACGGCGAGGCCGCGCTCAAGCAGGCGCTGATCAAGGACAAGCGCATCGAGAACCTGTTCGTGCTCGCCGCCAGTCAGACCCGCGACAAGGACGCCCTGACCCCCGAAGGGGTCGAGAAAGTCCTGGACGAGCTCGATCGCGAAGGGTTCGACTACGTGGTCTGCGACTCTCCGGCCGGCATCGAGAAAGGTGCGCACCTGGCCATGTATTTCGCCCATCGCGCCGTGGTGGTGGTGAACCCGGAAGTCTCCTCGGTGCGCGACTCGGATCGCATTCTCGGCCTGCTCGCCAGCAAGACGCGACGTGCCGAGCGTGGCGAGGGCACGGTGGCCCAGCACCTGCTGCTGACCCGCTACAACCCCGCGCGGGTGGCCGCCGGCGAGATGCTGAGCATCAAGGACGTGGAGGAAATCCTCGGCCTGCCGGTGGTCGGCGTGATCCCCGAATCGGAGAACGTGCTGGCCGCCTCCAACGCCGGCGTGCCGGTGATCCTGGACGAGAACTCCAATGCCGGCCAGGCCTACCGCGACACCGTCGCCCGCCTGCTCGGCGAGGAGCGTCCGCTGCGCTTTCTCGAGGTCCCCAAGAAAGGCTTCTTCCAGCGCGTCTTCGGAGGCTGACGGCCATGGGCATACTCGACTTCCTGAAGCGCCGACCCGAACCGAGCGCCGCCGTGGCCAAGGAGCGTCTGCGCATCATCGTCGCGCAGGAGCGCTCCACCCGCGGCGCGCCCGACTATCTGCCGCTGCTGCGCAACGAGCTGCTCGAGGTGATCCGCAAGTACGTCAACGTCGACATCGAGGCGATCAGCATCAACGTCGAACGCGACAGCGGCCACGAAGTGCTGGAGCTCTCGGTCGCGCTGCCGGAAGGCAAGCCGGGGCCGACAGCGGTTCCTTGAGAAGGCTTCCGCCGCCGGGCATCGGATGAACGATCGCGTCTCACCCGCGGTGCTGCGCCTGGCCGACCTCGGCTTTAAGGCGCCTGCCGCCCTGCTCGCCCGCTACGGGCTCACCCTGGTCCGGGTGCCCGACGGCGAATCCATTCCGGGCAGTTACTGGGGCGAAGCGGAAGCCGGGATCATCGGCACCTGCGTTTATGCCCGCGCCGACACGCCGGTGCATTCTTTGCTGCACGAGGCCTGTCACCTGCTGGTACTGCCGCCCGAACGGCGTGCGTCCGTGCATACGGACGCCACCGATTCCATCGAGGAAGAAGACGCCGCCTGCTGCCTGCAGATCCTGCTCGCCGATGCCCTGCCCGGCGTCGGCGGCGAGCGCCTGATGGCCGACATGGATGCCTGGGGTTACACCTTCAGGCTCGGGTCGGCGCGGGCCTGGTTTCTGGACGATGCCGCCGAAGCCCGGGCCTTCCTCGCCGCACGCGGCCTGCCCTGAGCGCCATGGCCTCAGCGGCGGCGCCAGTGCCCGTCCGGATCCTTCTGGTAGACATGCTCCACCGCGGCCCAGGCCACGCGATGCGCGACCTCCTCGCGCGAGGCGCCGCCGCGACGCTTGGCCGGATCGGCATAGGTTTCCCAGGCGTGATTGAACGCCTTCAGATAGATTTCCTGCGCATGCGGCGGCAGATGGCGGCGCACGCTCTCGGGCAGATCGGCGATGCGGGCATAGGGCATGACACGACTCCAACGTGGGATGAGGCCTTGATCTTCGCAGCCTGCCGAGCGACGGCTTGCTAGCATGAGCCTCGCCGAGCTCGGCCCATGCCGGGCGCTTTGGATTATCGCCAGGGAATACGACCGATGCGCGTGGATGTCGCCAGCCTGCTCGCCGTCGGCACCGGTGCCTTTCTCGGCGCGGTGCTGCGCTGGCTGCTCGGCTTGCTGCTGAATCCGGTCTTCCCCACCGTGCCGCTCGGCACCTTGGCCGCCAACCTTCTGGGCGGCCTGCTGATGGGGCTGGCTCTGGGCGCCTTCGCTCATTACGAATCGCTGCCGCCGCTGGCGAGGCTGTTCTTCACCACCGGCTTCCTGGGTGGGTTGACCACCTTCTCCACCTTCTCGGCGGAGACCGTGACGCTGCTGCTGCGCCAGCAATATGTCTGGACCGTGGCGATCATCGGCATGCATCTGCTCGGCAGCCTGGCGATGACGTTGGCCGGCATCGGCATCGTGCGCGCCTTCCTGCGCTAAACGGAGTCTTATCCATGCAAGGCTATTCGCTGCGCTTTTACATGCATGAGAACCAGCGGCATGCCGGCATGCTGCTGTACGAATGGCTGCTGGAGCAGGCCAGGCAACGCGGCATCCACGGCGGCTGCGCATTCCGGGCCATCGCCGGCTATGGCCGGCACGGCCAGCTGCATGAGGCGCATTTCTTCGAGCTGGCCGGCGAGGCGACCGTGCTGGTCGAGTTCATCGCCCCCCAGGAGGAGACGCAGGCGCTGCTCGCATGGGTGCAGGCTGCGCGCGTGCCGCTGTTCTGGGCACGCCTCCCGGTCGAGTTCGGCGTGTCCGGCCAGGCTTGAGGCGCGCGGGCGACGCGGACACGCCGGAACCATGGCCGCTCTTGCTAGGATCGCGCGGGATCGACGCGACGACGGAGTCTCATGAACCTCGATTCACTGCGCACCAAGGCGCAAGGCCTGCTCGACCAGGCCGGCATCCGCATCGGCGGCGAGGCGCCCCATGATCTCATCGTCCATGACGAGCGCCTCTTTGCGCGCGTGTTCGCGCACGGCTCGCTGGGCCTGGGCGAGGCGTACATGGACGGTTGGTGGGATTGCGCGGACCTGACCGGCATGTTCACCCGCCTGCTGGCCGCGCATCTGGACCAGGCGCTGCACACGCTCGACACCCTGCTGGCGCACCTGAAGGCGCGCTTCATCAACCTGCAGCGCGGCGAGCATGCCTTCGAGGTGGCCAAGGTGCATTACGACCTCGGCAACGACCTGTTCCAGGCCATGCTCGGCAAGCGGCTGGTGTATTCGTGCGGCTACTGGGCCCAGGCCACCACCCTCGACGACGCACAGGAGGCCAAGCTCGACCTGGTCTGCCGCAAGCTGCGGCTGAAGCCGGGCATGCGCGTGCTCGACATCGGCTGTGGCTGGGGCGAGGCGCTGAAGTTCGCCGCCGAACGCTACGGCATCAATGGCGTCGGCGTCACCGTGTCGAAGGAGCAGGCCGAGTTCGCCCGCGAGCTGTGCGCGGGATGGCCGATCGAGATCCGCCTGCAGGATTACCGCGAGGTCGACGAGCGTTTCGATGCGATCTTCTCGATCGGCATGTTCGAGCACGTCGGCAGCCGCAACTACCGCACCTATTTCGAGAGGGCGCGCCGCTGTCTGGACCCGGGCGGCCTGTTCCTGCTGCACAGCATTGGCACCAACGAGGCCGGCGCGCGGCCCGACCCGTGGATCGAGAAATACATCTTCCCCAACTCGATGATCCCGGCGGCAAGCCAGGTCGCTTCGGCGCTGGAAGGTCTGTTCGTGGTCGAGGACTGGCACAACTTCGGCGCCGATTACGATCCGACGCTAGGCGCTTGGCTGGCCAATTTCGAGGCCGCCTGGCCGCGCCTGGCCGCGCGTTACGATGAACGGTTCCGGCGCATGTGGCGCTATTACCTGTGCGTCTCGGCGGCCGTGTTCCGCAGCCGCCGCGACCAGCTCTGGCAGCTCACCTTGAGCCCGCACGGCGTGCCCGGCGGCTATCGCGCGCCGCGTTGAAAACCCGCCCTTAAGGCATGCGGTCACGGACCTGGGCCAGGATCTCGTAGGAGCGCTTGCGCAGGCCGTGATCGTAGATGTTCGATACGACGATCAACTCATCGGGGCGGTATTTGGCGATGAAGGCATCCAGCCCCTCGGCGACCGTCTCGGCATTGCCGACCAGCGCGCAGGCAAGCGCCTGTTCGAGACCGGCCTTCTCCACCGGCGTCCAGTAGCTTTCGATGTCGTCGATCGGCGGCGGCAGCTTGCCGGGCCGGCCACGGCGCAGGTTGACGAAACTCTGCTGATGGCTGGTGAACAAGCGGCGCGCCTCCTCGTCGGTTTCCGCGGCGACCACGTTGAGCCCGGCCATGGCGTAGGGCGCGGCCAGACGCGGCGAGGGCCGGAAATCGCGGTGATAGAGCGCCAGCGCCTCTTCCAGCAAGGCGGGGGCGAAATGCGAGGCAAACGCGAACGGCAGGCCGAGCCGGGCCGCGAGCTGGGCGCTGAACAGGCTCGACCCCAGCAGCCACACCGGCACCTGGACACCCGCACCGGGCACGGCACGCACCGGCTGGCCGGGCTTGGCCGGCTCGAAATACTGCAGAAGCTCGAGCACGTCCTGCGGGAAGGCATCGGCGCTGTCGAAATAGCGGCGCAGCGCCCGCGCGGTGGCCTGGTCGGTGCCCGGCGCACGCCCCAGACCCAGATCGATGCGGCCAGGATAGAGACAGGCCAGCGTGCCGAACTGCTCGGCGACCTGCAACGGCGCGTGGTTGGGCAGCATGATGCCGCCGGCACCGACCCGGATGCGCGAAGTGTGAGCGGCGACGTAGCCGATCAGCACCGCCGTCGCGCTGCTGGCGATGCCCGGCATGTTGTGGTGTTCGGCCAGCCAATAACGGTGATAGCCGAGCTGCTCGCACCATTGCGCGAGATCGCGCATGTTGCGGAAGGTATCGGTGACCTCGCTGCCCTCGGCGACGGGCGCAAGATCGAGCACGGAAAGTACGGTCATGATTTTTTAAAGCCACCGCTTGAAGCGTTGTGCGTGAGATGGGGTCGTGCGGAAGCGGCGCAAGGCTCGAACCTACAGTTTGGCCCGTCCGTGGCCGATAATCCGGTCGCAACGCATGCACGGGGATGCTCATGGCTCTGGGACGGGGTTTCTGGCAGTGGCTGACCGGCCGCACGGGCACGCCTCCGGAGGCACGGCCGCGGCCGGCGGTCCTGCAGCGCGCGCCTTCCCCGGAAACCCCGCCCGAGGCGGCGCCCGGAGAACCCGTGCCGACGCTGACGCAGGAGGCCCTGGCGGCCCGTTTCCACCGCTATGTGCTCGACCTTCCCCCGGCCGCACAGACAGCACCCAGTGAAGCCGAACAGGCCACCCTGCGACGCCTGGAAACCATCACCGCGCGCTTCGATGCACGCAGCCTGCCGCGCTTGCCCAGCATCCTGCCGCAACTCCTGCGCATGCTGCGTAGCGACGACAGTGCCGGCTCGCAATTGGCGACGCTGATCGGGCGCGATCCCGTCCTGGTCGGCGAGGTGCTGCGGATCGCCGGCAGCGCCCACTATCGGACCGCGCAGCCGATCCACAGCCTGCGCCATGCCGTCGTCCTGCTCGGCCAGGAAGGGCTGCGCCGGGTGGCGACGCAACACGTCATGCGGCCGATCCTGCAGGCCAGTGCCGGCATGCATGCGCATCTGGCGGGCCAACGACTCTGGGACCATGCCGACCGCTGCGCGCACGCCAGTGCCTGGCTGGGCCGTCAGGTGGGCTGCGAGCCGTTCGAGGCTTATCTCGCCGGCATGACCTGCAATGCCGGAACCGGCGCGGTCGTCCGCCTGCTGGACCAGGAGGCGCCGCCCAGTCTGGCACCCTATTCGGATGCCTTCCTCGCCGCGTGCATGCAGCTCGGCGCCGCCGTTTCCCTGCGTGCCGCCGAATACTGGGAACTTCCCGCAACCGTCACGGGCGCCCTGGACGAACGCTGCCGGGCCTCGCAACAGCCCCCCGCCTCGCCGCTGGGACTCGCCCTGTGCGCGGCGGACCTGCTGGCGATGGGACAGGTCTTGTCCGAACGCGGCCTGATCGACCCCGACACCGAGATCGAGGCTCCCTGGCCGGAGGTCTTTGGCCCGGCGGTCATCCTGCGCTGCCGGCAGGACCTGGCCCGCCAATTCCATGGCCAGGGCATCAAGCCATAGCCGGACAGCATGGACGTCGCGACGACGCGCCTTTCATATCCCCCTGACAAGACCTTCAGGAAGCTGCAGGCAACATGGCGCGAGGTGGAATCCATATCGGACTCACCTCATTTGGGAGGAATCTGCATGAAACGCGTACTGATCCTGGGTTTGATGCTCGCCACCACGCTGGCCCTTGCCGCCTGCAGCCACGACAAGAACAACGAGGGCGACCAGTCGTCGGGAGCCGCCTCGTCCGCCACCTCTTCGGCGCCCAGCACTTCGCCTTCCACTCCCGCGCCTTCGAGCACTGCCCCGACGGCCAATCCGTCCTCTGCGGGCAGCACGCACTAAAAGCTGCTACTGGCTGCGACCGGCGGAACCACCGGTCGCAGCCGGGAGAGCATCAACGGCGTTCATCCGCGCTGGCGTCGCGGATGGCGCGAAACTCCGCATCGGCGGCCCAGTTCGGCCACGCATGACCGTTGGCCAGTTGCAGGCCCAGTTCCTGCAGGATGGGCAGGTCATGCGCCATGCCGGTGAAAGGCCAGTCCTGCTGCCATTCGTCCGAGGGCTGGTGATAATGCAGCTGGACATAGGCCTTGTGGGCCGCCTCACCGGCAGCCACGCCGCCATCCACCCAGTCATCGCCCGATTCGTAGGAAATGGCCGGCACGCCCTGCTTGGCGAAGGGGAAATGGTCGGAACGGAAGAAGCTGCCCGCTTCCGGATGCGGATCGGGCGCATAGCTCATGCCGTGCTTGCCGGCCACGGTGATCAGGTCATCCAGGAGATCCAGCCGGGCGGTGCCCGAGATGGAGAAATTACGTGCGGGTCCATGCGGATCGAGCGCATCCATGTTGATCACGCCCACCGTCTTGGCCAGCGGATAGAGTGGATGCGTGGCGTAATACTCCGAGCCGAGCAAGCCCTTCTCCTCGGCCGTGACGTTGAGAAAGACCACCGAACGCTCCGGCCGCGGCCCCTGCGCGAAAGCCCGCGCCAGTTCGATGAGTGCCGCCGTGCCGGTGGCGTTGTCCACCGCACCGTTGTAGATGCGATCGCCCTTCGCGTCCGGCAGGCCGATACCCAGATGATCCCAGTGCGCGCTGTAGATCACGGTCTCATCCGGCCGGCTGCGCCCGGGGAGGAGGCCGACCACGTTGCGTGAAGTGATGAGCTTCGCATCCACCGCATAATGCGCCGAGAGGGAAGCACCCGCGAGCGTCACCGGACGGAAATCGCGCCGCTGCGCCGCCTGCTTGAGCGCCTCGAAATCGAGCCCCGCCTGCCGGCACAGGGCGAGCATGAGATCGCGCTGGATCCAGCCTTCGAGCGCCGTGTGCGCCGCGGCCGGGTGTTCGCGCACGATGTCGAACTGGGCATTGGTGTTGGAATTCTTGACCGTGGCCCAGCCGTAGGAAGCCGGTGCGGTCTCGTGCACCACCAGTACGCCGAGCGCTCCCTGGCGCGCCGCCTCTTCGTACTTGTAGGTCCAGCGGCCGTAGTAGGTCATCGCCTTGCCGCCGAAGTCGCCCTGACCGGTCTCGTAATCGGGATCGTTGACCAGCACCAGCGCGATCTTGCCCTTGAGATCGGTGCCCTTGAAATCGTCCCAGTGCCGCTCCGGCGCCTTGACCCCGTAGCCCACGAATACCAGCGGTGCCTTATCGATGTCGATGCGGCGGGCGCCGTTCAAGGCGGCGCGCACGGCGATCTCCTCGCCCTGCTGCAGCGGACGGATGGCGTTGCCGAGGGTCAGGCCAAGCTGCGGTGAACCGACGATCTCGCTGCGCAACAAGGGCACGGCCTGCGTCCAGCCGCGCTGGCCGTTCACCCGTTCGCCGCCGGGTTCGAGCCCGGCCGCCTTGAACTGGGCGATGACGTAATCGACGGTGCGCTGCTCACCCGGCGTGGCCGGCCCGCGGCCTTCGAAAGCGTCGGAAGCAAGCGTCTTGACTTCGTCGCTGAGCCGTTCCGGATCGAACGCCGTGGCCGCGATGGCCGCGGTGGCCGCGAACCAGAGCCCGAGTATGCCTGCCAGTGTTTTTTTCATGCCGTCCCCAAAAATGCTGCGGTGGAACAGCGATGGTAGACAACCAGGCGCCATGGCGTCCAACGCCCCTGCCAAGCGGCCGAGGTCAGACGAGGAGGTGGTCGAACAGCGGCACCGTCAGCAAGGAAAGCAGGATGCCGATGCCCAGCACGGTATTGCTCAAGGCCGGTTCCAGCCCGTATTCGTCGGCCAGGATCGCCGCCGAGGCCATCGGTGCCATGCCCGCCTGCAGCACGCCGACCGTGAGCACGAGATCGTGGACACCGACAGCGCGGCCGAGCAGCCACACCAGCATCGGCGCGATGGCGAGCTTCCAACCCAGGCCCAGGGCGGCGGCAAGCCAGGGGCGGTGACCGGGGCGGAGCTGGAACTGCAGCCCGATCGAGAACAGGGCGAGTGGCGTCAAGGTGCTGCCGATCGGCGCCAGCACGCCGGTCACCCAGTCGGGCCAGCCGCCGAGCATGCCGGCCAGCGCGCCGACCAGGAGGGCGAGAAAAGCCGGAAACAGCAGGATCCGGCGCACGATCTGCCCGGTCTTCAGATCGCGTCCGGCATACAGCGATGCCACGATGATGCCGAGCGAGGCCAGCAGCGGAAAACAGCCGAGCTGATCGGCAACCACGGCCAGCGCCAGGCCTTCCTTGCCGTGCAAGGCCTGCAGCAGCGGATAGCCCATGAACGACGTGTTGCCGAGGCCGCAGACCAGGATCAGTGCCCCGGTCCGCTGCCGCGACCAGCGAAGCCGCGGCCCGAGCAGGCCGAACACCAGCCAGGCGCCGAAAAACACCACCCACATGGCGAGGATGGGAAACCACAGCGCCGGGTCGAAACGGATGCCCGGGATGAGCTCGAGCACCAGCGCCGGCAGCGCGATGTTGATCACCCACCAGTTGAGGCTGTGCACGATGCCGTGCGGCGGCTTGGCATGGCGGCGGATCAGCATGCCGAGCGCGAGGCAGACCAGGAGCAGCAGGAGAGCGGTCATGAAAGGCCTGAAGGTGTCCCGCGGTCGGCGTCTACGATTCCATCTTCCAGCAAACGGCTGCCTCGCCAGGCATCAGTCACGCCCCTGCCGGCCCGCGGCGAGCGAGGGCGCGCCCAACAGTCGGGCGCAGATCGCTGTGTACAGCGCGGGCAGGCGTTCCAGATCCGCCACCGCCACGCATTCGTCCACCTGATGGATGGTGGCGTTGACCGGCCCGAGCTCGACCACCTCGGCACCGAGCGGGGCGATGAAGCGCCCGTCGGAAGTGCCGCCGCCGGTGCTCTGTTCGGGATCGGCACCGCACAGCTCGCGGCAGATGGCACGCACGGCCTCACGCAGGCGCCCACCCGGCGGGGTCAGGAAGGGTTCGCCGGAAAGATTCCAGGCAAGCTCGTAGCGCAGGCCGTGGCGGGACAGGATCGCCTCGACCCGCGCCCGCAGGTCGGCGGCGGTGCTGGCGGTACCGTAGCGGAAATTGCATTGCGCCGTCAGCACACCCGGGATGACGTTGGTGGCGCCGGTGCCGGCATGGATGTTGGAGACCTGAAAGCTGGTCGGCGGGAAGTCGGCGTCGCCTTCGTCCCAGCGTTCGGCGACGAGCTCGGCGAGCGCCGGCGCGAAGGCATGGATCGGATTGCGGGCTTTTTCCGGATAGGCGACGTGCCCCTGTATCCCATGCACGGTGATCGCGGCCGAGAGCGAGCCGCGCCGCCCCACCCGGATCAGGTCGCCGAGCCGATCCCTGGACGAGGGCTCGCCCACCACGCACCAGTCGATGCGCTCGCCGCGCCGGCGAAAAAGCTCGGCCACACGGCGCACGCCATCGAGGTTGGTCGGCCCTTCCTCGTCGCTGGTCAGCAACAGCCCGATGCGCCCGGCGTGCATCGGCTGCGCGGCGACGTATTGCTCCAGCGCGACGACCATGGCCGCCACCGCGCCCTTCATGTCGGCGGCGCCGCGGCCGTAGAGACGTCCATCGCGCAGCGACGGTTCGAACGGCGGACTTTGCCAGGCATCCTCCGGCCCGCTCGGCACCACGTCCGTATGGCCGAGGAAAATCAGCGTCGGCCCGGTGCCGCCATGCGTGGCCCAGAGGTTGTCCACCGCGCCGAAACGCAGGCTTTCGCAGTGGAAGCCGACCCGTTGCAGGCGCGCGGCGATGAGTGCCTGGCAGCCGGCATCCTCCGGCGTGACCGAACGGCGCCGGATCAGCTCGGCGGCGAGCGCGAGCACCGGCGAGGCATCCTGCCCCGGCGCGCTCATGATGCGCCCAGGCCGAAGCGGCGCTTGAAGGCCGCGTCGCTGAAACCCACGCTGATCGCGCCCTCGGCATCGACCACCACCGGCCGGCGGATCAGCGCCGGATACTCCTTCAGCAGCAGCGTCCACTCCGGATCGGAGGCCGGGTTCTTGCGCTGCGGCAGCAGATTGCGCCAGGTGGTCGAGGACTTGTTGACCAGCGCCTCCCAGCCGCCGAGCTGCCTCGCCCAGTCCTTCAGCGTCGCCGCCGGCACCGGCTCGGCGCGGTAGTCGACGAAGGTGTGGGCGATGCCGAAGCGGTCCAGCCAGTTGCGTGCCTTGCGGCAGGTGTCGCAGGTGGGAAGTCCGTAGACGGTGAGGCTCATTCGGTGCCCCGCAGGAGTTCGTTGATCGAGGTCTTGGCACGGGTCTGCGCATCCACGCGCTTGACGATGATCGCCGCGTACAGGCTGTGCGAGCCGTCCTTGGCCGGCAGGCTGCCGGCCACCACTACACTGCCGGCCGGCACGCGGCCGTAGTGGATTTCACCGCTCGCGCGATCGTAGATGCGCGTCGACTGGCCGAGGAACACGCCCATGCCGATCACGCTGCCCCGCTCCACCACCACGCCCTCGACCACTTCCGAACGCGCGCCGATGAAGCAGCCGTCCTCGATGATGGTCGGGTTGGCCTGCAGAGGCTCGAGCACGCCGCCGATGCCGACGCCGCCGGAAAGATGCACGTTCGCGCCGATCTGCGCGCAGGAACCGACCGTGGCCCAGGTGTCGACCATGGTGCCGGCACCGACGTGCGCGCCGATGTTGACGTAGCTCGGCATCAGTACCGCGTCGCGGCCGATGTGCGCGCCGCGCCGGATGAGCGCACCCGGCACCACGCGCGCGCCGAGCCGTTCGATGGCCGCATCGTCGCCATGCGCGAAACGCAGCGGCACCTTGTCGAAGGCGAGCGCCGGCCCGCCGTCCATCACCCGGTTGCTGCGGATGCGGAAATACAGCAGCACGGCCTTTTTCAGCCAGGCGTTGACGCGCCAGCCACCATGACCGTCCGGCTCGGCGACCCGGCGCTCGCCGCTCTCGAGCAGATCGAGCGCCTGCTCGATGGCCGGGCGCAACTCGGTCTCGATCTCGCTTTGCAGCAGCTGCTGGCGGCGTTCGAAGGCATCGTCGATCAGGCTTTCGAGATCATGGATGGTGTGCATGGCAGACCCTGCGGATGGGAAGATCATGGAAAGACCCGCAAGGTTACACGCTGGCGACGCGATTGCCGGGCCTGGGATTCAAGTTGCCGCCGACGCGGCCGATACCGGAACGTTGATCCGCGATCGTCGATGCGCCCGCCCGGTTCCGCTGCAGGAGGGAGGCTTGAGCAAGCGAACGCTGCACCCGTCCGAGCTGGTACTGGGCCAGCCGCTGCCCTGCGATGCCTATGATGCGCGCGGCGTGCTGCTGCTGCGCAAGGGCGAGCTGTTGATCAGCCAGAACCAGATCGACCGGCTGCTAGAGCTGGCCAATTTCGACGCGATCCATGACGACCCGCCGCCGGACGCCGAAGCCGTGCCGAGAAGCCCGCTGGCGCAGATCCTCGAAGCCAGACGCTGGCTGACCGACTGTCTCACTGCGCCGGCGGGTGACTTCGTCGCCACCATCGATCGCATCGCCGGGCAGATCGCCCGGGCGGTGCGCCGCAATGCCGACGTGGCGCTCGCCGCCATCCTGCTGGTGCCCGAAGGCGCCTATCCGTGCCGTCATGCAGTCAATGCGGCGATCGCCTGCGAGCTGGTCGGCCAGGCCCTGGCGTTGTCGCCGCCACTGCAGCGCGCCACGGTCGCCGCGGCGCTGACCATGAATATCGGCATGCTCGATCTGCAGCGGCAGCTGTATGCCGCAGCGGCACCGCCGGATGATGCCCAGCGCGCGGCGATCCGGGCGCATTGCACGTCCGGCGTGGCCCTGCTCAAGGCCCACGGCGTCGATGACACGCACTGGCTGCAAGCGGTGGAGGACCATCACGAACGCGCCGACGGCAGCGGCTATCCGGCCGGCAAGACCCTGGCCGAGCTGGATCTGCCGGCCCGGCTGCTGGCGCTGGCCGACGTGTACTGCGCCGCCGTTTCGGCCCGCGCCCATCGGCGGGCGCTGTCGCCGCATACCGCGTTGCGCCGGCTGTTCCTGAGCACCGGCGCCCTGGACGAGGAACTCGCGGCGCTGTTCATCAAGACGCTGGGAATCTACCCGCCGGGCACCGGCGTACGGCTGCGCAACGGCTCGATCGCGGTGGTGCTCGAGCGCGGTGCCAGCTGCCACAAGCCCAAGGTGGCCTCGCTCACCACCCACGACGGCCTGCGCACCGGGATACCGATCCGCCGTCGCGGCGACCAGGCCGCGCATGCGGTGGCCGAAACGGTGGACCTCGAAGCCCTGGCGTTGCCGGTGGACATGGAAGCGCTGTGGGGCGCGGATGCCGCCCTCTGAATCCGACCTTCAGGCGGCGGGTGCGCCGGCGCCAACGTTGTCCAGCAGCGCGCGCCGCAAGCGTTCCTGACGCGCGGCATCGAGCGGCCGGTCGTGCCGGTCGCTGAGCAGGAAGAAATCCTCCACCCGTTCGCCGAAAGTGGCGATGCGGGCATCGTGCACGCGCACCTGCGCCTCCAGGAAGGCGCGGGCGACGGCGGCGAGCAGCCCCGGATGATCGCTGCACACCAGCGCGAGCTGGGTGTAGTCGCCGGCATCGTGGAAGCCCACCGTGGGCGCGCGCTGGAAATGCCGCAGCCGCCGCGGCAGGCTGCGCCGGCCCACGCGCGCCGGCTCGGCCTGCGCCAGCGTGTGCAGCAGACGCTGGCGCAGCTCCTCCGCGCGTTCGGGGCTGGCCGGCTGGCCGTCGGCCTCGAGCAGCCAGAAGGTGTCGAGCGCCATGCCGCTCGCGGTCCCGAGCACCCTGGCCTCCTGCACCGAAAAACCCAGCCGGTCCAGGGTCGCGGTGACCGCGGCGAACAGGCCGTCGCGATTGACCGTGTAGATGAACACCTCGGTGGCGCCGCGCGATGATTCCGGATGCACCGCGACCACCGGCACGGCGCCGGACGCCCGCAGGATGGCGGCACTCTGCCAGGCGATCTGCTCGGGACGGTGGCGCAGGAAGCTCGCGGCGGGGAAATCCGTCCACAGCCGTTCGACCTGCGCCGCCGCCAGCCCCTGCGCCGTGAGCAGGGGCAGCGCCAGCCGCTGACACTCGCGCACGCGCGCGGCCGCGTCGCGCGGCGGCCCGACGTGACTGCGCAGGGCGTAGCGGGCGGCGTGGTAGAGATCGGCGAGCAGGCGATCCTTCCAGCCGTTCCACAGCTTGGGGCTGGTGCCGATGATGTCGGCGATGGTGAGCAGATACAGCTGCCCGAGCCGCTCGCGGTTCTGCACCGTCTCGGCGAAACGCTCGACCACTGCCGGATCGGTGATGTCCTCGCGCTGCGCGGTGGTGCTCATCAGCAGATGCCAGCGCACCAGCCAGGCGACGCGCTCGACGTCGTTTTCCGGCAGGCCGAGCCGGGCGCAGAACGCCCGCGCCTCGACCTCGCCGAGCACCGAATGGTCGCCGCCGCGGCCCTTGGCGATGTCGTGGAACAGCGCCGCCAGCAGCAGCACCTCCGGCGCGGGCAGGGTCGGCCAGATATCGCAGGCGAGCGGAAAGTCTTCGCGGGCGGCCGGGTCGGCGAAGCGCGCCACGTTGCGCAGCACGCGCATGGTGTGCTCGTCCACGGTATAGACGTGGAAAAGGTCGTACTGCATGCGTCCGACCACGCGGCCGAAAGCGGGGATGATCGCCGCGAGCAGGCCGTAGCGGTTCATCCGCCACAACGCATCGACCGCGCTCGCGCCCCGGCGCAGGAGGCGCAGGAAGGCCGCGAGCACGCTCTCGTCCTCCGCCAGACGCGGGCCGAGCCGGACGATGGCCTGATGCAGCCGGCGCATGGTCTCGGCGGTGAAGCCGGTGAGATCCGGCTGGTCGAGACGGATGATGAAGGCCTCCACCAACGCCGCCGGGCGACGCTCGAAAAGCGCCGCATCGCGCAGGGCGAGGCGGTTGCCCTGACGCAGGAAATCCTCGCCCAGCGGCACGGCCGCCGTCGCCGGCTCCAGCAGTTCCTCGAAGCGTTCGGCCAGCTGCACGCCCATGCGCTCGATCTGGCTGGCGGCGCGGTAATAGCCCTGCATGAACTGCTCGACGCCGAGGTTCTTCTCGTGTTCGTCCTCGAAACCCAGCCGTGCGGCGAGCGCGCGCTGGTAGTCGAACAGCAGCCGCTCCTCCGGCCGGCCGGCTTCCAGATGCAGCGCGAAACGGTAGCGCTGCAGCGTCGATTCGGCCTCGTGCAGCGCGTCGCGCTCGGCAGCGTCGAGCAGGCCGGCCTCGACCATGGCATCGAAATCCGCCGCGTGCGCCAGCCGCCGTCCCAGCCAGCGCAGCGCATCGAGCGTGCGCAGTCCGCCGGGGCCGTCCTTGAGGTTGGGTTCCAGGTTGTAGGTGCTGTCGTTGAAGCGCGCGTGGCGGGCGTCGCGTTCGGCCAGCCGCGCCGCGAGATAGGCGCGCGGCGGCCACAACGCCGGATCGTCGACGATGGCGCGCAAGTCCGCTTCCAGTGCGCCGTCGCCGGCCAGCCAGTGCGCGTCGAGCAGGCTGGTGAACACGCTCACCTCGGCGGCGGCCAGCGTGCGGCAGGTGGCGACATCACGCACTGCATGACCGACCTTGAGGCCGATGTCCCACAGCGTGGCGAAGTAGTGCTCGAGCGCCCGCAGGCGACCGGCATCGGCCTGGGTGACGAGCACCAGCAGGTCGACATCCGACTGGGGAAACAGCAAGCCGCGGCCGAAGCCGCCGACGGCGAACAGTGCCGCGCCTTCCACCTCGCCCAGACACGCGGTCCAGGCGTGCGTCACCACCCGCGCCACGCCCTCGGCGCGACGGCGCGCCAGCGCCGCGGCATCGCCACCGTCGCGAAAGGCGATGGCGAGATCGCGGTCGAGGTCGCCGAGCAACTGGCGCAGGGCGCGACGCGCCTCGTCGGAGACACCCGAGCGCGGCACCGCCACCGGCAGGCGCGGCAGCGGCGGCAAAGCGACGCGGGTCGCGGGAGTCAAGGCCATGGCCTATGACAACACGACCGGCCCCGCCTGACCATGCCTGTGCGGAAGGCTCAGTCGCCCATCAGCGTCCAGGCCGTGGCGCGGTCGGGGAACATCGCCTCGAGCCAGTCCTCGCGCAGCGGTACCACCACCTCGGTGGTGATCCCCGGCAGATAGCGCCGGGTATCGAGGTAGTAGTACTCGAGCAGGCCGCCGATGTTGCCGCTCTGGATGATCTCCATGCCGAGCGGCCGCAGCTGGGCCAGCGCGCGGTCCGAGGCCTCGCGCGTGCAGATGGTCGGAAAGACGTGCTGCAGCCCCTCGCCGCGCTGCTTGAAAAAATCGTGATAGACGTTGTCGGCCGTGCGCGGCGTGATCAGCTCGAAGGACATCTCGCCGCGCCGGCCGACGTGGTTGTCATAGGCGTGGTACACCTCGCGCCCGTAGTAAGTGGTGTCGCTGATGGTGCGGCCGCTTTCGATTTCGAGCTCGATCCAGCTCTGGATGCCGAACAGCCGTGCGAGCGTCGCCTTGGTGCGATGACGGTCGGCGCACACCACGCCCAGGTGATACATCTTCTGCACCGGCAGCAGCGCCGGCCCGAAGCGGGCGAGATCCACCTGCAGCACCTCGTCCGGTGGCGCGACGTCCGCAAACGGCAGACGCAGCTCCAGACGGATGCCCGCGAGCAGGGCGCGGGTGTCGAGCATGTGGTAATCCCAGGCATCGGCGAGGCTGCCCTGCTGCTCGGTGGCGACGCCCTCGGCGGCCAGGGCGTCGAGCCAGCGCTGCGCGGCGGCACGATCGTCGACCTTGAAGGCGAGACCGTGCATGCCCTCGCCCACCGTGTCCAGCGTGTGCCGGTACGGCGTGGGGCCGTCGACCGGCTGCACCAGCTCGATGGCGAAGGCGGCGTGGCGACCAGTCACGCTGATCCAGCGGCAGGCCGTCGGCTGGCCTGCCACGCGATGGTCACGCAGGCGGCGACCGTCGATGCGCCGGACTTCCCAGCGTTCGATGCCGAAGAAACGGGCGAAGTTCAGCACGACCTGGCGATAGTCGCGCACCACGACCTGCAGGGTGTCCCAGCGGTCGGCCGGAAACGGCGGTGTCATCGGTGGTTCTCCGGCATCAATCGAAGGTGACATCGGTGCCGAAATCGGCGATCTGGGCATAGGTGGGCGGCGCGACCACCTCCAGCACCACGCCGCCCAACTGGGCGCGGGTGTCGAGATAGAACAGCTCGGCGACGCCACCGATCTTGCCGTAGGTGCCGACCTCGATGCCCTGGCTGGTGTAGGCCTGTACCAGCCCGAGCGGGTCGGGATGGGAGAGATCGCCGATGTGCTGGATGCCGTCGCCGTGGCGGGCGACGAAGTCGCCGAACATGGTCTTGCCCGAGACCGGCTGGCACAGTTCGAGCAGGGTATCGCCGAGCCGCGCGAAGGCGGAGATCCACGAAAACTCGGCCGGCTGCCCGTAGTAGCGCGCATCGTCGAGCATCTGCGAGCCGATCGGCAGTTCGCGCCAGGTCTTGAGACCGAGCAGCGCGGCAAAGCCGCGGGCGGTCTTCTTCCAGTCGGCCACCGCCATGGCGACGTGGTTGATCGGCCCGAGCCGCACGCCCACGTCCTTGAGGGCGGCGACGTTGCCCAAGGCGGCCTGGGCCAGCTGGGCGGCATCGGCGGCGCCGAACACCTCGCCAGCCACCTTGAGGCCGAGCACGAAACCGGGCGCGCCGACGTAGAAGATCGACTGGAACAAGGCCTCGACGATCTCCTGCCGGGTCACGCCCGCATGCAGGGCGATGCGGATGTGATCCTTGAGCGGCCCCTCGCGGCCGAGTGCGAGATCGGTGCCGATCATCAGCATGGCGCGATCGCGCAAGGGCAGCCCCGGACGGTGGAAGGCCGCGCCCCAGGTGCTGGAGACGAGATACCCGATCGCATCGCCGAACAGCGGGTGTGCGGTCATGCCGGCGATCTTTTCGCACTCGGCCGGTCCGAGCACCTGCCCCATCAGCGCCAGTGCGTCCTTGAACTCCCTGCTGTCGCGGGAAAAATCGAGCAGGCCGCGTTCGGCCGGCTTGTCGGGGGTATTCATCGCGCGCTCCTCACAGCAGGAAACTCAGGTCGAAGATCTCGCCGTCCGCATTGAGCAGGGCGACTTTCTTCAGGGTGATGCGCCAGTGGCCGTCCTCCTCCCGCAGCTCGTGGGTGCAGAAGGCGGGAAAGGTCTGCAGCGGATAAAAACGGCGCTGGGCGTTGTTGCGGAACTCGTAGATCACCGCATTGGAGCGCACCCGCACGCGGCCCGGGCCGATCGGTTCGACCTCGACGTTGGAAATGGTATGCAGCGTGGAGGAAGGCGGTTGCTGCGCATGGCAGTATTCACCGGTCAAGCGCCCGATGCGCTCCTTGAGCAGCGTCATGTTGTCGTAGACGAACGAGACGTGCTCGCGCGGGTCGTAGTCGCTCTGATTGGCGGGGATCCAGTACAGGGCATCATCGCTGAACAGGTCGAGCCACGCGTCCAGCCGCTTGTGGTCGAGCAGCGCGGCCTCGCGATAGAGGAAGTTTTCGGCATCGCTGCGGTTCATACGGCCTCCAGGGTGCGCGCCATCAGGCGGCGATATTCGTAGTAGGGAGCGCGTTGCTGGGTCTCCTGGGTGAGATCGCCATAGCGACAGCCTTCCGCATCGATCTGCTCGGTCGTATAGCCACGATTGAGCAGTACCCACGGCGCCTCTTCGTCGGCGACGAGACCCTGCTGGATGCGTTCGAAGGCGACGTAGTCGTCCGGGCCGCCGAAGGCCGCCGGGCCGTAGAAGAACTCGTGCTCGCGCACGCGCCGCAGGTTGATCGCGGAGAACTCCTCCGGCAGCCCCTTGAGCATGGTGTGGTAGATGCGGACCTCGCTTAAGTCCACCTGCACCGGGCGGGTGACGCGGAACTGGTACTCCAGGATGGCGAGATTCGGAAAGATCACCAGATTGAAGCGGGTGCGCAGCGCGGCCATCGCCCGCTTCTCGCCGTGGGCATCCTTGAGCAGGTCGATATAGGCCTGCGGATAGCGCTGGCGGATCTGCTCGTCGGTGTAGTTGTACACCTCGAGAATGTTATTGCCGTGGCCCAGATCGCGGCCGAGCAGGCCGGTCTTGCCCGAGCCGGTGAAGCTGCTCTTGGGGTTGATGCCCATGGTGCGGCCGATGGTCTCGAACGCGCTGTGGTGGGTGAAGATCGGGTGGTAGCCTTCCACCGAACCTTCCACCTGGATCTTCCAGTTGCCGCGGTAGGCGTGCTTGTAGACGCCGCTCTTGCCCACTTCGATCTCGCCGGTCGGGGAAAGATCCATGTAGGCATCGAGTATCGGTATGGCCGGGCCGAGCTTCTCCTCGAGGCTGATGTCGGGCACTTCATCGAGGCTGGCGAAGATGATGCCGCGGTAACTGCCCACCTTGGCCGCCTCGCGCAGACCGAGCTTGTCCTTGTCGATCTCGCCGGGGTTATAGCCCCGGGGCAGGCCCACGGCATTCAGGCGCCCATCCAGCGCATATTCCCAGCCGTGGTAGGGACAGGTGAAGGTCTTGGCCTCGCCCTTCTCGTACGGGCACACGGTGGCGCCGCGATGCATGCAGCGGTTGACCAGCACGTGGATTTTGCCCGCCTCGTCGCGGGTGACGATCACCGGGATCAATCCGATGTAGGTGGTGACGTAATCGCCTGGATTGGGGATTTCGCTTTCATGGGCGACATAGACCCAGGAGCGGCGGAAGATCTTCTCCATCTCCTCGTGGAAGATGTCCGGATCGGTATAGATGCGGGCATGGGTGCGATCGGGCTTGGCAAGCTCGGCGTAATCGAATCGCTTGGGCTGGCTGTTCATCGGGGACTCCTGGACAGGACGGATGACAACAAAAAGCGCGCGCCTTGCCGCCGCTCACGTAGCGGATGGCTGGTACAGCTCGCGCAGACGGGACTTGAGCAACTTGCCGGTGGCCGTATGCGGCAGCGACTCGACGAAGACGACCTCGTCGGGCAGCCACCACTTGGGCACCCGCGGCTCCATGTAGGCGAGCAACTCCTCGCGGCTCAGCGCCGCGCCGGCGGCATTGCGCACCACCAGCAGCAGCGGACGCTCCTGCCACTTGGGATGCGGGATGCCGATCACCGCCGCCTCGGCCACACCCGGGTGGGAAACGGCGATGTTTTCGAGTTCGATGGAGGAGATCCATTCGCCGCCGGACTTGATCACGTCCTTGGCGCGGTCGACCAGCTGCACGTAGCCGTCCGGATCCACGGTGGCGATGTCGCCGGTCGGGAAAAAGCCCTCGGCATCGAGGATGTCCTGCTCGGCCTTGTAGTAGCGCGCGGTGATCCACGGCCCGCGCACCATGAGATGGCCGGCGCGCCGGCCATCCCACGGCAGGGCATGGCCCTCGTCGTCGACGATCTTGATCTCCACGCCCCACACGCCGCGGCCCTGCTTGAGCCGGTAGGGCATCTGCTGTTCCGGCGGCAGCTGCTGCTGTGCGGGCAGTAGATGCAGGTTGGACACGCCGAGCGGACTGGTCTCGGTCATGCCCCACAGCTGCACCGCACGCGCATGAAGCTCGCTTTCGAAGCGCTCGATGATGACGCGCGGCAAGGCCGAGCCGCCCACCGCGACGCCTTCGAGCTTGAGGCCTTCGCGATCCAGCTCCGGGTGCTGGTCGAGGTATTGCAGCAGCATCAGCCACACCGTCGGCACGCCGAGCGCGAAGGTGACGCCCTCGTCGCGGATCAGGCCGTAGAGGTTTTCCCCGTCCATGCGCGGGCCGGGCAGCACCAGCTTGGCGCCGGCCATCGCGCAGGCATAGGGCGCGCCCCAACCGTTGACGTGGAACATCGGTACCACCAGCAGCAGGCTGGTCTGCGCGCCCAGCGCCATGCCGTCGTGGGCACAGGCGGCCATCGAATGCAGCACGGTGGAACGGTGCGAATAGAGCACACCCTTGGGATGGCCGGTGGTGCCCGAGGTGTAGCACAGCGACGAGGCGGTGTTCTCGTCGAAACTCGGCCACGTGTAGCGGTCGCTCTGCGCCTCGATGAGTTCCTCGTAGCACAACAGCCGCGGCAGATCGAGCTCGGGCATGTGCGCGCGATCGGTCAGCACCACGTAGTGCTTCACCGATTTCAGCTGCGGCGCGAGTTCCTGCACCAGCGTGCCGAAGCTCAAGTCGAAAAACAGCACCTCGTCCTCGGCGTGATTGATGATGTAGCCGATCTGCTCGGCCGAAAGCCGCGGGTTGACCGTGTGCAGCACCACGCCCGCGCCGGACACGCCGTAGTAGAGCTCCAGATGGCGCCAGGTGTTCCACGCCAGGGTGGCGACGGGCGCGTCGCTGCCGAGCTTCAGCGCGGCGAGCGCGTTGGCGACCTGGCGCGCCCGCCGGGCCACGCTGGCCCAGTCGGTGCGATGCACCGGCCCCTCCACGCTGCGGCTGACGATCTCGACCCGCGGATGGAACGTTTCGGCATGCTCGATCAGCGAGGAGATCAGCAGCGGCCGGTGTTGCATCAGGCCAAGCATGGGAGGGCTCCGGTCAGTGCGAGGGATGAGGGCATGAGATTCATTCGTCGACGAAAGGGTTCTCGAGCGCGCCAATGCCTTCGATCTCGCAGCGCACCACGTCGCCGGCACGCAGCCAGGCCGGCGGGCGCATCGCTGCCGCCACGCCGCCGGGTGTACCGGTGAAGAGGAGGTCGCCGGCGCGCAGGGTCATCGCCTGGCTCAGGTGGACGAGCTGATCCCACACGTTGAACACCAGGTGGCGCGTGTTGGAGGACTGGCGCAGCTCGCCGTTGACCAGGCAGCGGATGTCGAGTCGGTGCGGATCGGGGAGTTCGTCGGCGGTGACGATCCAGGGGCCGAACGGCGCATGCCCGTCGAAGGACTTGCCGAGCACCCACTGCGAGGTCTGCATCTGCCAGTCGCGCACCGAGACGTCGTTGCCCACGCAATAGCCGAAGACACGCGCGGGCGCCTCCTCGGCCCGGATGTGGCGACCGCCCTGCCCGATCACCGCCACCAGCTCGACTTCGTAGTCGACCTTGGCCGACACCCGCGGCACCTGCACCGGATCGCGCGGGCCGTTGACCGTGTTGCCCATCTTGGCGAACCACAGCTGCCGCTCGGGCTTGTCCATGCCGGTCTCGGCGATGTGGTCGGCATAGTTGAGGCCGATCGCCATGATCTTGCCCGGCCGCTCGATCGGCGCGAGCAGGCGCACCCGCGCAAGCGGCACGGCGCGCCCCTCCTGCGCCTGCCGTTGCAGCCGCGCCGACTCGTGCGGCCAGCGCTCGATCAACGCGATCATGTCGTCGGCGCGGTCGAGTCCGGTGTCGAGGGCGACGATGCCGTCCTCGCGCACGGCACCGATGCGCTCGCCGTCGTCGGCGATGAAGCGGGCCAGTTTCATGAGTCTTCTCCCGGCCTGTGCGAACCGCCCTTCATGCCGGCTCGGCCAGCACGGAGGGCGTCTTCAGGCGGTAGCCGATCATGAACTGCGCACGCAGGAGATCGGGGTCGGCGGCCACGCGGCGCAGGCGCTGCAAATCCTGTTCCAGTCGCTCCGGATCGCTGGAATGGAACACCAGGCGCTTGGTCTCGACCGAGCTCGGCGAGGCAATTTCCTCGAACACGCGCTTGCGATCGGCCGCGTAGCGGTCGAGCACGCTGTCCGGCGCCTCGCCCTTGACCACTGCGGCGAGCGCCTCGTAAAGCACCTGCGAATCGAGCATGCCCGAGACCAGGCCGAAGCCGTTGGTCGGATTGGTGGCATGCGCAGCGTCGCCGGCGAGCAGCACGCGTCCCACGCGCAGCTTCTCGGCCACGCGCTGGTGCATGCTGTAGGCCGAATACTGCTTGATCGTGTAACCCTGATCGGGGTCGGGGAAGATGCGCGCATAGAAGGCGCGGATGCGATCCTCGATGCCTTCCAGCGGCAGGCTGGCGTCCTCGCTGAAGGTGACGCGCCAGACCGCCGGCGGCGTGACCAGCGCGACCACCGCGCCGAACGACGGGTCGATGACGTAGTTGCACAGGTCCCAGCCGTGGCGGCCGAAGTCGTATTCCACGTTGGTGGCGACGAAACGCTCGGGCCAGGTCATACCGACGAAATCGACGCCGAGGGACTTGCGTACCGCACTGCGCGCGCCGTCGGCGCCGATCACCCAGTCGGCGCGATAGGTCACCGGATGGCCATCGCGCTCGGCGGTCACGGTGACGCCGTGTTCGTCCTGCACCAGTCCCTGCATGCGCGTGCGCCAGTCGATCCGCACGTTGGGATAGGCGGCCAGATGCCGGAGCACGATCGCTTCCAGCCTGTCCTGGCCCAGCTGCACGATGTACGGATACGGGGTGAAGCCCTCCAGCGCATCCATGCGGAAGCGGATGATTTCACCGGTGCGGAAGATGCGATAGCAGATGTCCGGCAGCTTGAAGCCCTCGACCAGCATGTCCTCGAGCAGGCCGAGCCGGTCCATGCCTTCGAGCACGGCCCAGTGGTAGGTGACCGCGCGCGGTTCGGGCACGATCTGCGCGTTGGCCTCGATCAGGGTGACGTCCACCCCGGCGCGGGCCAGGCCAAGCGCGTTGATCATGCCCACCGGGCCGGCGCCGACGATGAGTACGCTGCTGCGGGTCGTTGCGGTATCGCTCATGGAGTAGTCCTAATCCGTATCCGAATCGGTGGCCTCGCCTTACGCGGCGAGACCGGACGGCTTGACCAGCGACGGCGTCTGCATGCGGTGACCGATCATCAACTGCTGACGCAGGAGTTCCGGGTCGTTGGCGATGCGGCGCATGCGCTCCAGATCGGCCTTGAAGCGTTCCGGGTCGTCGGAATGGAACACGAAGCGCTTGGTCTCCACCGAGGAGGGCGAAGCGACTTCCTCGAAGGCGCGGCGGCGATCGCGCGAATACTGGTCGAGCACGCTGTCGTCCACTTCGCCCTTGATCACGGCAGCGAGCGCCTCATAGAGCACCTGCGAATCGAGCATGCCCGAGACCAGGCCGAAGCCGTTGGTCGGATTGGTCAGGTGCGCGGCATCGCCGGCCAGCAGCACGCGGCCGACGCGGAACCTCTCCGCCCAGCGTTGGTGCATGTTGTAGACCGAATAGAGCTTGATCTCGTAGGGCTCGGGACCCGGAAAGACCTTGGCGTAGAAGGCGCGGATGCGATCCTCGATGCCCTCCAGCGTGCCGCTGGCATCCTCGCTGAAGGTAACGCGCCAGATGCCCGAGCGGGTGACCTTGGCGATCACCGCGCCGTACTTGGGGTCGACCAGATAATTGGCCACGCCCCAGCCGTATTTCTCGAAGTCATACACCACGTTGGTGGCGACGAAACGCTGCGGCCAGGTCATGCCGAGGAACTCCACGCCGATCGCCTTGCGCACGCGGCTGCGTCCGCCGTCGGCACCGATCACCCAGTCGGCGCGGTAGGTCACCGGCTGGCCGTCGCGCTCGGCGGTGACGGTGACGCCGTGCTCGTCCTGGACGAGATCGGTCATGGTGGTGTTCCAGTGGATCTGGACATTGGGATAGTCGGCCAGATGCCGAAGCACGATGCCCTCGAGCTGGTCCTGCCCCAGCGAGATGGCGTACGGATACGGCGTGTAGTCGGCGATCGCGCCGATGTTGAAGCGGATCACCTCGCCGGTGGCGAAGATGCGGTAGCACATCTCCGGCACCTTGAAACCCTCGGTGAGCATGTCATCGAGCAGCCCGAGGCGTTTCATGCCCTCGTGCACGGTCCAGTGGTAGGTCATCGCGCGCGGCTCGGGCACGATGCCCGGATGCGTCTCGAGCACGGTCACGTCGACCCCGGCACGCGCGAGCCCGAGGGCATTGATCATGCCCACCGGACCTGCGCCCACGATCACGACACTGCTGTCTTTCTTCACGGTGCGTCATTCCTAAAAAAATTGGCCGTTCGATGCCGCCGGGTGGGCGGCGGCGCTGCTAGATGCTGTAGATGTCCATCAGCGAGGGAATCACCTCGTTGATGACGATGGTCTTCTTGCGCTTGATCACCCAGTCGCCATCCCGCGCGGCCAGCACGTATTCGTAGCGGCCGTTGAACTGATGCGACTGCTTGTCCTTGAACGAGAACACCACCCAACTCGCCTTGACCTGGCACTGGCTGCCGTCGAAGCCGGTGATGCGGATGTTGCTGACCAGGTGCGTAGTGCGCGGCAGCGGCGTCGAGGCCGATGAACGTCCGGTGCGCAGGCGGAAGATGCGATCCTCCAGGCCCGAGCGGTTGCGGTAGTAGATCAACGACATCTCGCTCATCGGGTCGCCGGTGAGTTCGTGTTCGCTGTCCCAGGCCGGCACCCAGTACTCGACCTCCGGATCGAACAGCGCCAGCCAGTCGTCCCAGCGCTGTCCGTCCAGGTATTCGCCCTCGCGGTAGAGGAATTCCTGCACCGAACGCAGCAGTTCCAGATCGTTCATGGGGTGCCCTCCGCACCGGCCTGCATCAATTGCAGCCAGCGCTCGTGCTGGGAGACGAAGATGCCCTCATCGGCGGTATCGGGACCGCTGGCCGCCGCCTGCACGCCGAAGTCCTGCGCCAGGGCATCCGGCCCGGCGATCTCGTGCGCGGCGCCGCGGGAAAAATCGCTCCAACGCTGCGGACCATAGGCGCCGAAGCCCTTCTGGGTCTCGTTGAACTCGTTGAGGTCGTCCGGCGTGGCCATGCCCGAGGCATTGAAGAAATCCTCGTACTGGCGGATGCGCCTGGCGCGCTCGGCGGGCGGCTCGCCGACCGGCGCGAAGCAGTAGATCGTCACCTCGGTCTTGTCGACCGCCAGCGGCCGGAACACGCGGATCTGCGTACTGGCCTGGTCCATCAGCAGAACGTTGGGGTAGAGCAGCAGGTTGCGCGAGCGGTCCACCATCCATTCGGCCTTCTTCTGGCCGACCCGTGCGGCGATCTCCTCCTTGGCGCGGTACAGCGGGCGATCCTGCGGGTTGGGCAGATTGGTCCACAGCACGCAATGGCCGTTGCGCAGGTCGTAGTAGCCGCCACCGAGCTTGCCGAACTTGCCGGCCTCGATGGTCTTGAGCGCGTTGCCGCCGGCATTGACCTGCAGGCGATGGCCGACCATCTGTACGTAGTTGGCGTGCACCATCGGCACGTGATAGCCATCCACGCCGTTTTCGGCCTGCAGCTTCCAGTTGCCGTTGTAGGTGTACACCGAGCGCCCTTTGAGCACCTCGATGCCCTGCGGCGACTGCTCGGCAAAGGTGTCGATGAAGGGCTTGGCCTCGGCCAGGTAATCCTCCAGCGGCTCGGCGTTGGGATTGAGGGTGGCGAAGAGAAAACCCTTGTAGCTTTCGCAGCGCACGCGGGTCAGGCCGCGCTTGCTCTTGTCGAAGCCGGCCGGATAGCCGCCGCTCTCTTCTTCATTGACGCCCACCAGCGCGCCCAGGTCGTTGAATGCCCAACCGTGGAAGGGGCAGACGAAGGTCCCGGCGCTGCCTTTCTCGGTGCGGCACAGCGTGGCGCCACGGTGCGTGCAGACGTTGACGAACGCCTGCACCGCACCCTTGCGATCGCGCGAGATGATCACCGGCACGCGGCCGATCCAGGTGGTCAGGAAATCCTTGGGCTTGGCGATCTGGCTTTCGTGGGCGACATACACCCACACCTTGCTCCAGATCCGTTCGAACTCGAGTTCGTAGATGTCCGGATCGAAGAAGATGCGCCGGTCCACGCCGCGCATCTCGCTGTCGAGCCGCAGCAGGTCGCTGCTGATCGTGGACGTGGCGGGCGCGCCCTGTTCCGCATCGGCCCGGGTGGCGGGAATCGCTCTGGCGTTCATGGTTTGACTCCTCTTGCCTGGCCGGGCCTCATCGGCCCCGCCGTTGAGCCGGCAGGCGCTTGCCTGGCCGGCGGATCTCGGTCATCGCCCGTCAGGCGGTGGCCGTCTGATGGCAGCCTCCGGCACAGCCCGTGCCGGCGCCTTGTGCGTCGAGGTCGGCCAGCACGGCGCCGTCCTCCACGCGCGTGGGATACACGCGCAGGGCCTTGGCGCAGGGAAAGGCCGTGGCCTCGCCGGTGCGGATGTCGAAACGCCCGGCGTGGAAGGGACACTCGATTTCGTTCTCGATGATCTCGCCGTCCGACAGCAGCGCCGCACCGTGGGTGCAGGTGTCGTCCATGACGAAGAACTCATCGCCCAGGCGCGCGACCGCCAGCGGCGGATACCCCGGCAGCACGACGGCCAGCGCGCGATCGGCCGGCACGTCGGCGGTGTGGGCGATGAAGCGGTAGGAAGCTTGCGAACTCACCTTGGATTTACCTCTGTTGCGACGTGGGCGGAGAAATTCAGTGCAGATCGGGAAAGGCGTTGCCCGCGGCCAGCGAGCCGGCGGTGAGAATGGCGTTCAACACCATGCTGTGGTCGGCGATGCCGCGACCGACGATGTCGTAGGCGGTGCCGTGAGCCACGGTGACCTGCGGATAGGGCGGGCCCAGGAACACGGCGACGTTGCCGGAGAAACCGGCGGTCTTGATCGCGATGTGGCCCTGGTCGTGGTACATGGCCAGCACCATGTCGTAGCGGCCTTCCAGGCAATGGCGGAAGACCGAGTCGGGACTCACCGGGCCGGTCACGTCGATGCCCTCGCGCTTGGCCGCGGCGACGCCGGGCGCGATCTCCTGGCTGTCCTCGGTGCCCTTGGCGTGCGGGTTGAAACCGGCCACCGCGATGCGCGGCGCGGCGATACCCCACTGCCTGAGCGCGGCATCCATCTTGTGCAAGGTGAGTGCGATGAGATCTTTGTGGATCATCCCCGAGACCTCGCGCAACGGCACGTGGTCGGTCAGATGGGTGATGCGCAGCGCGCCGGAAAACAGCACGAGGTAGGTTTCGCCCGGCTTGACGCTGACGATGCGGTCCAGCATGCCGGCCATCTCCAGCGCGACCGCGCTCACCGGCGCCATCACCGTCGCCCCGAGCGCGCCGGCGCGGGCCAGGCGATCGGCCTCGCCGAGCCAGATGCCGACGGCGCGTCCGCTGGCGGCGGTGTCGCGGCCGGGCGTGATGGCCGCCGGGTCCAACGCGCCGCTGTCGATGACGTCCATCACCTTGGGGTCGAACCGCGCCTCGTCGGGGCCGGCGATGGCGCGCACACCCACGTCCATGCCGAGCGCGGCGACGGCGCGCTCCATGGCGGCGGCACTGCCGATCAGTACCGGCAGGCAGGCCTCGTGCAGCAAGCCGCTTTGCCAGGACTTGGCGACCACTTCCGGCCCGATGCCGTTGACGTCGCCGATGACGATGCCGACCCGCGCACGGCGGGCGGGGTCGATGCGCAGCTTTTCGATGATGAGGGCGTTCATGGCGTATCTCCCAAAGACGGCTTCCCGCGCTCCTGCGCCGTGGCGGCGCCCCGCAGCCAGCGCAGCGCGTTGTCCCGCGCGATCGCCGTGCGCGTCGACTCGGGCAGGCCCGCAAGACAGGCGAGCGGATGCGATTCCATGATCGCGAAGGGGTAATCACTGCCGAGCATCAGCCGTTCGGCGCCGAAACTATCGAGCAGGAAACCGAACGCCGTCTGGTCGTAGACCAGGGCGTCGTAGTACATGCGCCGCGCGGCCTCCAGCGGATCGGCGGCAAGTGCCTCCTTCAGCATCGGAAAGCTCTTCCATGCATGGCGCAGCCGCGGCAGCAGCAATGCGAACGTGCCGCCGCCGTGGCTGAAGGCGATGCGCAGGTCCGGACACGCGGCCAATGTGCCGCCGGTGATCATGGAGGCGGCGGCAAGGCCCACTTCGCCGGGAAAGGCGAGCGCCTGCTCGAGCACCGGCGGGCCGACCAGACGGTCCATGCCGCAAGGGCGCAGCGCATGCACGAACACCGCCGCGCCCCAGCGCTCGGCAGCCTGGAAGAACGGCAGAAAGCGCGCGTCGCCGACCGGCACGCCCTGCACGTTGCTGCCCAGTTCGACGCCGGCAAGCCCCAGCTGATGGAGCAGCACGTCCAGCTCGTCGATCGCGCGCCCGACATCCTGCAGCGGCACCATGCCGAGACCGGCAAAGCGCCCGGGCGCCGCCTGCACCATCGCGGCGATGGATTCGTTGACGTGACGCGCCAGATGCTGGCCGTCCTCGCCTTCCAGCCAGTACGAAAGCAGCTCGGGCATCGGCGAGAGCACCTGCATGCCGATCTCCATGCGCTCCATGTCCACGCCACGCACGTCCGCGTCCCAGCATTGATGGGACACCGTGCGATAGATCGCGCCGTCCAGCATCACGTGGCGATGGCACGGCTGCGCCTCGGCCATCGACGGCCAGCGCACGCCGGCATGCCGGCCGCGGTAGGGCGGAAATTCGCGCGGGACGACGTGGGTGTGCACGTCGATGGCCTCGAAGTGCCTCATAGCATCGTGCTGCCGCCGTTGGCGCTGATCACCTGGCCGGTGACGAACGAGGCCTCGGTGCCGGCGAGATAACTCACCATCGAGGCCACCTCGGCCATTTCGCCGGCGCGCCCCATCGGAATGACGCTGACGAAACGCTCGACCAGCGCCGGATGCTGCTTGGCGATGTCCACCAGCTGCGGCGTGTTGACCGCACACGGAGCGACCGTGTTGACGGTGATGCCGTCGCGCGCGAACTCGCGGGCAAGCCCCGTGGTCAGACCGTGCACGCCACCCTTGGCGGCGTTGTAGGCGGCGTGATCCCACAGGCCATTGCGCACCGAGTCGGCGCCGATGTTGACGATGCGGCCGTAGCCACGCTCCTTCATCGGCGGAATCACCGCCCGGCAACACCACAGCGTGGTCCACAGATTGCGGTCGATGGTCTGCTTGAGCGTCTGCGGGGTGTGCGCGAGGAACGGCAGGATCACCCCGCCACCGGCGTTGTTGACCAGGATGTCGATGCGCCCGAAAGCCTCCAGTGCGCACGCGGCAAGAGCCGTGGCGGTGTCTTCCAGCGACAGGTCGCCGGGCATCGCCCGCACCTCGGCGCCGGTGTCGCGCAAGGCGCCGGCGGCGGTCTCCAGCCGCGCCGCATCGGCATCGGCCACCACCAGCGCGGCGCCGTCGCGGCCCAGCCTCAACGCGATTTCAAGGCCGATGCCGCCGGCCGCGCCGGTGACGATGGCCACGCGCCCCTCATGCGGACGCGCGCGGCTGGCCCAGGCCTGCGCCGGCGTGCTCATGCCTGTTCCTCGTGCTCGATCTGGCCCACCTTGGCGAAGCCCGGCTTGGGCAGACCGCCCCACAGGTCGAGCGAAAGCGGATGCGGCTCGAGCACGCGCGGCTCGCGGTAGTCGTGCTCGGGGAACTCCTCCATGCCGAAGCTGTACTCGACGGTCATGCCGTCCGGATCGAGGTAGTAGAGGAAGATGCTGCCCGAGGGCTTGTGGCGGCCGGGGCCGAACACGATCGGTATCTGCGCCTTGTTGAGCCGGTTCACGGCCACGCCGATGTCGTCGACGTCGGTGACCATGAAGTTGACGTGGTGCAGATGGTTGCCGCCGCTGGAACGACCGACCGCAAAGGTGTGGTGATACGGATTGGGCTGGCAGCGCATGAACACCACCGCGCCCTGGACGAAATCGGAAATGGCAAAGCCGAGGTTCTCGTGCAGGAACCTCGCCATTTCCTCGAAACGCTCCACCGCCAGCACCACGTGGCCCAGCCGCGCGATCTTGGCCAGACGCGGCACGAACGGCTGCGCCATGTTCAGCATGCGCGTGTAGAACTCCATGGTCAGGCCCGAATGCGGCTCGATGAAGCGCAGGCCGTCCTCCTGGCGCAGCTGCGCGCGCTCTTCCTTGCCGATCTCCTCCACGGCCAGGCCGAGGCCTTCCAGGTGCCGGCGCGCACGCTCCATCTCGCGCTGGCTTTCGAGCTCGAAACCCACCCGCTTGAGGCCGGGCGCGGCGGCCGGATACAGCGCGATGTTGTGGTGGTCCGAGCTGCAGCGCAGAAAGGCCGGGCCACCGGGAACGGCGTCGGAAAGCTCCAGCCCGACGATGTCGGTATAGAAGGCCGTGGTGCGTGCGACGTCGGTGACGTTGAGGGCGACGTAGCCCAGCTTGCGGTAACGGAAGGGAAGGCTCATGGGAAATACCTTTCAGAGGATGATGCTGACGCGCCCGTGCGGACGCAGCGAGTCCAGATCCAGCGTGCAGCGCTTGCTGCGGATGCGCAGTCCGTCGCCGGTGCGGACGAGGTGGTAGTCGGCAATGCCGATGTAGGTGTCGGTATGGCCGGATTTGGAACGGTAGGTGACGAAGACGGCGCTCGCCTGGCAGCGGTCGCCTTCATTGGCGAGGATGCGCACGTTGCTGATCACGTGGCGGGTCTTCGGCCGCGGGTATTCGGCGTGTGCGGTCTTCTTGAGCAGCCGCTTGACGCGCTCGGAGAGCCGAAAGGCGTCATCGGCGATGTAGAACAGGTTGGTGCTGGCCTGGGCATCGCGCGGCAGGTCGGTGGAAGGCACCTCATAGCGGGCGTCCTCGGTGAACAGCGCCAGCCATTCGGTCAGCTTCCAGTCGTCCAGCAGCGCAGCTTCGGCATAGAAGAAATCTTCAAGCTCGGGGCGGGTGAAGGTTTGCATGGCCATTCCTCAGCGGGCGTTGTCGGCGGAGTTGATGCGCGCATCCCAGCCGCGCCAGAAGCCGCGCATCTGTTCCTCGTCGTCGGCAAACGGCGCGGGCTTGCCCATGCCCTTGGAGATGTCGTTCCAGGGCACCTGGTCGGCATTGCTGAAACCGACCTGGCAGTTCTGCAGCGCCTCGACGTCGTCGGGCGTGGCGAAACCGCCGGGACCGATGAATTCCAGGAAGTTTTCGAGCCGCGTCTTGCGCGCCGCCTCGCTCTCCTCGGCCGGCGCCATCGCCCAGGCATTCACGTGCAGCAGATCCGGCGCCAGCGGATAGAACGTGCGCACCGTGATCGCCATGATGTCGTTGATGATCAGGTTGGGGAAAATCAGCAGATTGCGGTTCTTGAGCGCGATCCGCTTGGCCCGCTCCTCACCGAAGCGCTTCGTGAGGCCGGCGACGATGCGCTCGATCTCGGCCTTGCCACTCTCGCCCCAGGCGGGAATCCACTGTCCGATCGGCCGCCCCCAGGGCGCCGAATACTCGATCACCGCGTGACCGTTGCCGAGATCACGACCGACGCCGGCCACCCCGGTCGCCGCCAATGCGCCGGCGGTGTTCTTGAGGTAATCCATGTAGGTGGCATGGGTGGTCGCGGCGTGGTAGCCGTCGATGCTGTTCTCGACCAGCAGCTTCCAGTTGGCGTTGATGCTGTATTCCTGCGTACCGCCGAGTATCACCATGCCCGACTCGCTTTGATCGACGATCAGGTCGATGTACTCGCGCGCTGCGCCGAGATAGGTCGCCAGATCGACCGCGTCCTTGTCGAAGCAGACGAAATACAGGCCGCGGTATTCCTCCAGCCGCGGCGGCGGCTTGAGGTTGGCCTCGCCGCGCTCGTTGAAGCCGGACGCATAGGAGTCCTGACCCGGCTGGTCGGCGATCTTGCCGTTGTCGTCGAAAACCCAGCCGTGGTAGATGCACTGAAAATGCTTGGCGCTACCGGCCTTCTCGCGGCAGACGGTGGCGCCGCGGTGCGGACAGGTGTTGAGAAAGGCGCGCACCTCGCCCTTCTGGGTGCGGTTGAAGATCAGCGTGCGGCCGGCCACGGTGCGGGTGACGAACTGGCCGGGCTTGGCGATCTCCGAGGCATGGCCGAGATAGAGCCAGCAGCGGTTGAAGATGCGCTCGCGCTCCGCCTCCAGCACCTCGGGCCTGACGAAAGCCGCGCGCGGCACCTTGAAGGTGTTGGCCTTGGTGTCCACGCGCAACGCGGTAAAACGGGAAAGCTCGTGCATGACTGTTCTCCGCTGAGTCCTCGCGCAAGGACGGCCGTCCGGACGTCCTTGCGCGTCATGCCGTCAGAAGGTGGCGCCGACGGCCAGGTTGATGAAGTCGCGGTCGCGCAGGGTGTTGTAGTGCGCGCCGTCGATCCAGTTGCCATAGTTGAGCGAGACGAAATAGTTCTTCCGGTACTGTCCGGTCAGGCCGAACACGTATTGCTTGCGTCCCTTGTTGATCTGGTTGTCCACCGAATAGCCGCCCACGTCGTGGCTCCAGGTCAGCGAAGGCGAGATCACCCAGCCGCCCGGCACCGGGTAGTTGAGCTGCCCGCGCAGGCGATAACCCCAGGCATTGCGGGTATAGAAGCCATCGTTGCGGCAGCCGTAGGGGTCGCCGATCGGCGAGCAGGTATCGGTGGGGAAAAAGGGCGCATAGCCGCTGTGGAAGCTGCGTCCGAAACGCAGCTCGGACGTCGGCGGCAGATTGACGTGTTCCCACACCGCCTCGCCGGCCACCATCGCGGTGGAGGCGCCCAGCACGTCCTTGAACATGCGCATGGCGTTGACCTGCGCCTGGGTCTTGTCGAAGCGCTTGTAGCCGAGGAAGCTTTCCCCGGGCGTATCGGCCCAGCCCGCCGCCAGCGGCCCCGTGTGCCGCAGGAACGCGAACAGCATGTCGGGGATGCTGTACTGCACCGGCTGGTTCCTCGAGTAGGACACCTCGCCCGCCACCTTCCACTGCCCGAGCTTGGTCGACGCCGAAAGACCGGTGATCTTGATGCCGTCCGGATAGTTCCAGAACATGCGGTACGAACGCAGCGTGTTGACCGCCGGCAGCAGGGACTTCGGCAAGCCGGCGGCGAGCATGGCATTGTCGATGTCGGGGTAGACCGTGCCCGGCATGTCGTGCAGCGTGACCGCGTAGAACGGCGAGCGCGAGTTGATGCTCATGTAGTACGCGCCGAAATCGGTCTTGATGCTCTCGGCGGTGTAATGCAGGGACACGCCGTACTGGCCGCCGTTGGACCCATAGTGATCCTGCGCCCTGGGCACGACAGCGCCGACCGCGGTGTTGAAGCCATCGCTAAGCCACAGCTTCGAGCCCGGCATATTGGCCGCCGTGTAGGCGTTGAAGGGATAGGCGAGGTTGGCGGTGGCGCCGCCGCAGCCCATGTCGAAACCCAGGTCGATGCCGCCGAAGAAGGTTCCGCACGGGTCGTATTCATTCGGCCGCCACTTCCACTGCCAGAACGCCTCGACGCGCCAGTCCTTGCCGAAGGTGAACTTGCCGAAGACCATTTCCACCGGCAGCTGGGCTTCGGTCTGCGGATCGGTGCCGACCCGGCGCAGCGTGGTGAAGTCGACCGGATTGATCTGGTTGAGGTTACTGGCGAAGAGATCCTCGCCCCACTTGATGGTCTGCTTGCCCACGCGCAGGTCCATGGCGCTTTCCGGGCTCAGGTCGAAATGCCCGTAGGCGTTGGCGTTGAGCCACATGAAGCCCGAAAACTTGTTGTCCCGGTCCAGGCCACGGTCGCTCAGCGAACTGTTCGCGCGGTAGTTGTTCGGCCAGTTGCCCTGCGGCACGTCGTGGTTCTTGAGCACATCGTCGTACCACACGCGGGCACTGACGTTGACGCCGAAATTCCGGTACTTGAGGTCGACGTTGGTCGTCGCCTTGTACAGGTTGGAATACATGTCGCCCTTGCCGAAATTGAGGTTGCCGTCGTCGGACTCGTCCGATCCGACGCCGCCCTTGGGCTTGCCGTCGGAGCGGAAGCCCTTGCCGGTCATGAAGCGCGATCGATCATTGAGGCGCCAGCCGGCGCCGGCGACCACGCGCGTGGTGACCTTGCCCTTGATCTCGCCATCATCGAGAGTGAAATCCACCGCATGACTGCGCAGCGCCGGCACCAGGCCAAGCAGCAGCGCGCTGCCGTAGCAAAGGCCCTTGCGTTTGAGCGAACACGACGCGCACTGCCCCTGCGCCGGGCACTGTCGATGAGCGTTACTGCGATTGCTGCATGCATGCTTTTGCATGGTCCCTCCCCCTTTCTGTTCTGATTGACGATTTTTCGTACGGATGTCCCTTGCCTACTGCGTTCCAGTGACTGGAGTGCTGCCTCAGGCGGCTACCGACTTGCGCAAAAACTCCAGGTGCGCCGCGTTGAAGTTTTCCGGTTCCTCCCACTGCGGCCAGTGCGCGCTGTGCTCGAGCACGACCAGCTCGGCCCGCGGGATGAATTTCATGGCCTCCTGAGCCAGCTCGACCGGCTGTCCCGGGTTGTGGCGCGTCCACAGCACCAGCGTCGGGCACTGGATGTCGCGCATGACTTCGGGGTTCATCCAGCGGCGGCAGAAGGCCTCGTCGGTCACGCCGCCGAGCACCGTGGCGGCGATCTTGCCCATGACCGCAGCCATGCCAGGCTGGCTGTAGATCTTGAAGCGGATGTCGATGATCTCGTCGGTGAGGGTCTTTTCCGGCTCGAACATCAACCACTGCATGCGGGCCTTCACCGCCTCGCGGGTGAGCTGGCCGGCCGCCTTCCTGGAACGCTCCAGCACGTCCAGCAGCTCGGCGCGGCCTTTCTCGTTGGGCGGGGCCAGGATGCCGGTGTTCATCACCAGGCTGGCGACGCGCTGCGGATGGCGGATCGCCGTCCACGCCGAGACCATGGCGCCGAGCGACTCGCCGGACAAGCTGGCGCGCTTGGCGCCGATGGTGTCCAGGAACGCGACGATGTGGTCGGACCACAGCGCCATCGTGTAATCGGCATCGGCCGGCTTGTCGGTATAGCCGTGGCCCAGCATGTCGATCGAGTAGACGTGGAAATGCTTGGCGTGCTCGGCGATGTTGCGCATGTAGGCCTCGGCATGTCCGCCGGTGCCGTGCAGAAACACCAGCGGCGCGCCCTCGCCCGCCTCGAGCACGCGTGTGCGATGGCCGGCCACGTTGTAAAATCTCTGCTGGAACGGGACGCCGAGCAAATCGGTCCAGATCGTCGAATTCATGCGCTACTCCGTAAAAAAGTGGAAAGTCGGTCTTGGCCTGACGGGTGCCGCTTGGTGCTTGGCTTGAGTCGGCTGGGCGTTTGCATTTCTTCGGGTTGAAAAGGCTCCCCACCGCCATCGACATGGCATGGAAATCCCAGGGTTTGGGTTTGCGTGCGCCGGCCCGGCCGGCACGCGGTTTTTTTAAGATCAGCTCGTCATGCGTTTCTCAGGAAGTCGATCACCAGCCGGTTGAAAGTGTCGGCGTGCTCCCACTGCGCCCAGTGGCCGCAATTGGGAAATACGTGCAACTGGGCGTCGGGAATCGTCCAGAGGAGCTTCAGGCCATGATCCAGCGGCACGAAGCGGTCATCGCGTCCCCAGGTGACGAAGGTCTTGGCTTTGATCTCGCCTAGCCGAGCCGAGACATCCCAGGATGAAAGCGGCGCTTTCTGCGCGCTCAGCAGAAAATTCTTCAGGTGCTCGGGATGCTGCTGGATCGCCTCCCAGCGGCCCTTGAGTAGTTCCTCGGTGATCTTGGACTGGTCATAGAGGAACACCTGGATCATCTGCCGCAGGTTTTCGAAGGACGGCTCCGCGCACAGCTTGAACAGCAGCTTGATGCCTTCCATCGGCATCGGCGCGAACAGGCTGGGCCCCAGGCCGCCGGGACCCATCAGGATCATCTTGCCGATCCGCTCGGGATATTCGATGGCGAAGTTGAGCGCGGTGGCGCCGCCCATCGAGTTACCGACCAGGTGCGCCTTCTCGATGCCGAGCACGTCCATGAGACCCTTGACCGCCCGCGCGTTGACCAGACCGCGCTGCTCCTCCATCACGATCGGGTCCGACTTGTTGAAGCCAGGCGAGTCCTTGAGGATGACCCGGTAGCCGGCCGCGACCAGCGGCTCGATGTTGCGGTAGTAATTGCTCCAGCCGCCGGCGCCCGGGCCACCGCCGTGCAGCATGATCACCGTCTCGCCGCTGCCGGCATCGTGGTAGTGGATGCGGAAATTCGCCAATCCCTTCTCGTTGATGGTGGCGAACTTGCTGGTGGAGCTTTCGCTGAGTGCGGTCATGTGGGTTCCTTTAAGGAGGGCTTGAACGGATGACGTTGCTTCAGGCGACCTTGGCCGGCGCTTGCGCCCTAGCCTTGGCCAGATCCATGGCGGTGTCCTCGATCATGTCCTCCTGGCCGCCGACCATGCCGCGGCGGCCGAGCTCGACCAGGATCTCGCGCGCGGGCACGCCGTACTTGCGCTCAGCGCGCTTGGCGAACAGCAGGAACGAGCTGTACACGCCGGCATAGCCCAAGGTCAGCGAGTCGCGGTCGATGCGGATGGGGTGGTCCATCAGCGGCACCACCAGGTCCTCGGCCACATCCATCAGCTTGAACACGTCCACGCCGGTATGCGCGCCCATGCGGCCCAGCACCGCGGCGAACACCTCCAGCGGCGTGTTGCCGGCGCCCGCGCCCAAGCCCGCCGCCGAGCCATCGATGCGGTTGGCCCCGGCCTCCACCGCGACCAGCGAGTTGGCCACGCCGAGCGCGAGGTTGTGGTGGCCATGGAAGCCGAGCTCGGTCTCGGGCTTGAGCTCGGCGCGCAGCAGGCCGATCCGCTCGCGCACGTCGTCGGGCAGCATGTAGCCGGCCGAGTCGGTGGCATAGATGCAGTTGGCGCCGTAGGACTCCATCAGCCGGGCCTGCTCGAGCAGCTTCTCGGGCGAGGCCATGTGCGCCATCATCAGGAAGCCGACGGTGTCCAGGCCCAGCTTGCGCGCCAGGCCGATGTGCTGCTCGGCCACGTCCGCCTCGGTGCAGTGCGTGGCCACGCGGATGGTGCCCACGCCGCAGTCGCGCGCCATGCGCAGGTCATCGACGGTGCCGATGCCGGGCAAGAGCAGCGCGGAGATGCGCGCCTGCTTCATCTGCGGCACCACCGCCTTGAGATATTCCTCGTCGCTGTGCGCCGGGAAGCCGTAGTTGACCGAGGCGCCGCCCAGGCCGTCGCCGTGGGTGACCTCGATCAGCGGCACGCCGGCCGCGTCCAGCGCGCTGGCCACCGCGACCATGTCGTCGAGGCTGATGCGGTGCCGCTTGGCGTGCATGCCGTCACGCAGGCACATGTCGTGCAGCGTGACCTTCTTGCCGCGTAGATCCATGGGGAAGTCTCCGGATGATTCAGGCCGTCTCGGCGACGGCAGGCGTGGACGGACGGGGCACGAACGCGCCCTTGAGGATCTCCTCGGCGAACATTTCCGCGGTGCGCAGCGCGGCGGCGGTCATGATGTCGAGGTTGCCGGCGTACTTGGGCAGGTAGTCGCCCAGGCCCTCGACCTCGAGGAAGATCGATACCCGCTTGCCGTCGAACACCGGGCCGTTCTTGAGCCGGTAGCCCGGTACGTAGCGCTGCACCTCGGCCAGCATGCGCTGCACCGACTCGGTGATGGCGGCCTGGTCGGGCTCGTCCGCGGTCAGACAATGCACGGTGTCGCGCATGATCAAGGGCGGCTCGGCCGGATTCAGGATGATGATCGCCTTGCCCTTGCGCGCGCCGCCCACCTCGGCCACCGCGCGCGCGGTGGTGCGGGTGAACTCGTCGATGTTCTTGCGCGTGCCCGGACCGGCCGAGCGCGAGGCCACGGTGGCGATGATCTCGGCGTAGTCCACGGGCTGCACGCGGCTCACCGCGGCCACCATGGGAATGGTCGCCTGCCCGCCGCAGGTGACCATGTTGACGTTCATCTCGTGCTTGCCGATGTGGTCCTTGAGGTTCACCGGCGGCACGCAGAACGGGCCGATCGCCGCCGGCGTGAGGTCGATCATCAGCACGCCGCGCTCCTGCAGCTTGCGGGCGTTCTCCGCATGCACATAGGCGGAGGTGGCGTCGAAGGCGATCTGCACGCCATCCTCGGCCAAATGCGGCAGCAGGCCGTCCACGCCCTCGGCGGTGGTCTTGAGCCCGGCCGCACGGGCACGGGCCAGCCCCTCGGAAGTCGGGTCGATGCCGACCATCCAGACCGGCTCGATCAGCGGCGAACGCAGCGCCTTGGCCATCAGGTCGGTGCCGATGTTGCCCGAACCGATCAGTGCCGCACGGATTTTCTGGGTCATGGGAAAGCCTTGAGTCTTTTTTGGAAAATGCCGCCTAGTGGAACGACACCGAACAGGTGCCGATCCCGCCCAGGCGGACGCGGAACTGGTCGCCGGCCTGGACCGGGCACATTGCCGCCAGCGCGCCGGAAAGGATCACTTCGCCGGCCTTGAGGCCGATGCCGAGCTTGCCCAGCGTGTTGGCGAGCCAGGCGACGGCATTGATCGGCGAACCGAGCGCGGCGGCGCCGGCGCCGGTGCCGACGATGCGGCCGTTCTTCTCCAGCACCATGCCGCAGGTGGTGAGGTCGAGCTTGCGCGGGTCAGCGGCGGTGCTGCCGAGCACGAACACCCCGCAGGAGGCGTTGTCGGCCACGGTGTCCTGGATGCGGATCTTCCAGTCGCGGATGCGCGAATCGACGATCTCGAAGCAAGGCATCACGAAGTCGGTCGCGCGCAGCACGTCGGCGTTGGTCACGCCGGGGCCCTCGAGGTCGCGCTTGAGCACGAAGGCGATCTCGCCCTCGGCCTTGGGCTGGATCAGCGTGTCCATGGGCACGGCATCGCCGTCGGCCACCATCATGCCGTCGAGCATGTAGCCGAAGTCCGGCTGATAGACGCCGAGCATGTCCATCACCGCCTGGCTGGTGACGCCGATCTTCTTGCCGATGACGCGCTCGCCCTGCTCCAGGCGGCGGGCGATCATGCGCTGCTGGATGAGGTAGGCGTCCTCGATGGAAAGCCCGGGGTGCCGGTTCGTCAGCGGCTCGACGGTGGTGCGCTCGCTGAAGGCGCGGTAGAGCTCATCGCCCAGCGTCTGGATGAGGTCGGGAGTCGTCGTCATGGTCGAAGGGTTCTCGAGGTGCCTTTCCAAGGTCAGGCCAGGCCTTCGGCCTGCAACGCGGCGCGCACGGCCTCGCGGCTGCCGACGCGCTCCATGAAGGCCTTGAGCGCGGGCCACTGCGCCAGATCGATGCCCGCATAACGGGTCCAGCTCAGCACCACGAAGAGATAGATGTCGGCGACACTCAACTCGTTGCCGAGCAGATAAGGGCTCTGCGCAAGCTGCGCGGCGACCACCTCGAAGCGGTTGCCGAGCATCTGCACCGCCGCCTGCTTGCCCTCGTCGGTGGTGTCGGGCCTGAACAGCGGACTGAAGTTCTTGTGCAGCTCGGTGGCGATGAAATTGAGCCACTGCTGCAAGCGGTAGCGCTCGAAGCTTCCATTGGGCGGCGCCAGATGCTTGGCCGGCGCCTGGTCGGCGACGTACTGCAGGATCGCCGGGCCTTCGCTCAGGGTGTGGCCATCATCGAGCTCCAGGAGTGGCACGTAGCCGGCCGGGTTGATCGAGCGGTAGTCGCGGCCGTCCTCGGTCTGCTTGGTCTTGAGATCGACGCGGACGAGTTCGAAAGGCAGGCCGCTTTCACGCAGCGCGATGTGCGGTGAGAGCGAGCAGGCACCGGGGCTGTAGTAGAGTTTCATGCGGGCTCTCCGTTGAGGATGATGCGGCCGGGCGCCGGCGCGCTCTGGCGAACCGGCTTGTGCCCCCACACGCTGATGGCGTCATGGCGCACCACCGTCCAGCCGGGTTCCACCGCGCGCGCCCCCCAGCCGAACTCGACATCGAAACCCGATGGCGTGACCGCGTAGAACGACACCATGTGGTCGTTGCTGTGCCGCCCGAAGGTCATGGTGATGCGATCTTCGGCGGCGATGCGGTCATAGGCGAGACCCACGTCGTCCAGCGTGTTGGCCTCGATCATGAAATGGTGGATGCGCCGCGGCAGCGGAAAGGACGCCAGCGCCAGGGTGTGATGGCGGCCGTTGCAGTGCAGGAAGTACGCCGGCACCACCACCTGGGGACCGGCCTTGATGTCGATCACGTCCGACAACTGGAAACCCAGCGCCTCGGTGTAGAAGGCCAACGCCTTCTGCGTATCGGGCACGCAGCGCACGAAATGTCCGAGGCCCTGTTCGCCGGTGCGGAAACCCGACACCCCGGCCGGCGACGTGAACGGATGCTCGAAGACCTCGCTGGGGCCGTAGTAGATCTCCAGCGGCAGGCCGAAGGGATCGGTGAACGTGATGAGCCCGAGCACGCCGCGCCGCTTGGCCAGCGCCGCGTCGCCCTCGGTCACCGCAACCCCGGCGCCACGCAGCCGTTCGGCCATCTGCGTGAGCTCGGCGGGATCGGCCACCTCGTAGCCCGCATAGGCCAGGTCGTCTTCCTCGCCCGCCTCGACGGCGATGCGCCAGGCCCGCGAATCCAGCCGGTAGCGCGCGCCTTCCGCATCGCCGGCGACTTCCTGCAGGCCAAGCTTGGCCGTCATGAAATCACGCCAGGCCGGGACGTCTTTCACCGCGAAACCCAGATAACCCAGACTTCTCACGCTCATCTTCGTCTCCGACCTTGCTCGTTGTGGGTTGGCGCGTCAGCCGCGTGCCGCCGCTGCGGCGGGTTTCAGCAGATCGCGCAGATTGACCGATGGATCACCAAGCGCCCTGGGCGACACCGGCGTGCGGGCATTGACCAGCCGACTGGCCACCGAGAACTCCCGCGACGCATCGATGGCGATGGCGCCCTCGACGTGGTCGCCGTCGACCCGGAAGACGATGAGCGGGCTGCCGGCCTCGGCATCGCCACGGGTAACGATTTCGCCGGGCCCTTCCGGATCGCCCACCATCTGGATGCGGTGCCCGGCGATCTCGGTCCACGAGGTCGGCACCTGCGGCGCCGGCACCGCCTGACCGAGCAGCGCGGCGGCCACCACCTCGGCCTGCGCCTGGCTGTTGAGATAGGTTTCCAGCGAGCGCTGGCCGCCGCCGCGCAACGGCCAGGCGGCCACGTCGCCGACTGCATACACGTCGGGCGCGGAGGTGGCGCCGGTGGCATCGACGCGGATGCCGCGCTCGCAGGCGATACCGGCCGCACGCGCCAGCTCGTCGGCCGGCTCGGCGCCGATGCTGATCAACACCGCATCCGCCTCGACGCGGCTGCCATCCTTACAGACCACCGCCTCGACACGGTCTTGGCCCTCGAAGCGCTCGACCTGGGCGCCGAGCCGTACCTGCACACCGAGCCGTTCCAGCTCGCCCCGGCACCAGCGGCCGATGCGCCGGCCAAGCACGCGGGTCATGAGTTCATCCGCAGCCTCGAGCAGGGTCACCTCGACACCGGCCTTGCGCGCCGTGGTGGCGACTTCGCAGCCGATCAGGCCACCGCCGACGACGACCAGCGCACTTCCCGGCCGCAGCGCGGCACGCAAGGCCACGCTGTCCACGTGGTGACGCAGGCGATGGATGCCGGGCAATGTCACCCCGGGCACGCGCATCTGCCTCGCGTGCGCGCCGGTGGCAAGCACCAGCCGGTCGTAGTTCAAAGGTTCGGAGGATTCGATGTGCACGCGATGCAGCTCAGGCTCGATCGCAGTGACGCGCTTGCCCAGCAGCAGTTCGATGCCGTTGTTCGCGTACCAGTCCGGCTCGAGGATCGCCGGCGCCTGCTCGTGTTCGCCGGCCAGCACCGTCTTGGACAGCGACGGGCGGTCGTAGGCGGCGATAGGCTCCTCGCCGATCAGGCAGATGCGTCCGGTATAGCCGGCCGCGCGCAGGGCACGGGCGGTCATGCTGCCGGCCAGTCCTGCGCCGATGATGACGATGGTGCCGGGTTTTGGCGCGTGGTTGGTCATCGCCTCAACCCAGTGCGCCGACATGCACGGCGACGTCAATGGACGACTCGATGTGCGCACGCAGCATGTCCGCACAGCGCGTCGCATCGCGCTTCAGGGCGCTGTCCAGCAGCGCGCGATGTTCGTCGTGGACGTTGCGCGCCGGCGGGTTGTGCGTCGAGGTGAAGCGCCGATAGCGCTCCATCTGCACATAGAGCACGCCGATGAAACGCAACATCCAGCTCGACGGACAGGCCGAAATGAGCGCCTCGTGGAAGGCGCGGTTGTCCTGCTCCCACTGCTCGAAATAGGTCACCGGATCGCGCATGGTGCGTTCTTCGATCAACGACAGCCGATGAAACGCGGCAACCAGCCGTGCTTCCCAGTCGACATCGCCATGCTGGACGCTGAGGCGTACCGCCTCGCCTTCCAGCAGCACGCGGGTCCTGGCGAGGTCACGCATGTCCTCCAGCGACATCGGCGCCACCTGGAAGCCGCGCTGCGCCTGTGCCTTGACCAGCCCGTCGGAGACCAGAAGGCTGAGCGCCTCGCGCAGGGTACCGCCGCTGACCTGATAACGCGCCTTGATTTCATCGATGGGCAGCTTGGATCCGGCCGGCAGTCGCCCATGCAGGATGTCGGCCCGCAGCCGCTGGAAAGCCTGTTCGATCAGGCTGCGCGGCTCCTGCCTGGAGGTGCCGCTGGGCGGCGTGGATATAGCGGCGTCGGCTTCGGGCACTGATTTTACCGTTGACATGAATCGCTTCCTGGCGTTGAAGGTCTGCCCATCTTGACGGGCCCAACGACGCCTGGCGAGCAGGCCTGGGGGCGGCGCTCGGTGCAGGTTCGATGGAGCCAATAATGTCGACATTTAGAAAAATGTCCGTGTTTGCAGTCGATGGTCAATTTTTCGCCCGGGCACAGGGCGAAGTCACGCGGCAGCGCGTCATGCCTTCTTCACGGCCTGACGCACTGCACCCCTTGCGGGCGGCAATCGACTGAACTTGCAGAAAAATATGCGCTAGGCGCGATGCTGACGAACACGCCGATGGGCTGGCGCCAAGTCCGGCTACTGAAAAAAATGCTTCAGCGCAGCATGCTCATCTGCCGCCAGCCACGGGATCGGCCTGAAGCCGACAGGGCTCCGGCATGGCGCCACGCCCTCACCCAGGGCTAGGCGACCACCGCGTGTGGCACGCCCGGAAGGACCCGTTTCAGCCCGCGTCGGGCCAGGGCGTCAGGATCTCGTAGCCGTCGGCGGTCACCGCCACGGTGTGCTCCCACTGGGCCGAGAGCGAATGGTCCTTGGTGACCACCGTCCAGCCATCGGGCAGCTGCTTGGTCTGCGGCTTGCCGGCATTGATCATCGGCTCGACGGTGAAGGTCATGCCTTCCTGAAGCACCACGCCGGTGCCGGGTTTGCCGTAATGGAGCACCTGCGGCTCATCGTGATAGACCCTGCCGATGCCGTGGCCGCAATACTCGCGCACCACGCTGAAACCGGCGGCCTCGGCATGTTGCTGGATGGCGTGGCCGACGTCGCCCAGGGTGGCGCCCGGGCGGACGGCCTGGATGCCGCGCATCATCGCCTCGTAGGTGGTCTCCACCAGGCGCCGCGCCAGCACCGACGGCGTGCCGACGTAGTACATACGGCTGGTGTCGCCATACCAGCCGTCCTTGATCACGGTGACGTCGATGTTGACGATGTCGCCGTCCTTGAGCACCTTGGCCGGACTCGGAATGCCATGGCAGATCACATGGTTGACCGAGGTGCACAGCGTCTTGGGAAAGCCGTGGTAGCCCACGTTGGCGGGAATGGCCTTCTGCACGTTGACGATGTGCTCGTAGGCCAGACGGTCGAGCTCTTCGGTGGTGACGCCCGGTTTCACGTGTTCCTTGAGCATGGCGAGCACTTCGGCGGCCAGCCGGCCGGCTACGCGCATACCTTCGAGATCCTGCGGAGTTTTGAGGGTGATCGCCATGTCTGCCCGATGGAGGTTTGCAAGCCGCCCGCGGCTTGTCCGGCAGGCCCGAAGACGGCTATCATTGATCAGTTTTGCGGCCGAGCGGCCATTCGCGCCGTTGCGCTGCCGCAAGACAAGCATGGGATTGTAACCGCGAGCGGCTACGATCCCAAACCAACGCCACACACGCATCGGCACCGCCTTCGGGGTGCCGCAACCGCCTTTTCCCGGGCATTGCGGTCGAAGCCGGGGATGCGTGGAGGTCCCAACCCCCGGGCCACCCCAAAAAAGGCCCACTGAAAAACGGAGTTACCCATGGCTCAAGTCACCATGCGCCAGATGCTCGAGGCTGGCGTGCATTTCGGCCACCAGACCCGCTACTGGAACCCGAAGATGGCCCCGTACATCTTCGGCGCGCGCGGCAAGATCCACATCATCAACCTGGAAAAGACCCTGCCGCTGTTCATCGACGCGATGAACTTCCTGTCGGCGATCGCGCAAAAGCGCGGCACGGTGCTTTTCGTGGGCACCAAGCGCTCGGCGCGCGAGGCCTTGGCCGAAGAAGCCAAGCGCTGCGGCATGCCTTACGTCACCTCGCGCTGGTTGGGCGGCATGCTGACCAACTTCCGCACCGTCAAGCAGTCGGTGGCCCGGCTCAAGGAGCTCGAGGCCATGGAAACCGACGGCAGCTTCGAAAAGCTGGTCAAGCACGAAGTGCTGGCGCTGCGCCGCGAGCGTGAGAAGCTGGAGAAATCGCTGGGCGGCATCAAGGACATGAACCGCCTGCCCGACGCATTGTTCGTGATCGACATCGGCCATGAGGACATCGCCGTGCAGGAGGCCAAGAAGCTCGGCATTCCGGTGGTGGCGGTGGTCGACACCAACTACGACCCGGCGCTGGTCGACTACCCGATTCCCGGCAACGACGACGCCATCCGCGCGATCCAGCTCTACGCCCGTGCCGCCGCCGACGCCATCCTCGAAGGCAAGGCCGCCGCACCGGCCGCCGCCCAGGGCGACGCCAACGAATTCGTCGAGCTCGACGAGGAAGGCAACCCCGTCGTGCGCGAGGAAGAGCGCGAACGCAAGAACGCCCCGCGCCGCGGTGCCCCGGGCAAGAAGGGCGCGCCACGCCGCGATGCCGGCCGCGGCAACCGCGCCTCGCGCAGCGAGCCGGCCGACGCCGAGTAAGCATCCCCGTCCGAAAGGTCGCGGACGCCTCGCGCCGCGACTTCCCCAGGCTTCAAGAGGTTCAAACCCATGAGCACGATTTCCGCCCAGCAGGTCAAGGAACTGCGCGAGCGTTCCGGCGCCGGCATGATGGAATGCAAGAAGGCACTGGTCGAAAACCATGGCGACATCGATGCCGCCATGGAATGGCTGCGCAAGTCCGGTCTGGCCAAGGCCGACAAGAAGGCCGGCCGCGTCGCCGCCGAGGGCCGCATCGTCGCCGCCCAGGCGCCCGGCAAGGCGGTGCTGGTCGAGGTCAACTGCGAGACCGACTTCGTCACCCGCAACCCGGACTTCATCAAGTTCAGCGACACCGTCGCCGAGGTCGCGCTGAAGTCCGGCGCCGCCGACATCGAGTCGCTCAAGGCCGCACCCTATCCCGGCAACGGCACCGTCGAGGAAGCGGCCAAGGCACTGGTCGCCACCATCGGTGAAAACATCCAGGTGCGGCGCATGGCGCGTGTGGAGAGCGACGGCGTGATCGGCAGCTACATCCACAATGGCCGCATCGGCGTGCTGGTGGCGCTCCAGGGCGGCAACGAGGAACTGGCCCGCGGCATCGCCATGCACGTGGCGGCGATGAACCCGCAGTACGTGGACCCGGCGGACGTGCCGGCCGAATTCCTGGCCAAGGAGAAGGAGATCGCACTGGCCGCGATGTCGGACAAGGAAAAGAGCAAGCCGGCCGACATCCTGGACAAGATCGTCGCCGGCAAGGTCAACAAGATCGTCAGCGAGATCACCCTGGTCGGCCAGCCCTACGTGCTCGACACCAGCATCAGCGTGGGCGAGGCCCTGCGCAAGGCCGGCGCGAAGGTGCAGGCGGTGGCCCGCCTTGCCGTCGGCGAGGGCATCGAGAGGACCGAGGAGGATTTCGCCGCCGAGGTCATGAAGCAGGCCGGGCTGGCCTAAGCCCTGCCCTGACCGAAAAGCCCTCGACGCGTTTCGCTTCGGGGCTGCGCGTCAAGGATGTCACGGAAGGCCGCGGACCACCCGCGGCCTTCGCCTTTTCCGGGCCGGGCAAGCCATGCGGCTTAACGCGATGGGCGACGCGACGCTACAATGTGACGGTTTGATCAAAGCCCAGCCGAAGGATTCCCATGAGCGCCCCGCCCGTCTATCGCCGCATCCTGCTCAAGCTTTCCGGCGAGGCGCTGATGGGCGAGGCCGACTACGGCATCGACCCCAAGGTGATTGGCCGGCTGGCCGAGGAGATCATCGAGGTCCGTCGCGACGGCGTGGAGATCGGCGTGGTGATCGGCGGCGGCAACATCTTCCGCGGGGAAGGCCTCGCCGCCGCCGGCATGGACCGTGTCACCGGTGACCACATGGGCATGCTCGCCACCGTGATCAACGCGCTGGCGATGGCCGACGCCATCGAGAAACGTGGCGGCTATGCCCGCGTGATGAGCGCGATCCCGATCCACGACGTCGCCGAGGATTTCATCCGCCGCCGCGCGATCCGCCACATCGAGAAGGGGCGCATCGCGCTGTTCGCCGCCGGCACCGGCAATCCGTTCTTCACCACCGATTCGGCGGCGGCGCTGCGCGCGATCGAGATCGGCGCGGACATCCTGTTCAAAGCGACCAAGGTTGACGGCGTCTACAGTGCCGACCCGGCCAAGCATGCCAACGCCGAGCGCTTCGAAACGCTCACCTATGACCAGGTCATCGAACGCAAGCTCGCGGTGATGGATACCGCCGCCATCGCGCTGTGCCGCGACCACCACATGCCGCTGCGGATCTACGACATGACCGTGCCGGGCAACCTCGGCCGGATCGTGCGCGGCGAGCCGATCGGCACGCTGGTGCGCGACCCGTAGCAGCCGGCCGGCGGTCTGCGCGCTGCTATACTTGTCCGCTTGCCAGACTCCGGGAGCCGCTCCATGATCAACGACATCAAGAACGACGCCCAGACGCGCATGGGCAAGAGCATCGACGCGCTCAAGCACGAGTTGACCCGCCTGCGCACCGGCCGCGCCAGCACCGCGCTGGTGGAAAACATCCGGGTGTCCTACTACGGCGCCGAGATGCCGCTCAACCAGGTGGCCTCGATCAGCCTCGGCGATGCCCGCTCGATCCTGATCGTGCCGTTCGAAAAGAGCATGGTCGGCCCGGTCGAGAAGGCCATCCTGGCCTCCGACATCGGCATCACGCCCACCACCGCCGGCACCACCATCCGCCTCAACCTGCCGCCGCTGACCGAGGAACGCCGCCGCGAGCTGGCCAAGCACGTGGCGCACGAGGGCGAGAACGCCAAGATCGCCATCCGCAACGTCCGCCGCGACGCCATCCAGAAGATCAAGGACCTGCTCAAGGACAAGCAGATCAGCGAAGACGAGGAGCGGCGCGCGGACGAGGAGATCCAGAAGCTCACCGACCGCTTCGTCAAGGAGGTCGATGCCGTGGTCAAGGCCAAGGAAGACGAGCTCCTGGCCATCTGAAGGCTGCGCGACGGCATGCTGCACTCGCGTCGATCCGTGGGCTGCCTGCGCGTGCCGGCCATGGCCGCGGCCGGCACGCCTCCATCGCTGGCGCGGTGACGTCGGATGAGTACGGACACGCCCCGCCACATCGCCATCGTCATGGATGGCAACGGCCGCTGGGCCAAGGCGCGGCATCGTCCGCGCAGTTTCGGCCACCGTGCCGGCCGCAAGGCGGTCCGGGCCACCGTGGAAGGCTGCCTGCGCGCCGGCGTGGAAGTGCTGACCCTGTTCGCCTTCTCCAGCGAGAACTGGCAACGCCCGGCCCGCGAGGTCGATGCCTTGATGGACCTTTTCATGCAGGCGCTGGAAAAAGAGGTCGACGAGCTCCACGCCCAGGGCGTGCGGATTCGCTTCATCGGCGATCTGGAAAGCTTCCGGGCGCCGCTGCACGAACGCATGCGCGCGGCGATGCGGCACACCGAGGACAACACCCGCCTGCATCTCAATGTCGCCGTGGGCTATGGCGGGCGCTGGGACATCGCGCAGGCGGCGCGCCGGGCGGCCGCCGAGGTCGCCGCCGGCCGCCTGCGCGCCGAGCAGATCGACGAGGCCACGCTCGGTGCCTTCATGTGTTTGGCCGACCTGCCGCCACCGGATCTGTTCATCCGTACCGGCGGCGAACAGCGGATCAGCAACTTCCTGCTCTGGCAGCTGGCCTACGCCGAGCTGTACTTCACCGCCACGCTATGGCCTGATTTCGATCAGGATGACCTGCGCCAGGCGATCGACGACTACGCCCGGCGCGAGCGACGTTTCGGACGTATCGACGCGCGGCCGGCGACGGCCTGACCCCCACGGATGCCGAGCATGCCACAGCGCCTTCTCACCGCCCTGCTCATCGCCCCGCTGGTGGTGCTGCTGATCCTGTTCGCGCCGACCTGGCTGTTTGCGCTGGCCATCGCCGGCATTTTCCTGAGCGGTCTGTGGGAGTGGAGCCGGTTGGCCGGCATGCGCAACCATCCCCGCCGGGCCCTGCTCCTGGCCGGCGCCGCCGCGCTGTTCGCCGTGTTATGGATCGAACGCGGCACCCCGCTCTGGCCGGTGCTGATCGCGGCGGGGGCGCTGTGGTGGCTCATTGCCTGCTGCTGGCTCTATCGCTTCGCCTTCGCGGCCGCGCCGACGCCGGAAAACCGCAACCTGAAGCTCGTGGCCGGCGCGTTGGCGATCGTGCCGGCCTGGATGGCGGCGGTGGCAGTGCACGGTTCCTCGCCGCATGGGCATGCATGGACCTTCCTCGCCCTGGCGGTGGTCTGGGCGGCCGACAGCGGTGCCTACTACAGCGGGCGGCGCTTCGGTCGGCGCAAGCTGGCGCCGGCGATCAGTCCCGGCAAGACCTGGGCCGGCGTCTACGGCGCCTTCGTCGCCGGTGCCGTCGTCATGCTGGCCGGCGGCTGGCTGCTCGGGGTACGCGACATCCGGCTCGCCGGCCTGCTGCTGGTCGCCGTCTGCACCGTGGCGGCGTCGATCGTCGGCGACCTCTTCGAAAGCCTGCTGAAGCGCCATGCCCAGGTGAAGGACTCGGGCACGCTGTTCCCCGGCCATGGCGGCATGCTCGACCGGCTGGACAGCATCTTCGCCGCGATGCCGGTGTTCGCCCTGGGCAAATGGCTGCTTTCCCTGTGAGCGGCATTCCGCAAGCCGGCAGCCTCATGCTGCGGATGACCGCCGTTTCGCGCGCGCCGCACCCCGTAGCGCCCGCCATGCACGCTGGAGCATGCCCTTGAGAAAGGTGGCCGTCCTCGGCGCGACCGGCTCGATCGGGGCCAGCACGCTCGACGTCATCGCCCGGCATCCAGCGCGCTTTCGTGCCAGCGTGCTGAGCGCGCACCGCAACGTGGAGGCGCTGGTCGCGCTGTGCGTCCGGCACCGCCCGGAGTTGGCCGTCATTGCCGATCCGACGCTGGCCGGCATCCTGGAACGCCGTCTGGCCGCCGCCGGCGTGCGTTGCGCGATCGGTGCCGGCGAGACGGCGCTCGTCGAGGCCGCCGCCGGTGCGCTGTGCGACACCGTGGTGGCGGCGATCGTCGGGGCGGCGGGCCTGCGCTCCACCCTGGCCGCGGCGCGGGCCGGCAAGCGCCTGCTGCTGGCCAACAAGGAATCGGTGGTGATGGCCGGCCCCCTGCTGCTCACCGCCCTGCGCGAAGGCGGCGGCGAGCTGATTCCGATCGATTCCGAGCACAATGCGATCTTCCAGTGCCTGCCGGCCACGCGCGCGCCGCTCGGGCGCAGCGGGGTGCGGCGGCTCATCCTCACCGCCTCGGGCGGCCCTTTCCGCGGTCTGACGCGCACCGAGCTGGCCGCGGTCACGCCCGCGCAGGCCTGCAAACACCCGAACTGGACCATGGGGCGCAAGATCTCGGTCGACTCGGCCACGCTGATGAACAAGGGCCTGGAAGTGATCGAGGCGCACCACCTGTTCGGCGCCGCGCCGGAGACGATCGAGGTACTGGTGCATCCGCAGAGCCTGGTGCATTCGCTGGTCGAATATGCCGACGGTTCGCTGCTCGCCCAGCTCGGCAATCCGGACATGCGCACCGCGATCGCCCACGCGCTGGCCTGGCCCGAACGGATCGAGGCCGGGGTGACGCCGCTGGACCTTGCCGCCGCGCCGCCGCTCGCCTTCGAGACGCCGGATCTGACCACCTTCCGCTGCCTGGCGCTGGCCTTCCAGGCGCTGCGTGCGGGCGGGGATGCGCCGGCCATCCTCAATGCAGCCAACGAGGTGGCGGTGGAAGCCTTCCTCGCCGGCACGCTGCCGTTCCTGGGCATCGCCGAGGTGGTCGAGGCGGTGCTTGCGGAACTGCCGGCGCAAGCCGTGGTCGATATCGACACGCTCGTCGAACGCGATCGCACGGCGCGCGAGGCCGCCCGCCGCCTGCTGCGCGGCGCTTGCTGATAAGCTGTCGATTCCTCTGCCTGCTGCGTGTTCGATGACTGCTTTTTTCGGTTCGGTGTTCTGGTTGCTGGTCACGCTGGGCGTGCTGGTGACCTTCCACGAGTTCGGCCATTTCTGGGTCGCCCGCCGCTGCGGCGTCAAGGTGCTGCGTTTCTCGGTGGGGTTCGGCAACGCGATCTGGAAACGCATCGGCCGCGACGGCACCGAATACCGCATCGCCGCGATCCCGCTCGGCGGCTATGTCAAGATGCTCGATGCGCGCGAGGGTGAGGTCGATCCCGCGCTGGCCGATCAGGAGTTCACCGGCAAGCCGGTCTGGCAGCGCATCGCCATCGTCGCCGCCGGTCCCGGCTTCAATCTCATCTTCACCGTGCTTGCGCTGTGGCTGATGTTCGTGATCGGCAAGCCCGACGCCGCACCGGTGGTCGCCGCCGTGCCGAACAGCCTGGCCGCCCAGGCCGACATCCGCGACGGCGACCGGGTGCTGCGGGTGGACGGCAAACCGGTCAGTACCTGGAGTGAGACTTACGAGGCGATCGCCAACGCCATGCTGGGTCGCGAGCCGCTGCCCATGCACGTGCGGGATCCCGATGGCCGCGAGCGCGACGTGGTGCTGCCGCTGCAACGCCTGCCGGCCGGCGGCAGCCTGGACGAATACCTACCCAAGCTAGGTCTCAAGCTCGCCCCACCGCCCGCCGTCGTGGCCCAGGTACTGCCCGGCAAACCCGCCGCCGCGGCCGGCATGCAGCCGGGCGACCGCATCCTCGCCGTCAACGGCCAGCCGGTGCACGACTACGAGGATTTCCAACGCCTGGTGCCGGCAGAGGCGGCCAAAGCGCCGCGGCTCACCCTCACCATCGAGCGTGGCGGCCACACCCTGCCGCTCGTCGTCGAGGCGCGCCGCGAGGCGCTGGAAGGCCAGCCGCCGAACTGGATCATCGGCGTGGCCGGGGCGCCGCGCGAGATGGCCGTGCTGCGCTACGGACCGCTGCGCGCGCTCCCGGCCGCGCTGCATTCGACCTGGGACCACACCCGCTCGACCCTGGCCATGCTCGGCAAGATGCTGACCGGGCAGGCTTCCGCACGCAATATCTCGGGGGTGATCGGCATCGCCCAGGTCGCCAATGTCTCGGCCAGCATGGGGCCGGCGTGGTTTCTTGAATTCCTGGCCATGGTGTCGCTGAGCCTGGCCATCCTCAACCTGCTCCCGATTCCGGTTTTGGACGGCGGCCACCTGCTGTACTACCTTATCGAGTTGGTCAAAGGCCGCCCGCTCAGCGAGCGCGCCATGGCCCTGGGCCAGTACGTGGGCCTCACCCTGCTGCTGGTGCTGATGGGGTTGGCTTTCTACAACGACATCCACCGTCTGCTGCCGTCCTGACCGGTTGGCGCGACGCTGCTTTTTGCTTTTGTCCGGGACGAAGCCGTCTCCTTTCGAACAAGCCCGCGATCGGGACGCATCCCGCCCCGACGGCAACAACAACGGAATCGACGATGAAGCGTATCGCCGCCCTGATCCTGCTCGCCTCGCTCTCTGCCAAGGCCATGGCCTTCGAGCCTTTCGTCGTCACCGACATCCGCATCGAGGGCCTGAGCCGCATCTCCGCCGGCACGGTCTACAACTACCTGCCCGTCAACAAGGGTGACCAGCTGACCAAGGAAGCGGCGCAGCGGGCGATCCGCGCGCTCTACCAGACCAAGTTCTTCAGCGACGTCGAGCTCGAGCGCGAGGGCGGCATCCTGGTGGTCAAGGTGGTCGAGCGGCCCGCCATCGCCAAGCTCACCCTGCGCGGCAACAAGGACATCAAGGAAGACGACCTGCGCAAGGGTCTCAAGGAGATCGGCCTTTCCGAGGGCGAGACTTTCGACCGCCTGTCGCTGGACCGCGTGCAGCAGGAGCTCATCCGCCAGTACTACAACCGCGGCAAGTACAACGTCTCGGTGAACCCGCACGTGACCTATCTCGACCGCAACCGCGTCGCGGTCGAGATCGAGATCCGCGAGGGCAAGGTCGCCAAGATCAAGCAGCTCAACATCGTCGGCAACCGCGCCTTCGACGACAAGGAGATCCGCAAGGATTTCGAGTCGGACACCACCAACTGGCTGTCCTGGTATTCCAAGGACGACCAGTACTCGCGCGAGAAGCTTTCCGGCGACCTGGAAAAGTTGCAGTCGTTCTACATGAACCGCGGCTATGCCGACTTCGCCATCGACTCGACGCAGGTGACCATCGCCCCGGACAAGCGCGAGATGTACATCGCCGCCTCGGTCAAGGAGGGCGAGATCTACACCGTCTCCGATGTCCACCTGCTCGGCGAGCTGATCCTGCCCGAGGACACCCTGCGCAAGCTGGTCTTCATCCATACCGGCGACACCTTCAACCGCGCCGCCATCGAGGGCAGCAGCAACGCCATCAAGGGCCTCCTGGCCAACATCGGCTACGCCTACGCCAAGGTCACCTCGATCCCGAAGCTCGACAAGGAAAAACGCACCGTCGACCTCACCCTCTACGTGGAGCCCGGCAAGCGCGTTTACGTGCGCCGCATCGTGTTCCAGGGCAACACGCGCACCGAGGACGACGTGCTGCGCCGCGAGATGCGCCAGTTCGAGGGCTCCTACTACAACCAGGCCGCGCTCGACCGCTCCAAGATCCGCCTGCAGCAGAAGGGCTATTTCAAGAAGGTCGACATCGACAAGCAGCTGGTGCCCGGCACCGAAGACAAGGTGGACGTCACCGTCAAGGTCGAGGAACAATCGGCCGGCAGCCTGATGTTCGGCATTGGCTATTCGCAGTATTCGGGCATCATCCTGTCCGCCTCGGTGTCGCAGAACAACTTCCTCGGCACCGGCGACAGCTTCAGCCTGGGCGCGGAAAAGAGCGACTACTACACGCGCATCACCGGCAGCTACTACAACCCCTACCTGACCGACAACGGCGTCGGCATCGGCTACAACGCCACCTACACCAAGACCGACTACGGCAACACGGATTTCGCCAACTACGAGACCAGCCTGAAGTCGTTCTCCAGCTACCTGGGCGTGCCGATCACCGACTTCAGCAACATCCGCCTGGGCCTGGGCCTGTCCAGCAATAAGATCACTTCCTACGAGGGCTACACGCCGGAGGTCTTGATCGACTACCAGCGCGCGCTCGGCCATTACACCGAACACGCCTGGACCGGCACGCTGGGCTGGAACCGCGACACTCGCAACAGCTACTGGGCGGCCACTCGCGGCGGCTTGATGTCGGCCAACGTGGACGTGGCCCTGCCCGGCTCGACCGTGCAGTACTGGAAGCTCTACACCGAGGCCAACCACTACTGGCCGATCGGCGGCGGCTTCGTGCTGTACCTGGATGGCCAGGTCGGCATCGGCAAGACCTACGGCAACCAGACCTACGACGAGACCTGGGGGCCGTACAAGGCCGGCGACAAGGTCGACTTTCCGTTCTGGCAGAACTATTACGGCGGCGGCGTGCGCGACGTGCGCGGCTTCCAGGACAACACCCTGGGTCCGCGCCTGTGTGCCGGCGTGGATGCCAACGGCAACCCGATCCAGGCGGACAAGCGCGGCTACTGCAACGGCAGCTATTACAACTACGCCCAGCCAGTCGGCGGCGCGTTCAAGGTGCTGGGCACGGCGCAGGTGTTCCTGCCGCTGCCGTTCCTCAAGGACATCAACACCGCGCGCGTCTCGGTGTTCGTCGATGTCGGCAACGTCTACAAGGACTACAACAGCTTCGAGGCCAAGGATCTGCGTGCTTCCGCCGGCATCGCCCTGCAATGGCAGGCGCCCATCGGCCCGCTGATCATCAGCTTCGCCACGCCGTTCCGCGACAAGCCCGACGACAAGCATTACGAAGAGCGCATCCAGTTCACCTTCGGCAGCCAGTTCTGACGGCCGGCCTGTGACGGCATGAAGGCGCGGGATCGTCCGCGCCTTTTTCGATGGTGCCGGGCGGGTCTAGCAGCCCGGATCGTGGAGACAAGCCCATGGATCGCACGCAGTACACACTGGCGGAGCTTGCCGAACGCTTCGCCCTCGCACTGCACGGCGACGGCAGTCGCGTGATCGACGGAGTCGGCACGCTGGCCCACGCCGGGCCGCGCCAGTTGAGTTTTCTGGCCAGCGGCAAATATGCGGCGCAGCTCAAGGACACCCGTGCCGGCGCGGTGATCCTTGGCGCGCAGGACCTGCCCGACTGCCCCACCGCGGCCCTGGTCGCGGACGACCCTTATCTCGCCTACGCCAAAATCGCGCGACTGTTCGAGCATCGTCCCGCCGCCAGGCCAGGCATCCATCCGAGTGCGGTAGTGGCCGCGGGCGCGCGCATCGCCGAGGGCGCCAGCATCGGCCCCTTCGTGGTCGTCGAGGACGGCGCGGTGGTCGAGGACGGCGTCGAGATCGGGCCGCACTGCATCGTCGGTCGTGACTGCGTGGTCGGTGCGCAATCGCGCCTGGTCGCGCGGGTGACCCTGGTCGAGCGGGTGACGCTCGGCAAGCGCGTGCTGGTCCATCCGGGCGCGGTGATCGGTTCGGACGGCTTCGGCCTTGCTTTCGAGCGCGACCACTGGGTGAAGATTCCGCAGCTCGGCGGCGTGCGCATCGGCGATGACTGCGAGATCGGCGCCAACACCACCATCGACCGCGGCGCGCTCGAGGACACCGTGCTCGAGGAGGACGTGCGCCTGGACAACCAGATCCAGATCGCCCACAACGTGCACGTCGGCGCGCACACCGCCATGGCCGGCTGCGCGGCGGTGGCCGGCAGCGCGAGGATCGGCCGCTACTGCATGATCGGCGGCGATGCCGGCGTGCTCGGCCATCTGGAGCTCGCCGACCGGGTTACCATTACCGCCAAGAGCCTGGTGACGCATTCGATTCGCGAGCCCGGCGAATATTCCTCGGGCACGCCGCTGCAGGACAACCGCAGCTGGCGCAGGAACGCCGCCCGGTTCAAGCATCTGGACGAATTCGCGCGCCGCCTGGCGGCGCTGGAGAAAGGCCGCGACCATGCATGACAAGGATTTTCCATTGCCGGTGAACGTGGAGCAGATCCAGGCGCTGCTGCCGCATCGCTATCCGTTCCTGCTGGTCGACCGGGTGATCGAACTGGTGCCGGACGAGCGCGTGGTGGCGCTCAAGAACGTCACCATCAACGAGCCCTTCTTCGGCGGCCATTTTCCCGGCCACCCGGTGATGCCGGGCGTGTTGATCGTCGAGGCGATGGCGCAGGCGGCCGGATTGCTGACCCAGATCTCGCGGCGCATCAAAGGTGATCACGGCAGCCCCTTGTTCTACCTGGCCAAGGTCGACAACGCCCGTTTCAACGCACCGGTGGTGCCGGGGGACCAGTTGCGCCTGGAGGTTGCGCTGAAACGGCTGATGCGCGGCATGGGCCTGTTCGTCGCCCGCAGCGTGGTCGAAGGCAAGGAAGTGGCCAGTTGCGAACTCATGTGCGCGGCGCGGAGCGGCAAATGATCCATCCGACCGCGCAGATCGATCCTTCCGCCAGGATCGCACCGGACGTCGACATCGGCGCCTACTGCGTGATCGGCGCCGAGGTGGAGATCGGCCCGGGCTGCGTGATCGGACCGCACGCGACGATCCAGGGGCCGACCCGGATCGGCCGCGACAACCGCATCAGCCAGTTCGCCGCGCTCGGCGGCGATCCGCAGGACAAGAAATGGCAGGGCGAGCGCACCGAGCTCGTCATCGGCGATCGCAACGTGTTCCGCGAGTTCGTCACCGTGCACCGCGGCACCGGCCAAGGTGGCGGCCTGACCCGCATCGGCGACGACAACTGGCTGCTCGCCTACGTGCACATCGCGCACGATTGCAGGATCGGCAACCACACGGTGTTCTCCAATTACTCGGCGCTGGCCGGGCACGTGGAGATCGGCGACTGGGTGATCCTCTCCGGCTATTCGGGCGTGCACCAGTTCTGCAAGGTCGGCGCGCACGCCTTCATCGGCATGGGCTGCCTGGTCGGCGCCGACGTACCGCCCTACGTGATGATGGCCAATGAACAACATGGCCGGCCACGCGGCATCAACAGCGAGGGGTTGAAACGGCGCGGCTTCGATGGCGAGCGCATCGCCGCGATCAAGCGCGCCTACCGCACGCTGTACATGGCCGGCCTGCCGCTGGCCGAAGCCCGCGCCCAGCTGGAAGCCCAGGCAAACGGCAACGAGGACATCCGCGCCCTGCTCGATTTCATCGAGCGCAGCGAGCGTGCGTTGGCCCGCTGACGGCGAGACGCGCGCGGCAGCAGGGCGCGCGATGCTTTCCGGTAAGATGAAAGGCTGGCCGTTTCATCCCGCTTCCACGAGCCCATGCGTCTTTACCTGCAAACCCTGCCTGCATCGGCCGAAGCGCCTCGCTACGTGCAGATCATCCTCGAACAGGATCTTCTGGGCGGCTGGACGCTGTACCGCGAATCGGGCGTCCAGGGCGGCAAGGCGACATTGCGACGCGAACAGTTTCTGGAACGCGATGCGGCGATCGCCGCCTTCGAAAAGGCCCGCGACGCCCAGCTCAAGCGCGGCTACCGGTTGATGTTCGCCCAGGGGATGGACGGTCCGCATGGCCGCTGAAACCGATCGCCCGCTTCTGAACGACCGCTTCCTGCGCGCCCTGCGCCGCGAACCCACCGATACCACGCCAGTCTGGGTGATGCGCCAAGCCGGGCGTTATCTGCCCGAATACCGCGCCGTCCGCGCGCGCGCCGGCAGCTTCATGGCGCTGGCCAAGACGCCCGAACTCGCCTGCGAGGTCACCCTGCAGCCGCTGCGCCGCTTTCCGCTGGATGCGGCGATCCTGTTTTCCGACATCCTCACCGTGCCCGACGCGATGGGGCTCGGCCTGTCCTTCGCCCAGGGCGAAGGGCCGCGTTTCGCCCATCCGCTGCGCCGGCGCGAGGACATCCTGCGCCTCGCCGTGCCGGACATGGACGGCGAACTGCGCTACGTGATGGACGCGGTGCGACTGATCCGCCGCGAGCTCGCCGGGCGCGTGCCGCTGATCGGCTTTTCCGGCAGCCCGTGGACGCTGGCCTGCTACATGGTCGAGGGTGCGGGCTCGCGCGATTTCGCCGCCGCCAAGGCGTTGTGCTGGAACGATCCGGCACTGGCGCATCGTCTGCTCGACGTGCTGGCGCGCAGCGTGGCCGCCTATCTCGCCGCCCAGGCCGCAGCCGGCGCGCAGGCGCTGATGGTGTTCGACACCTGGGGCGGCCTGCTCGCGCCCGCGGCGTTCCGCGAGTTCTCGCTGCGCGCGATGGCCCAGGTCGTCGCCCTGCTCGCCGACGATGCGCAGGCGCGGTCCTTGCCGGTGATCCTGTTTTCCAAGGGCGCCGGACAGCATCTGGCCGCGCTGGCCGACACCGGCTGCGCGGCGCTCGGCGTGGACTGGACGCTCGACCTGGCCGACGCCCGCCGCGCAGTGGCCGACCGCGTCGCGCTGCAGGGCAACCTGGATCCGACCGTGCTCAAGGCTGCGCCGGCGGTGATCCGCGAACAGGTGCGCACGGTGATGGACAGCTACGGCCCGCCGATCGGCCATGTCTTCAATCTGGGGCACGGCATCACCCCGGACGTCGATCCCGAGCACGTGGCCGTGCTGGTGGACGAGGTGCACGCCTACGGCCGGGTGCTGCGCGCCGGCTGAGCGGCCGGTCCCGGCCGTGTCCATACCGCCACGTAGTCCACCGCCATCGGATGACCGGGCTCGGTGGCAGGCGTCGGCGTGGAGATCCAGCCGGCCATGGCGAAGGAAAAGCCGCCGCCGATGGCGACGTTGAGCAGCAAAAAGAAGCCGCCCTGGTCGGTCAATGCCCGCCAGGTCGCAGCCGGCAACTGGGTTTGCACGATGCGGTTCAGCAGCTGCCCGTCGACGTACCAGCGCAGTTCCTCGGGCGTCACCGAGCGATCCCACTCGAAGGTGTAGACGTGGAAATGCCCGGGGCACGGCGTGCCGGGACAGGCACGACTGGCGCCGATGCCGTGCGGCTCGCCGCAGGCGCCGCCGGGATTGACGTCGCAGTGCAGGATGCCCCACACGCTGTCTAAGCCGTTGACGCTTTCCATGATGTCGAACTCCCCGGCGGCCGGCCATGCGCCGGTTTCGCGGTAGCTGCGCCCCAGCGCCCAGAAGGCCGGCCAATAGCCGAGCGCGGCCTGGCCGCTGACGCCGGGCATGAGGATCCGCGCCTCGATGCGCAGCATGCCGCCGGCCGGCGCGAGGAAATCGTCCCGCACGCTCTCGATGCGCGCCGAGGTCCATTCGCCGTCTGGACCGCGCTGCGGCGAGATCAGCAGATGGCCTTCGCCGTCCAGGGCGAGGTTGGCCGGATCGGCGGTGTAGCGCTGGATCTCCTGTGTTCCCCAGTTGGGCGGCCCGCCGGGATAGCCGTGCCCCAGATCCACGCGCCAGCGTTCGGCCGACGGCGCGCTGCCGGCCGGCCCGTCGAAATCATCGACGAGGACCGGCGTCCATCCCGGCGGCCTGGGAATCTCGGCCCCCGCCACGCCCGTGACGCTGAGCGCAAGCCCCAGGCAGAGCATCGCCGCGCCCAGATATGCCGATGGGAACCTTGTCCGCCGTCTCGCCTCCATCGGTCCGACTCTAATGCCGGGCCGACGGCCTGCAAACCCGCCGGCGGTTTGGGCCATGGGACGTTCGCTTCGTACAATGCCGGGTTTCCCGCCCTATCGGATGCCACGCGCCAGGCGTGCCGTCACTGCGAGAGTCCATGGAAAAGAGTTTCGAGCCCCGCCCGATCGAGTCCAAGTGGTACCCGCACTGGGAGACCAGCGGTGCGTTTCGCCCGCGCGGCCACGGCGAGCCGTACTGCATCCTGCTGCCGCCGCCCAACGTCACCGGCACGCTGCACATGGGGCATGCCTTCCAGCAGACGATGATGGACATCCTGATCCGCCAGCACCGCATGCGCGGCTTCGACACCTTGTGGCAAGTCGGCACCGACCATGCCGGCATCGCCACCCAGAAGATCGTCGAGAATCAGCTCGCCGCGGAAGGCAAGACCCGTCAGGACCTCGGCCGCGAGGGCTTCGTCGCCCGCGTGTGGCAATGGAAGGAGACCTCCGGCTCCACCATCACCCACCAGATGCGCCGACTGGGCCTTGCCGCCGACTGGTCGCGCGAGCGCTTCACCATGGATCCCGGCCTGTCCGCCGCGGTGCGCAAGGTGTTCGTCGAGTGGTATCGCGCCGGGCTGATCTATCGCGGCAAGCGGCTGGTCAACTGGGACCCGGAGCTCAAGACGGCCGTGTCCGATCTCGAAGTCGACAACGAGGAACGCGACGGTTTCCTGTGGTCGATCCGCTATCCGGTGGCCGACGGCGAGGAGAGCCTCGTGGTGGCCACCACGCGCCCGGAGACCATGCTCGGCGACGTCGCGGTCGCCGTGCACCCGGAGGACGAACGCTACGCGCACCTGATCGGCAAAATGCTGAAGCTGCCGCTGACCGACCGGCAGATCCCGGTGATCGCCGATGCCTACGTCGATCGCGAGTTCGGCACCGGCGCGGTGAAGATCACCCCTGCGCACGATTTCAACGACTACGCCATCGGCCAGCGGCACGGGCTCGCCCCGATCGGCATCTTCACCCTGGACGCGCACCTGAACGACGACGTCCCGCCGGCCTATCGCGGCCTGGAACGTTACGAGGCGCGCAAACGCATCCTCGCCGACCTCGAAGCCGCGGGCCTTTTGGTCGCCACGCAGCCGCACAAACTCAAGGTGCCGGTGAGCCAGCGTTCCGGTGCGGTGGTCGAGCCGATGCTCACCGACCAGTGGTTCGTCGATCTGACCCGGGACGTGCAGCCGGACGGGCGTCCGGGCGGCCGCCAGGCGATCACCCGGCCAGCGCTGGACGCGGTGCGCGAGGGCCACATCCGCTTCGTGCCGGAGAACTGGGCCGCCACGTACACGCAATGGCTGGAGAACATCCAGGACTGGTGCATCAGCCGGCAATTGTGGTGGGGGCACCAGATCCCCGCCTGGTATGACGAGGCCGGTCAGCTCTATGTCGGCGAGGACGAGGCCGACGCGCGGGCCTGGGCCGCGGCGCACGGCGCTCCCGCACCGGTCGGCGCGCTGCGCCAGGACGAGGACGTGCTCGACACCTGGTTCTCCTCCGCGCTGTGGCCGTTCTCGACCATGGGTTGGCCGAGCGAAGGGCCGGTCACCAACGAACGCGGCGAGATCGTCGCCGACTGGCGCCAGGATCAGCGCTTCCTGCCGAGCGCGGTGCTGGTCACCGGCTTCGACATCATCTTCTTCTGGGTCGCGCGCATGGTGATGTCGAGCCTGTACTTCGCCGGCCGGCGCGGCGACGGCAGCTACGAGCCGCGCTTTGCGCGCGCGGCCGACCGCATCCCCTTCCGCGAGGTGTACATCAACGCCATCGTGCGCGACGCCGAGGGCCAGAAGATGTCCAAGTCCAAGGGCAACACGCTGGACCCGCTGGACCTGATCGACGGCATCGAGCTCGAGGCTCTGGTGGAAAAATCCACCCGCAGCCTGCTCATTCCACAGGTGCGCGAAAAGGTGGAAAAGCGCATCCGCAGGGATTATCCCGAAGGCATCAAGCCGATCGGTGCGGACGCGCTGCGCTTCACCTTCACCGCGCTCGCCGGCCACAGCCGCACGATCAACTTCGACCTCAAGCGTGCCGAGGGCTACAAGGCGTTCTGCAACAAGCTGTGGAACGCGGCGCGCTTCGTGCTGCTCAACCTTCCCGAGGGCCGCATCGCGCCGCCCGCCGATGCCCCGCTCACCGACGCCGAACGCTGGATCCTCACCCGCCTCAAGTACACCCTCGCCGCGGTGGACCGGCACCTGGCCGAATACCGTTTCGACCTGCTTGCGCAGGCGCTGTACGAATTCGTCTGGAACGCCTACTGCGACTGGTGCCTGGAGCTGGCCAAGCCGGCGCTGGCCGACCGCGAGACCGCCGCCGCGGCATCCACCCGCCATACCCTGCTGGTGGTACTGGAAACCGTGCTGCGCGCGCTGCATCCCGTCATCCCGTTCATCACCGAGGAGATCTGGCAGGCGGTCGCGCCGCGGCTTGGCATCGACCCCACGCCGGGCATCCTCGGCCAGTCCTGGCCCGATGCGGCCGCGCTGACCGAAGATGCCGCCGCCAGTGCGCGCATCGAATGGCTGCAGGCCGTGCTCACCGGCATCCGCAGGATCCGCGCCGAGATGAACATCGCGCCGAATCGCACGCTGCCGCTGCTGCTGGTCGGCGGCGACGCGCACGATCACGAGCGGATCGCCGCCTTCGCCGCGGAAATCACCTTCCTCGGCCGCACCGAGCCGCCACGCTGGCTGGCGGCGGGAACGCCCGAACCGGCCGCCGCCACCGCAGTGGTCGGCACGCTCAAGGTGCTGATCCCGCTGGCCGGGCTCATCGATCTCGACGCCGAGCGGGCACGTCTGGCCAAGGAAATCGCCCGCCTGGAAAGCGAGCTGCGCAAGAGCGAAAGCAAGCTCGCCAAGCCCGAGTTCGTCGCCCATGCGCCGCCCGCCGTCGTCGCCCAGGAACGCGAGCGCGTCGTCGCGTGGACCACCCGCCTCGCCGCCCTGCGCGAACAGGCGGACAAACTCGCGAATGCCTGAAAAAACCGGCGCCTGGGCCACGCCAGTGCCGCGGCGTCATGCGACACCGCGGCACTGGCCACGTCGAAACGGCACTCGCCCCGACGCTACAACCCGCGCGCCATGACGATCGCCTCCTCGCGGCCGTTGCGCGCCGGGTAATAGCGTGGCCGCCGGCCGATCTCGACGAAACCGAGGCTGCGGTAGAGCTGCTGAGCCACCGGATTGGACGGACGCACCTCCAGAAAGACCCGCTCGGCGCCCCGCGAGCGTGCGGCGGCCAGCAGATGCACGAGCAACAGGCGACCCAAGCCTTGGCCGCGATGCGCCGGATCGATGCAGATGTTGAGGATGTGCGCCTCGCCCGCACCCGTCGACAGGATGCCGTAACCGGCGACGGCATCTTCGACCGTCAGCACCCAGCAGCCGTGGCCGGCCTTGAGGCAATCGGCAAAGACGCCTTCGGACCACGGAAATTCATAGGAGGCCCGTTCCAGCGCGCCGACCGCGGGCAGGTCGTCCGCCGTCATCGGACGCACCCTCGCCTCGAGCCGCGGCGCCGCCACCATGGGAATCAGCCCGCGTCTTGCGTCAGGACGCGGCGCAGCTGTCGCAACGCCGTCCACAGGGCGCGCTTGCCATGCGCCTCGAGCAGGGTCGAAGGCGCATCGACGAGGACGATGCGCGCCTTGCCGAGTGTCTCGGCGGACAGTCGCTCGCCGAGCGCCCTGGCCTGCGGCTCGCCGAACACGAGATAGGCGGCCGCCACCGGCACCGGCTCAGCCAAGCGGCCCTCGGCCAGAACGAGCCGCGGCGCGCGGGCGAACGGCGCGCCGGCCGCGAGCAGCGCACGGCCGAGCACGTCCTGCGCGCGCGGCTGGCCATCCTGCGGCAGGACCAGCACGCAGGCGTGGCTTGCGGTTGCCGGCGGCGCTTGGTCGACCACCGCCGCCGTCCTGGACTCGCGCAGCACCCAGGGCACCAGCCCCAGTGCCCGCAGATGCCGGCCCCGGCGTACCGGCACAGCCCCACGTATCGCGTTCATGCCGAGCTGCCGCGCCGTGCCCGCCGGCGCGTGGCGATGCCCCACAAGGTCACCACCGGGCCGGACAGGAGATAGAGCGAAAAGACCGTCAGCAGCACCGTGGGCGGGTCGAGATAAAGCAAGACCAGCACCAGCACCAGCACCACCACCCACCAGAACGGGATCCGCTCGCCCTGCCCCATCGGCAGGGCCTTGAAGCTGTAGTAGCGGAACCGGCTGACCATCAGCAGACCGACCACCACCGCCAGGATCGGGGTCAGGAAGCACAGCTCGCCGCCCGGCACGCCGAATTTCTCCATCGTCCACACGAAGGACATGCACACCGCCGCCGCGGCCGGACTCGCCAGCCCCTGGAAATAGCGCTTGTCGGCCACCCCGACCTGGGTGTTGAAGCGCGCCAGCCGCAAGGCGGCGCAGGTGGCATAGAGAAAGGCCGAGGCCCAGCCCACCTTGCCCCAGAGTGGCCCGAAGGCCTTGAGCGTGGTCAGAGACCAGTCGTAGAGCACGAGCGAAGGCGCCAGCCCGAAACTGACCAGGTCGGAGAGCGAGTCGTACTGCACGCCGAACTCGCTCTGCGTGCCGGTGAGCCGCGCCACGCGGCCATCCATGCCGTCGAGCAGGGCGGCGATGAAGACCGCCACGGCGGCCTCGGTGAAACGCCCGTCGATGCTGGCCAGGATGGCGTAGTAGCCGGCGAACATCGCGCCGGTGGTGAACAGGTTCGGCAGCAGATAGATGCCGCGATGGCGCGGCGTGCGGACGGGATGGTCGCTCATGGATCGTTCCGTGACGGGCTCGAACGAGTGTAAACCATGGTGCTTGAGCCGGCCCTGCAACGGTGCTACCACTGGGCGGCCTTCTTCGCCCCGGAGCCCGCATGCGCCACGTCCTCTGTCTCGCCCTGCTCCTTTCGAGTGCGCCGCTCGCCGCCACGCAGGTATACAAGTGGACCGATGCGCAAGGCACCGTGCACTACTCCGAAACCCCGCCGGCGCCAGGCACGCGCTACCAGCAGATGAACCTCGCCGGCACCGCCTCGCCGGCCGCGACTTCGCCGGCGCCAATGCCGGCGCCCTCCCCGCCGGCACCGGCATCCACCGCGCCGCTCCCCGACACCCCGCAAAACCGCGCCAGCCTCTGCGCTTCCCTCAAGAGCAACATCGCCACCCTGAAGGCCGGCGGGCCGGTGGTGATGCAGCAGGGCGAGCGCCAGCAGGTGCTCGACGACAAGCAGCGCCAGGCGCAGCTGGCGGCGGCGGAAAGCCAGCTGCAGCAGTATTGCGTCCAACCATAGGCCGCAAGGGAGGATGGGGCCGCCCCTGACCTTCGACACTGTTGCGGGCGTGTGGCGCGTCCTAGCTTGGCAGGTCACATCCGCCATGCCGCGCGCCGCGCGGCGGGCCTCCATCACCCTGCAAGATCCCAAGGACACGCATGATGACCGCACCATTCAAGCCGCTCGCTCTTGCCGTGGGCCTCGCGCTCGCGTCCGGTTTCGCGCCTTCGACCGCGTCGGCCGCCTCGACGCCGCACGCAACCACGGCCCACAAGAGCTTCGACGTCAGCGAACTCGACCCGACGATCCCTCCCTGCCAGGATTTCAACGGCTTCGTCAATGCCAAATGGGTCGCGGCCAACCCGATCCCGCCCGACCGCACGCGCTGGGGCGCCTTCGACCAGCTGGCCGAAGCCAGCCTCAACACCCAGCACCAGATCGTCGAGGAAGCGGCCAGGCACGCGGCCACGGCGCCCGCCGGCTCCATCGAGCAGAAGATCGGCTACCTCTACGCCGCCGGCATGGACGAGGCGGCGATCGAGCGGGCCAGCTACCAGCCGATCAAGCCGCAGCTCGCGCAGATCGACGCGCTGAAAAGCCCGGCCGACATCGCCGAGTTCATCATGCAGCGCTTCAACGAGGGCGACGGCTACGTCTTCAACTTCGGCTCGAGCGCCGACTTCAAGAACGCCAAGATGCAGATCGGCTACGCCTTCCAGGATGGGCTGGGGCTGCCGACCCGCGACTACTACCTCGATCCCAAGCACAAGGAAGAGCTGGAAGCCTATCGCGCCCACATCGCCAGGACGCTCGCCCTGATCGGCACGCGCGAGGCCGACGCCAAGCGGCAGGCCGACGCCATCGTCGCCTTCGAGACCGAGCTCGCCAAGGCGTCGCTGGCGCCGGTCGAGCTGCGCCAGCCGGAAAATCAGTACCACTTCGTGAGCCTGGACGAGGCCAACCGGATCACCCCGCACTTCGACTGGAAACGCTTCTTCGCCACCCAGGGCGTGAACATCGACAAGGGTTTCTCGCTGTCCCAGCCCAAGTTCTTCGCCGCCTTCGACCAGCAGCTGGCCCGTGCCCCGCTCGCCACCTGGCAGGCCTACCTGCGCTTCCACACCGTGGACAGCGCCTCGCCGTTGCTGAGCAAGCCATTCCAGGACAACCACTTCGAGTTCTACGGCAAGACGCTCGCCGGCCAGCCCGAACAGAAACCGCGCTGGAAGCGTGTGCTGAGCACCGTCAACGGCACCATGGGCGAGGCGCTCGGCCAGCTCTACGTGAAAACTGCCTTCAAGCCCGAAGCCAAGCAGCGCGCGCAGACGCTGGTGGACAACGTGCGCAACGCGCTCAAGGCGCGCATCCAGAACCTCGACTGGATGAGCGATGAAACCAAGGCCAAGGCACTGGCCAAGTGGGAGACCTTCCTGCCCAAGATCGGCTATCCCGACAAGTGGCGCGACTGGTCCGGGCTCACCATCAAGCCGGGCGATTATTTCGATGACGTCCAGGCGGCAACCAAGTTCGACTACCACTACGACATCGCCAAGATCGGCAAGCCGACCGACCGCCTCGAATGGGGCATGACCCCGCAGACGGTGAACGCCTATTACAGCCCGACCGAAAACACCATCAACTTCCCCGCCGCCATCCTGCAGCCGCCGTTCTTCGACGCGGCGGGCGACGATGCGATCAACTATGGCGGCATCGGCGCGGTGATCGGTCACGAGGCCACCCACGGCTTCGACGACCAGGGCAGTCAGTTCGACGGCGACGGCAACAACACCAACTGGTGGACGCCGGCCGATCGCGCCAAGTTCGAGGCCCGTGCGGCCAAGCTGGTGGAGCAGTTCAACGAGTACACGCCCATCAAGAGCCGGCCCGACCTGCACGTCAACGGCAAGCTGACGCTCGGTGAAAACATCGCCGATCTCGGCGGCCTCAACGTCGCCTACGACGCCCTGCAGGCCGCGCTCAAGAGCAATCCGCAGGAGGCCGGCGCCCACATCGACGGCTACAGCCAGGACCAGCGCTTCTTCCTCAACTGGGCGCGGGTATGGCGGGCCAATATCCGCGAAAAGCAGCTCATCCTTTCGCTCAACACCGACCCGCACGCGCCCGCGCCACTGCGCGCCATCGCCGCGCCGTCCAACATGGACGCCTTCGCCCACGCCTTCCAGTGCAAGCCCGGCGACCCGATGGTGCGCACCGGCGACAAGCAGGTGAAGATCTGGTAATCCCGGCCTCGATTGCCGTATAGGCACCGCCCCACGCCGCCAACGTGGGGCTTTTTTTGGGTTCATCGCATCTTCCCCGGGAAAGCGCGATGAACCTTTTTTTTCGGGTGCTCGAACTATGGCAACTTCATGACGAAACCTTTACATTCGTGAAGCCGGGCGTCGTGCGGCGCTGCGGCATACACACAAGGGGATCGATCATGAAGCGAACTTTACCGCGTCGCGGTCTGCTGGCCGTTGCCATGGCGTGTGCGTTTGTTGCGCTGCCCATGGCGGTACAAGCCCAGCAGAACGACAGCTCGACCGACAGCAAACAGGCCACCAAGCTCGAGGCGGTGGAGGTCACCGGCTCGCGCATCAAGGGTGCGGACATGGCCACGCAAGTGCCCATCCTCACCATCACTTCGGACGATATCCGCAAATCCGGTCTGACCAGCATCGGCGACATCCTGCAGCAACTCACCTCTTCCGGCGCTGGCCTCAACACCAAGTTCAACTCAGCCGGCAATTTCGGCTTTCCGCCCGACGGCAGCGGCGTGGGCTCGGGCTCGGCCACGCTGGACCTGCGCAATCTCGGCGCCAAACGCGTGCTGATCCTGGTCGATGGCATCCGCTGGGTGAACGAGAGTTCCGCCTCGGGCGTATCGGCGGCGGTGGACCTCAACACCATCCCGACCGGCATCATCGATCGCATCGAGATCCTGCAGGACGGCGCCTCGGCGCTCTATGGTTCGGACGCGATCGCCGGGGTGGTGAACATCATCACCAAGCACACCCAGAAGGGTGGTGCGGCCAGCGTCTACTACGGCGACTACGGCAATCTCGCCGGCGGCTCCACCCACAATGCCGACCTGTCCTTCGGCGGGCAGGGTGACCGCTACGAATTCTTCGTCGACTTCAATTACGTCAAGCAGAACTCGATCAGTTCATCCGCCTGGGGACGCTCAAGCGACGAGTGCGTCCCGGGCACCGGCCTGGCCAACTGCAGTTCGGCCACGCCGACAGGACGCTTCATGTTCACGGACCCGCTCACCGGTCAGTACATGAACATCACCCCGAACGGCACATTCAACGGCAAGCCGGCCTATCCGGGCGATTTCCATAAATTCACCACGGCCGATCGCTTTGATTTCGCGCCTTACAACATGCTGCTCACGCCGAGCGAGCGCAGCGCCGTGTTCGCCCAGACCCGCTACAAGATCACCGATCAGGTGACCTGGTATGTGCGCGGACTCTACAACACGCGCAAATCCACCAACCAGGCCGCACCGGAGCCGATCTTCCTCGGGCCGGGGGCCGGCACCGGAGGACTGGCCGACACCGTCGGCGTGGATGCCACCAATCCATACAACCCGTTCGGCTTTTCCTTGAATGCCGATCCGAACACCGGCAACCTGGTGATGATCGGCCGCCGGCCGGTCGAAGGCGGGCCGCGCATCTACCGCCAGGACGTGGACACCAGCTATTTCGCCACCGGTCTGCAAGGCAGCTTCGGCGTCGGCCAGCACGACTACTACTGGGACGTCAATTTCGCCAGTGGCGACAACAAAGCCACCCAGGACGTGCGCGGTACCTACAACATCGCCCACATCCAGCGCGCGCTGGGGCCGGTAGCCAACTGCACGGATAGCTGCGTACCGCTCAACGTCTTCGGCGGCCCCGGCACGATCACGCCGGCGATGCTCAATTACATCCTGTATCGCGAGCACGATCGCAGCGACAACAAGATCAAGCTGTGGACGGCCAATATCTCCGGCGAACTGTTCGACCTGCCCACCGGTCCGTTGTCTTTCGCCGCCGGTGGTGAACACCGCCGCTATGACGGCTCCTATGAGCCAGATGCAGTGGTCGTGGCCGGGGAATCCAACGGCGTGCCCTCGCTGCCCATCTCGGGCCACTACTCGGTGAACGAGTATTACGTGGAACTGGATGCGCCCCTGCTCAAGGATCTGACCGCGGTCAAGGCGCTCGAACTGTCGGCGGCGATGCGCTATTCGGATTACTCCACCTTCGGCAACACGACCAACGGCAAGGTCGGTCTGCGCTGGCAGGTTTTCGACGACCTCACCCTGCGCGGCACCTGGTCGCAGGGCTTCCGTGCACCGACCATCGGCGAACTGTACGGCGCACCGGCGCGTTTCGACGCCACCCTGCAGGATCCATGCTCGTCACCGCTGGCCAACCCAGCGCTCGCCAGCAAGTGCGCCGCGCTCGGCGTACCCGGCAACTACGCTCAACCCAACCCGCAGATCTCGGTGCGCACCGGCGGCAACCGCAAGCTCGATCCGGAAACCGCACGCAACTTGACCGTGGGCGCGGTGTACAGCCCGGGCTGGGCGGAGAACACGCCGTGGTCGAGCAAGCTCGATTTCAACCTGGGCTATTACCGGATCAAGCTGGACAAGGCGATCCAGGCACCCGATGCGCAAACGCAACTGGATCGCTGCGTGGACAGCGGCGACCCGAACTCCACGTTCTGCACGGGCATCCACCGCAACGCCACCGGCAACATCGACGGCTTCAACAATACCCTGCAAAACCTGGGTCGCATCAAGACCAACGGCTTTGATTTCGGTATCGATTGGCGCGGCCCGCAGACCAACATCGGCCAGTTCACCGCCAACCTGCAAAACACCTATGTGGCCGAATACAAGGCTACGGACAGCAATGGCAACCAGGAACCGCGCACGGTCGGCATCGAAGTGAACGACAGCGCGATTCCCCGTCTGACCTCGATGCTCGACATCGGTTGGAACCACGGTCCCTGGACGGTCGACTACAAGGTGCGTTACTTCAGCCGGCTGCGTGAGAACTGTGCGGCGGCGGCAGGCTTCCCGATCTGCAACCATCCCGACGAGATCGCACCCAACCGGCCCGACGGCACGCACTACCTCGGCGCGACGACCTATCACGATGTGCGCGCCAGCTGGAAGCTGCCGATCCAGCTCGATCTCACCTTGACCGCCGGCGTCAACAACCTGTTCGACCGCAAGCCGCCGATCTGCCTGTCCTGTTCGCTGAACGGCTACGACGCGGCCACCTACGACCTGCCCAGCCGTTTCGCTTACGTGCAGGCGGATCTCAAGTTCTAAAAAGCCGGCCCGTTCCTGGATGCGACATCACGGCCCCGCGCGACCCGCGGGGCCTTTTTTTGATCATGATAGTTATTGCGAATAACTATCATTTGAAATACATTGCGAGGCGTCGCCGGATCGACGCCGCAACGTGCCGCGATCGACCGCTTTTCCGCTCCGCTGGATGCCAGGAATCCAAGCATGACCGCCTATGTCATCGCGCGACCTGCCGCGCCCAAGCGTCTGTTCGCCTCCGCCTTGGGGCTGGCCTTGCTGCCGCCCGCCGCCCCGGCCAACGACGAGTCGGCCACCGAGCCCGATCCGCAGCAGGCCACGCGTCTGGAGGGCCTGGAGGTCAAGGCGACCACGCTGGCGCCGAGCTCGCCGAAATTCACCGCGCCGCTTCTGGACACGCCCCGCGCGGTCACCGTGATTCCGCAGGAAATCCTCCGCGAGACGGCGGCCAGTTCGCTGCTCGATGCGCTGCGCAGCGTGCCCGGCATCACCTTCGGTGCCGGCGAAGGCGGCAACCCGAACGGCGACCGGCCGTTCATCCGCGGCTTCGATACGGAGAGCTCGCTGTTCGTCGATGGCGTCCGCAGCTCCGGCTCGCAACAGCGCGAAGTCTTCGATGTCGAGCAGATCGAGGTGGTCAAGGGTCCGAGTTCGGCCTACAGCGGACGCGGCGCGGTCGGCGGCAGCATCAACCTGGTCAGCAAGACTCCGCGCGACCGCGACACCCTCGACGCCGACCTCGGGCTCGGCACCAGCACCTACAGCCGCGCCACCGCAGACTGGAACCAGACCCTGCCGAACGACGCCGCTTTCAGGCTCAACGTGCTCGGCCACAAGAACGACGTGCCCGATCGCGGCGGTCCGGTGCAGCGCCGCTGGGGCGTGGCGCCCTCGCTCACTTTCGGCCTGCATGCGGCCACCAGCCTCACCCTGAGTTATTACCACCTGCAGAGCAACGACCTGCCCGACAGCGGCATCCCGTATGGCAACCCGAACAATGCGCCCTGGCGCGAGGGCAAACCCATCCACGTGCCGCACGACACCTTCTATGGCCTGTTCTCGCGCGACTTCCAGCGCCGCAAGGACGATATCGGCGACGTGCAGCTCAAGCACGACTTCGGCAACGGCTGGCAGCTTCGCAACCTCTCGGTCTACGCCCGCGCCGCCGACGACTACCTGTGGACGCAGCCGGACGACAGCAACGGCAACTTCATCGTCAACGGCGGCATCTGGCGCCGCGCCAACAGCCGGCAAAGCGTCACCCGCAATGCCACCAATCAGACCGACCTCAGCGGAGTCTTCACCACCGGGCCGATCGAGCACAGTCTCGCCGCCGGCGTGGAACTGGCGCACGAATCGACCGATCGCAGCAACTACAACATCGGCGTGCCGACCACCCCGGGCGCCACCTATCACACCGGCAACATCGCCAACGGCGCCTGCAGCCCACGCTACGGCATCGGCGCGCCCTCGCACTACTGGTGCGCGCCGGTCATCGATCCCGATCCGCGCGATCCCTGGACCGGCGCGATCGTGGGCGGCGTCAATCCGGCCACCATCGCCACCCAGACCCGCTCGGCCTGGGTCTTCGACACACTGACGTTCGGTCCGCGCTGGCAGGCCAATCTGGGCGCGCGCTTCGATCATTTCGCCACCGTGTCGGATGCGCTCACCAGCGCGACCGGGGTGAAGACGCATCTGCGCAACGACGCCGATTTCTGGAACTACCAGGCGGGGCTGGTCTACAAGCCGGTGCCGGCGGGGAGCCTGTACCTTTCCTACGGCACATCGTCCAATCCGCCGGGCGTGGATGCGGGCGATGGCGCGGACGGCATCGCCGTCACCAATGCCGACCTCAAGCCCGAGAGCAGCCGCAACCTGGAGACTGGCCTGAAATGGGAGCTGCGCCCCGGGCTGATGCTGAGCAGCGCCGTATTCCGCACCGAAAAGCGCAACGCCCGCGTCGCGCTGGGTGGCCGCGGCAGCCCGCAGGTCAATGCCGGCACGCAACGGGTGGACGGCGTCGAGCTCGAGCTGAGCGGCCAGCTCACCGAGCGCTGGGGCGTCTTCGGCGGCTATACGTATTTGAAGAGCAAGCTCGTCGACCCCGGACCTGGCGATGCGGCGAGCAAGGGCAACGCCTTTCCCAACACGCCGCGGCAGAGCGCATCGGTGTGGACCGATTACCAACTGACTGCGCGTCTGCGTCTGGGCGGCGGCCTCTACGCCATGGATCGCGTCTACGGCAACACCGCCAACACCAAGTACGTGCCCGGCTACCTGCGCGTGGATGCGATGGCCGCCTACGTGGTCAACGCCGACCTGACCGTACAGCTCAACGTGCAGAACCTCACCAACCGCTACTACTTCGACAAGGCCTACGCGGCGCACTACGCCTCGGTGGCGCCGGGGCGGGTGGCGATCGTGAACTTCCATTTCTCGTTCTAGCCAACGCCATGTTGCTGCACATCCCAGGCATCCTCGACGGACCCCGGCTCGCCCAATGCCAGCGGCTGCTGGCCGATGCGCACTGGGTGGACGGGCGCGTCACCGCCGGTTACCGCTCGGCGGCGGCCAAGCACAACCGCCAACTGCGCGAGGACGATCCGCTGGCGCTTGAGCTCGGCGCGCAGATCACCGATGCCGTGCTCGCCAACCCCACCTTCTTCGCCGCCGCCCTGCCTCGCCACGTCTATCCGCCGCTCTTCAACTGCTACGCCGACGGTGACCATTTCGGCCTGCACGTGGACAACGCGATCCGCTACGACCGCCGGCAGGCAAACGCGCAGCCGGTGCGCACCGACCTTTCCTGCACACTGTTCCTGAGCGCGCCGGAAAGCTACGACGGCGGCGAGCTGGTGATCGAGGACACCTTCGGCAGCCACGCGGTGAAGCTGCCCGCCGGCGACCTCGTGCTGTACCCGGCCGGCAGCCTGCATCGCGTCGAGCCGGTGACGCGCGGGGCGCGCATCGCCGCCTTCTTCTGGCTGCAGAGCCTGATCCGCGAGGACGAGCGGCGCCGGCTGCTGTTCGAACTCGACCTGGCCATCCAGCGCCTGACCGCGAGCGGCGCCGACGCCGAGGCGCTGCTCGCGCTCACCGGCGTTTATCACAATCTGCTGCGGCAATGGAGCGCACCCTGAGCCTGCCCGGCCTCGACGGCAAGCCGGTCGTGGTCGATACCGTCCGGATCGAAGCCCTGCTCGCCGCCGATCCCGCGATGGCCGCCGCGACACTGCTGCAGGCTGCACGCCGTGGCCATCCGCACGCGCAAACCTGGCTCGGCCAGCTGTATCTGGACGGTCGCGGCGTGCCGCGCGACGCCGGCGAGGCCTGCTACTGGTTCCGCCGCGCCGCGCACGCCGGCCTGCCGATGGCGATGAACATGCTCGGCCGCTGCCACGACCACGGCTGGGGCACGCCGGTGGACTACACCCTGGCCGCGATCTGGTATCGCCGCGCCGGCGAGGCCGGCTCGGACTGGGGCTGCTACAACTACGCGCATCTGCTCGACCAGGGGCGCGGCGTGCCGCGCGACACCGCTGCCGCGATCGCCTGGTTCGAACGCGCCGCGGCGATGGGCCACGGTCGCGCCATGCACTTTCTGGGCAGCTGCTACGAGCGCGGACACGGCGTGCCACGCGACCGCGCGCGGGCGATCGAGCTGTACCGACACGCCGCCGCGACCGGCGACTACCGCGGCCTGTGCAGCTGGGCGTCGGTATTGTGCGAGCGCGGCGAGATCGACGCCGCCCTCGCCTGCCTGCGTCGCGCGGTGGCGCAGGCCCCGGCGCATTACCTGCGTGCCCTGGCGCGCACGCTGGAGGCGGCCGCGCACGCGACGCTGCGCGACTTCGGCCTGCGCATCGCCGCCCAGCTCGATGCGGCCGCCCCGCCCTCGGCGGCGCGGGAGACCGGCTAGAATCGCCGCCTCGTTTGCATCACTGCATCTTACGCATGTTCGTTCCCGGTCAACGCTGGATCTCCACTGCCGAGCCCGAGCTCGGCCTCGGTACCGTGCTGCGGGTGGAGGGTCGCCATGTGCAGGTCCTGTTCGCCAAGGCCGGCGTGCTGCGCAGCTATGCGAGCGATTCGGCACCGCTCGAGCGCGCCGAATTCCGGCCCGGTCAGCGCGTCGCCGGCAAGGGCGTGGCCTTCCTGGTCGAACGCGTGGAGATCAAGGACGGGCTGCTGATCTACCGCGGCGAGGGGCGCGAGCTGCACGAGGGCCAGCTCGACGACGAGCAGAGCGTGAGCCGCGCCGACGAACGCCTGATCGGCGGCCGCACCGATCCGGTGGCGCAGTTCGAACTACGCGTGGAGGCCCTGAAGCGCCGCGCCCAGGCGCGACGCTCGCCGGCATGGGGGCTCGGCGCGGCCCGTATCGGCCTGTTGCCGCACCAGTTGCGGGTGGCCGGCATCGCTGCCGCGCGGCGGCCGCCGCGGGTGCTGCTGGCCGACGAAGTGGGGCTGGGCAAGACCATCGAGGCCGGCATGATCCTCGCCCGCCAGCTCGCCACCGGCCGCGCCGAACGGGTCCTGGTGCTGCTGCCCGAGCCGCTGGTCTATCAATGGTTCGTCGAGCTCTGGCGGCGCTTCAATCTGCCTTTTGCGATCTACGACGAGGAGCGCTGCGAAGCGATCGCCTGCAACGATCCCGCGCGCAATCCGTTCGAGGACGAGCAGCTGGTGATCGCCGATTTCGGTCTGTTCGAGGGCCGCGAAGAGCGCACGTCCCAGCTGCTGGCGGCCCGCTGGGACATCGTGGTGGTGGACGAGGCCCATCACCTGGAATGGACCCCTGCCGCCGCCAGCCCCCGCTATGCGCTGGTGGAAAAGCTCGCCGCCGTGAGTCCCGGCCTGATCCTGCTCACCGCCACGCCCGAGCAGCTCGGCCGGGCCGGACATTTCGCGCGGCTGCGCCTGCTCGATCCGCAGCGCTACCACGACCTCGACGCCTACCTGGAGGAAACCGCGCGTTTCCGCGGCCTGTCGGCGATCGCCGATCGTCTGCAGCAGGGTCTGCCGCTCACCCTGGCGCAACAGGCCGAACTGGAACGCGCCTTCGCCGGCGATGCCCATCTCACCGCGCTGCTGGCCGAGCCGGGCCGCCCCGCCCACGCCCGTGAACTGCTGGGTGCGCTGATCGACCGCCACGGCACCGGACGGGTGATGTTCCGCAATCGCCGCGCCGGCGTCGGCGGTTTTCCGCGCCGGCGCCCGGTATGGGAGGCGGTCGCGCGGGCAGCGGACGAGGCGCGCCGGCAGGCCTGGCTGGCCGAGTTCCATGCCGACATCCAGCCCAGGCCGCCGGCGCTGAGCTTCGATTACGGCGACGATCCGCGGCTGGCGGCGCTGCTCGCCCTGCTGGAACGCCATCCGCAGGACAAGTTCCTGCTGATTTGCCGCAGCCAGGCCAAGGTGCTGGCGCTGGAAGAGGCGTTGCGGACCCGTACCGGCATCGGCCTGGCCCGCTTCCATGAAGGTTTGGGGCTCGTCCAGCGCGACCGCAACGCGGCCTGGTTCGCGCAGGCGGACGGCGCGCGGCTGCTGCTGTGCTCGGAAATCGGCTCGGAGGGACGCAACTTCCAGTTCGCCCATCATCTGGTGCTGTGGGACCTGCCGCTCGACCCGGACCTGCTCGAACAGCGCATCGGCCGGCTGGATCGCATCGGCCAGCCGCACGACATCGACATCCACCTGCTGGTGCCGCCGGACAGCGCGCAGCACGTGCTCGCGCGCTGGTATGACGAGGGCATCGACGCCTTTCGCGAGAGTCCCGCCGACGGCCGCGAGCTGCTGCGCCGTTTCGGCGCGCCGCTCGCCGCGCTGGCCGAGGCCCATGCCCGCGGCGATGACGAACGCGACCAGGAACTCGAGGTGCTGATCGCCGAGACCCGGGCCGCCCACACGGAACTGGCCGCGATGATCCAGGAAGGCCGCGACCACCTGCTGGAACTGGCCGCCAGCCGCGATCCGCATGCCGACGAGCTCCTGCCCGCCTTGCGCGCGGAGGACGACGATCCCGGCCGCGACGCCTTCATCCAGCGGCTGATGGAGCATTTCGGCGTGCACGTGGAAGAACTTGACGCGCACACCCTCGTGCTCGATCCGCAATACCTGTCCACCGACGCCCTGCCCGGCCTCGGCGAAGGCCCGCAGGCGGCGACTTTCGACCGCGCCACCGCGCTGATCCGCGAGGACCTGCCGCTGCTCCGGCTCGATCACCCGCTGGTGCAGGGTGCCATGGATTTGGTGCTCTCCGGCGAACAGGGCAATGCCGCCTTCATGATCGACGACGCCCTGCCGCCGCGCAGCGCGCTGCTGCAGGCGGTATTCGTGCTCGAATGCGTGGCCGATCGCCGGCTCGACGCCGAGCGCTTCCTGCCGGCCCAGGCGCTCGAAATCACCGTGGACAGCCGGCTCACCGAGCGGCCGGGCTTCGCGCCTAGCGAAGCGGCGGTGCGCAAGGCCGCCGATCGCGCCATCGACGTGCCGCGCTATCGCAAGATGCTCGCCCGGCTGGTGCCGCCGATGCTGGAACGGGCTGAGGCGATCGCGCGCGAACGCGCGCAGGCGACGATCGACGCCGCCCGGGCCGAGGTGGGCGCCCGGCTGGATGCCGAACTCGCCCGCCTGCATGCCCTGCGTGCGGTGAACCCGGCGGTCCGTCCCGAGGAGATCGAGGCCCTCGCCGCCGAGCGCGAGGCCCTGCTCGAGGCCTTGCCCGGCGCGCGCCTGCGGCTGGACGCGGTGCGCTTCATCGCCAGCGCGGACATCCTGGCCCTGCGCTGAGGTCGTCTTCAGCCGGCGAGCGCGCGGGCGTGCCAGTCCAGGTGATCGTCGATGAAGCTGGCGACGAAGTAGTAGCCGTGGTCGTACTCCGCATGCCGGCGCAGGGTGAGCGGATGCCCGACCAGCGCGCAGGCCTGCTGCAACCATTCCGGATGCAGCTCCCGCCCGAGGAATTCGTCGGCCTCGCCCTGGTCGACGAGCAACGGCAGCCGTTCGCCGGTCGCCTGCTGCACCAGCGCCACGGCATCGTAGGCCGCCCAAGTGGTGCGATCGCTGCCGAGATAGGCGGAGAAGGCCTTCTCCCCCCACGGCACCCGCGAAGGCGCGACGATCGGCGCGAACGCCGACACGCTGCGATAGCGGCCCGGATTGCGCAAGGCCACCACAAGTGCGCCGTGTCCGCCCATGGAATGGCCGGCCACGCCACGCAGACCCGGCCGCACCGCGAAGGCCGCCTCGATGAGCGCGGGCAATTCCTCGACCACGTAGTCGTACATGCGGTAGTGCGCCGACCACGGTGCCTGCGTGGCGTTGACATAGAACCCGGCGCCCTGGCCCAGGTCATAGGCCGGATCGTCGGCCACGGCCGCGCCGCGCGGGCTGGTGTCCGGCGCCACCAGGATCAGACCGAGCTCGCTCGCCCGCCGCTGCGCGCCGGCCTTGGTGATGAAGTTCTGCTCGGTGCAGCCCAACCCCGAGAGCCAGTACAGCACCGAGCAAGGCCGCTGCCGCGCCTGCGGCGGCAGATAGACGCCGAAGTTCATCGCGCAGCCCAGGCTCGCGGAATGATGCCGGTAGACGTCCTGCCAGCCGCCGAAACAGGCGTGGCGTTCCAGTCGTTGCAAGTCGCTCATAGCAAGGTCCGCCCGTTTTTTAGAAATGGACCACCGAGCGGATCGACTGACCCGCATGCATCAGCTCGAAGGCATGGTTGATGTCCTCCAGGCCCATGGTGTGGGTGATGAACGGCGCGATGTCGATCTCGCCGCGCATCGCCTCCTCGACCATGCCCGGCAGCTGCGTGCGGCCCTTGACCCCGCCGAAGGCCGAGCCCATCCATTTGCGGCCGGTCACGAGCTGGAACGGGCGGGTGCTGATTTCCTGCCCTGCGCCCGCCACGCCGATGATCACGCTCTGGCCCCAGCCGCGGTGGGCACATTCCAGTGCCGCGCGCATCACCTGCACGTTGCCGATGCACTCGAAGCTGTGGTCCACGCCCCAGCCCGTCATCTCGATGATGACCTGCTGGATGGGCTTGTCATGGTCCTTCGGATTGACGACATCGGTCGCGCCGAAACGGCGGGCCAGCTCGAACTTGGCCGGGTTGGTGTCGATCGCGATGATGCGGCCGGCACCGGCCTTGTGCGCGCCCTGCACCACCGCCAGGCCAATGCCGCCCAGCCCGAACACGGCGACCGATTCCCCCGGCTGCACCTTGGCCGTGTTGCGCACCGCGCCGATGCCGGTGGTGACGCCGCAGCCGAGCAGACACACCTGCTCGGGATCGGCCTGCGGGTGGATCTTGGCCAGCGACACCTCGGCCACCACGGTGTATTCGCTGAAGGTGGAGCAGCCCATGTAGTGGTAGATGGGTTCACCTTGGTAGGAAAAGCGCGTGGTGCCGTCGGGCATCAGGCCCTTGCCCTGGGTGGCGCGCACGGCCACGCACAGGTTGGTCTTGCCGCTCTTGCAGAACAGGCACTCGCCGCATTCGGCGGTGTAGAGCGGGATCACGTGGTCACCCGGCTTGACGCTGGTCACGCCCTCGCCCACCTCGACGACGACGCCCGCGCCTTCGTGCCCGAGCACGCACGGGAACACGCCCTCCGGATCCTCGCCAGACAAGGTGAAGGCATCGGTATGGCACACGCCGGTATGGCTGATCTTGACCAGCACCTCGCCCTTTCTGGGCGGGGCGACGTCGAGCTCGACGATGCGCAGCGGCTGGGCGGGGGCAAAGGCGACGGCAGCACGGGATTTCATGGGGAAACGGCTCCAGCTTGGGTCTCGAAACGGGGATGAAGACGCGCCGGTCTTCGGCAGGCTTCAGGGCACGGGCACCGCGGCCAGACGCATGCGCCGCCCGATGCCGAACAGGCGATAGGCCACACACAGAAAGGCCAGCCAGGCGACACCGACGTAGATCGCCACGCGGGTGTCCGGATTGATCCCGAGCATCACCCAGACGAAGGCCAGAAAGACCAGGCACAGCAGACTGCTCCACGGCCACAGCCGCAAGTGGAAAGCCGGCACCTCGCGCCGGCTGCGCCGGAAGCGCCAGTGCGCGACCAGCACCGTGCCCCACACCCAGACCGTGTTGAAGGCCAGGATCGACATCACCATGCCGAAGATGCGTCCGGGCACCCAGTAGTTGAGCAGCACGCCCAGGAGCAGGAAGCCGATGGTGAGCAGCACGCCGGCCGTGGGCACGCCGTGGCGGTCCAGACGGCCCAGCAGCGCCGGCGCCTGGCCCTGCCGTGCCAGGCTGTAGAGCATGCGGCTGCCGCTGAAAGTGGTGGAGTTGAAGCATGAGAGCGCGGCGCTGATCACCACGAAATTGATCAGCCCCGCGGCCTGGCGGATGCCGAGCCGGTCGAAGGTGGTCACGAACGGGCTGCCCCGGGTGCCGATCGCATCCCACGGATACAGCGCCATGATCACCAGCAGCGCGCCGACGTAAAAAATCAGGATGCGCCAGATCACCGAGTTCACCGCCCGCGGGATGGTGCGCTCGGGCTGCTCGGCCTCGGCCGCGGCCATGCCGATGGTCTCGATGCCGCCGAAGGAGAACACCAGCACCGGCAAGGCCAGCAAGGTGCCGGTGAGTCCGTGCGGAAACCAGCCGCCGTGCGTCCACAGATTGGCAAAGCCGACCGGCCGGCCGCTGTTGCCCCAGCCGAACAGGATCATGCCGAGCCCGCCGAGGATCAGCAGCACCACCGTCGCCACCTTGATCAGCGCGAACCAGAATTCCAGCTCGCCATACACCTTCACCGCCATCAGGTTGAGCCCGCCGATCAGCAGCACGCTGGCGAACGCCCACAGCCACTGCGGCACGTCGGGAAACCACTGGCCCATGTAGATGCCCACCGCGGTGCTCTCGGCGATGCCCACCCCCATCATCAGGATCCAGTAGTTCCAGCCGGTGAGATAGCCGGCCAGCGGCCCGATGTAGCGGTGCGCATAGGTGGCGAACGAACCGGCCACCGGTTCGTGCACGGCCAGCTCGCCGAGCGCGCGCATGATGATGAAGATCATCGTCCCGCCGATCGCGTAGGCGATGAGCACCGACGGACCGGCCAGCTGGATCGTGCTCGCCGAGCCTAGAAACAGGCCGGCGCCGATCGCCATGCCGAGCGCCATGAAGGTGATGTGGCGCGCGGTGAGGCGGCGTTGCAGTTGCTCGGTCATGCAGGTAGAGGGGAAAAACGCGGGCCGGTCAGCGTAACAGACGCCGGCGCGGCTTGAACGGCAACCGTCCCCGCCAGTACTGGAGCAGCACCCAGCCGCCGAGCATGCCGCCCAGGTGGGCGAAATGGGCTACCCCGGGCATCAAGCCGGTGACGCCCGACAGCAGCTCCACCAGCGCATAGCCGATCACGAACAGCCAGGCCGGCATCGGGATCGGCAGGAAGATCAGCATCAGCTTCTCCTGCGGGAACAACATGCCAAAGGCGAGCAGCAGGCCGAAGATCGCGCCGGAGGCGCCCACCGTCGGCGTATGCGCGTCATGCAGGAAATACCTGAGCACCACGAGCTGCAGCAGCGAGGCCACGATCAGGCAGACGAAGTAATAGACCACGAAGCGCGGCGTGCCCAGCGCGTACTCGATCGCCCCGCCGAACATGTACAGCGCGAACATGTTGAACAGCAGGTGATCGAAACCGCCGTGCATGAAGGCGTTGGTGACGATCTGCCAGGGCGCGAACAGCCCGCTGTCCAGCGGCCACAGCGCGCCGGCCAGCACGAGGTCGGGCCACATGAGCTGCAGCAGGAAGACGAGGATGTTGACGATGAGCAGGGCGCGGGTGGCGGGCGGCAGGCGTGACGGCATGAGGGAGAGCGTGGCCCCGATGGGAGGATCGGTCAGATTACGGCATTCCCGTGCAGCGGGTTTGCCGCAAACGAAAACGGCGCCCGGGGCGCCGTTGGTTTCGTGGCTGCGAAACGGCCGTTTTCAGCCGTTGTCGTCCATGCCTTCGGGACGGCGCGCACCGGCGAAATGCCGTGCCCAATAGGCCTCGTCGAGGCTGGAGACTTCCACGCTCTTGCCCCGCGACGGCGAATGGATGAAGCGGCCGTTGTCGAGATAGATGCCCACGTGCGAGATGCCGCGCCGGCCGGTGCGGAAGAACACCAGATCACCCGGCTGCATCTGGCTGCGGCTGACCTTGAGCCCGGCGAGGAACTGCGAGGCCGAATTGGCCGGCAGCTCCAGGCCGATGGCATGAGCGAACACGTAGCGCACGAAACCGCTGCAATCGAAGCCGGTGGAGGGATCGCGGCCACCGCGCACGTAGCGGATGTCGCGCAGCTGCATGGCCAGCGATATCAGCGCCTGGCGCAGCTCGCTCTGCGGGCCGAGCACCTCGTCCAGGCCGAGCAGACGATCCACGTCCACCGCGACGGTGGAGCCGGCGAGCGCCGCGGCCGGATTCAGCGCGGGCAAGGCCGGCGCCGCGGTCGAAGCGGCGTGGGAAGCATTGAAGGGCGTGATGGTCTGGGCTTCATCGGCCCGTGCGGGCGTGGCGATCCAGGTGGCGGCGAGCAGCGCGAACGCGGCGGTCAATGTCTTGATCGGCATTACGGGTTGCACCCCTGATGGTTTCATCCAAAAGCGCCTGCGGTGCGAGCAGCAGGGCATGATCGTGGGGTGAACTTAGCAAAGCCTTCCCCGGCAGATGTTCGATCGGGGTTAACTAAACCCTGTCGTTCGGCAATCGCGGACCGAACAGGGCGCTGCCGATGCGCACCTCGGTGCTGCCCTCGGCGATGGCGAGGGCAAAATCCTCGCTCATGCCCATCGACAGCCGTGGCAGCACGTGGCCGCGCGCCGCCATGGACTCGCGCAACTGGCGCAACAGACGGAAACAGGCGCGTACCCGGGCCGGATCGGCGCTGTGCTCGGCGATGGTCATCAAGCCTTCCACCTGCAGCCGCGGGAACTCGGCCAGGCGCGCGAGGAAATCGCCGAGCGAGGCAGGCGGCAGGCCCTGCTTGGACGGCTCGGGCGAGGTCTTGACCTCGATCAGCACGGGCAACACGCGGTCTTCCAGCTCCAGCCGGCGCTGCAGCGCCGCGGCCAGTTCCAGCCGGTCGAGCGACTGCACCTCGCCGGCCAAGCGCGCCACGTCCCTGGCCTTGTTGGTCTGCAGATGGCCGATCACGACCCATTCCAGCCCGAGCTCGGCCAGCGCCGCGGCCTTCACGGCGAGCTCCTGCACGCGGTTCTCGCCGAAGCGGCGCAACCCCAGCGCCGCCGCGGCACGGATGGTGTCGGCATCGAATCCCTTGCTGACCGGCAACAGCGCCACCTCGGCCGGATCGCGGCCTGCCGCGCGACAGGCCGCATCGATCCGCGCACGGACGTCGGCCAGCCGGGCGGCGAGCGCCGTCTGCATCGCCATCATGCCGGCAGCGACGGCCAGCCGCCGTCCATGCCGCTCATCGCCCGCCCGCCTCGAGGGCATGCCGGGCCACCACCTCGGCGACCACCATCGACACCTTCTTGCCGGTCGGAATATGTAGGAACTCGTTGGGGCCGTGCGCATTGGCATGCGGGCCGAGCACCCCGGTGATGAAGAACTGCGCCCCGGGAAAGCGCTCGCCGAGCATGCCCATGAACGGGATCGAGCCGCCCTCGCCCATGAAGGCGGCCGGCGCACCGAAGAAATGCTCGGATGCCTCGCTCACCGCGCGCTCGAGCCAGGGTTCGAGCGGCGGCGCATCCCAACCGCTGCCGTCCTTTTCCAGCCGGAACTCGACCTTGGCGCCGTACGGCGGATCGGTCTCCAGCAGCCTTTTGACGAACGACCCGGCCCGGGCGCCGTCGAGCGTGGGCGGCAAGCGCAAGCTGAGCTTGACCGCGGTGAACGGGCGCAGCACGTTGCCGGCCCGACCGAGCAGCGGCAGACCGTCGGCCCCGGTCACCTCCAGCTGCGGACGCCAGGTGCGATTGAGCACCAGGCTGGGCAGATCCTCGCTGACCGGCCGGGCGCCAGCGACGAAAGGGAATTTGTCGTAGACCGCCGACCCCAGGATGCGTGCCGCCTGCTCGGCCTGCGCCACACGCTGCGGCGGAATCGCCGCGTGCAACTCGCGCGGACGGATCTCGCCGCTGCCGGCATCCTCGAGCCGGTCGAGCAGCTGACGCAGGATGCGGAAGCTCGAGGGCACCACGCCGGAGGCATCGCCCGAATGCACGCCTTCCTCGAGAATCTGCACGCGCAGCTCGCCGCCGGTCAGCCCACGCAGCGAGGTGGTGAGCCACAGCTGGTCATAGTTGCCGCAACCGGAATCCAGGCACACCACCAGCGCCGGCTCGCCGATGCGCGCGGCGAGATGGTCGACATAGCACGGCAGGTCGTAGCTGCCCGATTCCTCGCACGCTTCGATCAGGATCACGCAGCGCGCATGGGCCAGGCCCTGATCATGCAGGGCGAGCAGGGCGGCGAGCGAGCCGAACAGGGCATAGCCATCGTCCGCTCCGCCGCGGCCGTACAGCCGGTCGCCCTCGAGCACCGGCGTCCACGGCCCGAGCCCCTCCGCCCAGCCGCTCATCTCCGGCTGCTTGTCCAGGTGCCCGTAGAGCAGCACGGTTTCCTCGCCCTGCCCCGGCACTTCGATATAGATCAGCGGCGTGCGCCCTTCCAGCCGCACCACCTCCAGCGTGGCGCCCGGCAACGCGGCCAGCTTGGCCTTCGCCCAGCCGGCGAGCAGGTCCACCGCCCGATCCATGTGACCATGCGCCGCCCAGTCCGGATCGAACAAGGGCGAGACATTGGGAATGCGGATGTAGTCCATGAGCCGCGGGACGATCTCTGCGTCCCATAGCTCATCGACGAAACGTTGCAGCCGGTGGGTGTCCATGAAGCATCTTCGAAAGTGGCCAAGCCGCTCATGTTAGCGCCCGCGCACGCCGACGGCCTGTCAGGACCGGCCGACAAATGCGCAAGCCCGAACCGGCCGCTCGCCCGGGACCGCCGCCGACGGTGACGGGACTCCAGCCGATGCACAGTGCTCACGCGGTCCCGCCGCATGCAGTTCGCAACCACTTCGCCAAGGAGAAGCCCGTCATGCTGCAAAGAATCCTCGCCGCGACGCTCGTCGCACTCACGCTCGCCCTGCCCGTCTTCGCCGCCACACCCGTCAACGTGAACAAGGCCGATGCCGCCACCATTGCCGACGCCCTGGACGGCATCGGCATGACCAAGGCCAAGGCCATCGTCGCCTACCGCGATGCCCACGGCCCCTTCAAGAGCGTGGACGAACTGGGCGAAGTCAAAGGCATCGGCCACGCCACGCTGGAACGCAACCGCCAAGCCATCCTGCTGAGCGACAGCGGCGCCAAGGCACAGGCCGCCGACGCCCCCACGGCGCAAGGCAGCCCCAAGGGCGGCAGCAAGAAGAAGCACTGACGCCGCCACAGCCGAGCGTTGGACCTTGGCCGGGACGGACGGGCGCGCAGGCCGCCCGTCCGTTCGCCAGCCTCATTCAACGGCGCGATTCACGGCCCGCGGCGATCCGGCATGCCCGGCCCGGACACGGCGACGGTTATCGCCGTGCGGCCATGGCCACGCGCATACGCGCATCGCGCGCCGCACTCAGCCAAGGCGCATCCGCTGGCGATGCCTGCGCTACACTGCGCGCCTTTTCGCCCTCGGCGTCCGCATGATTCTTCCGCGTTACCGCATCGCCGCCTCGGCCATTCCCGGCGCCGGCATGGGCGTCTGGCTCGATGAGCCGGCACGCGTCGGCAGGGTCCTGATCGCCCCGGACGCGATCCAGCAAACCTACGATCTTCAGGAGCTGCTGGCCCAGCCGGCGCTTTTCCACGCCAGTGCCCGCTGGTTCGAGGACCGCTACACCCTTTCGCCCGACTGGCCGGACGAATGCTACGTCAACCACAGCTTCGAGCCGACGGGCCTGTGGCATCTGGGTTTCGTCTTCGCCCGCCGTGACCTGCCGGCCGGCACCGAGATCACCGTGGATTACCGTCATCTCCTGCCGCCGGGTCATCGGGAGGACTTTATCGATGCGGCCACTGGTGAAACAATCATCGGCTTTGGCTGGGCGGAGAGCCTCGCCGCGAGCGTGGCCGAACTGCACGGATTGCTGCATCCGGCCCGTTGATCTGTGCAAACGAACGTGATCGTTACCGCATCCTCGACAATCGAAACCGCGCGCCTGCGCCTGTCGCCGCTCGGCGAACGTCATCTCGACGACTACGCCGCCATGCTCGCCGACCCGGCGAGCACGCGCTGGATCGGTGACGGACAACCGCTGGACCGCACCGGCGCCTGGCGCTCGCTGGCCATGCTGATCGGACACTGGCAGCTGCGCGGCTACGGCATGTGGGCGCTGGAGCTGAAGGACGATGGCCGCTTCATCGGCCGCGCCGGCCTCATGTACCCGGAAGGATGGCCGGATGTGGAACTCGGCTGGATGCTGCGGCCCGAATACCGCCACTGCGGCTATGCAACCGAGGCGAGTCGGGCCATCTTGGATTTCGCCTGGTCCAAACTCGATCTCAAGCGCGTGATCAGCCTGGTGCGGGTGGGCAATGAAGCCTCCGACCGCGTGGCCGACCGGCTCGGCGGCGAACACGTGGAAGACATCGACTTCCTCGGCGCGCGCCATCATGTCTTTGCCTATTACCCGCCCCAGCAAGCCATCCGCCGCGCCACCGCCTAGGCAGGCGGCGCGGCGAAAAGCCTTTCCTTCGCACCGGCCTTTCGTGCCGATGCCGCTTCAAGACTCAGGTCCTGAAGCGACGTCCGCGATGCCACGCGGTCACAGCGTGCGGTTGAAGTCGTCGACCTCCTTGCGCGCCTCCTCGCGGGCGATGCCATAGCGCTCCTGGATGCGACCGGCCAGGTATTCGCTGTCGCCCTCGGCCACCTTGAGATCATCGTCGGTGAGCTTGCCCCACTTGGCCTTGAGCGTGCCGGCCAGCTGTTTCCACTTGCCCTTGATCTGGTCTGTATTCATGGCTCTTCTCCCGTAGTGATGGATCAGGTCCGCCCGGCCAAGGCCGGACTCGGCGCTCCTGGAGCGAATCTCCAGTCACGGGAGAAGATGTAACGGGCCATCAGTCAGCGCGGCGTATAAGCCTTGTCGATGCAAGCTGGCCGTTTTTAGGTTCATCCACCGACGGCCGCGGCACGGTGGATGCTGACGCCGCGACGCGCATAGGCCGAGCGGGTGACCGCGTCCACCGCAGCCTCGACGACCAGATGCTGCACTTCCTTGAGCGCCGCGATGCGGTGGGTCGCCACGGTGCCGAGCTTGTCCGCGGTGACGACCACCACCGTCTCGCCACTCGATTCGATCATCGCGCGCTTGAACTGCGCTTCCTCGTCATCGAAGCTCCACAACCCGTCCGGGTCGATCGCGCAGGCGCCGGGGAAACACAGGTCGGCGCGCAGGTCGCGCAGCGATCTGACCGCCTGTGCCCCGACCGTGCCACCGATGGCCCGCGCCAGCCGCCCGCCGATCAGCAGGACCTCGAAACCCTCGCGATCGAGCAGGGCGAGCGCCACGTCCGGGGCATTGGTGACGACGGTGAGGTCACTGCGCTCCGGCAGCGCGGCGGCGATCGCGGCATTGGTCGAGCCGGCGTCCAGCAGCAGCACTTGCCCGGGCCGGACCAGCGACGCCGCCTTGCGCGCCAGCGCCTGCTTGCGTTCGGGCTGTTGCAGACGACGCTGCCTGAGGGGCGCCACCGGCGCGGCCAACGGCAAGGCGCCGCCGTACACGCGCTTGCACAACCCGCGCGCGGCGAGCTCGCGAAGATCGCGGCGGATCGAATCCTCCGATACCGCAAAACGCGCCGCGAGCTCGGCGGCCACGACCCGTCCGTGCCTGCGCAGGTGGTCGAGGATCAACGCCTGGCGTTCCTGCGGCAGCGTGTCGGCGGGCGGCACCGGGTTCGTGGTCGGGTTCGTGGTCATACCGGTTCGCGCCTCAAAGCAATCCATGTCCGATGAGCCAGGCGCGCAGACGCCGTGCATCCTCGAAACGATGGCCACGCATGCCGAGCGCTTCGGCGGCCGCGACGTTGGCCGGCGCATCGTCGATGAACAGCGTGCGTTCAGGCACCAGTGCATGGCGATCGATCAAGCGCCGGTAGAGCAGCGGATCGGGCTTGACCAGCCCCTCCTCGCCGGACACCACGATGCCGGCGAAATCGGCGAGGAAATCGAAGCGTTCGCGCGCCGCGGGGAAGGTCTCCTGCGACCAGTTGGTGAGCGCATACAGCCGCGCGCCGCCGGCCTTGAGTTCGCGCAGGATGTCGACGGTGCCTTCGATCGCGCCGCCCAGCATCTCCGTCCAGCGCTCGCGATAGGCCGCGATCAGGTCCGCCTGCGCCGGGAAGCGTGCGACGAGCTCGGCCACCGCCTCGCTCCAGGGCCGGCCGGCATCCTGCCGCGCATTCCAGGCCGGGCTGCACACCTCGGCAAGAAACCGTTCCATGGCGGCTTCGTCGTCGAACAGCCGCCGGTAGAGATGGCGCGGATTCCAGTCGATCAGCACACCGCCCAGATCGAAGACCACCGTATCGACCATCATGGTTCACTCCTCGCGTCCGGCCGCACGATGCGTGCGGCCGCCGCCACGCCGAGCAACAGGGCCGCCACCGCGAACAGGGCCCACGGCAAGCTGCTCAGCCGCGAGAGCAGGCCGATCAGTGCAGGGCCGCTCAGCAGGCCGAGGTAACCGAACAGGGTGACCGCGGCCAGCGCCTGCGCCGGCGTGCTGTCCGACTGGCGACCGGCGGCGCTGAACATGACCGGCACGATGTTGGCCGCGCCCAGGCCCACCAGCACGAAACCGGCCAGCGTCGCCGGTGCCCACGGCACGCCGGCCGCCAGGGCCAGGCCGAAGGCGGCAAGACCGGCGCCGGTGCGCACCGCGCCTTCCGGGCCCAGCCGGGCGACCAGACGATCGCCACCCAACCGGCCGCAGGCCATGGCCACCGAGAAGCAGGCATAACCGATGCCCGCCGAACTCGGCGCAAAGGCGCGGAAATCCCGCAGGAAGAGCGCGCTCCAGTCCAGCATCGCCCCCTCGGCGAGAAAACTGACGAAACACAAAAGTCCAAGCAGCAGGACCCGGCCGTGCGGCAGCGCGAAAACTTGCCGTTCCGCCGGGAGGCGCGTGCTGCCTGGCAACAGGCGCGATCGCAGCCAGGCCACCAGGGCGATCAGCCCGGCGGCAAGCACACCGGCGGCCAGGGCGAGCGGCAGGCCCAGCGCCAGCAGGGCGCTGAGCAGCAAGGCACCGGCCAGGCCTCCCAGGCTGAACCAGCCGTGGAACCCGGACATCAATACCCGCCCGCTGTGCCGCTCCACCTCGACCGCATGGGCATTCATCGCCACATCCACGATGCCCAGCGCCGCACCGAACACGAGCAGCGCCAGCGCCAGCAGCGGCGACGTGGGCACCATCGCCAGCACCGGCAGCATGAACGCCATCAGCACGGCGGCGCCCGCGATCACCCGGCGATGGCCGAAGCGATGGCTCAGCCAGCCCACCAGCGGCATCGAGGCCATCGAGCCGCCGCCGAAGAAGAGCAGCAGCAGGCCAAGCTGCGCATCGTCGAGTCCCAGCCGGGATTTGGCATAGGGCACCATCGGCGCCCATGCCGACATGCCCAGTCCCGAGACCAGGAAGATGAGCCGGGTGGCGAGGACGGCCGCAGCGGTGTCCGCCGTCAGGCCCGCTCGGGCATCACGCATGTCGGGAGCTCCAGCGTAAACCAAGCACAAAGGTGACAAAACGTGCATTAACGTGCAATGACTCCGCCCGCTCCGCGCCGGCCGCGCAAAGGCCGCCTTCCCCTGGGCGAAGACGGCCTCATGCCATAATCGGCGGCCAACTCCTGCGATGTCCCGGCCATGTCCCGACGCCTGCTGATCACCCACGCCCTGCCCTATGCGAACGGCCCGCTGCACATGGGCCACATGCTGGGCTACATCCAGAGCGACATCTGGGCGCGTGCACAACGGATGATGGGCAACGAGGTGGTCTTCGTCAGCGCGGACGACGCCCACGGCACGCCGATCATGCTGGCGGCGGAAAAGGCCGGCACGACGCCGGAGGCCTTCATCGAGGAGATCCGCCGCAGCCACGAGGCCGACTTCGCCGACTTCCATTTCAGCCACGACCAGTACCACACCACCCATTCGCCGGAAAACCGCGAACTGGCCACGCTGATCTACACGCGTCTGCGCGATGGCGGCTACATCGCCAAGCGCACCATCCAGCAGCTGTACGACCCGCAGAAGGAAATGTTCCTGCCGGATCGCTACATCAAGGGCACTTGCCCGCGCTGCGAAGCGCCCGACCAGTATGGCGACAACTGCGAACACTGCGGCGCCACCTATGCGCCGACCGAGCTGATCGAGCCCTACTCGGTGGTCTCGGGCGCCACGCCGGTGCTGCGCGACTCGGAGCATTACTTTTTCGAGCTGTCCAAGTTCGAAACCCTGCTGAACGACTGGTTCGCCGGACGCTTCACCGGCGGCCAGCCGGTAGCCCATGCCGGCGTGCTGGCCAAGCTGCGCGAGTGGCTGGAAGGCGGCCTCAAGGATTGGGACATCTCGCGCGACGAGCCCTATTTCGGCTTTCCGATTCCCGATGCGCCCGGCAAGTATTTCTACGTCTGGCTGGACGCGCCGATCGGCTATTTCGCCAGCTTAAAGGCCTGGTGCCGGCGCAGCGGACGCCAGATCGAGGAATTCCTCGCGCCCGGCAGCGAGGCCGAAATGCACCATTTCATCGGCAAGGACATCATCAACTTCCATGGCCTGTTCTGGCCGGCGACGCTGCATGGCGCGGATTTCCGCGTGCCCACCGCGCTGCACGTCAACGGCTTCCTGACCGTCAACGGCGCCAAGATGTCCAAGTCGCGCGGCACCTTCATCCTGGCGCGCACCTATCTCGATGCCGGGCTCGATCCGGAATACCTGCGCTACTACTTCGCCAGCATGCTCGATGACACGCCGGTCGACGTGGACCTGGACCTCAAGGCCTTCGAGGAACGCGTCAATTCACATCTGATCGGCAAGTGGGTCAACATCGCCAGCCGCACCGCGGGCTTCCTGCACAGCCATTTCCAGGGCCGCCTGGCCGACGACTTCGCCACCCAAGAGCGGGCGCTCTGGCAGCGCCTGATCGAACTCTATGGCGAAGTCCCGCCGCTCTACGCGCAAGGCGACTTTGCCGAGGTCTGCCGCCGTTTCGTGCAGATGGCCGACATCACCAATGCCCACATCGCCGCGCGCGCACCCTGGCAACTGACCAAGGACGCCGCGCGGCATGACGAGCTGCACCAGGTGTGCTCCTTCGCCATCGCCGCCTTCCGCCTGCTGTCCGGGCTGCTCAAGCCGATCCTGCCGGCCACGGTGGCCAAGGCGGAAAGCTTCCTCGCCGCGCCGATCGTGGATTTCGACGATGCGCGCGCGGCCTTGCACGGGCATGTCATCGCTGCGTTCGAGCCGCTGCTCGGCCGCATCGATCCCAAACGCATCGAGGCGATGATCGAGGCCTCCAAGAGTTCGCTCGGCACGCCATCGGCCACGAGCGCTGGCGCCACGGACAAAGCCGCCAAGCAACATCGCCATCCCACGGGCAATAGCACACCAGCAGCGTCCGAGGCGCCCGCCATCGTCAGCATCGACGATTTCGCCAGGCTCGACCTGCGCGTGGGCAGGGTGATCGCCTGCGAGGCGGTGGAAGGCTCGGACAAGCTGCTGCGCTTCGAGCTGGACGCCGGAGCGCTGGGCAGGCGGCAGATCTTCTCCGGCATACGCGCCGCCTACGCCGAGCCAGAAAAACTCGTCGGCCGCAACGTGGTGTTCATCGCCAACCTGGCGCCGCGCAAGATGCGTTTTGGCGTATCCGAGGGCATGATCCTCTCGGCCGGCGAGGGCGGCAGCGACCTGCACCTGCTGGCCGTGGACGAAGGCGCCAAACCGGGCGATCCGGTGCGCTGATCGCCGACCCATGGCATCGCTCGCCGACCGCATCGACGCGCTGCTGCCGCAGACGCAATGCGAGCGCTGCGGCTACCACGGCTGTCGCCCGTACGCGGAGGCGATCGCCGCCGGCGAGGCGCCGATCAATCGCTGCCCGCCCGGCGGCGCGGCCGGCATCGCCAGGCTGGCGGCGCTGCTGGAGCGTCCGACGCTGCCGCTCGATCCCTCGTGCGGCGTGGAGCAGCCGCGCAGGCTGGCGCGCATCATCGAGGCCGACTGCATCGGCTGCACCAAGTGCATCCAGGTCTGTCCGGTCGACGCCATCGTCGGCGCGGCCAAGCTGATGCATACGGTGATTGCCGACGACTGCACCGGCTGCGAATTGTGCGTACCGGCTTGCCCGGTCGACTGCATCGCCCTGGAACCGATGCCTGCCGCCCAGCTCGATCAGGCCCATGCCGATGCCGCGCGTGAACACTTCCGCCGCCGCGAGGCGCGTCTGGCGCGCGAACGCGCGGCCCACGAAGCGGAACTCGCGGCCCGGCGTGCCGAAGTCGTCGCCACCGCTCAAGCCGCGGACAACCCGGTGCTGGCGGCACTCCAACGCGCCCGCGCCAAGCGCCCGGGTGCTGCGCCATGAAACCGCTCAGCCGAGCCGAAATCGTCGAGCTGTTCACTCGCCTGCGCGAGCTCAATCCGCATCCCACGACCGAGCTGGCGTATCACTCGCCGTACCAGCTTCTCGTCGCCGTGGTGCTGTCCGCGCAGTCCACCGACGTCGGCGTCAACAAGGCCACGCGCAAGCTGTTCGAGGTCGCTCCCACGCCGCAGGCGATGCTGGAACTCGGCGAGGAGGGGCTGAAGCGCTACATAAGCTCGATCGGTTTCTACAACACCAAGGCCAAGAACATCATCGCGCTGAGCCGCATCCTGGTGGAACGCTATGGCGGCCAGGTGCCGCACGACCGCGAGGCACTGGAAGCCCTGCCCGGCGTCGGCCGCAAGAGCGCCAACGTCATCCTCAATACCGTCTTCGGCGAACCGGTGATCGCGGTGGACACCCACGTCTTTCGCGTCAGCAACCGCACCGGGCTTGCGCCCGGCAAGGACGTGCGCGAGGTGGAACGCAAACTCGAACGGCGCGTGCCCGATGAGTTCAAACGCGATGCGCATCACTGGCTGATCCTGCACGGCCGCTACGTGTGCAAGGCGCGCAAACCCGACTGCCCGCACTGCGTCATCCGCGACCTCTGCCGCTATCCGCACAAGACGCCAGCCGGCGCCTGAAGAAGGAAAAAGCAAACGGCGGGCATGGCCCGCCGCTGCTCCGTCCATGGGTCGAGCTCCCTTGCGATAAACGTCAGTAGCTCAACATGCCCCAGAAGCCGATCTCGTTGGTCTTGTAGCGGAAGGCGCTGTTCGGGCCCTTGAGCTCGTCGTGTTTCCAGGCCAGCGCCAGGCGCAGGTTCTTGATCACGTCGTAGGCGACGCCGGCGTTGTAGTAGGTGTTCTCGAGCTTGTTCTTGCTGCCGGCCAGGTTCTTGTACTTGTAGTCGATGCTGTCGTAGCGGGCGAACACGGCCCATTGCGGCATGAAGGTCCAGTCGGCGAACACCGAATAGCCGTCGGCATCGTCCTTGACCGCGGCCGGGCCGGGCCGCGGGCCGTTGTACTTGAGCACATCGTCCCAGTTGTTGGCGGAAAAATACTCGGCGCCGATGCCGAAGCTCTTGTCGCGCCAGGCCACCAGGGCATCGCCGCGGGTGGCGTTGCGGGTGGGCGCGCCGCCTTGCACATCATTGCCGCGCTTGCCGGTGTAGCCGCCGACGGCGATCACCATCTGCTCGACCGGCTGGTAACCGACACGGCCTTCCACATCCACGCTATTGGAGCGCGAGGGATTCTTGTAGCCGCGGCCGTTGACGACCGAAAGCTGGTAATTGAAGGCGTTGTCGCCGGTGGTGGCACCCAGTGCATGCAGGCCCCAGTCCGACGACGTGCCGAAGGAACCAAAACCCGCCGCCGCCGATCCGGTCGCACCACGCCCGCCATCGACGGTGCGGTCGATCAGGGTGTTTTCCAGGAAGCGGTAGCCGTACCACTTCTCCGCATACGGAATCCACGGCATGTCGGCCGCACCGACGCGCACGGCGAACAAGGGATCGAACTTGCCCTGCACGTAGGCTTTCTTGACGTACAGTTCCGTGGCACTGACGCCGCTGGCGTACTGGAAATCGGTGGTGAGGTTGGCCGACCAGATGTCGTTGAACTGATGGTCGACGGAGAGATAGAACCGCTTGACGTCAAAACCGGTGCCGTTGGTCCAGCCGTGGCCATCCTTCTTCTGGTAGCCGCCGGTGGCGCCCTTCTCCTTGTGATCGACGTTGGTCATGTCGAAAAACATGGTGCCGCCGATCTTGGTGTTGTTGACGAACTTGTCGATCGAAGCCAGTCGCTTTTCCGAAGCGGTCTGGGTCTTCTGGATCGACTCCACCGCCTGGCCGGTGCTGACGTTGATCTCCGATTGCGCATCCGTGCGCGCCTCGAGTTCGGCCACCTTGGCCTGCAAAGCCTCGAGCTGGGCCTTGAGCGCCTCGATCTCGGCGTTCTGACTGCTACTGCTGCGCGAGGCCGGCGCAGCGCTGCGGCCCTTGGAGCCGGTCTGGGCCGGATCGGCCTGGGCCGCAAGGCAGGTCAAGCCGAGGCCAGCCGCGATGGCCGCCGCGAGCAAACGGGTGTGCATGGCGATCTCTCCAGATGTTTTTTTGAGGGGAAAACCAGCCGGACCGCCCCCTGGCGATGCGTGGCAGGCCAAGCATGCGCCATAGCATGCCGCCGGCTTTTTACGTTTCCATGCCCTTTTCATGACGAATCGAAGACAGGCACACGCGAAGCCGCGCCGGCCCGGCCTGTTATCCTTGCCGGCCCATGCAGACTTCGATCACGAACAGCCGCGCGCCGCGCATCGCCGAGCGCTTCCGCGGTTTCCTGCCGGTGGCCGTGGATGTCGAGACCGGCGGCTTCGATGCCGAACGCGACGCCCTGCTCGAAATCGCCGTGGTGCCCATCGGCATGGACGAGGCGGGCTGGCTCCATCCCGGCCCCACCGTCTCCACCCACGTGGAGCCTTTTCCCGGCGCACGCATCGACCCGCGTTCGCTGGAGATCACCGGCATCGACCCGGACAACCCCCTGCGCGGCGCGCTGCCGGAAAAACAGGCGCTCGATCACGTCTTCGCGCCGGTGCGCAAGGCCCTGCGCGAAGCCGGCTGCCAGCGCGCCATCCTGCTCGGCCACAACGCCGCCTTCGACCTGGCCTTCCTGAATGCCGCGGTGCGCCGCACCGGCCACAAGCGCAATCCGTTCCACCCCTTCAGCGCGCTGGACACCGTCACCCTGGGTGCCCTGGCCTACGGGCAAACCGTGCTCGGCCGCGCGGTCAACGCCTCCGGCGCCGTGTTCGACGCCAGCCAGGCGCATTCGGCCGTCTATGATGCCGAACGCACCGCCGAGCTCTTCTGCACCGTGGTCAATCGCTGGCGCCGGCTGGAGCGGCTGGAACAGGACCTGCCGGACATCCTGTCGGGCTGAACGGCCGTCTCGTCATACGTTTGCAACATTCGGCTCATCTCATTGCAACACGACAGGACTGCAATAGCGGTCGGCGGGAATCCCCCGCAATCGCTATCGACGAGGAGCATCCCGTGTTGAATACGACCTTTACCTTGAGCCGCCTGTGCGCCGCGGCCGCGCTCGCCGCGGGCATCCTCGCCGGCGCGCCGGCGCGGGCCACGGACATCACCGGCGCCGGATCGAGCTTCGTCTATCCGGTCATCTCCAAATGGTCTGCCGCCTATGCCGAGAAGACCGGCAACAAGCTCAACTACCAGTCGGTGGGTTCGGGCGCGGGTATCGCGCAGATCAAGGAAGGCACCATCGACTTCGGCGCCTCCGACGCCCCGATGAAGCCGGAGGAACTCAAGCAGTACGGCCTCGGCCAGTTCCCGCTGGTGGTCGGCGGCATCGTGCCGGTGGTCAATCTTTCCGGCATCGGCTCGGACCAGATCAAGCTCGACGGCCCCACGCTGGCCGAGATCTTCCTGGGCAAGATCACCAGCTGGAACGACTCCAAGATCGCCGCGCTCAACGCGGGCCTGAACCTGCCGGCCAAGAAGATCACCGTGGTGCACCGCTCGGACGGCTCGGGCACCAGCTTCAACTTCACCAATTACCTGTCCAAGGTGAGCCCGGAATGGGCCGACAAGGTCAAGTTCGGTACCGCGGTGGACTGGCCGACCGGCGTCGGCGGCAAGGGCAACGAGGGCGTGTCGCAGTACGTGCGCCAGATCCCGGGCGCGATCGGCTACGTCGAGTACGCCTACGCGGTGCAGAACAAGATCAGCTGGGTGGATCTCAAGAACGCCGCCGGCCAGTTCGTCAAGCCGAGCGCGGAAACCTTCGCCGCGGCGGCGGCCACCGCCGACTGGGCGAGCGCCAAGGACTTCAACCTGGTGATGACCAACGCCCCGGGCCAGAACGCCTGGCCGATCGCCGCAACCACCTGGGCGATCATGTACAAGAAGCCCAAGAACGTCGAGCATACCCGCGTGGCCCTGGACTTCTTCAAATGGGCGCTGGAAAACGGCCAGCAGCTCGCCTCCTCGCTCGACTACGTGCCGCTGCCACCCTCGCTGGTCAAGCAGATCGAAGCCTACTGGGCCAGCGAGTTCAAGCTGCAGTGAGGATCAGCACGCACAGCTTGGCTTAAAAAAGCCCGGAACCAGGCCGCCTCGTCTCGGGGCGGCCTGGTTCGTCAATAGCATTTCGCTAAAACACCTCCCTTTCGAGTCCAGCCGACCGCATGTCCCACCAGGCCACCCCGCCGGCCCAGGCCGATCGCCGCGACCTGCGCGATGCCCGCAACGACCGCTGGTTCGCGCGGCTGCTCAAGGTCTGTGCGCTGCTGGTGCTGGCCTCGCTCATCGGCGCGGCCGGTGCGACGCTGTGGGGCGGCCGGCAGGCGTTCGCCACCTTCGGCTGGCATTTCCTGGTCAGCGACGCCTGGGACCCGGGCAACGACGTCTATGGCGCGCTGGTGCCGGTCTACGGCACCGTGGTCACCTCGGTGATCGCGCTCGTGCTGGCCGTGCCGATGAGCTTCGGCATCGCGCTGTATCTGTCGGAGGTGGCGCCGGCCTGGCTGCGCACGCCGGTCGCCTCGGCGATCGAGCTGCTCGCCGGCATCCCGTCGATCATCTACGGCATGTGGGGGCTGTTCATCTTCGCGCCGTTCTTCGCCGAACACATCAAGCCGTTCTTCACCAACCACCTGGGCGACAAGCCCGACGACGGCCAGCTGTCGTGGATCGCCGCGCACGTGCCCTTCATCGGCAAGCTGTTCGGCACCGACTATCCGTTCGGCGCCGGCGTACTCACCGCCGGCATCGTGCTGGCGGTGATGATCATCCCGTTCATCTCCTCGGTGATGCGCGAGGTGTTCCAGACGGTACCCACGCGGCTCAAGGAATCGGCCTACGCGCTCGGCTCGACCACCTGGGAGGTGGCCTGGGACATCGTGCTGCCCTACACCCGCTCGGCGGTGATCGGCGGCATCTTCCTCGGGCTCGGCCGCGCGCTCGGCGAAACCATGGCGGTGACCTTCGTGCTCGGCAACACATTGCGGCTGTCGCCCTCGCTGCTCGACCCCGGCGCCTCGATCGCCTCCACCATCGCCAACCAGTTCAGCGAGGCGGTGGGCTTGCAGAAATCGGCGCTGATGGCGCTGGCTTTCCTGCTGTTCGTGGTCACCTTCTTCGTGCTGCTGGCGGCGCGCTGGATGCTGCGCCGGCTCGCCTTCCGCGAGGGCAACCGATGAACGCGGACTGGCTCTACCTGCGCCGGCGCGCCCGCAATGCGCTGGCCCTGCTCGCCAGCGGCCTGGCCACCCTGCTGGGCCTGGGTTTTCTGGCCTGGATCCTGTGGGAGACGCTGCGCCAGGGCATCGCCGCGCTCGACCTCAAGTTGTTCACCCGCATCACCGCTTACGGCGCCGACGGCGGCCTGGCCAACGCGATGGTCGGCAGCCTGATCATCGATGCCATCGGCATCGCCCTCGCCGCGCCGATCGGCGTGCTGGCCGGCACCTGGCTTGCCGAATACGCCAACCGCAGCCGGCTCGGCGAGGCGGTGCGTTTCCTCAACGACATCCTGCTGTCCGCGCCTTCGATCGTGCTCGGCCTGTTCGTCTACACCATCGTGGTGTTGCCGAGCACCGCGCTGACCCACGGCAACATCACCTTCTCGGGCGCCGCCGGCGGCGTCGCGCTGGCGCTCATCGCGTTGCCGGTGATCGTGCGCACCACCGACGAGATGCTGCGGCTGGTGCCCTCCACGCTGCGCGAGGCGGCACTCTCGCTCGGCATCCCGCAGTGGAAGATGACCGTGCAGATCCTGCTGCGCGCCGCCCGCGCCGGGGTGATCACCGGCGTATTGCTCGCGCTGGCGCGCATCAGCGGCGAGACCGCGCCGCTCTTGTTCACCGCCTTCGGCAACAATTACATGGTGTTCAATCCCTTCGACAAGATGGCCAGCCTGCCGCAGGTGATCTACCAGTACGCCAACGATCCGGGCGAGGCGATGCACGCGCTGGCCTGGGCCGGCGCCTTCGTGGTGACGATGTTCGTGCTGCTGCTCAGCCTTGCCTCGCGCCTGCTCCTCGCCCGCAACAAGGTGACCCATGACTGAGCCCGCCCTCGCGACCGCAGCCGTGCCGGCCGCGGAGCCCAAGCTCAAGGTGCGCGACCTGCATTTCTACTACCAGGGTTTCCATGCGCTGAAAGGCATCAGCATGGACATCCCGGAAAAGCGGGTGACTGCGATCATCGGCCCCTCCGGCTGCGGCAAGTCGACCTTGCTGCGCATCTTCAACCGCATCTACGCGATCTATCCCAAGCTGGAAGCCAAGGGCGTGGTCGAACTCGACGGCGAGAACATCCTCGACCCGCACTATTCGCTCAACCGGCTGCGCAGCAAGGTCGGCATGGTGTTCCAGAAACCGGTGCCGTTCCCGATGACGATCTACGAGAACGTCGCCTATGGCATCCGCCATCACGAACGCTTGTCGCGCGCCGAGATGGACGCCCGCGTCGAACAGGCGCTGCGCAGCGCGGCGCTGTGGGACGAGGTGAAGGACAAGCTCAAACAGAGCGCGCTCGGGCTGTCCGGCGGCCAGCAGCAGCGTCTGTGCATCGCCCGCGCCATTGCGCTGCGTCCCGAGGTGCTGCTGCTGGACGAGCCGACCTCGGCGCTCGACCCGATCGCCACCGGGCGCATCGAGCAGCTCATCGAGGAGCTCAAGCACGCGTACACCATCGTCATCGTCACCCACAACATGCAGCAGGCGGCGCGGGTGTCCGATCTCACCGCCTTCATGTATCTGGGCGAATTGATCGAGTTCGACAGCACCGAGAAGATCTTCACCAAGCCCGGCAAGAAACAGACCGAGGATTACATCACCGGCCGTTTCGGCTGATGCCTCCACTTCATCGAGAACGGCCATGAGCGGACCGAACAAAGAGCACATCATCAAGAGCTATGACGAGGAGCTGGCCCGGCTCACCGGCGAGATCGTCCGCATGGGCGAGCTGGCGGTCGGTCAGCTGGAAGCCGCGATCGACGTGGTCGAGCGCCGCGACGAACGCGCCGCGCAGCGCGTGGTGGCCAACGACGAGGTGATCGACCAGCTCGAGCAGGAGATCAGCCACGACGTGGTGCGACTTCTCGCCCTGCGCGCGCCGATGGCGGGCGACCTGCGCAACGTGTTCGCGGCGCTGCGCATCGCCGCCGACATCGAACGCATCGGCGACTACGCCGCCAACGTCGCCAAGCGCTCCATTCCGCTGTCGATGGTGGCGCCCATCGCCGCCGCCAGCGGCCTCACTTATCTCGCCGAACTGGCCGCCACCGAGGTGCGCGACGTGCTGGCCGCCTATCGCGATCGCGACGCCGAGCGCGCGCACGAAGTCTGGCAGAACGATGCCGAGCTGGACGAGGCCTATACCGGCTATTTCCGCCAGCTGCTCACCTACATGATGGAAGATCCGCGCAACATCACCCCGTGCACGCATCTCTTGTTCATGGCCAAGAACATCGAGCGCATCGGCGACCACGCCACCAACATCGCCGAGAGCGTCTGGTTCCAGGTGTACGGCGAGCCGCTGAACGCGCAGCGCAGCAAGCGCGATTTCACCTCCAGCCCCGAGCTGCCGCACCTCGGCAACAAGAACTGAGATCGCCGATTCACTGCCGCCCGAGGCGGCGCGTGCGCACGCCGCGCACGATGCCGTAGAGACCGATCGCGATCCAGGCCAGCTCGAGCAGGAAGGCCGGCCAGTTGAAGCTGCCGAACAGCAACGACAGCGCGACGCCGGCGGCGCCGAGCACGTTCATGAGCTGATAGGCCAGCCCGTATCCGTCCAGCTTGCGCGCCTGCAGCAGCAGAAAGGCCAGCAGCACCAGCGCGACACCGGCATAGCCGGCCCAGTCGTACCAGTAGAGCGTGGTGGTCATCGCGCGACTCCTCGTTGACGCAAGGCCTCGAACAATACGACGCCGGTCGCCACGGAAACGTTCAGGCTCTCCATCGCGCCCGGCATCGGGATGCGGGCCAGGAAATCGCAGGCCTCGCGGGTCAGTCGCCGCATGCCTTCGCCCTCGCTGCCGAGCACCAGGGCCAGCGGCCCGGTAAAATCCGTCTCGTAGATCGTGCGCGGCGCATCGCCGGCCAGCCCCGTGATCCACACCCCGCGTTGCTTGAGCTCGCGCAGCGTACGGGCGAGATTGGTGACGGTGGCGAGCGGCACCCGTTCGGCGCCGCCGGCCGAGGCGCGCCGTGCCACCGGGGTGAGCCCGGCCGCGCGATCCTTGGGCACCACCACCGCGGTGGCAGCGGCCGCGGCGGCGCTGCGCAGGCAGGCGCCCAGGTTGTGCGGATCGGTGACGCCATCCAGGACCAGCACCAGGGCGCCCTGCCCTGCCGCATCGACCGCCGCCTCGAGCGCCGCCTCGTCCAGCGTGGGCGGTGCCTCGTAGTGGATGGCGATGCCCTGATGCCTGGCGTTCCCGGCCAGCCGGTCGAGCTGCTCGCGCGCTCGCGTGTGCACGGGAATGCCGAGCGTCCGGGCGCGTTCGGCCAGTTGCTGCACACGCGCGTTGCGCGCCCCCTGTTCGACCAGCACCTCGCGCACCCGTGCGGGGTCGTTGTCCAGCGCGCCGGCGACCGGATGGACGCCGACGATCCAGTGCACGTTCACGAACGGTCCTTGCGGCTACGCCGGCCCGCGGCGCGGCCGCCGGGCCGTTTCTGGCCAGACGGCGACGACGGCCGCGTCTCGGCCTTGGCGGCGCCACGCGTCTTTGGCCGCGCAGCGGCTTTGGGCACGGCCCCGGCCTGCCGGCGCGGACCCGGTGCGCCACCCTTGCGTGTCGACGGCTTCGCACCGCGGCTGTCGGCCGCCGCCGGTGGCTCCGGCAGCGCCGGCAGCGCAGAACGCGGCGTCGAGCCCGCCTTGTCATAGGCACGCTCGCTGCGCGGCGGCACGAAACCCTTGGCCCCCGGCGGCGGGGATGCCTCGTCGCGCCGGGCGACGAGGCGGAAATCGATCTTGCGTTCCTCCAGGCTCGCCCGCAGCACCTGCACGCGCACGTGATCACCGAGTCGATACTGGGCGCCGGTGCGCTCGCCCTGCAGCAGATGCCGCTGTGGATCGAAATGGTAGTAGTCGTTGGCGAGCTGACTGATGTGCACCAGGCCGGACACCTTGGAAGCGTCGAGCTCCACGAACAAGCCGAACGAGGTGACACCGGTCACCGTGCCATCGAACTCCTCGCCCACGTGCTTGGCCAGCCAGGCGCACTTGAAGCGCTCGTCGACGTCGCGCTCGGCCTCCTCGGCGCGCCGCTCACGTTGGGAAAGATGCACCGCCATCGCGGCCATCACCGCCGGCGTGTAGACGTAGGCCGACGGCTTGCCGCCGGCGAGCGCGTAGCGGATCGCGCGATGCACGAGCAGGTCCGGATAACGCCGGATCGGTGAAGTGAAGTGCGCGTAGGCATCCAGGGCCAAGCCGAAATGGCCGCGGTTCTCCGGCTGGTAGGCGGCCATGCTCTGCGCGCGCAGCAGCACCGACTGGATCAACTCGCGTTCCGGACGATCCTGCACCTTGCGCAGCAGCGCGGCGAAATCGCCCGGCGTGACCTCCTCGAGCGGCGGCAGGCGCAGCTTGAACTCGCGCAGGAAGGCACGCAGGTCCTCGTATTTCTCCGCCGGCGGCGGCTCATGCACGCGAAACAGGGCCGGGATTTTCTTGCGCTCCAGAAACTTCGCCGCCTGCACGTTGGCGGCGATCATGCACTCCTCGATCAGCTTGTGCGCGTCGTTGCGCTCATCCGAGCCGACCGCCTGCACTTCACCGCGGGCATCCAGCCTGAATTTGACTTCCGGCGTCTCGAAATCGATCGCGCCGCGCCGGCGCCGCTGCGCGGCCATCGCCCGGTAGAGCGCGTGCAGGTTTTCCAGATGCACCAGCACGTCGGCCAACTCGTGCCGCGCGTCGGGATCGCCAAGGCCGATCGCCTGCCAGACCCGGTCGTAGGTGAGCCGCGCATGCGAGCGCATCACCGCCGGATAGAACTTGGCGCGGGTCACCTCGCCCTGCGCGTCCACCTGCATCTCGCAGACCATGCACAGGCGCTCGACCTTGGGATTCAACGAACAGATGCCGTTGGAAAGCGACTCGGGCAGCATCGGCACCACGAAACCCGGGAAATAGACCGAGGTGCCGCGCTCGTAGGCTTCTTTGTCCAGCGCGCTGTCGACCGGCACGTAGTGCGAGACGTCCGCGATCGCCACCAGCAGCCGCCAGCCGCCGCCGCGACGCGGCTCGGCATAGACCGCATCGTCGAAATCGCGCGCATCGGCGCCATCGATGGTGACCAGCGGTACCGTGCGCAGATCGACCCGTCCCTCGCGCTCGACGGCACCGACCTCGGTCGGTACCTGGGCCGCCTCGCGCAGGACTTCCTCCGGCCACACATGGGGCAGCCCATGACTGGCGATGGCCATGTCCACCAGCAACGAAGGCTGCAGCCGCTCGCCGAGCACGGCGCGGATGAGGCCGATCGGCCCACGGTAGGGCGTCGGCGGGTCGGTGATCTCGGCCACCACGATCTGGCCGTTGCGCACGCCCTGAGCGCGATCGGGCGGAATCAGCACGTCCTGGTGCAGCCGGCGATCATCGGGCACGACCACGGTGACGCCGTTTTCGGTAACCACCCGCCCGACCAGGCGCGGTGGCCGGCGCTGCAGCACCTCGACGATGGCGCCTTGCCGGCGACCACGGCGATCGATGCCGACCACGCTGGCCAGCACGCGGTCGCCATGCAGCACCGCGCGCATCTGCTGCGGGGAAAGATAGAGATCGTCGCCACCCGCGTCCGGACGCAGGAAACCGTAGCCCTCGGCATTGGCCAGTACGACACCGCTGATGAGGTCGAGCTTGCGCACCGGCGCATAGCCGCCACGCCGGCCCAGCAGCAGCTGGCCGTCGCGCACCATCGCCTGCAGGCGCTTGTGCAACGCGGCCTGACGCTCCGCATCGTCGATACCGAGAGCGGCGGCGATGTCGGCCTCGCTCAGGAGCTCGGCGCGCGCCTCCAGCAGCGCGAGGATAGCCTCCCGGCTCGGGATGGGGTTTTCATAGCGCTGCGCCTCGCGTTCGGCGAAAGGATCGCGCACGGCGGCATCGGCTTGCGCACGGCCGCGACGGCGGGACGCGGCACGGCGCGAATCGTGGTTTTTTTTGTTGGAAGTCACATCAATCCTTGGAATCAGTTCTCGGGGGGCGCGGTCGCGCGCATCTTAAACCCTTGCGGTTGACACGCTCGCGCCAGCTATCTAATCTAGAGGGCTCGCGTCGGCATCGTCGACGCGACCACCGGCCCAGGTGGCGGAATTGGTAGACGCACTAGTTTCAGGTACTAGCGGGTAAAACCGTGGAGGTTCGAGTCCTCTCCTGGGCACCAATTGTAGACGAAGCCCGCCACCCGGCGGGCTTCGTTTTTTTGCGCGCACGGATCCTCAAGGCGGTACTGGCCGCGGACACTCGAAAACACCAGTGCAAGGCTTGCGTATCGATGGCGCCGAGGCTTCAGAGCTCGACCTTAAGCCGGCAGGCCGCGCGGATCGCCTTGGCCTTGGCCGCCTCGACGTCCACATCGCGCGCCAGCGTCACCGCCATGCGCCGGCGGCCCTGCACCTCGGGCTTGCCGAAAATGCGCAGCTGGGTGTCGGGCTCGGCCAGCGCATCGGCCACGCCGTGATAGCGCGGCGCGCGGCCGTGACCTTCCACCAGCACCGCGCAGGACGCCGACGGACCGAGCTGGCGGATCGCCGGAATCGGCAGGTCGAGGATCGCGCGCACGTGCAACGCGAATTCGGACAGGTCCTGCGAGATCAGCGTGACCAGGCCGGTATCGTGCGGTCGCGGGCTGACCTCGGAGAAGATCACCGCATCGCCCTTGACGAAGAACTCCACGCCGAACACGCCGCGGCCGCCGAGCGCGGCGGTGATCGCCGTGGCCTGACGCTGCGCCTCGATCCACGCCGGCGCGCTCATCGGCTGCGGCTGCCAGGACTCGCGATAGTCACCCGCCTCCTGGCGGTGGCCGATCGGTGCGCAGCAATGGGTACCGCCTTTGTGACGCACGGTGAGCAGGGTGATCTCGTAATCGAAATCGACGAAGCCCTCGGCGATCACCCGCCCCTGCCCGGCGCGGCCGCCGGCCTGTGCATAATCCCAGGCGCGGGCGAGGTCGTCCGCCGCGCGCACCACGCTCTGGCCCTTGCCCGATGAGCTCATCACCGGCTTGACCACCAGCGGCAGACCGAGGCTCGCGGCGGCCTGGCGAAGTTCCGCTTCGCTGTCGCAGAAACGGTAGGGCGAGGTCGGCAGGCCGAGTTCCTCGGCGGCGAGCCGACGGATGCCCTCGCGGTCCATGGTCAGCCGCGTGGCGCGCGCGGTGGGGATCACCTCGATGCCCTGCCTTTCCAGCTCGACCAGCGTCGGCGTGTGGATCGCCTCGATTTCAGGCACCACGAGATCCGGGCGTTCGGATTCGATCAAGCGGCGCAGCGCGGCGCCGTCGAGCATGTCGACCACATGGCTGCGATGGGCGACCTGCATGGCCGGCGCGCCGGGGTAGCGGTCCACCGCGATCACTTCGACCGCGAGCCGCTGCAATTCGATCGCCACTTCCTTGCCGAGCTCGCCCGCGCCGAGGAGCAGCACGCGCAGGGCGTGGTCGGTATGCGGGGTGCCGATGGGCTTCATGTTCCGTTCCGCGGGCGCAAAACGCGATTGTAGGGCATGCCTGTCCGGCGACGCGGCCGCCGTTGCTTTGTATATCAAATTGATATCAAATGACGGGCAGAATCGGGAGAATCGCCATGAACGAACGCAAGGGTTTTTCCATCGCCGGCGTGCCTTTCGTCGCATGCTGGCTGGTGCTGGCACTGGTGGGCGCCTATCTGTTTCTGCAGGTGCGCGGCGGTGCCGCGCCCGTCGCCATCGCGCTGTGGCTGGTCCTGCTGTTGTGCACCAAGGGCTTCTTCCAGGTCGCACCCAACGAAGGCCAGGTACTGCAGCTGTTCGGCAAATATGCCGGCACGGTGCGCGAGGAAGGCCTGCGCTGGACCAATCCCTTCTGCGCCCGTCGCAGGGTGTCGCTGCGGGTGCGCAACTTCGAAAGCGGCAAGCTCAAGGTCAATGACCACGACGGCAATCCGATCGAGATCGGCGCGGTGGTCGTCTGGCAGGTGCTGGACACTGCCGAGGCGGTGTTCTGCGTGGACGATTACGAAAACTTCGTGCACATCCAGAGTGAATCCGCGCTGCGGCAGATGGCGCAGAACTATCCCTACGACGCACACGACGACGGCAAGCCCGCACTGCGCAGCCACGGTGAAATCATCAACAACCATCTGCGCGACGAGATCCAGGCACGGCTGGACAAGGCCGGCGTGCGGGTGATCGAGGCGCGCATCAGTCACCTGGCCTATGCGCCGGAGATCGCCCAGGCCATGCTGCAGCGCCAGCAGGCCAGTGCCGTGGTCGCGGCGCGCGAGCGCATCGTCGAAGGCGCCGTGGGCATGGTGGCGCTGGCGCTGGATCGTCTGCACAGCCTGGGCGTGGTCGAGCTCGACGAAGAACGCAAGGCGGCGATGGTGAGCAATCTGCTGGTCGTACTGTGCGGCGACCGCAACACCCAGCCGGTGGTCAACGCCGGCACCCTGTACAACTGAGCGAAGAAATACCCGTGACCATTACCGCTGTCGGCGTCGTTCTTATCGTCTTCATCGTTGCCGTGGCTGCGCGCCGACGCCACCATTGACGGAACTCATGGCGGAGAAGAAAGCCTATCCGCTGCGCATCAGCGCCACGGTGCTCAACGCGATGCAGCGCTGGTCGGAGGACGAGCTGCGCAGTCTCAACGCGCAGATCGAGTACGTGCTGCGCGAGGCCCTGCGCAAGGCCGGCCGGCTGGCGCCGGATGAGCGCGACGGGCGCCGGCAGTCACAGAAAAAATGATGCGGCCTGTCCCGCCAAGCCATGCCGCGCCTGGTAGGGATGCGTGAGGATGAGCGTTCCCCCCGGCTGCCGCCGCGTGGCTGGCGTTCAGCCATGCCCAGTGTCTGCAACGCGTAACCGCGCTGGACGGTGGCGCGTGCGGCGACGCGGATCAATGCACGTCGGCAAGCAGCTTCCTGGCCACGTCCTTTTGCATCTGACTGCCTTCCTCCAGCACTTCCTCGAGCATGGCGCGGGCGCCTTCCGCATCGCCCATGTCGAGATAGGCACGCGCCAGGTCGAGCTTGGTGTCGACCGGATCGTCGCTGAAGCCGGTTAGTTCGGCATAGTCGTCCGTGGCTTCTTCCGCCTGCCAGCCGCGGTCTTTGGCATCCTGCGCGCCGTCGCGCTCGCCATGCGCTGCTTCCGCGGCCGGGCGTTGCTCGGACCGGGTCGCGGTTCCCACGGGCGTCGGCGTCAAACGGAAGTCGAAGTGGTATTCGCTGAGCGGCCTCTGCGGCGCGGATTCGGAAACCGGCGGCGTGGGGGATAGCGTGGCGTCTTGCACCGGCCCGGCGGCCGGGGTGTCGGTCGTCGATCGGGTCTCTCCCGGCGGCACCTCGGCATGGCTTGCCGCGTCTGCCGCGCGCTCGGCCATGGCCACTTCGGAAAAGGCGGACCGTGCGGGTGGCGCGGCGAACAGCGGATGCCCCGGGGCCAGGTCGCGGCCCATGGCCAGCACGTCCTGCCACTCGGGCTGCTCCGGATCGGTGACGTGGGCATACATCGCCTCCGCCGCGGCCTCGAACCGTTCCACGTCGCGCCGGCTGTAATAAAGGCTGACCAGTTCCAGGTGCAGGCCGACGTCATCCGGATGCGCGGAAAGCGCATCGAGCAGGGCCGCCTGATCGGCATCCTGTTCCGCGTCGGCCGATGCATCATCGAAATGCTCGGCGAGCGAGCGCGGCGCCACCGGCGCGGCAGCCGGCTTGCGCCGCCTGGCGACCAGACCGGCCAGCGCGAGCGCGACCACCGCCACGCCGGCCAGGCCCATCGCCCAGGGGCGCATGTACCACGGCTCATCCGCGGCGGCGGGTGCTGCCGGCCGGAGCGCCGGCTTCGCTTGACTGGGTGCAGCCTTGGCTGCCGGCGCGCTCCCGCTCGAGGGCTGCGTCGCGGCGACGGAAGCCGGTGACTTGGCCGCCGCCGTCGCGGCGGAGGCCGGAACCGGTGCGGGTGTCCGCGCGGCCTGGGCGACGCTTGCATTCGCGGCGGGGGCGGCGACGGGCGCCGTTGTCGTTGCCGACGGTGTCGCAGCCGCCGTCTTGGGGGTACTCGTCGCCGCTGCCGGAGGCACAGCCTGCCGGATCGCGGCCAGCTTCTGCTGCAGCTCGGCGATCTCGTTGTCCTTCAGCGCCAGCAGGCGGGCGTTCCTGGCATTGATCTCTTCCAGGTCCTTCAGGCGGGATTTCAATTCCTCGTCCTGCTGCTGGAGCGCCGTGAGCGCCTCGCGGTTGCGGGCGAGCTCGTCGCGATCGGTGCCGTGTACGCCGGTGCCGGCCCCACCCTGCCGCGCGGGCACCAGCGCGAGCCGGTCCAGCGCATCGTCGGCATGGCCATGATCGCCGGCGGCGGGAGAGCTGCGCGCGCCGGCGGCCACCGCGGTGGCGGCTCGGTCACTGCGCCAGGCCTCGTTTTGCCGACGCACTTCGGCCAGCGCGGCTGAGACCGCCGTGGCCCGGACCTGTGCATCGTCCGGCACGCGCAACACCGCGCCGGCCTTCAGGGCATTGATGTTGTCGCGGTAAAACGCCTCCGGATTGGCCCTCTTGAGCGCGAGCATCATCTGGCTGATGTCGGCGCCGGCCGGCGCGGTGGCGCGGGCGATCTCGCTCAGGGTCTGACCGCGCGTTACCGGCCCATAGCGTCCGGAAGCCGGCCTACCGGTCGCGGCGCTGCCGGCAGGTACGGACGGGCGGGCCGTGGAAGGCTCTGCCGGTCGGGCAGCCATCGGCTGCGTCTGCGCGACGCGCGGGGTGTCCTGCGCGTGAACGGGCAGCGGTTGCGCGCCTCCAGGCGGATCGAGCAGCAGGGTGTATTCGTGCACGGTCCGGTTGCCAGCCGCGTCGACCTGCACCAGCAGGTCGAGATAGGGATCGTTGACCGGCTGCTCGCTGGTGATGCGGATGACCTTGCCTTGCGGACCATCCACGACGCTGAAATTGAGCGGCACGCTCGGCACGCCGGCGCTGACACCGGCACGGGCAAAGGCCTCCGGCGGAGCCAGCTGCGCATTCAGGCCGCGCAGTTCCTGCGGGGTGACGTCGCGCAGCGGAATCTCGGCCACCAGGGGCTGTCCGAGCGCGGACTTGACCTGGATCTGACCCAGCTCCAGCGCCATGGCTGGGCCACCACCGAACGCGAGCGCGACGAGCAGCGCCAGCTTCAAAGAACGGTTCATGCGCATTTCCCCACCCCTGGCCTTGCGGTTTTTATTGTGCGCGCGCCGGTCAAGGCGCATCGCGTGGCGTGCGCCACTTTAGGCATATCGATGCCACGCAACAATAGCGAAGGTGGTACGCCGGGTCACCCTGCCCGAACGTTTATTTCTGCGGCGTCTTGGCGGCGGCGTCGAGCCGGCGCTTCAACTCGGCGATCCGCGCATCCTGTTCGGCCAACCGCCGTTGCGCCTCGCGGCTGCGGGCCTCTTCCTGTGCCACGCGGTGCTCGAGCGCCGCCACCTGCGCCGCGGACCGGCCGGCCGCCTGTCCGGCGGCGGCCTGCGCATCCGGTCGATCGGCGGCGAAAACGGCGGCGGCCGCGCCGAGCAGCAAGCAGAACGCGCACGCGCCACGCATCAGCGGTAATCCCGGATCAGGAGCTCGGCGATCTGCACCGCATTGAGTGCCGCGCCCTTGCGGATGTTGTCGGCGACGATCCACAGGTCCAGACCGCGATCGTGCGAGATGTCCTCGCGGATGCGGCCGACGTAGACCGGATCCTTGCCGGCCGCGTCACCGACCGGCGTCGGATAGCCGCCGGCACGGCGCTCGTCGATCACCACCACGCCTTCGGCCTCCTCCAGCAGCGCACGCGCCTGCTCGGCGGTGAGCTTGTCGCGGGTCTCGATGTGCACCGCCTCGGCATGACCGTAGAACACCGGCACGCGCACCGCCGTCGGGTTCACCTGGATCGACTCGTCCTCCAGGATCTTGCGCGTCTCCCAGACCATCTTCATCTCTTCCTTGGTATAGCCGTTGGGCTGGAATTCGTCGATGTGCGGGATGACGTTGAAGGCGATCTGCCTGGGGAACTTGCTCACCTCGACATCCTGGAAGTTGAGCAGCGCCGCGGTCTGCCGGCCGAGCTCTTCCATGCCGGAGCGGCCGGCGCCGGACACCGACTGGTAGGTCGCCACGTTGATGCGCTCGATGCCCACCGCGCGATGGATCGGCGCCAGCGCGACCAGCATCTGCATGGTCGAGCAGTTCGGATTGGCGATGATGCCGCGGTTTTCGTATTGCGCGATGGCATGCGGGTTGACCTCGCTCACCACCAGCGGGATGTCGTCCTGGTAGCGGAACTCGGAGGTGTTGTCGATCACCACCGCGCCGGCGGCCGCCGCCCGCGGCGCATGCTCGCGGCTGACCGCGCCACCGGCGGAGAAGAACGCGATGTCCACGCCGGCGAAGTCGAAATCGGCGAGGTTGCGCACGGTGAGTTCCTTGCCGGCGAAATGCACCTTGCCGCCGGCGGAGCGTTCGCTGGCCAGCGGAATCAGCTCGCCGACCGGAAAGTCGCGCTCGGCCAGGATGCCGAGCAGGGTCTCGCCGACCGCGCCGGTGGCGCCGACCATCGCCACCCGATAACTGCTTTTGAGGCTCATCGTGAAAGTCCGCAAACGTCGCGTTGAAGAGGCCGCGCCGTTAGGCGATGCGCGGCGCCATGTCGCCCACGTCGGCGCACTGGGCGCGGTGACGCAGGGCCTGATCCATCAGCACCAGTGCCACCATCGCCTCGACGATCGGCGTGGCACGGATGCCCACGCAGGGGTCATGCCGCCCCTTGGTGACCACGTCCACGGCATGCCCTTCCATGTCCACGCTGCGACCCGGAATGAGGATGCTGGAAGTGGGCTTGAAGGCGGCGGAGGCCAGAATGGGTTGACCGGTACTGATGCCGCCCAGGATGCCACCTGCGTGATTGGACGTAAAGCCGTCCATTTGCAATTCGTCGCGATGCTCGCTGCCGCGCTGACCCACCGCCGCGAAACCGTCGCCGATCTCCACGCCCTTGACCGCGTTGATGGACATCAGCGCCGCGGCGAGCTCGGCGTCGAGCTTGCCGTAGACGGGCTCGCCCCAGCCCGGCGGCACGCCCTCGGCCACCACGTTGACGCGTGCGCCGACCGAATCGCCCGACTTGCGCAACGCGTCCATGTAGCGTTCCAGTTCCGGCACCTGCGCGGCATGCGGCCAGAAGAACGGGTTCTGCTCCACGGCTTCCCAGTCGAAACCTTTCGGCACCAACTCGCCCAGCTGGGCGAGATAGCCGCGCACGCGCACGCCGTGACGCCGGGCGAGCCAGGCCTTGGCGATCACCCCGGCGGCCACCCGCACGGTGGTCTCTCGCGCCGAGGCGCGGCCGCCGCCGCGCGGATCGCGGATGCCGTATTTGTGCCAGTAGGTGTAATCGGCGTGGCCGGGGCGGAAGGTCTGCGCGATGGCCGCGTAGTCCTTGCTGCGCGCGTCGGTGTTGCGGATCAGAAGCGCGATCGGCGTGCCGGTGGTGCGGCCCTCGTACACGCCCGAGAGGATCTCCACCTCGTCCGCCTCATGCCGCTGCGAGGTGTGCCGGCTGCGGCCGGTGGCGCGCCGTTCGAGGTCGTGCAGGAACATCGCCGGCTCCAGCGGCAGGCCGGGCGGGCAGCCGTCGACCACGCCGCCGATCGCCGGACCGTGGCTTTCGCCGAAAGTGGTGACGGTGAAGAGTTTGCCGAAGGAATTGCTGGACACGGAAACGCGCTCGCCGGGGAAGCGCTGAAGCTTAACCGCGATCGTACGCCGCCGCGCGATGCGATGCCCACTCCCGCGCGAGCATCGCATAGATCGCATCGTCGGCCCAGCCATCGCCCCAGCGCAGGCTTTCGCGAAAATGCGCCTCCTTGCGCAGGCCGACGCGCTCGAGCATGCGCACGCAGGGGACATTGCGCGGATCGACCGAAGCGATCGCGCGATGCATGCCCATGCCCTCGAAGGCCAGCGCCAGCATGGCGCGCATGGCCTCGCCGGCGAGCCCCTGACCCTGCCATGTGGGCGCCAGCGTGATGCCGAGCTCGACCGTGGCGTCGTCGACGACATGCAGGCCAAGGTCGCCGACCAGGGTGCCACCGTCGCGCAGACGCAACGCGAATGGCCGCCAGCCTCCGCCGATACCGGAGACGACGTCGCGTTGCCGTTCGATGAAGGCCGCAGCCTCCGCGAGGCTTTGCGGGCGCCAGCCCTGATAGCGCGCCACTTCGGCATCGCCGCGGTAGGCGAACAGCGCCGCTACATCGCCGTCGTGCAGGGCATCGATACGCAGCCGCGACGTGTGCAGTTCCATCGCGCCGGGACCGGCTCAGCGGCGCGTGGCGAGCGCCGCGCGTATCGCCGGCGCATGCTCGACGAGGTCGCGCCGCTCGATCGCGAACACGCCCATCGGCCCGACCTTGAACTCGATCCACACGAACGGCACCTCGGGCAGGAGGGCGCCGAGCGCGCGTTCGCTCTCGCCGACCTCGACGATCAGCAGCCCGTCCTCCGTCAGGTATGCCGGCGCCTCGGCGAGGATGCGCAGGCAGATGTCCAGGCCGTCCGCGCCGGCAGTGAGGCCGAGCCGAGGCTCGTGCGCGTACTCGCCCGGCAGCGCGGCGTACTCGTCCTCGGTGACGTAGGGCGGGTTGGAGACGATGAGGTCGTAGCGACGCCCGTCCAATCCGGTAAAGAGATCGGACTGGATCGCCTCGACGCGGTCCTCGACGTGCTGGAAGGCGATGTTCTCGCGTGCCAGCGCCAGCGCCTCGGCGCTGATGTCGGCGATGTCCACCCGCCAATCAGGCTGATGCACCGCCATCGCGATACCGATGCAGCCCGAGCCGGTGCAAAGGTCCAGGGCCCGCTCGACGCGGCGATCGTCCAGCCACGGCGAAAAACCGCTCTCGATCAGCTCGGCGATCGGCGAGCGCGGCACCAGCGCGCGCGGATCGCTCTTGAACTTGAGCCCGGCGAACCAGGCCTCGCCGACCAGGTAAGCCGTCGGCACGCGCTCGGCGATGCGCCGCTCGATCAGGCCGAGCACGCGCTCGCGTTCCTCCGCGGTGAGCCGGCCGGCGGCGTAGGCGGGCGGCAGATCGGGCGGCAGATGCAGGCTGGCCAGCACCAGATGCACCGCCTCGTCGAGCGGATTGTCGTGGCTGTGGCCAAAACTGAGGCCGGCCGCGGCGAACCGGCTGGCGGCGTAACGGATGAAGTCGATCAGCGTGGCAAGTTCGGCGGTCACGGCGGCTCTCGTCGGCGCAGGGCGGCGAGTATAGCCGCCGGCGTCACGCAGCCGGCCGATATACTGGCGTGATGCGCCTCGATCTCCTCCTGCAATATCTGCTGCCGCACCGCGCCCTGTCGCGGCTGGTCTACTGGGCGACGCGCTGGACCTGGCGGCCGTGGAAGGATGCGCTGATCGCTCTGGTGATCCGCCGCTACCGCATCGACATGCGCCAGGCAGTGCAACCGGATCCGCGCGCCTATCCGCACTTCAACGCGTTCTTCACCCGCGCACTGCGCGCGGACGCGCGCCGCCCCGACCTCGATCCGCTCGCACTGCTCAGCCCTGCCGATGGCCGCATCAGCCAGGCCGGACGCATCGAGGCCGGTCGCATCCTGCAGGCCAAGGGACAGACCTACACCGCCGCCGAACTCCTGGCCGACGAGGCCGCGGCCGCGCCCTACCGCGACGGCCATTTCGTCACCGTGTATCTGTCGCCGCGCGACTACCACCGCGTGCACATGCCGCTCACCGGCATCCTGCGCGAGACCGTGCACGTCCCCGGCCGCCTCTTCAGCGTCGCGCCGTTCGCGGTGGAGGGCATCCCGCGCCTCTTCGCCCGCAACGAACGGCTGGTCTGCCATTTCGAGGGCGAATACGGTCCGTTCGCGGTGGTGCTGGTCGGCGCGCTGCTGGTGTCCTCGGTGAGCACCGTCTGGGATGGCCAGGTCATCCCGCCCTATGCCAGCCGCATCCTGCGGCGCGGTTTCCGCGATCGCGAGATCCGCCTCGAACGCTTCGCCGAGCTGGGGCGCTTCAACATGGGCTCGACCGTGATCGTGCTGCTGCCCGAAGGCAGGGTCGCGCTGGATGCGCTGTCGCCCGAGCAAGAGATCCTGGTCGGCAACCGGCTGGGACGCTGCCTTGCGCCCGCGCCGGCAGGCAAGCTCAACGGCACACCGGCAGCCTGAGCACCTGCCCTGGCTTCAGCGCCTGCCGGCCGAGGCCGTTCAGTTCGGCCAGATCCTGCACGCTGGCGCAACTGCTGCGATGGGCGATGGACGACAACGTGTCGCCGCGGCGCACCGTGTAGCTGCGCGTGCGCGCGGCCACCCGGGCGGCACCCGGACGGCCCGCCGATGGCGTCTCGATCACCGCCGGCACCACCGCCTGGTGCAGGTCGGCGGCCAGGATCGGCCAGGGGCCGTCGACACAGCGCGCGGCATAGGCTTTTTCCAGCTCCTTGGGCACGGCCAGACGGCTGCCGGCCGGCTGCTGCGCCTGCGGATCGAAGCGTGGGTTGAGGTTGCGCAGGGTGCGGAACCAGCCGTCGTACATGCCGCCGGCCGAGCCCAGACACACGGTGAGCTCGGTCAGCGAAGCGGGACGCTTGAGCACGATCTCGCCCGGTGCGCCCTCGATCTTCGGGAAGCGCAGGTTGTAGCTCTCCGGATGCAGGAACAGCCACGCCGCCGCCAGGACCGCCGGCACGTATTCGCGCGTCTCCTGCGAGAGCTGGTTGTAGATCCTGGGGTCGTACAGACTCACCGAGGGGTCGTCGCCGACCATGCGCCGGATGCGGCCCTCGCCGCCGTTGTAGGCGGCCAGCACCAGCTCCAGGTTGTTGTTGAAGGCCTTGAGCTGCTCGTCGAGATATTCGGCATTGGCGCGCGCCGCGAGCGCCGGATCGAAACGCTGATCGAAGCCGCCGTCGCTGGATAGCCCGAAGCGCAACCCGGTCGCATACATGAACTGCAGCGGCCCGGCGGCGCCGGCACGCGAGACCGCATGCACCTTGCCGCCCGATTCCTTGGCCAGGATGCCGAACAGCAGCGCCTCGGGAAGCTCCGCCTGCTGGTAGGACGGCCACATCTGGTAGCGCATGAACTGGTAGTTGACCCAGGCGTCCATCAGATTGGGCCGCCACTGGGTGAGCCACATCTCCAGCGCCGCCTTGACCGGGCCGTTCATGGCGATGAGCTCGGAAAGCTTCTGTCCGCGCAGCAGGGTCACGCTGCGCTGCGCCTGTGGCAGGCTGGCCGCCGCCGGCGACACCTCGCTGCCGGTATGGCCGGCTTCCGGACCGCCGCCGACCAGGTCCGCATCGTCGCCGGCAAAGAAGCTGCCGTCCTTGAGGCGGAGCAGGCGATCGAACACCGCGAAGAACCGCTGCGGGTCGCAGCCGGCGGTGGCAGGACAGCGCGCCGCGGCGTCCTTGAGCTCATCGAGTGCCGCGTCGAGCGTCTTTTCGGCCGCGGACGCATGGCCCTCGCGGGCCTGCTGCAAGGCGAGCTCGTAGGACTTGCCGGCTTGGTCCAGACGGCCGTAGAGCTGCTCGGCGGAAGCCGGGGCATGCCGGGTCGCCCCGCCGGCACAGGCCGAGAGCAGGCCGGACAACATCACCGTCAGCCAGCGTGGCGAGGTGCGCGCGAAGGTGGGCTTCATCATCATGGCTCTTGGCAGACCCCTGGAAAGCGCTTTCAAGTTAATCCCTCGCCCGGCCCCGACTCAACCGCCGCGCAGGCGGTTGTCGCCAGGCGCCTCGATCGCCAACATACGCGCCCCACGCCTGTCCTGCCGTTGCCGACCCATGAGCCGCTGGCGCCCGCCTCCGCCCTCCTCCACCGCGATCATCACCCGCGCCGGCTTCGAGAAGCTCAAGGCCGAGCTCGACCATCTATGGCACGCGGTACGGCCGGAAGTGGTCAGGGCGCTGGCCGCCGCCGCGGCCGAGGGCGACCGCTCGGAGAACGCCGAGTACACCTACCGCAAGAAGCAGCTTGCCGAAATCGACCGTCGCGTGCGCTATCTCGGCAAACGCATCCCCAAGCTCAAGGTGGTCGATGGCGTGCCGGCCGACGGCGATGCGGTGTTCTTCGGCGCCTGGATCGAGATCGATCATCTGGCCAACGGCGAGCGCCGGCGCTACCGCATCGTCGGCCCGGACGAGACCGATGCGCGTGCGGGCTGGATCAGCGTGGACTCGCCGCTCGCCCGCGCGGTGCTGAGAAAGCGGGTGGGCGACGAGTTCGAGGCCGACCTGCCGGGCGGGAAGGCGACGTTCGCCATCGTCGACGTGCACTACGGCTGACGCCCTGCCGACGACTCACGGGCAGGCCGGCGCACCGGACGGCGGGGCGATGGCCAGGTACACGGTGCTCCACAGCTGCGCCGCGTTGGCCTCATCCGCATCGGTGCCGCCCGTGCCGAACGGCGCGATGCGGTAGTGCCCATCGCCATATCGCCAGGACCACAATTCCGAGCCACGCATGTCTGCGCCGGCGCGGATGGCCTGCCACAGACACGCCTGCGCCTGCCCCAGGCGATGCCGGATCGCTGCAGGCAGGTCCGGCCGCGCGAGCTGACTGGCGAATCCGGCCGCGGCCAGCGCCTGCTGCCAGGACCACACCACTTCACCGTGATACGCACCGGGACCGAAGCGGGCGGCCATCGGCGCCGGCGCCCACGCCGCGTTGGCGACCAGCAGGCCTGCGGGCGTCAACAGGCCCGCCGGGAAGGGGCGGACCAGGGTATCGGCGATGAGGATGAGCTCATCCGGCGGCGGATCGTCGAACAGCAGTGCGAAGCCGACGTCGCTGTGCTGGACCGGCACCGGCCGCCCTTGCGCATCCAGCGCGAGGGCGTAGAAGCGCATGCCCCCTTCAGCGGCAAGGGCGTGCAAGGCGGGCCCGGCAGGGACGCCGCGGGCGGCGGCATGGGCGATGATGCCGGCCCGCGCCTCACGATCGGTCAAGCCGACGAGGAACAGCGGCCGCACCTGCTGCTGCCAGACCGCGATCAGGCGCGGCAGGTCGGCGAATGCGGCGCGATCCTCGGCGGTGAGATAGGGCGCGAGCAAGCCGCTGCGTTCCAGTGCCTGGATCGCCCGCAGGGCGGCCGGCATCAGTACGGCATTGACATCGTACGGGTAGCGCCCGCCGCCCAGGCCATCCTCGCTGTCGCGCCACTGGCCGACCGCCATGCCCGCCTTGAGCGCGAGAAGATGGGCGAAGCTCGGCTCGCGGGCAAAGGGCGCGGCCTCGCGCAGCACGTGACGGATATTGCGCATCAGGGCCTCGCCGGCCCTCCCTTCGGCCAGCGGCGCCGCCAGGAACGCCGCCGCCCGCGACCGGCCGCGGGCATCGTCCAGCCACCACGCCTGCGCGAGCGGCGCGAGCAGGAGATCGGTATCGATCATCTTGTAGTCGTACACCGGGGCCGCCGAAAGGCTGCCGTCGATGCGCCGGTGGTCGAGGATGGCGAATTCGCCGATGTCCTCCTCGTGAGCCACCTCGCCCTGGGCGGACAGGCGCTCCAGGACCGAACGCAGCCCGGTTTCCACGGCGGCCGGAGCCAGCGCCGGCAGCAGCAGACGCACCGACAGCAAGGTATCGCGGCCGAAATACGTATCGAAGCGCCAGGAACCGGCCAGGAATTTTTCCCGGTAGCTTAGGAATGTCAGCGCCGCGCGCGCCGCCTCGTCATCCTGCACCGGCCTTTGCAGCAGCTCGGCGCCTGCCAGCGGCGTCAACGGCGGCTCGCCACTGGCGGCGGTCACCTCGAGGGTGATGGCCCCGGCCGGGCTGGCCACGATGCGGCCATCACGCAGGCGTCCCTCGAGCACCTGCAGTTCGAGCCAGTAACCGGGCGCGCCGTCGAGTCGGTCGCGGGCCCAGCGCAGGCCGCTGCCGGCAGCAACCGGTCGCGCCTCGACCGCGGCCGGCACGCGGCCAAGCGACTGGTAATCGCGCAACACGCGCACGCTCGACAGCACCGCCCGGCGGAAGGTCAATGCGGACACGTTCGCCCGCACCCGGAAGCGCACGCCGTGCAACGTCCGGCCATGGGCATCCGGCTGGCTGATCGGCTGCACCGGCGCCGCCAGCGCCCAGTCGAACGCCCGGGGCACCGGCTCGAACCAGACGGCCACGCCGCTGTTGCCGGCCGGGAAAACGGTCATCAGCCGCGGCTCGGAACCGCCGCGCAGCACCAGGTGTGCGGCCACCGCGTCCTGTCGGACGAAGACGTTGAGGTTGAGTCCTTCGCGGCGCAGATGCACCTCGGCGTGCGCCACGCCGAGGCACGACAGCAGCAGGGCGGCTGCACCAAGTGGCCAGTGCCGGCAGTGCCGACCGGCGCCGGCGCGATACGGCATGCGCTTCAAGGCCATACCGGGGCCGCAGTGCGCGGCTCGCGCTCCGCCATCACTGGCCGCCGTTGCCCGCCTCGGGTCCGCCATTGGCCGCACCGGCACGCAGCAGCGCCTCGATCTGCGCCTGATGGGCCTCGTAGAAGGCGACGTTGGCCGCATTGACCTTGCTCTGGTCGATCATCTTCGCCAACTCGGGCTGGCTCTTGGCCTGCACCACCAGGCCGGCATTCATCAGCGCGATGTTGGCGAGCAGGAATTCGCGCGGGGTGAAGCCGTGCTTGGCGATCAGTGCCGGGATGCGCGGGTCGCTGCTCATGGCCTGCCTGGCCAGATCGTCGAGCGAATGGATCTGCGAGGGATCACCCGCCTGTTGCGGATGGATGCCGGCGGCCTGCGCTTCCTTGGTGGCCGCGACGAGTCGATTGAAGACATCCTCGGTGAGCGTGTACTGCTGGATGGCCTGCTTGTCCGCCTCGGGCAGTCCGGGCGCCGCCTGGGCCTTGAGACTCAGCGGCAAAACAGCCAGGGCGACGAGCAGCAGCACCTGCTGCAGCCGGGTGATCAAGGACGATGCCATGGGAAACCTCGCGTGGGATGGGCAGGGATGCCTTGCCGATTCTGCCTGTACGGCGACGCCGCGGTCCATGTGGCTGCCGATGCCGCATCGGTCTTTCGATGCCTTAAGCCCGAGTGTCCAGGAATTCCTCCACGGGCTCTTCGCGAATCTTTACGCCAGCCATCCGAACGGGCTCATCCACAGAAAAAAGAGCCCTGCAACGCCTGGTCCTCACCTGCCGGGTTCTAACGTGGCCAGCACCTCCAACGAACTCCAAGGAGACACTGGCATGTCCGCCATCAAATCCATCGAAGATCTTTTCATCCACGAGCTGTCGGATATCTATAGTGCCGAGAAGCAACTGGCGCGCGCCCTGCCCCGGCTTGCCCGCGCCGCCCAGGATCCGGAACTGTCGCGCGCCTTCGAAACGCACGCGGAGGAAACCCAGGGCCAGATCGAGCGTATCGATCGCGTCGTCGAAAAGCTGGATCTGCGGCTGAAGCGGATCAAGTGCGCGGCGATGGAAGGCCTGATCGAGGAAAGCCGCGAAATCATCGACAGCATTCCCGAAGGCGCACTGCGCGATGCGGCGCTGATCGGTGGGGCGCAGAAGGTCGAACATTACGAGATCGCCTCCTACGGCACCCTGTGCGCGCTGGCTAAGCTGCTCGGCTACAAGGAAGCCATTCCACTGTTCCAGGAAACCCTGAAGGAAGAAAAGGCCACCGACGAGAAGCTCACCAAGTTCGCCGAAAGCGGCAAGAACCAGGAAGCCGCCGCCACGTCGGTCGAACGCAAGCGCGCCTGACACATCGACAGGCACTGCGTCGCACGGTCGGACCGAAAAAAACTTTTGCGGAGGCGGCCGCCCATGCCGCCGCCGCAAAGGCAGGCCCGGGAACAAGCGCAATGCGTTCGGTCCAGCCTTGATGCCGGCCCTGCTGCGCAGCACAGCGTTTCATCGGACAGAAGGAAGCCATGCCCATGCGTATCCACGTGCATGCTTCCCGACCGCGGGGTTTTGCTGCACTCGATCCCCAGCGACGTCGGGAAATCTCGAGCCGCGGCGGGCAGGCCGCCCAAGCCGGGGGCCGCGCCCACCGCTTCACCGCCGAAGAGGCCCGCGCCGCGGGCCGCAAGGGCGGACAGGCGGTAAGTCAGGACCGCGCACACATGGCCGCCATCGCGCGCCGCGGCCGCGGCCATGCCGCACGCGACGAATGAACGCCATGCCCATCCCTTCAAAAATTCGCAGGAGTCCCTCATGAAAAAGACACTCGTATTGTCACTCGGCCTCGCACTGGGGTTGAGCAGCCCTTGGCTGCTGGCCCAGTCGCAGGAACCAGGTTCCAGCGCCGCAGCAGGCGCCGCTACCGACGCGGCCTCAACCGGCCAGAACAAGCAGGACACGCGGTTTCTGCACAAGGCGGCCGCAGGTGGCATCGCCGAAGTGGAGCTCGGCCAGCAGGCGCTGCAGCAGGCCCAGTCCCCGGCGGTCAAGCAGTTCGCGCAGCAGATGGTCGATGACCACAGCAAGGCCAACCGCGAGTTGACCGAGCTCGCTGCCAACAAGAAGATCACCGTGCCGAGCGAGCCGGATGCTTCCTCCAAGGCGCTCGCCAGCAAGCTTTCATCGCTCAAGGGCGATGCCTACGACAAGGCCTACATGGCCGCGATGGTCAAGGACCATCGCAAGGACGTGGCCCTGTTCAAACGCGCCACGCAAAGCCAGGACCAGGACATCCGCCAGTTCGCCGAAAAAACCCTGCCGGTCCTCGAGCACCATCTTTCGATGGCCGAGCAGGTCAGCAAAAGCCTCAAGGGTGGCAGCGGCACCGCGGCCGCGTCCTCCTCCAGCGAACAATGATCGCCGCAATCAACCCCACAACGAAAAGCCCCGGTTGTCCGGGGCTTTTCATTGGGCATCGATATATGCCATCGCCGCTCAATCGCGGGGCTTGGCGGGGATGAAGGGAGACACCGGATCGCTGGCGGGAAAGGTTTCCTCGAGCGATTGGTCCTGGTTCTGGTTTTCCTTGGCCTTGCGCTGCTGGCGCTCGGCAGGCGTTTCGCCGGCGGCGCCCGGCTGCTGGGGATGGCGCAGGTCTTTTCGGTCGTGCGTGGTCATGGGCGTCTGTCTCCTTATGGGTGGCATTCGTCAATGCGACATCGTCATCACGGTCTTGCTTTCGAAAGGCAGCCGTTCGAGGCCGAGCCGTTCGAGCGCGGGCTCGACCCGCGCCAGGGTTTCCTTGTCACTGTCCAGTACCAGCAGAATGCGGCCGGCATTGATTTCATCCTGGAATTTGCGGCTGACCGGATCGGGGACGGCCGAGAAGATGCCGCTTGCCTATTGGCTGTTTCTGGTCGGCGGTCTGCTGCTCGCCACTTCGCTGGCCTCCGGCTGGCTGCGGCACACACCCGTCACCCCCTTCGCGCTTTATGTGGTCGCGGGCATGGCCATCGGTCCGTGGGGCCTCAAGGTGGCACAGGTGCACTGGCTCGAGCACATGACGCTGATGGAGCAGGCCACTCGGGTGGCACTGCTGGTGTCCTTGTTTCTGGGCGGTCTCAAGCTGCGCCTTTCTTGGCGCGACCCTCGTTGGCGCATGGCCTTGCGGCTGGCCTTCCCGGCCATGGTGCTCACGATTGCCGGCGGCGCCCTGGCCGCCCATGCCCTGGCCGGGCTCGCCTGGCCGTTGGCATTGGCGTTCGCTGCCGCCGTGGCACCGACCGATCCGGTACTGGCGAGCCTGGTTTCCGTCGATGACGCCCGCGACCACGATGCCCTGCGGGTCGCACTGTCCGGCGAGGCTGGGCTCAACGACGGCGCGGCGATGCCGGCCCTGTCGCTGGCGCTGCTCTGGCTGGTACCGTCCACGGCGCCGGCGGACTGGCGGCACTGGTTGCTGGTGGACGTGCTGTGGGCACTGCCGGCCGGCCTGCTGATCGGTTTCGGCTTGGCCTACGCGATCGGCTCGCTGGCCACGCGACTCAAGGCGATGAGCGGAGACACCGCGCCGAGCGACCTGCTCGCCCTCGCGCTGCTCGCCCTGACCTGGGCTAGCGCCGAGGCGCTGCATGCCTCCATCTTCTTCGCCGCCTTCGCCGCCGGCCTTGGCCTTCGCCATACCGAACGCACCGTGGTGTCCCGCCACCCCAACCCGGCGGTGCGTGACGAACTGGACGAACTTTCCAGTCATCCGCCGGCAGAAGTCCTCGTGAATCCCAACCTGCGCGACCATGTCAAGCCGGCAGAACCGGCGGCTTCGATCGGACTGATGGTTTCCGACGCCCTTTCCTTCGGCGACACCCTGGAAAGGCTCATCGCCGCCGGGCTCACGCTCGCGCTCGGCGTGGCCTTCGCCACCTTCTGGAGCCCGACGGGAGCTTTGCTCGCGCTGCTGCTGTTCGTCGTCGTCAGGCCACTCTCGGTGTGGCTCGCCACCGCGCACTCCGGAGCCGGTCATGCCCACCGTCTGCTGCTCGGCTGGCTGGGCATCCGCGGCATCGGCGGCCTCAATTACCTGGGTTACGCCGCCGTGCGGGGCGTCAGCACGGTCGAGATTCATCGTCTGGCGGATCTGGTGGTTACGGTGGTGGTCTTGAGCGTCCTGGTGCACGGCGCCAGCGCACAGCCCCTGCTGGCCTGGCGCCAGGCGGTCCAGGACCGTCGCCAAGGCTCATCGTGAAAGCGACCCCAAAGATCAATTGGGTCATGACGCGAGCTTCCGGCGGCCCCATGCGCGTCGCTGGATGGCTTGGGGCACTCCTCTGCTTCGCCGATGCCATGCCCCGGGTTCGCGGACGGCTGCAGGGACATGACGGCGCCTGCACATGCCGGTGCGCACGATAGATGAAAATCCCTTGTGCAGACTCCTGCCATGAACGAGCACATCGAAACCACGACGCCGGACAACCCGACCCCGCCCGGAGCCGCCAGCCAGGCGCGCCTGGCCGACTTTTTTGCCGCTCGCCTGACCTGCGAGCACGCCATCATCGAGGCCTACCGCACCTTCCTGGAGAAATGCCGACGCCATCCCGAACCGGCAGTCGATTTGTTCGAACTCGCCACCCTGGAGCGGTTCCGCGGCCAGGAAGCCGAACACGCCCATTTGCTGCATCAGGTCATGGAGGCGCTGGGCCTGGATGAGATGACCGAGCCGGCGCGCGTCGACGAACACATCGAGGCCTCGCAGCGCCAGGTCCAGGCCATCACCGAAGTCATTGCCGATCCCGGCGTCGGCCTGCTGCCTTCGCTGCACGCGCTGGTGACCGTGGAGCTCATCGACGAGGCTGCCTGGGGACTGCTGCTGGCGCTGGTCAAGGACGCCGAGATGGTGCTGGTGCAGCCACATGTCGAGCGGATCCGCGACCAGCAGCATGCGCACCGCGTGATCATGCAGCAGCGTTACGAGGCGCTTTCCCTGCAACTGCTACGCGATGGCAGCCTGCCGCCGCTGGTCACCGACCAGGAGATCTCCTGAAACGCGCCCGGCAAATGCCCTTTCCCTCGTCACGGCAATGACGGCCACGCTCAGCACCAAGGCCGTCATGAGGATGCCGAACGACACGCCGTGTACGATGGAAAAATCGACGAGGGCGGGGTCAGACCCTGGCAGAGCTGGAGCGCGAAGCGATCGAACAGGCGCTCGAGCGCTGCGGCAACGACAAGACCCGGGCCGCCCGCATGCTGGGCGTCAGCGTCAAGACCATTTACAACAAGCTCGTACGCTACCAGCAATAGGCGCGACAGCCCGGTTGAGGCTCACCGGCAAGACACGCCGACGCCGCTGTGCTCAGCAAAGCCGCCCCGCACGGCTTGCCGCAACGATGCGTCGGCTGGGTTGCTGCAGCCTCTCGCCGAGGCCCGCGCGCAAGTTGAGTCCCCCCTGTCCCGCCCATGCCGGCTTGGCAGCGCCGGCCATCACGGCGAAGGCGGCGGCTCGGCGTCCAATACCTCGACGGGCGTGCCGCTGCTGCCGGGGAGGATCGGCGCGTCCGTGACCAACAGCACCACGCCAGGCTTCAACAGCGGGCGCAGCAGATCCAGGAAGGCCTCCGGGACGGTGACCGCGCCCTGCATGTCCGTCGGCACCGCCTGTCCCGCTCCTTCGGCGGAACCGGGCATGCCGATGGTGATCCAGCGCGGCCGATGCTCACCGGGCGACGTCGTCTGTTCATCGTCTTGCGTCACGATGTAGGCATGCGTGCCGGGCTGTGGACGATTCACCACGATGCGCGACTGGCCGATCTCGACGCCGTTGCGATAGACCACCAGGCTGCGATCGGCCAGGCTCATCACCAGCGACACCGGCCCGTCGGGCGCATCCTCCGGGTGCCAGCGGAAGGACTCGTCCTGCGCGAGCGGCGGGGCCTCGCGCACGCTGCCGCTTTGCGGGTCGATCGGGCTGATCGCGCGCGGGTGCACCACGCTCACCGGCGCGCTGCCTGCGCGCGAGACCACCACCGTCATGCCGAGCTCGGTGATGCCGAACAGGCGACGCGCGAACTCGGTGGGCAGATGCACGCAGCCGTGCGATTCCGGATAGCCCGGCAAGCCGCCCGCGTGCAGCGCGATGCCATCCCAGGTCAGCCGCTGCTGGTAAGGCATGGGCGCATCCTGGTACTTGTTCGAGCGGTGGTTGCGGTCTTTCTGCAGGATGGTGAAGACGCCGGTCGGCGTCTCGTAGCCCGGCCGGCCGCTGCTGATCGTGCTCACCGCGATCAGCACGCCGTTGCGGTAGACGTAGGCGCGCTGTTCGGTGAGGCTGACGATGACCGCCAGCGGCCCTTGGATGGGGCTGTCGAACCAGATCCATTCGCCCGGCTTGAGCTTGTCGGGCGGCGTATCGAGCGGACTGGACTTGCGTGCGCCCCATTCCGGCACGCCGGCAGCCACGGCCAGGCCAACGACGAGCAGCCAGCCCAGCCAGACCCAGCCGGCCGCCAGCCGGGGTTTAGGTCGATCCGTCGCCACGCCGCGCATCGCCGCGCCCGGCCAGACGCCGCGCGGCCTCGCACTTGAGCATCGCCGAACGGGTCAACCATTGCTGGTCCGGATAATAGGAAAAGACGAACTGCCCGCTCTTGAGCACGTCGATGATCGGCCGTGCGACCGCACTGCGCAGCGCAGGACAGCCCCAGCTGCGACCGAGCCGGCCGCGGCGCCGGGCCGCCTCCGGATCGACATACGCCGCGCCGTGGATGACGATCGCGCGGGCGAGCGCCGCGTCGTTGAAGCCCGGATCCAGGCCCAGCAGGCGCAACGAATAACCGTTGTGCCCGATGTAAGGGTCCCCGGTCACGAACAGGCCCAGGCTCGAGGCATGGCTGTTGCCGGCATTGGAAAACCGCGTGGGCACGTCCTCGCCGGAGCCTTGACCGTGGGCGACGACCTCCTGATAGAGCAGCCGCCCGGTGGCGAGCTCGAAGACCCAGAGCCGGGGCTCTCGCGACGATCGCGAATAGTCGATGACCGCCAGCCGCTGCGCCTTGAGTCCCACGCCGGAGGACTGCGCGCAACGTACCGCGGCGAGCGCGAGTTCGATCACCCGAGGATCGGCCAACGGCGCCTGACGGACAAACTGCGTCGGCGCAGCATCTGCCACGGGCGGGGCTTCGTGGGCCGGCGCGCCGGTCGCCAGACACGCGCCGACGGAGCCGAGACCGGACAGCAGCGCAAGCGTCTTGAGGATCAGGGTTCTACCATGCATGCGTGAGGGCCGCCCTGGAAAAGCCTGCGTCTCTTCTAGCGGGCCAAGTCGGACCATGCAAGTGCGGCTTGGCCGCCCGCCGGCCGCGGCGGCACCCGCCGATCGGCCCTTCCCCGAAAGCGCGAAGGCCCGCAAGCGGGCCCTCGGCAAGGCATGCAGGCATCTGCGGTCAGGCGGATTTGCGGCGCGGCGCTGCCTTCTTGGCCACGGCCGGCTTGGTCACGACCGGCTTGCTGCCGGCCACCGCCGGACGTACCGGATGGTGCGGGCGACAATTGCCGTAGCTGCCGCGAAAGATCTTGCCGCGCAGGGTCTTGCGGTCACCCTTGCCCATGGATACTCCCTTCTAGCAAGTTTGGACGGTCTGCCATCGTAGCAGTGGACGCCGAAAGCGCAAGCATCATCCCTGCCGATGCGGGTCATGGCCGGGCAGGTCGTCGGGGCAATGCGGATCGTCGACCTGCACCGTCGCGTGGCGAATACCGAAACGGTCGCGCAGCATGCGATGCACTTCGGACAGCGCCCGGGACCGGCCTTCCTCACCGGCCAGGCGCACGTGCAAGGTGGCGATGCGCGCCCCGGAGGCGAGCTGCCACACGTGGACGTGATGGACATCGCGGATGGCGGCATCGGCCTCGTGCAGCGCGCTGGCCAGCTCGGTGGTGTCGAGCCCTTCGGGCACGCCTTCGAGCAGGATGTGCGAGGCCCGGCGCAGCAGTCGCCAGGCACTGCCCAGGATCAGCAAGGCGACCAGCAGCGACAGGACCGGGTCGGCGAAGGTCCAGCCGCCCCAGCGCACCGCCAGCGCTGCCAGCACGGCGGCGATGGAACCCAAAAGATCGCCGAGCACGTGCAGGGCGGCCGCGCCGGTATTGACATCGTCATGCGCGTGTCCATGCAGGATGCGCAACACCAGCAGGTTGACCGCCAGCCCCGCCAGCGCCACCAGCAGCATGGGGCCGGACAGGATGCGCACCGCATCCAGATGCAGCAGCCGGCCGATCGCCTCCCAGACGATGAAGCCGACCAGGACGAACTGCAGCAACGCGTTGACGAAGCCGGCCAGAACCTCCAGCCGGCCGTAGCCGTAGCTGCGGCGCGCATCGGCCGGACGCGCGGCCAGCCATGCCCCCACCACCGCCAGCAGCAGGCCCAGGGTGTCGACCAGCATGTGTCCGGCATCGGCCAGCAGCGCAAGCGATCCCGACCACCAGCCGCCGATCACCTCGAACACGGTCATCGCCGCCGTCAGGGCCAGCGCGGCCAGGAGCCGGCCGGGCCGCCGCGATCCCGCGTGCGGTCGATGCCTGGCCTCGTCCATAGAAGTGGACGCATGCCGATGGTGCGCGTGCGAGGCGTGATGGGAACTCATCGCTGCATGCTAGGCGGCGTCGGCGCTGCTACACAATCGCGAGGACGCGCCAGGCATCAGTGCACGCAGTAGCGGCCATGCACGTGCGCGTAGGCGCGGTCGGTGCGCAGGTTGACCCAATGCCCGCAGGCGACCAGGAGTCCGCCACAGGTGACCAGGGTGCTGTGCACCGCGATCGATCCTTCCGCCAGGGTGACGCCGAGCAGCAGAAGCGCCAGGCCGGGCAGCGCGAGCAGCAGCGGGCGGGGCCGGTGATGCCGGCGATAGCCATGGCCCAGGCTGAGCAGGGCCAGCAGGCAGGCGAAGACGACGAAGCCGCGCTCGAAGCGGTGGTCGGCCAGAAACCCGAGCCCGAACAGGGGCAGCAAGGCGAGCACGAAGGGCAGCAGTGCGCAGTGGATGGCGCACAGGAACGAGGCCAGCGCACCCAGCCGATCGGCCATCCACCATGCGCGACTCTTGTCGTCGGACCGTTCCACGCGCCGCATCCCGAAGGGGTTATTGCTATAAAGTAACACAATGCGGCCGCGAACCGGCTTTGCAAGCCTCGAGACGGCGCGTTTCAGGTTCTTCTCCCAACTGAGGGGAAGAACCAATTTTCAGCCAGGCCTCGTCAGCGGCAACGCTTGCACAGGCCGTGCACTTCCAAGGTCTGCGCCAGCGGCCGGAAACCGAGCGCCTCAGCCTGCGCCTCGATCAGCTCGGCGACGCGGGCGTCGCACACTTCCTCGGCGCTGGCGCAACGGTCGCAGATCAGGAATGGCACCTGGTGCGCCTGCTCCGGATGATGGCAGGCGACGTAGGCGTTGATCGATTCGAGCTTGTGGATGAAGCCGTGCTCGAGCAGAAAATCGAGCGCCCGGTAGACCGTGGGCGGCGCGGCATTGTCGTGGTGCTCACGCAGGCGCTCGAGCAGATCGTAGGCCTTGACCGGACGGCCGGCGGCGGCGATCAGTTCCAGCACCTCGCGGCGCAACGGGGTCAGCCTGAGTCCGCGCGCCTGGCTGGCGCGGGCGACCGCGGCGACATAGCCGGCCGGATCGGCATGATGCCGGTGATGCGCCGGCGGCTTGGCGTGGGACGGGGTCATGCATGCCACCTCCATGGCCATCATACATGCCCCTCGTGGCGACCGGCCGCGGGCAGGGGTGGCGGCTGCGCGGCCTTGGGTCGCAGCAGCACGACGAACCAGCCCAAGGGGCCAAGCGCGAGCGCCCAGAGCACGCCCTCCGCCGTCCGTCCGCGCCACCGTCCCAGCAGCGCGCCGACGGCCACCGAGATCGCGCCGAGCATGGTGAGTGCCGTCCACGGCACCAGCGACCACAAGCGGAAGAAGATCTTCCAGAACGCATCCGGCGCTTGCGTATCGATGCCCTGCGTCAACCGGGCGAGGAGCTCGTCCATGCCGGTGCCGCCATGCCTTACGCCGGCTGTGCGCGGCGCCGCGCCTCGTCGATCCGACGCAACGCCTCCTCGCGGCCGGTGAGGTAGATGGTCTGCTCGATCGACGGCGACACCTGGGTGCCGGTCATCGCCACCCGCAACGGCTGGGCCACCTTGCCCAGGCCAAGCCCCAGCCCGGCAGCGATCTCCTCCACTGCCGCCGCGATCGCCTCGGGTGTCCAGGGGCAGGACGCCAGACGGCTCTTGGCGGCATCGAGCACCGCCAGCGCCTGCTCGCCACGCAGATGCTTGGCGACGGCGTTTTCATCCCATTCGCGGATCGGCGCGTACCAGACCCGCGCACGCTCGGCCATTTCCTTGAGCGTATGCACGCGATCGCGCAAGGCCACGATGACCGCCGCCGGATCGGGGCCTTGCGCCGGATCGATGCCGAGCCGCGCCAGGTGCCAGCCGAACTCCGGCACCAGGCTGCGCGGATCGTCGGTCTTGAGGTAATGCTGGTTGAGCCAGTTGAGCTTTTCGATGTCGAAACGCGCGGCCGACTTGTTGACGTCGGCGATGTCGAACAGGCGAATCATCTCCTCGCGCGAGAAAATCTCCTGATCGCCGTGCGACCAGCCCAGCCGCACCAGGTAGTTGAGCAAGGCGTGCGGCAGATAGCCGGCCTCGCGGTATTCCATCACGCTCACCGAACCGGTCCGCTTGGAGAGCTTCTTGCCGTCCTTGTCCAGGATCATCGGCAGATGCGCGAAGGTCGGCACCGGCGCGCCGAGGGCGTGATAGAGGTTGATCTGGCGCGGGGTGTTATTGACGTGGTCGTCGCCGCGGATCACCTCGGTGATGCGCATGTCGATGTCGTCCACCACCACCGCGAAGTTGTAGGTGGGCCAGCCATCCGAGCGCAGGATCACGAGGTCGTCGAGCTCGGCGTTGGACCATTCCACCCGGCCCTTGATCCGATCCTCGAACACCACCGTGCCCTCGAGCGGATTCTTGAAGCGGATCACCCGGTTGGGATCGTCGCGCCAGGGTTCGTTGCGGTCCCGGTAATAGCCGTTGTAGCGGGGCTTCTCCCCGCGCGCCATGGCCGCCGCCCGCATCGCCTCGATCTCCTCGCGGGTCTCGTAGGCGTAGTAGGCCTTGCCGGCCTTGACCAGCGCCTCGGCGACTTCCTGGTAGCGGGCGCGGCGTGCGGTCTGGAAGATCGGGCCCTCGTCGGCGTCGAGCCCAAGCCAGTCCATGGCTTCGAGGATGGCCCGCACGGCCGCGTCGGTGGACCGCTCGCGGTCGGTGTCCTCGATCCGCAGCACGAACTGGCCACCCTGCCGGCGCGCCTCCAGCCAGCAATAGAGCGCCGTGCGGGCGCCGCCGATGTGCAGGTAGCCGGTGGGACTCGGGGCGAAGCGGGTGCGGACGGTCATGGGCGTGGCTTGGGCGGAGATGAACCGCCCATTCTACGGCGATCGGCCCCGAGCCACCGCCTTCATTGCACGTGCACGGTGATCCTGGACGACACCACCGGCGGGTCGAACGGCACGTGGTTGGCGTCGGCCAGCTCCAGCTGCAGCGTGTGCGTGCCAGGCGGCAGGGTCAGCGTGGTCTCGGTCTGCCCGCCGCCGAAGTGCAGATGCTGCGCGTCCTTGGGAATCGGCTGTCCCGGCGGCGGCAGGGTGTCCACATCGACCAGCAGATGATGATGGCCGGTGCCCGGCTTGACCACGCCCGCCGGCGCCACGCCCATGCCCTTGAGGCCGAAGCGCACGGTGAAGGTGCGCGGCACGGTCTCGCCATCGCGCGGCGAGATGATGTAGAGCTCCGTCCCCGGTGCGGGCCGCTGGACAGGGATCGGCGATGTCTGCCCGCAGGCACCGGTGGCGATGGCGAGGCCGAGCAGGGCCAGGGCGAGCTGTCGTCGTTTCATCGTCGTAGCGCTCCTTGGGGACAAGCGACACCGGATATAGCAGAACCGCCCGTCGATAGGAACGAGAGCGCTGCGGCAGAGGCGCACGCAAAAACCATCGCCCGGTGGACAGATGCGGCGCACTTCGACGTCATCGCCGCGTCACGCGCCGGCCATGCGTCGGCAATCGGCGCCGCGCAGAGTGGGCCACAACGGCCAGCCCAAGGCGTACGCCATGCGCATCGCCCTCGTCAGCGAGACTTATCCGCCGGAAATCAACGGCGTTGCACTCACCGTGCATGCGCTGGCCACGGGACTGGCCGGCCGCGGGCATACCGTCGAGATCCTTCGCCCCCGCCAGCGGCAGGCGGCGCCGGACGATCCCGGCGTGCTCGACGTTCCCCTGCCCGGCCTGCCGCTGCCCGGTTATCCGGGACTGCGTCTCGGCCTGCCGGCCACGCACTCCCTGTGCCGGCGCTGGCGACGCTGGCGGCCGGACGTGCTGTACATCGCCACCGAAGGTCCGCTCGGCCATGCCGCGCTGACCGCTGCCAGGCGGCTTGGCATCCCCGCGGCCACCGGTTTTCATACCCGCTTCGACAGCTACGCGGCGCATTACGGGCTGCGCTGGCTGGCGCCCTGGGTGCGCGCCTGTCTGCGCCGCTTTCACCGGCGCGCCGACGCCACGCTGGTGCCCACCGAGGCGCTCGCCGAGGAGCTGCGTGCACTGGGCGTGCCGCGCGTATGCGTCCTGCGCCGCGCGGTGGATACCACCCTGTTCCACCCGCAGCGCCGCGACGCGACCCTGCGCGCGCACTGGGGCGCGGATGGACACACGCCGGTCTGGCTCTACGTGGGCCGCCTGGCGCCGGAAAAGAACCTGGCGCTGGCGGTGCGCGCGTTCGAAGCCGCGCGGCAGGTCGTCCCCCGGCTGCGTTTCGTCCTGGTCGGCGACGGCCCGGCCCGCGCACGGCTCGCCGCCGACCATCCGGAACTCATCCTGGCCGGCGTCCAGCGCGGCGAGGCCTTGGCCAGGCACTATGCGAGCGCGGACCTGTTCGTCTTCCCCAGTCTGAGCGAGACCTTCGGCAACGTGATCCTGGAGGCGCTGGCCGCCGGATTGCCGGTGATCGCCCATAACCAGGCCGCCGCGCGCGAGCACGTCCGCGAGGGCCACAGCGGCCATCTGGTCGAGCCGGGCGACGAGGCCGGGTTCATCGAGGCCGCGACACGACTGAGCATCAATCCGGGATTGATCCGCCACATGGGCCGCGCCGCGCATGCCGCCACGGCCGCACTGTCGCCCGCCACCGTGATCGCCGACGCCGAGGCCCTGCTTGGCAGGCTGGCCGAAGGAGACCCGCATGTCCCCGCCACCATCGCCCCTGCCTGAACCCGCCCTCGGTCGGCCGGCACGGCTCGATCGCCGGCTGTGTCTGGCCGCCAACCGCTGGGGTACGCGCACCACCGTCGGTGCCTTCTTCGCACTGATCAGCCGGCTCGGCGACGGCATCTTCTGGTACGGGCTGATGCTGGCGCTGGCCGGCTGCGGCGGGCATCGCGGCCGCATCGCCGCGCTGCACATGGCCGCGACCGGGCTGGCCGCGCTCCTGCTCTATCGGCTGATCAAGCGACAGACGCGGCGGCCGCGGCCCTTCCGCGCCTGCCCCGGCGTGATCGCCCATCTGCCGCCGCTGGACGAATTCAGCTTTCCCTCCGGCCATACGCTGCAGGCGGTGGGTTTCACCGTGGTCGCGCTGGCGTGGTACCCGGCGCTGGCCCCGCTGCTGCTGGCCTTCACCGCGCTGGTGGCCGCCTCACGGGTGATCCTGGGCCTGCATTACCCGAGCGACGTGCTCGCGGCGATCGCGCTGGGGACCGTGCTCGGCGGCGGATCGCTATGGTTGGCCGGCAGTCCTTGAGCCGCCCTGCGCAGGAACTAAGCACGCCGTCGGCGGCCCATTGGCATTCAAGGAGATAGGCCACCTTTCCACAGGCTTTCCCGGCAACTTTCCACGGCACCTGTGGACAACGGCGGTCAGGCGGCCGCGCGCGGGGCCTTCTTGAGCAGGGCGAGCAGCGCGGCCAGCTTGTCGCGCATCTGCCGGCGATCGACGATGAGGTCGAGCGCCCCGTGTTCGAGCAGGAACTCCGAACGCTGGAAGCCCTCCGGCAGGGTTTCGCGCACGGTCTGCTCGATCACGCGCGTGCCGGCGAAACCGATCAGCGCCTTGGGTTCGCCGATGTTGATGTCGCCGAGCATGGCCAGGCTCGCCGACACGCCGCCGGTGGTCGGATTGGTCATCACGCTGATGTAGGGCACGCCCGCCTCACGCAGGCGCGCCAGCGCGGCGGCGGTCTTGGCCATCTGCATCAGCGAGAACAGCGCTTCCTGCATGCGTGCCCCGCCGGTGGCGGAAAAATTGACCAGTGCGCTGCGGTCGGCCAGCGCGAGCTCGGCCGCACGGGCGAACTTCTCGCCGACCACCGAGCCCATCGAGCCGCCCATGTAGGCGAACTCGAACGCGGTGGTCACCAGCGGCAGCCCCTTGAGCGTGCCGCTCATGGCGATCAGGGCGTCTTTCTCGCCGGTGGCTTTCTGCGCCGCCTGGATGCGGTCGCGGTACTTCTTGCTGTCGCGGAACTTGAGCGGGTCGGTCGGCTCCAGGCTGGCCCACAGCTCCTGCGCGCTGCCCGCATCGAGCAAGGCCAGCAGGCGCGTGCGGGCCCGGATCGGATGGTGGTGGGCGCACTTGGGGCAGACCATGAGGTTGCGCTCGAGCTCGGGCCGATAGAGCACGGTGCCGCAGCCGGCGCACTTTTCCCATACGCCCTCGGGCACCTTGCCGCGATTGGCGGCGGCGTGGGCCGGCGGACGGGTCCGCGGCGTCATGATTTTCTGCAGCCAGTTCATCGGCCCTCACCTCGACATTCGCAAAACAAAGACGCAGCCGGCCTTCAGCCGTCGAGCACGGCGCGGATCGGCGCCAGGAACCCGTGCGCGCGCGCCGCGATGTCCTGGGCATCCCGCGCACCGGCCAAGCGCTCGACCAGGGCGCTGCCGATCACCACGCCGTCGGCGAACGCGGCGATCGCCTTGGCGCTTGCCGCATCGCGTACGCCGAAACCCACCGCCACCGGCGCCTTCGCCCGGGTGCGCACCTCGGCCACGCGCGTGGCAATGTCGGCGACGCTGAGCCGTGCCGCGCCGGTGACACCGGCAAAGGCGACATAGTACAGGAAGCCCTCGGCCGCCTCGCACAAGCGGGCCAGACGCGCGGGCGCGGTGGTCGGCGCGGCGAGCAGGATGCGCTTCAGCCCCGCCGCGCGCAGCGGCTCGAGTACCCGGCCCTCTTCCAGCGGACAGTCGACCACCAGCACGCCATCCACGCCGGCGGCCACGGCCTCGGCGGCGAAGCGCGCATAGCCATGGATCTCGACGGGATTCAGATAACCCATCAACACGACCGGCGTATCGGCGTCGCGGCGCCGGAACTCATCGACCCAGGCGAGCACGTCGGCGAGACCGACGCCGGCGGCGAGCGCGCGTTCGCTGGCGTGCTGGATCACCGGACCGTCGGCCATCGGATCGGAAAACGGCACGCCGAGCTCGATCAGATCGGCGCCGGCGTCGACCAGCGCATGCATGAGCGGCACCACGTGCGCAGGCGCGGGATCGCCGGCGGTGACGAAGGGAATCAGCGCGGTGCGGCCGGCGGCCTTGAGCGCGGCGAAGCGGCGGTCGATGCGGTTCATACCTCCACCCCTTCGCGCGCGGCGATGGTGTGCACGTCCTTGTCGCCGCGGCCGGAGAGGTTGCACAGCACGATCGCGTCCTTCGGGTACTCGCGCGCCAGCTTGATCGCCTGCGCCACCGCGTGGCTGGATTCGAGCGCGGCCAGGATGCCCTCGGTACGGGCGAGCAGATGGAAGGCGGCGAGCGCTTCATCATCGGTGACGCCGACGTATTCGGCGCGGCCGGCATCCTTCAGGAACGCGTGCTCGGGGCCCACGCCCGGATAGTCCAGTCCGGCCGACACCGAATGCGTCTCGATGATCTGGCCATCGTCGTCGCACAGCACGTAGGTGCGATTGCCATGCAGCACACCGGGCCGTCCCGCCGCGAGCGAGGCCGCATGATGGCCGCTGGCGAGGCCCTCGCCCGCCGCCTCGGCGCCGACGATGCGCACGCCCTCGTCGTTGAGGAAGGCGTGGAACAGGCCGATCGCGTTGGAGCCGCCGCCCACGCAGGCGGTGATCGCGTCGGGCAGGCGGCCGTATTCCTCCAGCACCTGCGCGCGCGCCTCGCGGCCGACGATGGCGTTGAAGTCGCGCACCATCAGCGGATACGGATGCGGGCCGGCCACGGTGCCGATGATGTAGAAGGTGTCGGCGACGTGGGTGACCCAGTCGCGCATCGCCTCGTTGAGCGCGTCCTTGAGCGTCTTCGAGCCGGAGGTCACCGGCACCACCTGGGCGCCGAGCAATTTCATGCGGTAGACGTTGATCTTCTGCCGCTCGATGTCGGTGGCGCCCATGTAGACCACGCATTCCAGGCCCAGCCGCGCCGCCACCGTGGCGCTGGCCACGCCGTGCTGGCCGGCGCCGGTCTCGGCGATGATGCGCGTCTTGCCCATGTGCCGCGCGATCAACGCCTGACCGACGGTGTTGTTGATCTTGTGCGCGCCGGTGTGGTTGAGATCCTCACGCTTGAGCAGGATGCGCGCGCCGCCGACCTGGCGACTCAGCCGCTCGGCGAAGTACACCGGGCTCGGCCGGCCGACGTAGTGCTTGAGGTCGTAGTCGAGCTCGGCGAGGAAGTCCGGATCCTCGCGCAGGCGCAGATACGCGGCGGTGAGCTCGGCCAGCGGCGCCATCAGCGTCTCGGCGACGTACTGGCCGCCGTAATCACCGAAGCGGCCCTGCGCGTCGGGCCAGCGGTAAAAATCCGGGGATGCAGACATGCGTTTGTCCTGTGCCAAAAGCTACGAAAAGTCGAAACCGGCCGCAAGACCGGCATCCGCGGGCCAATCTAGCGCGCACCAGGGCTTTTCTTAAAGCGATAAGATCGCCAACGACGCTTGAGAAAAACTCACCATTGAGCCGCGAGCTGCCACCGCTGAACGCCCTGCGTGCCTTCGAGGCCGTCGCCCGGCTGGGCAGCGTGAGCCGTGCCGCCGAAGAGCTCCACGTCACCCATGGCGCGATCAGCCGCCAATTGCGCGCGCTGGAAGAAGCCGCTGGCCGGCCGCTGTTTTCACGGCAAGGCCGTGGTCTTGCACTCACGCCGACGGGCCAGCAGCTCCACGAGCGTATCGGCGCCCCCTTCGCACGGCTGCGCGAGGGCTGGGCCGCGCTGCGACAGCTTCCGCTGCAGGCGCCGTTCGTGCTCGGCTGCTCGGCGAGCGTGCTCGCGCGCTGGATGATTCCACGGCTGGAACGGCTGGGCCGCGAGCTGCCCACGCTGCGCCTGCATCTGGCCGCGCAGGAGGACATGCCTGGCGCGCACTTGCCCGGCCTGGATGCCGCACTGTTGCTCGCCGCCCCGCCCTGGCCGCGCGACTGGCAGGTGCACGAGCTGGCCGCCGAACGGATCGGGCCGGTGCTGAGCCCGCGCGGGTCCAGCGCCCGCCGTCTGCGTGGGCAACCGGCCCGCGCCTTGGGTGGCGAATCGCTGCTGCACACCACCTCGCGACCACAAGCGTGGCCGGAATGGGCCAGAGCGATGCGATTGCCGGCGCATACGCTGCAGCCCACACAGGCATTCGATCATCTCTATTTCATGCTGGAGGCGGCCGTGGCCGGCCTCGGCGTGGCGATCGCACCGGAGCCGCTGGTGGCCGATGAACTTGCCGCCGGCCGCCTGCTCGCCCCCTGGGGTTTCAGGCGCACCCGGGCGCGCTGGATACTGGCGGCGCCGGCGCGCAGCGAGGATGCGCGGGTGGTGGCGCTGGCGAAGTGGTTGCGCACGGAACTGGCGGAACGCGAATAAGCGCCGGCCTGCCTGCAGTGCGCGAGCCCATTCGCCAGCGGCCATGTGCAAGCCCAAGGATGGCCACACGCGACGGACCGCGTGCGGTTTCGCTCAGGCACCCAGGATCACCGGTCGACAAGGCGGGCCCGGGCGACGCGTCCGACAGGCCTCGGCCCTCATCGCACCGCCGGCACCGGGTATCGGCGGCGCCGGGACGGCCGGGCGATCGACGCGTTGCCTTCGTCCACCGCTTCGTCCACGGCGTTCGCGTTCGATGCCCATCGGAATCGCCGGCGGGCTGTTTCTCAGCTTCCGCCAGCCGCGCCCGCCGGAAACGGCTCTTGTCCGGCATCCGCCGCGCGTACGGCGGCGATGAAAGCCTGCAGCCGCGCCGGATCCTTCACGCCTGGAGTGGCCTCGATGCCGCTGGCCACGTCCACCGCCCACGGCCGCGCGATGCGGATGGCCTCGGCCACGTTGCCGGCATCGAGGCCGCCGGCCAGCACCAGCGGCTGCGCCGGATCGCGCGGCAGCAGCGACCAATCGAAAGCCCGGCCTTGCCCACCGGTTTCCCCGGGCGCGTGGCCGTCCAGCAGCAGCGCGGCGGCACGCGGGTAATCACGCAGGCGCGCCAGCGCGGCGGCACCTTCGCCCATGGGGATGGTCTTGAGGTAGCGACGGCCGAACTGCGCGCACCAGGCATCCGACTCACCGCCGTGAAACTGCAGGAGGTCCGGCGCGACCGCGGCGACGACCTCGCGCACCCACGCGGCCTCATCGTCCATGAACAACGCCACGCTGGTCACGAAGGGCGGCAGCGCCGCGACGATCGCCCGCCCTTGGGCGAGGTCGATGCAGCGCCGGCTGCGCGCAGTGAACACCATGCCGATGGCATCGGCGCCGAGGCGTGCGGCAAGCAGGGCGTCCTCCACCCGCGTCATGCCGCAGCACTTGATGCGCGTCATCGGCTGACCTCGGCAGGCAGGCCCCAGTGCGCCTCGTAGCGGGGGCCCAGAAAGGTCAGGCCGGCGGCCGGTGCCGTGGGGCCGGCCGCCTCGCGGTCGCGTCCGGCCAGCAGCTCGGCCAGCCATGTGACCGGCCGCTCGCCGCGCCCCACCGGCAGCAGGCTGCCGACGATGTTGCGCACCATGTGATGCAGAAAGGCGTTGGCCTCGATGTCCACGATCACCTTCTCGCCCTGCCGACGCACCTCCAGGCCGAACACCGCGCGACGCGCATGCGCGGCCTGGCAGGAGGCGGCACGAAAGGCGCCGAAATCGTGCTCGCCCAGCAGCGCCTGCGCCGCCTCGTGCATGCGCGCGGCATCCAGCGGTCGCGGCTCCCAGGCGAGCTGGCGGGCATCCAGCGCGGGACGCACCGGCCGGTTGAGGATGCGATAGCGATAACGCCGGCTGCGGGCGGAAAAACGCGCATGGAAAGCCGGATCGACCTCATGCGCCCACAGCACCGCCACGGCGGTGGGCAGCAGGGCGCAGGCGCCCAGCGTCCAGCCGCGCATCGGACGCTGCGCCTCGGTGTCGAAATGCACCACCTGGCAGCGCGCATGCACGCCGGCATCGGTGCGCCCGGCACAGGTCACCGTCACCGGGTGGGCAGCCACCTTCGACAACGCAGCCTCGATCGCAGCCTGCACGGTGGCGCCATGGGCAAGGCGCTGCCAGCCCAGAAAATCGGTGCCTTCGTATTCGATGCCGAGGGCGATGCGCATGCTGCCGGTTGGCCTGCAAAAGGGGGCGAGCTTAACAGCAGCCCTTCATTCGGCGGGGCGTGCGCGCCAGCACAACCCGAGCGCGACCCAGCCGGCGACGAAGGCCAATCCGCCGACCGGCGTGATCGCGCCGAAGCCGTGCGGCGCGCCGAGCGCGAGCGCATAGAGGCTGCCGCTGAAGAGCACCACGCCGAGCCCGAAAGCCCAGCGGGCGACACGCCGCGCCGGCCCGGGCGGCGCCGACAGGCTGGCGGCAAGCGCCAGGGCGTGCCAGAAGTGGTACTCCACCGCGGTGTGCCAGAGCGCCGTGGCGCGGGCGTCGAGGACGTCGTGCAAGGCGTGTGCGCCGAATGCGCCGAGCAGTACCGCACTCGCGCCGGCGAGCGCCACCGCCGTGCCTGCGCTGAAAATCACAGCCCGCATCGTTTTGCCTCCTCAAGACCGCCGGTGGCCGGTGTCGTATGCTAACCGCGCATGATCACCGCCCTGCTCCGTTCCCCGCTGCGTCGCTTGCTGCCGCTCTTGGCGCTGCTGATGCTGGCGGCCTGTTCCTCGTCGGCGCCGCAACCCTGGCGACTCACCGACATCAGCGGACACATGCCCGATCTCGACTTCAACCTCGTCGACGACGGTGGGCGTGCGGTCAGTGGCCGTGACTACCGCGGCAAGGTGGTGCTGCTCTATTTCGGCTATACGCATTGCCCGGACGTCTGCCCGATGACGCTCGCCCAGCTGCACGTGGTGATGCAGCGCTTGGGCCCCCTGGCCGACGACGCGCGCATCCTGTTCGTGAGCGTGGACCCGGCGCGCGACACGCCCGCCGTCTTGCATGCCTACGTCAATGCCTTCGACCCCCGCGCGGTGGGCCTCACCGGCTCGCCCAGGGCGATCGAGGCGCTGGTCAAGCGCTATCGCTCGGCCTTCAGCCGCGAACCACCACGCAGCGACGGCCAGTACGAAGTCAGCCACAGCTCGGCCATCTACATCTTCGATCGCGACGGCAAGGCCCGTCTGCTCGCCACGCCGGCGCACCCGCAGGACGATCTGGTCCACGACCTCCACCTGCTGCTCGCCGCACCCGGCCACTGAAGCGCACCCGGTCAGGAACGCGGCGACGTCAGCGCCGCGCCTGCGACCGGCGCCTGACGGGGCGGCGCGTGGCGTTGCGATCGTCGGGAAAGACGCAGCCAGTGGCGCAAAGCCAGCAGCGAGCCGGCGACCTCGACCATCGCCGCGGGAATCCAGATGATCAGCCCGCCGACCATCTGCCCGGTCAGCACGTTGAAGGTGAAGGCGCGGCCGCAGATCTCGAAGATGGGATAGAGATCGCGCTTGGCCAGCGCCACCACCGCGCCGGCGACGATCTGCGGCGTCATGGTGATGGCCGGCGATAGCACGCGCAGCCCGGCCGGCATGCGCGCCGGCGGATGCGGACGATGGTCCAGCACCAGCGACCAGTAGACGAAGCCGCTGAGCAGCATCGACCAGTTCATGAAGCGGTACACGCGCCAGTCCAGCATCGCCAGCGTCTGCAGCGGCGGGATCAGCCAGATCAGCACGAAGGCGATGAACAGCACCGTCGCCAGCAGCGGATTGAACAGCACGGCGCTCGCCGCCTGCCACGGCCGCGAGCGCTCCAGGCGGCGCAGCCCGCGCGCACGCCAGGACAGCGGCAGCCCGGCGCGCAACACGGATCGCGGGTAGCCCGCCACGATCAGCAGCGGAGCCAGGTGATGCAGGAGCAGCTGCTGCAGCCGGTGCATGAAGAACTCGTGCTCGGCATAGAAATCGAGATAGGTGTGCAGCGAGAGGTAGATCACCCCCAGACCACTCCAGAAGGCCGCGCGCCGCGCGCCGGAGACGTGCAGGCGTCGGCAGCCCCGCGCGTACAGCACCGCGGCCAGCACGCAGGCGCACAGCAGCGTCCAGGAAAACTCCCACGGCTCGATCCACTTCAACAACCAGCTCATCGCTTCACCATCGCAAGACGCCCGCAGGGCGCAGGTCATGGCCGATTATCCGCCCGGCAGGCGCCGCCGCGGGCGATGCCGCCGCCAGCCATGCACCAGACCCAACAGGGCGACTAGCGCAGGCACCAGCACGATGTCGATGAACTTGAGCTGCGCACCCAGGGCATCGATCTGCGCATTCAGGCGATGCTGCACGTCGCGCAGCTCGTCGTTGATCTCGAGCCGTCGCTTGAGGAAGGCGCCAAGTTCCTCGCTCGCCCGCCCCGGGGCGCCGCCGCTGCCCCGTTCCTGCTGGAGTTTTTCCAGGCGCAGGCGGGTCTCGGCCAGTTCACGTTCGAGCTCCTGTTTCTTCTGCAGGACCCGGTAATCGGCCGCGGCCTGCAGCGCCTGCACCCGCGTGAACGGCCGCAAGGCCGCCGAACGGCTACGGATCGACAGCAAGGCCGAGGAACCACTCAAGTTGTCCACCAGGTTGGCGAGAAAGTCGCCGTTGTTGGCGAAGGCGCTGAAGGTGGTCTGGCCCAAGAAACTCTGCGACTCGACCCACAGACGGTCGCTCAGGAGATCGGTGTCGGCCACCAGCAGCACCTCGGCCTGGGCGAAGGCCCGGTGGCCGGGATCCTTGGCGCGCTCGGGGAATGCGCTCGCCATGGGGCCGCGCAACCGCGCGGCGATCACGTCGTGCGTGTCTTCCGGGTGATAGTCGCGCAGCAGCGCCGCCGGATCGTTCACCGCCTCGAGCACCCGCTTGCGCGGCACCCGCTCGGCCTCGCCGCTGCTCTGGATCAACGGCAGCAGGCGGGTCTGCGCCTCCGGCCGCAGGTCGAAACTGCCGGTGGTGGAGACGTTGATGCGCTGCAGGCTGGCAGTGATCGCATCGTCATGGTTGAGCTCCTGCACGCCCAGCCCGAGCATGGCCGGATGACTCAAGTTCACTCCGCCAAGCTCGATCGCCAGCGCACGGGCGCGGTCCAGCACGATCTCGTCGGGCGCATAGGCCACGCCCCAGGCGGCAAACAACCGCGACAGATCGGAAGCCTGCGCATGTCCGTCCGCGCTCGCCGGCGCGGGATCGAGCTCGGCGTAAGGGTCGACGAACACCGCGATCCTGCCGCCACCCAGCACGTACTGGTCGATGGCGTAGAGCGCCGCCTCACCGAGGTGCTTGGGGTGAATCACCAGCAGCGCGGCGAGGCCGGGATCGACCCGGGTCAGGCGTTCGGCATCGACCGGTACCAGCTCGAACTGCGACGTCAGGCGATCGAGCGCCACCCAGGGCGCCACGCCGCTCGCCGGGTCGCCGAGCACCGGTAGACTGCTCAGGATGCCGATGCGCGGCTTGCGGTCCTGATCGAGTGCATAGAGCAGCTTGGCGACATCGTATTCGAGGAAGGTTTCGCGGGCCGGATCGAAAAACGGAATCACCAAGGTCCGCGCGGCGGTCGGCGCGTCACCCGACTTGCCGGGTACCGCCGTGGTGCCGACCAGGCCGAAGAACACCCGTTCGCCATTGCCGCCCAACCGGCTCGAGGACAGGCCGCTGCCCTCGGCGCTGGCCTCCTCGTCCGAATAAGGCAGCGGATCGACGACCGCCAGGCGGATGCGGCCGTGCGAGCGCGCCGTCATTTCCTCCAACAGCTCGCGCACCCGCTGGGCGTAGCTGCGCAGCTGCGGCAGATCGCGCGTGGCATGCGCTGAAAAATACAGCGTGAGCTGCAGCGGCCGGTGCAGGCCGTCGATGATCTGCACCGTGCCAGGCGTCAGCGTATAGAGCTGGTCGGCGGTCAGATCCACCCGCCGCAGTCTGAGCCAGTGACTGCTGGCCAGTGCGAGCGCCACATAGGCGAAGATCAAGGCCACCAGCGCAAGATAGAGAAACGGGCGGCGCAGCAGCGGCGACATGGGTCAGCCCGCCCGCCGGATCTGCAACGCCAGCACGCCGGCCGTCAGCGCGCAGACGATGGTGAGCAGAAAATAGCAAAGGTCGCGCAAGTCGAGCACACCGCGCGCAATGGCCTCGAAGTGATGCAGCAGCGAAAGATGCACCGCCGCGTTGAGCAAGCGGTGCGGCAGCACGTCCTTGAGCATGTCCAGCACTTGCGGCTGCCCGGCCAAAACCAGCACCAGGCCCAGCAGCGCGGCGAAAATGAACGCGGCGACCTGGCTTTGCGTGGCCGCTGATAGGCCGACGCCGATCGCGGCGAAGGCGCCGGCCAGCAGCCAGCTGCCGAGATAACCGGCAAGGATGACGCCGTTGTCGGGCGAGCCTAGGTAATTGACCGTCACCCAGAACGGGAAAGTGAGCACCAGGGCCAGTCCGAGCAGCAGCCACGCCGCCAGGAACTTGCCCAGCATGGCCTGGGCCAGGCTCACCGGCAGGGTCAGCAGCAACTCCAGCGTGCCGTCCCTGGCCTCCTCCGCCCACATGCGCATGGTGAGCGCGGGCGTCAGCACCACGTAGAGCCAGGGATGCATACCGAAGAAAGGCTGCAGATCGGCAAGGCCCCGCGCATAGAAATCACCGAGCTCGAAAGCCAGCCAGCCGGCCGCCGCCGGAAACACCACCAGAAACACCCAACCGAGCCCGGTGGCGAAAAAGCCCAGCCATTCGCGCCGCAGGATCGCCAGCACCTGACTCACGGCTGCCCCGCCTGGTGTTCCAGCGTGATCTGTCTGAACACCTCGTCCAACCGGCCGCGCTCGAGCTGAAGTTCGATGAGTTCGAGCCCCTGCTCACGCAGCAGACGTTCCACCGGCTCGAGGATGCGCTGTCCGGGACGCGGAAACACGGTGATGCGGCCGTCGATCGGGTCGATCTCGACGCCCGCCACCTGCGGCAGGCGACCCAGCATCTCCGGCGTCATGCCCGCCCCCGGCGCGCTGAACGACACCGCGCCGTGATAGCGCGAACGGGCCTCGAGCTCGTGCGGCGCGGCATCGGCGAGCAGGCGGCCGCGGGCCACGATCAGGACCCGGCTGCACAGCGCCTGCACTTCCTCCAGCAGATGGGTCGAAATCAGGATGGTACGCTCGCGCGCCATCGCATCGATCAGATGCCGTACGCCATGTTTCTGGTTGGGGTCGAGACCGTCCGTCGGCTCGTCGAGCATCAGCACCGCCGGGTCGTGCACGATGGCCTGGGCCAGGCCGACCCGGCGGCGCCAGCCCTTGGACAACGTGGCGATGTTCTGTTCGAGCACGTCCTCGAGCTGCAGGCCGGCCACCACCCGCTCGAACCGCTGCCGCGCGTGTTCGGCCGGTAGACGGCGCATCCGTATCACGAAGGTCAGGAACTCGCGGACGCGCATTTCGCCATAGCTGGGCGCGCCCTCGGGCAGATAGCCGAGCACGCGCCGGGCGGCCAGGGGCTCGCGCACCACGTCGTGACCGCAGACGCGTGCCGTCCCGGCGCTCGGCAGCAGGAACCCGGCGATGAGCCGCATCAAGGTGGTCTTGCCCGCCCCGTTGGGGCCGAGCAGGCCGACGACTTGGCCCGGCTCGGCGCGAAAGCTGATCCGGTCGACCGCGGTCAGGCTGCCATAGCGGCGGGTCAAGTGTTCGGTTTCGATCATGGCCGGGGAAGACGCGGACGCATGCCACAGTAACCCCAAGCCGCCCTCGGGTGAAGACGGTATGGGATCAGGCATCGCCCATCATGGGGCCGACTCGGTCCCGGGGGACAAAAAACAAAAAAGCAGGCGACGTGTCGCCTGCCTTGCAAAAAAACGCTGCGGAACCGTGGGCGTGCCTTTTAGCTGCCTGCCGCCGGCGCCGAGGCATCCAGGGCATTGACGCGTTCGCGCAATTCCTTGCCCGGCTTGAAATGCGGCACGTACTTGCCCGGCAACGCCACCGCCTGGCCGGATTTGGGGTTGCGGCCCATGCGCGGCGGCCGGTAATGCAGGGCGAAACTGCCGAAGCCGCGAATCTCGATGCGCTCACCGGCAGCCAGCGCCTGACTCATCTGCTCGATGACGCTCTTGACCGCAAGCTCCACGTCACCGAAGGCGAGGTGGGTCTGGCGCCTGGCCAGCGCCTCGATCAGTTCCGACTTGGTCATGGGTTCCCTGTGCGATCGCGGCCAGCACCTGCGGGAGGGGCGCTCCCGCAGGCGTGGCTGACTCGATGGCCCTTACTCGGCCTTGTGCAGCTGTTCCTTCAACAAGGCACCGAGCTTGGTGGTGCCGCCGCTGGCCGAGGCGTATTCGGCCATGGCATCGCTCAAGTCCTCCTCGTCCTTGGCGCGGATCGACAGCGCGAGCTGGCGGCCCTTGCGGTCCATGCCGGTGAACTTGGCCTCGACCTTGTCGCCCACCTTGAGATGCTGGCTGGCATCCTCGATGCGCTCCTTGGCGATGTCGCTGGCACGGACATAGCCCTCGACGCCGTCGCCCAGATCCACCACCGCGCCCTTGGCGTCCACTTCCTTGACCGTGCCGGTGACGACACTGCCGCGCGGATGGTTGGCCATGAACTGGCCGAACGGATCCTGCTCCATCTGCTTGATGCCGAGGCTGATGCGCTCGCGCTCCGGATCGACCGCCAGCACCACGGCCTCGATCTCGTCGCCCTTCTTGAAGTTGCGCACCAGATCCTCGCCGGAGGCCTGCCAGGAGATGTCCGACAGATGCACCAGACCGTCGATGCCGCCTTCCAGGCCGATGAAGATGCCGAAATCGGTGATCGACTTGATCTGACCGTTGACCTTGTCGCCCTTCTTGTGGGTGGCGGCGAAGGCCTCCCACGGATTGGCGCGGGTCTGCTTGATGCCGAGCGAGATGCGGCGGCGCTCCTCGTCGACGTCGAGCACCATGACCTCGGTCTCGTCACCGACCTGCACCACCTTGGCCGGGTTGACGTTCTTGTTGGTCCAGTCCATCTCCGAGACGTGCACCAGGCCTTCCACGCCCGGCTCGATCTCGACGAAGCAGCCGTAGTCGGTGACGTTGGAGACCTTGCCGAACAGGCGGCTGCCGACCGGATAGCGGCGGGCGATGTTGACCCACGGGTCGTCGCCCAGCTGCTTGAGGCCCAGGCTGACGCGGTTGCGCTCGCGGTCGAACTTGAGCACGCGCACTTCCAGCTCGTCGCCGACGTTGACCACCTCGGACGGATGGCGCACGCGCTTCCACGCCATGTCGGTGATGTGCAGCAGGCCGTCGATGCCGCCGAGATCGACGAACGCGCCGTAGTCGGTGAGGTTCTTCACCACGCCCTTGACCACCGCGCCCTCGACCAGGCGCGAAAGCATCTGCTCGCGCTCTTCCGAATGCTCGGTCTCGACCACCGCGCGGCGACTGACCACCACGTTGTTGCGCTTGCGGTCGAGCTTGATGATCTTGAATTCGAGATCCTTGCCCTCGAGGTAGGCCGGGTCGCGCACCGGGCGCACGTCCACCAGCGAGCCGGGCAGGAACGCGCGCACGTCCTTGATGTCGACGGTGAAGCCGCCCTTGACCTTGCCGGAAATGCGGCCGGTGACGGTCTCGCCCTTCTCGAACGCGGTCTCCAGGTCGTCCCAGACCATCGAGCGCTTGGCCTTCTCGCGGGAGAGCTTGGTCTCGCCGAAGCCGTCTTCCAGAGCATCGAGCGCCACCTTGACCTCGTCGCCCACCTGCACTTCCAGCGTGCCGTCCTCGTTCCTGAACTGCTCGATCGGAACGATGCCCTCGCTCTTCAAGCCCGCGTTGATGACGACGACGTCGTTGCGGATCTCCACCACGATGCCGGTGACGATGGCGCCCGGCTTGAGCTTGGAAATGGCCTGCTGGCTCTGTTCAAACAGCTCGGCAAAACTTTCAGTCATGTTGATTCCAGAATGTGAAAGGCCAACCGCCTGCGCGCCGTCGGTTTCTTGCGCAGGGCGTGCGGCCCGCCGGTTGTGGGTGTCGCGGGGCAGACATGCGACGCGTCACCGTTGACCCTCAAAGCCCCTGCCGCGGCAGGGGCGCCTTTTTCCGAACCCGGGCCAGCTACGCGGCAGACCGCGCCGTCAATGGCGGACCAGGGCCAGGACCTTTTCGACCACCGTGGCGATGGGCATGCCGGTGGTATCCACCACCACCGCATCGGGAGCCGGCTTCAACGGCGCGACGGCGCGCGACGCATCGCGTGCGTCGCGCGCCTCGATCTCGCGCTGAAGAACTTCTAATGTAACGTCGAGGCCCTTGTCTTTCAACTGTTTATAGCGTCTTGCCGCACGTTCGGCGGCGCTCGCGGTCAGAAAGACCTTGGTCGGCGCATCCGGAAAAATCACCGTGCCCATGTCGCGTCCGTCGGCGACCAGCCCGGGCGGCTGGCGAAACCCGAGCTGCAGATCCACCAGTGCGGCGCGCACGCCGGGAATCGATGCCACCGCGGAGGCCGCGGCCCCGGCGGTCTCGGTGCGCAGCGCATCGGTGGCATCCAAGCCATCGACGATGATGCGCGTGTCGCTGCCGTCCGCGGCCGGCACGAAGCGGATCTTGAGCTCGCGTGCGCAGCGGGTCAGCGCGTCGGCGTCGGTGAGGTCCAGCCCCTCCAGTCCCGCCACGTAGCCCACCGCCCGGTACAGCGCGCCCGAGTCGAGCAGATGCCAGCCGAGTCGCTCGGCCACCTGACGGCTGATGGTGCCCTTGCCCGAACCGGAGGGGCCGTCGATGGTGAGCACCGGGACCGATGCGTGGCCGGTCATGCCTTGCAAGCCTCATCCCTCATGGCATGCAAGTCTACCCGGCCGGCCCCGCACGGAGCCATGGCATCTCCGCCGCCATGACGTCACGCAGGCCATGACGGCGGACAAAAGAGTTACTTGATGAATCGCAAGGTGAACGGGTAGCGGTAGCGCTCGCCCTCGTTGGCCTTGATCGCGGCGACGATGATGAACACCAGCGCGGCAATGCCGATGATGACGCCGAGCGGAAAGGTGACGACCGCACCGACGAACAGCGTGGCCACCGTGATGATCCACAGCGCGGCGAACACGATCGCCAGGGTGAGGTTGAAGTTCAAGGCTTCCTTGGCCTGGTCGGCGACGAAGGGCATGCTGTCCTTCTTGACCAGCCAGATGACGAGCGGCCCCAGGAAACAGCCGATGCCGAAGAAATGCCCGGTGACGAGATAGCCCAGCAGGGCAGACAGATGCGCGAACAGCGCCCATTGGCGTTCTTCGTGCGAAGGCATGCCGCCGACCGGCGCCGGCGGCAGGTCGTCGGTGGGCGGCGGGGGCGGACCGGCGGATTCGGGTGGAACGCTCATGACGACTCCTCGAGGGTACAAAGCGAAAGCGACACGGGATCGGCCACGAAACGGGCGCCGACCCCCGATGCTAGCAAGTCGGCGCGTCCCTCGGGTGGCACTCCCCGGAGAAGCCGTTTCGAGGCGTCAGGCCCCGGCCACGGTCATCCGCTCGAGCAGGATCGAGCCGGTGAGGATGGACGAGCGCGGGTCGACATCCGTGCCCACCGCCTGGATGCCGGCCAACATCTCGCGCAGGTTGCCGGCGATGGTGACTTCGGCCACCGGCGCGACGATACGGCCCGCCTCGACCCAGAAACCGGCCGCACCGCGCGAATAGTCGCCGGTGACCAGATTGACGCCCTGCCCCATCACCTCGGTGACCAGCAGCCCGCTGCCCAGCCGCTGCAGCATGGCGGAAAAATCGCTCGCCTCGCCGTCGGCGGCACCCGGCGCCACGACCAGGTTGTGGATGCCGCCGGCATTGCCGGTGGTGACCAGACCGAGCTTGCGCGCGGCATAGCTGCCGAGCACGTAACGCACCAAGACGCCCGCTTCCACCAGCGCGCTGTCGCTGGTGGCGACGCCCTCGGCATCGAAAGCGGCCGAGCCGTGGCCGCGCCGCAGGAAAGGCCGCTCGTACAGGTTGAGCCAGCCCGGCATGATTGATTGCCCGGCCGCGCCGAGCAGAAAGCTCGCACGGCGATACAGCGCGCCGCCGCTGACCGCGCCGACCAGATGCCCGATCAGTCCGCGCGCCACTTCCGGCGCGAACAATACCGGGCAGCTGCGGGTGGACAGCGATCGCGCGCCCAGCCGCGCCAAGGTACGCTCGGCCGCCCGGTCGCCGAGCGCGACCGGGTCCATCAGGTCCGCCGCCGCGCGACGGTGGTCGTACCAATAATCGCGCTGCATCTGCTCGCCCTCGCCGGCGATCAGGGTCAGCGCCAGCGAATGGGAGGTGCCGCGCTCGCGGCCGACGAAGCCGTGCGAGTTGGCATAGACGGACAGGCTGGCCTGACTCTGCACGCTGGCCCCGTCGGACTGGGTGATGCCCGCATGTGCGCGGCCGGCGGCCTCGATGCGCTGGCCGAGCGCGATCGCCTGCGCGGTGTCCAGCGCCCATGGGTGCCACAGGTCGAGGTCGGGGAAATGGCGCGCCATGCGTTCCGGGTCGGCCAAGCCGGCGGCCGGGTCCTCCTCGGTATAGCGGGCGATCGCGCAGGCCTGGGCGAGCGTGGCATCGATCGAACGCGGATCGAGATCGGCCGTGCTCGCCGAGCCCTTGCGCCGACCGAAATACACGGTGAGCCCGAAGCCGCGGTCGCGGGTGTGCTCGACCGTCTCCACCTCGCCCAGGCGCACGTTCACGCTGAGCCCGGTGTCGATGCTGGCGGCCACTTCGGCCTGGCTGGCGCCGGCGGCGCGGGCGCGTCGGATTACGTCCTCGGCCAGTTCGGCGAGACGGTCCAGATCGGCAAGACTGGCATCGGGGGCGGTTTCGGCCATGGCGTACACGTGGGCAAAAGTCCTTAAAGTGAGGGAAGGTTCAACTTAAGATGCGCGCGCATCATGCCGCAGATGGGGCCGCTTCCGGCCTTTGCAAAGGCGCCGTCGCCGCGGCCGGCCAGGCATGGCCTTGATCTTGACGAGAGTATCCATGGACAACCGCGACGATCCGCCCGCACCCGACGACAAACCCTCGCGCAGCCAGCAGCGCCGCGAGGCGCTGGCGGTGCTGGAACTGGCCGAGCGGCTGGTGGCGCTCACGCCGCAGCAGCTTTCGAAGCTCGATCTGCCCGAAGACGTGGTGGCGGAGATCGCCCAGGCCCGACGCATCACCTCGCACATCGCCCGCAAGCGGCAGCTCGGCTTTCTCGCCAAACGGATGCGCCGCCACGAAGCGTCCGCCTTCGCCCATGCCCGCGCCGCGCTCGGCGAGGACCGCGAGCGCAAGCTCAAGGAAACGGCCGCGCTGCACCGGCTGGAGGCCTGGCGCACGCGCCTGCTGGCCGATGACGAGGCCTTCGGCGAACTCATCGCGCGCCATCCCGCCATCGACCGCCAGCAGATGCGCACGCTGATCCGCCAGGCGCGGCAGGAACAGGCCGAAGGCAAGCCGCCGCGCGCCGCCCGTGAACTCTTCCGGATGCTGAAAACGCTCGACGAGGCCGAGGCGACGGACTGAAAAAGCGCCGCTTCCGTGGCCGGCTTGCCCGCCGTCCGGCGCGCGGCTAGGCTCGGCGGTCCCATGCCTCCTCCCGACGATCGCGCGGCTGCGCGTCCCATCCTCACCCCGAGCGCACTCAACCGGCTGGTACGCGACCTGCTGGAGGACGCACTGCCGCTGGTGTGGGTGGAGGGCGAACTCTCCAACGTCTCGCGTCCGGCTTCCGGGCATCTGTATTTCACCCTCAAGGACAACGCCGCGCAGGTGCGCTGCGCGATGTTCAAGCCGAAAAGCAGCTGGCTGCGCTTCAAGCCGGGCGATGGCATGCAGGTGCTGCTGCGTGCGCGGGTAGGCCTGTACGAGCCGCGTGGCGAGTTCCAGCTCGTCGTCGAACAGATGGAGCCGGCCGGCGAGGGCGCGCTGCGCCGGCTGTTCGAGGAACTCAAGGCCAGGCTCGCCGCCGAAGGCCTGTTCGATGCCACGCGCAAGCGCCCGTTGCCGCGCCACGTGCGCCGCCTGGGCGTGATCACCTCGGCCACCGGCGCGGCGATCCGCGACGTGCTCAGCGTGCTCGCGCGGCGCTGGCCGTTGCTGGAAGTGGAGGTGCTGCCGGTGCCGGTGCAGGGCCGCGAGGCGCCACCCGCGATCGTCGCCATGCTGGGCAAGGCATCGGCCTGCGGCCGCTACGACGCCCTGCTGCTGACCCGTGGCGGCGGTTCGCTGGAAGACCTGATGGCCTTCAACGACGAGGCGGTCGCCCGCGCGGTCGCCGCCAGCGCGGTGCCGGTGGTATGCGCGGTCGGCCACGAAGTCGACTTCGCCATCGCCGAGTTCGCCGCCGACCTGCGCGCGCCCACGCCCTCGGCCGCCGCCGAACTGCTGGTGCCCGACGCGCAGGCCGTGCGCCGGCATCTGCAGCAGCTCGCGCAACGCCTGCAGGTGTTCGGCGTCGGCCGGCTGCAGGCGCAGTCGCAGCATCTCGACCTGCTGCACGCACGGCTGCAGGCGCAACGCCCGCAAGCGCGGCTCGCGCGCGACCGCCTGCGTCTGCAGCAGCTGCATCATCGCCTGCATGGCGCCCTGGACGGCGATTTGCGGCGCCGGCGCGACCTGGTCGCACGGCTGGAAGCGCAGCTCTTCGCCCGACACCCGCGTCAGCTCATCGCCCAGCAGCGCCGGCGGCTGACGGCCGACCGTCATGCGCTGCGGCAGGCCATGGCGGCCGCGCTGGAGCGCTCGCGCCTGCTGCTTGGCCAGAGCGCGCGTGCACTGCATGCGGTGAGCCCGCTCGCCACGCTGGAGCGCGGCTACGCCATCCTGCTCGACGCCGAAGGCCGCGTGCTGCGCTCGGTGCACGCGGCGCACGCTGGCCAGCCGCTGCGCGGCCGGCTGGCCGATGGCGAGCTCGCCTTGCGCGTGCAGGATGCCGCCATCGGGGAGAGCCCCGGTGCCGCCCCCGCGCCGCTCATGCCGGATCCGTGAGCCGCGTTCCGGCGGCGTAGGGGATCTTCAGGCCAGCCGACTGCCGTTGGGTACCGGGCGCTCCGGCACGCTGATGACCACGCCCGCCGGCGTGTGGAACCCGGTGAGCAGAAACTGCGAGCGGAACGGCCCGATCTGCTTCTCCGGGAAATTGATGACGCCGATGATCTGCCGGCCCAGCAGATCCTCGGGCCGATACAGCGCCGTGATCTGCGCGCTGGTCTTGCGCTCGCCGTAGGGACCGAAATCGGCCCACACCTTCCACGCCGGCTTGCGCGCCTCCGGGAACGGCTCCACCCGGGTCACCGTGCCGGCGACGATCAGCACCTTCTCGAAATCCGACCAGTCGATCGCGTTCATTTCACCATCCTTCGAAGCCGCTTGGCGACGCCTCGGCCCGCTCAGCGCGCGAGCGCGTCGAGCACGCCGCGCAGGTCGTCCGGCAAGGGGGTCGAGAATGCATAGCTGCGCCCTTCCCATTCGAAGCCCAGGTGACTGGCATGCAGGAACAGCCGCCGCAGCCCCCGGGCACGGAAATGCCGGTTGGCTTCCTTGTCGCCGTATTTGGCGTCTCCCGCCAGCGGGTGACCGACGTGGGCGGCATGCACGCGGATCTGGTGGGTGCGGCCGGTGCCCAGGGTGGCCTGCATCAGCCGCCCCTCGGCGTAGCGCTCGACTTCCTGGAAGAAGGTCAGCGCCGGCTTGCCGTCCGCGGCGGCCGCGACCATCCGCTCGCCGCCCTGCAATACCGATTTGCGCAGCGGCACGTTCACGCTGAAGCGCGCCTTGGCCGGATGACCCACCATCAGACACAGGTACTGCTTGGTGACCTCGCCGGCCCGGATCGCCGCCTGCAGCCCGGTCAGCCCGGCACGGCTCTTGGCCAGCACCAGGACGCCGCTGGTGTCACGGTCCAGCCGATGCACCAGTTCCAGCGCCTGGCCCGGCCTTGCCGCCCGCAGCAGCTCGATCGCCCCGTGGCTCACGCCGCTGCCGCCATGGCTGGCGAGCCCGGCCGGTTTGTCCAGCACCAGGAAATGCCGATCCTCGAAGATCACCGCTGCGGCCACCTCCTCGAGTCGGGCGGCGGGTGGCGCCTGCAGCGGCGAACGCTCGGCGACGCGCACCGGCGGAATACGCAGTCGGTCGCCGGCGGCAAGGCGGGTATCGGGCTTGGCGCGGCGACCGTTCACCCGTACCTGACCCGTACGCAGCAACCGGTAGACCAGGCTTTTCGGCACGCCCTTGAGCAGGGTCGCCAGGGCGTTGTCGATGCGCTGGCCTTCGCGCTCGGGACCGATCTGCAGCTCGCGCACCCCTTGAGGTGCCGCTGGGGAAGTTGCCGTCTGCATTGAAAAAAACTCATCGAGAAGGGATACTGGCCCGGCGCTGATGCCCGGCTCCGCATGCCACGGGACCGGGCCCCGTCCGCGAGGCCGGCGAGCACGGCGCCGGCCTTGGCCGGACGCAGACTCCTTCGAGCATCCTAACGGTTCGGGACATCGTTTGCCCGGTGCCAGTGCGCCGGAAGAGCGGGCGCGAAGCCAACGAATCCCCAGGTATCGGGAGCGATACCGTCATTTGCCGCACCGTTCGGCGCGGCGCGATCCCCGGCAGGCAGCCCTTTCGGCGCCACCGCGGCCCGCGACGCGTGGCGGGGCCTTTTCCTCAAGGAATACACAATGAAACGCATGTTGATCAACGCAACTCAGCGTGAAGAGTTGCGTGTGGCCATCGTCGATGGCCAGACCCTTTACGACCTCGACATCGAAATCCCCTCCCGCGAACAGAAAAAGTCCAACATCTACAAGGGCCGCATCACCCGCGTCGAACCCTCGCTGGAGGCCTGCTTCGTCGACTACGGCGCCGACCGCCACGGCTTCCTGCCGCTCAAGGAAATCGCCCGCGAATACTTCACGCCGGGCCTCGACCCCAACAAGGCCAACATCCGCGACCTGATCAAGGAAGGCCAGGAAGTGGTCGTGCAGGTGGAAAAGGAGGAGCGCGGCAACAAGGGCGCGGCGCTGACCACCTACATCAGCCTGGCCGGCCGCTACATGGTGCTGATGCCCAACAACCCGAAGGCCGGCGGCGTCTCGCGACGGATCGAGGGCGAGGACCGCCAGGCGCTGAAAGAGGCGCTGGAACATCTCAAGGTTCCCGAGGACATGGGCCTCATCGTGCGCACCGCCGGCATGGGCCGCGACGCCGAGGAACTGCAGTGGGATCTGGACTACCTGCTGCAGCTGTGGAAGGCGATCACCGAAGCGGCCGGCAAGCAGAAGGCGCCGTTCCTGATCTACCAGGAATCCAAGCTGTTCATCCGCGCCCTGCGCGACTACCTGCGCAACGACATCGGCGAAATCCTGATCGACGAGGAATCGCTCTACAACGAAGCGCGCGAATTCATGCAGCAGGTGATGCCGAACAACCTGCGCAAGCTCAAGCTCTACAAGGACGACACCCCGCTGTTCTCGCGCTACCAGATCGAGACCCAGATCGAGAGCGCGTTCGACCGCCAGGTGCGGCTGCCCTCCGGCGGCTCGATCGTGATCGACCAGACCGAGGCGCTCACCGCGATCGACATCAACTCGGCGCGTTCGACCAAGGGCGGCGACATCGAGGAAACCGCCTTCCACACCAACCTCGAGGCCGCGGCGGAGATCGCCCGGCAGCTGCGCATCCGCGATGCCGGCGGTCTGATCGTGATCGACTTCATCGACATGGACAGCCCCAAGCACCAGCGCGAGGTGGAGGAGAAGCTCAAGGAAGCCTTGAAACCCGACCGCGCCCGCGTGCAGGTCGGCCGTATCTCGCGCTTCGGCCTGCTGGAACTGTCGCGCCAGCGCCTGCGCCCCAGTCTGGGCGAGGCCACCCAGATCGTCTGCCCGCGCTGCGAAGGCCACGGCTACATCCGCAGCGTCGAATCGCTGTCGCTGTCCACCCTGCGGCTCATCGAAGAACACGCGATGAAGGACAACACCGGCCAGGTGCTGGTGCAGGCGCCGCCGGACGTGGCCAACTTCCTGCTCAACGAAAAGCGCGCGAGCGTGGTCGAGATCGAGCTGCGCCACAAAGTGCACGTGGTGATCGTCGCCGATACCAAGCTCGAAACCCCGCACATCCAGATCCAGCGCATCCGCGAGGCGGACATGGGCGAGCACAGCAAGCCCAGCTACGAGCGGCTGACCGCGATCGAGGCCGCGCCGATCCCGAAGATGGGGCAGCTGCTGGGCGCGGGCGAGCAACCCGCCGTCAGCGGCATCCTGCCGGCCACGCCGGCACCGCTGCGCGAGGAACAGGCCCCTGCGGTCACGCCGGTGGTGGCCGAACGCGGCAAACCGGCAGCGACCGCGATGCCCGCACCGGCACCGCAGGGCGGCATCATCGCCCGCCTGTTCGGCTGGTTCCGCGGCGCCTCGGCGCCGGCGCCGGCACCCACGCCCGTCGCCGCGACACCGTCGCCTGCCGCGGGCCCGGCCAGACGCGAGCGCCGCGATACGCGCGCACGGCCCCAGGCATCCCCAGCCAGCGGCGCCCCGCAGGCGCGGCGCGAACGCCAGGCCGCGACGCCGAACAGGACGCAGGTCACGCCATCCGGCGGCGCGCCCCAGCGCGGCAGCCATCGCGGTCAGCGTGCAGCCGAACCGGCACCCGCCGAAAGCGGCCGCCCGGCGCCGCGGCTGGCGCGCGAGCGCGCTGTCGAGCAAGGCAAGCCGGAGCAAAAAACCGAACGCGCACCGGTCGAGGCCGTCAAGGCAGCCCGGCAAGCGGAACGTCACGCGGACATGCCCGCGGCCGAGCGCGAGCGGACACCGGCCACGGAAACCGCGCCGGCAGCGGCGCCCCGGCCGGCGGCAGCACCACCGGTGCAGGCCGCCCCGGTGGAAGCTTCCGCACCAGCCGACATCGAACCGTCTTCGCCGCCCGATGATGCCGCGGAAGAGCACGATGATCTGACCGCCCAGGATGAGCTCGGCGCAGAAGCCGCGAGTGCCGACGCCAATCCGGCCCGTCGCCGGCGCGGGCGACGCGGCGGCCGTCGTCGCCGGCGGCAGGATGAAGGCGCCGTCGCCGAAGCGGCCGACGCCGCGGCCGAGCCGAGACAAGCCGGCAGTGTCGTCGCCGACGTCGCCGCCGAGCTCTCATCGCCGCGGACCGAACCCGTGACGCGGACGACCGGAGCGCCCGACGCGCCGCCGATCACCGCACCGGCAGCACAGCCGGCGGCATTTCAGCTGCCCGCCCTGCCGCCATTGCCGGCGCGCGAACAGGAAGCCTCCGCGGCCGCGGGCGATGCCGCCGGTAGCGCCTCTGCCGCCGCGGAAGAGGCGAAGCGACCGGCACCGGCTGCCGATGCCCAGGCCGAAGAACCCGGCACGGCCGCAAGGCCGCCATCCGCCGCCCACGTGCCGCAGGCGGCCGCGGAGCCCGCTGCCGCTCGGCCTTCGGACGCCTTGGCCCAGGCCGATGACAAGGACGAGCGCCGGCGCGGCGACGAAGCCGGCGACACAGGACGCAGTTGACGACCCGCCGCCCTGCAGACCGGCAAGGCCTGCAGGGCGGCGCTCAATGCTCGCCGAGACCGTGCTGGTCGATCAGGCCATGCACCGTCATCAGATGCGCCAGCCCGATGACGTGGTCCACGTGCAGCTTCTCCATCAGCCGCTGCTTGTAGGTCGACACCGTCTTCGGGCTCAGGTTGAGCTGTTCGCCGATGAGGGTGAGCGGCTTGCCGCGTACCAGCATCATCGCCACTTCCAGCTCGCGGCTCGACAGCGCGTCGAAGGGTGACCCCTCGCCGTCCAGCGTCGCCAGCGCCAGCTGCTGGGCGACGGAAGGCGCGAGGTAGCGCCTGCCGCTGGCCACCTGCCGCACCGCCGACAGCAGCTCGTCCGCCGAACACCCCTTGGTGAGATACCCCAGGGCGCCGGCATCCAGCAGGCGCTTGGGAAAGCGGGCGTCGTCCACCACCGTCACGATCACGATCCGGGTCGACGCCTTGGCGCGCTGGGCCCGCTCGGTCAGCTCGATGCCGCTCATGCCCGGCATGTGCACGTCGACCAGGGCGACATCCGGCTGCTTCTGGCGGATCAGCCGCAGGCCTTCCTCGGCCGACCCCGCCTCGCCGACCACCTCCATGTCCGCCTGGCGCTGCAGGATCATGCGAAAGCCGGTGCGCACCAGCTCGTGATCGTCCACCAGAACGACTTTGATCATCCCTCTCCCTCCCCTGGGCTCAAAGCTTGGGCTCAAAAGCTACTGCGCAGCGTCCTTCAGCTTCTTGAGCGGGCGCACCTTCACCTTGATCGAGGCGGGCTTGGCCGCAAAGACCTGCTCTTCCCCGGTGAATGGATTCTTGCCCTTGCGCGCCGGCCGGGCAGGCACCTTGACCGCGGTGATCTTGAACAGCCCCGGCAGGGTGAAAAGACCGGCGCCGCGGCGATGCACCGCGCCGAGCACGGTCTCCTCGAGCGCGGCGAGCACGGCCTTGACCTGCCTGGCCTCGACCTGGGCCTGTTCGGCCAGGTGCTTGACCAGCCCGGCCTTGCCGAAGGCTTCCTTGATCGGCTTGATGGACGCGGCCGCCGTTTTCGTTCCGGCAGGCTTGGCGACGGCACTCTTCTTCTTGACGGCTTGCTTGGCCATGGAATCTTCCCGTGTTTCGCTAAAAGGATGACGCCGTCCACTGGCACGGCGCGCCGCTTCGCGGCCTGCCAAATCTAGCCCAAGCGGCGCGGCGAATGCGCGGGAATCCACGGGAAATTTTTGGTTCTTCACCCAACTCCGGGGAAGGCCGCCCGGATCTTGAGGAAGAAGTAGGCGTCATCGCGGTAGCCGTAGGCGATGCGCTTGATGACCTTGATCTTGTTGTTGATGCCTTCGAGCAGCCCGGTATGCAGGGGCCAGCGCACCCGGCTGAGGATGCCGCGCCAGTAAGGTTTGAGGCATTGAGCGAAGTGGGTCAGGGCGGGGATGCCGCTTTCCTGGGCATGGCGTAGCCATTGTTTCCAGGCTGCCCGCCACGCCCAGGCTGTCGGTGCGTTCCACAGCGCCTTGAGCTGTTCTTTCATCACGTAGGCCGTCATCAGCGGCCGGTTGGCCGCCAGTACCTCGTCCAGCCGGATGTGTTCGGCTTCCTTCAGGCGCCGAGGATTGCGCAGCAGCAGCCAGTGGGCGCGCTTGACCACTCGGCGCGCCGGCTTGTCGTGACGCAGCTGATTGGCCGCGTCCACCCGCACCCGGCCAATCACCTCGCGTCCGTACTTGGCGACCACGTGGAACAGGTCGTACACCACGCGGGCATTCGGGCAGTGCTGGCGCACTTCCAGGTCGTAGGCCGTGTTCATGTCCATGGCCACGGCCTCGATAAGGGCGCAACGCGCCGGCCCGAGCTGTTCGAAGAACGGCCTGATCTCGACTCGCGAACGGCCGCGCCCCACCCACAGCACCCGCTTGCGCTCCACATCGACCACCACAGTGGCGTAGCGATGGCCCTTCTGGATCGCGAACTCGTCCATGGCGATCCGGCGCACGCCCTCCAGATCCACCGGCCCCAGATCGCGCTCCAGTGCCCGCCAGTCGATGGCCTTGGCCGTCTTCCAGTCGATGCCATGCCAACGCGCCGCGTGCAGCACCGACGTCACTGCACACAGCCGGGCCACGCTGTCGGCCAGACGCCGCGTTACCCGCGCATGCGGATCCAGCCAGTCCAACTGTTCCAGCCGCGGCCCGCAGCCCTGGCAAGCCAGCCGAAGACGCGGCACGTGCAGCTCCACCGGCGCACCGAACACGGGCAACTCGCGAATGCGCCGCATCGTCCAGTCATGGATGGCCACGACCGCCTGCCCACAGCCCGTGCATTGCCGCTGCGCCCCCGGCGTCGGCTCCAACTCGATCACCAGCCAGCGCTGCTGCCTGCGCAGCTCATAACGCCACTTGCCAACTCGGTATCCCGTCCAGCCGCCCAGACGGGACATACAATCCTGCTCGGCCACGGCCGGCCCCAGTTTGTTGCCTCAAGAACAGCAAGTCTGACCCGTCGGCCGTGCGCCTCTCTCCACTCAGTTGGGAGAAGAACCAAATTTTTCCGGACGAGAAGGGCGAGCGGCGAGAAAAACACGCGCGAAAGCGACGCGGCGCCGGCCGGCGCGCGGGATGTCGCTCAAAGGTCCTGGGGAACGCGCCGGATCGCCGGCGCTGTTTCAATAGCGCAGCAGCGCCGATGCCCAGGTGAAGCCGCCGCCGAAGGCTTCTAGCAGGAGGTTCTGGCCGCGCTGGATGCGGCCCGAGCGCACCGCATAGTCCAGCGCCAGCGGCACCGAACCTGAGGACGTATTGGCATGCTGATCGACGGTCACCACCACCCGCTCCATCGACATGTTGAGGCGCTTGGCGGTGGCCTCGATGATGCGCAGGTTGGCCTGATGCGGGATCAGCCAGTCGATGTCGCTCTCGCGCATGTTCGCGGCCGCGAGGGTCTCGCCGACCAGCGAATCCAGGGTCTTCACCGCCACCTTGAAGACCTCGCGGCCGGACATGCGGATGCGCACGCCGTGATTGGGCTCATCCTTGAAACCGACCGAGACGCCGACCGGGTTGTAGAGCAGGTCCTTGTAGCCGCCGTCGGCATGCAGGCAGGTGGCATAGATGCCGGGTTCGCTGGCGGCCTCGAGCACCACCGCGCCGGCGCCGTCGCCGAACAGCACACAGGTTTCGCGCTCGCTCCAGTCCACCATGCGGGTCAGGGTCTCGGCGCCGATCACCAGTGCCTTGCGTGTCTGTCCGCTGCGGATGAACTTGTCGGCGATACCTAAGGCATAGACGAAGCCCGAGCAAGCCGCATTGACATCGAACGCGGCGCAGCCGTTGGCGCCCAGCCGGTCCTGCACCAGGCAGGCGGTGGAGGGAAAGATGATGTCCGGCGTGGTGGTGCCGAGCACGATGAGTTCGATCTCGCTCGGCTTCACGCCCGCCGCCTCGAGCGCGCGCACGGCCGCCGCATGGGCCAGATCGCCGGTGGTTTCGCCGGGAGCCGCCACGTGGCGCTCACGGATGCCGGTGCGGGCACGGATCCATTCGTCGCTGGTATCGACGAAGGTCTCGAGGTCCGCGTTGGTGAGTACGCGTTCCGGCAGTGCACTACCCGTGCCGAGGATGCGGGAATAGATGGCGGTCATGGATTATCCGTGCAGTGCCGTCCTGCGGGGGAGGCCGGCATCCTTCCACGCCGGCCGTTTCGCCCGGGGCTGGCCGTTGAGTCCAGCCGATGCGATGCGTGCGAGGTCTTGGACGCGACGCGGGCGTCGCTTCAGTCCTCGTCGACCACGGCCGTGGCGGTATCGATGACCTTCTTGCCGCGGTAATAGCCGTCGGCAGTGACGTGGTGACGACGATGCACCTCGCCGCTGGTGGGGTCGGTGGCCAGCTGCACGGGCTTGAGCTTGTCGTGCGCGCGGCGCATGCCGCGGGTCGAAGGGGTCTTGCGGCTTTTCTGGACGGCCATGGGGTGTTTCTCCGTTTGAGCTTTTTCAGGATCGTTTGAGTTCGCGCAGGATCGCGAAGGGATTGGCCACGGCCTCGTCCTCGTCGGGCGAAGTCGCCTCCGCCGCCGGCAAGGCACCCTGCGGGTCCATCGGCACCAGCGGCAGCGCGAGGAGGAGTTCGTCCTCGATCACCTCGGCCGGCTTGAGCCGCGCATCCGCGCCGATCAGCAGCGGCTCGCAGCCCGGTGGCAGGCCGGCTTCCTCGTTTTCCGCACGGATCATGCCCAGTCTGACTTCCACTGCGAGCGGCAGTACGAACGGCTCCAGTGTGCGCTGGCAGAGCAGCGTCACCGGCGCCCGTACCTTGAGGTCGAGGCAGGCCGTACCGAGCTCGTCGCGGCCGAACGCCATTTCATACTGCGCCACGCCGGCGCGGTCCGCGAGGACCTCGCACAGGCGCGGCATGGCGGAAATGGGCAGCTCGCCGGCGAACGCGCGCCGTGCCGAGACCATGCGCCAAGCATCGACGGACTCGGGCAGCGACACAGACATAATCCGGCGCATTCTACCGGTTTCATCCGGAGCGTCAAACACATGCCATGCCAGCGGCACCTTGGCCTGGTGGCGCCGCATGGGGCAGACTGGCATCTTCCTGCGAACGGACCGCCCGCTTCCTTGAACGTTGCCCTTGCCCTCGCCGGCAGTGTGGTCTTGGCGCTGCTGCTCACCCTGGCGTTGCACTCGTGGCGGCGTGGGCGTCGGCATGATCGGCATGCGCTCAAGATCCATCACCTGCTGGCCCTGGCCGACCAGCTGGAGGCGGACCTGCGCCATTGCCGGAGCGGTCTGTTGCAGGCCCACGCGGTGATGTCCTCCAACCCTGATCTGCCCGATGCCGGCGAGGCCCACGCGCGCCAGGCCATCGACGCCGGCCTGCGCGCCCTGCTGGGCCAGCGCATCTGGATTCGCGACCGGGCGGCGCAGGCCAGCGTCGAGGAACTGGATCGCGCGGCGGCCGCCATGACCGCCACCCGCGACCGGCTCGAACCGCTGCTGCGCGAACTGGGCGCGGCACAGGGTGAGCTCGACCGCGCCATGCAGGCGCAGATCCGCCGCGAACCGCCGGCCGGGTGAGCTGCGGCGCGCAGAAACGCGCCGACGGTCGCGCTCATTGGCCGTAGCGCGCGACATGGGCGGCACGCCAGGCCACGCAGGCGGCGGGGTCGCCCGCCACTAGTGGATTGACCGGCACACGGGCGAGATAGAAGGCGATCGGCTTGGCGCCGGCGAAGAGCTCCAGCCGTTCGCGCGGTCGCAGCTCCACGAGCCGCGCGCACAGCGAGCCCAGCCAGGCGAGGCGATCCCGTTCACGCACGGCCGTCTCGTCGACAATCAACAGCACCGCATCACCGGCATGCTCGGCACGCAGGGCGGTCTCGTCGCGGCGCCAGAGCGCCACCTGCACGGCCCGGCCATGCTTGGCGTTGAGCGGGTTGTCCAGCACGTAGATCGGATGACGGCCGGCGGTGGCGAAATCCAGTTCGGCGGCGAGCATGAAATTGTCGGCCACCCAGGGCAGGCCCGCGGCCTCGGGCAGGCGCGTCGCTTCCCGCGCCGCTTCGCGCCAGCCGACGAAATGGCTGGGGAAAAGCTTGCTGCCGGCCAGCCAGCCGGGACCGTGTTCGCCAGCGGCAAGCCCGAGCCAGGCCAGGCCGAGGCTCAAACCCAAGGCGGCCAAGCCGCAGCCTGCAACCAAGGCGCCGCGCATCGCGCCGCGTTCCCGGACGAGTACCGCGAGCGCGGCCATCAGCGGCAGATAGCCCGGCAAGGGCCAATGCGCGCGGAACCGCAGATCATCGGCGAACAGGCCCAGCACAAAATACAGCCCGAGGAAGCCGATCGCCTGGGTGGCGATGAGATGCCACGCCGTTTCATGCCGGCGCCGCCAGGCCTGCCAGGCTGCCCACAACAGCAGTCCATAGAGGACCGGCGTGCAGGCGAGCGCCTGTTCGAGCGGCTGCGCCAAGGCATCGGCATGGAAGCGCCAGGGGTTGCGCTCGACCAGCTGGAAAGCCAGGCTCGCGCCGCGCTGCTGCCAGTTGGAGATGACGAGCGGGACCAGTCCCAGCGCAGCGAGCAAGACGGCGAGCCAGGGCCCGGCTCCGCGCCACAACCGTCGTCTGCGCGCGTCGGTGATGCCGAAGAAGAGCGCGGTGAGCGCCGGCATCGCACCGCGGTAATGCGTCATGAAACCCAGCGCCAATGCGGCCCCCAGCAGCCACCATGGCCAGAGACGGTTCTCGCTCGCCGCCCGCCATTGCGCATAGATCGCGAGCACGGCGGCGAAGGTCAAAGGCACGTCCGGCAAGGCCAGCACGCCGAGCGTCCCCGCCAGCGGCAGCAACAGACAACCCAAGCCCGCCTGCCAGGCCGCACGCGCATCGCCGAAGGCGCGCCTGGCAAAGGCGACCAGCAGCCAAGGCCATGCCATGCCAAGCAAGAGGAATGGCCAGCGCATCCCCCACGGACCGTGTCCGGCAAGCGCCTCGCCCAGACGGATCAGCCAGGCGGTGAGCGGCGGCAAGTCGCTGTAACCCCAGGCCAGATGGCGGCTTTCCTGCCAGTAGAAGGCCTCGTCGACGAACGGCTGCAGCCGCCAGGCGAGCACGCCCTTGAAGATCGACAGCAGCAGAAAAACCGCGACGAAGACCGCTCGCCAGCGCTTTTCCGCCCCCGCTACACTGCCCTCGTCTGTTGCCATGCGCCGGTCGTGCGCGAAACCCATGTCCGTCCCCTCCGTGTCGCCCGAAGACCCCTTGCATCTACGCCTGCAGGCGGCCATGGCGCAGGTCAACCAGGTACTGCTCGGCAAGCCGCGTCAGGTGAAACTGGCCTTCGCCGGGCTCATCGCCGGCGGTCATCTGCTCCTGGAGGACGTGCCTGGGGTCGGCAAGACCACCCTGGCCCATGCGCTGGCGGCGAGCTTCGCGCTCGACTTCAAGCGCGTGCAGTTCACCAGCGATCTCTTGCCGGCGGACATTATCGGGGTCAGCGTCTACACGCGCGAGGACGGCCGTTTCCATTTCCATCCCGGCCCGATCTTCACCGGCCTGCTGCTGGCGGACGAGATCAACCGGGCCACGCCCAAGACGCAGAGCGCCCTGCTCGAGGCGATGGCCGAGGGGCAGGTCACCGTGGACGGACAGACCCACGCGCTGCCACAGCCGTTCTTCGTGGTCGCCACGCAGAATCCGCTCGATCTCAACGGCACTTTTCCGTTGCCCGACTCGCAGCTGGACCGCTTCATGCTGAGGCTGTCCCTCGGCTATCCGGATCCTGCCGCCGAGCGCGACCTGCTCACCGGCAACGACCGCCGCGAGTGGCTCGACCGGCACCGCGCGCTGCTCACCGGCGCCGACCTCATCGCCTTGCATCAGCAAGCCCAGCAGCTGACCGCCAGCCCCGCCCTGCTCGATTATCTGCAGGCATTGCTCACCGCCAGCCGTCGGCACCCGGAGATCCGGCTCGGGCTCTCGCCGCGGGCAGGGTTGTCCCTGCTCGGCGCGGCGCGGGCCTGGGCGCTGCTCGGCCGGCGTCGCTACGTGCTGCCCGAGGATGTGCAGGCGGTCTTCGTGCCGCTGGCCGGCCACCGCCTGGTACCTGCGCGCGGGGCAAGCGGCGAGGCGCTGGCCCGGGCGCTGCTCGCCGAGGTCGCGGTGGACTGATGCACGCGGCGTTGCAGCGCCTCGCCCGCCTGGCCGAGCGGCGGCTGCCCGCACTCACCCGGCTGCGCGGGCCGGAGCTGCTGCCGATCGAGCTCGACCGACGGCGCATCTACATCGTGCCGACCGGCTTCGGCCTCGGCTTCGGCGTGCTGCTCCTGGTCATGCTGCTGGGCGCGCTCAACTACGCCAACAACGCCGCGCTGCTGCTCACCTGCCTGCTCGGCGCCGCCGCCGCCGCCAGCATGCTGGTGGCCTTCCGCAATCTCGATGGCCTGCGCCTGGAAACGCTTTCCTTTGCGCAGGTCGCCGCCGGGGAACCGCTCTCATTCACGCTCGGCTTCGCCGCGTCGCGGCCGCGCCAGGCGATCGTGGTGAGCGCCGGCACCGCGCAGCTCGCCTTCAGCCTGGACCGCCGCGCCGACATCACGCTGTCCTGGCCCACCGAACGCCGCGGCTGGCTCGAGCTTCCCCCTTTGCGCGTGTCCACCACCTGGCCGCTCGGCTTGTTTCGCGCATGGAGCTGGCTGCGCCCCGCGCCGGCGGCACTGATCTGGCCGCGCGCAGAAGCCGCGGGACCGCCGCCGCCAGGGACGCACGATGCGCCACGCCGGCAATCCGAAGGCGAAGACACCCTGCAACTGCGGCCCTACCGCCATGGCGATCCCCTGCGGCGGGTGGCCTGGAAGGCCAGCGCCCGGCATGACGCATGGCTGGTGCGGGATTTGGAGCCGCCGCGGACGATCGAAGACTGGCGGCTGGACTGGTACGCCTTGGCCGGCCTCGATCCCGAGGCGCGCATCGCCCGGCTGGCGCGCTGGATCAACGAAGCGCACGCCGGCGGTTGGCGGTTCGGACTGCGTTTGCCGGCGGAAACCATCGAGCCTGGCAGCGGTGATGCCCATTACGCGCGCTGCATGAGCGCCCTGGCGCTGCTGCCATGAATGCCGCCGCGCCGCGACCGCTCCCCACGAGCCCGCCTCTGCCGGGCCGTGCGGTGTTCGCGCCCCTGTGCCTGACCCTGGGCCTGGTGCTCGCCGTGCATGCGCCGCATCTACCGGCCTGGCTGACGGCCGCCCTCGCCGCATTGCTGGCGGTGCGGGCCTGGCCCTGGCGACACTGGAAGGGCACCGCACCGGCCTGGCTCAAATTGCCGCTGCTCGCCTTGCTGGTCGGCGCGGTCATCGCGGCCTATGGCACCTTGTTCGGACGCGATCCGGGCAGCGCCCTCGCGGTCGGCCTGCTCGTCCTCAAACTCTTCGAATGCGGAACGCCGCGGGACGTGCGGGTGAGCGTCGGTTTTGCCTGCTTCGCCCTGATGGCCGCGCTGCTGTTCGACCAGGGACTGATCGCCACCGTGCTGGTCGCCTGCGGCTTGCTGCCGGCGCTGGCCACACTGCGTGCGCTGGAGCCGGCGGTGGATTCGCCCCCGCTCCTGCGCGCACTGCTGCCCGGCGCCGCCCTGCTCGGGGTGTCGCTGCCCGTGGCCGTATTCGCCTTCGTGCTGATTCCGCGGCTGGATGCGCCGCTGTGGGGAGCCCCGCGCGACGCGCGCGCGACGACCGGCCTTGCCGACTCGATGGCGCCGGGGGATTTCGTCGAACTCCTGACCGACGACCACCCCGCCCTGCGGGTAAGTTTTGACGGTCCGCCACCGGCCGCCGGGCGTCGTTATTTCCGCGCCTACGTGCTCTGGCGCTACGACGGCGAGCGCTGGCGGCGGGCCGAGGGCGCCGGCGAAGCCGCAGTGGTGGCCACCATCGGCGCGCCGGTGGCTTACCGCATCGATCTCGAACCCAGCGACCAGCGCGTCCTGCCGGCACTGGACATGCCCCTCGACGTGCCCGCCGCGACGCGACGAAGCGGCGCATTCGAGCTGTTGCGCGAGCAGCCCGTGCGCGATCGCCTGAGTTACCGCCTGTCATCGGCACTCGACTACCGGCTGCAGCCCGCACTCGATGCCGGCACGCGCCGCCTCGCGCTGGGCTTGCCGCCGGGGCTGGATCCGCGCAGCCATGCGCTGGCCGAGGACTGGCGCGCGCGCCACGGCGGCGACGGCGCGGCCATCGTCCAGGAGGCCCTTAACCTGTTTCGCGAAGGCGGCTTCCGCTACAGCCTGGCACCGCCGCCGCTTGGCCATCACCGCGTGGACGATTTCCTGTTCTCCACCCGCGAGGGCTATTGCGAACACTACGCCGCGGCGTTCACCGTACTGATGCGCGCCGCCGGCGTGCCCGCGCGCATCGTCACCGGCTATCAGGGCGGCTTCTGGAATACGCTGGGCGACTATCTGCTCATCCGCCGCTCCGACGCGCATGCATGGAGCGAGGTGTGGCTTGCCGGCCGCGGCTGGGTGCGTGTCGATCCCACCGCGGTCGTGCGCGCAAGACGTCTGGATGGCCGCACTGCGGGCACCTCCGATGCGGCCCTTGGCTGGAACCGGAGCTGGCTAAGCGACTGGCGCGACCGCTGGGACGTCGTCAACCGCTGGTGGGCCATGGGCGTTGTCGGCTTCGACGCCTTGCGGCAGCGTGGCTTGTTGACGCCTTTCGGCATCGATCAGGCCGACAGTCGCACGCTCGGCACGGCCCTGGCGGTCGGTGCCGTGCTGGCCGCGCTGCTCGGTCTGGCCTGGGCGCTGTGGCGACGCGAGCCGCGCGATCCGGTCAGCGCCGCATGGCAGCAGTTGCAGCGCAAGCTGGCGCGGCTGGGTGTCGTGCGCCGGCGCGGTGAGGGACCGCGACATTTCCTCCACCGCGCGGCCCGCAAGCTCCCAAGGCGTCGCAAGGAACTCGAAAGGCTGCTGGGATGCTATCTGGAGTTGCGTTATGCCCGCACTGAAGCATCCACCGAACTGCTGGAAAACTTTCGTCGCGCGGTGCGGGATTTTTCCACGCGCCGCATGGTCCAATGGCGGTCAATGCGTTGACCGCCATCGTGCGCAAGATCTCAAGGAGACCCCCATGTCCGCCCTACGTCTGCTCGCCCTGGCTGCCACAGCGCTGCTCTTGGCCGCCTGCGCGACCATTCCCAAGCCCCTGGAAGGCATTTATCCCGATGTCCCGCTGCAAACCGCCCAGCAAGGCGGCGCCAGCGGTACGCGGGTGCGCTGGGGCGGCGAGATCATCCAGACCGAGCCGGGCCAGGAGGAGACCTGTTTCTACGTTCTGGCGCACCCGCTCGACAGCCAGGCACGACCCAAGCTCGACGACAAGGGCAACAGTCAGGGCCGTTTCATCGCCTGCCGCAAGGGCTTTTATGACCCTGAAGTCTTTGCCCGCGGCCGCGAGATCACCGTCGTCGGCACCTTGCATGGCCTCGTGACCAAGAAGGTCGGCCAGTACGAATACGCCTATCCGCGTGTCGAGGCCGATGTCGTCTACCTGTGGCCCAAGCGGCCGGTCTACGTGCGCTACCCGCCCGGATACTACGATCCGTTCTGGGGTGACCCCTTCTGGGGTCCGTGGGGTCCTTATTACTGGGGGCCGTATCCCTATTGGGGCTCCCGCGTGATCGTGGTGCATCCACGTCCCGCGCCGCCACCCCATCCCCCGCACCCCAGGGGGCATTGACCATTCCGATAAAAAAAAAACGAGGTCGGCAAGCCGACCTCGTTTCTTGTGCACTGCCCCGTGCGTGGGACGCGACCTCAAACCGGCGCGACGTCTTCCGCCTGCAGACCCTTGGCGCCTTCGGTCACCCGAAAGCTCACCTTCTGACCTTCCTTCAGACTGCGAAAGCCCGTGCCGGTGATGGCACGGAAATGCACGAAGACGTCAGGGCCGTTTTCACGACTGATGAAGCCAAAGCCCTTGGCGTCGTTGAACCACTTGACGGTACCTACCTCACGATCCGACATGATTTGACTCCGATCTGCCCGTTCTAGACGAGTCGATCGCTCCCAAGCGACCGACGGCTTACTGGGCATGCAGGGGGCGGGCAGCCAGTGGACTTCGTCGACTCCGAGGAGTCTCCCGTCGCGGACACGCACCTGAACCGAGCAAACACAGTAAGTCAAAGCATAGCCTATTCCCACGCCGGCAAAGCGGAAAGCGCCAGGACGCCCGATGCGGCACCCTTCGGACATAAAAAAAGCCGGGCATGAAGCCCGGCTTTTTGGGGACCTTGTAAGGGGTTCAGGCGAGGCTGACTTCGTCGGCCTGCAGACCCTTCTGGCCCTGCACCACCTTGAAGCTGACCTTCTGGCCTTCCTGCAGGCTCTTGAAGCCATTGCCGGTGATCGCGCGGAAATGCACGAACACGTCGGGGCCATTGTCGCGGCTGATGAAGCCGAAGCCCTTGGCATCGTTGAACCACTTGACGGTACCGATCTGACGATCAGACATGAAACACTCCTGGATTTTCTTTGACTCGTTGATAAAAGACTCGACCCTGGAAGGGCCGACTTACTGGTGTGCAGGAAAACCCAAGGGTGAGGCGATGGGGCAGATCGAGATCCACGGCATCTGACCACAGAACTCCGGATGACCGGCAAACACAGCAAGGTGCAGTATACCCCTTATGGCCCAGCCGTGCACGCACAGAAAAAATTCGGCCCGCCTTCACGCGACATCGACCTTCCGCTTGAGCTCGCCTATACATTTGGCTTGCTAGCTTGCCGCAAGCGCAATGGAACTCTCCGTTGCGTCTTTTCGATCTCGACGGAGTCAAGCCATGAAATCCTTCAAGCTCGTCGCGCTGCCCATGCTCATGGGTTCGCTATTCGGTGCAGGTTCCCTGCTCGCCCAGGACCAGTCAGCAACCCCGCCGCCACCGGCCGATGCCGCGCCAGCCGCAAACTCGGCCATGCCGGCCGATGCTCAGGCCGCGCCGCAGTCCACGGCGCGTCCCGAGATCGAGGTCCGTTCTTCCATGCCACCGCCGCCTAGTGCGGGTCCGGCGCCGGATTTCGCCCAGCTCGCCGGTGGCGGCAAGGCGATCACCCCGGAGCAGGCGGCGGCCTACCCCCCGCTGGCGAACGATTTCGATTACGCCGACCGCAATCGGGATGGACGCATCAGCAAGAGCGAATACGAACGCTGGCGTTCCGGGAAATAAGCTCCAAAGCCGTCGAAAGATGCGCCGGTCGCCTTCGCGGCCGGCGTTTTTAATGCGCGCAGTTGACAGCAGCGGCCATCGGCGTGCTCTGATTCAACGCGCAACCGCTCAAAGGGGACATTCCGACCATGAAATCCGTGTCGATCGCCGGCCCGCTGCTGGCTCTTTCCACCGTTGCGGCCACGGTCCACGGCCAGAACGCGCAGCCGGCGGACATCCATGCATGCGCCGCCATTGAAAACGACGCGCAACGCTTGTCGTGCTATGACCGCGCCACTGGCCGGCCTTCGGAACCGACCGCGCAGAAACACGAGCCGCCGCCCGTGGCCCACGACATGTTCGATCACGAAGGTCGACGCACGCACGAAGTGGCCGCGGCCGAAGGCGAGTCGACGGCGCCGCATTCGCTTCTGGACAGCCGCTGGGAGCTTTCTCCGGACAGCAAACTCGGCACGCTGAACCTGCGTGGCTACAAGCCGATGTACCTCATGCCGGTGTTCGCCACCAGCAACCAGAACACCCGCCCGAGCAGCCCGAACCCGGACAACACGGTGCAGTCGCCGCAGACGCTGGACAACGTGGAAGCCAAGTTCCAGCTCAGCCTGAAGACCAAGGTCTGGCAGGACGTGCTGGGCAGCACCGGCGATCTGTGGGTCGGCTATACCCAATCCTCGCGTTGGCAGGTCTACAACAGCGATGTTTCGCGCCCGTTCCGCGAAACCAACTACGAACCCGAAGTGTTGCTGATGTTCGCCACCCACTATCAGCTGCTGGGCTGGGACGGCAAATTGCTCGGCATCGGCATCAACCACGAATCCAACGGGCGCGCCGACCCGCTGTCGCGCAGCTGGAACCGCGTGGTGGCCAATGTCGGTTTCGAGCGCGAGGGCTGGACGGTGATGCTGCGTCCATGGTGGCGCATCCCGGAAAAGCGCAAGGACGACGACAACCCCGACATCAAGGACTACATGGGCCGCGGCGACGTGCAGATCGTGCACGAGGTCGGCAAGCAGGAATTCGGCCTGCTGCTGCGCCATTCATTCCGCGGCGGCAGCAACAGCCACGGCGCGGCCCAGCTGACCTGGAGCTTCCCGATCGTCGGCAACCTGCGCGGTTATGCCGAGCTCTTCAAGGGCTATGGCGAGAGCATGATCGACTACAACCACAACGCCACGTATCTGGGGCTGGGCGTCTCGTTGCTCGACTGGTACTGAAAAAACCCTTGCCGTCTGCCGCGCAGGGCGCCGGCAGACGGCAAGGGTTTGCGGACGTCAGTGATGGTGCCCGTCCGGGCCATGCACGTGGCCATGCGCGAGCTCCTCATCGGTCGCGGCACGCACGTCGGTGACCTCGATGGAGAAATGCAGCGGCTTGCCGGCCAGCGGATGGTTGCCATCCACCTGCACGGTGTCATCGTTCACCGCGGTGACGGTGACGGTGAAAGCGCCCTGCGGGCCGCGACCTTGGAACTGCATGCCGGGCTGGATGTCTTCCACGCCCTGGAAAGCCTCACGTGGCACTTCCTGGACCAGTTCCTCATGGCGCTGGCCGTAGCCTTCCTCGGGGATCACGTCGACCTCGAACTGCTCACCGGCCTGCCGTCCCTGCAGGGCTTTCTCCAGTCCGGGCACGATCTGGCCCTGGCCGTGGAGATAGGACAAGGGTTCGCGGCCTTCGGAACTGTCGAGGACCTGCCCGGCATCGTCAGTCAGGCGGTAATGGAAGGAGGCGACGGTACGACTGGCGATTTGCATGGGCATGTTTTCCGCTGGGATGGCATGGCGACGAACGGCGCCACTTCAAAGAAGTGGCAAGCCTAACAGATGGCCTGCCAAGAGAACGTTCAAGCCGATGGCAGACAGGCCAGCACGTCGCGCTCGATAACCTCGGGACGCGTCATCGGCGCGCGGCGGGCGACCACACGGCCGCGATCGTCGATCAGGAACTTGGTGAAGTTCCACTTGATCGCGCCACTGCCCAGCAGCCCGCGGCGCTCGCGCTGCAACCAGCGAAACAGCGGATGGGCGCGCGGGCCGTTCACCTCGACCTTGGCGAACAGCGGAAAGCTGACCTCGTAGCGGGTGGTGCAGAACGCGCGGATCTCGGCCTCGTCGCCCGGCTCCTGGTGACCGAACTGGTCGCAGGGAAAGCCGAGCACTACCAGCCCGCGCGCGCGATGGCGTCGCCACAGCGCCTCGAGGCTAGCGTATTGCGGCGTGAAGCCGCAGCGGGAGGCGACATTGACGATGAGCAAGGTCTTGCCACGCCATTCGCCGAGCGAACGCTCACGGCCATCGATGTCGAGTGCGGAAAAGTCGTAGATCGCGCTCATCACGTCGCTCCCTGCGGCACTACGATCGGCGGATCGCTGGGTTCGGGCGGCAGACCGAACACGCGGCGCAGATAGGCCACATAGGCCGGATCCTCGCACATGTTCTTGCCCGGCGAATCGCTCAGCTTGGCCACCGGCTGACCGTTGCAGCGGACCATCTTGATGACGATGTTGAGCGGTGCCGGTCCGACGTCGTTGGTGAGGTTGGTGCCCACGCCGAAGGCCAGCTGGCAGCGCCCCCGGAAATGGGCGTACAGCTGCATCACCTTGGGGATGTTCAGGCTGTCGCTGAACACCAGCACCTTGTTGCGCGGATCGACCCGGTTCACCCGGTAATGCGCGAGCATGCGCTCACCCCAGACGAACGGATCGCCCGAATCATGCCGGGTGCCGTCGAACAGCTTGCAGAAATACATGTCGAAATCGCGCAGGAAGGCATCCAGACCGTAGACGTCCGAAAGCGCAATGCCGAGGTCGCCGCGATATTCCTTGGCCCAGGCTTCCAGCGCCGCGACCTGTGAGTCGCGCAGGCGCGGGCCCAGGGCCTGATGGGCCTGCAGATATTCATGGGCCAGGGTACCGAGCGGGGTCAGGCCGAGCTTGCGGGCCAGATACACGTTGCTGGTGCCGGCCAGCTGCCCGCCCAACCCCGCCTGCAAGGTGGTGACGACCTCTTCCTGCCAGGCACGGGAAAAACGCCGGCGGGTGCCGTAGTCGGCGATCCGGCACTCGCGGTACTCGGGCGCATCGCGCAACAGTGCGATCTTCTCCGCCAGGCGCCGTCGCCCCTCGCTCAGATCGAGGTGCGGGAAATGGCGACGGAAGTAGATCTCGTTGATGATGGCCAGCAGCGGCACTTCGAACAGGATGGTATGCAGCCAGGGCCCGCGGATGCGGATCTCGATCTCGCCGTTGCCCGCCGCGGCCGGATAGATGCGCACGTACTTGGCGTTGAGCTGGAACAGCCCGAGAAAATCGACGAAGTCGCTCTTGATGAAGCGCCAGCCGCGCAGGTAGTCGAGCTCGTCCTCGGCAAAACGCAGCGAGCAAAGCCGGTCCAGCTCTTCGCGGATCTCGTCGATACAGGACACCAGGTCGATGCCGGGCGTGCGGCACTTGAACTTGTATTCCACCTGCGCGGCCGGGTACTGATGCAGCACCACCTGCATCATCGAGAACTTGTAAAGGTCGGTGTCGAGCAGCGAGGTGACGATCATGGACGCCGGGTACGCAAAGGAAGATCGCGATTATCGGCCGGCGGCGATCCCGGCGCGAGCGGGCGGAAAGTCCCGCCTGCAAGGCCGCGCGAATCGTCGCAGCAAGCCCCGCTGCGCTTGTCCGCGGCCTGATGCAAGGCAAAATAAAGGTTCTTCACCCAACTCCGGGGAAGGCCGCCCGGATCTTGAGGAAGAAGTAGGCGTCATCGCGGTAGCCGTAGGCGATGCGCTTGATGACCTTGATCTTGTTGTTGATGCCTTCGAGCAGCCCGGTATGCAGGGGCCAGCGCACCCGGCTGAGGATGCCGCGCCAGTAAGGTTTGAGGCATTGAGCGAAGTGGGTCAGGGCGGGGATGCCGCTTTCCTGGGCATGGCGTAGCCATTGTTTCCAGGCTGCCCGCCACGCCCAGGCTGTCGGTGCGTTCCACAGCGCCTTGAGCTGTTCTTTCATCACGTAGGCCGTCATCAGCGGCCGGTTGGCCGCCAGTACCTCGTCCAGCCGGATGTGTTCGGCTTCCTTCAGGCGCCGAGGATTGCGCAGCAGCAGCCAGTGGGCGCGCTTGACCACTCGGCGCGCCGGCTTGTCGTGACGCAGCTGATTGGCCGCGTCCACCCGCACCCGGCCAATCACCTCGCGTCCGTACTTGGCGACCACGTGGAACAGGTCGTACACCACGCGGGCATTCGGGCAGTGCTGGCGCACTTCCAGGTCGTAGGCCGTGTTCATGTCCATGGCCACGGCCTCGATAAGGGCGCAACGCGCCGGCCCGAGCTGTTCGAAGAACGGCCTGATCTCGACTCGCGAACGGCCGCGCCCCACCCACAGCACCCGCTTGCGCTCCACATCGACCACCACAGTGGCGTAGCGATGGCCCTTCTGGATCGCGAACTCGTCCATGGCGATCCGGCGCACGCCCTCCAGATCCACCGGCCCCAGATCGCGCTCCAGTGCCCGCCAGTCGATGGCCTTGGCCGTCTTCCAGTCGATGCCATGCCAACGCGCCGCGTGCAGCACCGACGTCACTGCACACAGCCGGGCCACGCTGTCGGCCAGACGCCGCGTTACCCGCGCATGCGGATCCAGCCAGTCCAACTGTTCCAGCCGCGGCCCGCAGCCCTGGCAAGCCAGCCGAAGACGCGGCACGTGCAGCTCCACCGGCGCACCGAACACGGGCAACTCGCGAATGCGCCGCATCGTCCAGTCATGGATGGCCACGACCGCCTGCCCACAGCCCGTGCATTGCCGCTGCGCCCCCGGCGTCGGCTCCAACTCGATCACCAGCCAGCGCTGCTGCCTGCGCAGCTCATAACGCCACTTGCCAACTCGGTATCCCGTCCAGCCGCCCAGACGGGACATACAATCCTGCTCGGCCACGGCCGGCCCCAGTTTGTTGCCTCAAGAACAGCAAGTCTGACCCGTCGGCCGTGCGCCTCTCTCCACTCAGTTGGGAGAAGAACCAAAATAAAACCCCGGCAGCCAGGGGAATAACTGCCGGGGTTTTGTCAGGCCGGCGCTTTCAGGGGGAAGGGGGTAGGGCCGGCCCCTCGACGACGCGATGGACTGCGCCGCCTCTGGTCGCCTCACGGCGATACGAGGGATTAGTGTGGCCCGGCCGGTATAAGTTCAAGGCGATCCAGGTCCGCATTCAGTTTTTGGCAAGGTACGCGTGGCCGCGGCGATGAAACCCTCCTGCAAGGCCGTCATTTTTCTGCTGATCGGGTGGCTGCCCGGGCTGCTCCTGGCCACGGAGCTGCGCGTGGAGGCCAGCCGCTACCGGCTGGAGGCGCTCCTGACGCACCCGGCGTTGCGGGAGGTCGAAGTCGCCGACGACGCCGTGCTGCACCGGCCGATGCGCTATCGCGCCCTCCCGCTCGATGCGCTGCTGCCCGGGCTGCGGCCTGGTGAACGCGTGCAATTCATCGCCGACGATGGCTTCGTCGCCGAGATCGAAGCCGCGACCTTGATGGGAGCGGACGGCCGCTGGCGGGCTTGGCTGGCGGTGGAGGATCCGACCCGGCCCTGGCCGCGCGCGCCGGGCAAGCCGGATCTGGGCCCGTTCTATCTGGTCTGGACCGACCCCGGCGATGCCGGCCCGGAACAATGGCCGTATCGGATCGTCGCCATCCGACGGCGCGAGCCGCAACCCGCCCCCGCCGCGCTGTCGCCCGACCCCGCCTTGCCGGCGCACGCTGCGGCCTGGCGCGGCTTTGCGGTATTCCAGCGCAACTGCCTCGCCTGCCACACCTTGAACGGTGCCGGCGCGGCGCAACTCGGGCCCGATCTCAACGTGCCGCACAATCCCACCGAATACCTGCCCGAAGCCTTGCTGCGCGCCTATCTGCGCGACCCACAATCGCTGCATCGCTGGCCGCAGGCGCGGATGCGTGGATTCTCGCCGCAACAGCTGAGCGATGCCGACCTCGACGCGCTGCTCGCCTATCTGCGTCACATGGCCGGTCGCAAGCGCTGGACCGAGGATGCCCGGCCTTAGCATCGGCCACCGGCCAGGCCCGGGACGATGCACCCTACCGGCAGGTGACGACCACGGCGCGAACAGGGCGTCCGCCATTCGCGCCACGATTTTGCCCGGTGCGCGATGTGGAAAGCCCGCGTGTGAGGCGCATCGGCACGAATGCGCCGGGCGCGCACGTTATGCTGATGCCTACCCTTTCGAGGAGGACGCCGCCCATGAGCGACACCTTGTTCGGCAAGATCATCCGCCGCGAGATCCCGGCCGACATCGTCTATGAGGACGAGGAGGTCCTGGCCTTCCGCGACATCAACCCGCAGGCGCCGGTGCACGTGCTGTTCGTGCCCAAGCGACCGATCGCGACCCTGGACGCCGCCACGCCCGCCGACGCCGAACTGCTCGGCAAGCTGCTGCTCGCCGCGGCCGACTATGCCCGCCGCGAAGGCCTGGCCGAACAGGGCTATCGGGTGGTCATCAACTGCAACACCCACGGCGGGCAGACCGTGTATCACCTGCACGTGCATCTCCTGGGCGGCCGGCAGATGCACTGGCCGCCGGGCTGACCCCCGGCGCCGCATGTCGCCGCCCTCCGCCGCCGGACCGCGTCACGGTCTGGCCCGCGTGCTCAGCAAACTCGGCGTCTGTTCGCGCAGCCAGGCCGAACGCGCGGTGCGTGCGGGGCGCGTTTGGGTCGACGGCCGCCCGGTACACGACCCCGAGCGCCCGACCGACGCGCGCCGCAGCCGGATCTGCCTGGACGGTGTGCCGGTGGCGGCGGCCGCCCCGGTCTATCTCGCGCTCAACAAGCCGCGCGGCCTGGTGACCAGCGCCGCCGACGAACGAGGCCGCGCCACTGTCTATGACCTGCTGCCAGACGATCTGCCCTGGCTGGGACCAGTCGGCCGGCTGGACAAGGCCAGCGAGGGCCTGCTGCTGTTCAGCAACGACACCGCCTGGGCGGCGGCGCTCACCGATCCCGACCGTCACCTGGAAAAGACCTATCACGTGCAGGTCGATGCCATACCCGATGCCGCGCTGCTGGCCCGGCTGCGCGAAGGCGCGGTGGAGGGCGGTGAACGGCTCGCCGCCTGCAGCGTGCGCTTGTTGCGGCAGGGCAGCCGTCATGCGTGGCTGGAGATCGTGCTCGACGAGGGCCGCAACCGGCACATCCGCCGCCTGCTCGCCGCGCACGGACTCGGCGTGCTGCGACTGGTGCGCGTGGCGATCGGTCCGCTGGCGCTCGGTGCCCTGGGCAAGGGGCAGTGGCGGCCGTTGCAGGCGGAAGAGGTGACCGCACTCGCCCGCGCCGCCGGCCTACGCTAGCCGCGCGGCACCCCGCTTCAGCGCATCGCGGCGGAACCGTGCCGATGGAGCAGCCAGCAGCCATGGATGCCGGCCTGGCGGGCGAAGTCGAAGGGAATGCTCGGCCGGCTCCAGTCCGCGATGCGGAAATGCGCGGCCAGCGCCGGCGCATCCAGCGTGAAACGCCGGAAATTGTTCGAGAACACGATCACGCCATCGTCGGCCAAATGCTCGGCGCAGGCGATGAGGAGCGCGGCGTGGTCGCGCTGGACGTCGAAATCCTCGGCGCGCTTGGAATTGGAAAAGGTCGGCGGATCGACGTAGATGAGTCCGTAGCGCTCGCGGTCCTGCGCCAGGAAACGGCGTGCATCGGCCTGCACCAGACGGTGGCGCGGCCCCTGAAAGCCGTTCAGCGCGAGGTTGCGCGAAGCCCAGTCGAGATAGGTCGCCGACAGGTCCACGCTGGTGGTGTCGCGCGCGCCGCCGGCGGCGGCATACACGCTGGCGGTCGCGGTGTAGGCGAACAGATTGAGGAAACGCCTGCCGGCGGCGAGCTCGCGCAGCCGCGCCCGCACCAGACGGTGATCGAGGAACAGCCCGGTGTCGAGGTAATCGGTGAGGTTGACCAGGAAACGCAGCCCGCCTTCCTCGACCTCGAGATGGTCGCCACGCTGGTCGAGCCGGCCGTACTTGGCGCCGCCCTTGCCGCGCTCGCGGGTCTTGACCACGATGCGCTCGCGCGGCACCGCGAAAACGTCGCCGGCCACGCGCACCAGCTCGCGCAGGCGCCGCTGCGCCACCGCAGCGGGAATGTCGGCCGGCGCGCGATATTCCTGCACGTGCAGCCAGGTGACCTGCGCGGTGGTGGTGTAGACGTCGATCGCCGCGGCATAGTCGGGCAGGTCGCGATCGTAGGCGCGCCAGGCATGGATGCCCTCGCGGACCAGGCGCCGGCGCAGATGGCGCACGGTCTTGTCGAGCCGGTTCTTGAGCATCTGCGCGCCGGCTGAGAGCGGCCGCGGCGGCGACGGTGCGGTGTCGCGGGTGCGGATGTCGCCGATCACCAGCGTGGTCTCGAGCGCGCCGTTGTAGAGCGTGTAGCGGCGCTCCGCAGCCAGCCCCAAGGCCTGGGCAAGCTCGGCGTCGCCGGCCAGCACCGCGAAATGCCAGCCGGCGAAACGCTCGCGCAGCACCTCGCCGAGCGTGCGGTACAGCGCCGGCAGTGCGGCGCGTTCGCCGAGCCGCTCGCCATAAGGCGGGTTGGTGACGACCAGGCCCCGGTCGACGCCCGCCGGCGGACGCAGCGCGGCAAGCTCGCCGCGGGTGAGTTCGAGCGCGGCCTCGACGCCGGCGGCGCGCGCATTGGCACGGGCGATGTCGAGCGCGCGCGGATCATCATCGCTGCCGAAGAACACCGGCCGCAACGCGGCCAGACCGCGCTCGGCGCGCTGGCGCGCCTCCTCCACCAGGCCCGCCCACAGCGCGGCATCGTGGCCGCGCCAGCCAGTAGGCTCGGCATGGGCGCGCTGCAGACCCGGGGCGACGTCGGCGGCCATTAGCGCGGCCTCGATCAGGATCGTGCCCGAGCCGCACATCGGATCGAGCAAGGCGCCGCCTTCGGCGTGGATCTGCGGCCAGCGGGCGCGCAACAGCAGCGCCGCGGCGAGGTTTTCCTTGAGCGGCGCCGCCCCCTGCTGCCGGCGCCAGCCGCGGCGATGCAGCGGCGTGCCCGAGAGATCGATCGACAAGGTGGCGCGGTCGCGCCTGAGGCGCAGATCCAGACGCAGGTCCGGGTGCTCGACATCCACGTCCGGCCGCACGCCCTCGTGGCGCCGGAACTGATCGACCACCGCGTCCTTCACGCGACGGGCGGCGAACTGGCTGTGGGTGAGCCGGCTCTGCGCCACGTGCGCCTCCACCGCCAGCGTGCCGCGGGCGTCGAGGTGTTCGGACCAGTCGACCGCCTCGACGCCGGCATACAGCGCGGCCTCGTCGACCGCCTCGAACTCGGTCAGTGGCAGCAGGATGCGGCTGGCCAGACGCGACCACAGACAGGCGCGATAGGCCGTCTCCAGCGTGCCGCTGAAATGCACGCCGGCCAGCGCCTCTCGCGCCTCGGCCGCGCCGAGGGCGAGGAGCTCGTCGCGCAGCAGGTATTCGAGTCCCTTGGGACAGCTGGCAAAGAAGCGCCTCATGCCCGGGTGTCGAGAAAGAGCTGCAACTGGGCGGCGAGCGTGGGCAGGCTCGCGCCCAGGCGGTGGTCGTCGTCCAGGATCAGCAGCGGCAGGCGACGGTTGCCGGCAAAGCCGAGCAGCGCCTCGAGCGGACAGATCGCGTCGCGCCAGCCGTGGATGAAAAGGCTGGGCACGTCCGTCGCCAGATCGAGAGGCTGCGCATAACCCGGGATCGCCGTCGGCGTCGCCAGCAGGAACAGGCCGGCCACCTTGCGCCGGCACGAGGCGAGCGCGGAGACGAAGGCGCCGAGGCTGGAACCGGCCAGCACCGGCGGCTCCGCGCAGGCGTCGATGGTGGCGCACAGTTTCTCCAGCCGCCCGGGCACCGCGGCGGCCAGGCCTAAGGCATCCTCGCGCCGGTAATCGGGACGGATGGCGCGCCAGCCGAGCGTTTCGGCATGCTCGGCGAGCAGGCTCACCTTGGTCGCGTCCGGGCCGGTGTCGGCGCCGTGGGAAAGAATGATCTGGCCGCGCATCGCGCCTCCTGCAGGAAACCGGACCGGGCATGATAGCCGCCCGACCGCACGCCGAGGCCGCCCATGTCGATCCTCATCCACGACGAGCCCCTGCCCTACGTCCCGCGGCTGGCCGAACGGCCGCTGACGGCGATGACGCTGGTGGTGATCCATTGCACGGAGCTGCCCGACCTGGCCACCGCGCGCGCCTACGGCGAGCGGGTGCTGCACGAGGACGGCACCGGCAACAGCGGGCATTACTACATCGACCGCGACGGGACGATCAGCCGCTATGTGCCGGAAAACCGCATCGCCCATCACGTGCGCGGCCACAACGCGCATACGCTGGGCATCGAGCTCGTCAACCGCGGGCGCTGGCCGCACTGGTGGGATTCACGCCACCAGACGATGACCGAGCCCTATCCGCCGGCGCAGATCGACGCCCTGTGCGCGCTGCTCGGGCGGCTGCGCGCAAGCCTGCCGCGATTGGCCGCGATCGCCGGCCACGAAGACCTGGACACCGCGCTCGTGCCGGCCAGCGACGACCCGTCGCTCAGGGTGCCGCGCAAGCGCGATCCGGGGCCGCTGTTTCCCTGGGCCCGCCTGCAGGCGAGCGGACTCGAACGGATCGTTGCCACGCGGCCGTTATAATCGTCCGTTGCCCTGAATGGATCGCATCCATGCGCGAAGCCCACGTCCGCGAACTCATCGACCTGCTGCAGCTCGAACGGCTGGAGGACAACCTGTTCCGCGGCCAGAGCCGCGACATCGGCACGCCGTTCGTGTTCGGCGGCCAGGTGCTCGGCCAGGCGCTCTCGGCGGCCCAGCAGACCGTGGATCCGGCCCGCGCGGCGCATTCGCTGCACGCCTATTTCCTGCGCGCCGGCGACGTGCAGGCGCCGATCGTCTACAACGTCGAGCGCACCCGCGACGGTGGCTCGTTCTCGTCCCGGCGGGTGGTGGCGATCCAGCACGGCCGGCCGATCCTGGACGGCGCGATCTCTTTCCAGATCGAAGAACACGGCCTCGAACACCAGACCGCCATGCCCGCCGTGCCGATGCCGGAGGAACTCTCTCCGCTGGCGCCGATCCCGGCCGAAAAGCTCGCCGCGCTGCCAGAAAAAGTGCAACGCTGGCTGGGCCGCGACCTGCCGATCGAGTTTCGCGAGGTGCAGCCGATGGATCGCCTGGCGCCGGAAAAGCGTCCGCCCGCGCAATACATCTGGTTCCGGCTGGCCGCGCCGATCGAGGACACGCCGGCCCTGCACCGTGCCCTGCTCGCCTATGCCTCGGACTTCAACCTGATCGGCACCGCCACCCTGCCGCACGGCATCTCGCTCGCCACCCACCACATGCAGATGGCCAGCCTCGACCACGCGCTGTGGTTCCACCGGCCGTTCCGCATGGACGAATGGCTGCTCTATGCCTGCGACAGCCCCACCGCGCAGGGCGCGCGCGGCTTTGCCCGCGGCCAGGTGTTCACCCGCGACGGCCGGCTGGTCGCCTCCAGCGCCCAGGAAGGGCTGATCCGCCTGCGCGACTGAAAGACGACCCGCCATGCGCCAGCTCTACACCTCGCCACGCCACGAGAACATCGACCGCGTGGTCGCCCTGCTCAGCGAGCACGGCATCGCCGTCAAGGTGACCAACCGTTCCAACTGGAACCGGCCCGCGCACCGCCGCTTCAGCTATGCGCAGCGCAACGAGGACCGCTCGGCCTGGCCGCAGGTCTGGGTCGAGCGCGCCGACGACTACCCCCGCGCCCGCGAACTGCTGCGCGGCCTCGGCATCGAGCCCGTGGTGCGCCACGCCGAGGAACTCGCCCTCGCGCGCGAGCCTTCGCCGCAGCATCGCCGGCAGGCGCTCGTGGTGCGCGTGCGCCGGCTGGTCATGCTGGTGCTGGCCGCGGTGTTCGCCCTGCTGATGATGCGCTACCTCGGCATGCTCGGCCCGGCGCGGCCTTGACCGCCACGGCATACCACGCGGCCGGCCCAAGCCCCCGCCGGCCATAGCTTCATCGACGCCGCCGAAAGCCTGCCGACCCGCGCTTGCGGGATGCCGCCGCGGGCATAGAATCGGCCCATGCGCTCTGAACGCATCCGCCTGTTCCAGACCCTGCCGCATCCTTGCGGCTACTACGCCGAGCGCACGGCGCAGAACCTGGTGATCGATCCGGCCGCACCGCAGCTCGAGCGCATCTACGCAACCGCGCTCGGCCGCGGCTTCCGTCGCGCCGGCGGCCACCTCTATCTGCCGCATTGCCCGCAATGCCACGCCTGCACCCCCTGCCGCATCGAGGTGGAGCGCTTCGTCCCCGACCGCAGCCAGCGTCGCTGCCTGCGCCGCAACGCCGACCTCGACCTGCGCGAGGCACCGGCCGGCTTCAGCGCCGAACGTCATGAGCTCTATGCGCGCTATCTGCGCGCGCGCCACCCCGGCGGCGGCATGGACGAGGCAGACGCGAGCGACTTCCGCCGCTTCCTCACCGCGCCCTGGAGCCCGACCCTGTTCATGGAATGGCGGCTCGGCGGGCGGCTGCTCGCCGTCGCGGTCACCGACGTCTGCCTGACCGGCGTATCGGCCGTCTACACCTTCTACGATCCGGACGAAACCGCGCGCGGCCTGGGCACCTTCGCCATCCTCAAGCAGATCGAACTGGCTCAGCGCCGCGCGATTCCGTGGCTCTATCTTGGCTTCTGGATCGCACGGCATCCCAAGATGGACTACAAGCGCCGCTTCCAGCCCTTGCAGATCCGCACCGTGGACGGCTGGCAAGCCCTGGATGAGCACGCGGAGTGAGCTGCGCCCTGACTGGGCGAGGTAGCGCCGCGCATACATGCAAGGTGAGAAGAGGACGACTCGCTGAGGTGTCGTCCATGGCGCCGGGGAATCACACGTTGAACAGGAAGTGCAACACGTCGCCGTCCTTGACCACGTAGTCCTTGCCTTCCTTGCGCAAGCGGCCGGCGGCGGCGGCGCCGGCTTCGCCCTTGTACTGGATGAAATCCTCGTAGGACACCGTCTCCGCGCGGATGAAACCGCGCTCGAAGTCGCTGTGGATCACCCCGGCGGCCTGCGGCGCGGTGGCGCCGCGCTTGATCGTCCAGGCGCGCACTTCCTTCACCCCGGCGGTGAAATAGGTCTGCAGGTCGAGCAGTTTGTAGGCGGCGCGGATCACCCGGTTGAGGCCGGGCTCTTCCAGGCCGAGGTCCTTCAGGAACTCGTCGCGGTCGGCCGCGTCGAGCTGGGCCAGTTCTTCCTCGATCGCCGCGCACACCGGCACCACTTCGGCGCCCTCGGCGGCGGCGCGCGCCTTCACCGCCTCGAGATGCGGGTTGTCGGTGAACCCGTCCTCCTTGACGTTGGCGATGTACATCAAGGGCTTCAAGGTGAGCAGGAACAGATCGCGCACCAGCGCGCGCTCTTCCTCGTCCAGCCCTGCGCTGCGCGCCGGGCGGCCCTGGTCGAGCACGGCGGCGAGCTTCTGCAGCACCGGCTTTTTCGCCAGCGCCTCCTTGTCGTTGGCCTTGGCCGCGCGCTCGGCGCGGTTCAGCGCCTTTTCCACCGATTCGAGATCGGCGAGCGCGAGCTCGGTGTCGATGGTCTCGATGTCGGCGATCGGATCGACCTTGCCGGCCACGTGCACGATGTCCGGATGCTCGAAGCAGCGCACCACGTGCGCGATGGCGTCCACCTCGCGGATGTGCGCGAGGAACTTGTTGCCGAGTCCCTCGCCCTTCGAGGCGCCGGCGACCAGGCCGGCGATGTCGACGAACTCCACCGCGGTCGGCACCACCTTCTGCGGCTTGACGATCTCGGCCAGCGCCTCCAGCCGCGGGTCGGGCACCGGCACCACGCCGACGTTGGGCTCGATGGTGCAGAACGGGAAGTTGGCCGCGGCGATGCCCGCCTTGGTCAGCGCATTGAACAGGGTCGACTTGCCGACGTTGGGCAGGCCGACGATGCCGCATTTGATGCCCATGAGGTGGATCCGAAAATTTTTTAAGGAAATGGAAAATAGGGACAACGGGACGATCGGGGAAAGGCACTCGCTTTGACGATGGTCCTAGGCCCGGGTTCCCGTTCCCTGCGTGTGCAACTGCTGCATGGCCTTGTCGAACTGGCCCGCCACTGCCAGCGGCAGCACGTCCAGGGCGCGGCCGATGGCGGCGAGGATGGCTTCTTCGTCCGCTGCCGACGGGCGGCCGAGCACCCAAGGGGTGACCTTGTCCTTGTGCCCGGGGTGGCCGATGCCGATGCGCAGACGATGGAACCGGCCATGGCCCAAGTGGGCGAAGATGTCGCGCAGACCGTTCTGGCCGCCGTGACCGCCGTCGAACTTGAGCCGCACGGTGCCGGGCGGCAGATCCAGGTCGTCGTGTGCGACCAGGCACTCTTCCGGCGCGATCTTGTAATAGCGCAGCGCCGCGGCCACCGCGATGCCGCTCTTGTTCATGAAGGTGGCGGGCTTGAGCAGCCACACCGGCGTCGCGCCGATACGGACCCGGCAGGTCTCGCCATGCAGCTTGCCCTCGAAGCCGAAGCGCTCGCCCTGCGCAGCGGCCAGCGCATCCACAAACCAGAACCCGGCGTTGTGCCGGGTTCGGAGGTATTCGGCGCCGGGGTTGCCGAGGCCGACGATGAGCTTGAGTCCTGCCATGGGATGCGACCCGGCCGCGCACCGCCGGGCGCGCGGCTGGACAGCCGGTTACTTCTTCTCGCCCGGCTTGGCCTCGCCCTCGGCCGGCGTCGCGCCTTCGGCCGGGGCCGGCTCGGCCTCCTCGCGCACGGTGACCGCGGTGACCACGGCGATGTCGTGATCGGCGCCCAGATGCAGGGCCGGGATCTCCACGCCCGCCGGCAGCTTGAGCTGCGACAGGTGGACGATGTCGCCCGGCTTGAGGTTGGCCAGGTCGACCTCGATGAACTCGGGCAGATCCTTGGGCAGGCAGGAGATTTCCACTTCGGTCAGGTTGTGCGAGATGACCACGCCGCCGGTCTTGCCGGCCGGCGAGCTCTCCTGGTTCAGGAAGTGCAGCGGCACGCTGACGCGGATGGCGTGGTGCTCGTCGATGCGCAGGAAATCCAGATGCAGCATCTGCTGCTTGTATGGATGCTTCTGCCAGTCGCGCACCAGCACCTTCTGCACCTTGCCGTCGACCTCGAGGTCGAGCACGGAGGAGAAGAACCACTCGTGCTTGGCGGCGAGCAGGATGGTGTTGTGCTCGATCTGGATGTTCTCGGCCGGCTGGCCGGCACCGTAGACGACGGCGGGGACGTAGGACGCACGACGCAGGCGGCGGCTCGCACCTTTCCCTGCGTCCTTGCGGACTTCGGCCCGGATGACATGGGTCTTGGCCATGATGGGTTCACTTCCCTTAAGTCAAAGGTGATTCCGCCTCGCGGCGGAGAAATAGGCTCGCCCGCGACCAGGCGAGCCGGAAAACGCACCAGTATAACCGCAACGCGCCGGCGGCGCGGTCAATCCACGTACAGCGAGCTCACCGACTCGCCATAGGCGATGCGCCGGATCGTCTCGGCGAGCAGCTCGGCGACCGAGAGCTGGCGGATCTTGGCGCAGCCGTGCGCCTCCGGGCGCAGCGGCAGGGTATTGGTGACGACCAGCTCGTCCAGCTGCGAGCCGTCCACGTTGCCGATCGCGGCACCGGACAGCACCGGATGCACGCAGTAGGCCACCACCTTGCGCGCGCCGCGTTCCTTGAGCGCCGCCGCCGCCGCGCACAGCGTGCCTGCGGTGTCGACGATGTCGTCCACCAGCACGCAGGTCTTGCCGTCGACCTCGCCGATGATGTTCATCACCGTGGCGACGTTGGCGCGCGGCCGGCGCTTGTCGATGATGGCGAGATCGGCATCGTCCAGGCGCTTGGCGATGGCGCGGGCGCGCACCACGCCGCCGACGTCGGGACTGACCACGATCAGGTTGTCCATCGCGTACTTGCGCCAGATGTCGGCCAGCAGCAGCGGCGAGGCGTAGACGTTGTCGACCGGGATGTCGAAGAAACCCTGGATCTGGTCGGCGTGCAGGTCCACGGTGAGCACGCGGTCGACGCCGACGGTGCCGATCATCTTGGCGACCATCTTGGCGGTGATCGGCACCCGCGCCGAGCGCGGCCGGCGGTCCTGCCGGGCGTAGCCAAAATACGGGATCACCGCGGTCACGCTGGCCGCCGAGGCGCGCTTGAGGGCATCGACCAGGGTGAGCAACTCGACCAGGTTCTCCGCGCTCGGCGCGCCGGTCGGCTGGATCACGAACACCTCCTGGCGGCGCACGTTCTCCTCGATCTCGATCTGCACCTCGCCGTCGCTGAAACGGCCGACCAGCGCCTTGCCCAGTGGCACGCCCAGGCGCTGGGAGACCTCCTCGGCCAGCGCGCGGTGGGCGTTGCCGGTGAAGAGCATCGGGGTGGATGCGTCCACGGTGGACCTCTCGAGCTTGGGATGTATGCGTTGGATGGTGGCTGGGGCGGCAGGATTCGAACCTGCGCATGCGGGAATCAAAATCCCGTGCCTTAACCAGCTTGGCGACGCCCCACCATGAATCATTGCGAAGGCAAACCTTGGGCGGTGCCCGACGCGTCACGCCCCGCCGGCCCGCCGATGCCGCGCGAGTGCCGCGAGCAAGGGCGAAACCTCGACGCCCTCGGCGACCACGGCGGCGAAGTCGGCCGGGCATTGCCTGGCCACCTGCCGCGCGCGGGCGCGCGAGGTCGTCTCGAGAAACACGCAGCCGCCGCTGCCGGACAGCCGCGCCGCGCCGAAAGCACCCAACCAATCCAACGCCGCGGCCACTTTGGGGTGGCGCCGGCGCACGACCGGCGTGAAGGCATTGTCGGCCAACCCGCCCGAAACGAAGTCCGGCATTTTGGCCGGGGTGGCATTTCGTGTCAATTCAGGCGCTTGAAAAAGGCCGGCGGTGGCGACGTGCTCGTGGGGGTCGAGCACCACGTACCAGCGCCGCGGCAGCGCGAGCGGGGTCAGCCGTTCGCCGATGCCCTCCGCCCAGGCCGAACGGCCACGCACGAACACCGGCACGTCGGCCCCGAGCCGGCGGCCCAGTTCGGCGAGGGCGGCTTCGTCCAGCCCGCACCCCCACAGGTGATCGAGCGCGACCAGCACGCTGGCCGCGTCCGAACTGCCGCCGCCCAAGCCGCCGCCCATGGGGATGCGCTTGTCGATGGCGATCTCGGCGCCGAACGTCACGCCCGTGTGGTCGCGCAGCAGGCGCGCGGCGCGCAGCGCGAGATCGTCCTCCTCGGCCACCCCGGCGGCACCGGCCAGGCGACGCAACTGGCCGTCCTCGCGCACCCGCACGCGCAGCTCGTCGCCCCAGTCGAGCAGGCGGAACACCGTTTGCAGCTCGTGATAGCCGTCGACACGGCGGCCGGTGATGCGCAGGAACAGGTTGAGCTTGGCCGGAGCGGGCCAGACCGTCCAGTCGCCGCGCGCCGGCGGCTCGAGCGCGCGCGCCATGAACACGCGCAAGGCGTCGGGGAAGCCATTGGCGCGATCGCGCGCCAAGGCCCGGGCGTAATCCGGCGCATGCTTGTCGACCACGGCAAAGCCGTGTGCGGCATAGAACGGCGCATTCCACGGCACGTCGGCGACGGTGCCGAGATCGATGCGGCGATAGCCGGCCGCGCGCGCCCAGGCGCAGGCGTGTTCCAGCAGCGCACCGCCGATGCCGCGGCGGCCGTGGCGCGGCAGTACGTCGAGCTCGGCGATGCCGATACCGTCGGCGTCGGTGCGGCCCTCGTCATCCAGCCAGATGAAGCCGACCGGCGCACCGGCTTCCATCGCCACCCATACCAGGCCACGGGTGATGGCCGCTTCGAGCCGGTCCGGCGGCAAGGCCGCGGCCTGATAAAACGGCCACGCCGGATGGCCACGGAACAGCTGCACCGCGGCCCGTTCGATCGCGCACAGGGCATCGACCTGCGCGGGCACGGCGCGCTCGATGCTTGGCATCGCGTTCATCGCCCTGCAGTCGTCGATGTCGGCGCGGCGTCCAGCTCGAACGCATCGATCGCCAGCCGCACCTTGTAGGGCGGCTTCTCGGCGAACAGCTTGCGCGGCAGCGGCGGCTGGCGATCGGTGTCCCAGGCGCGGTAGTCGACCGTCCAGCCGTCCTGGCGCAGCCGTGCCGGCAGGTGATCGGCGCCGAACTCGAGCTCGGCCGGACCACCGCCGGGCGCCCTGAGCCCGAACAGCCAGGCGCGCAGCTCGTCCAGCGGCACCACCCAGCCCAGCGCCTGCTGCATCAGGGCCTCGGCGTCGCGGCCCCGCAGCGGCCCGCGCTTGTCACCCTCGAGCAGGGCGCCGTGCTCGTCCCCGCGCAGGCGCAGATCCACGCCGCTCAGGGACGGGCCATGCAGGGTGAATTCGTAGTGGGTGCCGTCCTGGCGCCAGCTGAAGTCGCCGCTGCCGCCGCCGCGGGCGTCGTACACGCCCAGCCGGCCGCGAACCTGCCAGCGCTCCACGCCGGCCAGCTGCCGCTCGCGCGCGCGCTGGGCGGCCAGGTCCTCGGGGCTGCCGCGCATGCGCACGGCCGGCACGCAACCGGCCAGGAACACGGCCAAGACGATCGCCCACCCCGCCTTGTTCATGGTTTGAGCCGCTGCAGCGTCGCCTCGAGGCTGGCGTTCTGCGGGTCGAGCCGGCGCACCTCGTCGAACACCCGCATCGCCTCGTCGCGCTTGCCGCGCTGCCACAGGACCTCGCCCAGATGCACGCCGATCTCGGCATCCTTGCGGCCCGCCCACGCGCTGCGCAGCACCCGTTCGGCCTCGTCCAGATGGCCGCGGCGATATTGCAGCCAGCCCCAGGAATCGGCGATGGCCGGATCGTTCGGCCGCGCGGCGCGGGCAATCTCGATCAGCCGCTCGGCCTCGTCCAGGTCACGGCTGGCGTCGGCCAGGGTGTAACCGAGCGCATTGCAGGCGTCCGGGTCGTTGGGGCGCAGCTTGAGCAGATGGCGGAAATCGGCCTCCGCCTGGTCGATCTGGCCGCCCTGGGCATAGGCCATGCCGCGCCCATAGAGCAGTTCCGGATCGTCGGGCATGATCTGCAGCGCGCGCCCGTAGGCGTCGGCGGCCTGCGCATAGCGCTGCTCCTGCATGTACAGCTCGGCATCGGCCTGGTAGGCGCGGCGCAGCTGCGCGGGCTGGTCGAGGTAGCTGGTTTCCAGCTGTTCCAGCAGGGCATGCGCATCGGCGCGCTTGCCCTGGCCGAACAGCAGCACCGCGCTGCGCAGATCGGCGTCGAAGGCGTGCTCGTCATCGTCGCCGACCTGGTCGTACCAGGCCAGCGCCTCGCCACGCCGCCCGAGCAGCTCCGCGAGCTGACCGAGCAGCCAGGGGCTGCGTTCCTCATCGGGGGCGCGCTGCAGCTGCTCGTAGAGCCGCGCCAGCGCGGCCTTGTCGCCGGCCTGCACCGCGAGCGCGACACGCAGGGCATAGGTATCGGCGTTCTGCGGGCCGCGATCGAGCAGCCGCGAGGCGTCGGCATAGGCGCCCTCCTGGCCGAGCAACCCGGCATAGGCCAGGCGCAGCTGGATGTCGTTCGGCGTGCGGGCGAGGGCCTGGCGCAGCATGCGCTTGGCGCCTTCGCGGTCGCCGGCCTTGTACTTGAGCTGCGCGGCCCAGGCATAGGTCTCGGGGCGCTTGAAGCGGCGTACCGCGGCATCCGCGATACGCTGGGCATAGGCGTGACGGCCGAGCTTGTCGCCGAGCTCACTCATCGCCAGCCACGCCTGTGGATCGGCCGACAGGCGCTCGGGCGTGGCCAGCGCCTCCAGGAGCTGCGCCGCCAGGGCCTGGTCGCGGGCCTCGAGCAGGATGCGGGTGAACTGCCGCCAGGCGTCTTTCTCACCGCTGTGCAGCAGGATGTCGAGCTGCCGCCGAGCCTCGGCGCCGTCGCCGCGATCCAGCGCCAGCTGCGCGCGCGCCACGGCGAGCTGCGCAGGCGTCGCCCCGAGCGCCTGCCAGCGCTCGAGTGCGCGCTGCGCGGCCTCGGCGTCGTGCACGGCGATCGCCAGCAGCGCCGCCCGCCCCGCCACCTGCGGGTCGCGGGTCAGCTGCATGGCGCGTCCGTAGTAGCCGGCGGCCGCCTTGAGATCGTTGTGCACCAGGGCCATCTCGCCGGCGATGAGCTGCGCGATGAGATCGTGATCGGCATCCGGGATCGGCACTTCGAGCCGCGCGAGCGGCTGGCCCACGCCAGCGTTCGAGGCGCCCGGAGGCGAAGCCCGCTGGGGACGGTTCACGGCGCAGGCCGCGAGCAGGAGCAGCGCGCCGACGATTGCACATTGCCGCAGTTGCTTGAACTTGGGGGTACCGCTCAGCACACTATGCTCCGTCGTACGCTTATGATTCGGCCCGTTGCGTCCGGCACCATGCTGCAAGCTTAGCCCAAGCCGGCAGACGCCCGCCGCACACCCATCATCCACGCCATGCCGCTGATCGCCCTCGGGCTCAATCACCTCACCGCGCCGGTCAGCCTGCGCGAGCAGGTCGCCTTCGACGCGGCAGCCACCGGCCAGGCGCTGCGCGAGCTGCGCCGGGAAGAAGGCGTGGAAGAGGCCCTGATCCTGTCCACCTGCAACCGTACCGAGCTCTACGTCAACGTGGCGGCGGGCGCCGAGGCGGTGCCGCAAGCATGGCTCGGCCGCCATCACCGGCTGGCGCCCGGGCGGCTGGACGAATACCTCTACCGCCACGACGAGCACGCCGCGGTGCGGCACCTCTTTCGCGTCGCCACCGGGCTTGACTCGATGGTGCTCGGCGAGCCGCAGATCCTCGGCCAGGTCAAGGACGCCTATCACCGCGCCCGCGCCGCGCAGACGCTCGGCGCTCCGCTGGACCGGCTGCTGCAGCACACCTTCGCGGTGGCCAAGCGGGTGCGTACCGACACCCGCATCGGCGCGCACACGGTGTCGGTGGCGTTCACCGCCGTCCGGCTGGCCGAGCAGGTGTTCACCGACTTAAAACAGGCCTGCGTGCTGCTGATCGGCGCCGGCGACACCATCGAGCTCGCCGCCCGGCACCTGGCGGAAAAACACGTGCGCCGACTGATCGTGGCCAACCGTACGCTGGAAAACGCCCAGGACCTCGCCGGCCGCCACGGCGGCTACGCGATCGCCCTGTCCGATCTGCCGCAGCACCTGGCCGAAGCCGACATCGTGATCGCCTCCACCGCCTCCCGCACGCCGGTGCTGACCCGGACGATGGTCGAACGGGCGATCGCCGCGCGCCGGCGCCGGCCGATGTTCATGGTCGACATCGCCGTGCCACGCGACATCGACCCCGCCGTCGGCGCGCTCGACGACGTCTATCTCTACGGCATCGACGACCTGAAGCAGGTGATCGACGACCACCTGCGCTCGCGCGAGGCCGCCGCGCGCGAGGCCGAGGCGATCATCGACCTGCAGGTGGAGCGCTACATGGCCTGGCGCCGCGCGCTCACCGTGCGCAACCCGGTGGTGGACCTGCGCCAGCATGCCGAACGCCATCGCGACGAGGTGCTGGCCAAGGCCCAGGCCATGCTCGCGCACGGCAAGCCGCCGGCCGAGGCGCTGGCCTTTCTGGCCAACACGCTGACCAACAAGCTGCTGCACCAGCCGAGTGCCCGCCTGCGCGAGGCCGCGCTGGCCGGCGATCTCGACCTGCTGCATGCCGCCGGCCGTCTATACGGCCAATCGGAAGAGACCGAACTGCGCGAGGAGTAGCTCGGCCCGGATGCCGCCACGGCGCCTTCGCGCCGGCCGTCCGCCCCCTGCCCTTGCCCGTTCCGAGCCGCCGATGACGACGCCTGCCCTGCACCGCAAACTCGAAACCCTGAGCGAACGCCACGAGGAGCTCGGCCACCTGCTCGGTGCGCCCGAGGTGCTCGCCGACCCTGCGCGTTTTCGCGAGCTTTCGCGCGAATATGCCCAGCTCGAACCCCTCGTCGCCGCCTTGCGCGCGCACGAGCAAACACAACGCGAACTCGCCGATGCCGAGGCGATGCTGGACGATCCCGAACTCGGCGAACTGGCCGCCGCCGACCTGCAGGGGCTCAAGGACCGCCTGGCCGCACTCGAGCAGGAGATCGAGCGCCTGCTGCTGCCGCGCGATCCGCGCGACGAGGCCAACCTGTTCCTCGAGGTGCGTGCCGGCACCGGTGGCGACGAGGCGGCGCTGTTCGCCGGCGATCTGTTCCGCATGTATGCGCGCTACGCCGAGCGGCGCGGCTGGCGGGTGGAGATCCTCTCCGAAAGCCCGGGCGAGCATGGCGGCTACAAGGAGATCGTCGCCCGCGTGGAAGGCCGCGGCGCCTATTCGCGGCTCAAGTACGAATCGGGCACGCACCGCGTGCAGCGCGTGCCGGCTACCGAATCGCAGGGGCGCATCCACACTTCCGCCGCCACCGTGGCGATCCTGCCGGAGCTGGACGAGATTGACGAGATCGAGCTCAACCCGGCCGAGCTCAAGATCGACACCTTCCGCGCCTCCGGCGCCGGCGGCCAGCACGTCAACAAGACCGACTCGGCCATCCGCATCACCCACCTGCCCTCGGGCATCGTGGTCGAGTGCCAGGACGAACGCAGCCAGCACAAGAACCGCGCCCGCGCGATGAGCCTCCTGAAGGCGCGGCTGCTCGACGAGGCGCAGCGCAAGCAGACGGCCCAACAGGCCGAGGCGCGTCGGCTGCAGGTCGGTTCGGGCGATCGCAGCCAGCGCATCCGCACCTACAACTTCCCGCAGGGCCGGGTCACCGACCACCGCATCAACCTCACCCTGTATCGCCTGCCCGAGATCCTGGAGGGCGATCTGGACGAACTCATGGACGCGCTGGCCCGCGAGGACCAGATCGACCAACTCAAGCAGCTCCACGCCTGACCGGGGGCTTCACAGCACGCGGAAATCCGCCGGCGGCTCGGCGTTCAGCGCCTCCCGCCGCACCGCCTCGACCCGCGCTGCCGGCGGCCCCTGCCAGAGCCAGCGCTCCAGCGCGTCCAGTGCTTCCGGCGCGCCGAAGGCGACCACTTCCACGCGGCCGTCATCCAGGTTGCGCGCGTATCCGACAAGGCCCAGATGGCGGGCCCGCTCGCGCGTGGCGGCGCGATAGAACACGCCCTGCACGCGTCCGCTGACGAGAAAGCGGGCGCCGTTCATGGCAGACCGGTCACGGCGCCGAGCTCAGCCGCGCCGACCGGGCGGTCGAAACGCCGGACCACGCTGCCGTCCGGCGCAATGAGATAGGTGGTCGGCAGCACCCGCGGCGCCGCGAACCCGGGCAGTGCCGCATCCAGGGTGAGCCGGGCGATCGGATAGGCGACCGGATGGGCGGCGACGAAGGCCTTGAGCTCGGCCGGGTCGGTGTCGTCGTAGGCGATGCCAATCGCGGCGATCTTGTCGCGATGCCGGGCGACGTAGGCGGACAGTTCGGGCATCTCCTTGATGCACGGCGCGCACCAGGTGGCCCAGAAATTGACGATCACCCAATGCCCGCGCTGCGCGGCGAGCCGGAAATGGCCGCCATCCAGCGTGGTGAGCGTGAAGTCCGGAGGCGTCGCCGCCGGCAGACTGCCGGCCAGGACCAGCAGCAGCGCGCCGAGCAGGCCGCGGCACAGGGTTTTTTTCATGGGACAGGCACCTCGCGTGGAGCATCGCCGGGCGGCGGATAGGCTTCGTCCAGCCGCGTGGCGAGCCGGCTGGTGATGGCCTCGGCCGTTTCCTCCAGCAGCCCGATCAGCTTGGCCGGCAACACGATGCCGAGCGTGCGCACCAGCTGGATGGGCTGCAGCGGCAGACGGTAACGGCTGTGCCGGTAGACGTGCAGCAGGTCGGTGCTGTCCAGGCTGCGCACCAGCAGCCAGCCGCCGCCCTCGCCGCGCTGGATCAGCCCCGCGCGCTGCAGGTCGTCGAAATACATCGCGATCTGCGTGTTGCGCAGATACGGCTCGTGCAGCCGCACGGTCGCCGGATCCAGCCGCTCGCCATGCCGCTGGGCGTCGATGAACCGGCCCAGCACCACCAGCAACCCCAGGAACTCGCCGCCCTCGGGCAGCACCTGGGTGGGCGCGTGGTACTCGTAGGCCGAGAGCGAGGCGGCGATGGAGGCGGCGAGGATGACGATCACCCAGGCCAGGTAGATCCACAGCAGGAAGATCGGGATCACCGCCAGCGCGCCGTAGATCTGCTGGTAGTTGTGCGCGCCGCGGACGAACACGGCGAACCCCCAGCGGGCCACCTCGAACAGGATCGCGCCGAGCAGGGCGCCGATCGTCGCGTCGCGGCGCGGCACCCGGCAATTGGGCACCAGCGCGTACATCAGCCACAGGGCGACAAAGGTGACCAGGAACGGCAGCACGCGCAGCCATTGCTGGGTAAGCGTGGGCGACACCGAGGCATCGCGCAGCAGCGGCATCGCGGTGACATACGAGGCCGCGGCCAGCCCGCCGACGGCCAGGATCGGCCCCAGCGTGAGCGCGGTCCAGTACAGCAGCAAGCGCGAACCCCAGGAACGCGGCTGGTAGACGCGCCAGATGCGGTTCAGGCGATCCTCGATGCTGACCATCATCGACAGCGCGCTGAACAGCATGCCGAGGATGCCGATGCCGGTCAGCTGGCTGGCGTTGGCGGCAAACCCCGTCAGCGCGGCGCGCACCTGGGCCCCCGTCGCCGGCACGAAATTGCGGAAGACGAAGTCGAGCAGGCGGTCGCGCGCGCCCTCGAACACCTGGAACGCCGAGATCATCGCGAACACCGCCACGGTGAGCGGCACCAGCGACACCAGCGTGGTGTAGGACAGTGCGCCGGCGGTCTCGAAACACTTGTCGTCCAGGAAGCGCTGCCAGAGGAAGCGCACGAAGGCCCGGATGCGGTCACGGTCGATGCGCACTCGCCAGTTCTCCGGAAAAGTCCAACCCAAGGGATGCGCGAAGGCTGCCGCTACACTAGTGCATCGCCCGTGAGCACTGCATGCCCCGCATGGACATCCTGGTTCTCTACTACAGCCGCACCGGCCATACCGCCAAGCTCGCGCGGCTCATCGCCCGCGGCGTGGAAGAAGTGCCCGGCATGTACGCACGGCTGCGCCAGGTGCCGCCGGTGGCGCCGGTCACCGAACTGGCCCAGCCGCCCGAGCCGGAAGCCGGCGCGCCCTATGCCAGCCATGCAGACCTCATCGACTGCGCGGGTCTCGCGCTCGGCAGTCCGACCCGTTTCGGCAACATGGCCGCGCCGCTCAAGCATTTCCTCGACGGCACCGGCGACCTGTGGGCGAGCGGCGCGCTGGCCGGCAAACCGGCGGCAGTCTTCACCAGCACCGCCAGCCTGCACGGCGGCCAGGAAAGCACCCTGCTCAGCATGGCGCTGCCGCTCCTGCACCAGGGCATGCTGCTGGTCGGCCTGCCTTACACGGAGCCCGCGCTCACGCTGACTCGCGGCGGCGGCACGCCGTACGGCGCGAGCCACCTGGCCGGTGCGGACGGCGAGCGCGCCATCGACGAGCACGAACACGCCCTGGCCCGCGCGCTCGGGCGCCGGCTGGCGGACGTCGCCCGCCGTCTCGCCACCAGCGCATGAGCGCGGCCGGTCCGTCCACGGTGCAACGCGTCGGCCTCGCCGCCTGGGCCGCCTTGTTTGCGCTGCAGATCCTCTGGCATGCCTGGCTGGCTCCGCCCGCGCGGCTGCCGGTCGCCTTCGTACTCGCCATCACCGCACTGCCGCTGCTCGCGCCGCTGCTGGCGATCCGTCGCGTGCAGCGCGCGCTGCTGTGGGCGGGCATCCTGTCCCTGTGCTACTTCTGCCATGGCGTGAGCGAGGCCTGGAGCGACCCCGCCACGCGCACGCTGGCGCTGGTGGAGATCGCGCTCACCCTGCTCCTGATCGGCGCGCTCGGCGCCGGCGTACGGCGACGGCCGGTGCGCTGAACCGCTATGCGGCGCCGTGGCCGGCCAGCGTGGTCAGCAGCACGTGCCAGAAGCGCAGGTCCTCGTAGAACGACTGCACCGGGATGCGCTCGTTCAGACCGTGGGCGAATTCGTCGCTGCTCTTGATGAAGACGCAGCCGACGCCGTAGGTCGGGATGCCGGCGGCGCGGAAATACAGCCCGTCGGTGGCGCCCGATTCCTGCATCGGCGTGACCGGCACGCCCGGATGGATGGCGTGGACCGCCTTGCCGACCGCGGCGAGCACGTCCGCGCGCAGCGGCGAGGCGTCGCTGGCCAGCGCCTTGCCGATCGGCGTCACCGCGACCTCCGGCCCGACCAGCGCGGCCAGCGTGCGCTGCACCTCGGCGACGGCGACGCCGGGGAAGATGCGGCAGTTGACCGTGGCGGTGGCCGACTGCGGCAGCGCGTTCTCGGCATGCCCGCCGCGCAGCAGCGTCGCCACGCAGGTGGTGCGCGTCTTGCCCACTTCGGCAGGCTCGCCGGCGAGCAGTTCGGCGGCGGCGGCATCGTGCGGGTCGCGCGCGAAGTGGCGCATCGCCTTGCCGAGCGCGCCAGGCGTCACCGCGCCGCGCGCCTTGAACGAGGCCAGCGTGGTGTCGTTCCACATCACCGGGAAGCGGAACGTCCTGAGCTTCTCCAGCGCGTCGGCCAGCGCGTAGATGGCGTTGTCGGCGCGCGGCTGCGAACTGTGCCCGCCGGGATTGTGCGTGGTCAGCTCGAAGCTCGCGTAGGTCTTCTCGGCGGTCTGCAGATCGTACATCAACGGCCGGCCCTGTTCGTCCAGTTCGCCGCCGCCGGCGTCGGTGTTGAGCGCGAATTCCGCATCCACCCAGTCACGGTGCCGCGCGAGCAGTTCGGCGACGGTGTCCTGGGCGGTTTCCTCATCGCCGGTGAACACGATGACGAGATCGCGGCTGGGCACGAAGCCCTCGCGCTTCAGGCGCAGGAAGCTCGCGGTGAGCACGGTGACGCCGCTCTTGATGTCTTCGGTGCCGCGGCCGTAGAAGTAGCCGTTCTCCTCGGTCAGCGTGAACGGGTCGCGTTGCCAGTCCTCGCGCCGCGCGGTGACCACGTCCATGTGCGCGAGCAGCGCGATCGGCCGTCCGCCGCTGCCGTCGCCGCGGTAGCGCACCACCAGCGCGGCGGTCTCGCCGTGCGGCATCAGGTGGATGTCGGCGGCGGGAAAACCCGCCTCGCGGAAGCGCCCGGCGAGGTATTCGGCCATCACCGGCACCTGGCCCTGGCCGGCCTCGGTGCGGAAGGCGATCAGTCGCGCGAAGAGCTCACGCGCCTCGCGCTCGTTGGCATCCAGCCCGCTCGCCGAAGCGAGACCGGCGAACGCGGTCAACACGAGCCACAGACAAGTCTTGAACACCTCAGGCTCCCCCCTGGCACGGCCTTGGAAAAGGCCAGAGTATCGCCCGCGTGAGGGCACCGTGCACGCGGTCCTATACTCGGCCCAAGCTTGGCCTCGTAAGGAGTTGTCCATGGCCTTCCTGCAGGATCCGCCGCAACTGGATCATCCCTATCGCAGCGACCGGCTGCTGCTCGATCTTCTCGACCGCCACCTGCCGACCGAGCGCCGCGAGGCGCTGGATGCCGATCTGGACGCGCTCGGTCACTATGCCTTGAAGGCGTGGCAGCGCGAGCGCGCAAGCACACCGAAAAAACCGCTATTCACCGCCTGGGACGCCTGGGGTCGCCGCATCGACCGCATCGAGCTCACCCCGGCCTGGCAGGAAGGGGCCTGGCTCACCACCCGCCATGCCCTCCTCGCCGCCGGCCACGAGGCGCACGTCCACGCGCGTCTGGAGCAGTTCGCCCGCGTCTACCTCTACCACGTGGCGAGCGCCTTCTACACCTGTCCACTGGCGATGACCGACGGCGCCGCCACCGCGCTCAAGGCCTCGGGCAACGCCGCGCTGGGCGAACGCGCGCTGCCGCACTTCCTGAGCCGCGACCCGGAGGCTTTCTGGCTCAGCGGGCAATGGATGACCGAAACCGCCGGCGGCTCGGATGTCGGCCGGACCGAGACAATCGCCCGCCGCGATGCCGACGGGCAATGGCGGCTGTACGGGCGCAAGTGGTTCAGTTCGGCGGTGGTCGGCGAGGCCGCGCTCGCCTTGGCGAGGCCGGAAGGCGCCGGCCCCGGCAGCCGCGCCCTGGCGCTGTTCTATGTCGAGACGACGGAGCACGGCCGGCGGCGGCCGGAGATCCTCATCGACCGGCTCAAGGACAAGCTCGGCACCCACGAGCTGCCGACCGCCGAGATCCATCTGGACGGTCTGCCCGCCTGGCCGGTGGGCGAGCTCGCGCACGGTGTGCGGCAGATCGCGCCGGTGCTCAACATCACCCGACTGTGGAACGCGGTATGCGCGCTCGCCAGCATGAGCCGCGCGGTGGCGCTGGCACGCGACTATGCGGCGCGCAGGCAGGCCTTCGGCCGGCCACTGATCGAGCAGCCGCTGCACGTGGAGACGCTGGCCGGCCTTGTCGCGGAAATGGAGGCGGCCTTCGCGCTGGTGCTCGCCCTGCCGCGCCTGCTCGGCCGGGTCGAACAGGGCCTCGCCACGCCGCACGAGGCAGCGCTGCTGCGCCTGCTCACCCCACTGGCCAAGCTGTGGACCGGCAAGCTGGCGGTGGCAGTTTGCTCGGAGGCGCTGGAATGCTTCGGCGGCGCCGGCTACATCGAGGACACCGGCCTGCCGCAGCTGCTGCGCGATGCGCAGGTCTATCCGATCTGGGAAGGCACCACCAACGTGCTCGCCCTGGACGTGCTGCGCGTGCTCGAGGCCGACGGCATCGAGCCGCTGCGTCAGGCCATCGCCGCATGGCTGACCAACGCCGCGCCGGCCGCCGCGCAGGTCGTGCAGGGCGCGCTGGATGCGGCCACGTGCTGGCTGGAGGGCCACGGCGCCACCCGCGAGCGGCGCGAGGCTGGCGCCCGGGGCTTCGCGTTCACCCTGGCCCGCAGTGCCGCCGCGGCGCTGCTCGCCGACCAGGCGGCCTGGGCCAAGAGTCGCGGCGACCTGCGACCCGGCGCGGCCTTGCGCATCTTCCTCGCCCACGGTCTGGATCGCCTGACCACGCTGGATGCCGCCGACACCCGCCTGCTCACCGCGTGAACGCGCGACGGCGCGGGTCTTCTCCGTTCGGGCACGGCGCCCCGCCGTGCCAGGCGAGCTCGTGACGACAGAAACGGCCGACGCATCCAGCGATGCCGCCTAGAATGCGGTGTTTCTTTCCAGCCCAGGGCAGACCATGCAGCACCTCACCATCGTCACCACCGGCGGCACCATCGACAAGATCTATTTCGACGCCAAGTCGAACTACGAAATCGGCGAGCCGCAGATCGGCGAGATCCTGAGCCAGCTCAACGTCGCCTTCAGCTTCGACGTCATCCCGATCCTGCGCAAGGACAGCCTGGACCTCACCGCCGAGGACCGCGCGCTGATCCGCGCCACCATCGAGGCCCAGCCGCACAAGCACGTGCTGGTCACCCACGGCACCGACACCATGGTGGAAACCGCACGCGAACTGGCAGCCATCCGGGGCAAGGTGATCGTGCTCACCGGCGCGCTCAATCCGGCCCGCTTCCAGGGCTCGGACGCGGTCTTCAACATTGGTGGCGCGGTCATCGCCGTGCAGACCCTGCCCCAAGGGGTCTACATCGTCATGAACGGCCGGGTCTGGGACCCGGCACGGGTACGCAAGAACCGCGAGGCCAACCGCTTCGAAGCGGCATGAAAAAAACGGGCCCGGCCTTCCTGGCCGGGCCCGCGGGCTTCCCTGCTGCGACCGCCGCGAGCGGCGGCCGCACTCCGCTTTTTACCAGGTGGCCTTCAGCGTCACGCCGGAAAACGCCGCGTAACCGTAGACCATCACGTAGTACGTGCCGCTCGGCGCACTGAAGGTGCAGGTCTCGGCATTGCCGCTCTTGTATGGGCGGCAGTCGTAGCTGCTGGTGGTCGGGCTGGATCCCTTCTTGACGTAGAGATCGACGTCGCCGGTCCCGCCGGAGGTGGCGATGGTCAGCGTGCTGGTACCCGAGGGCACGGTCACCGTGTAGTACAACTTGGCGCCGGTGGCACCGGACAGCCCCGTCACCGGTACCCCGTTCTGCAGCGCGGAACCACTGCCGCCGCTGCCGGTGCTGTAGGACGCCTTGACGGTGACGCCCGAATAGGCCGAATAGCCGTGCACCTTGAGGTAATAGGTGCCAGCCTGCGGCGAGGCCACCGTGCAGCTTTCGTTGTTGCCACTCTTGTAGGGCCGGCAATCGTAGCTGCTGGTCGTCGGCGCCGAGCCGAACTTGGTGTACAGATCTGCATCGCCGGTGCCTCCGGAGATGGACATCACCAGATTGGTGGCTCCGGCCGGGACCTTGATGAAATAGTCGTTGTCCGCGCCGGCCGCGCCGGACACGCCGGTCACCGCGACGTTGTTGGTGAGCTCCGTCGCCGTACCGCCACCCCCGCCGCCGCCGCCCGCACAGGAGACGCCGACGCCGCTGAAGGCGGTGGTCACCGCATTCTTGTCGTAGCCGAGGTCCTGCGCCGCCGACTCGACGCCACATGCACCGCTGTTGAACGTGCTGGTGGCCGTCCAGTAACTCTTGTTGGCCAGGGCGAATACCTGGAATGCCTTCTTGACGTCCCAGCCGCTGGTCTTGGCGAGCAGGCAGAAGGCCTTGTTGTACACGCCCGACGAATAGTGGACGTCCAGGCCCGAGGTGTAATTCGCCGCATTGTCGATCGAACCACCGTCCTGCGGCGGGTTGCACATGTAGCGCAGCGCATCGCCGATGCCCGCGCTGGTCTTGACGATGTCGCGCCCGACCAGGAAGTCGGCCGCGCCGCGGTCATAGAACTCCGCGGCCTCGCCGGCCATGTCCGAGTAGGCCTCGTTCATGCCGCCGGATTGGCCGCTATATTCCAGGTTGGAGTTCTGCTCGGTATAGCCGTGGCTGATCTCGTGGCTGGTGACGTCCAGTGATACCAGCGGATAAAACGTGCTGGCGCCGTCGCCGAAAAACATCGCGCTGCCGTCCCAGAACGCGTTCTCGTAATTGCTCTTGTAGTGCACGTTCATGCGCAGCTGCATGTTGAGCGGGGCCGCGCCGGTATAGGCCAGGTACATGTCGTGCACGACGCCGCCGAAATGGTGCGCGTCGTTGACCGGGGAATAGGCGCCGTTGATGGCGTCGGTATCGCTGTTGGGACAGGTGAAGCTGACGATCGATCCACCGCTGGAAGCATGGTTCAGGTTGTAGGTCACCACGTCGGTGTTCTGCAGCTTGCAGGTCGTCCCCGACTGGGTGACGTTGAGCGCCGGATAATCGGTGCCATAGAGATACTTGCCAGTCTTCTGGTTGCCGCCCGGACCGGTGGCCGAGGCATGGGTCAGGCCTTCCCAGCTCTTGATCACCTCGCCGGTGTTGGCATCGACGATCGCCGTCGGCCGACTGGGATGCTCGCCATAGACGACATAGGACACCCTATAGACCAGCCGCGGCGAGGCCCCGTCCTGGGGATAGATGAACAGTTCGGACTGCTCGTTGCCGAGCGTGGCGCCGGCCAGGAGCTGGGGGTGCGCATAGCCCTTGAGCGCGGCCAGGGCGTCGGATGCGGAGAGCTTGGGCGTCACCGACAGCGGCGCCAACTGGCTGGTCTCGATCTGCAGCAGGTCGCCGGTGGCGCGCAGCGCATTGCCGTTGGCATCCTGCACCACGGCGATGCTGCGGCCGTAGACCGGCACGCCCTTGTAGAGCTGCTGATGGCGAACGACCTTCTGGCCGTTGGCCAGGGGCACCGCGCTGCGCGGTAGCAGCGACATGTCCGCGCCCAGGTTCAATTTGCTCGCCAGATTGGCAACCGGCGTGCCGGCCAGGTTTTGCGCACGCAGGCTCTGCGTGGCGGCCGTCGCCATGGACGCGGTGGCCATGCCGATCGCCGCCACCAGTAGTTTCAAACGGATGCTGCTTGTCATCGATGGACTCTCCGGACATTCCTTGGGCGCGAGCGGTCCTGATGTGGCCACTCTTGAAGCCCCATGCGCTAGAAAGCCGTGCGACGCACGGCGCCTTGTACTTGGACAGGCGGCCCCGTGAAGCCCGCTCGCCACCTTCCCCTTTACGTCCTGTAAGGGCGGCGCCTGGGCTCAGGTGAGATCCCGGCAAGTCTTGCGGCTGTGGGACGCAAGACTCATCGGCACAGGACCATCCAGCGGCTCCCCGCCGCGGACTCTTGGACGATAGATGGCATGGAAGAACCCGTACAAGCCGGAATTTTTCCAAGCCGCGAGAACTGGCTCACAAGCCGCACATCCGGCCGGCCTGTCGCCGGGAAGCGTGCTTTCAGAGCATGCCGGTCTCGAGCTTGGCCGCCTCGGACATCATCGAGTGGTTCCAGGGCGGGTCGAAGACCAGATCGACATCGGCCGCCACGACCGTCGGCACGAGTTCGATCTTGGTGCGCGCATCGTCGACCAGGATGTCGCCCATGCCGCAGCCGGGCGCGGTCAGGGTCATCTTGACGTAGACCTTGCGCTGACCGGGCGCGACGGTTTCCAGGGAGACGTCATAGACCAGGCCGAGTTCGACGACGTTGATCGGGATTTCGGGATCGTAGACCGTGCGCAACTGCTGCCAGACCAGCTTCTCGACGTCCGCGTCGCTGGCGTCGGCGGGCAGTTCCAGCGGCGGCGGCGGTTCCTTGCCGAGCGCATCGGCGTCCTTGCCGGCGATGCGGAACAGGTTGCCGTCCACGAATACCGTGAAACTGCCGCCCAGGGCCTGGGTGATGTAACCCGTTTGACCGGCCGGCAGGGTGACGTGCTCGCCCTGCGGCACCATCACGGCGTCGCAGTCGCGGGTCAGGGTGAAAGGTTCACTGTTCAGGCTGAAGCCGCTCATGCCGGACCTTGGGGGAGTGTGAAAAAGGACGACGCGCCGCGCCGTCATCGGTCTATTGTGCCAAAGCGTGGATGTCTGGCCTCGCCGCGGCCGTCTCAAGCCCTGCGCGCTAACATGCGTGGCTTTGCCATCCAAAGGGGCGCCTGTGATGCAAAGTCAGCGAAGCCATGCGCGTTGGCGCGGCCTGCCGGGGGCGTGCCTGGGCGCCTTCGTGCTCAGCACCACCGCCGGCGCGCTGTGGATGCTGCCCACGCTCGCGCTGCTGCGGCCCTTGCCTTGGCTGGCGATTCCGGTCGGCTGGCTGCTCGGCGTGTCGATGCGGCGCTGGATTCAGCCGGCCGGCACGTTCAGCGCCGTGCTCGCCGCGTTGGCCCTGCTGCTCGCCGCGCTCTACGTGGCCGCCTTGACCGCGGCGGTGAAGATCGCCGCGATGATGGGACTCGGCCTCATCGAGACCCTCGTCCGTGCCGGCGCGCCGATGCTGCTGGCGCTCGGTCTGCATGGTCTGGCCTGGTCGGATCTGATCTGGTTCGCACTCGGCGCGGTCTGCGCCGCGCTGGCCGCGCGGCGTGGCTGATGCGTCGCAAAATCAGGCGTCCAGCGCCTTGATCGCCGCCACCAGCGCCGCCACCGCGCCCTGCGCGTCGCCGTAGAGCATGCGGGTGTTGTCGGCGTAGAACAGCGCGTTCTCGATGCCGGCGAAACCGGTGCCCTTGCCGCGCTTGATCACGATCACGTTCTTCGCGCTCGCCACGTCGAGGATGGGCATGCCGTAAATCGGCGAGGCCGGATCGGTCTTGGCCATCGGGTTGACCACGTCGTTGGCGCCGATCACCAGCGCGACGTCGGTGGCCGGAAACTCCGGGTTGATGTCTTCCATGTCGGCGATCAGGTCGTAGGGCACGCCGGCCTCGGCGAGCAGCACGTTCATGTGCCCGGGCATGCGGCCGGCCACCGGATGGATGGCGAACTTCACCTTCACCCCGCGCGCGATCAGGATCTGCGCCAGTTCCCACACCTTGTGCTGGGCCTGCGCCACCGCCATGCCGTAGCCGGGCACGATCACCACGCGCTCGGCGTAGGCCATCATCACCGCGGCGTCGGCGGCCTCGATCGGCTTCTGGCTGCCGGCGATCTCCTGTGCGGTCGCGCCGGCGGCGGCGCCGAAACTGCCGAACAGCACGTTGCCGAGCGAGCGATTCATCGCCCGGGCCATCAGCTGGGTGAGCAGCGTGCCGGCGGCGCCGACCACGGTACCGGCGATGATCATCGCCTCGTTCTGCAGCACGAAGCCCTCGAAGGCGACGGCCAGCCCGGTGAACGCGTTGTACAGCGAGATCACCACCGGCATGTCGGCGCCGCCGATCGGCAGCGTCATCAACAGCCCGAACACGAGCGCGAGCACGAAGAACACGACGATCAGCGGCAACTGCAAGCGACCGGCGACCAGCATGCCGCCCAGCACCAGCGCGGCGGCGAGCACGAGCAGATTGACCACGCGCTGGCCGGGGAACACGAAGCGCCGGTCCAGCCAGCCCTGCAGCTTGGCGAAGGCGATCAGCGAGCCGGAAAAGCTCACCGCGCCGATCAACGCGCCGAGCACCGCCAGCGCCAGCGGCGCGAGCGCCGGACCGCCGCCGCTGGCGGTGAACCGGTCGCCGTCGAGCAGGGTGACCGCCGCACCGGCGTAGCCGATCAGCTCCACCGCGCCGATCGCCGCCGCCGCGCCGCCGCCCATGCCGTTGTAGAGCGCGACCATCTGCGGCATCGCCGTCATCGCCACGCGCCGGCCCGACCACCAGGCCGCGACGACGCCGATCAGCACGGCGGCGAGGATCAGCCCGCGATGCTCGAGGCCCGGCAGCGCGAAAGTGGCCAGCACCGCCAGCAGCATGCCGATGCCGGCCCAGACGATGCCGCCGCGCGCGGTGCGCGGCGAGCTCATCCGCTTGAGCCCCAGGATGAACAGCAGCGCAGCGAGGAAATAGCACGCCTTGATGAGAGTCGGCAGCCAGTTCATCACTTGCCCTCCCGCCCGGCCGGCTTGCTCGACTTGAACATCTCCAGCATGCGCTCGGTCACCACGTAGCCGCCGGCCGCGTTGCCCGCGCCGAGCAGCACGCCGAGGAAACCGATGACCATGCCGAAGGTGGTCTGCGCATGCCCCAGCGCCACCATCGCGCCGACCAGCACGATGCCGTGAACGAAGTTGGAACCGGACATCAGCGGCGTGTGCAGGATCACCGGCACCCGCGCGATGATCTCGTAGCCGGTGAATGCGGCCAGCATGAAAATGTACAGCGCCAGGAAACCGTCGATCATGACCCCCACCTCGCTCAGGCACCGGACCCTGGCCGCATCATACGGTCGCAGGTCAACCCGTGCGACTGCCGCGCGTTCGTACGGGTGATTTTCCAGATGGAGCCTGCTGATGAGCGGAGCGACGCCGGCAGCGACGCTGCCATGAACGCCTGGGTTGGACTGCTGGACGAACCGCTGGCGGCCGCACAGGCCGTGCCGACCACGCTGGAGGCCTTTTTGGCCGGGATCGAGCGGCGCGCCTATCGCATGGCCGAACTCCATCTCGGCCATCGCGAGGACGCACTCGATGCCGTGCAGGACGCCATGCTGCGTCTGGTCCGGCACTACCGCGACAAGCCGCCGGAGGAATGGACGCCGCTGTTCTGGGGCATCCTGCGCCGGCGCATCGTCGACCTGCAGCGGCGGCGCAAGGTGCGTTCCATCGTGGTCGGCTGGCTCGGCGGCGGCCACGACGGCGACGGCGAGGAACTGCCGGCGTGGGACCCGGCCGACGAGGCGCCCGACCCCTTGCATCGGCTCGGCGATGCGCAATCCTATGCGGCGCTGGTCGAGGCCCTGCGCGCCCTGCCGCGCCGCCAGCGCGAGGCCTTCGTGCTGCGCATGCTGGAAGGACTGGACGTGGCGCAGACGGCCAAGGCCATGGGCTGCTCGGAAGGCAGCGTGAAAACCCATCTGTCGCGCGCCATGCAACACCTGCGCGACGCCCTGGAGGACTGGCGATGAATGCCCCGATGCCGCCCTTTGTCGAACGCGCCCGCGCCGCGTACCGCGCCGCCGCCCGGCAAGTGGACCCGGCCACCGCCGCCCGACTGCGCGCGGCGCGCCAGACCGCGTTGGCCGCGCCGCGTGCGGCGCCGGCCTGGTCGCGCCGCGTGCTGCTGCCGGCCGGCGCCTTCGCGGTACTCGCGCTCGCACTGGTGACGCTGTGGCCGAACATGCGCACGCCGCTGCCGGCCGCAAGTCCGGTCGCCGTCGGCGAGAGCGGCGAGGGCGAGCTGCCGCCCGATCCGGACAGCACCGATCCGGCGCTCTATCAGGACCTCGACTTCTACCGCTGGCTCGCCGCCAGCGGCCAGGGCGGGCGCTGAACTTCATGCCGGCACTTTGCGCACGTCCGGGCCTTGCAGCGGCGTTGGCCCTGCTGCTCGCGCTCGCCAGCCCCTCCGTGGCCGCGCAGACGATGCCGGCGCCGCCGCCGGCCGGGGAATCTCCGCCCCCGCCCCCGCCCCCGCCGCCCCGGCCGTGGCGGGCGCTCAGTCCGGCCGAACAGGACGTGCTCGCCCCGCTGCGCGATCAGTGGGACAGCCTGCCGCCCCGCCGGCAATCCCGCCTGCTCGAGCGCGCCCAGCACTGGTCCACCCTGCCGCCCGAGCAGCGCGAACGCATTCGCGAGCGGATCGAGCGCTGGGAACACATGACCCCGGAGCAACGGGCCACCGCGCACCGCAACCACCAGGCCTTCGAACGGCTCTCGCCGGAGGAACGCGAGCGGCTGCATGCCGCCTTCGAACGCTTCCAGCAACTGCCGCCCGAGGAACGTCAGCGCCTGCGGCAGGCATGGCGCGAACGGCACGGCCCGCCGCCCGGCGATCACGGCGCGATGCCGCCGCCCCCGCCGCCCGGCTCCGGACACGACCCGCCGCCTCCGCCGCCGGACGACCCGGCAGCGGACTGAAAACCACCCGCGCGCGCCGCTTTTTCAGCCCTTGAAGCGCAGCTCGCCGGCATGCGCAAGACAGGTCCGCTCGACGAGTTCGTCGGCGAAATCCGGCTGCAGGTGGCCGTCTTTGAGCAGCAGTTCCAGGAAGTTGAACAGGTTGCGTGCGTACATTTCCGAAGCATGCAGCGGCGCGCCCGCCGGCAGATTGAGCGGCCCGAGTATGCGCACATGGCCGTGGCTGACGCCTCCACCCGGACGGGTCAGCTCGCAATTGCCGCCGCTCTCGGCAGCCAGATCGACGATCAACGCGCCCGGCCGCATGCCTTCCACCATCGCCGCGGAAAGGATTTTGGGCGCCGGCCGACCAGGCACCGCGGCGGTGCCGATGACCACGTCCACGACCTTGAGGTGATCGGCCAGCGCCTGCTGCTGCGCGGCGCGCTCCTCGGCGGACAGTTCGCGCGCATAGCCGCCGCTGCCGGCGGCGCTGACGCCCAAGTCCAGAAACTTCGCACCGAGCGATTCCACCTGTTCGCGCGTCTCCGGCCGCACGTCGTAGCCCTCGACCTGGGCCCCCAGCCGGCGGGCGGTGGCGATCGCCTGCAGACCGGCCACGCCGGCGCCGATCACCAGCACGCGCGAGGGCCGGATGGTGCCTGCCGCGGTGGTCAGCATGGGAAAGAACTTCGGGCACGCCTCGGCGGCGATCAACGTGGCGCGGTAACCGGCCACCGCCGCCTGCGAACTCAGCACGTCCATGGCCTGGGCGCGGGTGGTGCGCGGCAGGAGTTCCAGCGCGAACGCGGTGAGCCTGCGGCGGTTCAGCGCCTCGATCCGCGCCGCCGCGCCGTAGGGCCGCAACTGGCCGAACACGACCGCGCCCTCGCGCAGCTGCGCATAGACCGCATCCTCGGGCGGCAACACGCAGGCGAGCACATCGGCCTGCGCCAGCACCTCGGCGGCCGTGGCAAACGCGGTCTCCGCGTAGGCCTCGTCCGGAAAACCGGCGGCCTCGCCGGCGCCGCGTTCGAGCAGCACCGACAACCCGCGCGCACGCAGCTTGCGCGCCACCTCCGGGGTGATCGCCACCCGGCGCTCGCCGGCGGCGGTTTCTCGCAATGCGGTCACGGTGATCGGCATCGATGCGTCCTCAACGCTTGGAACCGATGCGCATCCTAGCCCCAAGGCCGCCGCCGGCGCAGCGGCGCGGCTAGACTGGCCTGCCCTCGTCCCAATGAGCGTGCCCTCATGTCCGATCCGGATGCCGACGCCCTGCTCGCCCTGGCCCGCCTGGCGCGCCAGCACGCCTTCGCGCCTTATTCGGGCTTTGCCGTCGGCGCGGTGGTAGCAACCCGCGACGGACGCCGGTTTTCCGGCTGCAATGTGGAAAACGCCGCCTACGGCCTGTGCCATTGCGCCGAGCGCACCGCGCTGTTCGCCGCCATCGCCGCCGGCTGCAAACCGGGCGATTTCGCCGCGCTGGCGGTGATCGCCGACACCGCCGAGCCGGTGAGCCCCTGCGGCGCCTGTCGGCAGGTGCTGGCGGAACTGTGCGACGCCGCGATGCCGGTGATACTCGGCAACCTGCGCGGCGAGCGCCGATCGACCACGGCAGGCGCGCTGCTGCCGGACGCGTTCCGGCTGAAAAGCGCCACGTCCCGGTAACATCGCCGGCCCGTAGAACTTGCAAGGAACCCGCATGCCTCTTCCTGCCGCCTTCGAGCTGCTTCGGCAGCGCCGCTCCGTGCCGGCGCGCCAGCTCACCGCACCCGCGCCAGAGGGCGATGAACGCCGCGCCCTGCTGGAGGCCGCGGTGCGCGTGCCCGACCATGGCAAGCGCGTGCCGTTCCGGCTGATCGTGCTGGAGGGCGCGGCCAAGACCGAATTCGGCGAACGCCTCGCCCGGATCGCCGCGGCCCGCGATCCCGACGCCTCGGTCGCGCGCCAGGCCAAGGAACGCGAACGCTATGCGCATGCCCCGCTGGTGCTGGTGGTGGTGGCGCGCATCGAACCGGACGGCAAGATCCCCGAGAGCGAGCAGCTCTTGAGCGCCGGCTGCGTGGCCTACAACCTGCTGCTCGGCGCAGAGGCGCTCGGTTATGGCGCGCAATGGCTGACCGGCTGGGCCGCCTACGACGCCGAGGTCGCCGCCCTGCTCGGCCTGGCCGCGAACGAGCGCATCATCGGCTTCGTGCACATCGGCACGCCGCGTGCATCGGCGCCCGAACGCGCGCGGCCCGCGCTCGAGCGCGTGGTCACGGGCTGGACGCCGCCGCATTGAAAAACGCCATGCCGGCGGCGCATCTCATCGACGGCAGCCTGTACGTCTTCCGCGCCTGGCACGCGCTGCCGGACTCGTTGCGCGACGAGGACGGCGAGCCGGTCAACGCGGTGCACGGCTTCGCCCGCTTCCTGTGCGAACTCCTGGAACGGACGCAGCCCACCCATGTGGCGGTGGCCTTCGATGCGGCGCTGACCTGCTCGTTCCGCAACGCCATCTATCCGGCCTACAAGGCCAACCGCGCGCTGCCGCCGCCGGCCCTCGAGCGGCAGTTCGTGCGCTGCCGCGAGCTGCTCCAGGCCTTGGGCGTGCCGGTGCTGGTCGACCACGCCTACGAGGCGGACGACCTCATCGGCAGCGCGTTGTGGAGCCTGCGGGCGCACGGACACGGGGCGGTGATCGTCTCGGCCGACAAGGATTTCGGCCAGCTGCTCGGCCCGCATGACGAGCAGTGGGATTTCGCCCGTGGCCTGCGCTGGGGTGCCGCCGGCGTGCACGCGCGGCTTGGCGTGCATCCGCACCAGGTGGCCGATTACCTTGCCCTGTGCGGCGATGCGGTGGACAACATTCCCGGCGTGCCCGGCATCGGCGCACGCACCGCGGCCGCCCTGCTCGCCCATTTCGGCAGCCTGGACGCGCTGCTCGACCGGCTCGCGGAAGTCCCGACGCTGCCGCTGCGCGGCGCCGCGGCCTGCGCCGCGCGGCTGGCCGAGCACGCCGAGGCCGCGCTGTTGTACCGGCGTCTGACCCGCATCGCCCTGGATGCACCGGTGCCTGCTGAAGCCGACGCGCTGCGGCGCCGGCAGGGCGACGAAGAACGGCTGCAGGCGCTCTGCGCGCAGCTTCGCTTGGGGCCCCACAGCCGGGCACGACTCGAATGGCTTGCCGGCGTCGTCCCGGCCGCGGCCTGCTGAAGACTGCCTGGCGCAAAAAAGGCGCGAACGGGCGTCTTCAGTAGCGTTCGCGCAGAGCGTGACGCAGCCGCGCCGGCCAGTCGACGCCGGTGTCGCCGACGGCCAGGAATTCCGGGTTGGTGAGCGAATCGCGGGTGTTGTAGCGCAGCGGCCGACCGGTCAGGTCGAGCACCGCGCCGCCGGCTTCCTCCAGCACGCATTGCGCCGCGGCGGTATCCCACTCGCTGGTCTCGCCCAGCCGCAGATAGAGATCGGCCTGGCCGCGCGCGATCAGGCAGAACTTGAGCGAGGACCCGAGCGGCAGGGCGACGTAATCGGTGCCGAGCAGGTCGGCGAGCATGGCGTGGGTGTCCGCGCCGTGCGAACGGCTGCCGGCGACCACCGGCGGATGGGCCAAGGGCCGCGTGCGCAGCGGCTGCCAGGGCGGCTCGGCTTGGCCCTCGCCCAGGGCCGGGGCCTGCTGCAGCCAGACACCGCCGCCGCGCCGCGCCAGATACAGGCTGCCGTCGACCGGCGCCAGCACCACGCCGAGCGCCGGCTGGTGATCCTCGACCAGGGCGATGTTGACGGTGAATTCGCCATTGCGCTTGACGAACTCGCGGGTGCCGTCCAGCGGATCGACGAGGAAATAGCGACGCCAGTGCCGGCGTTCTTCCCACGGCGGCAGCACCGCCTCCTCCGAAACCACCGGCACGCCGGGCGCGAGCGCATCCAGCCCCGCGAGAATGACCCGCTGCGCGGCCAGATCCGCGGCGGTCAGCGGCGAGGCGTCGAGCTTGCGCGTGACCGAGAAATCGCCGCGGTAGACCTCGAGGATGGCCTCGCCGGCGCGGCGGGCGAGATCGGCCAGGGCTCGCAGCTCGGCGTCGGGCACTCGCTTCACGGGCGGAAGCGCCCGGCCAGGTATTCGCGGGCCATGAACAGGGCGGCGATCGAACGGCCGTCGCTGACGTCCGCGCGGCCGAGCAGCGTGTGCAGCTCGGAGAGCCGCCACGGCACCACTTCGAGCTCCTCCGGCTCATCGCCGGGCAACCGCTCGGGATAGAGCTCCTGCGCCAGCACGACGTGCGCGCGATTGGTCATGTACGACGGCGAGAGCACCAGCTCGTGCAGCGGCGTGAGCCGGCGCGCGCCATAGCCGACCTCCTCCTTGAGCTCGCGGTTCGCGCCCTGTTCCACCGTCTCGCCCGGATCGAGCCGGCCCTTGGGCAGGCCGAGCTCGTAGCGGTCCACGCCGGCGGCGTACTCGCGCACCAGCAGCACGGTATCCGCATCCAGCATGGGCACCACGATCACCGCGCCCGGCCCCTCGCCGGTCAGGCGCTCGAAGGTGCGCCGCTCGCCGTTGGAGAACTCGAGGTCGATCTGCTCGGCGCGCAGGAAGCGGCTGGGGCCGACGTCGCGGACGGCATGGATGATGGGAGGCTTGCGCATCGGCCGATTGTAGCCCGCGTCGCGCGCGGCGCCTTCAGCACGACCGCGGTGCCGCGCGCAGGCGCGCCAGTGCCTGCGCATGCAGTGCCGGCACCCCGGCCAGCACGCTGCGGGTGGCCAGCCCCGGCGGCTGGCCGTCGAGATCGGTGAAGATGCCGCCGGCCTCGCGCACGATCACCGCCAGCGCGGCGACGTCCAGGACGTGCACGTCCGACTCCAGCACCAGATCGAGCGCGCCGCGCGCGAGCAGGTGGTAATGGCAGAAATCGCCATAGCCACGGATACGGTCGACCGTGCGCACCAGTTCACCGAAGGCCGCCCAGCGCGCATCGGCGGCGAGCGACTTGATGTTGCCGGTGGACAGCGCCGCCTGCTCCAGACGCGCGGTATCGGCCACCGTGACGCGCCGGCCGTCGAGCCAGGCACCCATGCCGCGCGCGGCCCACATCGTCTCGCCGTAGACCGGCGCGCAGGACACGCCGAGCACCAGCTCGCCCGCCTCCATCAGCGCGATCTGGGTGGAAAAGAACGGCGTGCGGCGGACGAAGCTCTTGGTGCCGTCCAGCGGATCGACCAGCCACAGCAGATGCTCGTTGCCGCTGCGGCCGTATTCCTCGCCGTAGATGCCGGCCTCCGGCAAGGCGCGCGCGAGCACCGCGCGGATCGCCTGCTCGGCCTCGCGGTCGGCCTGCGTCACCGGCGTGGCATCGCTCTTCCACTCCACCGCCACGCCGCTCTGCCAGTGGCGAAGGATCACCTGCGCGGCGGCCTGCGCGGCGGCGCGGGCGGCTTCAAGGGCGTGTGCGAGACGTTCGACGTGCATTCATGGCTCCGATGGCAGTTGTGCCAGGCCGCCGGCACGGGCGAGATGGACGACGCCGTGCGCATCGGCCGGACCGAGACCGGCCAGCCAACGCGCGAGCGCCGGATCCTGGCGACGCGCGGCGAGCTTCGCACCGATCAGCCAGCCTAGCGGGGAAAGCATCGCCGTGCCGCGTGCCGCCAGCGGCCCGTCGCCGGTATCGGCAAAGGCGATACGCACCACGCCGGCCTGGGCCTCGAGCCGGGCGTCCAGCTCGCCCAGGGCGAGCGGCCCGTCGGCCGTCCGCACGCCGGCCGCCTGCCAGCGGGCATGCCCGTCAAGGGCGAGCGGCCAGCCACCCGCGAGCAGCAAGTCATCGAGATCGAGCGACAGCCGCCCCGTCGGCGTACCGCCGAGTGCCGGCAGCGCGGGCACGAGGCCGTCGAGCGCCAGGCGCAGGGACACTTCCCGCCAGCAGGTCCGGCCCTCTTGCGCCGGCTCGCGTCGCGCCGCGAGTTCCAGCGCGGGTGAACCCGCCGTCAGCGCGAACGCCGGCCGGCCGAGCAGCAGCCGCCGCGAGAGCCGCCAATGCACGTCGCGGAAGGTCGGCCCGCCCGCCAGCACCAGCGCCTGCGCCCGGCCCTGCCAGAGCGTGCCGCCGACGCCGACCAGCGCCACGCCGGGCAGCCGGTGGGCGGCCCAGGCCCAGACCCAGCGCGCCGGCACGCCGACGAGTACCCCTATGCCGCAGAGGACGAATGCCAGCCCGACTCGCCAGGGCCAGCGACGGCGCGGCCTCAAGCCCACGCGCGGCCGTCCACTGGCTTGCCGGCCACACACGGCGGGGAGCGCGAGGCGCCGAGAGGCTTGAAATTTTCCCCGACCATCGCGATTGGGCGATAATGCACGATTGAACTTTCCTTCCCATGCCGGCGCGAGGCGTTGTCGCCCGCCGGCGCCACCGGAGCACGCATGCAGTACATCTACACCATGAACGGGGTGAGCAAGATCGTTCCCCCGAAGCGCCAGATCATCAAGGACATCTCGCTCAGCTTCTTTCCCGGCGCCAAGATCGGGTTGCTGGGCTTGAACGGCGCGGGCAAGTCCACGGTGCTGCGCATCATGGCCGGCGTGGATACGGATTTCCAGGGCGAGGCGCGGCCGCAACCGGGCATCAAGGTCGGCTATCTGCCGCAGGAGCCGGAGCTCGACCCGGACAAGACCGTGCGCGAGGTGGTCGAGGAAGGCGTCGCCCACATCATCAACGCGCAGAAGCGGCTGGACGAGGTCTATGCCGCCTACGCCGAGGAAGGCGCCGATTTCGACAAGCTCGCCGCCGAGCAGCAGGAGCTCGAAAACCTCCTCGCGGTGCACGATGCCCACACCCTGGAGCGCCAGCTCGAAGTCGCCGCCGACGCGCTGCGACTGCCGCCGTGGGACGCGAAGATCGGTCCGCTCTCCGGCGGCGAGAAGCGCCGCGTCGCATTGTGCCGGCTGCTGTTGTCCAAGCCGGACATGCTGCTCTTGGACGAGCCCACCAACCACCTCGACGCCGAGTCGGTGGAGTGGCTGGAGCACTTCCTCAAGGATTATCCCGGCACCGTGGTCGCGGTCACCCACGACCGCTACTTCCTGGACAACGCCGCCGAGTGGATCCTCGAGCTCGACCGCGGCCGCGGCATCCCGTGGAAGGGCAACTACAGCGAGTGGCTGGAGCAGAAGGACCAGCGCCTCAAGCAGGAGGCGCAGCAGGAAAAGGCGCGCCAGAAGGCGATCGAGAAGGAACTGGAATGGGTGCGCTCGGCCGCCAAGGGCCGCCAGTCCAAGGGCAAGGCGCGCCTCAACCGCTTCGAGGAACTGAACTCGGTCGAATACCAGCGCCGCAACGAGACCAACGAGATCTTCATCCCGCCGGGCGAGCGGCTCGGCAACGAGGTGATCGAGTTCAAGAACGTGTCCAAGTCCTTCGGCGACCGCCTGTTGATCGACAACCTGTCGTTCAGGGTGCCGCCGGGTGCCATCGTCGGCGTGATCGGCCCCAACGGCGCCGGCAAGTCCACGCTGTTCAAGATGATCACCGGCGTGGAGAAGCCCGACGCCGGCGAGGTCAAGATCGGCCACACGGTCAAGCTCGCCTACGTCGACCAGTCGCGCGGCGCGCTCAACCCGAAGAACAACGTGTGGCAGGAAATCTCCGGCGGGCTGGACATCCTCACCATCGGCAACTTCGAGATCCAGTCGCGCGCCTACATCGGCCGCTTCAACTTCAAGGGCACCGACCAGCAGAAGATCGTCGGCAACCTTTCCGGTGGTGAGCGCGGCCGGCTGCACTTGGCCAAGACGCTGCTGCAGGGCGGCAACGTGCTGCTGCTCGACGAGCCCTCCAACGACCTCGACGTGGAAACCCTGCGCGCGCTGGAAGAGGCGCTGCTCGAGTTCCCCGGCTGCGCGATGGTGATCTCGCACGACCGCTGGTTTCTGGACCGCATCGCCACCCACATCCTCGCCTTCGAGGGCGATTCGCACGTGGAGTTCTTCCCTGGCAACTACAACGAATACGAAGCCGACAAGAAGCGCCGCCTGGGCGAGGATGCCGGCCCGCACCGGGTGAAGTTCAAGAAGCTGGCCTGACGGGCACGCGCCCCGGCCAAGCGCAGACGACCGGCCGGGGCGGGCGCAGAGCCCCCCCTGCGAAGCCTGCGCGGGTCCCGCTCGCGCAGCACCCGCCATCAAGAGGAACCCGCGATGAGTTTCATGCAGTCCCTGCGTCAGGCCTGGGCGCGCAGCGGCTCGCTGCTGTGTGTCGGGCTCGACCCGGAGCCGGCGCGCTTCCCGGCGCACCTGCGCGAACGGCCGGACGCGGTGTTCGCCTTCTGCGCGGCGATCGTCGATGCCACCGCCGACCTGGTCTGCGCGTTCAAGCCGCAGATCGCGCACTTTGCCGCCCTGCGTGCCGAGGACGCGCTGGAACGCCTGATCGCGCACATCCATGACGCGCACCCGGGCGTGCCGGTGATCCTCGATGCCAAGCGCGGCGACATCGGCTCCACCGCACGCCACTACGCGAGCGAGGCGTTCGAGCGCTACCGCGCCGACGCGGTGACGCTCAATCCCTATCTTGGCCGCGATTCGGTCGAACCGTTTCTGGAACGTGCCGACAAGGGCGCGATCCTGCTCTGCCGCACCTCCAATCCGGGCGGCGCGGATTTCCAGGCCCTCGATTGCGGCGGCGAACCCTTGTACCTGCGCGTGGCCGAGACCATCGCCCGCGACTGGAACGCCCACGGCAACTGCGCGCTGGTGGTCGGCGCGACCTGGCCGGAGGAACTGGGCAAGGTGCGCGCCCGCGTCGGCACGATGCCGCTACTGGTGCCCGGCATCGGCGCGCAAGGCGGCGACGTGGCCGCCGTGCTGCGCCACGGCCTCGACGCCGACGGCAATGGCCTCATCATCAGCGCCTCGCGCGCCGTGCTCTATGCCGGCGACGGCGAGGATTTCGCCGCCGCGGCACGGGAAGCCGCACGGACGCTGCGGGAGGCCATCGCCGCGGGGCGTTGATCGCGCACGTCGCAGCGTTCAATCGTCGCCGGCTTCGCGATCGGGAAACAACACCTCGGTGAAACCGAACTTGGCAAAGTCGGTGATGCGCGAGGGATACAGCCGACCGATCAAATGGTCGCATTCGTGCTGCACCACGCGCGCGTGGAAGCCTTCGGCGGTGCGGTCGATCAGCGCGCCGGCCGGATCCAGGCCCTGGTAGCGGATCAGCGAAAAGCGGTTCACCGCCCCGCGCAGCCCCGGTACCGAAAGGCAGCCTTCCCAGCCCTCCTCCATGTCCTGCGACAGCGGCGTGATCTGCGGGTTGATGAGGATCGTCCGCGGCACCGGCGGCGCCTCCGGATAGCGCTCGGAGCGCTCGAAACCGAAGATCACCAACTGCAGGTCCACGCCGATCTGCGGCGCCGCCAGGCCCACGCCGCCGGCCGCGTGCATGGTGTCGAACATGTCCCCGATCAGCGCATTGAGCTCGGCGCTGCCGAACATTCCATCGGGCACCGGCGCGGCGATGCGCAAGAGGCGTGGATCGCCCATCTTGAGGATCTCGCGGATCATTGGCTTGCGGCCCTCCTCGGCTACCGTCCAGACCAGAAACAAGATGGCGGCACGCGCCACGCGCGCAAGCCCTGCATCATCAATGCCGGCGACTACCGCGATCGGCGTCGCCCTCGAACACGATGCCGTGCTTGTTCATCCGGTAGGCGAGCTGCGGACGGGTCATGCCAAGGGTACGCGCCGCCTGGCTCAGGTTGCCGCCGGCGCGACGCACGGCCAGCTCGATCAGCCGCGGCTCGAGTTCATCGAGCTTGACGGTGCTGTCGAGCAGCGCCTGCACCAGCGTCTCCAGATCCGCGCCCGGGATGGCGGCCGCTTCGCTTCCGGCCATCGCCGGGGCCGCGCGCGTCGGTGCCGGCGGACCGGACGTGGCACCCGGATCGATGTGCTTTAAATCGATGCGTTCGTGTGGCTCGAGCAGGATGACGCTGCGCTCGATGGTGTTCCGCAGTTCGCGCACGTTGCCGGGCCAGTCGTAGGCCACCAGCGCCTTCATCGCACGGCTGGTGATGCCGGGCATACGTTTGTCGTGGCGGGCGCAGGCCTCCGCCAGAAAGTGCTCCACGAGAGGCTCGATGTCCTCGCGGCGTTCGCGCAGCGGCGGGATGCGTACCGGATAGATATTGAGCCGGTAGTAGAGATCGGCGCGGAAACGGCCCTCGGCGACCGCCTGCGCGAGGTCGACGTTGGTCGCCGCCACCAGCCGCACGTCGGCGTGCCGCGTGGTCTGGTCGCCGACCCGCTCGAATTCGCCCTCCTGCAACACGCGCAGTACCTTGGCCTGTGCGGCGGGTGAAAGCTCGCCGACCTCGTCCAGGAACAGGGTGCCGCCATCGGCCCGCTCGAAGCGGCCCAGACGCGACTGCTGCGCGCCGGTGTAGGCGCCCTTTTCGACACCGAACAGCTCCGCCTCGATGAGCTCGTCGGGGATGGCCGCGCAATTCATGGCAACGAAGGGTGCCTCGGCACGCGGACTGTGCCGATGCAATGCCTGCGCATACATCTCCTTGCCGACCCCGGTCTCGCCGAGCAGCAGCACACTCACCTTGCTCTGCGCGGCCTTGCGGACCATGCGCCAGCTTTCGCGAAAGGCGCTCGAGATGCCGATCATGCCCTCCTGTGTCTCGCGCCTTTCCAGCGAACGGCGCAGTCGTCGCACCTCGTCCTGCAGTTCCGCAAACTGGCCGGCGAAGTCCTGCGGCTGGTAGCAGGCCAGTTCATCGTCGATCGCGTTGCCCCAATCGGCCACCGGACGGCCGACCACCCGGCAGTGCGCATCGCCGCGTCCGCGGCACTCGAGCTCGCGATAGATGATCGGCCGTCCCATCAATTCCGAGGTGTAGCCGGAGGCATAGCCGAGCTGCATCCAACAGGCCGGCGCATCACCGGTGCCAAACAATTCCAGATGCAACGCGGCCTCATAGGAATCCTCCCAGACGAATTCGCCGTGATAGGTGCCGCGGACGATGTCGATCTCCAGATGCCGGGGCACGACGTGCACCACGCCTTCCAGCGCATGCAACTGCGGCCCCACGCTGAGCAGTTCCGCGTCGCTGGCCTCGGGCAGCCGACACCGCACCATCGCCGCATCGCCACGGCCTGCCGCATACCCCATGCGCACCAGCATGCCGCGCGCGCGATCGGTGCCCAGGCTCTCGATCAGCTCGCGCCGCAGCGCGCCCATCGCGCCGGCATGCAGCAGCACCATGCGCTGCCCTTCCAACACGATGTGCCCAGGCCGGAAAGCCAGCTTGAAGCGGGCGGCGAGCTCGGGCAGCGGATAGAAGCTGATCCTGGAAGACATGGCGACCTCGCGTTTGTCCATATGATCAAATCTTCCCGTCGGGTCGATCATATCGTTATTTTTCGTTTTATCGAAATTTTTGCTGCTGGCGCAGCAAAGTGCTTGTTACTCAATGCGTTAGGAATTGGCACGGGATGTGCTTAAGACGTCCACCCCCCGATGGCACGCACATCCTCCATGCAAGCTTCCGCCCTGCAGCCCTCGATACACGTCCTGCGCCGCCATGCCAATGGCTTCGTGGAATTCGAGTTCTCGCCCGGCGATCCGGACCTGTACCTGGAAATGGTGTTGCCGGCGGGCGCCTTCGAAGAGTTCTGCAATCGCCACGATGCCGCCCTGCTCGATGCCACGGAACAGGCAAGACGCCTCGCCGGCCGCTGTAAATGGCATACCGCCGGCTTGTGAACACCCACCGACCCCGTCTGGATCCTTAAGCACCCATGAGTATCGACATCAAGACCGCTGCGCTGGAGCCCTCGCGCCATACCTTTGGCCATGTGGCACGGCGCCTGGGCGCCGACAAACCGGCCTCACGCTACCTGGAAGCGACCTACGACCTGCAGTGCACCACCATCTTCCATTACCGGCCGCTGTGGGATCCGCAACACGAGATTTATGACCCGCGCAGGACCGCCATCGTGATGGCGGACTGGTATGCCTTTCTGGATCCCCGGCAGTACTACTACGCCACCTGGATCCAGACGCGGGCGCGCCAGCAGGAGGTGATGGAGAGTCATTTCGCCTTTGCCGAAAAGCATCGCCTGCTGGAGATGCTCGACGCATCCCAGCAGCAGCGCATCACGCAGCTACTGGTACCGCTCCGGCATGTCGAATATGGCGCCAATCTCAACAACTGCTACATCACTGCCTTTGGTTACGGGGCCGCACTGACCCAGGCCAGCATGTTCGCCACCATCGACCGCCTGGGCATCGCCCAATACCTGTCGCGCCTCGGACTGGCGCTGGATGGCAACACGGGCAGCAGCCTCGATGCGGCAAAGACCATGTGGACGCAAGCGCCGGCATGGCAGCCGCTGCGCCGCCTGGTCGAGGACCTCTGGGTCATCGAGGATTGGTTCGAGCTCTTCGTGGCGCAGAACCTTGCTCTCGATGGCCTGCTCTATCCGCTGGTGTATGAGCGCCTCGCCGCGATCTTCTCGCGCGAGCACGGACCGGTATTGGCCATGCTGACCGGCTTCATGGGCGAATGGTATGCCGAAGCCACGCGCTGGGTGGATGCCATGCTCAAGACAGCGGTTGCCGAAGCGGACGGCAATCGCCGGCAGCTCGAGGACTGGCTCGAGCAGTGGGGTGCCCGTGCACGCGAGGCATTGCTGCCGCTTGCCGAACAGGCTTTCGCCGACGACGCGCCAGAGGTGATGCAGGAACTGCACCAAAGCCTGACCGCACGCGCCGCCCGGCTCGGCATCGTCCCGCACCAGGAGCCGACATGACCAACAACACCGTTTTCATCGCCCTGCAGAACAACGAAGAGGCGCGACCGCTGGTCGAGGCACTGGCCGCCGACAACAGCCATGCCATCGTGCAGCACTACCCGGGCATGGTGAAGATCGATGCACCCGGACGGCTGGTGCTGCGCCGGGCCACCGTGGAAAGCCTGACCGGCGGCCGCTGGAATCCGCAGGACCTGCACATCTGCCTGATTTCGCTCTCCGGCAACATTTTTGAAGACGAAGACGAATTCGTGCTCGAACGCCGCTAGGCGCCAACCGGAAAACCCGAACATGACCAACAAACGCATGAGTCTGCGCGAGAAATACACCCGACTGACCCGTGACCTCGCCTGGGAGCCGAGTTACCAGCCAAGGTCCCGGATTCATCCGCAGACTGCTTTCGAAGGCATCCATATCCATGACTGGGATCAATGGGAGGATCCGTTCCGCCTGACCGTGGACGCTTATTGGAAGTACCAGGCCGAGAAAGAGCGCAAGCTCTACGCGATCATCGATGCCTTCGCCCAGAACAACGGCCAGCTCAACGTCAGCGATGCGCGCTATATCAACGCGCTGAAGATCTTCCTCACCGCGGTCACCCCGCTCGAATACGAGGCCCATCGCGGTTTCGCACGGATCGGCCGCCAGTTTGCCGGCCCCGGCCCGCAGGTGGCCTGCCAGATGCAGGCGATCGACGAGCTGCGCCACGCGCAGACCGAGATCCATACCCTGAGCCAGTACAACAAGTATTTCCATGGCTTCCACGACTGGACGCACATGTTCGAACGCGTCTGGTATCTCTCGGTGCCCAAGTCGTGGATCGACGACGTGCATTCGTCCGGACCGTTCGAATTCGTCGCCGCGATCTCTTTCAGCTTCGAATACGTACTGACCAATCTGCTGTTCATGCCGTTCATGTCCGGGGCCGCCTACAACGGCGACATGGCCACGGTCACCTTCGGCTTTTCCGCCCAGTCCGACGAATCCCGGCACATGACCCTGGGGCTGGAAGTGATCAAGTTCATGCTCGAGCAGGACGAGCGCAACGTACCGGTGGTCCAGCGCTGGCTGGACAAATGGTTCTGGCGCAGCTATCGGCTGCTCAGCCTGGTCTCGATGATGATGGACTACATGCTGCCCAAGCGCGTGATGTCCTGGAAGGAAGCCTGGGAAATCTATTTCGAACAGAACGGTGGCGCGCTGTTCGAGGACCTCTCCCGTTATGGCATCCGCACACCCAAATATGCCGAGGTGGCGGTCAAGGAGAAGGACCACGTCTCGCACCAGCTGTGGTCCACCTTCTATGGCGTGGGCTTTGCCACCGCCTTCCACACCTGGATCCCGGAACCGGAGGAGCTGGATTGGCTGTCGTCGAAGTACCCACAGACGTTCGACCGCTACTACCGCCCGCGCTGGGAGTTCTGGAAGAACTACCGTGCCGAACATGGCCGCTGGTTCAGCGCCGGATTGCCGATGCTGTGCCAGGTCTGCCAGATCCCGCTGGTCTTCACCGAACCGGACGACCCCACCCGCCTGTGCCACCGCAGCAGCCAATACGAAGGCGACCGCTACCACTTCTGCTCGGACGGCTGCAAGGACATCTTCGACCAGGAGCCGGAAAAGTACGTCCAGGCCTGGCTGCCGGTGCATCAGATCTTCCAGGGCCACTGCGGTGGTGCCGAGATTTCACAGGTCCTCGAGTGGTATCGCATCGTCGACGGGGTGGACAACAAGGACTATGCCGACTCGCCCGACCGGATCAATTGGCTGCGCTGGAAGGGACGGGCGGACGCGGACGCCGCCACCAGCGATGCCTTGACCCCGCAATGAGGTGCTGCCATGCCCGTACGCGCGATGTATGACTACAAATTCGAGCCGCGCGACCGGCTCGAACACTTCCACGGCAATCAGCTTCTGTATCTGGAATGGCAGCGCCATTTGCTGTTTGCCTTTCCGATGTGCGTGCCGGTGCCGCCGGACCTGCCCTTTGGCGCGGTGATGAAAGAGATCCTGCCCAGCCTGTATGGCAGCCACCCGGACTGGGCCCGAGTGCGCTGGGATGCGGTGGACTGGGAGCTGGACGGCGCCGTCTTCCAACCCGCCCCGGAGCGCGGTCTGGCCGCCCAGGGCATCGGCCACAAATCCTTCCTACGTTTCACCGCCCGGGGCCTCGACGGCCTGGGCGGTCAGGCGCTATGACCTGCCCTGGTAAGGAGACTTGCAAGGCGTGACTTACCGATTGACCATCGAACCGCTTGGCCAGGACGTGGCGGTGGACGAGCAGCAAACCCTGCTCGATGCCGCCCTGCGCGCCGGCATCTATCTGCCCCATGCCTGTTGCCACGGGCTGTGTGGTACCTGCAAGGTCCAATTGCTGGAAGGCAGCGTGGACGACGGCGATGCGTCCTCCTTTGCCTTGTTGGATTTCGAGCGTGCCGAAGGCCATACCCTGGCCTGCGTCGCCAAGCCTTGCTCGGACGTCACCATCGAGGCCGACGTCGAAATCGATCCCGACGCCCGTGTCGAGCCGGTCGCCGACTATATCGGCACGGTGGCCGAATTGAGGGCGCTTTCGTCCACCGCACGCGGCGTGGTGATCGAACTCGATCGTGCACTCACCTTCCAGGCAGGCAAGTACATCAACCTGCACCTGCCTGGCGTGGCACTGCCGCGCGCCTTCTCGCTGGCCAATCCACCGGCACAGTCACGCCGGATCGAACTGCACGTACGCCGGGTGGAAGGCGGCGAGGCGACGACCTTCATCCATGAGCATCTGAAGCCCGGCGACCGCGTACGCGTTTCCGGACCGTACGGCCGCTTCTTCATACGCAAGTCGGCGCCGGAAAACATCCTGCTGTTCGCTGCCGGCACCGGACTTTCCAGCATCCGCTCGATGTTGCTCGACCTGTTGACCGAGGGCGTCCGCCGGCAAATCACTTTGTTCTATGGCCAGCGCCACCGCGCCGAGCTGTACCTGCACGAGGAACTGCAGGCGCTCGCCGAGACGCACGACCATTTCCACTACGTACCCTGCCTGTCCCGCCCGCTGCCGGAGGATCACTGGCAGGGTGCGGTGGGTCATGTGCATGAAGTGGCCGCCGCGCACTTTGGCGGACGTTTCGCGGGACACAAGGCGTATCTGTGCGGCCCACCCGGGATGGTCGATGCGTGCATCACCACGCTCATGCGTGGGCGGCTGTTCGAGCGTGACATCTATACCGAGCGCTTCATCGATGCCGCTGACGCGACGCGTCAGCTGCGCAAGAGTCCCCTGTTCAAGGTGGTCTAACGAGGAAAATCGCATGGCAGACGGTGAGCCAAGACAGTCGATGCCCGCCCAGGACGGGGCACGGCTGCATCGCATTACCCTGCGCGAAACCGGCGAGAGCTATGCCTGCGCGGGCGACCGCAGCCTGCTCAAGGCGATGGTGGCGCTGGGCCGCAGAGGCATCCCCTCCGGTTGCCATGGCGGCGGCTGCGGCGTATGCAAGATCAGGGTGCTGGAAGGCAGCGTGCGTTGCGAGGCGATGTCGCGCAGCCATGTCAGTGTCGAGGAACAGGCCACCGGCTACGCGCTGGCCTGTCGCGCCTATCCGCTCAGCGACGTGGTGCTGGAAGTGGTCGGCGGCATGCGCAAGGGACTGACGCGCCGATACGGGCTTTTGTGAAAGGCAATACGCGACGGCCGGCCGGCCGCTCACGAACGAGGCAGAGGAGTAACCAACATGGGCGTCATGCGAATCGGACACATCAACCTGCGCGTGCTCGACATGCAGGCCGCGTTGCGTCATTACCGCGACGTGCTGGGAATGGTCCCCACCGACGAGGACCACAAAGGCAACGTCTACCTGAAATGCTGGGACGAATGGGACAAGTACTCGGTTATGCTGAGCCCGGCCGACCGCGCCGGCATGAACCACGTCGCCTACAAGGTCGAACGCGACAGCGATCTCGACGACATCAAGGCGCGCATCCGCGACTACGGACGCGAGGTGGAGGAACTGGCTCCTGGCGAATTGCCGTACTGCGGTCGCGCGTTGCGCTTCAAGATGCCGAGTGGCCATCTCATGTACCTCTATGCCGATAAGGAATTCGTCGGCACCTCGGTAGGCACGCTCAATCCCGATCCGTGGCCGGACGACATCCGCGGCGCCGGAGCCCACTGGCTGGACCACGTACTGCTGCTGTGCGAACTCAACCCCGAGGCCGGGGTGAACAAGGTGGTGGAGAACGAGACGTTCTTTCGCGACGTCCTGGGGTTCAGGCTGACCGAGCAGCTCATGGCCGGTCCGGACAAGAGCGTCAAGGCGCTGGCCTTCATGACAGTGTCGATCAAGCCGCACGACATCGCCTTCGTCGGCGGCCCTTGCAATGGCCTGCACCATTGCTCGTTCTTCCTCGAGGACTGGGGCGACGTGCTCCGCGCCGCCGACGTCATGGGCAAGAACCGAGTGAAGATGGATGTGACGCCGCAGCGCCATGGCATCACCCGCGGCAAGACGATCTACTTCTTCGACCCCTCCGGCAACCGCAACGAGACCTTCGCCGGCCTGGGCTACGCCGCCTATCCGGACATGCCGGTGATCACCTGGACCGATGACCAGATCGGCAGCGCGATCTTCTACCACACCGGGGAGATCCACGAGGCCTTCACCGCGGTCTATACCGAAGGCTACTGACCCGCAGCCAGCGCCGCGCCGCCCGATGGGGCGGCCGGCATGTATGACCGATCATCGTGGCGCGCAGGCCCTCACGGGGCCGCGCCTTCCGGAGGTGTCCGATGCCGTGGAGTCGTCGAAACGTGATCAAGGCCACCGCGGCATGGGCGGCCTGGCCCATGTTGCCTGCCATGGCCGCCCATGTCGGCCTGCCCGGCGTCACAGGGCCGTCTTCATCTTCCGCTGTGTGGCTCGCGGCGGAGGGCGCCGATGCGGATGCTTTTGCGGCCGCGTACCCGGGCGGCGTGCGCCGCGCGCCCGGCCATGATCCCGGCGTGCTGCTCGACTGGTGCCGACAGGCGTCTCCAGCCGCGGTGAGCGGTCTCACCGGCGCGGCGGCCTTTTTCGTGCTCTCGACGGCCTTGCAGCGCGCCGGCCTGCGCCCGTTGCTGATCGCCCGCCACGGCTATGGCGATGCCGGTCTGCTGCATACGCTCGAGGGTGGGCCGGCGGCCACGGTCCTCGCCGCCGCGCTGGCCGACGCCGCCGGGCACTGGCCGGTAGTGCTGGCGCGCTGCCTGCCGCCGATGAGCGCACGTTCCGCCACCGCTACTGCGCCGAGCGTGGTTACCGCGCGCCTGGCGCCGGTGCGGCTTCCCGCGCGCAGTCCAGACCACCTGGTCTCCTTCGTCTTCACCGCCGTCTGACGCCACCGCACAAGGAACCGGCCCGATGCCAGCCACGCTTCCCCCAGGACTTTCCGCCGCCGCGTTCAGCCAGGCGCTGGCCGGCTTCCGCCAGGCGGTCGGCAAAACCTATGTCTATGCCGACGAGACCGCGCTCAGCAGCTACCTCGACCCGTATTCGACCACCGAGGATGCCGCACACACGCCCGCGGCTGCGGTTGCTCCCCATTCGGTGGAGGAAATCCAGGCGGTGCTCAAGGTGGCGCGCGAATACGGCATTCCGCTGTGGCCGGTGTCGACGGGCAAGAACTACGCCTACGGCGGCCCGGCCCCGCGCAAGAGCGGTTACGTGGTGCTCGATCTGGCGCGCATGAACCGCATCATCGAAGTCAACGCACGCGACGGCTACGCGGTGGTCGAACCCGGCGTCAGCTATTTCGACCTGTACCGCTACCTCAAGGAACACGACATTCCGCTCTGGATCGATTGCGCGGCACCGGGCTGGGGCAGTGTGCTCGGCAACCTGCTCGACCACGGCGCCGGCTATACCCCTTATGGCGAACACCTGACCATGCAGTGCGGCATGCAGGTGGTGCTGGCCGATGGCACCGTGGTCGACACCGCCACTGGCGCGCTGCCAGGCGCACGCGCCAGTCAGCTGTACAAATGGGGCGCGGGACCGTGGATCGATGGCCTGTTCACCCAGTCCGGGCTCGGCATCGTCACCCGGCTGGGCGTGTGGCTGATGCCCGAGCCGCCGGGCTACCGGCCCTTCATGGTGACCTTTCCCGACGAGGACGCCCTGCACGACCTCACCGAGGCGATCCGCCCGCTCAAGCTCAACATGGTGATCCCCAACGGCGCGACCTCGGTGGAGTTGCTGTGGGAGGCCGCGACCCGGGTGACCAAGGCGCAGTACTACGGTGGCAAGGGCCCGCTGCCACCGTCGGTGCGCCGCAAGCTGATGGCGGACCTGGACATCGGCGCCTGGAACTTCTATGCCGCGTTGTATGGACCGCCGCCGATGATTGAGCGCAGCTGGTCGGTGGTCCGCGACGCGCTGGGCAAGGTGAAGGGCGCGCGCTTCTACACGGACCGCCCCGGCGATACAGCCTGGGAATACCGCGCCAAACTGATGCGCGGCATCCCCAACATGACCGAATACTCGCTCATGAACTGGATCGGCTCCGGCGCGCACATCGACTTCTCGCCGATGTCCGCCCCCACCGGCGACGATGCGGTGCGGCTCTACCACCTCATCAAGGACAAGGTGGAGGCACGCGGCTTCGACTACATCGGCGAGTTCCTGATCGGCTGGCGCGACCAGCACCACATCTTCATGCTCATCTTCGACCGCACCGACCCGCAGGAGCGCGAGCGCGCGCACCAGGTGTTCGGCGAGATCGTGGCCGACGCGGCGGCGCAAGGCTTCGGCGAGTACCGCACGCACCTGGACTTCATGGACCAGATCGCCGCTACCTACGACTGGAACGACCACGCATTGCGCCGGCTCAACGAACGCGTGCGCGACGCCCTGGACCCCGGGGGCATCATGGCGCCGGGCAAGATGGGCGTGTGGCCGCGGAGGATGCGCGCATGAATGCCGTCCGCATCCTGCTTGGCGGCTTGATCTTCTTCGCCGCCGCTGCCGAGGCGGCCGCCGCCGACCCGCATCATGGCGAAGCGCTGTTCGCCTACCGCTGCGCGCCCTGCCACGCCGCAGGTCCCGGGCATCCGGGCACGATGGGCCTCGAACGCCGCTACGACGCGCACGACGCCGTGCTCGCGCAGCGCGGCGAAGTGCCGGCCGCGTACGTCGAGGTGGTGGTGCGGCACGGGCTGCGCCTGATGCCGCCGTTCCGCCCGAGTGAGCTCGACGATCGCGACCTCGCCGACATCGCCGCCTATCTGGCCAGGCCAAAGTCGGCCATCCACTGACGACACATCCTCAAGGAACATGCCCATGCCGCAAGCCGCACATGCCCAAACCGCCGTCCCCACCGTGGACTGCTTCATCGGCGGCCGCTGGGCGCCCGCCGCCGATGGCCGCTATTTCGACGACCGCAATCCCGAGGACGATGCGCTCTATGCCAGGGCCGCACACGGCGCTGCCGTCGACGTGGACCGGGCCGTGCGTGCAGCGCAGCAGGCATTCGACGGCTATCGACACACCCTCGCGCGCGAACGCGAGGCCTGGCTGATCAAGGCCGCCGAGCGCCTTGAGGCCGAGGCGCAGGCGTTCATCGACATCCTGATCGACGAGGTCGGCTCGCCGCTGGCCAAGGCGCGTTTCGAGGTGGCGATGGCGGTCGGCTATCTGCGCGCCGCCGCCGGCGCGGCGCGACGCACGAGCGGCCAGACGTTGCCTTCGGACGTGCCGGGGCGGCTTTCGTTGTCGCTGCGCCAGCCGTTGGGCGTGGTCGCCGCGATCACGCCTTTCAACGTGCCGTTGATCAAGAGCATCAAGCTCACCGCGGTGCCGCTGGCCACTGGCAACGCCGTAGTGCTGCTGCCTTCGGAGGAAGCGCCGATGCTGGCCGCGCGGGTCGCCCGGCTCTACCACGAGGCGGGCCTGCCGCCCGGCGTGGTCAATCTCGTGACCGGCTTCGGCCACGAGATCGGCGATGCGCTGACCGGCCATCCGCTGGTGCGGCTGGTCAACTTCACCGGCTCGTCGCGGGTGGGCAAGCACATCGCCGCCATCGCCGGCGCGCAGATGAAACGGGTGACGCTGGAACTGGGCGGCAAGAATCCGCTCGTCGTGCTCGCCGATGCCGATCTCGACGCGGCCGTGCACGGCGCGGTGATGGGCATGTTCCTGTATCAGGGCCAGGTATGCATGGCCTCCAGCCGCATCCTGGTCGAACGCCCGCTGTACGCGGCCTTCCTGGAGCGCTTCCAGGCGGCCGCGGAGGCACTGCCGATGGGTGACCTGCGCCGGCCGGAAACGGTGATTGGCCCGCTGATCTCGCCGCGCCAGCGCGAACGCGTGCGCGCCCACATCGAGGATGCGCTCGGCAAGGGCGCCACGCTGGTCACCGGCGGCGGCTGGAACGGCCATCGCTGCCAGCCGACCGTGCTCGCCGGCGTACGGCCGGAAATGACCTGCTACGCCGAGGAGACCTTCGGTCCGGTGGCGGCGGTCTACCCCGTCGACGGTTTCGAGCAGGCACTCGCCCAGGCCAACGACAGCCGCTACGGCCTGAGCGCCGCGATCTACACCCGCGACCTCGACCGCGCACTGGCCTTCGCCGCGCAGGCCCATGCCGGCATGGTGCACGTCAACGCGCCCACCCTGCACGACGAGCCGCACGTGCCGTTCGGCGGCGTCGGCGATTCGGGTTTCGGTCGCGAAGGCACCGAGGTCGACATCGACACCTGCACCGAATGGAAGTGGGTCACCATCCAGACCGGAGGCACGGCATGATGGACGGCAAGACTGCACTGCCACCAGGCGCCAGCGCCTCGCCACGCATCGGCGGCCTGCGCGATTTCCTTGACCTGCTCGGCAAGCACGGCCAGTGCGTACGCTGGCCCGAACCGGTGCTGCCGGAGCCGGACATCCGCAACATCACCCAGGCCGCCGGCCGTGACCCGCTACACGGCCCGGCGGTGCTGTTCGAACATGTGCGCGGCTATCCCGGCCTGCGCGTGGTCAACGGCGTGCATGGCAGCTTCACCAACCTTGCCCTGCTGCTCGGCAAGCCCAAGGGCACCTCGGTCAAGGAACTGTTCTACGAGATGATCGGCCGCTGGGGCTGCGACCGGCCGCAACTGGAACATGTCGACCCCGCGCAGGCGCCGGTGTGCGAGGTGGTGGTCGAACACGACATCAACCTCTACGCGCATATTCCGCTTTATCGCACCAATGCCTACGACGGCGGCTTCTACCTGGCCAAGGCCGCGGTAGTCAGTCGCGACCCGAACGATCCGGAACACTTCGGCAAGCAGAACGTCGGCATCTACCGCATCCAGATCCACGGGCCGGACACGCTGACCCTGCTCTCGGTGCCCTCGCACGACATGGGCCGCCACATCATGGCCGCGGAGGAACAGGGCAAGCCGCTGCGCATCGCGATCATGCTCGGCAACCACCCGGCCATCGCCATGCTGGCCGGCACGCCGATTCCCTACGACGAATCCGAATACGCCTACGCCTCGCAGCTGATGGGCGTACCGCTGCGGCTCACCCGCTCGGGCAACGGCGTGGACATCCTGGCCGACAGCGAATTCGTGATCGAAGCCGAGCTGCTGCCCAACCAGCGCGCCTTCGAAGGACCATTCGGCGAATTCCCGGGCAGCTATTCGGGCGTCCGCCGCGTGCCGCTGTTCCGGGTGACCCGGCTCACCCACCGCCGCGCACCGATCTTCGAGAATCTCTACATCGGCGGCAAATGGACCGAACACGACACCCTGATCGGGCTCAACACCTCCGCGCCGATCTACGCCGCGCTCAAGAAGGAGTTTCCCGAGGTCGAGGCGGTCAATGCGCTGTATCAGCACGGCCTGACGGCCATCGTCGCCGTGCGTAACCGCTTTGCCGGCTTCGCCAAGTCGGTGGCGATGCGCGCGCTCGGCACGCCACACGGACTCATGTACCTCAAGAACCTGATCATGGTCGACGCCGACGTCGACCCGTTCGACCTCAACGAGGTGATGTGGGCGCTGTCCACCCGCACCCGCGCCAACGACATCATCGTCATTCCCAACACCGCGATGATCATCATCGACCCGGCCGCCGAGGTGCCCGGCAAGGGCCATCACCTCATCATCGACGCCACCAGTTTCATGCCGCCCGACCCGATGGGCAGCGACGCCAAGCTGGTCCGCCCGCCGAGCGGCCCGCTGATCGACGAGCTCGCCCGACGCCTGGCCCGCCTGCGCCAGGAGGCCAACGCATGAACGCCACCTGCCCCCGTTGCCGCAAACAGGACGCCGCCGCGGTTCACCAGGGCCGCGAGGACGGCGTCGTCGTTTGGACGGTCTACCACTGCCCGCGTTGCGCCTTTACCTGGCGCGACAGCGAGCCTGCCGAGACCATCGATCCGGCGCTGCGCGATCCGGACTTCGCCGTCGATCCGGACCATCCCGAGCAGTACCGCTACAACATCCCGCCCGCCAAGCGCCATGGCTGACGGCCCCTTGCGCATGCACCGAGGAGAACGCCCCGTGGCCCAGTCCGCAACTGCCGCAAACGCACCGCCAGTCGCGCCGGTGAACGGCGACGATGCCCTCGCGCGAGCCTGGTCGCTGCGCTACCGGCACCTGCTCGGCAGCCACCGGCTGGCCCGCGTGGTACGTCCGGATTCCACCGGCGCGCTGGGCGACATCCTCGCCCAGGCCCGGCAGGAGGGCGTCACGCTGTGGAACAGCTGCGGCCTGCCCGGGCCGGTGACACGCGACGTCTGGCTGATCGACTTCGCACACATGAACCGCATCGTCGACATCGACGCGGCCAACGCCACCGCGCTGGTCGAACCGGGCGTGAGCCACGCGCAGTTGGCCGCCGAACTCGGCACGCGCAAGCTGCCGTTTCTTGTCGACGCCGGCCGCGATCCGCGCGCCTCGGTCGCCGGCGACATCCTGGCCCGTCGCTACGGCTACACGCCCTACGGCGACCGCGCGCTGATGCAGTGCGGCCTCGAGGTCATGCTCGCCGATGGCCTGCTGGTGCGCACCGGCATGGGCGCGATGAGCAAGAGCAATATGTTTCAGCTCTTCAAGTGGGGTTTCGGTCCGGTCAACGACGGCCTGTTCATGCAGTCGCGGCTGGGCATCGTCACCAAGGTCGGCCTGTGGCTGATGCCGGCCGCGCCACGTTGCCTGCCGTTCATGGCCAGCCTGCGCGACGAGGCCGCGCTGGAAGCGGCGATGGACATCCTGCGCCCTCTGTCCATCAACCGCATCCTGCCCCATCCGGTGGCCGTGGCCAGCAAGGCTTGGGAAGCCGCCTACGTGCCCGGCGACGCGGACGAGGCGGACCTGGGCGACTGGAACGTGTTCGGCGCGCTCTACGGTCTGCCGGACGACGTGGATCTGCTCTGGGGCATGGTGCAGGCGCAGCTGGGTGCCGTGCCTGGCGCGCACCTGCGCCTCATCGACGACGTCGCCATGGGGCATCCGCCACTCGCCGCGCGCGCACACATGATGCGCGGTGAGGTGTCCGCCGATGCGATGCCGCCGATGGCCGGCGAGAAGCTCGAGATCGCCGCGGTCGGCGGCATCCATGGCGACGATGCCCGCGCCATGGCGGCGCTGGCGCGCCGGATGCTGGATGCGGCCGGACTGCCGCCGCGGATCGAGTTCCAGCTCTGCTGGCGGGCGCTGCTGGCCAAGGTCGAACTGCCCTGGCAGGACGCCGCCTCGCTGGAGCGAGCGCGCACCACCGCCGGCGACATCCTCGCCGCCTGGGCCCAGGCCGGCTATGCGCCCAGCCATACCGACGACGGCGTGCTGGAGCCGGCGCGAGCCAGACTCGCCGGCACCGGTCAGGCCCATGTCCATGCGCTGCTCGCCGCCGCGCTCGATCCCAGCGGCGTCCTGAGTGGCACGCCCGCATGAAACCTCACTCGTCACCTCTGGCCCTGCATGGAACGAAGCTGGCGTCATGCTGAACGCGCATCCGCAACCGGGCAGCGTGCCAAAGCGGCTGGTGGTCGCCATCACCGGCGCCTCGGGTGCGTGCTACGGCACCCGGCTGCTGGCCGCCATGCGCGGTCAGGCGGGCTGGGAAACGCACCTGGTGACCAGCCGCGCGGGCTACATCAATCTCGCCACCGAGCTCGGCCTAGATCGCCGCCAGCTGGGCGCGCTGGCCGACGTGGTGCACGACGAGCGCGATGTCGGCGCGGCCATCGCCAGCGGCTCGTTCCGCACCGAGGGGATGGTGATCGCCCCGTGCTCGGCGCGCACGCTGGCCTGCGTGGCCAGCGGCACCGGCGACAACCTCATCGCCCGCGCCGCCGACGTGGTGCTCAAGGAACGGCGCCGACTGGTACTGCTGGTGCGCGAGACACCGCTGCATCTCGGGCATTTGCGCAACATGCTCGCCGCCACCGAGATGGGTGCCATCTGCATGCCGCCAGTGCCGGCGTTCTATGCGCAGCCGGCCACGCTCACCGAGATGGTCGACCACACCATCGGCCGCGTACTCGACTTGTTCGGCATCGACGCCGGCCTCGCCTACCGCTGGGCCGGCACGCGCGAGTCTTCGTCGGGAAGAACGCCCGCATGAGACCGCCAGACCTGCCGCCTGATCCATTCACACCAGAGAGCCGCCTATGCACAGCCCATCCGCCATCTATCGAGGCCTGACCGCATGGACCTGAAACTCGCCGGCCGCAAGGCCCTCATCACTGGCGGCAGTCGCGGCATCGGCAAGGCGGTGACCCGCGCCTTGCTGGCCGAAGGCGTGGAATGCGTCATCTGCGGCCGTTCATGCGAGTCGCTGGAGGTCACGGCGAAGGCGCTTGCCGAGGAAGCCGGCCGCCCCGTACATGCCCACGTCGCCGACGTGCGCGACCGCCGCTCGCTGGAAGCGCTGGTGGCATTCGCCGCCGAGCGCATGGGCGGCATCGACATCCTCGTCAACAACGCCGCGCGCGTCAGCGGCGGCGAGCCGGAGGATTTCGCCCGTGTCGACGAAGCAATGGTGCTGCGCGACTTCGAGGAGAAATTCTTAGGCTATCTGCGCTGCAGCCGATTGGTCGCGCCGTACATGCAGGCCAAGGGCTGGGGCCGCATCATCAATATCAGTGGCTATGCCGCGCGCATGGCCGGCAACCTGAGCGCCGGCGCGCGCAACGCCTCGGTCGTGCATCTGACCAAGAGTCTGTCGATCGAGCTCGGCAGGCACGGGATCAACGTCAATGCAATCTACCCCGGCATGACCGTGACCGAGACGCTGACCGCGCGTGCGGCGCACATGGCGAGCCAGGCCAACCGGACGCCGGCCGAGCAGCTGCAGCTGCTCGCCGCGCAGCAGGCCATCGGGCGCCTGGTCGACGCCAGCGAAATCGCCCACGTGGTCGCCTTCCTCGCCTCGCCGCTGGCCGCCGGCATCACCGGCGAGGCAATCGCCGTCACCGGCGGCGTCGGCCACCACGTCACCTATTGAGCGCTACGCCACCCAACCGGAGCCATTGCATGCCATGCGACTGACCGATCTCTCCGACATGGAGCTCTACTTCCACCTCGTCCGGCTGCAGGCCGAATACGTGCAGTGCATCGACGATGACCGCCTCGAGACCTGGCCGGATTTCTTCACCGATCCGTGTGTGTACCGCATCGTGCCACGCGAGAACAGCGACCGCGGCCTGCCGCTCGCCGCGCTCTCCTGCGACAGCCGCGGCATGCTGGTCGACCGCGTGGTCTCCCTGCGCCACGCCAACATCTACGGCGTGCACTACTACCGTCATCTCACCGGCGAGTTGCGGGTATTGGCGCGCGATGCCGAGAGCGTGAGCGTGCAGAGCCACTACGCGGTGTTCCAGACCCGCGGCGACGGCACCACCTCGATCTACCAGACCGGCAAGTACCTGGATCGCGTCGTCGTCGACCAGGGCGCCCTGCGCTACCGCGAAAAACTCGCCGTCTTCGACACCTACCGCATCGACAGCCTGCTGGTGCGGCCGATCTAGCCAGCCACGAGGAGATTCCCATGCACGCAAAGACCCGTCCCGACATCGCATCCGAAACCGGCTGCCACGTCCCCTACCGCGTCTTCACCGAACGCGCCTTCTACGACCGCGAGCAGGCGCTCATCTTCCGCGGCGAGCATTGGAACTTCGTCGGCCTCGAGGCCGAGCTGCCCAACCCGGGCGACTACAAGACCACGGCCATCGGCGACACACCGGTGATCGTGATGCGCGACGAAGAGGGCGGCATCAACGTGGTGGTGAACCGCTGCGCCCATCGCGGCGCGCTGGTCTGCCGCGAGCTGCGCGGCAATCGCGCCACCCTCGAATGCGTCTACCACCAATGGTCCTACGACCTCAAGGGAAGGCTGCTCGGGGTGCCGTTCCGGCGCGGCATCCGCGGCCAGGGCGGCATGCCGGCGGACTTCGACCCGCGCGCGCACGGTCTGGAGCGGCTGCGCGTGGAAACCTTGGGCGGCACCATCTTCGCCAGCTTCTCGCCCAGCGTGCCGCCGCTGCGCGAGTACCTGGGGCCGATGGTGGTCGAGAGCCTGCTGCGCATCTTCAACCGGCCGGTGCGCGTGCTGGGCGACCTGCGCCAGTTCATGCACGGCAACTGGAAGGCCTATGCGGAGAACATCCGCGATCCCTACCACGGCAGTCTGCTGCATCTGTTCCATGCCACCTTCGGCCTGTACCGCTCCTCGCAGCAAGGCGGCGTGCGGATGGACGCGCATCGCCGGCATTCGATGCTGTGGGCCAGCTCGGCGAGCAACGACGCCGAGCGCGACGGCGCCGTCTACCAGGGCATACGCACGATGAACTCGCGTTTCGCGCTGCAGGACCCTTCGCTGCTGGAGTCGTGCCGGGAGTTTCCGGACGACATCACGCTGGTGATCCTCGCGGTATTCCCGAACGTGCTGATCCAGCAGATCTCCAACACGCTCGCGGTACGCCAGATCGTCACCTACGGCCCGGACCAGTTCGAGCTCGTCTGGACCGAATTCGGCTATGCGGACGACGACGAGACGATGCAGCGCATCCGGCTCAAGCAGTCCAACCTGATCGGCCCGGCCGGTACCATTTCGATGGAGGACGCCGAAGCGGTGGAGATCGTCCAGCGCGGCGTCAACCGCTCGGGGGATGCCGTGTCCTACATCGCCATGGGCGGTGGCCATGCGGAGGAAAGCGCGCACCTGGTTACCGAGGCGCCGATCATCGGGTTCTGGGAGTACTACCGCGACCTCGTCGGCTTCGAGCTGCCGGAGCCGGCATGAACGGGCGCATCCGCCGCGTGCCGGCCACCGCCGCGCCGACGCGGTCGGGGAGGCATTCAGGCCGAGGCGTGGTCGGCATCCTGCCGGCGCGCCAGCGCGTGCTCCACGCTGTGCGCGGTGCGCTCGATGTGCACGCGCAGGATGTCCGCAGCCGTGCCGACGTCGCCGGCCAGGGCCGCCTCGCGCAGAGCGCGATGCTCGGCATGGATGTCGCGGCTGGGTGCGTAGCGGGTGCTCAGGAAACGATAGCGGCGGTGCTGGTCGTACAGCGTCGCGCGCAGGCGCTGCAGCCAGCGCGAGGGACAGGCGGCGACCAGCGCCTCGTGGAAGCGCTGATTGCGCCACTCCCACTCGGTGAAATCCTCTGCCGGCGCGCTTTCCAGCTTCTCCAGCTGGTGATAGGCCGCCACCAGCTGCGCCTCCCAGGCGTCGCCGCCGTGCTCGATGCTCTGGCGCAGGGCCTCGGTTTCGATCAGCACGCGGGTCCGGGTGACATCCCACAGGTCGGCAAGGTCGATCGGCGGCACGCGAAAGCCGCGCTGCCCGATCGCCAGCACCAGTCCCTCGCCGACCAGCCGCGCCAGCGCCTCGCGGATCGGGCTCGCGCCGATGCGGTAATGATCGGAAAGCTGGCGCACCCCGAGCCGGCTGCCGGGCTGCCAGAGTCCCAGGATGATGTCCTGCTTGAGCCGGCCATACGCCTGGTCGGACAGCGTGGTGACGTTTTCCGGCGGCATTGGCAGCACGTGTCGTGGCTCCAGGAATCCCCTTGCGCGGCGACTCTAGCAGCCCGCCTCCTGTCCGGCCACGATTATGGCGAAACTCATCGACTTTTTTATCTTTTGTCGATAAAGTGAACGCATGTCTATCGTGCCCGCACCCCCCATGCTGCATTGGCGGACCGCGTTCAAGGCGATCGAGGCGGCCATCGGACACGCCGAAAGTCTGGGTGTGCGTGTCAATGCGGCGATGTGTGATGCCGGGGGCAACCTGATCGCCTTCCTGCGCATGCCGGCGGCGCCGCTGCACAGCATCACGATCGCCGAGGACAAGGCCTATACCGCGGCGAGTTTCGGCATCGCCACCGGTGCCTGGGCTGCGCTGCTCGGCGGCGATGAACACCTGCGCGCCGGGCTGATGCTGCGTCCGCGCCTGGTGATGCTGGGCGGCGGCCTGCCGCTGCTGCGCGACGGACAATGCCTGGGTGGCATCGGCGTCTCCGGCGGCAGCGAGGCGCAGGACGTGCTGTGCGCAAGCGCCGGGTTGGCCGCGATTGGCTTCGAAACCCCTCACCCGTCCCCAGGATGACCTCATGAAAGAGATCCGCCACTTTATCGACGGCGAATACGTCGGCTCGGCCAGCGGCCGGCAGTTCGACGACATCGACCCAACCACCGGCACGGTCATTGCCCGCGTGCACGAGGGCGGTGCGGCGGAAATCGCCCGCGCCACCGCCGCGGCCCGCGCCGCGCTCAAGGGCGAATGGGGAAGCCTTTCGCTGGAACGGCGCTGCGCACTGCTGCACAAGGTGGCCGATGGCATCGAGGCGCGTTTCGAGGCGTTCCTCGCCGCCGAATGCGAGGACACCGGCAAGCCGCGCAGCCTGGCCAGCCACATCGACATTCCGCGCGGGGCGGCCAATTTCCGCATCTTTGCCGATGCGGTGAAGAACGTGCCGACCGAATGCTTCCGTACCGACACCCCCGACGGCGCCGGCGCGCTGAACTATGCGGTGCGCCGGCCCAAGGGCGTGATCGGGGTGATCTCGCCCTGGAACCTGCCGCTGCTGCTGATGACCTGGAAGGTCGGCCCCGCGCTCGCCTGTGGCAACACCGTGGTGGTCAAGCCGTCCGAGGAGACCCCGCAAACCGCGGCCCTGCTCGGTGAAGTGATGAATGCCGCCGGCATCCCCCGCGGCGTGTACAACGTGGTGCACGGTTTCGGCCCGGACTCGGCCGGCGAATACCTGACCCGCGACGAGCGCGTCGATGCCATCACCTTCACCGGGGAGACCACCACCGGCACCGCGATCATGAAGGCGGCTGCGGGCGGGCTGCGCGACGTCTCCTTCGAATTGGGGGGCAAGAATCCGGCGATCGTGTTCGCCGACGCCGATCTCGACAAGGCGATCGAGGGCACCCTGCGCTCGGCCTTCGCCAACTGCGGCCAGGTGTGTCTGGGCACCGAGCGCATCTATGTCGAACGGCCGCTGTTCGAAGCCTTCGTCGCCCGACTCAAGGCCGGTGCCGAGGCGTTGCGCCCCGGTCCCAGCCACGAGGCCAGCACCACGCTGGGACCGCTGATCAGCAAGACCCATCGCGACAAGGTGCTCTCCTACTACCGTCTGGCCGAACAGGAAGGCGCCCGCGTGATCACCGGCGGCGGCGTACCGGACATGCCCGCCGCGCTGGCTGGCGGTTTCTGGATCCAGCCGACCATCTGGACCGGCCTTGCCGACGATGCGCGGGTGGTACGCGAGGAAATCTTCGGTCCCTGCTGCCACGTGCGTCCTTTCGACCGCGAGGAAGAAGCGATCGCGCTCGCCAACGATACCGACTACGGCCTCGCCGCCGCGCTGTGGACGCGCGACCTGGAACGCGCCCATCGCGTCGCGCAACGACTGGAAGCCGGCATCGTCTGGGTCAACAGCTGGTTCCTGCGCGATCTGCGCACGCCCTTCGGCGGCATGAAGCGCTCTGGCATCGGCCGCGAGGGCGGCGTGCACAGCCTGGAGTTCTACACCGAGCTCTCCAACGTCTGCATCAAACTCTAAAACCTCCAAGGAACCGCGATGAGCGAGAACAACCCAGAACTCGGCAAGCGCCTGCGCACCGGCGATTTCGAAACCAACGTGCACGATCGCGGCCAGGGTCCCGCGGTGCTGCTGATCCATGGCTCGGGCCCGGGCGTCAGCGCTTGGGCCAACTGGCGCCCGGTGCTGCCGGTGCTGGCCGAGCGCTTCCGGGTAATCGCGCCGGACATGGTCGGCTTCGGCTACACCGAACGCCCCGCCGGCATCCACTACGGCCTGGATACCTGGTGCCGCCATGCGCTGGCGGTGCTCGACGCGCTCGGCGTGGAACGTGCACACATCGTCGGCAATTCCTTCGGCGGCGCGCTCGCGCTGGCATTGGCCACCCGTCATCCCGAGCGGGTCGGCCGGTTGGTGCTGATGGGCAGCGCCGGGCTGTCCTTCCCGATCACGCCGGGACTGGACGCGGTGTGGGGCTACACGCCCTCGGTGGCGAATATGCGCAAGCTGCTCGACATCTTCGCCTACAACCGCGCGCTGGTGAACGACGAGCTGGCTGAACTGCGTTATCGCGCCAGCACCCGCCCCGGCGTACAGGAAGCCTATGCGGCGATGTTTCCGGCGCCGCGCCAGCGCTCGGTCGACGCCCTGGCCACACCCGAAGATGCGCTGCGCAAGCTCGACAAGGAAACCCTGATCATCCACGGCCGCGAGGACCAGGTGATCCCGCTGGAAAGCAGCTATCGCCTGCATGCGCTGATCGGCCCCTCGCAGCTGCACGTATTCGGGCACTGCGGTCACTGGACGCAGATCGAGCAGACGGCGCGTTTCAACCGTCTAGTCACCGACTTCTTTGTCGAGGCCGGTCAAAGCTGACCGGATTCGAGCGACAGCCCGTGCCGTTCCACTAGGCGGCATTTTCCAAAAAAGACTCAAGGCTTTCCCATGACCCAGAAAATCCGTGCGGCACTGATCGGTTCGGGCAACATCGGCACCGACCTGATGGCCAAGGCGCTGCGTTCGCCGCTGATCGAGCCGGTGTGGATGGTCGGCATCGACCCGACTTCCGAGGGGCTGGCCCGTGCCCGTGCGGCCGGGCTCAAGACCACCGCCGAGGGCGTGGACGGCCTGCTGCCGCATTTGGCCGAGGATGGCGTGCAGATCGCCTTCGACGCCACCTCCGCCTACGTGCATGCGGAGAACGCCCGCAAGCTGCAGGAGCGCGGCGTGCTGATGATCGACCTCACGCCGGCGGCGATCGGCCCGTTCTGCGTGCCGCCGGTGAACCTCAAGGACCACATCGGCAAGCACGAGATGAACGTCAACATGGTCACCTGCGGCGGGCAGGCGACCATTCCCATGGTGGCCGCGGTGAGCCGCGTGCAGCCCGTGGACTACGCCGAGATCATCGCCACCGTGGCCTCGCGCTCGGCCGGTCCGGGCACGCGCAAGAACATCGACGAGTTCACCCGCACCACCGCGCGCGCGGTGGCCGAGGTGGGCGGCGCGCGCAAGGGCAAGGCGATCATCATCCTGAATCCGGCCGAGCCGCCCTTGATCATGCGCGACACCGTGCATTGTCTGACCGCGGACGAGCCCGACCAGGCCGCTATCACCGAGTCGGTGCAGCGCATGCTGGCCGAGGTGCAGCGCTACGTGCCGGGCTACCGGCTCAAGAACGGCCCGGTGTTCGACGGCAAGCGGGTATCGATCTTCCTCGAGGTCGAGGGCCTGGGCGACTACCTGCCCAAGTACGCCGGCAACCTCGACATCATGACCGCCGCCGCGCTGCGCACCGCGGAAATGTTCGCCGAGGAGATCCTCAAGGGCGCGTTCGTGCCCCGTCCGTCCACGCCTGCCGTCGCCGAGACGGCCTGAATCATCCGGAGACTTCCCCATGGATCTACGCGGCAAGAAGGTCACGCTGCACGACATGTGCCTGCGCGACGGCATGCACGCCAAGCGGCACCGCATCAGCCTCGACGACATGGTCGCGGTGGCCAGCGCGCTGGACGCGGCCGGCGTGCCGCTGATCGAGGTCACCCACGGCGACGGCCTGGGCGGTGCCTCGGTCAACTACGGCTTCCCGGCGCACAGCGACGAGGAATATCTCAAGGCGGTGGTGCCGAAGATGAAGCAGGCGCGCATCTCCGCGCTGCTGCTGCCGGGCATCGGCACCGTGGACGACCTGCGCATGGCGCGCGACTGTGGCGTTGGTACCATCCGCGTGGCCACGCACTGCACCGAGGCGGACGTGGCCGAGCAGCACATCGGTCTGGCGCGCAAGCTGGGTCTGGACACCGTCGGCTTCCTGATGATGGCGCACATGGCCTCGCCCGAGAAGCTGCTCGAGCAGGCCCGGCTGATGGAGTCCTACGGCGCCAACTGCATCTATGCCACCGATTCGGCCGGCTACATGCTGCCCGACGACGTGCGCGTGCGGATCGGCCTGCTGCGCGCCGAGCTCAAGCCCGAGACCGAGCTCGGCTTCCACGGTCACCACAACCTCGCGCTCGGCGTGGCCAACTCGCTGGTCGCGGTGGAGGCCGGGGCCAACCGCATCGACGGCTCGGCGGCGGGGCTCGGCGCGGGCGCCGGCAACACGCCGCTGGAGGTGTTCGCCGCGGTGCTGGGCCGCATGGGTGCGCACACCGGCGTGGACGTGTTCAAGCTGATGGACGTGGCCGAGGACCTGGTGGTGCCGCTGATGGACCACCCCATCCGCATCGACCGCGATTCGCTGACCTTGGGCTATGCCGGCGTGTACAGCTCCTTCCTGCTGTTCGCCAAGCGCGCCGAGCAGAAGTACGGCGTGCCGGCGCGCGAGATCCTGGTCGAGCTCGGCCGGCGCGGCATGGTCGGCGGCCAGGAGGACATGATCGAGGACACCGCCATGGATCTGGCCAAGGCAAGGGCGCCGCGGCCGCTGCGCGTCGCCGGCGGAGAGCGCGCATGAGCACGCTGGACGCAGCCACCATCGATGCGCTCGCCGAGCACCTGGAGACGGCCGAGATGGAAGCGCGCGAGGTGACCAAGATCACCGACCGCTACCCGGCGCTCGACCTGGACGATGCCTATGCCATCCAGTGGGCCATCCGTCGGCGCAAGGAGGCGCGCGGCCACCGCATCGTCGGCCTCAAGATGGGGCTCACCTCGCAGGCCAAGATGCGCCAGATGGGCGTGTCCTCGCCCACCTACGGCTTTCTCGCCGATGATTTCCAGGTGTCCGAGGGCAGCGCCGTCGACACCCGTCGCCTGATTCATCCCAAGGTGGAGGCGGAAATCGCCTTCATGACCTCGGCACCGCTGCGTGGCCCGGGCTGCCACGTCGGCCAGGTGCTGGCGGCCACCGCCTTCGTGATGCCGGCACTGGAGATCATCGACAGCCGCTACGAGAACTTCCGCTTCGACCTGCCGAGCGTGGTGGCCGACAACTCCTCGTCCTCGCGTTTCGTCGCCGGCGGCGCGATCGCCGATCCGCGCACGCTCGACCTGCGCACGGTGGGCGTGGTGCTGGAAAAGAACGGCGAAGTGGCCGAGATGGGCGTCGGCGCAGCCGTGCTCAACCACCCGGCGGCCAGCGTGGCACTGCTGGCCAACCTGCTCGCCGAGCGCGACGAAGAAATTCCGGCCGGGAGCGTGATTCTCTCCGGGGCGATCACCGCCGCCATCGCGGTCGCCGCCGGCGACAACGTCACCCTGCATGTGCACGGCATGGGCACGATCGGACTGCGCTTTGTCTAATTGGCCAGCCGGCCCGGCCTAGCCGGGCCACCAACGACCGCACCCATACAGAAGGAGGACGCAAAACCGTACAGGGGACCGCTGGCCAGACAGTTGCACAGGGAAAGTGACACAAGAAGACGGGAGCTCGCTGGCAAGACCTCAAACCACCAGCAAGAGGGGAAAACCATGCATCGCTCGATGAAACACTGGATGGCGGGCAGCCTGCTCGCCGCCGCGGCCGCGCCGACCACTGCGCTTGCCGATGCTTCCGCTCACTACGTGCCTGGCGTGGAGGGCATCAAGGCCGCATCCGTGCCGCCGGCCGGGCTTTATCTGCGTCTTTACGGCGTCGCCTACCGTTCCGACGACATCCGCGTCGACACGCCCAGCGGCAACGGCGCCATTCCCGGCCACACCTCGGCCGACGTGGATGCGTTCGTGCCACGCATCATCTGGATCAGCGACAAAAAGTTCCTCGGCGCCGATTTCGGCATGGACGCGCTGTGGCCCTACGAGCACAAGCACATCGAAGTGGGACCCATGCACACCAGCAAGACCGGCATGGGCGATCTTTACCTCAACCCGGTGATCCTGGCCTGGCACGGCAAGCAGTACGACACCGTGTTCTGCATCGGCTACTGGACCGACGTCGGCGATTACCACCGCGAGGATCCCGCCTCCACCGGGCAAGGCTATTCCAACGCCATGTTCACCCTGGGCGGCACCTGGTATCCGGACAGCGACCGGCGCTGGGCACTGTCCATCCTCAACCGTTACGAGACGCTCGCTTCCAAGATCCGCCATACCGACGTCACTCCGGGAGACAACTGGGTAGCCGAGTGGGGTATCAGCTACCAGATCAGTCCCTCGACCAACATCGGTCTGGTTGGCTATGACAGCTGGCAAGTGGAACGGGACGACGCTCCGCACGGTGTGCCGACGCCGAAGGATTCGGTGCATGCGGTCGGCGGTCAGTGGAGCTTCCATTCGCATTCGCTGGGGATGCTGTTCGACGTCGCGCTGTACCACGAATACGACGCCCAGCATCACCCGAAGGGCAACACCGGCAGGGTGACACTCACCATTCCGTTCTAGCCTCCCGCGGCACTGCCGCCGGACCGGCGACGGCAGTGTCCTTTCTTCCGTCAAGGGCCTTCGTTGATGCAAGCCGTCGAACTCGAGATCTTCTTCAATTTCCGCAGCCCCTACTGCTATCTCGCCTCCAAGACGATGTTCGGCCTGCTGGACGCCTATCACGCGCGCCTGGCATGGCGTCCGCTGGGCGGCTGGCATGGCCGCTCACCGCCTGAGCGGGCGAAGAAAAAGGTGCCGCTGGCGCGCCAGGATGTCGGCCGCTTCGCCCGCCGCCTGGGCATCCCATTCAATCCGCCGCCGCCGGAAACCGACCCCACCCGCGCCGGCGCGGCATCGCTGTACGCCGAGGAAGCCGGCTGCCTGCGCGCCTACGTGATCGAGACCATGCGCGCCGCATGGGGCGAAGGCCGCGACATCGGCCGGGACGAGGTGCTACGCGATATCGCCGCCCGGGCCGGCATGGATGCCGACGTCCTGCTCGCCGCCGCCGACGATCCGGAACGCAGGCAACGGCTCGAAGAGCACTGGGCCAGGGCCGAGCAACGTGGCGTCTTCGGCGTGCCGACCTTCGTCGTCGGCGACCAGCTGTTCTGGGGCCAGGACCGTATCGAGTTCGTCGCCGACCACTTGCGCGAGCTGCGCCTGGCGCGGCTTTGAGTCTTTACGGCGACATCCGGAGAACGCCATCCATGCCCACGACTCAACTTCCCCGCGACCTGGTGCGTCACTGTGCCAAAAGCTACCCGCGCAAGCTCGCCTACGTCGACGGCGCCTCGGGGCGCACCCGCACCTGGGAAGAGATGCACCAGCGCAGCGACCGCCTCGCGGCGGCGCTTGCCGCACTCGGCATCGGCAAGGGCGACACCGTGTGCATCCTGGCGCACGACATCGTCGAGGTGGTCGAGCACTTCTTCGCCTGCATCAAGCTCGGCGCCTGGCGGGTCGGCATCAACTGGCGTTTCTCGCCGGCGCAGATGCTGCACGTCATCCGCGACAGCGGAGCGCGGGTCATCCTGGTGCAGGAAAACTGCCTGCCGCTGCTGGGCGACGCCGAACTCGACGCCCTGCGCTCGGAGGGCCGCGAATTCATCGGCATCGGTTCGACCCATGCGCTCGAACTCGACTACGAAGACCTGATCGCGCACTCCCCGGCTGCACCGGCGGCCTGGCCCATGCTCGATGCCGATGACGTCTGCGCCATCAGCTACACCACCGGCACCACCGGCATGCCCAAGGGCGTGCTGTGGACGCAGGGCGGCGTGCGCGAGGCGCTGGTGCGCACGCCACTGACACTGGGCCTGCGCCACGAGGACGTCTGGTACAACCCGTTCCCGATGCCGGGCGTGCCGATCCTGGTCGGCACCATCAACCTCGGCAACGGCATGACCACGGTGCTGCCCGGCGGCGATTTCGACGCCCATGCCTCGCTGGAACTGGCCGACCGCTACCACATCAGCGCCGGCGTGTTCGTGCCGACCCAGCTCAAGCGGGTGACCGAGGAGGCGCGGCGCACCGGCATCGGCCGGGATTCCTGGCGACTGATGACCTTCGGCTCGATGCCGGCCACGCCGGCGCTGATCCGCGACGCCTACCATACCTTCGGCTGCGAATTCGGCCACGTGTACGGCCTGACCGAAGCGACCTGGGGCATCGTCTCCTATCTCGGTCCCGCCGACATCCGGCGTGCGGTCGACCACGAGCCCGCGCTGCTGACCTCCTGCGGGCCACCCGCACTGCACGTGGAGGTCGACATCCGCGATCCCTTCGGCGCGCCGCTGCCGGCGGGTGAGACGGGTGAAATCTGGGTCCGCGGCGAGACGGTCATGCGCGGCTACTGGAAGATGCCCGAACGCACCGCCGAAGTGCTCGGCGTGGACGGCTGGCTCAACACCGGCGACATCGGCCGGCTGGACGAGCAAGGCTATCTCTACGTGGTCGACCGCAAGAGCTTCATGATCATTTCCGGCGGCTACAACGTCTATCCGGCCGCAGTCGAGGAAGTGGTGGCCGAGCACCCGGCAGTGCGCGAAGTGGCGGTGGTCGGCGCGCCGCATCCGGACTGGGGCGAGGCGGTGGTGGCGATCGTCTCGCTCAATGCCGGCGTGCGGGCCGATGCCGAGGAGATCCTCGCCTTCTGCCGCGCGCAGCGGCACAAGCTGTCGCGCTTCGAAATGCCCAAGCACGTGCTGGTGGTCGACGACCTGCCGCGCGGCGTCACCGGCAAACTCGACAAGCTCAGCCTGCGCACGCTGCTGCGTTCGCTGCACGATCGGCTGCCCTGGAACACCGGCACCGTCACGGACACTGCCGCGCGTTGAGCCCGCGGAGGACATCCCATGCGAGCAATCCTCGAAAACGACTTGCGCGGGCGCGGCGCGATCGCGCTGCCGCGCGACCTCATCGCGCGCTGCGGACGCAACTTCCCGCACAAGCCCGCCTATCTCTGTGGCACGCGGATGCGCACCTGGGGCGAAATGCACGAACGCTCGGACCGGCTGGCCGCCGCGCTGCAGCATCTGGGGCATCGGCCGGGCCAGCCGCTGGCCATTCTCGCTCCCGAATGCATCGAGGTGTACGAGCACTTCTACGCCTGCCTCAAGCTCGGCGGCATCCGCGTCGGACTCAACCGCCGCTACGGCCCTCGCGAACTGGCCCATGTGATCCGCGACGCCGGCATCGAACACGTGCTGGTCCACGCCAGTTGCCTGCCCCTGCTCGAACGGCTGGAGGAGGAACCGCCGCTCGCGCAGCTGCGTCTGATCGCCTTCGGCGGCGTCCATGACCTGAACGACTACGAGACCCTGCTCGCGGAGCACGACTCTCCGCCCGTACTGCCGCCGCTCGACCTGGATGCGCCGGCCATGTACAGCTACACCTCCGGCACCACTGGGCTGCCCAAGGGCGTGGTGCTCACGCAGGGCGGTATCAAGGCGACCCTGCTGCATTCGCTGAGCGCCTTCGGTTTCGGGCCGGACGACCTGTTCTATCTGCCGACCGGCAACGCGTGGTCGGCAGTGATGCTGGCCATGCTGGCGGTCGGCAACGGCATGACCCAGCTCATCCCCGATGGCGACTACGACACCGTCCAGTTCCTGCGCGACATCGAGCGTCATCGCCCGAGCGTGGCGCTGGTGGCGCCGGTGATGCTGCAATGGATGCTCGAGGAATGTCGTCGGCAGGCTTACGACCTTTCCTCGCTGCGGATGCTGTGCTTCGGTTCGGCACCGATCTCGCCGGCACTCATCCGGGCGGCCGCGACCGCCTTCGGCTGCGACCTGCTGCACTGCTATGCGATCACCGAAACCACCTGGGGCGGCATCGCCTTCCTCTCGCCTCGCGACCTGCGCCATGCGCTCGCCGAGCGGCCGGAGCGGCTGGGCTCGGTCGGCCAGATCGCCACCCATTTCGACCTCAGCATCCGCGACGATGCCGGACAGGTGCTGCCCACCGGCGTCGCCGGCGAGATCTGGGTGCGCGGCGAGGCGCAGATGGCCGGCTACCTCAACCTGCCCGAGGAAACCGCGCAAACGCTGGTCGATGGCTGGCTGCGCACCAACGACATCGGTCGCCTGGACGAGGATGGCTTCCTCTACCTGCTCGACCGGCAGAAATTCCTGATCATCTCCGGCGGCGTGAACGTGTTTCCCGCGGCGGTGGAAGGCGTGCTCGCCGAGCACCCGGGCGTGGCGGAGGTGTGCGTGGTCGGCGTGCCGCATCCGACCTGGGGCGAAGCGGTGGTGGCGGTGGTCCGGCGCCGGCCCGGCTTTGCCGAGCTCGACGCCGCCAGCTTGATCGCGCACTGCCAGGCCCGGATCAGCCGCGTGGAAGCGCCCAAGCATGTGCATTTCATCGACGAGCCGCTGCCGCGCACGCTGACCGGCAAGTTGCAGAAGGCGGCCGTGCGCGCCTGGTTCCTGGAAGCTGCCGTGCCGGTGCCATGGTCGCTTCCCTCCCGCGACTGAGCCCTTCAGGCCCTCATGCCGGCCGTCCACACGGTTTTTCGGTGCATGCGCCACGTCGCGCGCGTCGCCTGCCCGCCCCGGAGGCGACTCACGACATGGCCAGCACCAGCTTGCCCAGATGCCGGTTGGCCAGCATGTCGGCATGCGCCTGCGGCGCCTGGTCGAAGGGATGGACCGCCGACACCAGCGGCCGCAACAGGCCGCGCTCGAACAGCGGCGTGAGCCGGTCGGCGAACAGACGCGCGATGCGGATGCGCTCCTCCAGCGGCTGCGCGCGCATGGTCATGCCGCGTATGCGCAGGCGGCGACCGAGCACGGCCCCAAGGTCCAGCTCCGCGTTGCCCGGCGTGAGCCGGCCGATCACCACCAAGGTGCCTTCCACCCGCAGGCAGGCGAGATTGTCCGCGAAGGCCGCGCCGCCCAGCATGTCCAGCACCACCGCGACGCCCTCGCCCGCCGTGACGCGACGCACGCGCTCGGGCAAGGCGCCCTCGTCCTCGGGCAAGGGCACGTCCAGTCCGCAGCGCACGGCCGCCTCCAGCCTGGCGCGATCGCGGCTGCTGCCCAGGCTGCGGCCGCCGAAGACGTGCACGAGCTGCACCGCCGCCAGCCCCACGCCCGCGGTCGCCGGCCGGATCAAGGCCCATTGACCATGGGCCAGTCCGCCTTCCAGGTACAGCGCGCGATAAGCGGTGAGGAAGTCTTCCGGCACCGCCGCAGCCTGCACGAGGTCGAGGCCCGCGGGTATCGCGATCGCCTCGCGCTCGGGCGTCACCAGCGCCTCGGCATAGGCGCCACCGGCGACCAGGCCCATGACGCGGTCGCCCGGCCGGTACAGCTGCACGCGCTCACCCACCGCCTCGACCGTGCCGGCATATTCCAGGCCCGGGATGCGCGGATCGACGCCAGGCGGCGGTGGATAGTGGCCGCGCACCTGCAGGATGTCGGCGCGGTTGATGCCGACCGCCGCCACGCGCACGCGCAGCTCGGTCGGGCCGGGCTCGGGCGTCGACACCTCGCGCAGTACCAACTGCGGCTCGCCGCCCGCCGGGGTTTCGATCATCCAGGCACGCATGGTCTTTGGCCTCCATCAGTCGGCTTGTTCTGCGCCCATTATCGGCGCACGGCGTCTTTATGCCGTGGCGGTGGAATGCCATGGCGACGGAGGGCGAAACCGACTTGACGCGGGTCAACCCGGTGTGTACTTTTGCCGCATACCAAGCGCTTGCTTGGTGCATCGCAACGACAATCAAGAGGTGCCGCCATGGCCGCGATCCCCGATAGCCTCAGCGCCGCGCAGCCACGCGCCGATGGCGCCGTCAACTATGACGAATTGATCCAGCAAGACCGCATCCACGGCTCGCTCTACACCAGCGAAGCGGTGTACCGCGACGAGCTGCAGAAGATCTTCTACGGCGGCTGGGTCTACGTCGGCCACGAGTCGGAGATCCCCGAACCCGGCCAGTTCGTCCGCCGCACCATCGGCGAGGAGCCGGTGCTGCTGGTACGCACGCGCGACGGTCGTCCGACCGTGCTCAAGAACCGCTGCGCGCATCGCGCCAACCTGGTGTGCATGGAGGACCGCGGCAGCGCGCGCAGCTTTACCTGCCCGTACCACGGCTGGGTCTACGGGCTGGACGGCAAGCTGCTGGACGTGCCCTACCCCAATGGCTTCACCCGCGACCGCAACCAGTACGGCCTGCCGGTGCTGCCGCTGGTGGACAGCTACCGCGGCTTCATCTTCGCCAGCTTCAACCCCGATGCCGGCAGCCTGCGAGATCACCTGGGCAACGCCACGCGGGTCATCGACCGCACCATCGCGATGTCGCCCACCGGCGAGATCAAGCTCACCGCCGGCTGGGTCAAGCACAAGTTCCAGGCCAACTGGAAGATGCTGCCGGAAAACGACACCGACGGTTATCACGTCAACTTCGTGCACGCCTCGTTCGCGCGGGTGATCCGCTCCCAGTACGACGCGGCGGCGATGACTGCCGAACAGGAACTCAAGTCGCGCACCATCGACTGGGGCAACGGCCATACCGAGATCGATTTCGCCCCTGCCTACCCGGGCGAGCTGGCCTGGCTCGGCCTGCCCGACGCCTCGCGCTACCCCGACTACGTGCAGGCGATGGAACAGGCCTACGGCCACGAACGCGCCCACCAGCTGCTGCACGACGGCCCACCGCACACGGTGATCTTCCCCAACCTGTTCCTGGCCGAGATGAACATCGTCATCTTCGAGCCGCGGGGACCCAACGAATGCGTGCAATGGCACACGCCGCTCCTGCTCGGCGGTGTCTCCGACGCGGTGAACGACCGCATCATGCGCCAGTCCGAGGGCGCGCTCGGCCCCTCGGCCTTCCTGCTCGCCGACGACGGAGTGATTTCCGAGCGCCAGCAGATCGCGCTGCGCTCCGGACAGGCATGGCTCGACCTGAGCCGCGGTGAGCAGCGCGAAATCGTCGAGGCGGACGGTTCACGCATCGGCCATGTCACCGACGAGACGACCAACCGCGGCTTCTGGCACCACTATCGCAAGGTGATGACGCGCTGAGCGTCCGGCGGAGGACCTACCATGCAAACAGCAGTGAGCATCGAGGAAGCGCGGCGCATCGAGGCCTTCCTGTATCTCGAGGCGCGCCTCGCCGACGAATCGCGCTACGAGGAATGGGAAAACCTGGTCGACGAGGACATGTACTACTGGATCCCGCTCGCGCCCGACGCCGATCCCCAGCGCAACGTCTCGGTGACCGCGGACAACCGCAAGCGCCTGGCCACCCGTCTGGCGCAGCTCAAGACCGGCGTACGCCACGCGCAGACGCCGCCTTCGCCGATGCGTCGGCTGTTGTCCAACATCGAGATCGAGCGCTCGGCCAATCCCAAGGTGGCCGGCGCGCAGGAATATGCCGTGGCCGCCAATTTCGTGTGTTACGAACTGCGCGCGCAGTCCACTCGCCAGCTCGAGGTGTGGCCTGGCCGGGTGGAATACGGGTTGCGCGCCCATGGCGATAGCGGTGGGCTCAAGATGTTCCTGAAGAAGGTCATGCTGGTGCACGCCAGTGAACCGCTGCCGACGCTGGCCTTCATCCTCTGATGGCGCTAACGGAACGAGTTCAGGGCAGCGGCCGGGCCGCGACCGCCATCGTCGGCATCGGTTTCAGCACCCTCTCGCGCAGGCCGATCGGCAGCGCGAGGATGCTGGCGCGCGATGCCATCATCGCCGCGGTCGCCGACGCCGGACTCGAACACACGGCCATCGACGGCCTGCTGATCAACCGCAGCCCGCTCGCCGACCCCGAATCACTGCCACTGCGCCTGCAGCAGGACCTGCAATGGCCACGGCTGCGGCTTCTGAGCGGCATCGAGGGCGAGGGTTCCTCCGCCGTGCAGATGCTGCAGTACGCCAGCCTGGCGGTGGCCGCGGGCCTCGCCCGGCACGTGGTGTGCGTGTTCGCGGATGATCCGATCCGCCCATCCGGCGGTGGCGGTCAGGCGTTTTCCCCGCCGGTGCCGGTCAGCGGCATCGACGGCTGGGAAGAACGCTGCGGACTCTACGGCGCGACCGGCGCCTATGCGCTCGCCGCACAGGAGTATCTCGACCATCATGGGCTGGACGCAGACGCCTTCGCCCCGGTGGCACTCGCCCAGCGGGCATGGGCACAGCGCAACCCGCGGGCCTTCCTGCGCGAGCCGCTCACGCGCGAGGGCTATCTGGCCTCGCCATGGATCGTCGAGCCGTTCCGTCTGCTCGATTGCGCCTACCCCATAAATGGCGCGATCGCCTTCGTCGTCACCACCGCCGAACGCGCCGCGGATCTCGCCTCCACGCCGGTCCATCTTCACGGCATGGGCCAGGGACATGGCGGCTTCGCCGGCTTCGGCCAGCCGCAACAGGGACTGACCGGCGCGGCCCTGGCCGGCCGCACGGCCTGCGCGATGGCGGGCGTCCAACCGGCCGACATCGGCGCCTGCCAGTTCTACGATGCGTTTTCCTTCACCGTACTGCTCGCGCTGGAGGAATACGGCCTGTGCGCACCAGGCGAGGCCGCGGCCTTCGTCGCGGCCGGACATACCGCACCGGGCGGCCGTCTGCCGTGCAATACCGGCGGCGGCCATCTGTCCGGTTATTACCTGCAGGGCGTGACGCCGATCGCCGAAGCCGTGCGGCAACTGCGCGGAGAGGCCGGCGAAGGACAGCTCGAGGAGCCGGGCCTGATGCTGGTCACCGGCAATGGCGGGCGTCTGGATTACCACGCCGCGGTACTGCTGGCCCGCGGGGCCGTTCTTTAGAAAAAACCGGACCATCGACCATGCACTATGCGCCGCCGATCGACGACTGGAGCGCTCCCTTCCACGCCGCCCTGGAGCGTGGCGAGCTCCTGTATCCGGCCTGCACGGCCTGCCGGCACGCGCTGCCCTACGGCGCGCGGTGCTGTCCGACGTGCGGCGGCACCGCCATCGCCTGGCGGCGCAGCGGCGGTCTCGCGCGGCTGTGCGCGCGGGTGGTGTACCGGCGCAGCTTCGCCGCCGCCTTTCCGGCGCCATATGCGGTGGCGCAGGTCCAGCTGAGCGAGGGTCCGCGCCTGCCGGTGCGTTGCCCACTCGAACTCGCCGCGAACACCGGCGATACCGTGCGGCTCGATGTGCGCGACGGCGCGGTCATCGCCATGCCGTTGACGGACGGAGACACCCATGCTGCCGCGTGACCTCATCCGGCGCTGCGCGCGCAACTTTCCCGACAAACCGGCCTACTACTGCGGCGAGCGCGTGGCGACTTGGCGCGACATGGACCGCCGCGCGGAGGCGCTTGCGCTCGCCCTCGCCGAGCTTGGCGTCGGCAAGGGCGATACGGTGGCCATCTACGCCCAGGAATCGATCGCCATCTACGAGCATTTCTTCGCCTGCATGAAACTCGGCACAGTGCGCGTCGGCATCAACTGCCGCTATGCCGAGGCCGAGGTTCGCCACGTGGTGCACGACAGCACCGTCCGGGTGCTGATCGTCGAAGCCGGCCAGGCCGCGATCGCGCGTGCGTGGCTGGAGGAATTTGTCGCCGACGGCGTGATCCTCATCGGCCTGGGTGACGGCCACGGCCTTGCGCTGGACTACGACACCCTGCTCGAACGGTGCGCTGGCCGCACCCTCGCGGCGCCGCCACTGGCCGCAGACGACGCCGTGCTGATCAGTTACACCTCCGGCACCAGCGGCCTGCCCAAGGGCGTGGTGCTCAGTCACGACGCGCTGCAACACGTGATCGTGCACACCGTGATCGGCATGGGTTTCAGTGCCGACGACGTGTGGTACATGCCGGCGGCGGCTTCGTGGATCGTGATCTGTCTCAACGTGCTGGGCCTGGCCAACGGCATGGCGCACGTGATCCCCGAAGGCGGCTTCGAGACCCGCCGCTTCCTGCGCGACATCGAGCGGCGCCGGGTCAGCGTGTTCCTGCACGTGCCGACCGCGATGCGCTGGATCATGCAGGAGTACGCCACCGGCGCCTACGATTTCTCCTCCGTGCGCATGGTCATTTTCGGTTCCTCGCCGGCCTCGCCCGCGCTGATCTCGCGCATCCACGCCACCTGGCCGCAGTGCGCGCTTCTGCAGACCTACGGCCTGACCGAAGCGACCGGCGGCTGGGTCACCTTCATGACCCCCGGCGACTATCGCCGGGCATTCGAGGAGCGGCCCGACCTGCTGGCCTCGATCGGCCGCTGCGGCACCCATTTCGAGGCCAGCATCCGCGACGCCGACGGCGCGGAACTCCCCGCCGGCGAGCGCGGCGAATTGTGGCTGCGCGGTCCTACCCTGATGAAGGAATACCTGCACCTGCCGGAAAAAACCCGCGAGGTGCTGACCGAGGACGGCTGGCTGCGCTGCAGCGACATCGCCAGCATGGATGCGGAAGGCTACATCTTCCTGCATGACCGCAAGGATTTCCTGATCATCACCGGCGCGGTCAACGTGTTTCCTTCCAGCGTCGAGGCGGTGCTGTCGATGCACCCGCAGGTCGAGGAAGTGGCGGTGGTCGGCGTGCCGCATCCGGAATGGGGCGAAGCGGTGGTGGCCGTGGTCAAGGCACAGGACGGCGCCGCGCCGAGCCCGCAGGCATTGCTGGACTTCTGCCGCAACCGGCTCGGCAAGCCGGAATTGCCCAAGCACATCCTGTTCGTCAGCGAACCGCTGCCCAAGACGCTGACCGCCAAGCTGCGCAAGAAAGAGATCCGCGACTGGTTTCTGCGCGACCCCAGCCTGGTGCCGTGGCCGCTGGATGCCGTCGAATGAATGGCGCGGAGCTCGCCGCCCTGCCCGAGCGCATCCGCTCGGTGTTGACCGCAGCCTGCACCCACGAGCTCGAATTGGCCTTCCTGCGCATCGCCGATGGCCGATCCGAGGCCCGCTGGATGCCACCGCGGCGCTTTCTGAACGGCCATGGCGTGATCCAGGGTGGCTTCATCGCCGCGGTATGCGACCTGGCCATGGCCGCGGCGGTCGCCTCGCAGCTGCCCGAAGGGCGGCTGTTCACCTCGATCAATCTCTCCCTCACCTACCATCGGCCGGTGCTGCCGGCGGACTACGAGGTCCACGGCCGGCTGCTGCGACTGGGCCGGCGCACCGCCTACGCCGAGGCAGAGCTGCGCCAGCAGGATCGGCTGGTGACGAGCGCGAATGGCAGCCTGCTGCTTGCCGCGGATTGAATGCGCCGCATGCGCGCGTCGCGGCCGCGACAGGCTCTGCTACCTTGGGTTTTCATTTTTCTTCGCTTGCCCGCCCAGGAACGCATGAGCGCAGACTCCACCGATGACCCGATGGTCGCCACCGAAGGCTCGCGTCGCAGCCTGATCCTGCGCAGGGCGGCACGGCTCTTTTCCGAACACGGCTACGATCGCACGACCATCCGCGAGATCGCGCAGGCGGTGGGCATGCAGAGCGGCTCGCTGTTCTACCACTTTCCGACCAAGGACCACATTCTCGCCGCGATCATCACCGACAGCATGGCCTGGGGACTCTCGATCGCCGAAGCCAGCGTGGCCCAGGCCCGCACGCCGCGCGGCCGTTTTCACGCGCTGCTGCACGGCCACCTGCGCGCGCTGCTGGACGAGGACTCGCTGCACGCACACCGGGTCTCGATCCGCGAATGGAACCACTTGCCGCGGCCGCTGCGCGAACCGATCGAGCGGCTTGCCGACGCCTATCGCGCGCTGTGGTGGCAGGTGATGGACGAGCTGGAAGGCGCGCGCCTGCTCCAGGTGTCCAAGGACGTGTTCTATCACTTCTGCATCGGCGGCCTGAACTGGACCGCCTGGTGGTGCAGCGACCGCTCGCCGGCGGCCATCGAGCGACTGGCGCAGGACTACCTTGCCCTGCTGCTGCCCGACGACGGTCACTGAAACGCTCCGCCTACTTTCCCTGCCGCAAATATCCATATCCATGAACGATCTGATTCCGCTCGTGAAAACCTCCGAAGTCAGCGAAGGCCAGCCCGTGCCGGTTTCGGTCGAGGGCCTGCCGGCGCTCGCCGTCTATCGGCTCGGTAACGAGTTCTACGTCACCGACAACCTGTGCACGCACGGCAACGCCATGCTCACCGACGGCTTCCAGGAAGGCGCCATCATCGAATGCCCCTTCCACGGCGGCGCCTTCGACATCCGCAGCGGCGAGGCCGTGCAGTTTCCCTGCCAGGTGCCGCTCAAGACCTATCCGGTCGTCATCCAGGACGGCTACGTGTGCATCCGCCGCCCGCAGTGAGACGGCATTCGACCAAAGGCTAATGCCGCGAGGGCGCCGCCGGCATTGACCCCGCCAGCATGGCGGGTCGACTCTTGGGAGGTCGAACAGGAGGAACTCGCCATGCATGCCACGACTGCCGTTCCGCCGAGTCCGGCGGGCAAGATCCTGTGGGCCGCCATCGCCATCGTCGGCGCCTGGTGCCTGGGCGTGGTCGCGCTGCGGCGCGGCGAGCCGATCAACGCGATCTGGCTGGTCGCCGCGGCGATCGCGGTGTTCGTCATCGCCTACCGCTTCTACGCGCGTTTCATCGAACGCACGGTGCTGCGCATGGATCCGAGCCGCGCCACGCCCGCGGTGCTGCACAACGACGGGCTGGATTACGTGCCGACCGACAAGTGGGTGGTGTTCGGCCACCACTTCGCCGCGATCGCCGGCGCGGGGCCGCTGGTCGGCCCGGTGCTGGCCGCGCAGATGGGCTACCTGCCCGGCACGCTGTGGATCCTGGTCGGCGTGGTGTTCGCCGGCGCGGTGCAGGATTTCATGGTGCTCGGCCTGTCGGTGCGCCGCGACGCGCGCTCGCTCGGCCACATGCTGCGCGACGAGCTCGGCCCCACCGCCGGCGTGATCGCCATGTTCGGCGTGCTGGTGCTGATGATGATCGTGCTGGCGGTGCTGGCGCTGGTGGTGGTGAAAGCGCTCACGCACAGCCCGTGGGGCACCTTCACCGTGGCCTGCACGATTCCGATCGCGCTGCTGATGGGCGTGTACCTGCGCTGGCTGCGGCCCGGGCGCATCCTCGAAGTCTCGCTGATCGGCCTGGTGCTGCTGCTGCTCGCGATCGGCTATGGCAAGCACGTGGCCGATACGCCCGCGGTCGCGGCGTGGTTCGACTTCGACGCCAAGTCACTGGCGTGGCTCCTGATCGCCTATGGCTTCTGCGCCTCGGTGCTGCCGGTGTGGCTGCTGCTGGCGCCGCGCGACTATCTTTCCACGTTCCTGAAGATCGGCACCATCTTCCTGCTCGCGCTGGCGATCTTCCTGGCCGCGCCGACGCTGCAGATGGGCGCGGTGACGCGCTTCATCGACGGCACCGGGCCGGTGTTCCAGGGCCACCTGTTCCCGTTCCTGTTCATCACCATCGCCTGCGGCGCGGTGTCGGGCTGGCATTCGATCATCGCCTCGGGCACCACGCCCAAGCTGCTCGCCAACGAAGGCGAGGCGCGCATGGTCGGCTACGGCGGCATGCTGATGGAGGCCTTCGTCGCGATCATGGCGCTGGTCGCGGCCGCCGCGTTGCAGCCGGGCGTGTACTTCGCGATGAATTCGCCCGGCGCGCTGATCGGCACCAGCGTCGAGCAGGCCGCGCGCACGATCAGCGAATGGGGCTTCGTGGTGACGCCCGACCAGCTCGTGCAGACTGCCAGGGACATCGGCGAAAGCAGCATCCTGTCCCGCGCCGGCGGCGCGCCGACGCTGGCAGTGGGCATGGCGCAACTGCTGCACAAGCTGGTGCCCGGCGAGAGCATGATGGCGTTCTGGTACCACTACGCGATCCTGTTCGAGGCGCTGTTCATCCTGACCACGGTGGACGCCGGCACGCGCGTGGGCCGCTTCATGATCCAGGAGATCGCCGGCCTGGTGCACAAGCCGCTGCAGAAGACCGAATCGTGGACCGGCAACCTGCTCGCCACGGTGATCTGCGTGGCGCTGTGGGGTTACCTGCTCTACCAGGGCGCGGTCGATCCGCTGGGCGGCATCAACACGCTGTGGCCGCTGTTCGGCATCGCCAACCAGATGCTGGCCGCGATCGCGCTGATGCTGTGCACGGTGGTGGTGGTCAAGCTCAAGCGCGAGCGCTACGTGTGGGTGCCGGGCATCCCGGCGATCTGGCTGGTGGTGTGCACGCTCACCGCCGGCTGGCAGAAGCTTTCCGGACCGATCAGCTTCACCGCGGCGGCGGGCAAGTACGCGCAGGCGCTCGCCGACGGCAAGCTGCTGGCGCCGGCCAAGAGCACGCTGGAGATGCAGCGCATCGTCACCAACAATCGCGTCGATGCGGCGCTCACCGCCTTGTTCATGCTGCTGGTGCTGAGCATGGCCGCGTTCGCCCTGCGCGCGATCGTCCAGGCCTGGCGCGCCAACCAGCCGACCGCGCACGAGGAACCCTACGTCGCGCTCTCCAACCTGGCCGGAGGCCGCTGAGGATGGCCATGCCACGTATCCTCGGACTCTGGCGCCGGGCGGTGCAGACCGCCCGGCTGTGCTGCGGCATTCCCGACTACGACGTCTACGTCGCGCATCTGAAATCGCATCATCCCGAGCGACCGATCCCGAGTTACCGCGAGTTCTTCCGCGAACGCCAGGAAGCGCGCTACCGCGGCACCGGCGGGCGCTGCTGCTGAAGCCTCCATCGTGCCCGGCCGGGCATCTTGCGTATCATCGCGCCGATGAACGCACGTACGGGGGAGCCGATGAGCGACGGCGCCGAGGACCTTCGCCTTCGCCGCGTGGTGATCGTCGGCGGCGGCACCGCCGGCTGGATCAGCGCCGCACTGCTGGCGCGCGCGCTGGGCCGCCAGGTGCGGATCGTGCTGGTCGAATCGCCGGAGATCGGCACCGTCGGCGTCGGCGAGGCGACCATTCCGCAAATCCGCCTCATCAACACCTTCCTCGGCATCGACGAGGACGAGCTCCTGCGCGCGGTGCAGGGCACCTTCAAGCTCGGCATCCAGTTTTGCGACTGGCACCGGATCGGCCACGCCTACTATCACGCCTTCGGCGAGATCGGCGCGCCGCTCGGGTTGCTGCCGTTCCATGCCTACTGGCTGCGCGATCGCAGCCGGCCCGACGCAGCGGATCTGTGGGCCTATGCGCTCAACGCCCAGGCCTGCGAGGCGCGACGCTTCGACCGCCGCCAGCGCATCGGCACGAGTCCGCTTTCCGGCCTGCGTTACGCCTACCATTTCGACGCCGGTCTGTATGCGCGCCACCTGCGTCGGCATTGCGACGGCCGCGTGGTCGAGGCGGTCGAGGGCACGGTGATCGAAGTCGAACGGCGCGCCGCGGACGGCTTCATCGCGGCGGTGCACCTGCGCGACGGTCGCCGCATCGAAGGCGACCTCTTCATCGACTGCTCGGGTTTCCGCGGCCTGCTGATCGAAGGCGCGCTCGAGGCCGGCTACGAGGACTGGTCCCACTGGCTGCCCTGCGACCGCGCACTGGCGGTACCGAGCGCCCGCCAAGGCCCGATGCGCCCCTACACCCAGGCGCTGGCACGATCGGCCGGTTGGCAGTGGCGTATTCCGCTGCAGCATCGCGAAGGCAACGGCCATGTCTATTGCAGCCGCTACCTCAGCGATGACGAGGCTTGCGCGATGCTGCTGTCCAACCTGGAAGGCGAGCCGCTCGCCGAGCCGCGCCCGCTGCGCTTCACCGCCGGCGTGCGCAAGCGCTTCTGGAGCCATAACTGCATCGCGCTCGGCCTGGCCAGCGGCTTCCTGGAGCCCTTGGAATCGACCAGCATCCACCTCGTGCAGTCGGGCCTCGGCCGGCTGCTCGCGCTGCTGCCGGACCGCGCCTGCGCACCGGCCTTGCGCGAGGAATACAACCGCCAGACCCGCTTCGAATACGAGCGCATCCGCGATTTCCTGATCCTGCACTACCGCGCCACCGAACGCCGCGACACGCCGTTCTGGCGCGATTGCGCGGCCTTGCCGATGCCAGCCAGCCTCGCACACAAGATCGCGCTGTTCCGCGCCGGCGGCCGCATCGTGCGCGAGGGCGAGGAACTCTTCACCGAAGGCAGCTGGCTGCAGGTGATGCTGGGCCAGGGCATCGTGCCGCACGCTTATCCCGCGCTCGCCGACACCCTGCCCGGCCCGCAGTTCGATGGCTTCCTCGCCGATCTGCGCACGCTGATCGCCCGCGCCATCGCCGACATGCCGGCGCACGAGCGCTTCATCGCCGACCACTGCGCCGCCGGCACCGGCGCCGGTATGCTGAACTGAAAAGCCTGCCTCTCGAGGATTACCCGATGCCCCGTTCCCTGCTTGCCGCCATCGCCCTGCTCGCGGCCCTCTGCGCCGGCGTGTGTGGAGCGCAGACGTCGCCGCCGGCGCCTGCGGCCACCACCGGCTCTGGCGTCTGGTACGAGATCTTCGTGCGCGCCTTCGCCGACTCCAACGGCGACGGCATCGGCGACCTGAACGGCGTCACCGCGCGGCTGGACTATCTGCAGTCGCTCGGCGTGGACGGTCTCTGGCTGCTGCCGATCCATCCCTCGCCGAGCTACCACGGCTACGACGTCACCGACTACGAGTCGATCAACCCGCAATACGGCAGCGAGGAGGACTTCCAGCGCCTGCTCGCCGAGGCGCACCGGCGCGGCATGCGGGTGATCATCGACTTCGTGGCCAACCACACCAGCAGCCGGCACCCCTGGTTCCAGGCTGCGCGCGACACGAGCGACCCGCACCACGCCTGGTACGTCTGGGCCGGCCCGGGCACCGACCTCAAGGCGCGCAGCGCCACCGGCGGCCCGGCCTGGCATGCGCTGGACGGCCAGCACTACCTCGGCGTGTTCACCGCCGAGATGCCGGATCTCAATTACGACACCCCGGCGGTGCGCACCAAGATGATCCGCATCGGCCGCCATTGGCTCGAACAGGGCGTGGACGGCTATCGCCTGGACGCCGCCCAGCACATCTATTTCGACTTCGCCGCCCAGCGCGGCGACCCCAACGTCGCCGTCGCCAACGTGCGCTGGTGGCGCGAGTTCCGCGACGGCATCGAACCGGCCCGCCCGCACGCCTATCTGGTCGGCGAGGCGACCGAAGCCACGCTCGCCCAGCTGCCCGCCCACCTGGGACCGCTCGATGCGATCTTCGACTTCCCGCTCGCCACCCGGCTGCTGGAAAGCGTCAAGCAGGAACGCGACCGCGGCATCCTCGCCCAGGCCGTGCCGGTAGCCGCCGCCTACGCCGCCGCCGGCCGTCCGGCGGGCGATGCCACCTTTCTGTCCAACCACGACCAGACCCGGGTGATGACCCAGCTGCGCGGCCACGCCGGCCATGCGCGGGTGGCCACGGCGCTGCTGATGACCCTGCCCGGCGAGCCGTACGTCTATTACGGCGAGGAACTCGGCCTGGAGGGCCGCAAACCGGATCCCGACCTGCGCGAGCCGATGCGCTGGAACCGCCGCACCGACGCGCCCGGCGAGAGCCGCTGGAAGCGGCTGACCGCCAACACCAGCCCGCAGGTCTCGGTGGAAGCCGAAGAGGCCGACCCCAACTCCCTGCTCAACCGCTATCGCCTGCTCATCCACTGGCGTGCCGAGCTGCCGGCACTGCGCCACGGCGATCTCGTGGCCTTCGACAGCGGCGATCCGCAACTGGTGGCCTTCGTCCGCGCCGCCGAGGGCACGCGCCTGCTGGTGGTGCACAATCTTTCCGGCCACAGCAAGCGGATGACGCTGGATCCTTCCCGCGGCTTCAGCCGGCTGCTGCGCCAGACCGCGGCGGACACCGGCCTTGCCGACGGCACACTGACCCTGCCGCCCTACGCCAGCGCGATTCTCGAATGACCGGCGCTGGCGTAGGGCGCCGCACGGGCGTCACACTCGGCTTTCGATGACCTGCATTGCCTACTCGCCCATGCGCCGCACCGCCCTCCTTGCGCTCTTGTCGATCTTCCTCGCCGCGCCCGCCCTGGCGGAGCGGCTCTTCGTTCATCACGTCAACGGCTACACCCTGGACGGCCAGGGGCGACTGCGCCGTTTCGACGCCCTGCTGGTGGACGCGGCGGGCAAGGTGATCGCCACCGGCAGCGAGGCCGCGCTCGCGCCGCGCGCGGGCCAGGCGCGGGTGATCGACGGCCACGGCCGCACCCTGCTGCCCGGCCTCATCGACGCCCATGGCCACGTGCTCGGACTCGGCCTGGCCCGCACCGAGGTCGATCTCGGCGCGACGCACTCGCTCGCCGAAGCGCAGGCCCGCGTCAAACGCTACGCCGCCGAGCACCCGCAGGCACCGTGGATCCTGGGCGGCGGCTGGAACCAGGAAAACTGGCGGCTCGGCCGTTTTCCCACCGCGCAGGAACTGGACGCCGCGGTGGCCGACCGGCCGGTCTGGCTGAGCCGTATCGACGGCCACGCCGGCTGGGCCAACGGCGCGGCCATGCGTGCCGCCGGCATCGACCGGCACACGCCCGACCCGGCCGGCGGCCACATCGAACGCGATGCGCAGGGCAACCCCACCGGCGTATTCGTCGATGCCGCCACCGCGCTGATCGCGGCCAAGGTGCCCGCGCCGACGCCCGCACAGCTCGCCGCGGCACTGGACAGCGCGCTCGCCGAGCTCGCCAGCGTGGGACTGACCGGAGTCGGCGACGCCGGCATCGACCTGGCCACCTATCGGCTCTACCGGCAATATGCCGATGCCGGCCGGCTCAGCGTGCGCATCGACGCGATGATCCACGGCACCGGCGCGGATTTCGACGCCATCGCCGCGGACGGCCCGCTGGTCGGCTATGCCGACGACCGGCTCAACGTGCGCACGGTCAAGCTGTTCGCCGACGGCGCGCTCGGCAGCCGCGGCGCGGCGCTGCTCGAACCGTATGCCGACGATCCGGGCAACCGCGGCCTGCTGTTCATCGCCCCGGCGGACCTGGTGGCGATGATGGGCAAGGCTTTCGACCGCGGCTATCAGGTGGCCGTGCACGCGATCGGCGACCGTGCCAACCGCGAGGTGCTCGACGCCTACGCGGCCGCCTACCGCACCCATCCACAAGCCAGCGCGCTGCGCAACCGCATCGAGCACGCGCAGATCGTCACCGCCGCGGACCGGCCGCGCTTCGTCGACCTCGGCCTGATCGCCTCCATGCAGCCCACCCATGCCACCTCGGACATGCACATGGCCGAGCTCCGGCTGGGTCCGGCGCGGCTGGCGGAAGCCTATGCCTGGCGCAGTTTCCTGCAGCAGGGCACGCGCATCGCCGGCGGCTCGGATTTCCCGGTGGAATCGCCCAATCCGTTCTTCGGCCTGCACGCGGCGGTGACCCGGCAGGATCACCAAGGCCAGCCGCCCGGAGGCTGGCTGCCCGAACAGCGCATGACCCTGGTCGAGGCGCTGCGCGCCTTCACCCTGGATGCCGCCTACGCGGCGCACGACGAAGCGGTCCGCGGCACGCTGGAACCGGGCAAATGGGCCGACTTCATCCTCGTCGACCGCGACCTCTTCGCCATCCCCGCCAGTGCGCTCTGGCAGACCCGGGTGCTGGAAACCTGGCTGGGCGGACGGCGCGTGTACGCCGCCCCCGCGGACACGCAAACCCCCGCGCATTGACCCCTGCCATGAGTCATGGCCGACATTCGCATCATTGGTGTTATAGTTAACTACAACACCACATCAATAGGATACCAGGACATGACCCGCACCCATCTCATCGCCATCGGCGGCGCCGTGCTGATGAACGTCGTCGGCCTCGCGGCCCTGCGCTCGGCACCGCGGATGGAGCTCATCGCACCCGCCCGCGCCACCCTCGCCGTGGTCGAACTCGCGCCGGTGATGGTGCGCCCCAGCGCCGCCGATCTCGCCGCCGCGCTGGCGGGTGAATCGACGCCGGCCACCGCGGTCAGCGTGGCGCCGCTCTGGCCCGCACAGACCAGCCGCAACGTGCTGCAGCTGCTCGGCCATCAGCTGGCGATGCCCTACGACGCCTTCGGCTCGCGCTTCCTGCGGGTCGACGGCCGGGACTGAGCCATGGTGACGGCCTGGAACGACAGCGCCCCGATCTATCGCCAATTGCACGAAAAGGTGGTGGCCATGATTCTCGACGGGTCGCTGAAGGAAGGGGATCCGCTGCCTTCGGTCCGGCAGGTGGCGGCCGAGATGCAGATCAATCCGCTGACCGTTTCCAAGGCCTACCAGGCGCTGGTGGACGAGGGCGTGGTCGAAAAACGCAGGGGACTTGGCATGTTCGTCCAACAAGGGGCGCGCGAGGCGCTGCTCGCATCGGAACGCGCGCGGTTTCTGCGCGAGGAATGGCCCGCGCTCAAGGCGCGCCTGCAGCGGCTCGGGTTCGATCTGCAGTCACTGCTCGACGAAAACACCAAGGAGACGCGCCGATGAACGCCATCGTGACCGCCCGGCATCTGCGTAAGCGCTACAAGAATGCGGTCGCGCTCGACGACGTCAGCTTCCGCATCGAAGCCGGCCGCATCGTCGGCCTGATCGGCCCCAACGGCGCCGGCAAGACCACCGCGCTCAAGGCCATCCTCGGCCTCACCCCCTTCGAGGGCGAGCTCGACGTGCTCGGCTGCGATCCGCGCCGCCAGCGCAACCGGCTGATGGAACAGGTCTGCTTCATCGCCGACGTCGCCGTGCTGCCGCACTGGATCCGCGTGCGCGAGGCGGTCGACTTCGTCGCCCACGTGCATCCGCGTTTCGACCGCGCCAAGTGCGAGCGCTTCCTCGCCCGCACCAAGCTCGTGCCGGAACAGAAGGTCAAGCAGCTGTCCAAGGGCATGATCGTGCAATTGCACCTGGCCCTGGTGATGGCGATCGACGCGCGCCTGCTGGTGCTGGACGAGCCGACGCTGGGCCTGGACATCCTCTACCGCAAGCAGTTCTACCAGAGCCTGCTGGAGGACTATTTCGACGAGCACAAGACCATCATCGTCACCACGCACCAGGTCGAGGAGATCGAGCACATCCTCACCGACCTCATGTTCATCCGCGACGGCCGCGTGGTGCTCGATGCCGACATGGAATCGCTCGGCGCGCGCTTCGCCGAAGTGCTGGTCAACGCCGACCGCGCCGCCGCGGCGCGCGCGCTCGGACCGCTCGACGAACGCCAGGTGTTCGGCAAGCACATCTTCCTGTTCGACGGCGTCGATCGCGCCACGCTGGCAGCGCTCGGCGAAGTGCGCCGGCCATCCGTCAGCGACCTGTTCGTCGCCACCATGAAGGGAACCTACGCATGAAGACGTTCTACTGGTTGCTCAAGCGCGAGTTCTGGGAAAACCGCGGCTCGTTCCTGTGGGCGCCGGTCGTCACCGGCGGCGTGTTCCTGCTGCTCAACCTGATGGGCGTGATCGCCGCCGAGGTGCTCGGCGCGCGCCACGGCATGCAGGTCGGCAGCGGCGACGGCCTGCAGCGGCTGATCGCGGCCATGGACGCCGGCGACCTCGACAAGGTGGGCACGGTGCTCGACGTCAGCATGGTTTCGGTCAGCGGCATGATCGCGCTGGTGCTCGGCTTCGTGGTGCTGTTCTACTGCCTGGGTGCGCTGTACAACGACCGCCACGACCGCAGCATCCTGTTCTGGAAATCGCTGCCGATCTCCGACACGCAGACGGTGTTGTCCAAGCTGGTCAGCGCCATGCTGGTGGCGCCGCTGATCGCCATCGTGGTCGGCGTGATCGCCGGTCTGCTGCAGTTGCTGCTGATCGCGCTGGTGCTGTCGTTCCACGGCATCAACGCCTGGCGATTGCTGCTGCTGGCGCATCCGTTCAAGGTCGCCGCGAACCTGATCGGATCGATTCCGCTCCATGCCTTGTGGGCCGCGCCAGCGGTCGGCTGGCTGCTGCTCTGCTCGGCATGGGCGCGCAGCAAGCCGTTCCTGTGGGCCGTGTTGTTGCCGATCGTGACCGGCGTGCTGGTGAGCTGGTTCAGGCTGATGGGCCTGTTCGATCGGCCGACCGGCTGGTTCTGGAGCCACGTGGTGCTGCGCGCGCTGGGCAGCGTGTTCCCCGGCTCGGCGATCGTGTTCGGCGCCGAACGCATCAACATCGACCCATCGGCGACGGCGGGCGACAAGCTGGCCTTCCTCGATCTTTCCACGAGCTACCGGCTGCTCGGCTCGACCGAACTGTGGATCGGCGTCGCCGTGGGCATCGTGCTGGTCGCCGCCGCCATCGGGTTCCGTCGCGTGCGCGACGACAGTTGACGCCACTTTTCCCAGGGAGAACCCATGAAATCCTTGCTGCTGATCACCCTCGCTGGCGGCCTGCTGCTGCCGCTGGCCGCATGCAGCCGGTCCGATGCCGATCACCGCGCCGGCCCGGCTTCCGCCTCGACCGCTGCCGCCAGCGACGCCAGCGACAAGAGCGCCCTGCGCGAAAGGATCTCCGGCGAAATCCAGCAGGCCATGGACGAGGCCAAACGCGAGCTGGAAAGCAAAAACATCGAGGTGGGTCGGCTGCACTTCGGCGGCCATGGCCATGGCGTCGCCGTCTTCGACGATGAAGACCACGCGCGCGCCAAGGCCGAGATCACGCCGCAGGGCGACTTCCTGGTCGCGGGCAAGCAGGTCGCCACGACACCGGAGCAGCGCGCGCTGCTGCTCGACTATCGCCGGCAGATCATCGGCATCGCCGAAGCCGGCATGGACATCGGCACCCATGCCGCCGACCTCGGCATGCGTGCGGCCAAGGAAGCGGTCTGGGCGGTCTTCACCGGCAAGAGCGACAAGGACGTCGAGGCCGCGATCAAGCCGCAGACCGACCGCATCCAGGCCACCGCCGCGGGCCTGTGCCGGCGCCTGCCCGACCTGCTCGCCGCACAGCAGAAGCTCGCCGCGGCGCTGCCCGCCTTCAGGCCCTACGCGACGATGACGCAGCAGGACGTCGAGGACTGCGGCAAGCATACCCATACGGCCAGCCGGCCTCCGGAGGAGACGAGGACGTGACCTCTCGACACGCCCCGAGTGATCGCGCCACAGGCCGGCGCGCATGATTGGCCAGGAGATGGCCCGCGCCCTGCAAGCGGCGGACGGAGTCGCGGCGCGCAACCGGCACGCACGCACGGCCGGCCTGCTCTATCTGCTGGTGGTGCTGATCGCGCCGTATCGGCTGATCTACCTGCCGAACAGCTTGTTCGTGGAAGGCGACGCGGCCGCCACCCTCGGCCACATCGCCGCGCACGAGACACAGTTCCGGTTCGGGCTTGCCACCGATCTCGCCTGCGGCACGCTGCAGGCCTGCGTCGTGCTGGCGCTGTTCCGCCTGCTCGGCGAGGTGGATCGCTGGCGCGGCATCGCCATGCTGCTGCTCGGCGGCGCGCTGGTGCCGGCGCTGTATTTCGTCAACGTGCTCAACGACGCCGCCGTCCTGCTGCTGATCCACGGCGCGGACGCGCTGGCCGCATTCGAGCCCGGGCAACGCACCGCGCTCGCCGCGCTGTTCCTGCGCCTGCACGGACAGGCCATCGCGATCGCCGAGCTGGCGTGGGGACTGTGGCTGTTTCCGCTGGCGCTGCTGGTGCTGCGCTCGGGCTTCCTGCCGCGCCTGTTCGGCTACGGGCTGATCCTCAACGGCCTGGCCTATGTGATGCAGAGTCTGGCCTGGGCCTTGCTGCCGGCCTGGCAGGACACGCTTTCCAGCGTGCTCGGCCCGCTGCAGTTGGTGGAAGTGCTGTTCATGCTCTGGTTGCTGGTGCTGGGCGCGCGGCCCGGCTTCCGGCGCCACCATCCAACCGCAGTCAAGCGAACCTGACCCGCCGCTTGCGGACCGGCGAAACCAGCGCCGCGTTCTGCCTGCCTTGATTTTCTCCCATCGATGGAACCTGCCCCATGCATGCAACGACGACACGACGGCTCGAAGACTTCAAGGTGCCGGTGAAACTGAAACTGGCCGGACTGTGGACGTCGGTGATGGTCTGCTATCTCTACAACGACTACTTCAACCTGTACGTACCCGGCACCTTGAAGTCCATGCTCGACAGGCCGGCCACGCAAGGCATGCTGCTCGGCTACATGGCGATGACCATCGGCGCCTGCCTGATGCCGGCCCTGTCGCTGCTGCTGAAACCGGCGCCGAGCCGCTGGCTCAACATCGTGCTCGGGCTCGCCTATACCGCCATCCTGATCCTGCTCATGCCCGGCACGTGGCTGTTCTATCAGGCCATGAGCGTCGTCGAGATCGTGCTGCAGCTCACCGCCGCCTGGCAGGCGTGGCGCTGGCCGCGCGCCGATGCGGCCGCATGAAGCGGCATGGGTAGCGCCTTGGCTGAGGGGCTCGTCCGTCGGGTCCTCGGCCCGGTGACGGCGACGCCGCGCGCGGCATGGCGCTCGACCGCCGCCATCCTCGCCGCGAAGGCGCGGCCCGCACGGCGCAAGCTTGAGGCCGTCCGGGTATCCACGCCGGCCCGCCGGCTACAATGCACCCATGCTGCTCCGTGCGCCGCCGCTCGCGCTCTACGTGCACATGCCCTGGTGCGTGAAGAAATGCCCGTACTGTGATTTCAACTCGCACGGCCTGCGCGGCGAGCCGCCCTATGAAGCCTATATCGACGCGCTGCTGGCCGATCTCGCGGCCGACCGCAGCGATTTCGCCGCGGCGCTGCACGGCCGGCCGATCGTCAGCGTGTTCTTCGGCGGCGGCACGCCGAGTCTGTTCGCGCCGGCGGCCATCGCCCGCTTCCTGGAGGGCGCGCGTCGACAGCTGCCGTTCGCCGGCGATTGCGAGATCACGCTGGAGACCAATCCCGGCACGGTGGAGCATGGCCGTTTCGACGGCTATCGCGCCGCCGGGATCAACCGCCTGTCCTTCGGCATCCAGAGCTTCGACGACGACAAGCTGCGCCGGCTCGGTCGCATCCATTCGGCTGCGGAGGCCGAGACGGCGGTGAAATCGGCGCAGGACGCGGGCTTCGTCGACATCAATCTCGACCTCATGTACGCGCTGCCCGCGCAGACCCTGGCCGGCGCGCTCGCCGACGTGGAACGCGCCATCGCCCTCGCGCCCACGCACATCTCGCACTACCAGCTCACGCTGGAACCCAACACCGCCTTCGCCGCCCGGCCGCCGCCGCTGCCGGACGAGGACGCCGCCTGGGACATGCAGGAACACGGCCAGGCGCTGCTGGCCGCCGCCGGTTATGCGCAGTACGAGGTTTCCGCCTACGCGCGACCGGGCTTCCGCTGCACGCACAACCTCAATTACTGGCACTTCGGCGATTACCTCGGCATCGGCGCGGGCGCCCACGGCAAGCTCAGCGACGCCGCGCGCGGCGCGGTGCGGCGTCGCTGGAAAGTGCGCCATCCATGGGCCTACCTGGAGGTCGCCGGCACCGGCGCGCGTCTGGGCGGCGACGCCGATGTCCCCAGGGACGAGCTTCCGTCCGAGTACATGCTGAATGCGCTGCGCCTGCTCGAAGGCGTGCCGCTCACGGAATTTTCCGCACGCACCGGCCTTGCCGACGCGGCCATCGCCGCGCCGCTGGCCGCCGCCCGCCGACGCGGCTGGCTGGAAAGCGATCCCGGGCGTCTGCGCGCGAGCGCGCTCGGCCAGCGTTTTCTCAACGACCTCATCGGCCTGTTTCTTGCTTGAAAAATCCGTCCCACTGACAACCGCACGCCGCAGGGCATAGACTGCTTGACAAGTTGCCCGGGGGATGGTCATGGCGGACCAGGCGAATTCATCGACGTTGGCAAGCCACGATTTGGCCAGGCCGGCGCGCGCGCAGCGCCTGCTCGCCGAACTCATGGCGACCTGCCAGGGCTGGCTGCAGGAACCCGTGCTGCAAAGCCTGGACGCATTCGACCGGCGCCTCTTCGAGCAGGCCGAACGCGCCCGCAATCACCTGGACCAGCAACGCCACTTCACCGTGCGCCAGCGCCTGATCCAGAGCCGGCAGCCTTTTCTGCGGCATTGCCTGGCCGGTCTGGTGCAGCACTTTCATCATCTGGGCCAGGCGTCGCCGCGCACCGGCAAGGACGCCTTCGAGCAACCGCTCAGCCTGGTCGACCCCGGCGAGCAGGAGCTCGCCGCGCTGCTGGACCAGCTCTCCTCGCGCTGCGAGGCCCGCATGGGCCCGGGCCTGCTCGAACTTGGCTATCGCTTCGCCGTCCTGGTCGCCTCGCCACCCCTGGAGGGCGAGGCACTGCCGGTCGGTCCGCGCGCCATGCTGGGCGTCTGGCGCGACGCCGGCCAGGCGCTGGATCTGTCCGGCGAACATCTGTTGCTGATGCTGCGCTGCGCCGAAAGCGGTCTGTTGAAACGCCTGCCGGAGTTGCACGCGCGACTGGATGCGCAGTTGCACGAGGCCGCGATTCTGCGCGGATTGCGGGTCTTGCCGCTGGCCCGGCTGGCCGCGCAGCGGGCACGGACAATCGACAGCCCTCCCGGCGAGCCCGCCGCAGAGGCGCCGCCCACCGCGACCGCCGCCGCCGACCGCGGCGGCGATGCCAGCGCACCGATAGCCGTACTCGAAGGCCTGCGCAGCCTGCTCGCCCGGCGCCAGCTTGCCGAGAAAAGCCCGGCAAGCACCACCGCCCAGGTGGCCACCCGCGAAGAGCTCGAAACGGCGCTGGCCGCGCTGCAACAGCATCTGGGCCAGATCAGCACGCAGGTCAGCCGCGAACTGCGCAGCGCCCGTCGCCTGCGCGACGAATTGCTGCAGCAACTCAATGCCGCACGCCCGGCGGGCAGCCCGCCGCGGCGCCTGAGTGCCGAGCAGGACGATGCGGTCGAGTTGCTCGCCATGCTTTTCGAGCAGCTGGCCCGGCAACTGCGCCAGGGCGGCCAGGCACAGCAGTTGCTCGGCGGCCTGCAACTGCCGCTGCTGCGCGCGGCGATCACCGACCGGCAATTCTTCGAACAGCGCGAGCATCCGGCGCGCCAGCTCTTGGGTACGGTGGCGGAAGCGGCCAATGACTGGCTGGACCAGGCCGGCAGCGAGGCGGACCGCCAGCTCGCCACCGCCCTGCAGCACCTCGTGCAGCGTGCCGGACAGGGGCAGCCAGACAACCAGCTGTTCGCCGCGCTGACCGCGGAGATCGAGCAGCACCTGACCCAACTCAAGCGCAAGGCGCAGGCGGCCGAGCGCCGCCACGTCGAGGCCATGCAGGGCCGCGAACGGCTCGCCCAGGCGCGGCGCCGCGCCGCCGAGCTGATCGCCGATCGCTTCGCCAAGACTTCGCCTTCCGGCCTGCTGCGCACGCTGCTGGAACGCGTCTGGTCAGACGTACTGGCCTTGACCCTGCTGCGCCACGGCGAGCAGAGCGAGCTCTTCGCTACCCAGCTCGTCATCACCGACCAGCTGCTCGGCCGGCTACCGCTGGGCGACCGGCGGCGATTGCAATCGGAAGTCTGCACGGCCCTGCAGCAAATCGGCATGCACGGCGAGGAAGCCTTGCAGGTCGCCCAGCGCCTGACCGGCGCCGCCGAAGCCGCATCCACCGGGCCGGCGGGCGTGAGCGGGCTTGCCTTGCGGCTGCGGCAGCAGCGACAGAAACGCGACCGGGAACCATCGCCGCCGCCGGCTACGTCAACCGCGGCGCCGGCTGCCGCGGCGCCGGTCGTCACGCCATCGCCGGTGGCGGAAGCCACCGATGAGGAACGCCAGGTACTCGCACAGCTGCAAACGTTGCCGTTCGGCACCTGGTTCGAAATCATCGACGCCAAGAGCGGCGCCGTGAGCCAGCGCAAGCTCGCGTGGTATTCGCCCATGTCCGGCAACGGCTTGTTCGTCACCCGCCGCGGGCAGCGCGCCGAGGAGATCACCCTGCTGCAGCTCGCCCGCGACATGGTCCGCGGCCAGGTCCGGCGGCTCGATGGCGAGGCCGGGAGCCTGCTCGACCGCGCCTGGCGGGCGCTCGGCCGTCAGTTGCGCCGATCCGGCGATCCAGGCGAGCCCTCCCATGCGTCCTGAGCAGCGCCGCGCGCCCCGCAAGCTCGTGCACGACCCCGCCCTGGTCATCGACCTCATGGACGGCAAACCGCGCGGACGCCTGGGCAACCTCTCCGCGACCGGCATGTTGATCATCGGTCCGGAGCCGCCCCGGGAGGAGGCCATCTACCAGTTCCACGTGCCCCTGCCGGATCCCGGCCGGCCGCCGCAGTACATCGAGGTCGGCGTGCAGGCGCTCTGGCACGACTGCAATGTCGGCACCGGCCTGAGCTGGAGCGGCTACCGCATCATCGCCATCACGGAGGAGGACCAGGCCCGGCTGCAGGCCTGGCTTGCCCTCCCCGGCGGTCAAGCGGCCACGGAGGCCACCTCCGGCTGAAAGGCCGATCGGCTAACATGTACGGGTTTTGCGTGCCTGCAAAGCCTCGGGTCACGCCCCTTCAACCGCCCCATTTTCTGCCGACGCCGCCGCCCACATGTCAGCCGTCATCTGCGGTTCCCTGGCCTACGACACCATCATGGTGTTCCCCGACCAGTTCAAGAACCACATCCTTCCGGACAAGGTCCACATCCTCAACGTGTCCTTTCTGGTGCCGCAGATGCGGCGCGAGTTCGGCGGCTGTGCGGGCAACATCGCCTACAACCTGAAGCTCCTGGGCGGCGATCCGCTGCCGCTGGCCACCGTCGGGCAGGATTTCGGTCCCTATCGCGAGCACCTGCTGCGTTGCGGTATCCGCCTGGAGGGCGTGCGCGTGTTCGAGGACCAGTTCACGCCGCAGTGCTTCATCACCACCGACCTCGACAACAACCAGCTCACCGCTTTCCATCCCGGGGCGATGGCCAGCTCGCACCACAACCACGTGGCCGATCTGGACGACGTCGAATTCGGCATCGTCGCGCCGGACGGCCGCGAGGCCATGCTGCAGCACTGCCGCGATTTCGCCGCGCGGGGCGTGCCGTTCATCTTCGACCCTGGCCAGGCGATCCCGCTGTTCAGCGGCGATGAGTTCCGATCGATGATCGGGCTTGCGACCTACGTCATCGTCAACGACTACGAATCGCAGCTGCTGCAGCAGCGCACCGGCTGGAGCGCCGCCGAGATCGCGTCGCGTACGCGCGCCTACATCGTCACGCTGGGGCCGCGCGGCTCACTGATCCACACGGAAGGGGGCGTGCTCCAGATCCCGGCCGCGCGCGAGCGCCACGTGGTCGACCCCACCGGCTGCGGCGATGCCTACCGCGCCGGGCTCATCTTCGGCCTGATGAAGGGCTACGACTGGCCCACGATCGGGCGCATGGCCTCGCTGATGGGCGCGCTCAAGGTGGAGCACCACGGCACGCAGAACCAGCGCTTCACCTACGACGAATTCGCCGCGGCCTTCCAGGAACAGTTCGGCTACGCGCTCGGCTGAAATCGCCCCCCGATAGCCGGCGCTGGATGGCGCCGAGCATCGTGCTGCGGGCCGCCCCGCAAAAGATGCCGAAACGAAAAGCCCGGGCCGGACCCGGGCCTTTCGCTGCACGCCGGCGGGTGTCACTTTTTCTTCGGCAGGTACAGATCGGTGACGGTGCCTTCGTAGACCTCCGCGGCCATCGCGATCGTCTCGCTCAGGGTCGGATGCGGATGGATGGTGAGCGCGATGTCGGCCGCCTCCGCGCCCATCTCGATCGCCAGCGCGACCTCGCCGATCAGATCGCCCGCGCGCGGGCCGACGATGCCGCCGCCGATCACCCGATGCGTGGCCTCGTCGAACAACAGCTTGGTGAAGCCTTCGGTGCGGTCGATGCCAAGTGCGCGCCCGCTCGCCGCCCACGGGAACTTGCCCACGCCGACTTTCAGGCCCTTCTCCCTCGCCTCGCGCTCGGTCACGCCGACCCAGGCGATTTCCGGATCGGTGTAGGCCACCGACGGGATCACCCGCGCATCGAAATGGCTCTTCATGCCGGCGACCACCTCGGCTGCCACGCGCGCCTCGTGGGTGGCCTTGTGCGCGAGCATCGGCTGGCCGACCAGATCGCCGATGGCGTAGATGTGCGGCACGTTGGTGCGCATCTGCGTGTCGACCTCGATGAAGCCGCGCTCGGTGACCTTGACGCCGGCCTGCTCGGCGCCGATCGCCTTGCCGTTGGGCGTGCGGCCGACCGCGACCAGCACGCGATCGAACAGCGTGGTCTCGGGGATGCTCTCGCCTTCGTACTTGACCTCGATGCCCTGCTTGCCGGCCTTGGCCTCGACCACTTTGGTCTTGAGATGCACGCCCTTGAGCTTCTTGCCCAGGCGCTGGGCGAGCGGCTTGACCAGATCGGCATCGGCGCCGGGGATGAGCTGGTCCATGAACTCGACCACGGTCACCGCGCTGCCCAGCGCGGCGTAGACGGTCGCCATCTCCAGACCGATGATGCCGCCGCCGACCACCAGCAACTTGCCGGGCACGTCCTCGAGCGCCAGCGCGCCGGTGGAATCCATCACCCGCGGGTCGTCCCAGGGGAAGGCCGGCAGATGCACGGCCTGCGAACCGGCGGCGATGATGGCCTGTTCGAAGCGGATCAGCTTGACGCCATCGGACGTCTTTACTTCCATTTCATGCGGCGAGACGAAACGGCCCGTGCCCTGCACCGTGCGCACCTTGCGCTGCTTGGCCATGCCGGCCAGACCGCCGGTGAGCTTGCCGACCACCTTGTTCTTGAAGTCGCGCAGCTTGGCGAGGTCGATCTTCGGCGCGCCGAAGTCGATGCCGTGCGCGGCCATCGCCGCCGCCTCGTCGATCACCTCGGCGGCGTGCAGCAGCGCCTTGGACGGAATGCAGCCGACGTTGAGGCAGACGCCACCAAGCGTGGCGTAACGCTCGACCAGCACGGTGTCGACGCCGAGATCGGCGGCACGGAAGGCGGCGGTGTAACCGCCGGGGCCCGAACCCAGCACGACCAGCGCGCATTCGATGTCGGCGGCCCTTCCGGATGACGCTGCCGCCTGCGGCGACCTCGCGCCCTCGCTCCGTCCGGCAGAGGTCGCGGGTGCGGAGCGAGGGCCCGCCGGAACGCCGCCGGGCGCGGACTGCGGCGAGGCCACCCCGTCGCTCCGGCCTTCTCCCTGGCGGGGAGAAGCCGCCGTCGCGGCGCCGTCGGCGGTCTCGAGCACGGCGATCACGCTGCCCTCGGACACGCTATCGCCCACCTTGACCTTGATCTCGCGGATCACGCCGGCGGCGCTGGCGGGCACTTCCATCGTCGCCTTGTCCGATTCCAAAGTGACGAGGCCCTGGTCCTTTTCGACCCGGTCGCCGGGTTTGACCAGCACTTCGATCACCGGCACGTCCTTGTAGCCGCCGATGTCGGGAACCTTGAGCTCGAGGGTGTTGGCCATGGATGTTTTCCTCGGAAAGTCAGTCATGTTCGGCGCCGGGGCCGGGGATCGACCGGCCGCGGCGGCGGAGAGGGATTTTCGACGATGTCGCGCTCCACGTCGCGCACCGCGTCGTTGTCGCGCGCGGCGTGCATGCCGGCGTCACCACGCGGGGGTGGTGCCTGCCCCTCGTCCTGCGCCGGCTGGCTCCAGGACTTGATGTGCAGGTCGCGCCGCAACAGCGGCAGCGCGATGCCGTGGCGTTCCAGCGCCGAGTGCAACGCCCAGTAATAGGCCGCGGTGACCGCGCCCGGACGTCGCGTGGCCTCGGCGGTCAGCCATACCACCAGCGAGAATTGCAGCGCGGAGTCGCCAAAACCGGTGAGCCAGACCTGCGGCGCGCGCGGTCCGTCCAGCCGCAGGGTGAAAGGCACCTCGGCGGCCGCTTCCAGGGCCGCCTGCTTGACCCGCTCCTTGTCGGTGCCATAGGCGACCGCAAAGGGGACCTTGAGCCTGCGCGAAACCTCGCGCCGCCAGGTCCAGTTGACCACGCGCCCGCTGACGAACTCGGAATTGGGCACCAGGATGTCGATGGCGTCATTGGTGGTGATGCGGGTCGCGCGGATGTAGATGTCGCGGACGTGGCCATGCACGCCGGAAGCCAGCTCGACGAAATCACCGATCTTGAGGCTGCGGTCGAACAACAGGATCAAGCCGGAAACGAAATTGTTGAAGATCGCCTGCAGACCAAACCCCAGCCCCACGCCAATGGCGCCGGCCAGCACCGCGAAACGGGTGATCGGGATGCCGGTGGCATTGAGTGCGAGCAGCACGCCGACGATCAGCAGGACGTAATGGGTCAGCCGCTCGACGGTATAGATGGCCGACTGGTTGATGTCGTCGTGAGAGAGCGCATAGCGGCGCAGCACACGACGGACGATGAACGAGGCGGCCAGGAAGACGGCCAGCACCAGCAGCGCGGCAAGCAACGACCCGACCGTAACATCGATACCGCTCACGGTGAGCAGGCGGGTGTCCATCCATGCGTTGAATTCCCGCACGCTGCGATGCCAGCCCGCGGGCACGGCGCGACCGAGCCCGGAAAGCGGCGCCACGCGGTCCTCGCGGTCGGCCGCACCAGGCAGCAGGGCCCACGCCAGACCGCTCATGGCCGGCCGGCTATGCCCGGCCCTGCCCGGCACGCCAGCCCAGGCGAGCGCGGGCGACCTGCTGGCCACGACGCCGGCGCCGGACGCCTGGCACGGCATGACGAGCCCACTCAGAGCAGCAGACGACGGATGTCGCCGAGCTGACGCGCGAGGAAGGCGGCAAAGCGCGCGGCGAGCGCGCCGTCGATCACGCGATGGTCGTAGGAGAGCGACAGCGGCAGCATCAGTCGCGGCACGAACTCGCTGCCGTTCCAGACCGGCTTCATCTGCGCTTTGGAGACGCCCAGGATGGCCACTTCCGGCGCGTTGACGATCGGCGTGAACGCGGTGCCGCCGATGCCGCCGAGCGAGGAGATGGAAAAGCAACCGCCGGACATCTCGTTGGGCCCGAGCTTCTTCTCGCGCGCCTTCTTGGAGATTTCAGCCAGCTCGCGGGCGAGATCGAGCAGCCCCTTCTTGTCGACGTCGCGGATCACCGGCACCACCAGCCCGTCGGGCGTATCCACCGCGATGCCGATGTGGAAATACTTCTTGAGGATCAGCTTCTCGCCGGACTCGTCCAGCGAGGCGTTGAACTGCGGAAAGGCCTTCAGCGCCGCCACCGCCGCCTTCATCTGGAACACCAGCGGAGTGATCTTGAGCTCCTTGTGCTCCGCGCCGAGCTGCTTGCGGAAGGCTTCCAGCTCGGTGATGTCGGCCTCCTCGTGCTGGGTGACGTGCGGGATCATCACCCAGTTGCGGGCGAGGTTGGCGCCGGAAATCTTCTGGATGCGCGAGAGCGGCTTTTCCTCGATCGGGCCGAACTTGGCGAAGTCCACCTTCGGCCACGGCAGCAGATTGAGACCACCGGCCGACACCTGCGCGCCCTGCACCGGCCGCGCGCCGGCGGCGAGCGCGTGCTTGACGTAGGCGGCGACGTCCTCGCGCAGGATGCGGCCGCCGCGGCCGGAACCCTTCACCTGGCGGATGTCCACGCCCAGCTCGCGGGCGAAGGCGCGCACCGCCGGCGTGGCGTAGGGCGCATCGCCCGGCATCACGATCTTGGCGTCGATGGGCGGACGGATCTGTGGCGGCAGGTCGCCCTCCGGCGCATTGCCGGGGAGCACCGCGCGGCCGCCGAGCGGCTGCGGTTTCTCCTCCACCTGCGCCGCCGCTTCCGGCTGCGGATGCGTGGTCGACGAAGCGACGGACGGCGCGGCCTCCGCTCCTTGCGCCTCGAGCAGCGCGATGAGATCGCCGGCGGAAAGCTCGTCGCCCACCTTGACCTTGAGCTCCTTGACCACGCCGGCGAACGGCGCGGGGACTTCCATGGTCGCCTTGTCCGACTCCAGGGTGATGAGCCCCTGGTCCTTTTCCACCCGGTCGCCGGGCTTGACCAGCACCTCGATCACCGGCACGTGGTCATGGCCGCTCAAGTCCGGCACGCGCACTTCGCGCAGGGCCGATGGCGCCGAGGAGGCCACCTCGCGCGCTGGCTCCGGCGCTGCCTGCGCAGGCGGATTCGCCGCCGCCGGCGGTGCGGCGGGCTTGGCCGGCGATGCCTGCTCGCTCCGCTCGCCGGAGGAAGCCGCACCGGCCTCGGCGGCCGCTTCGACGATGGCGATCACGCTGCCTTCGGACACCGTGTCGCCCACCTTGACCTTGAGCTCCTTGACCACGCCGGCGAACGGCGCGGGGACTTCCATGGTCGCCTTGTCCGACTCCAGGGTGATGAGCCCCTGGTCCTTCTCCACCCGGTCGCCGGGCTTGACCAGCACCTCGATCACCGGCACATCGTGATAACCGCCAATGTCGGGGACGCGAACTTCTTTGGAATCGGACATGGGCACTCCTTGAAGGGATGGCGGGCGACGGCGGTCGATGCGAAGGCCGCCATGATAACCAAGGCACGCGCCGCACGGACTGGCCATGCCACGATCGGGCCGCGATTCCTTACGCCGCGGCGGTCACGGTCAATCGCCGCAGCCATAAAACCGGCACCGTCCGCGACGACACGGCTCGGCCCGCCCGACATGCCACGGCTGCCAGACGCGGCATCAGGCCCCGGTCGAGCGGCGCAGCCAATCACGCAGGAACGGCACGGTGACGCGGCGCCGGGCGGCGAGCGAGGCGCGGTCGAGCCGGTCGAGCAGCCCGAACAGGGCATCGAGCTCGCGGCTCTCGTGGACGAACAGCCAGTCGAGCACGGCGGCGTCCAGGTGCAGGCCACGTTCGGCGGCGTAGCGGCGCACCACCTCGCGCCGCGCCGGCTCGTCCAGCGGCTGCAGCAAGAAACGCACACAGGCGCCGAGCCGCGAACGCAGGTCGGGCAGCTCGATGCCCAGGCCCGCCGGCGCGGCGGCGGCGGCGAACAGCAGGCAGCCACCGGCGGCCCGGGTCGCGTTGTAGAGGTCGAACAGGGCGTGCTCGGCGGCGCGATCCCCGGCGACATGCTCCAGCTCGTCCAGCGCCAGCAGCTCCGCCCCGGCGCTGCCGCGCAGCGCCTCGGCCCGCTCACTCAGGCTGCCGAGCGGCAGATACTGGGCGCGCCGTCCCTGGACGCTGGCCGCCTGGCAAGCGGCCAGCAGAAGATGGCTGCGGCCGCTACCGGCGGGACCGTGCAGATACACCCATGGCGCGCCCTCGGTCTCGGCGGCGCGGCGCACCGCCGCCAGCGCGGCGGCATTGCCGCCCGGATGAAAAAACTCGAAGCGCTGACGATGCGGCCAACGCAGGAGCAGCGGCAGCTGCGCACTCATGACGCGTCGTGATGCTCGGGCGGCACCTGGGGGGGCACCGGCCGCACGGTGACCTCCACCTCGGCGATCACCGGGTCGGCGCGGCCCGAGCGGGTGTACAGCGCACTCCTCCGATAGCGCTCCATGAGATAGCGCAGCACGACCACGATCACCGAGGCGGCCGGCAGCGCCAGCAGCACGCCGAGGAAGCCGAACAGATAGCCGCCGGCGAGCACGGCGAACATCACCGCCACCGGATGCAGGCCGATCTTGTCGCCGACCAGCTTGGGCACCAGCACGTAGCCTTCCAGCAGCTGCCCGAGCGTGAACACCGCGCAGACCAGGAGCAGGTGCGGCCAGTCGCCGTACTGGACCAGGACCGCGATGATCGCGGCGGCGAACCCGCTGATGAAGCCGAGATAAGGCACGAAACTGAGCAAGCCGGCGACCATGCCGATCAAGGGGCCGACCGAGAGTCCGACCAGGCCGAGACCGGCGCCGTAGAACACGCCGAGCGCCACCATCACCAGCAACTGTCCGCGCACGAACGCGCCCAGCACCGCATCAGCCTCGCGGGCCAGATGCGCCACCGTGGGCTCGATCGAACGCGGCAGCAGGTTGTCCACGTAGGCCACCATGCGGTCCCAGTCGCGCAGCAGGTAGAAGCCCACCACCGGGATCAGCACCAGGTTGCTGAGCCACAACACCACGCCGATCGAGGAGCGCGACACCTTGCCGAGCACCACGCCCGCGATGCTGCCGATCGAACCCAAGTGCTCGCGCACCACGTCCACCAGCCGTTGGGTGTCGAACACGTGCGGATCCAGGTGCAGCTTGGCCTGGATCCACGGCAGCGCCACGTGCTGGACCCAGTCGCCGTAGCGCGGCAGGTTGTTGATCAGGTTCTCCACTTGGCGCACCAGCAGCGGCACCAGCAGCAGCAGCGCGCCGACCAGCAACAACAGCAAAAACACGTAGACGATGCTCACCGCCAGCGTGCGCCCGAGCCCGAAGCGTTCGAGCCGATCGGCCAGCGGATCGCCGAGATAGGCCAGCGTGGCGGCGAGCACGAAGGGCATCAGCACCGGCGCGAGCAGCCAGACCAGCCAGCCGATCACCAGTACGATCGCCAGCAATTGCCAGCGTTGGGCAGTGTCCTCGTTCACGGCAGCATCCTCATCGGGTGAACGGGGCGCCATGGCGCCACGTGGATATCCCCGGGCCTCGGGGTTCAGTGCAGCCAGCGCAGACCGGCATCCGCACCGGCATGATCCTGGGCCTGGATCAGCCGCCCACCCAGGGTGATGCCGGCGACGAAGCCCGGCGCCGGCACGCTGGTCTGCAGCGAGAACAGCATGCCCTGCTCGCTGGCCGTCGTCGTGGCGATCTGACGCACCGCGGGATTGGCGCGCAGCATGGCGAGAAAGCCGGCATAGTCGAGCGCCGAGTCCAGCCCTTCCACCCACAGCGTGACGTTGCTCGGCGCGCTGCCGATCACATTGAGCCGGCTGCCCAGGTGATCGGCCAGGGCATTGCCCGCCTCGGCCAGCAAGGCCGTCTGGCTCGCCGCCTGGCTGCTCCACTGCTGCGGCTGGCCGCCGCTGACCAGCGTCCACTCGGCGCGCGCGCCCTTGAGGTGGCCGATCAGGATCAGGCCGGTGTGATAGCGCTCGCCGACCGCCGCCAGCGCGGCCGGATCGGCGGCGGCCAGGCGCGCCGGATCGGGCAGCGCCGCCGGGTCGGCGGTCAGCAGCGTGCTGCCGCGAGCGGACAACGCCTGAGCCAGCGGCTGGAGCGCCTCCGCACCGAGCGGCTGGCCATCGGCCCCATACACCACCGCGAGCACTGGCGGTTTGGCCGCGACGGCGCCGACGCCGAGCTGTTCGAGCGTGCGGCGCACCGCATCCGGATCGAACACGACCTGCAGCGCCAGCGCATTGCCGGATCGCTGGTATTGATACTGCTGCACGAGGCCGGAGGCGCCCTTCAGGGCCTCGGCATAGCCGGGCCGCGTGCGCAGGTCCTGTCCGCCGGCCAGCCGCGCCAGCACCTGCGCGAGCGCAGTACCGATGGCCCCGTCGCGCTGGCCATCGCTGGTGTCGGCCACCGGCACCACCACGCTGTAGGGCGAGGCGCCCACGGCGGCCTGCCGGGCGCAGACGCCCGGCGCCGCCAGGAAGCCGGCCAGACACAGGAGGAACGACAGGCAGGCAAGGCGCATGGGCGAAGGAGGGCCAGTCAAGATGGCCCCAAGTCTGCCCAAAGCGCCCGGCAGCGTCCATCGACACCGGCGCGATGGGCTAAAATCCGCCGTTTTCCCGCAAGGTCAACGCCATGTCCGACGCCCTCACCTACCGCGCCGCCGGCGTGGACATCGACGCCGGCAACGCCGTGGTCGAACGCATCAAGCCGTGGGTCAGGCGTACCCTGCGTCCCGGCGTGATGGGCGGCCTCGGCGGCTTCGGCGCGCTGTTCGATCTTTCCGGCCGCTACCACGAGCCGGTGCTGGTCTCCGGCACCGACGGCGTCGGCACCAAGCTCAAGCTCGCCCAGACGCTGGGCCGCCACGGCAGCATCGGCATCGACCTGGTCGGCATGTGCGTCAACGACGTGCTGGTGCAGGGTGCCGAGCCCCTGTTCTTTCTGGACTACTTCGCCACCGGCAAGCTGGAGGTGGACACCGCCGTCGAGGTGATCGCCGGCATCGCCAAAGGCTGCGAACTGGCCGGCTGCGCGCTGATCGGCGGCGAGACCGCGGAGATGCCGGACATGTACCCGCCGGGCGAATATGACCTGGCCGGCTTCGCCGTCGGCGCGGCGGAAAAATCGCGCCTCTTGACCGGCGAGGCCATCGTCGCCGGCGACGTGCTGCTCGGCATCGCCTCCTCCGGGCCGCATTCCAACGGCTATTCGCTGATCCGCCGGATCGTCGAGCGCGCCGGCGCGCCGTTCGATCTGGACCTGGGCGGCGTCACCCTGGCCGATGCGCTGATGGCGCCGACCACGATCTACGTCAAGCCGGTCCTCGAGCTCCTGAACCAGACGACGGTGCACGGTCTGGCGCACATCACCGGCGGCGGGCTGAAGGAAAACATCATCCGCGTGGTGCCCGATGGCCTCGGCCTGGCCATCGATGCCGGGGCGATCGCGCTGCCGCCGGTGTTCGATTGGCTGCGCCGCGAGGGCAAGGTGCCGGATGAGGAAATGTGGCGCACCTTCAACTGCGGCATCGGCTTCGTGGTGATCCTGCCACGCGACGCCGTCGCCGCCGCCGGCGCCGTGCTGGCCCGGCACGGCCTGGCCAGCCGGGTGATCGGCGAGGTGGTGCGCGCCGAGGGCGCCGAGCGCGTGCGCATCGGCTGATGCCGCCCGTGCCGCCGGAGCCAGGTATCCGCACCGACGGGCATCCCGCCATGCCCGTGCCGCTGCGCATCGCCGTGCTCGCCTCCGGGCGCGGCAGCAACCTCCAGGCGCTGATCCAGGCGCGCGCGGCCGGCGCGCTGCCGGTCGACTTCGTCCTCGTCGGCAGCGACAAGGCCGATGCCGGCGCGCTGCGGCATGCGCACGAGGCCGGCATCGCCACCTTCTTTCTCGACCCGAAAGACTTCGCCGACCGCCGCGCCTACGACGCCGCGCTGTTCGAGCGCATCGCCGCGAGCGGCGCCGAACTCGTCGTGCTGGCCGGTTTCATGCGCATCCTCGACGGCGCGGTGCTGGCGCCGTGGGTCGGCCGCGTGATCAACATCCACCCTTCGCTGCTGCCGCGTTACCGCGGCCTGCACACGCATCGACGCGCCCTCGCCGCCGGCGATGCCGAGCACGGCACGAGCGTGCACTACGTCACCAGCGAGCTCGACGGCGGGCCGGTGATCGCACAGGCGCGGCTGGCGATCCTGCCGGGCGATGACGAACAGACCCTGGCCGCACGCGTGCTCGCCCTGGAACACCGGCTGCTGCCGGCGGTGGTGGCGCTGATCGCGCAGCGGCGTCTGCGCCATCTCGCGCCCGACGGCGTGGCGCTGGATGGTCATCGCCTGGCGGCGCCGCTCGTCCTGCACGGCGAGACCCTGCGCGCGCCTTCGGCGTGAAGTCCGCCTTCTGCACGGAGCGTTCAGCCCGGCCCGGTAGACTTTGCGGCATGAAAACCTTGCCTTTCCTATCCCGTTGCCTCGTGCTTTGCCTGCTGTTCGTCGCGACCGCGCCGGTCAGCGCCGCCGACCGGCCGGCTCCGTTCACCGCCACCTACCGGGTGCTGCAGGCCGGCCAGACGATCGGCGAGGCGACGATCACGCTCAAGGCGGTCGGCGCCGATGTCTGGGAATACAGCAACCAGAGCCGCGGCACCGCGGGTCTGGCGGCCGCCATGGGTGCCAGCTCCAGCGAGACCACGCGCCTGCGCTGGCGCGGCGCCATGCCGGAAACCGTCAGCTACGACTACCGCATGGACGCGGCGATCAAGAGCAAGCACCGCCACACCGACGTGGACTGGAAGGCGCAGAAGGTCAGCGTCGACGATGGCAAGGGGCCGATGAACTACCCCAGCGCGCCGGGACTGGTCGACCGCAACCTGCTGCCGTTCGCGCTGGGCCTCGCGCTGCGCGCCGGACAGAAGGACATCACGCTGCCGGTGGCGGTCAAGCGCGAGGTGGAACAGCAGCACTACCGCGTCACCGGCGAGGAGGACGTCAGCGTCCCGGCCGGACACTTCAAGGCGCTCAGGCTCGAACGCGTCGACACCGACCGGGCCTACGTCGCCTGGTACGTGCCGGCGCGTTATCCGGTGCCGGTGCGGCTCAGCCAGAAAGGCGACGGCGACCTCGAATTGCAGCTTCAGGGTTACCGGCAACCCTGAGGTTTCGCAGGCGCGTCTGCCGTTCCCTGCGCCTGCATCTGAGCGCGCAGCTGGTGCCGGACGCGCGGCTGCACGCTCACGAAATCGCAGACGACGCCGGCGGCCACGATGCCGAGCATGGCCGGCAGCAGCGGCCACCACACCGATCCATACCGCCAGGGCGCGGTCACTGCCGCAAGCAGGATGCCGCCGGCAAAAAACGCCAGGCGAACAGCGCTGCCATTTGCCGCGGGCCCGTAGCGCGATACCGCCTCGCTCCAGCACCGGCGCCGTTCCCGGGCATCCAGGCCGGTCAGTTCGGGGATGTCGCGCAGACGTCCAGGCATGACGGTTCTGTTCTTCAGCCGGCCAGGCGGCGAATCCGCGCACCCAGCGCGCCGAGCTTTTCCTCGATGTTCTCGTAACCGCGGTCGATGTGGTAGACGCGATCGACGATGGTGTCGCCCTCGGCGACCAGCCCGGCCAGCACCAGACAGGCCGAGGCGCGCAGATCGGTGGCCATGATCGGCGCACCGCTCAGCTTCGGCACGCCCTGGATGATCGCGGTGTTGCCTTCCAGGCGGATGTCCGCGCCGAGTCGCGTGAGCTCCAGCGCATGCATGAAGCGGTTCTCGAACACCGTCTCGGTGATCACGCCCACGCCCTCGGCGATGCAGTTGAGCGCGGTGAACTGCGCCTGCATGTCGGTCGGAAAGGCCGGATAGGGCGCGGTGACCACGTTGACCGCCCGCGGCCGCCGCCCCGCCATGTCGAGCTCGATCCAGTCCGGTCCGCAGCTGATCTGCGCGCCGGCCTGCTCGAGCTTGGCAAGCACCGCATCCAGCGTGTCCGCCCGCGTGCCGCGCGCGCGCACCTTGCCGCCAGTCATCGCCGCGCCGACCAGGAAGGTGCCGGTCTCGATGCGGTCGGGCAGCACCTCGTAGCTGGCCCCGTGCAGGCGCTCGACGCCGTGGATGGTGAGCGTAGCGGTGCCGGCGCCCTCGATCTGCGCGCCCATCGCGTTCAGGCAATGCGCGAGATCGACCACTTCCGGCTCCTGCGCGGCGTTCTCGATCACCGTGGTGCCCTGGGCCAGGGTCGCCGCCATCATCACGTTCTCGGTACCGGTGACGGTGACCACGTCCATGGCGATGCGGGCGCCGCGCAGCCGCCCCGCCCGGGCGCGGATGTAGCCGTTCTCCACCTTGACCTCGGCCCCCAGCGCCTCGAGGCCGCGGATGTGCTGGTCCACCGGACGCGAGCCGATCGCGCAGCCGCCGGGCAGCGAGACCTCGGCGGCGCCGAAACGCGCGACCAGCGGCCCCAGCACCAGGATCGACGCGCGCATCGTGCGCACCAGCTCGTACGGGGCGACGTAGCTCTTGATCGGGCGGGGATCGACATGCACCTTCATGCGGTCGTCCAGCACCAGCTGCACGCCCATGCGGCCCAGAAGTTCGATGAAGGTGGTGACGTCGTGCAGATGCGGCACGTTGCCGACCGTCACCGGCTCGTCGGCCAGCAGGCAGGCGGCCAGGATCGGCAGCACCGCATTCTTGGCGCCGGAAATGGCGACTTCGCCACGCAGCGGCTCACCGCCGTTGATCAGGATCTTGGCCATCACGACTCGTTCGGAGAAAGCTTCAAAAGATGTGAGGAAACCGCCGGCCGCTCAGGCCAGCCCGGCTTCCCGTGGTGTCAGCGTCTTGAGCGCGAGCGCATGGATCGCCCCGCCCATGTGTTCGCCCAGGGCGGCATAGACCAGGCGGTGACGGGCCAACGGCAGCTTGCCGGCGAACTGCTCGGCGATCACGGTGGCCTCGTAGTGCACGCCGTCCTCGCTGGCCACATGCACGGTGGCGCCCGGCAGGCCGGCCTCGATCATTGCCCTGATGCGTTCGGCGTCCATGGGTTCAAAGACTGCTCTGAGGATATGGGGAAAATCACGCCCGCCGCGAGCCGGCGGGCCGGTGAGCCCGCGTACCGGGCACTGACGCTAAAATGCGGATGTGCGATGGTAAAGGAATTGCACCGGCCCGAAAACGGCGCCGACGTTCGCCGCCCGACATCACGAGGTTCCATGAACGCACGCGTCGCGCCCACGCCCGTCACCCCCGACCCGAAGACGCTGGTCAAGAGCGCGCGCACGGTGATCGCCACCGAGGCGGCGGCCATCCGCGCGCTGGAGCCGCGCATCGATGACGCTTTCGTCGCCGCCTGCCGGCTGATCCTGGCCTGCCAGGGCCGGGTGGTGGTCACCGGCATGGGCAAGTCCGGACACATCGGCCGCAAGGTCGCCGCCACCCTGGCCTCCACCGGCACGCCGGCCTTCTTCGTCCATCCGGGCGAGGCCAGCCACGGCGATCTCGGCATGATCCTGCCGCAGGACGTGGTGCTCGCGCTGTCCACCTCGGGCGAGACCGACGAGGTGCTGTTCATCCTGCCGTCGATCAAGCGCCAGGGCATCCCGCTGGTGGCGATCACCGGCAACCCGCGCTCCTCGCTGGCCCGCCAGGCCGACGTACACCTGGATGCCAGCACTTCGACCGAGGCCTGCCCGCTCGGCCTTGCCCCCACCGCCAGCACCACCGCCGCCCTGGTGATGGGCGATGCCCTGGCCATCGCCCTGCTCGAGGCGCGCGGCTTCACCGCCGAGGATTTCGCCCGCTCGCACCCGGCCGGCAGCCTGGGCCGGCGCCTGCTGCTGCACATCGCGGACATCATGCATACCGGCGCGGGCATTCCCGCCGTGCCGCCGGAGGCCAGCCTGACCCAGGCGCTGGTGGAAATGACCCGCAAGCATCTGGGCATGACCGCGGTGGTGGACGCCGAACGCCACCTGCTCGGCGTGTTCACCGACGGCGACCTGCGTCGCGCGCTGGACGACGAGGCGGTGGACCTGCGCAACGTGCGCGTGGCCGACCTCATGACCCGCCAGCCCAAGACCATCGGCCCGGACAAGCTCGCGGTCGAGGCCGCGCAGCTGATGGAAAAACACCAGATCAGCGCGCTTTTGGTGGTAGACGAAGCCAACCACGTCGTCGGCGCGCTCAACATTCACGACCTGCTGCGCGCGCGCGTGGTATGAGCGCGAGGCGGGCGCCGAGCGTCCGCGCAAGACAGCCTTCAGCATCCATAAGCCCGCCGTCGGCGATCCTCCCGCACTTCCCAAGCCTTTAGGTTGGCCATGGCCTATCTCGACGAGCTTCCGCAAACCCTGCTCGACCGCGCCGCGGCGGTGCGGCTGGTTGCCTTCGACGTCGACGGCACGCTCACCGACGGCCGCCTGATGTACGGCGAGGACGGCCACGAGATCAAGGTCTTCCACGTGCACGACGGGCTCGGCATCAAGCGCCTGCGCGCGCACGGCATCGAGGTGGCCATCATCAGCGCCCGCATCAGTCATCCGGTGGCGCTGCGTGCCGAGGAACTGGGCATCGCCCACATCTATCAGGGCCAGTCCGACAAGCGGGCGCGGCTGCAGGAAATCCTCGACGCGCTGGCGCTCACGCCCGCGCAGGCGGCCTTCGTCGGCGATGACCTGCCCGACCTGCCGGCCATGCGCCTGGCCGGCCTTGCCGTGGCGGTCGCCAATGCCCATCCGTGCATCCTGGACGCGGTGCACTGGCAAACCCGCTGCCGCGGCGGCGAGGGCGCGGCCCGCGAGGTGTGCGACCTCTTGCTCCTGGCCCGGGGACATGCACCGGATGCGGCACTGCGATGACGACCCGCTGGCAGACCCTGCGGCGCTGGCTGCGCGATCACCGCCTGCCGGTTTCCATCGCCGCGATGGCGCTGGCGGTGATCGCCGTGCAGGTGCTGCAGTGGTGGCTCGCCCCGGCATCCAAGGTCAGCGACTTCGTCGGCCCGCCCCGCTCGGGCTACACGCTGCATCAGTACCAGGGCATCCTTTATGACCGCGACGGAAAGCCGAGCTTCCGCATCGCCGGTCCTTATCTCGAGCGCCGCGAAGGCGACGAGTCGCTGTATCTCACCGCGCCGCGTTTCGAGCTGCCGGCCAAGCAGCCGGGCGTGCCGGACTGGCAGGGCCATTCGCTGTACGGCTGGGTGGACAAGAGCGGCACGCTGATCAAGCTGCAGGGCGCCGTGCACATGCACCGGCCCGCCTACGACGACGTCGCCGCGATCGACATCGACACCAGCGACATCACCGCCTGGCCCAAGGAAAACCGCATGGAAACCGCCGCGCCGGTCCGCATGGTGCAGGGCGACACTAGAATGAGCGGCGTCGGCATGCGCGCCAACCTCAACGACAACCATCTGGAGCTGCTCGATGACAGCCAAGGCACCTTCCCGCCGCGCCGGCACAAGTCCTGAGCGCACCGCCGGCCTCGCGCTCGCGGTCGTGCTGGCGCTGGCGCCCGGCTGGGCCGCGGGCAAGCAGTCCGACCGCGACCAGCCGATGAACTACACCGCCAAGTACACCGAGGCCTACAACGCGCCGAACACGGTAAGCACGCTGCGCGGCCAGGTGCACATCACCCAGGGCACGCTGGTGCTGACCGGCGACGAGGCCAAGATCCACCTCGACGCCAACACCCAGATCGCGCGCGTGGTGGTGACCGGCAAGCCGGCCCACATCGAGCAGCTGGACGACAACGGCAACCTGATGCAGGGCGATGCCGCCACGCTGGACTACGACAACATCAACGGCATCGCCGTACTCACCGGCAACGCGGTGGTGCGTCAGCAGGGCCGCGGCGAGTTCCACGGCGACAAACTGACCTACAACACGCAGACCAGCCTGATCACCGGCGAGACCAACGGCCAGGGGCTGGTGCACGGCACCTTCCTGCCCAAAAACAAGCCGGCCGCGCCGCCGGCCAAGCCCGGACACTGACACGCCATGCTGTCGGCCGAGGGTCTGCAAAAACGCTATCGCGCGCGCCAGGTGGTGCGTGATTTCGCCTTTTCCATCCGCCAGGGCGAGGTGGTCGGCCTGCTCGGCCCCAACGGCGCCGGCAAGACCACCTGCTTCTACATGGTGGTCGGCCTGATCGAGGCCGACGGCGGCAGCATCCGCCTCGACCGCGAGGACATCACCGGACTGCCGATGCACGCACGCGCGCGCCTGGGCATCGGCTACCTGCCACAGGAGCCGTCGGTGTTCCGCCGTCTGAGCGTGGCGGACAACATCCTCGCCGTGCTCGAGCTTCGCCCAGGCCTCGACGCCCGCCAACGCGGCGCCGAGCTGGAAAGCCTGCTCGATGAGCTCAAGATCGCCCATCTGGCCGAACAGAAGGGCGTCAGCCTCTCCGGTGGCGAGCGGCGGCGCGTGGAGATCGCCCGCGCCCTGGCCGCCCAGCCGCGCTACATGCTGCTGGACGAGCCCTTCGCCGGCGTCGATCCGATCTCGGTCGGCGAGATCCAGCGCATCGTGCGGCACCTGAAGGAACGCGGCATCGGCGTGCTGATCACCGACCACAACGTGCGCGAGACGCTGGGCATCTGCGATCGCGCCTACATCCTCAACGACGGCGCGGTGCTCTCGCGCGGCACGCCCGCGCACATCCTCGCCGACGAGAAGGTGCGCGAGGTCTATCTCGGCCGCGAATTCCGCCTGTGAGTGACGGGCGCTGCCATGCTGGTCGCCTGCGGGCGGGAGCGGTTAGGATGACCGCGAAGACCGTCACTTGCCCGCAGTAGATGAAACCCGGACTCCAGTTCCGACTCAACCAGCAACTCACCCTGACGCCGCAGCTGCAGCAGGCGATCCGGCTGTTGCAGCTTTCGCATCTGGAGCTCGAGGCGGAACTGCGCCAGATCGCCGAGGGCAACCCGTTGCTGGAGCTGGACGAGGAGCCCACGGCGGAGACCGCCGAGGACGGCTACGACGCACCGGCGACAGCGGCGGTGGAGCCGGACGGCGAGGACGGCCCGCCGGACTGGGCCGAGTCCGCCGCGGCGAGCGAGGCTCCGATCGACTTCTCGCAACCGGCCCGCGCCGGCGCCCCGCCAGAGGACGACTTCGAACCGCAGCGCGCCGCGCCGGAAACGCTCAAGGATCATCTCCTCTGGCAGCTCAACCTGAGCCCGTTCACGCCGCGCGAGCGGGCCATCGCCACCGTCATCATCGACGCGCTGGACAACGACGGCTACCTCGCCGAGGGGCTCGACGGCGTGCTCGCCGCGCTGCCCGCGGATTTCGCGGTCACCCGCGAGGAGGCCGAGGCGGTGCGCCGGCGCGTGCAGCGCTTCGATCCGCCCGGGGTGGCGAGCCTGGACCTGCGCGACTGCCTGCGCGCCCAGCTCGAGCAGATCGAGGTGCCCACGCCGCAGCGCGACCTCGCCCTGTCCATCGTCGAGGAGAACCTCGAGCTGCTGGCCCGCCATGACCTGGGCCGGCTGGCGCGCCGGCTGCATGCCGAGGAAGAGGCGGTGGGCGCCGCCGCGCTGCTGATCCGCAGCCTGGACCCGCGTCCGGGCGCCGCGTTCGATCCGACGCCGGTCGAATACGTCGCCCCGGACGTGTATGCCTACAAGGACGGCCGCCAGTGGAAGGTGCGCCTCAATCCGGACTGCCAGCCCAGGCTCGGCCTCAACCAGCACTACTGCGGCCTGATCGCCCGGGCGCGCGGCGAGGATGCGAGCTGGATGCGCGGCCAGCTGCAGGAGGCGCGCTGGCTGATCAAGAGCCTGGAGTCGCGCGCCGAGACGCTGCTCAAGGTGAGCGAGGCGATCGTGCGCCGGCAGAGCGCGTTCTTGGATTACGGCCCCGAGGCGATGCACCCCCTGGTCCTGCGCGAAGTCGCCGAGGAAGTGGGCATGCACGAGTCGACCATCTCCCGCGTCACCACCCGCAAGTACATCCATACCCCGCGCGGCACTTTCGAGCTCAAGCATTTCTTCTCCAGCGGCGTGGCCACCGAGGACGGCGGCGGCGCCTCGGCTACCGCCATCCAGGCCATGCTGCGCAAGCTGATCGACGGCGAGGACCCGCGCCGCCCGCTGTCCGACCAGGCGCTCGCCGAGGCACTGCGCGGCCGCGGCATCCAGGTCGCCCGGCGCACGGTCGCCAAGTACCGCGAGGCGCTGCGCATTCCCAGTTCCAGCGAACGCCTGCGTGCCGGCTGAAGGGTCCACCCTTGCGAAGCCGCGCCGGGACTCCATAAATCTGATTGAACGCAGCCCGCCGTCATGGCGGCGCAGCGACCCGCCGCCCAGGCGGCATGTACCATCCCAAGGAGGCAATCCATGCAATTGCAACTGAGTGGCCAGCAGATCGAGATCACGCCCGCGCTGCGCGATTACGTGAACAAGAAAGTCGAGCGGCTGACCCGTCTGGACGACAAGTGCCTCAGCCTCGCCGTGGTGCTGTCGGTGGACAAGCTGCAGCAGCGCGCCGAGGGCACCTTGCATGTCAATGGCGCCATCCTGCACGCCGAGGCCGCCGAGGAGGACATGTACGCCTCGATCGACGTGATGTTCGACAAACTGGTCGCGCAGCTGCGCAAGCACCACGACAAGCTCTGCGACAAGCACCACGGCAAGGCGCACGGCTGAAAAGCCACCGGCCCTGTCCAGCACAGCAAAAGGCCCGCCCCGCGCGGGCCTTTTGCTTGTGCGCAAGGCCCTGCCGCCGCTCTGGCACAATGGCGCGCAGGCCTCAAGCGCACCCTTCAACGCACCCGGGGAAACACGTTGTGGATCGGCTCACCGCACGGCAGTTGTTCGACGGCGTCCGCGAACGCATGGAGCTGCGCTGGGTGGCGGGCATGCGTGGCGAGAGCCGCGTGCTGGAGCGCGGTGCCACCGCCACCCGGCGGCCGTCGCTGATCGGCTACCTCAACATCATCTACCCCAACAAGATCCAGATCATCGGCACCGAGGAACTCAACTATCTGGACGGGCTCGATGCCCGCACCCGCTGGGACACGCTCAACCGCATCGCCGCCTACCAGCCGGTGGCGCTGATCGTGACCAAGGACCAGCCGGTCCCCGCCGACCTGCGCGAGATCGCCGAGGAGACCAACACGCCGCTGTGGATCACCTCCAAGCGCGGGCACGAGCTGCTCACCTGGCTGCAGTATTACCTGGCCCGCATGCTGGCGCCCCGGATCACCCTGCATGGCGTGTTTCTGGAAGTGTTCTCGATCGGCGTGCTGCTGACCGGCGAGGCTGGCTCGGGCAAGAGCGAGCTCGCGCTCGAACTCATCAGCCGCGGTCACCGGCTGGTCGCCGACGATGCCACCGAGTTCACCCAGATCGCCCCCGACGTGATCGACGGCACCTGCCCCGAGCTGCTGCAGGACCTGCTGGAAGTGCGCGGCCTGGGGGTGCTCAACGTGCGCGAGATGTTCGGCCACACCGCGGTCAAGCCTTCCAAGTACCTGCGGCTGGTGGTGCACTTGAAACCGCTGCGCGAGGGCGAGGACATGGATGCCTTCACCCGTCTGACCGGCGATACCGGCCACCGCGAGATCCTGGAGGTGCAAGTGCCGATGATCACCATTCCGGTGGCGCCGGGACGCAACCTCGCCGTGCTGGTGGAAGCCGCCGTACGCAGCCACATGCTCAAGAGCAAGGGCATCGATCCCGCGCAGACCTTCATCGACCGCCAGGCGCACCAGATGCGCCGACTGCCGCCCTGGTGAAATCCATGCACGCCTCCACTCCTGCCGATACCGATGCCGTCCACCTGGTGGTGCTGACCGGCATGTCCGGCGGCGGCAAGACCGTCGCCCTGCATGCGCTGGAGGATCTCGGCTTCTACTGCGTGGACAACCTGCCGGCCAGTCTGCTGCCGCAGCTGGTGCCGGCGGTGCTCAAGAACCCGGGCGACCAGCGCCACATCGCGGTAGGGGTGGATGTGCGCAATCCCGGCGAGGATCTCGCGCTCATGCCGGGCGTGCTCTCGCGGCTGGCGGCCGCCGGCGTGCAGGCCCACCTGGTGTTCCTGGACTGCCGCGACGAGGTGCTGCTCAAGCGCTACTCGGAAACCCGGCGCCGCCATCCGCTGGCCACCCACGGCAAGTCCCTGGCCGACGCCATCGCCGAGGAGCGCCGCCTGCTCAGGCCGCTGATGGCGATCGCCGACCGCGTGATCGACTCGAGCGAGCTCAACGTGCACCAGCTGCGCCGGCTGATCGCCACCGTGTACGCGCAGGCCACCGCCAGCCTCACGCTGATGTTCCAGTCCTTCGCCTACCGGCGCGGGCTGCCGCTGGACGCCGATTTCGTCTTCGACGCGCGCTGCCTGCCCAATCCGCACTGGCAACCGGCGCTGCGCCCGCTCTCGGGCAGGGACGCGCCGGTGCGCGACTGGCTGGCGGCAAGCCCGCTGGTCGAGGCCTACTATGCGGACACCGTGCGCTGGCTGGATACCTGGCTGCCGCGCTTCGAACAGGACGATCGCAGCTATGTCACGATCGCGATCGGCTGCACCGGCGGGCGCCACCGCTCGGTGTATCTGGTCGAGAAACTCGCCGCACACTATCGCGAACGGATGGAACGCGAGAACGTGCTCACCTTCCACCGTGAACTGGGGTGAATCCATGTCAAGTGCGCAGGTTTCGGCCGGCCGTCCGCGGCCATGAGCGTCGGCGTGCTGCTGATGACGCACGAGGCGGTCGGCCAGGCGCTGATCGCCGCCGCGCGTCACGTCATGCCTGAATTGCCGCTACGGGTGGATGCGGTGGAGGTGCCGGCGCAGGCCGACCCGGACGTCATGCGCGAGCTGACCGCACGGCATGCGCGCGCGCTCGACGAGGGCGACGGCGTGCTGGTGCTGGCCGACCTCTACGGCGCCACGCCCTGCAACATCGGCCTGTCGCTGGCCGATCTCGGCGTGCGCATCCGTTGCGTGTCCGGGCTCAACCTGCCGATGCTGCTGCGCGTGCTCAACTATGCCGACAAACCGCTCGAGGAACTGGCCGAGATCGCGGCCAGCGGCGGGCGCGGAGGAATCCTCATCGACCATGCGTGAACGAAGTCTCGTCGTTTCCAACCGGCTCGGCCTGCATGCCCGTGCCGCGGCCAAGCTGGTGCAGCTGGTGCACGGCTTCAAGTCCACCGTCTGGCTGGTCAGCGGCAGCCGCGAGGTGAATGCGCAGAGCATCATGGGCGTGATGATGCTGGCCGCGGGCCAGGGCACGCCGCTGGTGGTGCGTGCCGACGGCCCCGACGAGGATGCCGCGCTCGACGCCGTGGTCGACCTGTTCGAGCGCAAGTTCGACGAGGGCGGCTAAACGCATGCACACGCCATCCCCGCCCGCCGCGACCTCGCGCGCCACCGTCCGCTCGCCGGCCATGCCCGGGAGGCTGCCGTGAGGATGGTCCTTGCCGGCACGCCCGCCTCGCGCGGCATGGCGCTCGGTCGCGCCCGGCTGGTCCAGCCCAGCCGTCACGCGATCGACCAGCGGCCGCTGCGCCCGGAAGAAGTGCCTGGCGAACTGGCGCGGCTGCACCAGGCCATCGACATCGCCCGGCAGGAACTGCGCGAACTGCGCGGCAAGCTGCATGGTGCGCTGGCCCGCGAGGTCAACGAATTCATCGACGCGCACAGCCTGCTGCTGGACGACCGCGAGCTGCTGCAGGGGCTGGACGAGCTGATCCAGGTCGGCCATTACCGCGCCGACGCCGCGCTCAAGAAGCAGCGCGACCGGCTGGTGCAGGTCTTCGAGGCGATGGACGACCCCTACCTGCGCAGCCGCAAGGAGGACGTCGACCAGGTGATCGGCCGCGTGCTGGCGGCGCTCAAACGGCAGACCTCGCCCGAGGAACGCAAGCTCGCCGCGCGCGTGGGCGAGATCCTCGTCGCCGACACCATCGCGCCGACCGACATGGCGCACCTGGCCGGGCACGGCCTGCTCGGCGTGGTCGCCAGCAGCAGCAGCGCCTATTCGCACAGCGCCATCCTCGCCCGCAGCCTGGATCTGCCGATGGTGGTGGGCGCGCGCGACGCGCTCTCCAGCATCCACGACGACGACCTCATCCTGCTCGACGCCGAACACGGCGAGGTCATCGTCCATCCCACCGCGCCAGATCTCGCCCGCTACCGCGCCTGGCAGCGCGAGGCGCAACAGCAGGGCCGCCGGCTGGCCGCGCTGGCGCATGCGCCCACGCGCACCCGCGACGGCGTGCACATGCACCTGTTCGCCAATGCCGAGATGCCCGCCGACATCGCCGCCGCCAGGGCCTGCGGCGCCGACGGCGTCGGTCTGTACCGCACCGAGTTCCTGTTCCTGCGCGGCAAGCAGCTGCCCTCGGAAGAGGAACAGTTCGTCGCCTACCGCGATCTCGTGCTCGGCATGGGCGGCCTGCCGGTCACCATCCGCACCCTCGACCTGGGTGCCGACAAGGCCGACGCGGCCGGGCTCGCCCTGCACGGCGAGGACAACCCCGCCCTGGGCGTGCGCGGGGTACGGCTGTCGCTGCGCCACCCGGCGGTGTTCACCACGCAGATCCGCGCGATCCTGCGTGCGGCCTGCTACGGGCCAGTGCGCGTGCTGGTGCCGATGCTGACCCAGCCGGACGAGCTCATCGCCGTGCGCACGCTGTTCAAGCTCGCCCGCCAGGAACTGAGCCGCGCCCACGTCGACCTGCCCGAGAAGCTGCCGCTCGGTGCGATGATCGAAGTGCCGGCGGCGGCCATCAACATGCGCGCGCTGCTGGCGCACGCGGACTTCTTCGCCATCGGCAGCAACGATCTGGCCCAGTACGTGCTGGCCGCCGACCGCGGCAACGACGCCCTGGAAGGCATCTATCACCCGCTGCAACCGGCGCTGCTGCGGCTCATCGCCCATGTCATCGGGCTGGGCCGGCGTGCCGGCAAGCCGGTCAGCCTGTGCGGCGAGATCGGCGGCGACGTGCGCCTCACCGCGCTGCTGGTGGCGCTCGGGCTCACCGAGTTCAGCATGCACCCGAGCCAGCTGCTCAAGGTGCGCGAGCGCCTGGCCGGACTCGACCGTACCGCCCTGCGCGCCTGCGCGCCGCGACTGTTGCGGGCAGACACCTACGAAGACGTGCAGGCCTTGCTCGACCAGCTGGCTTGACGGCAGCTGAATGAGCGGCAAGCGTCGAGGCCGCCAGCTCTTGAACCCGCCGCCCGGCAACCTATTTAGCGGCACGCCAGCGCCGCGGCGCGGCCGCGGTTACCGCAAGTCAGTGGTGCGATTGGACGTGGCTTGCGTTTCCCCAAGCCCAGGGGCGCCGCACCAACTGCCGGTTTCTCCGGCCTTTTCGCACCTCCGACTCATGCCCGCCGCGGCGCTGGCGCCTTGATACGTGCGGAGGTGATTGACGATGAGCATCAGTCAGTTGATCCCCTGGAACCGTGAACGTGCATCCACGGCGATGACCACCCGTGAGCCGCGCGATCCCCTGCTCGCCCTGCATCGGGAGATGAACCGGCTGTTCGACGACATGTGGCGCCGTTTCGAGGTCGGCGGCTTTGAAGGCGGCGACGTCTTCGAAAGCTGGCCCCGCCTGGAGCTCAACGAGACCGGCAAGGACTACGTCCTGTCCGCCGAGCTTCCCGGCATGACCGAGAAGGACGTCGAGGTCCTGTTCGACGGCCAGTGCGTCATCCTGCGCGGCGAACGTCGCGCCGAGCGCAACGAGGAAGGCCAGAACCGTCGCCTGAGCGAGCGCTTCTATGGCCGCTTCGAACGGCGCATCCCGCTCGACCTGCCGATCGAGCCGGACAAGGCCAAGGCCGAGTTCCGCAACGGCGTGCTCACGGTGACGCTGCCCAAGGCGGCGCAGGCGCAGACCGAAACGGTCCGCATCCCGATCGCCAAGGCTGCCTGACAGGCCGCGCGTTTCGCTTCAGGACGCAGTCCTGCCACGGATGGCGCCTCTTGCGCGAGCCGGCGCACTTCGCGCCGGCTTTTTTTGCGCGCAGCGCGCCGTCAGTCGAGGGTGGCGAGGTTGGCGTCCTCGCGCAGCGCCGCCGCCTTGTCGGTCTTCTCCCACGAAAAGGCGGTGAAGGTCTCGCCGTTGGGCCCCTTGAGCGTCTTCGGGCTGCGGCCGAAATGGCCGTTGGTGGCGGTCGCCCGGTAGATCGGATGCACCAGGTCGAGCATCTTGATGATGCCGTAGGGCCGCAGATCGAAATGACGGCGGATCAGCTTCTCGATGTGGGCGTCGTCCAGCCGGCCGGTGCCGAAGGTGGTCACCGAGATCGAGGTCGGCTCGGCCACGCCGATGGCGTAGGAAACCTGGACCTCGCAACGGTCGGCCAGGCCCGCCGCAACGATGTTCTTGGCCACGTAGCGCGCGGCGTAGGCGGCCGAGCGATCCACCTTGGACGGGTCCTTGCCGGAGAACGCGCCGCCGCCATGGCGGGCCCAGCCGCCGTAGGTGTCGACGATGATCTTGCGGCCGGTGAGCCCGCAGTCGCCCACCGGGCCGCCGATCTCGAACTTGCCGGTCGGATTGATGTGGAACTTGGTGCCCTTGTGCAGCCACTTGGCCGGCAGCACCGGCTTGATGATTTCCTCGCGCACCGCCTCGACCAGATCCTTGTGCTTGATGCCCGGCGCATGCTGGGTGGACAGCACCACCGCGTCGATGGCGACCACCTCGTCGTCCTCGTAGCGCAGCGTCACCTGGCTCTTGGCGTCCGGGCGCAGCCACGGCAGCGGCGAGTTCTTCTTCTTGCGCACCTTGGTCTGCTGTTCCACCAGCCGGTGGGCCAGATGGATCGCGGCCGGCATGTAGCTGTCGGTCTCGTTGGTGGCGTAGCCGAACATCAGGCCCTGATCGCCCGCCCCCATCTCCTCGGGGTTCTTGCGGTCCACGCCCTGCGCGATGTGCGGCGACTGCTTGCCGATCAGATTGAGCACGCCGCAGGTGGCGCCGTCGAAGCCGACCTCGGAGCTGTCGTAGCCGATCTCGACGATCACCTTGCGGGTGAGCTCCTCCAGATCCACCCAGGCGCTGGTGGTGATCTCGCCGGCGATGATCGCCACGCCGGTCTTCACCATCGTCTCGCAGGCCACCCGCGCGCGCGGATCCTGCGCCAGGATGGCGTCGAGCACGGCGTCGGAGATCTGGTCGGCGACCTTGTCGGGGTGGCCCTCGGAGACCGATTCGGAGGTGAAGAGGAAGCTGCTCATCGGACGTTTATCCTTCTTTACGGATAAAAAGATAAAAGTAAACCGCGCATGATACATGCCTCCGGCGGCGTTTGCATGCGCACTCTGGCACACTCGCATGACGGCCTCGTGGAGACGGCCGTTCCCCTTCGCCCCGGACGACCTGCCCATGCGCGCATGCCTTCGCCTTCGTGGCCTGCTTGGTTTCATCGCTCTACTGGCGGCCTGCAGCATCCATGCCGCCGCGGATCCCGCGCGCTGGCAGGCTGCGATCGACGCCTTCGTCGCCGCCGACCGCCTGCACCCGCCCCCGCCCGGCAGCGTGCTCTTCACCGGCAGTTCCTCGATCGTCAAATGGTGCACGCTGGAGGCGGACTTTCCGGGCGTGCCGGTGCTGAACCGCGGCTTCGGCGGCTCGACGGTGGCCGAGGTCACTGCCTATGCCGACCGCGTGGTGCTGCCCTACCGGCCGCGGCTGATCGTGTTCTATGCCGGCGACAACGACATCGCCGAAGGCCATACGCCGCAGCGCGTGGCGACGGACGTGGCGGCCTTCGTGGCGCGCGTGCGCCGCGAGCTGCCGGGCGTGCCGATCGTCTACATCTCGATCAAGCCGAGCCCGGCGCGCTGGTCGCTGTGGCCGGCGATGCAGGAGGCCAACCGGCTGATCGCGGCATGGGCGGGCGGTCACGACGTGCGCTTCGTCGACGTCACCAAGGCGATGCTCGGCGCGAAGGGCAGGCCGCGTGCCGAACTCTTCGGTGCCGACGGGCTACACATGAACTCGGCCGGCTATGCGCTCTGGAGCGCACGCTTGCGGCCGGTGATCGCCGCCCTGTCGGCCGCGCCTCAGGCGGCGAGCGGCGTGCCGGCGGCCAGCGCCTCGAAATAGGCGCAGGTCACGCGCAACTGCTCGGCCGCGCTTTCGGCGCGGTTGATCAGCGCGCGGAAAGCCGCGTCATGCGGACGGCCACCGGCATACCAGGACAGATGCTTGCGCGCGATGCGCACGCCCGCGGGCTCGCCGTAGAAGGCATACAGCTGCTCGAGGTGGTCCTTCAGGATCGCGCCGACCTCCGCGGGCGCGGGTTCGGGCAGCAGGTTGCCATGGGCAAGGTAGTGGGCGATCTCGCGGAAGATCCAGGGCCGTCCCTGCGCGGCGCGGCCGATCATCAGCGCGTCGGCGCCGGTGCAGGCGAGCACCTGCCGCGCCTGCTCGGGCGAGGCGATGTCGCCGTTGGCGATCACCGGCATCCCCACCGCGGCCTTCACCGCGGCGATGGTCTCGTACTCGGCCTCACCCTCGTAGCGGTCGGCGCGGGTGCGCCCGTGGATGGCGAGCGCGGCGATGCCGGCATCCTCGGCAATCCGCGCGATGGCCAGCGCATTCTTGTGCTCGCGATCCCAGCCTGTGCGGATCTTGAGCGTGACCGGCACCGGCACGGCGGCGACCACGGCACGGCAGATCCGCGCCACCAGCGCCTCGTCCTTGAGCAGCGCGGACCCGGCCCAGACGTTGCACACCTTCTTGGCCGGGCAGCCCATGTTGATGTCGATGATCTGCGCGCCCTGGGCGACGTTGTGGCGCGCGGCCTCGGCCAGCATGGCCGGGTCGTGCCCGGCGATCTGCACGCTCACCGGCGCCGGCTCGCCGGCGTGGTCCATGCGCTTGAGCGATTTGCGCGTGTGCCACAGCGCCGGATCGGCACTGGTCATTTCCGACACCGCCAGGCCCGCGCCCAGCCGTTTGCACAGCAGGCGGAACGGCTTGTCGGTGACCCCCGCCATGGGCGCGAGCACCAGCGGCGGGTCGATGCGGTAGGGACCGATCTGCATCGGCCAATGATAGCGTCCGCCCCCTTCAGGCGGCGGACGGCGCCGTGCGCGGGGCGCGGAACAGCACGGCAAAGAGCAGCGTGACGACGAGTGCGTAGCCGGCGAAGGAGAGCCAGATGCCATGCCAGTCGAGCGCACCGTCCGGGGCGGTGAAGAAGCGTTCGATCAGCCAGCCGCTCAGCGAGCTGCCGAGCACCGCGCCGACGCCGTTGGTCATCAGCATGAACAGGCCCTGGGCGCTGGCGCGGATGGCCGGATCGGCCTGGCTTTCCACGAACAGCGAGCCGGAGATGTTGAAGAAGTCGAACGCCATGCCGTAGACGATGTTGGAGAGCACCAGCATCCACAGCAGGCCGGCCGGATTGCCATAGGCGAACAGGCCAAAGCGCAGCACCCAGGCGACCATGCTGATCAGCATCACCGTCTTGATGCCGAAACGGCGCATGAAAAACGGGATGGTGAGGATGAACAGCGTCTCGGACATCTGCGAAATGGACAGCACGATGTTCGGATAGCGCACGGTGAGCAGCCCCTGGTACTGCGGCTGCTTGCCGAAATCATGCAGGAAGGTGTCGCCGTAGGCGTTGGTGAGCTGCAACGCGGCCCCGAGCGCCATCGCGAACAGGAAGAACACCGCCATGTCGTAGCGGCGCAGGAGCGCGAACGCGCGCAGGCCGAGCGCCTCGGCGAGGGTGGCATGACGGGTGTCGCGCGGCGGACACGGCGGCAGGCTGAAGGCATACAAGCCGAGCAGCAGCGCCGCCGCGCCGGCGACGCGGAACTGCCCGGGCGAGGTTTCCAGATGCAGCAGGCTGGTGGTCCACATCGCCACGATGAAACCCACCGTGCCCCAGACCCGCACTGGCGGATAGTCGGTGACGATGTCCAGCCCCGCCCGCTTGAGCGCATTGAAGGCCACTGCGATCGACAGCGCGATGGTCGGCATGTAGCAGCACATGTTGGCCAGCATCAGCCAGAACAGCGTGCGCGGATCGTCGACCGCAGGCACCAGGAACAGCAATGCGCCACCCACCAGGTGCAGCACGCCGTACAGCCGCTCGGCGTGGACCCACTTGTCGGCGACGATGCCCATCAGCGCCGGCATGAACAGCGAAGCCAGCCCCATGGTCGAGAAGATCGCGCCGAACTGCGCGCCACCCCAGTGACGGGTCTGGAACCAGTACGCGCCGATGGTGGTGAGCCAGGCACCCCATACGTAGAACTGCAGGAAGTTCATCGCAATCAGGCGCAGCTTGAGGGCTGCGGACGATCCGGGCATGCGTGGGTTCCCCCTCGGGCGGTGTCGGCCCGCGCGCAGGATGCGGCGGAACCGCGAAAACCGCAGCGTAGAAGAAGCCGCCGCGGCCGGGCAAGGCGCGCTGCGGCAGCGGCTAGCGGATCAGGATGGACTTGCCGAACAGCGACTCGACCAGATCCACCGCCAGCCGCGCGGTCTGGTTGCGCTTGTCGAAGGCGGGATTGAGCTCGACGATGTCGAGCGAGCCGAGCCGGCCGGTGTCGGCGATCATCTCCATGCACAGCTGCGACTCGCGGTAGGTCGGGCCACCGCGCACCGCGGTGCCGACCCCGGGAGCGATCGCCGGATCCAGAAAGTCGACGTCGAAACTCACGTGCAGGTGGGTGTTGTCGTCCACCCCGGCCAGCGCCTCCTCCATCGTGCGGCGCATGCCGACCTCGTCGATGTGGCGCATGTCGAAGATGACGAGCCCGGCCTCGCGCACCAGGCGTTTTTCGCCTTCGTCCACCGAACGGATGCCGATCTGGCGGAACGCCGCGGCGTCCACCGCCGGCACCTGACCTCCGATCTCGACCAGCCCGGCCGGACCGGTGCCGCACAGGCAGGCGACCGGCATGCCGTGCACGTTGCCCGATGGCGTGCTCGACGAGGTGTTGGCGTCGGCATGCGCATCCAGCCACAGCACCCGCAGGCGCTTGCCGTGCATGCGGCAATGTCGCGCCACCGCGCTGATCGAGCCGATCGCCAGACTGTGATCGCCGCCGAGCACGATCGGCAGCCGCTCCTGCGCAAGCTCCGCCCGCACCGCATCGTGCAGGGCCCGGTTCCAGGCGATCACCTCTTCCAGATGGCGATAGCCGTCCTGCGGCGGCTGCCAGGGATTGAACGGACCGTGCAGGTTGCCGCGATCGCACACGTCCAGACCCATCCGCGCCAGGCGCTGGTCGAGCTGCGCCACCCGCAGGGCCTCCGGCCCCATCGAGGCGCCGCGGTGGGCGGCACCGATGTCGGTCGGCACGCCGATCAAGGAAACCGCACGCGGCATGGACAACACCTCCGGCCTGTCAAAAGGCGGCCCATACGGACCGCGGAAAACCGAGTAAGGGAAGCGCCGATCGATTCAGCGCCTCCTGTCCGTGGGCAGGATGCCCCGGCACTGCATCCAGGGCGTAAGCCCTCAGATTCATGGAGCGCGGCGCGGTCATGCACCGCGCCGCAGGATGCCCAAGGGACATGCCGACAGTCCGACTCGAACGGACGACCTACCGCTTACAAGGCGGTTGCTCTACCAACTGAGCTATGCCGGCACAGGGGGCGGCATTCTAGCAGTGCCTCGGGTCGGTGTTTTTCAGAAGCAGCTGGTGCTGTGCGAACCCATGCCCTCGGCGCGCAGCCGCTTCAGCACCGACTCGCCCTGCGGAGGCTCGGTGGCGACGTCCAGCCAGTATTCGGTCACCGGCTCGGTGCGCTCGACCATCTGCGCCGCGAAGCCGGCCGCCGCCACCTCGTCGCGACGCTTGCGCGCATTGGCCGGGTCCTTGAACAGACCGAGCGAGACGGCATTGGGCTGATCGCCGCCGCCGACCAGGAAGTGATCGCCCACGTGGGCGGCCTCCAGTCGCGCCGCGAGGCCCTGCGCCTGCGCGCGGCTGGCGGCGGGCAAGAACACCCACCAACCGCGACTTTGCACGGACCGCTCCTGGCGGGAACGCAATTTGGCTGCGTGCGGCGCCAGCCGCGCACGGGCCGCATGCAACGCCTGTGCGTTCTCGAAGGGGCCGATCGCGACGCAGGCATAGCGATGCGTCTGCAGCGGACCGGCCGGGGCCGGCGCCGGGGCGAGCGATGCGGCGGCAACCGGAAGGACGGCGGTCGTGGTGGCCGGCGCAGGCGCGGATCCGGCCACGCCGACGGCCGCCACCGAAGCCACGGCCGGCGCACTGCCAGCGGCATGCGGCGCGGCCGCCGGCGGAGGGGCTGAAGCCGCCGGCGCCGGACGCTCGGCCAACAAGGCGAGCCGGGGCACGCCGGGGTCGCTGGGGGCAGGCACGTAGCCGTCTTCGCGCCCCAGCCACAGCCAGGCGCCGACCGCGATGTTCAGCGCCACCAGCAGCACGAAAATCAAGCGCAGCAACATCCCCTTCCCCGAAACCCAAGCTGGCGCGCCGGCCGGCGTCGCCGCAGTCTAACGCGCGTCCCCGACAGCGCGCGCCCACACGGCAAGACCATGCAGCACGCTGTCGTGCCGGCGCCGGACCGGTCCGGGCAGCAGCCGGATCAGTGCGTCCGCATCGCCGCCGTCGATGGCGACCAGGGCGGCGCCGCCCAGCCGGGCCGACATGCGCGCGGCGAAACGCTCGACCAGCGCAGCCGCCGCCAGCCAGCAGCCGGAAGTCACCGCATCGGCGGTGTTGTCGGCCGCCTCCACCACCCGCCCCGGACCTTGCGGACGGACACGGGCGGTGGCGCCGAGCAGGCTGCGCTGCATGAGCTGCGGCCCCGGCGCGATCAGCCCGCCCAGGTGCTCGCCGCCCGCGGTCAAGGCATCGAGGGTGAGCGCGGTACCGACGCCGACCAGGATGCAGTCGCCCAGCGCATCGGCATGCGCGGCAAGCATGGCCAGGAAGCGGTCCACGCCCAGCCGTGCGGGCTCGGCATAGCCGTTGCGCACGCCGCCGGCCGTGGCCGGTGTGCGCACCCAGGAGGGCGTCCGACCGAAGATCTGCGTCACGCAGCGGGCGATCTGCGCCTCGCGTCCGACATCCACCACCGAGGCGCCGAGCACCTGGCTCACCGCCGGACGGCCACGCCAGGCCTCGGCGAGCACGCCCTCCATGCCGGCCTCCCAGGCGGCCGTGCCGCGCGCCAGCCAATCCCGCGCGGCGTCGTCCTGCAGCGCCCATTTGAGCCGCGTGTTGCCCAGATCGAGCAGCAACCTCATGCCGGGCGCACCGTAACCTCGCCGCTGTCGACCGGCACAAGACCGTGCGCGGTGCGCAGCAGCAGCGCGCCGCGCGCGTCCACGCCGGCGCCGACACCCTCCTCGGCCGGCACGGCCCCGGAAAGCCGCAGCGCGCGGCCCCGCAACACGTCGCAGGCGGCATAGGCCGCGCGAAACGCGCCGAACCCCTGGACATCGAAGGTGTGCAGCCCTTCGTGCAAGGCTTCGATCAAGGCGGCGGCGACGCGGTTGCGCGCGGGCGGCCGGCCGCCGCAGAGCGTGGCGAGATCGCAAGCCGGCTGGCCAATCTGCGCCTTGAGTTCGCCCGTCAGCCGCACGTTGAGCCCGATGCCGATCACCGCCGCACATCCCTGCCCGCGCTCGCCGGCGAGCTCGACCAGGATGCCGGCGAGCTTGCCGTCCTCGGCGACGACGTCGTTGGGCCACTTGAGCCCGAGTCCGCTCAGGCCGAACCGCGCCAGCGCCTGCACCACCATCACGCCGACGGCCAGCGACAGCCCCGTCAGCGCCGCCGGCTCCCGCGCGAAGCGCTTGCGGCAGGAAAGATAGAGATTGAGGCCGGGCGGCGACAGCCAGTGCCGCCCGCGGCGACCGCGCCCGGCGCTCTGCGTCTCGGCCAGCACGAAGCTCTCGTCGGCGATGTCGCCGACGCGACGCAGCAGCTCGCTGGAGGTGGAATCGAGCTCCCAGTGAACCTCGATGGCAAGCTCACGCAGAGCCGGCGGCAACGCGGCACGGATCGCCTGCGCATCGAGCCATTCGAGCGGCCAAGGCAGCCGCAGACCCTCGTCCGTGCGCGCGAGCGGCAGACCACGGGCGCGCAGCGACTCGGCCACGGCCAGCAGCGCCGGCTCTCCGAGACCGAGCCGCCGTGCCAGCGCCGCGGTATCGACAGGATGCCCGGAAGCCAGCGCGGCGAGCAGGTCGCGTGCGGCGGCATCGGACGCAGACGCACCAGGAAAGGATGGCATCGACATGAGGGGCATTCTAAAGCCCGCGCAGGGGCGCACTGGCAGCCGGGCGGCGTTTCTGCCAGCATGCGGCGACGGTGGGTTTCACGGAATGACGACAATGCTTGCCCGGCAGCTCTTGATCGGAGGCGCGCTCGCGCTCGGTCTTCTCGGCACGGCCCATGCCGTCGAAGACAGCCTGCAGGATTCGGGCAGCCACGGCGCGAACGATGCGAGCCGGGATGGCGCCTCGCCGGTCGACCTCATGAACCTGGGCCATGCCAGCGGGGCGCGCGGTGACGACCGCTCACCGCCTCCGGCCAGCGCCGGCGAGCCGGCCGCCGCGACGCCCTACGCGCCCGCCACGCACCGCAGCGGCCGCGGCTGGCCTTCCTTGCTGCCGGGCTCGATCCAGTAACCACGGGCGGGCGCCGCCCTGGCGCTCACGAGGCGGGCAGACGCACGCTGAAGCGCGCACCGCCGAATTCCGGCGAGCGGTCGACCACCAGTTCGCCGTGATAGGCCTTGACCAGATCCTGCACGATCGAAAGCCCGATGCCATGGCCCTGGACGCGCTCGTCGCCGCGCACGCCTCGTTGCAGCACGCGCTCCACCTGCTCGGGCGGAATGCCGGGGCCGTCGTCCTCCACACTGAGCTCGAGGCCCGGGCGTGACCGGCCGGGTTCGGGGTGCATGCGCACCACCAGCAACACGTGGTGCCTGGCCCACTTGAAGGCGTTTTCCAGCAGGTTGCCCAACAGTTCGAGCAGATCGCCGGTTTCGCCGTAGAACACGGCACCGGGCTCGATGTCGAACTCGCACAGGAGGTTTTTCGCCGCGTAGACCTTCTCCAGACTGCGGACCAGGTCCTCGGCATGTCCAGCCACCGGCACCGCGGCGGCGAAAGTCTGCCGGCCCGAGGTCGCCGCCCGCGCGAGCTGGTAGGCGACGAGTTCATCCATGCGCTGGACCTGGGCAAGGATGTCGGCACGCAGGCTGGCATCGTCGTCGCCGGATTCCAGCCGCGAACGGATCACCGCCAGCGGCGTCTTCAGGCTGTGCGCGAGATCGGCCAGGGTGTTGCGCGTGCGTTCGCGCTGCTCGCGCTCGTTGTCGATGAAGCTGTTGATGCGGCCGGTGAGGGTGGTGAGCTCGATCGGATACTGGCTGTCCAGGTGCTCGCTCTCGCCGCGCTCGACCCGGCTCATGTCGCTGGCCACGCGACGCAGCGGGGTCAGGCTCCAGCGCAGGAGCAGCAGCTGCAGCACGATCAAGGTCAGCCCCAGCACCGACAGCATCAGCACCAGCGTGCGCCGGTACACCGCCCGCTCGCCCTCGAACTGGTCTTCGGTCTGCGCCACCATGAAGGTGAGCTCGGTCGGCTTGCGCGGCGGGTTGTCGAAAGCCACGCCGTAGGCGTAGTAGTAGATGCGTCCCATGCCGGTGTCGACCGGCCCGACGAACACGCTCTGTCCCGGCGGCAGCGGCCGCAGGAAGCTGAAGTCCCGGCCGACCGCGGAAGCCGATTCCCAGTGGAAACCGTCCGCGCCGATCGCCACCGCATACAGGCCCGAGCCGGGCCGCGAGAAACGCGGATCGGGCGGGGTGTCCGGCGGATAGGGCTTGCCGGTGCGGCTGGCGATGTCGGTGCCGGCCACGTAGGAGATGAGGTAGTTCTCCAGCCGGTCGTGCAGCGCCTTGAGCGCCGCCTCGTGGCTGGCGCGCGAAAGCGTCAGCCCGACCAGCCCGAGGAAGCCGGCCAGCACCAGCCCGGTGGCCATCGCCGCGCGCGCGGCCAGCGAGGCCGGCCGGCGCGGCGGGTCACTCCTCGTCGCCGTCGCTGCGCGGGATGGCAAAGCGGTACCCACGGCCACGGACGGTTTCGATCGGCTTCAGGCTGCCTTCCGGGTCGAGCTTGCGGCGCAGGCGGCCGATGAACACTTCGAGCACGTTGGAGTCGCGATCGAAATCCTGCTGGTAGATGTGCTCGGTGAGGTCGGCCTTGGAGACCAGCTCGCCGGCATGCAGCATCAGGTATTCGAGCACCTTGTATTCGTAGCTGGTGAGGTCGACCGGCTTGCCTTCCACCGTGACCGTCTGCGCGGTGGTGTCGAGCTTGACCGGCCCGCAGGTCAGCACGGGCTTGGACCAGCCGCTGGCGCGCCGCACCAGCGCGTTGATCCGCGCCAGAAGCTCCTCGACGTGGAACGGCTTGACCATGTAGTCGTCGGCGCCGTGCTTCAAACCCTCGACCTTGTCCTGCCAGCTGCCGCGCGCGGTGAGGATCAGGATCGGATAGCGCTGCCCGGCCTCGCGCAGGGCCTTGACCAGGTCCATGCCCGACAGCTTGGGCAGGCCGAGGTCGATGATGGCGAGGTCGAACGGCACCTCGCGGCCCATGTACAGGCCTTCCTCGCCGTCCTGCGCGGCATCGACGGCGAAACCGTCGCGTTTCAGGCGCGCGGCCAGAGTTTCGCGCAAGGGGGCTTCGTCCTCTACCAGAAGGATGCGCATCTTTAATGTTTCTCCTTGCCGCCCGCGCCGTTGCCGGCCGGGCTCTTGGTGGATTCGGCGGAGCCGTCGGCCGGCACCGCCAGGACCCGCACGTGGCCATCGGGAGTGAGCACCTTGATCCGGTACTCGACCCGGCGGCCACGATGCTGGGTGTCGGCCGAGAGTATGGTGCCGCCGCTTTCCTGCTGCACGTGCGCCACCGCCTGCTCCAGCGAGAGCTCCTGGCGTGCCGCGTGCGCGGCCGTGCCGGCCAGCGCCGGCAGCACGAGGATCAATAAGCGTTTGCGCATGAAAGGATCGTCACCGAATCGTGTGCCGGTGGGGCGTGGCAGCCTAGCCCGGCATGGCTGAATGCCGACCGGACGGCCAACGCGGGATCAGGCGACCCGGCCGGGACGGGCCTGCTCGACCAGCGCCCAGCCGGCCCCCAACCGGTGCGCGCCCTCGCTCAGGGCGCGCCGGAAGGCACGCGCGCCAGGTTCGCCGTGATAGAGCCCGAGCACGTGCCGCGTGATGTGCGCGAGCGCGGTGCCCCGTGCCAGTTCGGCCTGCGCGTACGGCCGCAGCCGGTCCAGCACCGCCTCGCGCGCGGGCGGCGGCGTGCCATACAGCGCCTGCTCGAGACGCGCCAGGAAATAGGGGTCGTGGTAGGCGGCGCGGCCGATCATCACGCCGTCGACCTGCGCCAGATGCGCACGCGCCTCGTCCACCGTGCCGATGCCGCCATTGATCACCACGACGAGTTCGGGAAACTCGCGCTTCAGGCGATAGACGCGCGCATGGTCCAGCGGCGGGATCTCGCGGTTTTCCTTCGGACTCAAGCCCTGGAGCCAGGCCTTGCGCGCATGCACCAGGAGCGTGCGCACGCCGGCTTCGAGCACGGCTTCGGTGAAGCGCTGCAGATCGGCATAGGTGTCCTGATCGTCCACGCCGAGGCGGCACTTCACCGTCACCGGCACGTCCACCGCCCCGCGCATCGCGCGCACGCAATCGGCGACCAGCGTCGGCTCGCGCATCAGGCAGGCGCCGAAGCGGCCAGACTGCACACGGTCGGAAGGACAACCGACGTTGAGGTTGATCTCATCGTAGCCGGCCGCCGCGCCGAGCCGGGCGGCGGCGGCGAGTTCGGCCGGGTCGCTGCCGCCCAGCTGCAGGGCCAGCGGCCGTTCCTCGTCGCTGTGTTCGAGCAGATGCAAGGCATGGCCGCGCACCAGCGCCGCGCTGGTCACCATCTCGGTGTAGAGCCGCGCGTGCGGCGCCAGCAGGCGATGGAAATAGCGGCAGTGGCGATCGGTCCAGTCCAGCATCGGCGCCACGCAAAGGCGCCAGGACGCGGCGGCAGTCGCGGTCGACGGGGGCATGGGTGGCATTGTCGCGAAAGCCGCGCCCGGCGCGCAAAGCCAGGCGGCATCCTGCCGCAAGCCCACGCCGCGTGACGCTACCGGCATGGGCTAAAATGGCGGGCTTGTCATGCGTTTGCCAGCCCAGCGGCTGGCAGCGGCCGATGGCCTTTCCCCCGCAACTATCCGAGACGCTCCCCATGGTGGCATTGGCGACCGAGCACGTGATCGACGTGCAGCACTGGAACGAGAGCCTGTTCTCCTTCCGCACCACCCGCGACCCGGGCTTCCGCTTCGTCAGCGGCCAGTTCGTGATGATCGGCCTGGAAGTGGACGGCCGCCCGCTGATGCGCGCCTATTCGATCGCCAGCGCGACCTGGGAGGAACACCTGGAGTTCCTGTCGATCAAGGTGCCCGACGGCCCGCTCACCTCGCGCCTGCAGCACATCAAGCCGGGCGATCCGATCATCGTCAGCCGCAAGCCCACCGGCACGCTGGTGCTGGACGACCTGAAGCCCGGTCGGCATCTGTACCTGCTCGGCACCGGTACCGGCTTGGCGCCCTACATGAGCCTGATCCGCGAGCCGGAAACCTACGAACGCTTCGAGAAGGTCGTGCTGGTGCACGGCGTGCGTCACGTGAACGATCTCGCCTACGCCGACTACATCGAGCGCGAGCTGCCGCAGCACGAATATCTGGGCGAGATGGTGCGCGAGAAGCTGATCTATTACCCCACCGTCACCCGCGAACCCTTCCGCCATCAGGGCCGCATCCCGCAGGTGATCGAAAGCGGCCAGCTCAGCCGCGACATCGGCCTGCCGCAGATCACCCCTGCCACCGACCGGGTGATGCTGTGCGGCAGCCCGGCGATGCTGGCCGAGCTGCGCGCGCTGCTCGATGCGCACGGCTTCGTCGCCTCGCCGCGAACCGGCGAGCCCGGCGACTACGTGTTCGAGCGCGCCTTCGTCGAGAAGTGAGCCCGCCACACCCTCAGTCGCGCACGCGGCCCTTGCCCTCGTTGTCCCAATAGCCGAACAGGCGCCGCGCGATCAGCTTGTACAGACGCTTGCCGGTGGCGCGCCACCAGCGCGCCGGCGCCGCCGGCGTGGCGAGGATGGCCCGCTGCCGCGCGCTCAGCGCCTCGGGACAATACGTGCGCTTGTGCTTGAGCAGATGGCGCAGATCCTCCCGCGCCAGCAGGCGGAACAGCCGGCCGCGCCGGCGCACGGTCCAGGCGAGCTGGAAATCCACCACTGCCGGGCGACCATCGGCCAGTACCAGCCAGTTGGGTTCCTTGGCCAGATCGTTGTGCACCACCCCGCGCCGATGCAGCCGCGCCAGCAGCCGCAGCGCCCCGCGGTAATAGGCACGATCACTTGGACGCGCCTGCTGCATCGGCAAGCCGTCGAGATAACTGCGCAGCAGCTCATCAGCGTGCCAGGCGAGCAGGGCGGGCACGCCCTCGACACCGGCGAGCCGCGCCAGCGCACGCGCCTCGCGGGCCGCCGCGCGACGGGCAAAGCGTCGCGCCCACCAGCGCGCCGTGCCGAGATCGCGGCGGATCATCGCCATCCCTTGCTGCTCGACGAGTTCGATGCGGCCGAGTTCGTCGGCCTTGAGCAGCCTGTGCGCGATGCGCCGGCTGTCGTCGGAACGGGTTCCGTCATTCATGGGGCCGACCACTCACTGGCTTCACCGCGGGTTTCAGGCCCGTGCCGGAAGCCTCGGGCGGCACGCGCCTGCGGCTTCGTCGAGGGCTCAAGTTCTGCGAGCAGCGGCCGATCAGGATTGCGTCGCATCTGCAGCGACATGCCGTTGACGAAATCGCCCATGAAAACCTTGTTCGCCTCCGCTCTGTTGTTCCTCACCTCGCCGCTGGCCGCCCATGCCGCCTGCGCCCCCACCGACTTCGTCATCCAGGATTTCAAGGTCGTCGCGGCTGCCGGCAGCCCGCGCATGAGCATGAAAGGCCAGCTGGTCAACCATTGTGCCGAAGCCGCCGCCGCGCAGATCCAGGTCGACGCCAAGGACGCCAGCGGCAACATCGTGCAGTCCAAGAAAGGCTGGCCGGCCGGCACCACCAATATCGCGCCGGGACAATCGGTGGACTTCGACCTTGGCCGGCTGTTCCGCTATCAGCCGAGCATGCAGACTTACACGGTGAGCGTGGCCGAAGTGCGCGCCTGGTAAGGCCGCGAAACCTCATCTTGCCGCCCCGAGGCCCGGACGACGGGCCTTAGGTTTTTGCCGGTCACCAGATCCGTACCCGCTCGGCGGGAGCGAGATAGAGCTTCTCGCCCGCCTGCACGCCGAAAGCGTCGTACCAGGCGTCCAGGTTGCGCACGGTCTGCGCCCGGAAGCGACCCGGCGCGTGGCCGTCGGTGATCACCTGCTGGCGCAACGCCGCCTCGCGGGTCTTTTCGCGCCAGGACTGGGCGAAGGCGAGGAAGAACCGCTGGTCGCCGTCGAGCCCGTCCAGCACCGGCGCGGGCCGGCCGCCCAGCGACTTGTGGTAGGCCACGTATGCCGCGGTGAGTCCGGAGACGTCGGCGATGTTCTCGCCCAGGGTCTGCTGGCCGTTGATGTGCAGGCCAGGCAGCACCTCGTAGGCGTCGTACTGCGCGACGAGCTTCTGCCCCGCCGCCTTGAAATGCGCCTGGTCGGCCGGCGTCCACCAATTGGCCAGCCGGCCTTGGTCGTCGAATTCGGCGCCGGTATTGTCGAAGCTGTGGCTGATCTCGTGGCCGATCACCGCGCCGATCGAACCGTAATTGCTGGCGGCATCGGCGGCCGGGTCGAAGAACGGCGCCTCCAGGATCGCCGCCGGGAAGTTGAGCGCGTTCTGCAGCGGCAGGTTCACCGCGTTCACCGTCTGCGGCGTCATCCACCATTCGCCGCGGTCCACCGGCTGGCCAAGCTTGGCCTTCTGGTGTTCGTATTCGAACCTCTCCGCGCGCAGCCGGTTGCCGACCGGATCGTCCGCGCGGATCTCGAGCGCCGCGTAGTCGCGCCAGGTGTCCGGATAGCCCACGCCGACTCTCAGCGTGGCGATCTTGGCCTTGGCCTTCTGTTTGGTCGCCGGGGTCATCCAGTCCAGCCCGTCCACGCGCTCGTCGAAGGCGGCGAGGATGTGCTTCACCAGGGCCTGCACCTGTGCCTTGGACGAGGCCGGGAAATACCGCTGCACGTACAGCTTGCCGACCGCGTCGCCCAGATCCGCATTCACCGCGGCAAGGGCGCGCTTCCAGCGCTCGCGCTGGGTGGGCGTGCCCTGTAGGGTGCGGCCGTGGAAGTCGAAGCTCGCCTCGGCATAGGCCCGGGGCAGCAGGGGCGCGACCTCGTCGATGGCATGAAAGCGCAGCCATGCCTTCCAGCTGTCCAGGGGCTGACTGGCCACCAGCGCGGAAAGGTCGCGGATCGCCTGCGGCTGCCAGGCGTCGACCACCGGCACGTGATCCAGCCCGGCGGCGGCGAAGAAGGTCGTCCAGTCGAGTCCGGGTGCACGGCTGGCATAGGCTGCACGCGGCCAAGGGTTGTTGGCCTTGTGTACGTCCTCGCTGTCGACCAGGCTGGCCTGGGCGCGGGCGATGCGGGTTTCGAGATCGAGCACCGCGCCGGCCTTGCGTTCGGCATCGGCATCGCCGGCCAGGCGCAACAGTTTGGCGACATAGGTCCGGTAGGCGCCGCGCGCCGCAGCCATGGCCGGCCCGGTCGAGAGGTAGTACTCGCGGCTGGGCATGCCGAGCCCACCCTGCAGCAGATAGGGCATGTTGTGAGCGGGATCCTCCAGGCCCTGGGTCACGAACAGACCGAACAGGTGCGCCGTATGGAAATGGGTGGCGTTGATCGGGTCGACGTCGGCCCGCAGCTGGCCGCCCAGCGCACGGGCAAGGCCGGTGCGATCGCGAATCGCGTCGATGGTGGCGAGCGCGGGCCCGAGTGGCGCAAGCCCGGCGCGCTCGATCGCATCCTCGTCCATGAAGGCGCGGTAGTAGTCGGCGATCTTGCGTGCCTCGCCGCCCGGTGCCTGCGGCGCGGCGGCAAGCCCCTGCACCAGTGCGGCGGTGCGCTGCTCGGCCTTCTCGAACACCTGCAGGAAGACGCCGGTGCTGGCGCGATCGGGCGGGATCACCGCCTGCTTGCGCCACTGGCCATTGGCGTAAGCCTCGAAGTCGTCGCCCGGCCGCAGCGAACGGTCCATGCCGGCCAGATCGATGCCGCTGCGCAGGGTCTGCGCCGAGGCCGCCAAGACACCCACGCTCAGCGCGCCGCCGACGAGGAGCCTGAGCGAAAAAGACAAACGGGTGTGTCGCATGGAGCGTCCTTTTTTGAAATCCCCCGTGCACATGATGGACCCAAGCGGCCTGCACGGGGAAACGGACCGTCCGGCGCCGGCGCGAACGCATCCCTCGCCCGCCATTCACATGGCATGGCCGCCGGGGCGGCGAGACTTACCGGCTTCGGGTTGAGGAGAACGACCATGGTCGATCAGAAAGGTGCACGTCGCCCGCCGGGCACGGCCGGCTACCCCGAGCAGCAACCGACGCCCCGCCAAGGGCCATCGCCCGAGCGGATGCCGGATGATGCGTCCACGCGCGAGCCGCAAAACGATCCCCAGCCCCAGCGCGAGCCCAGGCATCGCCCCAAACCCTCGTCCTGAACCGCCCGTCGAACGTCGACCGTAGGCGCACTGCTGAATGCGGCCGAATGCGCGCGTGTGTGGCAAAGAAGCGCCCCGCTGCAACCGCGGCGAGGCATGGGTGAGGCGCAAGGCCGGTGACGGGCCCGGCAGCGGCGCTCGGTCGCCGGGCCCGCCCTCCCCCATCAGCCGGCCAATGCCTCGACGATGGCCTGGACGAAGGCCGGGATGTCGTCGGGCTTGCGGCTGGTGATGAGCTTGTCGTCGCGCACCACCTGGCTGTCCTCCCACTGCGCGCCGGCGTTTTCCAGATCCTTGCGCAGGGAAGGCCAGGAAGTGACGCGGCGCCCCTTGACCAGGCCGGCATCGATCAGCGTCCACGGTCCGTGGCAGATGGCCGCGATGAGCTTGCCGGCATGGCCGAAGCGGGCGATCCACTGGATCGCCTCGGGCTTGAGCCGCAGCTGGTCGGGATTGAGCACGCCGCCGGGCAGCACCAGCGCGTCGAAATCCTCGACGCGGGCCTGCGACAGCGGCAGGTCCACCTTGACCGCATCGGCCCAGTCGCCGCCCTTCCAGCCCTTGATCGAGTCGCTGCCGTCCGGCGCGACCACCTTCACCGTGGCGCCGGCCTGTTCCAACTGGCGCTTGGGTTCGGTGAGCTCGGAATACTCGAAACCGTGGGTGGCGAGGATGGCGATCTTGCGTCCGGAAAGCCGCGGATGCGAAGTCATGGAAAACCTCCTTCGGTTGCCTTGAAAAAAGCCGAGTGTGCCGGGTGCCCGATGCACAGCGGGTGTGCGTGTCATCAGCATTCCGTGATCGCGTTTGCGCTGCGCCTTCGCACATGCTGCGCCGCGTGCGCAGCGCCGTTTTTGCGGCGCTACCATCGGCCCTCGCGCAGCGGTTGCTAGGCCGGCGCTGGTTCGATGGAGGCAGGGATGACCGGCATGGTCGATGTCATGGTGGTGGGTGGCGGCATCAATGGGGTGGGCATCGCCCGCGATGCCGTCGGACGGGGCCTGTCGGTGTGCCTGTGCGAACGCGACGATCTGGCCGCGCACACCTCCAGCGCCAGCACCAAGCTGATCCACGGCGGCCTGCGCTATCTGGAGCAATACGAATTCGCCCTGGTCGGCAAGGCGCTGGCCGAGCGCGAGGTGCTGCTGAAGCTGGCCCCGCACGTGATCTGGCCGCTGCGCTTCGTGTTGCCGCACGAATCGCATCTGCGCCCGGCCTGGATGATCCGCCTGGGCCTGTTCCTCTACGACCATCTGGGCCGGCGCCGGAGTCTGCCCGGCTCGCGGCGCATCCGGCTCGAAGGCAACCCCCTCGGCGCACCGCTGAAGCCGCAGTTCCATACCGGTTTCGTCTATTCCGACGCCTGGGTGCAGGACGCGCGCCTGGCGGTGCTGAACGCGATGGATGCCGCCGCGCGCGGCGCCGAGATCCTGCCGCGCACGCGCTGCGTCGCCGCGGTGCGCTCGGCTGGGCACTGGCAGGTCACGCTGGCCGATGCCGCCGGCCGTGAACGCACGCTCACGGCACGCGCGCTGGTGAACGCGACCGGACCGTGGGCGGTGCGCTTTCTCGACGAGATCGCGCACGTGCCTCACACGCACACGCTGCGGCTGGTCAAGGGCAGCCACATCGTGGTGCGCCGGCTGTTCGAGCACGACCACGCCTACATCTTCCAGCAGCCGGACCGCCGCATCGTCTTCGCCATCCCCTACGAGCACGACTACACGCTGATCGGCACCACCGACGTCGACTATCACGGCGATCCGGCCCAGGTACACATCGACGCGGAGGAAACCGCCTACCTGTGCGCGGCGGTGAACCGCTATTTCCGCCGCGCGATCGCGCCGGCCGACGTGGTGTGGAGCTACAGCGGCGTGCGTCCGCTGCTCGACGATCACCAGCAGAACGCCTCGGAAGTCACCCGCGACTACCGCCTGGAACTGGACACCGACGGCGCGCCGCTGCTCAACGTGTTCGGCGGCAAGCTGACCACTTACCGCAGGCTCGGCGAGGAGGCGCTGGACCTGCTCGCGAACGTGCTGCCGACGCGCGGCGGCGCGTGGACGTCCGACCCTGCGCAGCCGCTGCCCGGCGGCGAGCGCGACCCGAATGCATTGGCGGACGCATGGCGCGCGCAGCGCCCGTGGCTGACCGCGAGTCTCGCCTGGCGGCTGGCGCACCAATACGGCACGCGCGGCGAACGCATCCTGGGCGAAGCCGGCTCGCTCGACGCGCTCGGCATCGCGTTCGGCGCCGAGCTCTATCAGGCCGAGGTCGATTACCTGCGCGAGCACGAATGGGCGCAGACCGCCGAGGACATCCTCTGGCGCCGCAGCAAGCTCGGCCTGCACGTGACGCCCGCCGACGCCGCACGCCTGGCGGCCTATCTCGCCGATACGCAATCCGCCGCGGCCGGCACCGCTTAAGGCCGCGCCGCGGGGCACTCCCGTTCGACCGCCGCCGCGCCGGTTGCGCGACCTTCATCCATCGAGAGGCCAATCGTATGAATCGAACCCTGCTTGGCGAACTCATCTCCGAAGCCGTCGCCGTCTTCATCATCATCGCGCTTGGCGATTCGGTCGCCTGCATGTACGTGCTCTACGACCCCAGCCCCTACCAGAACGCCTACTGGGGCGTGTGCATCGCCTGGGGGCTGGCGGTCACCATCGCCATCTATGCCACCGGCTCGGTGTCGGGCACGCATGCCAATCCGGCGGTGACGCTCGCGCTGGCGCTGTTTCGCGGTTTCCCGTGGAAGAAAGTGCTGCCCTACAGCGTGGCGCAGGTGATCGGCGGCTTTCTCGGCGCGGGCGTGGTGTATCTCTTGTTCGCGCCGGTGATCGACCACTACAACGCCGCGCACCAGCTCACCCGCGAGGCCGGCGGCGCGGCCGGCGTGTTCTTCACCCATCCGGGGCTGGCGATCACGCCGATGCACGCGCTCTCCGACCAGATCATCCTCACCGCCTTCCTGCTGTTCGGCATCTTCGCCATCACCGAGCAGTACAACGAATTGGCGCCGCGCGCCAATTCGGGCGCGCTGATGATCGGCCTGCTGGTCGCCACCATCGGCGCCTCGATGGGCTACCTCGAAGCCTGGGCAATCAATCCGGCGCGCGACTTCGGGCCGCGCCTGTTCGCCTTCTTCGCCGGCTGGGGCCGCTCCGCGCTGCCCTCGCCCGACAACTACTGGTGGATCCCGATCGTCGGCCCGCTGCTCGGCGGCGTGATCGGCGCCGCCGCCTACCAATGGCTGATCTATCCGTTCCTGCCCGCGCGGCTGCGCGTGCTCACCACCACGGACGCGGGTGCCGACACCCGCAACGTCTGATCCGCGACATCGACCGGAGCGCATGCCATGACTCAATCATCCTACGTCCTTGCCATCGATCAGGGCACCACCAGTTCGCGCGCCATCCTGTTCGACCATGCCGGGCGCATCGCCGGCGTCGCCCAGCGCGAATTCACCCAGCTCTTTCCGCAACCCGGCTGGGTCGAGCACAACCCGCGCGAGATCATGACCAGCGTGCTCACCACCATCACCGAGGTGATGAACAACGCGCAGGTGCCGCCGGCGGCGATCGCCGGCATCGGCATCACCAACCAGCGCGAAACCACCGTGGTCTGGGACAAGGCCAGCGGCCAGCCGATCCACAACGCCATCGTCTGGCAATCGCGGCAGACCCGCGAGATCTGCGATGAGCTCAAAGCGGGCGGCCACGAAGGGCTGATCCGCGAGCGCACCGGGCTGCTGATCGATGCGTACTTCTCCGGCACCAAGGTCAAGTGGATCCTCGACCACGTCGAGGGCGCGCGCGAACGCGCGGCGCGCGGCGAGCTGGCCTTCGGCACCATCGACAGCTGGCTGATCTGGAACCTGACCGGCGGCACCGCGCACGTCACCGACGTCACCAATGCCTCGCGCACCCTGCTCTACGACATCCATCGCCGCCGCTGGGACGACGACCTGCTCGCCCTGCTCGACGTGCCGCGCGCGATGCTGCCGGAGGTGCGTTCCTCCAGCGAAATCTACGGCCACACCACGCCGGCCAGTTTCCTCGGCGCCAAGGTGCCCATCGCGGGCGTGGCCGGCGACCAGCAGGCCGCGCTGTTCGGCCAGGCCTGTTTCGAGCCGGGCATGGCCAAGAACACCTACGGCACCGGCTGCTTCATGCTGATGAACACCGGCGACAAGGCGGTCGCCTCGAAGAACGGCCTGCTCACCACCATCGCCTGGGGCCTGGACGGCGAAGTGGAATACGCGCTGGAAGGGGCGATCTTCGTCGCCGGCTCGGTGGTGCAATGGCTGCGCGACGGCCTGCGCATGTTCGGCAAGGCCAGCGACTCGCAGTCCTACGCCGAGCGTGCGCGCGACAACGGCGGCGTGTATCTGGTGCCGGCCTTCGTGGGACTCGGCGCGCCGTACTGGCGCAGCGACGTGCGCGGCGCGGTGTTCGGACTCACCCGCGGCACCACCAAGGAACACTTCATCCGCGCCGCCCTGGAATCGATGGCCTACCAGACCCGCGACGTGCTCTCGGCCATGCAGGCCGATGCCGGCATCGAGCTCAAGGAGCTGCGCGCCGACGGCGGCGCCATCGCCAACGACTTCCTCGCCCAGTTCCAGAGCGACATCCTCGGCGTGCCGGTGCTGCGCCCCAAGGTGGGCGAGACCACGGCACTGGGTGCGGCCTATCTGGCCGGCCTCGCCACCGGTTTCTGGCGCGACCGCGAGGAGATCGCGCGGCAATGGGCGGTCGACCGCCGCTTCGAGCCGCAGATGCCGGCCGAGCAGCGCGAGGCGCTCTATCGCGGCTGGCAACGCGCGGTCGAGGCGACCATGGCCTTCCGCGTCTGAACCCAAAACGGCCGTAGCGACCGGCGCCACAGCCGTCAGCCCGGAACCCAAGCCGCGCAGGCTCTTCAAAACCGAGGATTTGGGAAAGCGCGTAACCGACGCCGCCGCCGACATGCGCGGCGGCGTCTTTTTCAGCGCTTGGGTTTCAGCAGCGTGCCGGTGCAGTTCGGCGCGCCGCACAGGCATTTCCACAACTTCTTGAGACGCGGCGTGTGCGGCACCTCGAGCACGATGCCGTAGTCGTAGGTCAGCTCCTCGCCCGGCCGGATGTCGCGCAGCGCCTCGATCACGATGCGGTCCCTGCGCGGGTCGCCGTCTGGACTTTCCTCGATCAGCGCCTGGCAGTTGGGCGCACAGCTGTGGTTGATCCAGCGCGCGGTGTTGCCACCACGATTGGCATCGACGATGTACCGCTCGTTGAGGGTGAACAGGAAGGTATGCCCCGTCTCGCCGCTGTCGCCGTACAGCGCATCGGCCTCGGCGTGGGTCATCAGCGTGCCCTTGTACTCGACGATGGTCTCGCCCCTGGCGATCGGCGCAGTGGCGAACACGCCGGTGCCATGGATGGGCGAGCGGCGGGCGACGAAGCGGCGCGGCATTTTTGGCATTCCCCGGTGGCTTGCTCAAAGTCCACGCGATCATGCCCGTTCGCAAGACAAGGCGAAACCCGCAGGATGCTTCCGATGGCTGTCGCGGCCGGAAACCACCACGATCTCTTGCCGATCGCGGCGCCTGGTACGCAGCCCATCCGCTGACTTTCCGGCGTCCATTGCGCAAAAGGCTGCGGCCCCGCGCGGCGGCTCGACTCTGCCGGGGTAAACACGGTTAGAATCGGCCATTCAAACGACCGTTTGGAGACACGCGATGCGTGCGCTGCGCTGGTTCCTCGTTGCCCTGCTGGCCTTGGGTTTGAGCGCCTGCGGCGGGTCGCCGCGCAAGAGTGTGTTTCCGCCCTCGCTCAGCGTGCAGCAGCTCAAGGTGCTGCCCGACGGGCGCTGGCATCTGACCGTGCGCATCCAGAACAACAGCTATGCCGGCATGACCTTCACCGCGCTCGAGGGCGAGTTCAAGGTCGCCGACTTGTTGCCGGTGCGGCTGCACGCGCGCTTCGATCTGGACATTCCCGCGCTGGCCGGCGACGTGCTCGAGCTGGACGTGCTGCCCACCCCGGAGATGACCGCCGCGTTGCACGCGATCGACGCCAAGGGCAGCAGCGGCGCGCTGCCTTACAGCCTCAGCGGCACGGTGCGCGCGACCCCGGAAAAGGAAACCGAGCCGCGCGAGTTTCCCTTCCACGGCAACGACTGGCTCTCGCCGGTGCCCGGCGTCGCACATACCTACCGCTAACCGACCCACCCGTCTTTCGCAGAGGAAATCCGCCATGACGCTCTACAAGGCCCCGCTCGACGACCAGCGTTTCGCCCTCTTCGACGTGCTCGATGCCGAGACCGTGCTGACCCGGCTCGAGGGCGGTGAGGGTCACACCCGTGACTTGCTCGATGCGGTGCTGGAGGAAGCCGGCAAGCTCAGCGAGCAGGTGCTCGCGCCGCTCAACGAGAGCGGCGACGCCGAAGGCTGCCATTACGACAAGGCAAGCGCCACGGTGACCACGCCCAAGGGTTTCAAGGAGGCCTTCAAGGCTTTCGCCGAAGGCGGCTGGGCGGGCCTCACCATGCCGGAAAAATTCGGCGGCCAGGCCCTGCCGGCGGTGATGGGCACCGCCACCACCGAGCTGTTCCAGAGCGGCAATCTCGCCTGGAGCCTGTATCCGTTGCTGTCGGAAGGCGCCTGCCACGCGATGGAACTGCACGGCAGCGAGGAACAGCAGCACCTCTATCTGAAACCCATCGTCGAAGGCCGCTGGACCGGCACCATGTGCCTGACCGAGCCGCAGGCCGGTTCCGACCTCGGCCTGCTCAAGACCCGCGCCGAGCCCGATGGCCAGGGCGCCTACCGGCTCACCGGCACCAAGATCTTCATCAGTGCGGGCGAGCATGACCTCGCCGAGAACATCGTCCATCTCGTGCTCGCGCGTCTGCCCGATGCACCGCCAGGCAGCCGCGGCATCTCGATGTTCATCGTGCCCAAGTTCAAGGTGCGGGCCGACGGCTCGCTGGGCGAACGCAACCGGGTGAGCGCCGGCGCCATCGAGCACAAGATGGGCCTGCACGGCTGCTCCACCTGCGTGATGAACTTCGACGGCGCCGAGGGTTACCTGATCGGCCAGCCGAACAAGGGCCTGGCGGCGATGTTCACCATGATGAACGCGGCGCGCCTGGCGGTCGGCGTGCAGGGTCTGGCGCTGGCCGAGCGCGCGTTGCAGAACAGCCTGAACTACGCCCGCGAGCGGCTGCAGGGCCGCGCGCTCTCGGGCCCCCGTTATCCCGACAAGCCGGCCGACCCGCTGCTGGTGCATCCGGACGTGCGCCGCATGCTGCTGACCCAGCGCGCCATCGTGGAAGCCTCGCGATCGCTGGTGCTCTATGCCGCACTGCAGACCGACATCGAGGCGCGCGCCAAGGATACGGCCGAACGGCAGAAGGCCGGCGAGCTGCTCGCCTTCCTGATCCCGATCGCCAAGGGCGTGGTGACCGAGCTGGCGCAGGAATGCGTCAAGGAGGCGCTGCAGGTGTACGGCGGACACGGCTACATCGTCGAAAACGGCATGGAGCAGTTCGTGCGCGACGCGCGCATCATCACCCTTTACGAGGGCACCACCGGCATCCAGGCCGCGGACCTCCTGGGCCGCAAGATCCTGCAGCTCAAGGGCGTGGGCTTCCGGCATTTCCTCGCCGAGATCGAGGCGTTCTGCAAGACGCACGCAGCGGATGAAAGCCTGCGCGGTTTCGTCGGCCCGCTCGCCGCCGGCATCAAGACCTGGGGCGAACTCACCCTGCAGCTGGCCCAGCGCATCCAGGCCAATCCGGAAGAGCTCGGCGCCGCCGCCAACGATTACCTCTACTACTCCGGGTATCTCACCCTGGGCTATTTCCTGGCCCGCGGCGCGGCGGCCGCGCAGAAGAGTCATGTCCCCGCCCCGTTGCGACAGGCCAAGCACGACACTGCGATGTTCTATTTCGCCCGCATCCTGCCGCGCATCCATGCGCACAAGGCCGCGCTCGAAGCCGGCGTCGCCACTCTTCCGGAGCTGGCCTGACGTCATCGCCCCTTGCCGTCGACCGCGGCGGCAAGGGGCGCCAAGGCTCGCGGCGCGAGCGCTGCCTGCTAGGCTGATACGCACGTGCCGTTCGACTCCCAGGGGACATGCCGATGAAGATCCTGCCGCTGGCCGCCGCCTTGCTGCTGCCGCTTCTGGCCCATGCCGGCGACGTGCCGGCCAAATATCCGGACTATCCCAGCGAGACGCCGGCCCAGTTCGTGCCGGTCACCGCCGGCTTCGATTACGAGCGGCGCGAGGTGATGATCCCGATGCGCGACGGCGTCAAGCTGCACACGGTGATCCTGATGCCGAAGGGCGCGCGGCACGCCGGCATCGTGCTCACCCGCACGCCCTACAACGCCAGCGAACTCACCGCGCATACGCCGAGCCCGCATCTGGAGCCGATGCTGCAGGGCTACGACAACGCCGCCGACGTGATGGTCGAGGACGGCTACATCCGCGTCGTGCAGGACGTGCGCGGCAAATACGGCAGCGAGGGCGACTACGTGATGAACCGCCCCGTGCACGGCCCGCTCAATCCCACCCCGGTGGACGATGCCACCGACACCTGGGACACCATCGACTGGCTGGTGAAGAACCTGCCGCAGAGCAACGGCAAGGTGGCGACCATCGGCATTTCCTACGACGGCTTCGAGCCGCTGATGTCGCTGGTGCATCCGCATCCGGCGCTGAAAGCCGCGGTGCCGATGAACCCGATGGTGGACGGCTGGATGGGCGATGACTGGTTCCATCACGGCGCCTTCCGCCAGCAGAACATGGCCTACGTCTACGAGCAGGAAGCCACCCGCGACAACCGCGAAAAATGGTGGAGCGGCTTCTTCGATCAATACGACCTCTACATGCACTACGGCTCGGCCGGCGCGCTGGGCGATGCCTACGGCATGCGTCAGCTCGGTTTCTGGAACAAACTCATCGCGCATCCGGCCTACGATGCCTTCTGGCAGCAGCAGGCCGTGGACAAGCTGCTCGGCGCGCAACCACTCGACGTGCCGGTGATGCTGGTGCACAGCCTGTGGGACCAGGAGGACATCTACGGCGATCTGGCCGTCTATCGCGCCATCAAACCCAAGGACACGACCGGCGAGAAGGTGAAGCTGGTGATGGGCCCCTGGCACCACGGCCAGGAGATCGGGGAAGGCTCCTCGCTCGGCGCGATCCGCTTCGGCAGCGACACCGCCCAGTATTTCCGCGAGCACATCCTGCGTCCGTTCCTCGCCCAGTACCTCAAGGACGGCGCGCCGAAGGCCGACCTGGCCCCGGTCACCGCCTTCCAGACCGGCAGCAACCAGTGGCAGCGGCTGGACCGTTGGCCGCTGGCCTGCGAGAGCGGCTGCGCGAGCGTCAGCCGCGCGCTGTATCTGCAGGCGGATGGCAGACTCGGCTTCGAGCCGCCCACCAGCGGCGCGGCCTACGACGAATACGTCTCCGATCCGGCCCATCCGGTGCCTTTCCGCGCGCGCCCGATCCAGCCGATCGGTTCCGGCGACGGTCTCACCTGGGCCCAGTGGCTGGTGGACGACCAGCGCGAGGCATCGGGCCGCACCGACGTGCTGAGCTACGTCTCCGCGCCGCTCACCGCGCCACTCGTCATCGCCGGCGCGCCGGAGGTGCATCTCATCGCCGCCACCAGCGGCACCGACAGCGACTGGGTGGTCAAGCTGATCGACGTCTATCCCGACCAGGTCGCCGCGCAGCCGGCGATGGGCGGCTATCAGCTCGCGGTGTCGATGGACATCTTCCGCGGCCGCTATCGCACCAGCTTCGACCAGCCCGCGCCGCTGGCCGCCAACCAGCCGCTGGACTACCGCTTCGCGCTGCCGGCCGCCAATCATGTGTTCCTGCCCGGCCACCGGCTGATGGTGCAGGTGCAGTCGAGCTGGTTCCCGCTCTATGACCGCAACCCGCAGACCTACGTCGACAACATCTTCTTCGCCAAACCCGCCGACTACGTGAAGGCCACCCAGCGCGTCTATCACGCCGCTGGACAGGCGAGCTACCTCGCCCTGCCGGTGGTGAGCGGCGCCCACTGACACGGCCCAGCCGTATCGGCAAAGCCTGCCGGCACGGCGCATCGGTCGCGCATGCCGGCGTCCGGGGGCTGCAGGCCAACCGCAGCGGCAGGGCCGCCATGCTGGTGATGCCCGACGCCGCAAAGGCGCGTCCCGAGCGATGCCCTGCGGCGAGCCGGGCGCCGTCGGCCTTAAGCGAAACCCAAGCCAATCATCAGCAAAGCGTAAGATTGCCTTGGCAAGGTGGCGCCACTTTCGGTAAACGGCGCCGGCCCTGCCATGACGCTCACCGTCACCCCGTCTCCTGCCCTCCACCAGTCATCCAGACCCGCGCCGCTGCATGGCCGCCTGAATGCCCTGCGCCGACGGGTGGCCGCGCTGCTGGTGCGTCATCTGCTGCCGCCTGGTTTCCGCGGCGTGGGTGCAGGTCAGCTGCCGCGCGCGGGCATCCACCGCATCCTCGTGTGCCGTCCCAACCACCGGCTCGGCAATACGGTGCTGATGATGCCGCTGCTGGCGGAACTCGAACGCCATTTTCCAGGCGCCGAAGTGGACGTGTTCGGTGCCGGCGATGCCGCCCGCGACGTCTATGCCGGCTTCGGTACCCTGGGTCGACTCTGGTTGCTGCATGCGCATGCCCTGGCCCATCCACTGGCCACGCTCGGCACGCTGCGCCGCCTGCGCCGCCGCAGCTACGATCTGGTGATCGACGCCGCCAGCGGCTCCACTTCCAGCCGCCTCGCCGCGGCGTTGGTGCGGGCACGCTTCCGCCTGCTGGTGGGCGAGGTCGAAGGGCCGCGTCCGGCCCACCTGGCGGCCCGGCCGGTCCACGCCCTGCGCTGGGCGCTGGGTGCCGACCCCTCGCTGCCGTTGCCGTCTCCGGATCTGCACCTTGCTCCCCACGAGCGCGCCGAGGGCCGTCGGGCGCTACTTCAGGTGCTGGGCGCCGACCCCGCCGAACGACCGGTGCTGGTCGTGTTTCCGAATGCCACCGGCAGCAAGCGGCTGCCCGCCGACTGGTGGCGTGGCTTCCTGGATGGCCTGCTCCAGCGCATCGGACCGCACCACATCGTGGAGCTGGTCGCCGCCGACGGCGTGTCCCGGCTGGACAACGCCTATCCGACCTATTTCACCAGCGACCTGCGCCGGCTCGCCGCCTTCATCGACGCCGCCGGAACCTACATCAGCGCCGACTGTGGCGTGATGCACTTGGCCGCGGCCACTTCGGCGATCACGATCGGGCTGTTCCGCAGCACCGACCCGCGGCGCTACGCGCCTTACGGCGCGGGCAAGGTCGGCCTGGTCTGTGCCGATGATCCACAGCTGACCGCGACTGAAGTGGCCCATTACCTGGAAACGCAGCGCGGTCCGTGCAGGTCCGCGATGGCAGGCTGAGAACCCCAAGGCGGGAAAGCCCAAAAGCCCTGTCGGCCGGCGAGCTCGCAACCCCCGACTAACTTGCCGCCACCGGTTTTCGCCTGCGCCGCGGAAGCCCGTCACGCCGCAACGTCCACGTCGCGCCCTATCGCGCGATCTCATCGCCCCCGGAGTGTGGCGTTTCGTCCAGTGCCTCGTGCAGACGCCGTGCATAGGCTGTGGCAAGATGCCGGGTGCCTGATTTTGGCAAGGGGGCCAGATCCAAAGTGTTCCGGCGCAGGACAACCCGGCGTTTCGTCGCGTGGCTGGCCATCGCCGCGCTGTGGTTGCTTGCGGCCGCACCGACGTTCTCGCGGGTTTTGGATGTCGCCCCAGACTGGCCGGAACTCGGTGCGTGGTGCACCAGCCATGGCCTCGACCTGCATCATCCGGACGCGCCGTCCGACCCCGCGCACCTGGACGCATGCGGCTACTGCACGCTGTGCAGCCACAGTCCGCTGCTCGACGCGCCGATCGTGGCGCTGCCGACGCCGCCGTTGCCGGCCATGTCGGTGCCGTTGGTCGATCGCCAGGCCGGCCCTCCGACCGTTCTCGTCCTCGCCGCCCGCCCACGCGGGCCGCCGCTGCTGATCCGTCCCGCCTGATCGCCGCCCGACGCGCTGCCTAGCGCGTCGCCCGCGGCTGGCCCTCGACCCTGCCGATAGGACTCCGCCTGGCGTTGCACCAGGCGGGATCGGCGTGCCGAGCCTCCACCGTCGCCTCGCGACGGCTAAGAACCGCTCAGGACCATCAGCCCATGGCTTCGCCCATCACCCGCGGCGTGCGCGCCGCGCTGCCTGCCGCGCTGCTCGCCGCGACGGCTTCCTTCGCACACGCCACCGACCTGCCCTCCGACCAGGTCACCACTTTGAGCAAGGTCAAGGTTTCCGCCAGCGCGCACGCCGCGCAGACGGCCAAGCCCGTGTTTCCGGCCACCGTGGTACAGGTGACGGCCGAGCGGATCGAGACCACGACCAACGCGGTCGACGTGGAGGACGCGGTCAAATACCTGCCCAGTCTGTTCGTGCGCAAGCGCAACTACGGCGACACCCAGCCGGTGCTGGCCACGCGCACCTGGGGCGTCAATGCCAGCGCGCGTTCGCTGGTCTACGTCGACGACGTGCCGATCTCGGCGCTGATCGCCAACAACAACACCATCGGCGCGCCGCGCTGGGGCATCACCGCGCCCGAAGCGATCGATCACGTGGAGATGCTCTACGGCCCGTATTCGGCGGCCTATGCCGGCAATGCGCTGGGCGGCATGCTGCGTCTGGTCACGCGGCTGCCGGAGAAACCCGAGATCAGCGTGCGCCAGATCGTGGCGGTGCAGGACTTCGACCAGTACGGCACCCACGATCATCTCTCCACCAGCCAGACCAGCCTGAGCGCCGCCGGGCGCAGCGGTCGCTGGGGCTGGCTGTTCGCCGCCAACGCGCAGAACAGCTTCAGCCAGCCGTTGTCCTACATCACCGCCGCGAGCTTTCCCTCGGGCACCCGCGGTGGCTACGTGGCGCTCAACAAGACCGGCCAGCCTGCCGACGTGCTCGGCGCCGGCGGGTTGCTGCACACCCGCCAGCTGAATCTCGACGGCAAACTCCTCTACGACATCACGCCCTGGCTCCAGGCCAGTTATCTGGTCGGCTTCTGGAGCAACCATGGCCATTCGGCCGTCGACACTTATCTCACCGATGCGCAAGGCCGGCCGAGCTACGGCAAGACCGGCGGTTTCGCCAGCAACACCTATCGGCTTGCCGCGCATCATCTGATGCAGGCGGCGACGCTGAAGTCCGACACCAAGGGCGACTTCGACGGCGAGGCGGTGCTCACCCACTACGCCTTTCTCAAGGACAACCAGTGGTCGCCGGCCAGCGTGCTGGCCGGCGACACGCTGAGTTCCAACGGCCGCCTGGCGAGCTATGCGGGCACCAACTGGAGCACGCTCGACCTGAAAGGTCTGTGGCGGCCGCAGGGCTACGGCGGCGCGCAGGAGATCGCCTTCGGCGCACACGGCGATCGCTATGAACTGGACAATCCCACGCGCAACCTGGCCGACTGGCGCGACCCGGACAGCGTCGGCACGCTGTATGCGGCAGGCGCCGGCAAGACACGCACGAACGCCCTGTGGCTACAGGATGCCTGGCGCTTCGCGCCGGCCTGGCTGCTCACCGTGGGTGGCCGCGAGGAATGGTGGAAGGCCAGCGACGGCTTCAATGCCAGCGGCAAGGTCATGGTGCACCAGCCCACGCGTCGCGCCGATGCGTTCTCGCCCAAGGCCACGCTGCAGTGGGATGCGGCACCCGACTGGCGCGTGACCGGCTCGCTCGCCAAGGCGGTGCGCTTTCCCACCGTCGGCGAGCTCTACCAGCTCGTCGCCACCGGCTCGACCTACACCTCGCCCAATCCGGACCTGAAGCCCGAGCGTGCCCTGAGCGGCGAACTGGCGATCGAACATGCCATCGCGCAGGGACTGGTGCGCGTGTCGCTGTTCCAGGAAACCACCCGCGATGCGCTGATCCAGCAGACTGCCTTCCTCGCCGGCTACACCGCGCCGGTGAATTACGTGGTCAACGTCGACAAGGTGCGCAACCGCGGCGTGGAGCTGGTCGCACAGCGCGAGGACGCGCTGGTGCGCGGGCTGGAACTGGCCGGCAGCGTCACCTTCGTCGATTCCACCATCCTCAAGGACGATGCTTTCGTCGGCACCAACGGCAGCACCGCGCGCGGCAAGCATGCGCCCTACGTGCCGCGCTGGCGGGCGACGGCGACGGCCACCTACCGGCCGAACGCGGATCTCGCCTTCACCCTGGCCGGGCGCTACAGCGGGCCGCAGTACTCGACGCTGGACAACAGCGACCATGTCTCGCGCGTGTTCGGCGCGTTCGACAGCTTCGTCGTGTTCGACGCGCGCGTGCAGTACCGGCTGAGCGAACATCTGACCGCCGCGCTCGGCGTCGACAACCTCAACAACCGCAAGTACTTCCTCTACCACCCGTTCCCGCAGCGCACGGTGGTGGCCGATCTCAAGTTGAGCCTTTGAGGAGACGCGCGATGCTCGCCTGTCTGTTCGTCTGCGGCGTGCTTGGCGTGGGGCAGGCGGTCTTCGCCCTGCGCCTGGTCTGCCGGCATGGTGTTGGGGCGCGCCGATGAATCCCGCCGCCTACCGGATGTTGTGGCGCTGGCATTTCTATGCCGGCCTGTGCTGCCTGCCGTTCGTGCTGTGGCTGGCCTGCACGGGCTTGATCTACTTGTTCAAGCCGCAGCTCGAACCACTGCTGGAACGCCGCTACGCGCACGTCACCGACGCGCCGCCGCAGCCGGCATCCGCGCAGGTCGCGGCCGCACTCGCCGCGGTGCCGGGCACGGTGCTCAACGCCTACGAGCTGCCCGCATCGCCGCACGCCGCCGCCCGCGTGCTGCTCGGCCGCGGTGGCGAGCTGATCCGCGTCTATCTCGATCCGGCTTCGTTGCACGTGCTCGAAACGGTGCGCGAGAACGACCGCTTCATGCGCGTGGTGTTCCATCTGCATGGCGAGCTGAAGCTCGGCACCGCCGGCTCGCTGCTGATGGAACTGGCCGCGTCGTGGACCATCCTGCTGCTGCTCACCGGGCTGTATCTGTGGTGGCCGCGCGGTCGCGGACTGGCCGGCGTGCTCTACCCGCGGTTGCGTCGCGGCGGCGCCACCGCCTGGCGTGACCTGCACGCGGTGACCGGCATGTGGGTGTCGCTGTTCGCGCTGTTTTTCCTGGTCTCCGGGCTGCCGTGGGCCAAATCCTGGGGCGGCCTGCTGCGTGATCTGCGCCAGCAGGTCGCCGCCGCACCGGTGGTGCAGGACTGGACGATCGGCAGTGCCGACGAGCGTGCCCGCAACGCGCTGGCGAACACGCCGCCCGACGAGCACGCGATGCACGCCATGCACGGGTCCGGCGCGCTGGCCGGAACGCTCGATCCGGCCGTGCTCGACCGTGTGCTGCCGGCGGTGCGCGCGCAAGGCCTCGCGCCGCCGGTGTTGATCGCGCCGCCCTCGCGCCGCCAGCCGGCCTGGAGCGCACGTTCGGAAGCCGACGATCGAACGCGCCGCGCCGATCTCACGCTCGATCCTGAGAGCGGCGCGGTGATCGGCCGGATCGACTTCGCCCAGCGGCCGCCGCTGGACCGACTGATCGGCTACGGCGTCGCCGTGCACGAGGGCGCGCTGTTCCCACCGCTCAATCAGATCCTCAATGCCGCCATCGCGCTCGGCCTGATCGCGATGGTCATCGCCGCCGCCGTGCACTGGTGGCGGCGGCGACCCCACGGCGCGCTCGGCGCACCGATGCTGCCCGAACGCGCGGGCCATCCGGCCGGATTCGTCGGCCTGCTGATCGGGCTCGGCGCGCTGCTGCCACTCCTGGGCGCATCGCTGATCGCGGTGTACGTGCTCGAACGTCTGCTGCTGCGCCGCCTGCCCGCGGCGCGGCGTTTCCTCGGCCTGCGGGCCGCTCGCTGATCCACCCGAAAAAGGAGTCCTGCCATGTCACGCAACACCTTGCTCGCCGCCCTGCTCGGCCTTGCCTTCACCGGGCCGGCCCTTGCCGCCCAGGCCGATCACGTCAAGGTCGAACACGCCTGGATCCGCCAGCTGCCCGGCGACCTGCCGGCGGCCGGCTATGCCGACCTCGTCAACGAGGGCGATGCGCCGGCGGTGCTGCGCTCGGCGAGTTCGCCCGCCTTCGCCAGCGCAATGCTGCATCAGAGCAGCCACGAGGGCGGCATGAACCGAATGAGCATGATCGATCACCTGGACATTCCCGCGCATGGCCGCGTCAGCCTCGCGCCGGGCGGCTATCACGTGATGCTGATGGACCCCGCCAAGCCGCTCGCGGTCGGCCAGAAGGTGCCGCTGCGTTTCGAGTTCGCCGACGGCAGCACGCTCGAAGCCAACTTCGAGGTACGCGCCGCCAACGCCGGCGGTTGAGCCGTCCAAACCATGCGTGACGCGCGGCGGATGTCGGCTGCCGCGCGTCTTTCTGCCGCCCCCTCGTACAAGGAACCTTTCGTATGCCGCGTCACTGTTCGCCACGCCTGGCCTTGAGCCTGCTTGCGCTCGCCATCGCCCAGGCCGTCCACGCCAGCGGAGAGTCACCCCAGGTCGATGGCAAGCCCGTCGTCGAGCTGTCCAAGGTGCTGGTCTTCGCCCCGGACGAAAACCTGCGCCAGTTGCTGGGATCGCCGCTGCGGCCTGCCGATCTGCCGGCACGCCGCGCGGCCAACGCCGACACGGCCAGTCTGCTGCGCGACATTCCCGGGGTCAGCCTGCGCGCCGGCGGCGGTTTTTCCAGCCTGCCGGTCATCCATGGACTGGCCGACGATCGCAACCGTATCCTGCTCGACGGCATGGATCTGTCGTCCACCTGCCCGAATCACATGAACCCGGTGCTCGCCAACATCGCCCCGAGTGACGTCGGCGCGATCAAGGTCTATACCGGTGTCTCGCCGGTCAGCGTCGGGGGCGACAGCATCGGCGGCTCGATCCTGGTCGACACGCCGCCTCCAGCGTTTGCCGCGCCCGGCGAGGCCGGCATCCTGAACGGCGAGGTCGGCACCTTCTACCGCAGCAACGGCGATGCCCATGGCGCCAATCTGCGCGCCAGCTATGCCACCGAATCGTTCAACATGAGCTACAGCGGCAGTGCTGCACAAGCCGACGACTACAAGGCCGGCGGGCGCTTCAAGTCCTTCGTGCTGAACGCCGCGGCGCCGCACGTGGCTCCCCGCGAAGTCGGCTCGAGTGCCTACAAGACACGCGACCAATCGTTCGGCATGGCCTACCGGCACGAGAACCAGCTGCTCGAAGTCAAGTTCGGGATTCAGCACGTGCCCTACGAGCAGTTTCCGAACCAGCGCATGGACATGCTCGACAACCATGAGAAACGCTTCAACGTGCGCTATCTCGGCCAGTTCGACTGGGGCTCGCTGGAGGCGCGCGCCTATCACGAGAAGGTCGACCATCACATGGATTTCGGCGCCGACAAAGTATCCCAGTACGGCATGCTGATGCCGCCGATGAACACCACCGGCGGCGTCTATCCCGTCGAGGGCATGCCGATGAACAGCGCCAGCCGCACCGATGGCGTTTCCCTCAAGGCGGATCTGGCCTTGAGCGGGCGCGATCATCTGCGCCTCGGCACCGAGGCCCAACGCTATCGACTCGACGACTGGTGGCCGCCCTCGCCCGATTGCGGCGTCGGCCGCTGCATCGGTGGCATGGCGCCGCTCACCTTCTGGAACATCCACAACGGCGAGCGCGACCGCCTGGCCACTTATGCCGAATGGCAAGCGGCCTGGACGCCGCAATGGATGACGCTATTCGGCGTGCGCTTCGAGCACGTGCGTACCGACACCGGCGACGTGCAGGGCTATAACACCAGCACCACGCCGCTCAACACCGGCATGATGAAGAACATGTACGAGACGAGCTCGGTCGGCACGCGTGCGGATTTCAACGCCATGGACCGCAGCCGCGGCGACGACAACCTCAATGTATCGGCGCTGCTGCGCTACACGCCCGACACCCATCAGAGCTACGAATTCGGCCTGGCCCGCAAAGTGCGTTCGCCCAATCTGTACGAGCGTTACGTGTGGTCGCGAAGCTCGATGACGCTGGAGATGAACAACTTCATCGGCGATGGCAATGGTTATCTCGGCAACCCAAACCTGAAGCCGGAAGTCGCCTACACCGCCAGCTTCACCGGTGACTGGCACAGTAGCGATGAAGCCTACGCGCTACGCGTCACGCCCTACTACACCCGTGCGCTGGATTACATCGACGCAGTGCAGTGGAACGCCGCCACCAATCAGCCGGCCAGCACGCGACTGCGGAACCAGTTCGTCATCCTCAAATGGATGAACCAGGCGGCCCGGCTCTATGGCATCGACCTGAGCGGCCAGCTGCCGCTCGCCGACACCGCCGCCGGCCACTTCGGCCTTGCCGGCGTGGTCACCTATACCCGCGGACGCAATACCGATACCCACGACGATCTCTACGGCATCATGCCGCTCAATGCCAGGCTGAGCCTGACTCATCGCCAAGGTCGCTGGGATGACGCGCTGGAAATCGTCGCGGTGAAGGCCAAGCACGACGTGTCCGAAATGCGCAACGAGATCTCCACGCCTGGCTATGCGCTGGTCAACCTGCGCGGCAGCTACGGATGGGACAAGGTGCGGCTGGATGTCGGTGTGGAGAACCTGTTCGACCGCCGCTACGACCTGCCGCTCGGCGGCGCCTATCTCGGCGAGGGCGCCACCATGTCGTTCAACAAGGAAGCCGGCGGCGCCTCGCTGTGGGGCACCGCCGTGCCCGGCCCGGGACGTTCGGTCTATGCCAGCCTCAGCGTGAAATTCTGAGGCGACAATCGAAGCTGCGGGGAGACGGGCAAGGGACCGCTTTTGTCCCGGCGCGGGCCTGGTGTAGAACTTTAGGCCCGCTGTTTTTGCAATCCGTTCGTGTCATGCACCAGACGCCTTACCTGATCCGCCTGGCCGAGGACGATGACGATTTCATCCTCGGCCTCGCCCCGCGTTTCGTGGACTTTCCCCTGCCCGCATGGCGTCGCCGCCACGAATGCATCGCGGGCATCCGCCGCGAACTGTCGCGTCATCTGGAAGAACAGCCGCCCAACAGCTTCCTGTTCGTGGCCGAAGACGAGGGCGGCGAACCCGTCGGCTTCATCCATCTGCAAAAAACCCAGGATTTCTTCACCGGCCAAACCAATGGCCACATCGCCGATCTCGCGGTGGCACGTGGCCATGAAGGCCGTGGCGTGGGCCAGGCCCTGCTCGCCCATGCCGAGGCGTGGGCACACGAGCATCGCTGCGCGCTGCTGACGCTGGCGGTCTTTCCGGGCAACGAGCGCGCCCGTGCGCTCTACGAGGCGGCCGGCTACGGGATCGATCTGCTGCGCCTGGCCAAGCCCCTGCACTGATCGCAAGGGCCCGCGGGAACGCCACAAAAACCCCTCCCACCGATTCCCCATTACATCCCAGCGACGGCGAGGTGACAAGATCTTGACGCGTCGCAACATGGCGCCATAGCTTGAATTGCGTCACAGCGCGGGGAGTTCTGCTGCGACGCGTCAGCTTCATGGGAAATCCCATGCCATCGAAAACGCGGAGGAGAAGCCATGTCCACACGTATTGCCAGGCGCCGTCTGACGGCCGCCATCGTGCTGTCCTTGATCCATGCCACGGCCGCGCGCGCGGGTGAGCCCGGGGCCGACGAGGCCTCCACCCAGCCGAAGGAAATCAAGCAGCTGCAGCAAGTCGTGGTGACGGGCACGCGCACCACCACGCGCACCGTGGCCGAATCGCTGTCGCCGATCGACGTGCTCACGCCGAAGGACCTCACCGCGACCGGCAGCACCGACCTCTCCAGCGCACTGGGCAAGATCCTGCCCTCGCTGGATTTTCCCCGTCCTGCCATCAATGACGGCAACGACGCGCTGCGGCCGGTGACGCTGCGCGGCCTGTCGCCGGATGACGTGCTCGTGCTCCTGGACGGCAAGCGCTATCACACTTCGGCACTGGTCAACTACAACTCCGGCGTCGGTCGCGGATCGGCGCCGGTCGACCTCAACTCGATACCGATGTCTGCCATCGACCACATCGAGGTGCTGCGCGATGGCGCCGCCGCGCAATACGGTTCCGATGCCATCGCCGGCGTGGTCAACATCGTGCTCAAGAAAGGGGCCGGGGAGGGCAGCAACAGTATCACCGCCAATGGCGGCGTCATGGACAAGGGCGATGGCGACCAGAACGGCGTGGACGGATCCGTCGGGGTCTGGCTGGGTGCCGACGGCAAGGGCGGCAAGGCCCCGGGGTGGGCGCGGCTGTCGTGGAATTACCAGAACGCCATGGACACCAACCGGGCCGAAAACCGGGACCGTTCCACCACGCTGCCCGGCGCGCCCAATCCGGGCGGCATTCCCTATGAGCGCTACGGCGACCCTGCGGTAAAGACTTACCAGGCCCTGCTCGATTTCGGCTACAACCTGACGCCAGGCGTCGAGCTCTACGGCTACATCAACGGCAGCAAGCGCAACGTCACCTCGAACGGCTATTACCGCGCCTGGGACAATTACCGCAATACCACCGCCATTTACCCCAACGGTTTTCTGCCGCAGATCGTCAACCACACCAACGACGTCGCGGCCGTGCTCGGCCTGCGCGGCACGACCGGGAACGGCTGGCGCTGGGACGTTTCGGCCGACCACGGACAGAACCATCTGGTTTTCGATATCGACCATTCGCTCAACATCAATGAATGGTATTCGCGCGGCTATACGCCCACCTATTTCCGCGCCGGTCGCTACAGGACCAAGCAGGACGTGGTCAATGTCGACATGAGCAAGGACCTGTCATGGGGTTTCCTGCCCAACCCGGTCACCCTGGCCTTCGGCGCCCAATACATGCGCGATGGTTACGGCATCGACGCGGGCGACCCCGATTCGTATTACTTCGACCCCCACGCCACCTACAGCGGCGGCGTCTACCCGGGAGGTTCGCAGGTTTTTCCCGGCGTCACGCCCGACATCGCCGGCAACTGGGCCAGGCACAGCAAGGCGGCCTATGCCGATCTCGAAACCGACCTCAGCAGCAAGCTTTCCGCCGGCATCGCCGCTCGCTGGGAAGACTATAGCGACGCCGGTTCCACGCGCTCGGGCAAGCTCTCCGTGCGCTACCAGCTGACCGACAGCTTCGCGCTGCGCGGTACCGCCAGCAACGGTTTCCGCGCACCCTCGCTGGCCCAGCAATATTATTCGTCCGTTTCAACGCTGATCCAGAACGGTCATCTGGCGCAGATCGGCACCTACCGCGTCTCGGACCCGATCGCCATCGCCCTGGGCGCCAAGCCACTCGGCCCCGAAAAGTCGGCCAATTACGGTCTCGGCGCGGTCTGGCAGCCATTGGAAGACTTCAACGCCACGCTCGATCTCTACCAGATCCGCATCTGGAACCAGATTCTCTATTCCGACCAGATTCCGGTTTCCATTCCGGGCAGCGATGTCACCGGCGCGCAATTTTTCGTCAATGGCGCGACCACCCGAACGCGTGGTGCGGACCTGATCCTCAATTACCTGTGGGACCTGGACCGCTGGGGCAAACTGAACCTCAACACCAGCGGCAATTACAACAAGGTCAAGGTGCTGGACATTTCAACGCCCGCCTTCGGCCGGGCCAGTGCCGGCCTGCTCACCGATGCCACGCCGCGCACGAAATACGTCATCGGTGCCGACTGGACACTCGATGCCTTCAGCCTGCATGGCAACCTGACCCGCTATGGCGCCATTACCCGCATCGGCGATACGCATGAAGGCGATCAGCGGTTTTCCGCGCGCTGGCTGCTCGATCTGTCGGCGAGTTACCTGTGGGACGGGTTCACCTTCACCGTCGGCGCGGACAATCTCACCAACCAGTATCCGACCAAGGTGGCGTTGAACAATCAATACGACGACCGCGCAGACGGCCTCCAGTATTCCTCTTTGTCGCCCTTCGGCTTCAACGGCCGCTACTGGTACGCCAAGGTCGCCTACCGGTTCTGAATCAATGAAATGAAACGGCCGGCGTCTTCATGGGCGCCGGCTTCGGCTGGTTTTTCACGGGAGGTTTTATGTGCAATCGCAACCCGGTACGGCCATGATGGATTTCTCACCGACCCGCCGTCAGTTATTGCGATGTATTGGCCTTGCGGCAGGCAGTGCCGCGATGTATCAGGCGATGAGCAGTCTGGGACTGGCCAGCGAGTCGCCATTCAAAGGCCGGCCGAAACTTTCCCCCGCGCCGCCGGGCACTTCGGTGCTGATCCTGGGCGCCGGCATTGCCGGCATGGTGGCCGCCTATGAATTGCAGGCGGCCGGCTACAAGGTGCAGATCCTCGAATACAACGCCAGGCCCGGCGGCCGCAACTGGACATTGCGCGGCGGCGATGCCTATACGGAACTCGGCGGCTTCCACCAGCAATGTCAATTCGACGACGGGCAATACGTCAATCCGGGCCCCTGGCGCCTGCCCTATCACCATCACGGCATCCTGCATTACTGCAAGGTATTGCGCGTGGCATTGGAGCCTTTCGTGCAGGTCAACCACAACGCCTATCTGCACGGCGAAAAGGCATTCGGCGGCAAACCGCAACGCTATCGCCACATCGCCGCCGATTACCGCGGGCACGTCGCCGAACTGCTCGCCCAGTGTGCGCAACAGCGCCGTCTGGACGACAAGGTCAGCGGCGAAGACCGCGAGCGGCTGCTCGAATCCCTGCGCGAATGGGGCGCACTGGATGCGCAAAACCGCTACGTCGCCGGCAAGCTGAGCAGCAACCGCCGCGGCTACGAACGCGACCCCGGCGGCGGCTTGAGTGCCCGTCCGCAACCCTCGGTGCCGCTGTCGCTCGACGACGTCCTCGATTCCGGACTCTGGGCGATGCTGACCGCCGGCGACAACTACGAGATGCAGACCACGCTGCTGCAGCCGGTGGGCGGCATGGGCCGGATCGGCGAGGCATTCGCCCACGCGCTCGGGCCGATCATCCGCTACCGCGCCAAGGTGGTCGACATCCACCAGGACGAGCATGCCGTGCACGTGACCTGCGAGGACGCCTCGCGACCGGGCAGCACGTTCACCGCGCAGGCGGACTGGTGCGTCAACACCATCCCACTGTCGATCCTGAGCCAGATCCCGATGAACGTAGGCCAGCCCATGGCCGACGCCATTGCCGCCGTGCCCTATGCCGCTGCGGTCAAGATCGGCCTGCAATTCAAACGCCGCTTCTGGGAGGAGGACGAGCACATCTATGGCGGCATCAGCTATACGGACCTGCCGATCACCAACATCAGTTATCCCAGCTACGGTTTTCACGGTCGCAAGGGCGTGCTGCTGGGCGCCTACATGTTCGGGCTGAATGCGATGGAGTTCACCGCCATGCCACCCGATCAGCGCGTTCGCCTGGCGGTCGAATACGGCAGCCGCATCCATCCCCAGTACGCCCGCGAGTTCGAAAATGGCATATCCGTGGCATGGCATCGCTCCCCTTTCACCATGGGCTGCTTCGGGCTGTGGTCGGAAGCCTCGCGCACCGCCCATTACGATGACTTGTGTCAGATCGACGGTCGCATCGTGCTGGCCGGCGAGCACGCCTCCTACATCCCCGCCTGGCAGGAAGGCGCGGTGACCTCGGCGATCGACGCCATCACCCGACTCCACCAGCGCATCATCTCGCCCGGAGCCGCCGCATGATCCAGCCTCGACGCAACATCGGACTTCTGGCGATCGCCATGCTCCTGGCCGGCCTTCCGGCACGCCTTCCCGCCGACAACGCCGGCCTGATGCGGCCGGTCGACCTTGCCGACACCCACGATGGCAAGACCATCTATCACGCGATCTGCCAGGGCTGCCACATGCCGGATGGACAGGGCGCCGTCGGCGCCGGACGTTATCCGGCGCTGGCCGGCAATCCCAAGCTGATCTCGGCACCCTACGTGGCCGCGGTGGTGCTCTATGGCCGCCACAACATGCCCGCATTCGCCCCCAAAGCCCAGGAGGACAGCGAAAACCGCTTCCTGCGCGGAACCACCTTGAGCGATGCCCAGATCGCCGAAGTGGTCGATTATGTGCGTAGCCGCTTCGGCCCACACGATGGGCAGACGCTTTCAACCGCCGATGTGGCGGCCTTGCATGTATCACTCTGACCTTTAAGGAGCCTCCCCGTGCCTATGCCGATCCGCTCAGCCATGACCAGCCTGCTGCTGGCCAGCGCCTTTGCAGCCAGTGCCAGTGACGTCGTCCGTCACAAGATTCCCGATAGCGATTTCCCGATCTCGGCCGCGGTGGAAGTGCCAGCCGACAAGACCCTGGTTTTCGTGAGCGGCATGGTGCCTCCGGTCGTCGACACCAAGGCGCCGAAGGATTCGCCCGCGGCCTATGGCGACACCCGTACGCAGACGATCGGCGCGCTCAGTGCGATCGAGAAAACGCTCAAGAGCATGGGTCTGGGCATGGGCGATGTGGTCAAGATGCAGGTCTTCCTGGTCGGCGATGCCGCCCACGGCGGACGCATGGACTTCGCCGGCTTCATGCAGGGCTACCGGCAGTTCTTTGGCACGCCCGCGCAGCCGAAACTGCCGGCCCGCTCCGCCATGCAGGTGGCCGCGCTGGCCAATCCCGGTTACCTGGTCGAGATCGAGGTGATCGCGGCACGCCCGTAAAAAGCGCTCCGCGCTCGCCCAAGGCGCCCCGACAGGCCCAAGCGGGGGCTAAAGGCCAGGGCCGGTGCCGCGGCACCGGCCCTGGCGGAAGTTTCTTGAAACCCGCAGGCTCAGTTGCGCGTGGCGAGCGCCTCGGCCTCTTCGCGGGCCTCCAGGAGGCGCGTCAGACGATCGATGTTGGGCAGCGAGAGCAGGTGGGCGTAGATCCAGCCGAGCACGCCCTCGGCCAGGAAAGTCTGGGCGGTCTGCGCATCCAGCCGGCGCAGACGCTCCTCGCTGACCACGAACAGGCCGTTGAGATTGATCGCCTTGCCCTGCTTCTCCAGCCGGATGTTGCGCGGCTCGAGCAGGTCGTGCTTGCGCAGCTGATCCATGAACCAGCGCGTGCGCGCCACGTGTTGCTGGAATTCGCCGAGGAAGGCGACCGCGCGGGACAGTATCTCGCTGTCGCTGCCGTCCTCGTTGAACAGCCGCTCGCCCTCCTCGGTGCCGAAGCCCTCGAAGGCCTCGTCCAGGAACACGGTGAAATCCTCGCCCTCGGTGCCTTCGGGCTTCTCGGCCAGGATGAACGGATAGCGGCGCACGAAAGCGGGTACGTAGACGTTGGGCATCCACTGTCCCTGTGCGTCGACCAGCAGGTTTTCCTCCTGGCGCAGCCCCAGGAGCGCCATGGGGCCCGCGTCCTCGACCCGTTCGCCGGCGAAGAGGATCGGCACGTCGCGCGCGGCCAGCGGGAATTCCACGCCGGTCAGCGGCACCGAGTGCGCCTTGGCGGCAAAGCGCATGCTGGGAATGCCCTTCATGCGCAGGTCCTTGTGGACGGTACGGTTGAGCGGTACCGGACGCTCGTAGAAAAGCACTTCAGCCACGTTTTTCGTTCCTTCAAGTGAAAGGATCGCCGCGCGGGTTTGTCCGCCGGCGCCCCCGCCGGTTGCGGCGTTCGGTTTTTTTCAAACCGCCGACTATAGCAGCCGGGCGCCATCGCGCCAGCACCAGGGCACGGCCGGCCGCGCAAACCGGCGGAATTGCCATGGGATTGCCAAGATTTATGTTCTAAGCTCGCATCTGGCCGACATCGCCGTCACGCTCTTCGCGATCGGAGGGACGCAACGCATGCTGATGGGAGTGAACCGCCGGGGCGACCTGCACGCGACCCGCCTGCTCGCGCTGGACGCCAGCGGCCGCATTCTCGACTGGATCAGCTGGCAGGAAGCCGTCTGCCTCTACGTGCGTGGCGTGGTGGCCTGGACCGTGGGCGAGCCGTGCCTCACCGTGCACGGCGGGCACAACCGCCGGCTCGACGCGCAAAGCCGCATCGAGCTGCACCCGATCATCGCCAGCACCGGCCATTGCCGCGATCATGCCGCCGACCCAGCGCCGGCGCTGACCAACGCCGCGCTGTTCGCGCGCGACCGCTACCTGTGTCTGTACTGCGGCGGCCACTACAGCCGCGGCGAACTCACCCGCGACCACGTGCAGCCGGTCTCGCGCGGCGGTCGCGACGAATGGGAAAACGTGGTCAGCGCCTGCCTGGCCTGCAACCTCAAGAAAGGCAACCGCACCCCGCAACAGGCGCACATGCCGCTGCTGGCCGTGCCTTACCGGCCGAGCTGGGTGGAACACCTCATCCTGTCCAACCGCAACATCCTGGCCGACCAGATGGAGTTCCTGGTCAGTCACCTGCCCCGCGATCGTCGCGCAGCACACGCTTGACGCGCAGCACGTCGTCGAGCACGTCATCGGCGGCCTGGCTGGCGGTGGCGCGGTCACTGGAGCGTTCGGCCAGGGTGCGGTAGTGCTTGCGGAGGCGTTCCAGGCTGGCCTCGTCCAGATCTTCCAGCCCCAGCAGCGCGTTGTGCGCGTGACTGCTGCGTATCAGCTCGTCCAGCTTGATCTGTACCGCCGCCGAGTCTCGGTTCTGGGCGTTCTGGATCAGGAACACCATCAGGAAGGTGATGATGGTGGTGCCGGTATTGATGACCAGCTGCCAGGTATCGCCGAAATGGAACAGCGGCCCGGTGGCGGCCCAGATCACCACCACCAGCACCGCGCCCATGAAGGCGGCGGGTTTGCCGGCGGCGGTGGCGGTGGCATTGGCGAAACGCTGGAACAGCGAAGGCGCGGACATGGTGGGCCCGGGGTCGACCGATGATGGCGCGCGAGCGTGCCGCGGCCGCTGTCTGCGCCCCGTGCAGACGGGCTGAACGCCCTGCCTACGGCGCCGCGGCCACCCTTGCCCCGGCAGGGCCGCGGTCCAACAATAGCCCGATGGACACTCTTTCCCGCTATCCGCGGCTGGCGCACATCGACTCGCCGGCCGACCTGCGTCGCCTGTCCGACGAGGAACTCCCCCAGGTGGCCGAGGAACTGCGCGGCTACCTGATCGAATCGGTCGCCAGCTCCGGCGGTCACTTCGGCGCGGGGCTGGGCGTGGTCGAGCTCACCGTCGCGCTGCACTACGTCTTCGATACCCCGCACGACCGGCTGGTCTGGGACGTGGGTCATCAGTGCTATCCGCACAAGATCCTCACCGGCCGGCGCGACCGCATCACCACGATCAAGCAGAAGGACGGCCTGGCACCGTTCCCGCGCCGCGAGGAGAGCGAGTACGACACCTTCGGCGTCGGCCATTCGTCCACCTCGATCTCGGCGGCGCTGGGCATGGCCATCGCCAACCAGCGCCGTGGCGACCGGCGCAAGATCGTCGCCGTGATCGGTGACGGCGCGATGACCGCCGGCATGGCCTACGAGGCGATGAACCACGGCGGCGACGTCGATGCGGATCTGCTGGTGATCCTCAACGACAATGGCATGTCGATCAGCGAGAACGTCGGCGGGCTGACCAAGATGCTGGCGCGCCTGCTCACCAACCGCACGCTCAACAGCTGGCGCGAACGCGCCAAGCGCGCCATTCCCAAGCAATCGCTGATGGGCCGCTTCTTCAAGCGCTGGGAGGAGCACGCCAAGGGCATGTTCATGCCCTCCACGCTGTTCGAGGAACTCGGTTTCCACTACACCGGCCCGATCGACGGCCATGACCTGCCACAGCTGCTGGCCTCGCTGCGCACGGTCAAGCAGCTGCCGGGGCCGCAGCTTCTGCATGTCATCACCACCAAGGGCAAGGGCTATCCGCCCGCCGAACGGGCGCAGATCGAGTACCACGCGGTGGGCCCGTTCGACCCGCAGGCCGGCGTGGTGAAGAAACCGGGTACGGCCAGGCCCACCTACACGGACGTGTTCGGCGACTGGCTGTGCGACATGGCCGCCGCCGACCCGCGACTGTTCGGCATCACCCCGGCCATGCGCGAGGGTTCCGGGCTGGTGCGCTTCTCCAGGGAATACCCCGAGCGCTATTTCGACGTCGCCATCGCCGAGCAGCACGCGGTGACGCTGGCCGCCGGCATGGCCTGCGAGGGCGCCAAGCCGGTGGTGGCGATCTATTCCACCTTCCTGCAGCGCGCCTACGATCAGGCCATCCACGACGTCGCCCTGCAGAACCTCGACGTCACTTTCGCCGTCGACCGCGCCGGCGTGGTCGGCCCGGACGGCGCCACCCATGCGGGCAGTTTCGATCTCTCCTTCCTGCGCTGCCTGCCGAACATGGTGGTGATGGCGCCGGCCGACGAGAACGAATGCCGGATGATGCTCACCACCGCCTTCGCCTATCCCGGCCCGGCGGCGGTGCGCTATCCGCGCGGCACCGGGCCCGGGGTGGCGGTCGCCAAGGCGCTCGACACCCTGCCGATCGGCAAGGCCGAGCTGCGTCGGCGCGGCCGCGGCCTGGCCCTGCTCAGCTTCGGCGCCATGCTCGCGCCAGCGGCCGAGATCGCCGCCGAACTCGACGCCACGCTGGTCAACATGCGCTTCGTCAAACCGCTGGACGAGGCGCTGATCCTGGACATCGCCCGCACCCACGAGGCGCTGGTCACGCTGGAGGACAACGTGATAGCCGGCGGCGCCGGCTCGGGCGTGGCCGAATGCCTGGCCGCCCATGGCATCGTCATGCCGATCCTGCATCTGGGCCTGCCCGATGCCTATCTGGAACACGGCAGCCGCGAGGAGGTGCTGAGCCTGGCCGGGCTCGACCTGCCCGGCATCCGGCGTGCGATCCAGGCGCGCTTTCCCGCCTATTTCACCGCGGCGGCATACCTGGGCTGAAAAGTCCTCACCAGCGGCCGATCGCCCGCTGCACCAAGAGGCTGCTCACCGCCACCGCCGCCCACACGCCGAGGCCGAGCAGGATCGGCTTCGGTCCGGTCGCCACCATCTTGCGCAGGTCGGCGGAAAGCCCGATCGCGGTGAGCGCGACCACGATCAAGAACTCGGCCAGCGCATGCAGCGGCGCCAGCAGCGTGGCCGGCAGCCAGCCTGCCGTACGCACGCCCGAGGCGACCAGGAACCACAGGATGAACCACGGAAAGATGCGCCCGAGGTGCAGATCGGTCGCGCCGCGCCGCCTCGCCCGCGCGGCGGTGGCCAGCGCCAGCACGATGCAGATCGGGATGATCAGCGTGGCGCGGGTCAGCTTGACGATGGTCGCGTAGTCGCCCGCCGCGTGGCTGTAGCTGTAGCCCGCGGCCACCACCGACGAGGTGTCGTTGATCGCGGTGCCGGCCCACAGGCCGAAGCCAAGGTCGGAAAGATGCAGCAGATGCCCGAGCGCCGGAAACAGCAGCACTGCGACCAGATTGAACAGGAAGATGGTCGAGATGGCGAAGGCGGTGTCGTGCTCGTCCGGCTTGATGATCGGCGTCACCGCGGCGATCGCCGAGCCGCCGCAGATCGCCGTGCCCACGCCGATCAGCAGCATCAGCTTGTCGTGCACGCCGAGGAGGCGGCCGAGTCCCCAGGCGGTGAGGAACGCCACGCTCATCGTCGCCAGTGTCACCGACAGCGACTCGAGGCCGGTCCGCGCCACCTGGTCGAGGCCGAGCCCGAAGCCGAGCAGGACGATGGACGCCTGCAGCACCTGCTTACCGGCGAAACGGATGCCGGCAGTGAAGCGCGCGCCCAGGGACAGCGTGTTGCGCAGGGCGATGCCGAGCGCGATGCCGATCACCGGCCCGCCGAGCAATGGAAACCGATGCCCCAGCACATGGGCGAGTGCGGCGATGGCCACGGCCAGCGCCAGCCCCGGCAACACACCGCGCCGGGTGGACCCGGAAAGATTCATGGCGCACTCCGCAGGACAGATGTCGCACGGCGTATTCTCCGCCTGGCCATCCTTCAGTAAAACTTTGTATGTTTGATAGGCTTCATCAGGTTTTCTGATGCTCAACATCAGCGCACGCCAACTCGCCGTGTTCGTGCATACCGCGTTGCTGGGCAGCCTGCGCGCCGCCGCCGCGCACGTGCATCTCACCCAGCCGGCCGCCAGCATGGCGCTCGCCGAACTGGAACGGCAGCTCGGCACGCCCCTGTTCGACCGCATCCGCGGCCGCTTGCGGCTCAACGCACGCGGCCGCGAACTGCTGCCGCGCGCGCAGGAACTCCTGGAGCGCCATGCGGAACTGGCCAGACTCGGCGCCGATGACGCCGCCCTCACCGGCGAACTGCGGCTGGGCACCAGCAACACGGTCGGCAACTACCGCGTGGGCGAACTGCTCGGCGCGTTCGTGCACGCGCACCCGCAGGTCTCCGTGCGTCTGCGCGTATCCAACACCGCGACCATCGTCGCCGCGTTGCTCGACCATGCGCTGGACTTGGGCTGCGTGGAAGGCCCGGTCACCCATCCGGCGCTGGAAGTGCGGTCGTGGCGCGACGACGCGCTGGTGGTCTGCGCGCCGCCGGCACATCCGCTCGCCGCCCGCAAGCGGCTGAAGCCTGCGCATTTCGCCGGCGCGCGCTGGGTACTGCGCGAACCGGGCTCGGCCACGCGCAGCTTGAGCGAGCGCGCCCTGGCCGCGCTGCCGCCCGGCGAGACGGTGCTGGAACTGGATCAGACCGAGGCGATCAAACAGGCGGTGATCGCCGGCCTCGGCATCGCCTGCCTGCCCGCCGTGGCGGTCGCCGCCGATGCCGCCGCAGGCCGGCTCTGCGTCCTCAAGACGCCCTTCCTCGACCTGCACCGCAAGCTCTCCGTATTGCTGCACCGCCGCGCCTATCGCGGCGCAGTGCTGGAGGCGTTCCTCGCCACGCTCTGACCAGGGCGCGTGACGCGGGAACCCGGACTCGCCGTGGCGGGTCGCAAGCATCGTCGCCCGACGAGAACGGAGGGAACCCATGATCTTCGACGGCAGATCCGTGCGGGCCGCCGGAGGACGCATCTGCCTGGCTCGCCTTGCTGATCGCTCTACACGGCGCCCTGCTGTTTTGTCTGTGGATGCCGATGCCGACACCCGACAGTGCCAGGCTGCCCGCTGCGGGCGAATACGGTCAGACGCTGCGCCTGCGTCTGCTGCGTTCGAGCAGCCCGGCGATTATCCATCCGCCGCGGACGGTCCGCGCGCCTCGCATCAAGTCACGCCTGCCGCACGCCGGGGGAGAAGCGCAGCCCGCCGGCGGGACACGAGGTCGCCCCGCAGCGATAGGCTCCGCGTCCGGCACTGCGGACGAACAGCCCACCGGACCCGCACAGGTGGCACCCACGCCGGAGGGTTATGTCGCCGGCGGCCGCGCGTTCGACCAGCGTCTGCATGCCGCGGCGCCAGCGATCCGCCTGCCGGGTGCGTTGGTCCCGGGGGCACCCCATTTCACCATGGTCGATCCGCGTACGCAGGGTATCGCCGGCATCATCCATGTCATCGGCGGCCTGACCGGCGCGATCGATCGTCACTGTCTCGACGTCGCGGTCTGGGACGGCATGACGACGCAGGAGCGCATCGCGCACGGCATCGATGACGACACGCTCACGCGCACGGCCGAGCGCTACGGTTGCCGGCGCCGCTGAGCGCCCGCGGAAGGGCTCGGCGCAAGGGTCATGGGCACCGCGAGCGCGCCTGCACTGTTTTTGCGGCGCTACGCGGATTCCAGCGCGCGGGCCAGGCGCTTGGGCGAAACCGGCTCGGCGGTCTTCAACTCCTGCGCGAACAGCGAGACGCGCCACTCCTCGATCAGCCAGCGCAACTCGTCCAGCCCGTCGGCGCCGCCGGCGCGGCGCTTCAGGTACTCGCGCCAGTACGGCAGCACCTGCAGCAGGCGCTGCTGGTCGCGGGCCGGATCCTGCCGCAGGCGTTCGGCGCGCAGGCGCATGGCCTTGAGATAGCGCGGGTAATGTGCCAGCCGCGCCGCAGGCAGCTCGCGCAGAAAACCGGGCGCGAGCAGCGCGTCGAACTGCTCGCGCAGGTCGTCGTAGCTTGCCCGCGCAAAGCCGAGCAGCGGCGGTTCCAGCCAGGGCCGCAGCTCGGCCTGGGCGAGGATGATCGGCTCGGCCAGCTTGAGCCGCTCCACCGCATGCGCGAAGAGTGCGTGCGCAGCCTGCGTGCGCAGGGCCTCGAAGGCGGCGGCGTTGCGCACGTCGAGATCGCGCCCGGCCAGCCAGTCGGCGAAGCCGCCTTCGACGAGGTCTTCGCGCAGGCCATCCACGCTTCCCAGCGGCGCGTACTTGAGCGCGAGTGCGTTGGCGATCGGCAGGCGACGACGCGCCTGCTTGAAGTCGCCGGCGAGCGCATTGCGCAGCAGCCGCTCGACGCCTTTTACGTGCGCGGCGGCGGCCTCGTCCGCGCGTTCGAACACGCGCAGCGCCGCCGCCTGGCCGAGATCGACCAGCGCGGGAAAGGCCTTGAGCCCGGCGGACGAGGACACCTCGCGCGGGATCTCGTCGAAGTCCCAGTGGGTAAGATCCTCGCGCACGAGTTCGAGATCGGTCTTGCGCGAGAAGGCCGCCCGCGCCTGCTCCGTCCATTGCGCACGCAGCGCAGCGAGATCGCGCGAGACGGCCAGCGTCTTGCCGTGCTCGTCGTGCAGGCGAAAGCGCATGCAAAGGTGCGCGGGCAGTTCCACCGCGGCGAAGGCGTCCGGGTCCACCGCCACGCCGGTGACACGGGTGAGGAAGGCGGCGAGCGCGGCGGTGAGCGGCTCGTCGCGCGGCGCCTCGGCCTCGACGAAGGCGCGGGCGAAATCCGGCGCCGGCACGAAGTTGCGCCGCAAGGCCTTGGGCAGGGCGCGGATGAGCTCGGTGACCTTCTCCGCCAGCAGGCCCGGCACCAGCCATTCGCAGCGCGCCGCAGGCAGTGCGTTGAGCAGCGCGAGCGGCACGTGCAGGGTCACGCCGTCGGCCTCGTCGCCGGGCACGAAGCGGTACTCCAGGCGCAGGCGCTGGCTTGCGCCGTCGGCGGCCAGTTCCAACACGGCCGGAAACGCCTTGGGATCGAGCCCCGCACCGCCCTCCATCACGTCGGCGAGCGACCAGCGCAGCGCCGCCTGCTCGGCGGGACTTGCGCGGCGGTACCAGGCTTCCAGGGCGCGGGTGGAGGCGATGTCCTCGGGCAGCTTGCCGGCGAAGAACGCGGCGAGCCGATCCTCGTCGCGCACCAGTCCCGCGCGGCGTTGTTTGGCCTCGATGCCGTGCGCCTCTTCCAGCACGCGGCGGTTGGCGGCCAGGAAGTCGAGCCTGGCGTCGATGTCGCCGCGCGCCAGCGCCTCGCGCAGGAAGATGGCGTGGGCGAGCTTGGGATCCTGCCGCTGGAACACCACCGGCCGGCGTTCGACCAGCACCAGACCGAACAGGCTGACCTGCTCGTAGGCGATCACCGCGCCGCGCTTGCGCGACCAGTGCGGATCGCGCCAGCTCGTGCGCACGAGATGCGCGGCCTGCTGTTCGATCCACGCCGGCTCGACGCGCGCGCAGGTGAGCCCCCACACCCTGCCGCCGACGTCGAGGATCTGCGCGGCGAACAGCCACGGCGGCGCGGCCTTGGCCAGCGCGGAACCGGGGAAGATCTGGAAACGCCGCTCGCGGGTGCCGCGATAGAAACCCTTCTCGTCCTTGTGGCCGACCTGCGTGGGCAGGCCGGCGAGCAGGCTGCGGTGGATGGCTTCGTAGAGACGGGCCGCGGCGGCTTCCTGATCGCCGCCATGCGCCGTGCGCTCGCCCCGCGCGAGGGATGGGCCGGCACGCGCCGGCAGATTGCGATCACCCTTGTCGCGGTCACGCGCACCGCGTCCCGCATGCCGTTCTTGCCGGGGCGCTGCTGCGGAAACCTCGGCCTGGCCTTTCTGCGCGGCGTCGGTCTTCCAACCGAGCTCCTGCACCGTCAGCAGCAGCTGTCGATGCAGCTCGCGCCATTCGCGCATGCGCAGGAAAGACAGGAAATGCCGCGCACACCAGTCGCGCAGTTTGGACTGCGTCAGTTCCTCGTGCGCCGTGTCGTAGGCGCGCCACAGCGCGAGCACGCCGAGCAGGTCCGAGCGCGGATCGGCGAAGGTGGCGTGCGCCGCGTCGGCCTGCTGGCGCGCATCCGCCGGACGCTCGCGCGGATCCTGGATGCCGAGAAAGGCGACGATGGCGAGCAGCTCACGCAGCACGCCGAGCCGCTGCGCCTCCACCAGCATGCGCGCGAGCTGCACGTCGATCGGCAGCCGCGCCAGCGTGCGACCGATCGGCGTGAGCGCGCGGGCCTCGTCGATCGCGCCGATCTCGGCCAGCCGACGATAGCCGTCGGCGACCACGCGCCGGTCCGGCGCGTCGAGGAAGGGGAAGTCCTCCACCTCGCCGAGCTTCAGCGCCAGCATGCGCAGGATCACGTTGGCGAGCGAGGAGCGCAGCAGCTCCGGGTCGGTGAAGCGCGGCCGCGCGGAAAAATCCGCCTCGTCGTACAGGCGGTAGCACACGCCCGGCCCGACGCGTCCGCAGCGGCCCTTGCGCTGTTCGGCGGCGGCCTGCGAAACCGGCTCGACGTACAGCCGTTCGAGCTGGCTGCGCTGGCTGTAGCGCTTGACCCGCGCGAGTCCGGTGTCGATCACGTAGCGGATGCGCGGCACCGTGAGCGAGGTTTCGGCGACGTTGGTGGCCAGCACCACGCGCCGCTTCGGTCCCGGGCGGAACACGCGGTCCTGGTCGGCGGCGGACAGCCGCGCGTAGAGCGCGAGGATCTCGGTCTCGCGGTACGACCGGCGCGAGAGCAGCAGATGCGCGTCGCGGATCTCGCGCTCGCCGGGCAGGAACACCAGCACGTCGCCGTGCGGGTCCTCGCGGGTGATCTCGTCGAGCACGTGGGCGATGTGCTCGGCGCCGCCCTGGCTGATGCCGCGCGCGGCCTCGCCCAGCGCATCCAGCGGCCGCCAGCGCACCTCCACCGGATACGCGCGCCCCTCCACCGCCACCACCGGCGCACCGTCGAAGTGCGCGGCGAAGCGCTCGGTGTCGATGGTCGCCGAGGTGACGATGAGCTTGAGCTCCGGCCGCCGCCCGACGAGTCGCTTCAAGTAACCCAGCAGGAAGTCGATGTTGAGGCTGCGCTCGTGTGCCTCGTCGATGATCAGCGTGTCGTAGGCGCTCAGCCACGGATCGCTCTGCGTCTCGGCGAGCAGGATGCCGTCGGTCATGAACTTGACCAGCGTGCGCTCGGATACCTGATCGCTGAAGCGCACCTGGAAGCCGACCTGGTCGCCGAGCGCGGTGCCCAGTTCCTCGGCCACGCGCCGCGCCACCGAACGCGCGGCAAGCCGGCGCGGCTGGGTGCAGCCGATCATGCCGGCCTCGCCACGGCCGGCGGCCAGGCACAGCTTGGGCAGCTGCGTGGTCTTGCCCGAACCGGTCTCGCCGGCGATCACCACCACCGGATGCCGGCGGATCAGCTCGACGATTTCTTCGGCGCGCGCGCTGATCGGCAGCGACTCGTCCAGCCGGATCGCCGGCTTGGCCGCGGCGCGCGCGCGGCGTTTGGCCGCGGAGACCTCGATGTCGCGGGCCAGCGCCGCCATCTTCGCCGCATCCGGTTGGCGGCGCAGCGCCCGCCAGCGCCCGCGCAGACGGCCGACGTCGCGGCTGCAGACCTCAGCCAGCGCCACTTGCAATCGGTCGAGGGCGTCCGCAGAAACGGCGGACGGAACGGAATCGGTCATGGATGCACAACAAAATAGCCGGAGCACATCGATAGCATCGAAAAGCGCTATTTCAACCCCGATCGGCCGCCGGCTAAGCTGACGGCCATATCAAGCAGAGGAGTTTGCACACCATGGGCAACATCGGCATTGCCAAGAAAGACCGCGAAGCCATCGCCAAGCAGCTGTCCAAACTGCTGGCCGACACCTACTCGCTGTATCTCAAGACCCACAGCTTCCACTGGAACGTCACCGGGCCGCACTTCAACAGCCTGCACACGATGTTCGAGACCCAGTACAACGAGCTGTGGCTGGCCGCCGACGAGATCGCCGAGCGCATCCGCACGCTGGACGTGTTCGCGCCCGGCTCCTACAGCCAGTTCGCCAAGCTCACCTCGATCCAGGAGGAACCGGGCGTCCCCGACTGGAAGGACATGGTGAACCAGCTGGTGGAAGGCCACGAGATCGCCGCGCAGACCGCGCGCGATGCGATCAAGGTCGCCGAGGAAGGCGACGACGAGGGCACCGTGGACATGCTCACCGGCCGCCTGAAGGCGCACGAAAAGACCGCCTGGATGCTGCGCGCGCTGCTGAAATAAAACCCGCGCAACGGGCGTTGCAAGCCCCAAAAGGCGGCACCCCGCGATGGGTGCCGCCTTTTTTGTCGCCCGCATTCATCGAGAGCGCATTCACGCACCCCACGCATCGCCGCCACGGCGGCTGCGTATCGTGCACGGACGCCGGTTACGTCCGTCCCAGGAGTCCTGCCATGCAAGCCAGCCACGACCTCGCCATTCTCAACAGCCTGATCGAAGCGGTCCTCGACAGCAGCCAGGGCTACGGCGAAGCGGCCGAGCAGGCCAAGAACCCGATGATCGCCGATCTTTTCCGGCGCTGGGCCGGCGAGCGCGCCCGGGTGGTGGACGCATTGCGTGCCGTGGCGCGCGAGCTGGGCGGCAGACCGGCCGACAACGGCACCGTGCTCGCCTCCGCCCATCGCATGTTCATGGAATTGCGCGCGCACATGAGCAAGGGCGACAAGGCCGTGGTGCAGGAGGTCGAGCGCGGCGAAGACCACATCAAATGCAAATTCGAGGAAGCCCTGGCCCAGACGGAGCTTGCAGCGCCGGTGCGTGCCGCCATCGAGAACGCCTATGCCTCGGTCAAGCGCGGTCACGAGGAAATGCGCGACCTCAAGCGGGCCTACGAGTGAATCCCTGAACCCGACGCCACCGCATGGACATGCTCGAAGATCCCGCCCGGCCGTCGAGCAGCGCGCTGCTGCTGATCGACGTTTTCAGCCATTTCCGTTTCGTCGACGGCGACCGCTTGGCGCAGGCCCAGCAGCAGGCGGCCCCGGCCATGGCCGCTGCGGCTGCGGCCTGCCGAAGTCGCGGCATTGCGGTGATCTACTGCAACGACAATTTTCAGCAATGGCAGGGCACCTGGAAGGACGTACTCGCCTACACCGTCCGCGAGGGTCCCACTGCATCGGCGAGGCTTGCCGAGCTGCTCGCGCCGCAGGAAGGCGACGTGGTCCTGCTCAAGTCGCGCCACTCGGCGTTCTTCCACACCCAGCTCACGCCGCTTTTGGCCTTCCTCAAGGTGCGGGACCTGGCGATCGCCGGCGCGGCCACGGACGCTTGCGTGCTCGGCACGGCGATCGATGCCCACATCCGCGGCTTCAGGGTCGCCATGCTTGACGATGCGGTGGCCGCCACCACGCCCGAACGCAACGAACGCGCCCTGCTCCATGCCAGCGACAGCGTGGGTCTGAACGTATGCGGCCACGCGCAATGGCTGGCCACCACGACCGCGGGGAACGCCGGCGCTGGAGGCTGATCAGCGTGGCGGATGCTGCTGCAACGCCGGCGGCGGCAGCGGGTAGCGTTCGTTGAGATAGGCCCAGCTCGGCCACAGCGCGTGCGCCAGTGCTTCCTTGGCCAGTGCCGGATCGACCGCCGCGGGCGTCAGTCGTTCGTCCGCCGCCTCGTAACGGAACTGCGCGGCCGGCTTGTGCGGTTCCAGCACCAGCAGGTCATCGCCCTTCAAGTACCCGTAGGTGTCACCGTACTGCATGATCGCCCGGTCCGGATAGAAGCGGGTGAGGTCGGCGCCCAGCATCGGGTGCACGCTGCTCACGCCGATCAGCGACAGCAGCGTGGGGGCGAGATCGATCTGGCTGACGATGTGCTCGTCGCGCTGCACGGGTACGCCGGCGCCGAGGATCAGCGCGGGAATGTGGAAATGCCGCACCGGCACCAGGCTGGCGCCGAACACGCGCGCGTCGTGGTCGGCGACCAGCAGGAACACGGTGTGGTCCCAATAGGGCGATTGCCTGGCCTTGGCGAAGAACTGCCCGATCGACCAGTCCGCGTAGCGCACGGTGTTGTCCACGCTGGCCGGGTCGCCCTGCGGCTGGATGCGGCCCTTGGGATACTCCCATGGCGTGTGGTTGGACACGCTGAAGGCCAGGGTGAAGGCCGGTTTGCCGGTCTTTTCGTCCTCCAGCAGGCGGTGGTGCAGCTCGTTGAACATGTCCTCGTCGCTGGCGCCCCAGGAGCCGACGAAGCCGGGTTTGATGGCGAACTTGGCCTGGTCGATCACCTCGTCGAAGCCGTTGCCGAGGAAGAAGCCCTTCATGTTGTCGAAGTGCGCCTCGCCGCCGTAGACGAAGCGCGAGTGGTAGCCGAACTCGCCGAGCAGGCCGGCGATGGTGAAGAAGCCGTGCTGGCTGCGCGGCAGCTTGAGCACCGCCTCGGCCGGGGTCGGCAGGAAGCCGGTGGTCAGCGCCTCCAGCCCGCGCACCGAGCGCGTGCCGGTGGCATAGGTGCGCGCGAGCAGCCAGCCCTGCTTGCCGAGCGCGTCGATGTTGGGCGTGAGGTCGCGTCCGCCCAGGCTGCCGACGAACTGCGCGCCCAGGCTCTCCTCGACGATGATGACCAGGTTGTACGGGCGCGGCGGCCTGGCGCTGGCCTGCTGATAGTGCAGGCTGGGATAGCGCGGGTCGAGCATCGGCCCGTCCAGGTGCGCGCTGCGCCGCACGATGGCATGCATCTCTGCTTCCGGCAGCTTGCCGTAGACCGCCGCGGCCGAGCGCTCGCTGCTCATCGCGAGGGCGGCGTTGGCCACGCTGTAGAGCGAGTTGAGCGGCAGCGCATTGACCATGCCGTCGCTGCTGAAGGCCACCTGCGCGGCGTTGAGCGGGCGATGCTCCAGCGTGCCGCGCGCGGCGAGGAACAACACGGCAAACAGCACCGCGGTCACCGGTACGCGCAGCGCCATCCGCATGGGCCGGTCACGCAGGCGCGTCGGCAGCAGGCGAAACCCCAGCCAGCCGAGCACGGCCAGCACCGCCACGCCGGCGAACAGCACGCCCTTGTAGCCGTGCCAGAGCATCGCCGTCACTTCGCGCGGGTGGCTCAAGTATTCGAAATACAGCCGGTTCGGACGGGTGTCGTACTCGATGATGAATTGCGGCGTGGACACCTCCAGCAGCACCAGCAGCAGCCACCACAGGCGATACCACCAGGCGGTGAGCCTGGCTGCCAGCGGGCGATGGCCGAGCCACGGCGACAGCAGCGCCGGCAGGGTCAGGATCATCGCCAGCAGGCTGAGGTCGATGCGCAGGCCGCCGAGGAGGATGGGCGCGAGACCACCCGCATCGCGCACGCGCGGCCACTGCCACAACGCCAGGCCGAGCCGGCTCAGGCTGAGGAACAGCAGCGCGGCGATGAAAAAACGCCAGCTCAAACGACGCATGTGGATACTCTCCGCAAGACGGCCGGCGGCGAGCGCAGGCACGGGTGGAAGGCGCTCGCCCGTGCGGCGGGGCGAGGCAGGATGGCGCGGATCGCGGCGCCGCGACGGCAGGCCGACGAGGGATCGCGCACAATGCCGATTTTGCCAGCCCGCGAGGACGCATGCTCGCCCTTCGAGACCGCCCGCCGCTTGCCAGCGGCCATCTGCGCCTCATCTACGCGCATCCGCACGATCCCGATCTCTTGGTCAAAGTGCTGCGGGAGGACGTCGTGAACGAGCGTTGGCGCCATGCGCCCTGGTACCGGCGCCGGCAGCGCACCGGTCCCTATGGCACCTTCGTGCGCGAGTTCAAGGAATACGTCGTCTCGCGCCACCGCGCGCCGGCCAGCCCGAGCCCGCTTTCGCGCGTGGCCGGGCTGGAGGACACCGATCTCGGCCTCGGTCTGGTGGTGGAGAAGGTGCGCGGCGCCGACGGCGGCCTCGCCCCGACCCTGGATGCCTGGGTACGCCGTGACGGCTTCACCGCGGAAGTCGAGGCCGCACTGGAGGCCTTCCTCGCCAGCCTGCTGGAACACGACGTCATCGCCGGCGACCTGCACGCCTGGAACGTGGTCTACGGCAGCGACTCGCGCGGCGGCCCGCGGCTGGTGATGATCGACGGCTTCGGCGAGAAGAACCTGATTCCGCACTGTTCGATGAGCCGCCGCCACAACGCGTACCGCACCCGGCTCAAGTTCCGCCGCATGGTCGAGCGCACCCGCGCCACGCCGCGCGGCTGAGCGCCCCGGGCGGCACGCGCTCAGCGACCGGCCGCGGCGGGGCGGCAGGCCTCGCGCACCGCCGCGGCATCGAACAGCCACCACGCGTTGCGGTTGGCCACGCCGAGCGAGACCGCGCGCGCCGGATCGACGCAGCGGCCCATGGCGTCGCTGTCGATCAGGATCCAGCGCCGCGCCGGGGCCTGCGCCTGCCAGGCGAGCGCATCGCGCAGCTGGTCCTCGGCACGCCGCGAGAAGCCGAACTCGGCGACCGGACGGCGCGCCTGCAGCAGCAGTTCCTCGCGCCAGAGCACCAGGCCGATCTCGCCGTCCGGCCCGACCCGCTGCTCGGCCCGCGCCATGATCGCGCGGCCGGACTGGCTGGCACCGAGCAGCGGATAGGTGGCGAGCGGCCAGATCACCCATGCCGCGGCCATGCCGGCCACCAGCGCGATCACGCCGCGGCGCGGCCGCAGCCAGGCGGCGGCGACGAGGAACGGCACGCCGGCGGCGATCACGCTCCACCACAGCGCGCGGCCGCCATCGGTGAGCTCGTAGCCGGCGGCGATCCGCTGCGCCGCATGCGGATGCTTGAGCCACGCCCAGGCACCGGCAACCACCGCCGCGGTGCCGGCGAGCACGGCGAGCACGAAGGCGGTGCGCTGCAGCCAGCGCCGGGCGAGCAGTGCATCCAGGTGCGGCGCGATCGCCAGCGCCACCATCGGCACCGCCGGCAGGATGTAGAGCTCGCGCTTGCCCGGCGTCAGGCTGAAAAAGACCAGCGCCAGCATCCACCAGGCGAGCGGCAGCAGCACGCGCGCCTCGTGCCGGCGCAGGTCCTCGCGCCAGCGCGGCACCAGCAGCGGGATCAGCAGTGACACCGGCAGCCAGTCGACGATCATCACGCGCAGGAAGAACCACGCCGGCTCGCGGTGCTGCCAGGAGTCGGCATAGCGCTCGGCGGTCTGGTGGAACAAGAGGTCGTGCACATAGGCCAGCCGCTCGGCATCGCCGCTGCCGAGCGCGGCGATCAGCATCGGCGCCAGCCAGGCCAGGATCGGCAGCAGAAAGGCCAGCGCCCCCGCCGCCCAGCGCCAGCCGTCGCCGGGGGACGCGACCCGGTCCGCCTGCGGGCCGGCGGGCCCGTGGTCTTCGGCCGCGCGCCGACGCTGCGCGAAGGTCACCGGCCAGCCGCGCCGGCGCGCCCACAGGTAGGGCAGCAGCATCAGCAAGGCGAGCACACCCACGCCCTTGGCGACCACGCCCAGTCCCGCGGCGAAGCAGCCGAGCCAGAACGCGCGCCAGTCCGGCCCACGCAGGCAGTGCACGAGGATGCCGGCGTTGCCGGCGGTGATGCAGAACAGCAGCAGCGGATCGATCTGCGCGTGGCGCACCACTTCGACGAACTGGAAGGTCGCCAGCAGCAGCGCGGCGGCATACAGGCCGATGCGCGCATCCCACAGCCGCCGCGCGGTGCGGTACAGCACGATGAGGGTACCCAGCCCGGCCAGCAGCGAGGGCAGCAAGAAAGCGCCGCGCCAGCCGTGCGTCAGCGCGAACATCAGCGCCTCGCACCACATCAAGAGCGGCGGCTTGTCGGCATACAGCTCGTGGCCGCGATGGGGAAACAGCCACTGCCCTCTCTCGAGCATCTGCCGGGCGACCAGCGCAAAGCGCGGCTCGTCCGGCGGCCAGGGATCGCGCAGGCCGATACCGGCGCCCAGCACCACCAGGGCCAGCAGCATCAGGCCGCCGAAGGCGTGCCGCGCGACAGGGGATCGATCGTCGGTTCGCATGGGTTTTGAGGTGTGCCTTAAAGGCCGAGCGGCAGTGTGACAAAAACCGCAGCCTACGCGGCGCTAGCTTGCGGGCCGCTTTGGACAATGGCCTGACTTCGTGCTGACCGGCGCCAGCCGAACTTTATTGAGCGCCCGGGGCCGCCTCGGTAAGCTCGCACGGTTCCATTGCCTCGCCCTCAGGAGGCTGCCACGGGGACCGACTTGACCGCCACACCAGCCACCCACGACAGCCGACACCCGCTGCTCACCGCCATCGTGCTCGCGCTCGTCGTGGCCGCGCTCAACCTGGCGCTGTGGTGGTGGAGCAACCTGCCGCACGGTCCGGACGACTGGCACGGGCCGATCAACGGTTTCTCGCTTTCGGCCTTCCAGCGCTACCAGAACCCGCTCAAGGGCGAGTTCCCGAGCGAGGCGGAGATCGACGCCGATCTCACCCTGCTGCGCCGCTATACCGACCGCATCCGCACCTATTCGACGCTGGAGAACCCGCAGGTCTACCGACTGGCGCAGCGGCATGGCATCAAGGTCACCGCCGGCGCGCAGATCGACACCCGGCTGGCCAACAACGAAAAGGAACTCGACGCGCTGATCGCGCTCGCCCGCCGCTACCCGGACACCATCGAGCGGGTGATCGTCGGCAACGAGGTGCTGTTCCGCGGCGACCTGGACGTGACCCAGGTCGAGGCCTATCTCGACCGCGCACGCGCGGCGATCCGCCAACCGGTGTCGGTGGCCGAGCCGGACTACGTATGGATCAAGTATCCCGAGCTGGCCCAGCACGTGGATTTCATCACCATCCACCTGTTCCCGTTCTGGAACGGCGTGCCGCGCAAGGACGCGGTCGCCGCCGCGCTCGGCGCCTACGAGAACATCCGCCACCTGTATCCGGACAAGCACGTGGTGGTGGGCGAGATCGGCTGGCCGTCCAACGGCGACCGCCACGAGTACGCCACGCCCTCGGTCTCCGACGAGGCGATCTTCATCCGCGACTGGCTGAACGCGGCCAAGCGCGAGGGCATCGACTACTACATCCTGGAAGCCTTCGACCAGCCGTGGAAGGAAAACTTGGGCGAAGGCCGCACCGGCGCGTACTGGGGCGTGTTCGACGCCAGCCGGCAGCCGAAGTTCCCCTTCACCGGGCCGGTGACCGAGGACACCGCCTGGCCCTGGAAGGCGCTCGCCGCGAGCCTGCTCGCGCTGCTGCCGATGGTGTGGTTCGCGCGCCGTTTCAACCGCTACAAGACGATGGGGCGGCTGTTCTTCTGCCTGCTGATCCAGCTCGCCGCCGGGCTCATCGTGTGGTCGGCCACGCTGCCGTTCAACTTCTATCTGAGCTGGATCGACTGGGCCATGCTGGTGCTGCTGTTCCCGGCCCAGCTCGCCATTCTCGCCATCCTGCTCATCAACGGCTTCGAGTTCACCGAGGTGTTGTGGAACCGCGGCTGGCTGCGCCACGCCGGCCTGCTGCCGCCCGAGCCGCCGGGCCGGCAGCCGTTCGTTTCCATCCACCTGCCCTGCCACAACGAGCCGCCGGAGATGGTGATCGTCACCCTGGATTCGCTCGCCGCGCTCGACTACCAGCACTACGAGGTGCTGGTGATCGACAACAACACCAAGAACCCCGAGGTGTGGCAGCCGGTGCGCGACTACTGCGAAAAGCTCGGCGTGCGCTTCCGCTTCTTCCATCTCGATCCGTGGCCGGGCTTCAAGGCCGGCGCGCTCAATTTCGCGCTCAAGGAAACCGACCCGCGCGCCGAGGTCATCGCGGTGATCGACGCCGACTACGTGGTGCGGCCGGACTGGCTGTCGCGTCTGACCGGCTACTTCCACGAGCCGAAGATCGCGGTGGTGCAGTGCCCGCAGGCGCACCGCGATTTCGAGCACAACCGCTTCCGCCGCATGACCGCGTGGGAATACGACGGCTTCTTCCGCATCGGCATGCACCACCGCAACGAGCGCAACGCGATCATCCAGCACGGCACCATGACCATGGTCCGGCGCAGCGCGCTGGAAGGCACCGGCGGCTGGTCGGAGTGGACCATCTGCGAGGATGCCGAGCTCGGCCTGCGCCTGATGCACGCCGGCTACGAGCTGGTCTACGTCGACGAGCTGATGGGCAAGGGGCTCACCCCGGCCGACTTCAAGGCCTACAAGAGCCAGCGCTACCGCTGGGCGTTCGGCGCCATGCAGATCCTCAAGGGGCGCTGGGAGTGGCTGACCCGGCCCGGCCCGCTCACCGCCGGGCAGCGCTTCCACTTCCTCACCGGCTGGTTCAGCTGGTTCGCCGACGCGCTGCACCTGATCTTTACCCTGATGGCGATCTACTGGACCGCCGGCATGGTGGCCGCCCCGCAATACTTCAGCCTGCCGATGCAGCTGTTCCTGATCCCGGTGATCGGCTTCTTCTTCGCCAAGGCGATCTTCGGCATCGTGCTCTACCGCGCCCGCGTGCCATGCGGCTGGTACGACACGCTGATGGCCTCGCTGGCCAGCATGGGCCTGTCGCACGCCATCGCGCGCGGCATCCTGCACGGCCTCACCCGCAAGAAGACCGCCTTCGTCGTCACCGCCAAAAGCAGGCGCCTGGGCGAATCGAGCTTCGCCGCCTTCGCCCCGGTGCGCGAGGAAGTGCTGATGGCGGTCGCGCTCGCGCTGTGCGTCCTCGGCATGGCGCTGCACTACGGCACGCGCTACGTCGAGGGCACGCTGTGGATGGTGATCCTGGCCGCGCAGTCCATTCCCTACCTTTCGGCGATGGCCGGCGCCTGGATCGCCTTCCGCTCCGGCGACGAGACCGGCTGAGCCGGCCTTGACGCATCCGCACACGGCCTTTGGCTAAGCTCGGCCGGTGCGGGCCTTTCTTTCCCGCGTCGAGGATGGACCCAACGCATGCGCCGCCCGGCCGTTTTCTTACGGCGCCTCCTGTTGCCGATCCTGATCGCGTGGCCGGCGCTGGTACAGGCCGGCGTGCAGCTGGTGGTCGACGGCGTGGACGAGCGCCTGCAGGCGGCGGTGCGCGCGGGCGTGGAACTTGCCCAGTACGGCCAGCGCGACGTCAGCGCGGCGCAGGTGCGGCGCCTGTATGCCCGCGCGCCGGACCAGGCCAGGGCCGCGCTCGAGCCTTTCGGCTACTACGAGGCCACGGTGGAGGGCGAGCTCGAGCCCCTGGGCAAGGATTGGCGCGTGCGGCTGCATGTGCAGCCGGGGCCGCCGGTCCGGGTCACCCAGGTGGCGCTCGCGCTCGATGCGCAAGCCCGCGCGGTGCCGGCGATCCGCCAGGCGGCGCGGGCGGTCGAACATCTGAAAGGCCAGGTCCTCGACCACGCCGCCTATGAGAAGGCCCGCGACGGGCTCGGCCGCGAGCTGATTGCCAACGGCTTCATCGACGCCAGACTGGTGCGCCACCGGGTGGAGGTGCGCGTGGCCGAACACGCCGCGCGGGTGGACCTGGCCTGGCAGGCCGGCAAGCGCTACCGCTTCGGCACGGTGCATTTCGAGGGCGGACCGATCCGGCCGGAGGTGCTGGCGCGCTGGGTGCCCTTCCAGCGCGGCGACTATTTCCAGCAGGACGCGCTGCTGCGTCTGCAGCAGGCGCTCACCGGCACCGATTACTTCAAGGTGGTGGACGTCTCGCCGCAACTGGAGGAGGCCCGCCGCAGCGGCCAGGTGGACGTCAAGGTGACCCTGGTGCCAGCCAAGCGCACGGTCTACACCGGCGGCCCGTTCGTCGGCACCGACACCGGCCCGGGCCTGCGGGCCGGCATGCGCCGGCGCTGGGTGAACGACCGCGGCCACACGCTGGACAACGAACTGGTGCTCGCCCAGCGCCTGCAGACGCTGGCGACGCTGTATTCCATTCCGCTGCCGGGGCCGGATCTGCGCGCCTACAACTTCGGCGCCAAGTACCGCAAGGCCGACACCGACACCTCCGATTCGCACACGCTGGAGCTGGTCGCCAACGAGACCCGCCAGTGGCACGGCTGGACCCGCACCCTGGGCGTGCACGAGCTGGCCGGCAGCTTCACCGTCGGCAAGCGCGGCGGCGAGCCGGACAACACCTTCGGACTGGAACACGGACGCAGCACGATCGCCTATGCCGAAGGCGGACTCTCGCGCAAGCAGGCGGACGATCCGGGCTTCGTGCGCCGCGGCTGGTCGGTGGATCTGCTCGCGCGCAGCAGCGCCGGCAGCCTGCTCGCCGACGCACGCTTCAGCCAGCTGCTTGCCGATCTCAAGTGGATCCATGCGCTCGGCCGGCGCGACCGGCTGATCCTGCGCGCCGACGCCGGCGTCATCTGGACCTCGGATTTCTCCGCGCTGCCGCCGCAGCTGCGTTTCTTCGCCGGCGGCGACCGTTCGGTGCGCGGCTACGACTACCAGTCGCTCGGCCCGCGCAACCGCTATGGCCGCGTGATCGGCGGCGAGCGCCTGCTGGTCGGCAGCAGCGAGCTCGAACATTACTTCACCCGCGACTGGGGCATGGCCGCCTTCGTCGACGCCGGCAATGCCTTCAACGGCAGCGACTACCGCCCGCAGGTCGGCGCCGGCCTCGGTGTGCGCTGGCGCTCGCCGGTCGGCCTGGTCCGGGTCGACGTCGGCGTCCCCGTGCGCAGCGACCAGCAGCATGGCGTGCAGCTGCACGTCGTGATAGGACCGGATCTGTGAGCCGCTTTCCTTACCGACGCCCGCGACCGGCCCGGCCCGCCCTGCCCGGCCGGCCGGGGAAAACCCTGCCGGAGGCCTGCCGATGAAGACCCGGGCCAAGCGCCTGGCCGTCACGCTGGCCATCCTCGCACTCGCGCTTGCGCTCGCCGGCGGCTGGCTGCTCGGCACCGCGAGCGGGCTGCGCTTCGTGGTGGCGCGGGTGCAGGGTTTCACCGGCGGCGCCTTCACCGTGGCGCACACCGAGGGCCGCCTGCTCGGCCCGTTCGTGCTCACGAACGCACGCTACGCGGACGGCAGCGGGCTCGACGTGCGTGTCGACCGGGCCACGATCCGGCCCGATCTCTGGGCGCTCTTGCGCCGGCAGATCCATCTGCGCGAGCTCGATGCCGCCGGCCTCGTGGTGACCCTGCCGCCGCCGGCGCCCGACGGCACCGCCACGGGCGGCTTCTCGCTGCAGCCGCCCGTGGCCATGCGCCTGGACGCGGCGCGGCTGGCGGGGCTGCGCATCCTGCGCGGTCCGGCGGCGCTGTTCGTCGCCGACCGGCTGGAGCTCGCCGGCGCCTGGACCGCAAGCGGCGTGACCCTCGACCGCCTGCGGCTGCGCGCACCGGACGGCCACGCGGACCTCGACGGCCGGCTCGCCCTGGGCGAACGGCTCGGCGGCGACGGCACGCTCGATTTCGCCTGGCGCGCGGCGGGCAGCGACTACGCCGGCGCCCTGGAGGTGCACGCGGATCCGCCCCGTGCCCGGCTCGCGCTCACCCTGCGCCAGCCGACCCCGCTCGCCTTCCAGCTGGAGCTTGCCCAGGACGCCGCGCAGGCCTGGACCGCCGCACTCCAGGCGCCGCGCTTCGATCCGCGGCCCTGGCTCGGCACCGGCGCCCCGGCCTCGCTCGCGGCCGATCTCAAGGGGCATGGCGCGGGCACCGCCGCCAACCTCGAAGGCTCGCTGGAGCTGGCCGGGCAGCGCCTCACGCTGGCGCCGCTGCGCGTGCATCTCGATCCCGATCGCCGCACCCTGCATCTCGACGCGCTCACCCTGCACGCCGCGGCGCTGGCGGGCACGCTGGAGGCGAATGGGCGGCTCGACCTCGCAGCCACGCCGCTCGCCGGCGCCCTGACGCTGCGCTGGCACGACGTCGTGGTGCCGCCGGCGCTGGCCGGACAAACCCTCGCCAGCGCCGGCACGCTGGCCGTGGAAGGCTCGACCGCCGACTTTCAGGCCCGCGGCCAGGGCGCGCTCGGGCCGCCCGGCCGACCGGTCGATTTCGACCTCGCCGTGCGCGGCGGCGCAGATCGGCTGGACATCACCGCGCTCACCCTGCGCCAGCCGCAGGGCGGCCGGCTGGACCTGCACGGCCGGCTCGCCTTCGGCAGCGTGCCCGGCTGGCAGGTCCAGGCGCAGGCGCAAAAGCTCGACCCCGGACTGCTCTTCGCCGGCTGGGATGGCGCGCTCGATGCCGACCTGCGTTCGCAGGGCAGCCTGCCCGCGGCCGGTCCCGATCTGAGCGTGGACGTCGCCCGGCTCGAAGGCCGTCTGCGCGGCCGCGTGCTGCGCGGCAACGGCCGGCTACACCTTGCCCCGGACCGCGTGCTCGACGGCCAACTCGCGCTGGCCTCCGGCGCCAGCCGGATCACCCTCACCGCCCGGCCCGGGCCGCACAACGACGCGCGTCTCACCCTGGCCATCGCCAGCCTGGCCGACTGGCTGCCCGCGGCCGGCGGCCGCCTCGCCGGCGACATGCGCCTGACCGGCGATTGGCCGCGGCTGACCCTGAACGGCCGCCTGGACGGCGACAACCTCAGGCTCGACGGCAACGCCGTGCGGCACTGGCAGCTGCGCGCGAACGTCACCGACCTCACCCATCCGGCCGGCCGTCTGACCGTCACCGCCGACGGCGTGGCGCTGGGCGGCTTGCGCTTCCGGCGCATCGAGCTTGCCGGTGATGGCGACCCGACCGCGCACCGGCTGCGCCTCGACGCGCGCGGCGAGCAGCTCGCGCTGCGCCTGGCCCTGAACGGCGTCCTGCGCGAGCGCCGCTGGCAGGGCACGCTCGGCACGCTGGACGTCCTGCCGCAGGGGCTCGCCGCCTGGCATCTGCAGCGTCCGGCCACGCTCGTGTGGAACGACGGCGCGGCCAGCCTCGGCGATCTCTGCCTCGGCGCCGGCACCGCGCAACTGTGCGTTCAGGCCGCCCGCGATGCGCCCGGCAACGTCGATCTCGGCTACCGCCTGCATGGCCTGCCGCTCGCCAGCGTGCTGGACGCGACCGGCTATGCCGACGCCACTGTGCGCGTGACCGGCGAGCTCGAGGGCGAAGGTCGCCTGCACCGCAACCTCGCTGGTGCCTGGAGCGGCCAGGCCGCGCTGGCCTCGCCGCAGGGCACGGTGAGCCACCTCGATCATCCCGATCAGGCGCTGCTCGCCTGGCACACGCTCGCGCTCGGCGCCACCCTGGCGCCCGACCGGCAACAATTCGCGCTGCACGGCACGCTCGATCACGACGGCCGCATCGACGGCCGGCTCGCCATCACCGGCGCGGCGCGGACACTCGATGGCGAGGCCACTTTCAGCCTGCCGGAGCTGTCCGCGCTCACGGTGTTCACCGACACCCTCGCCGAACCGCGCGGCCGCCTGCACGGCCGCTTGCGGGTGGGCGGCACGCTGCAGTCGCCGCGCCCCGCGGGCGAATTCGCCGTCGAGGATTTCGCCGCCGAACTCCCCGCGCTCGGCCTGCATCTGGACCAGGGCACGCTCGCGGGCCGTTTCGAGGACGCCGCGCGGCTGGCCATCGACGGCCGGGTACGCTCGGGCGAAGGCACGCTCGTCATCGACGGCAGCCTGCCGCTGGCCGATGGCGGCACCGGCACGCTGCGCCTCGAGGGCGCCCGCATCACCGCGGTCGACCTGCCGGCGGCCAAGGTGGTGGCGAGCCCTGCGCTCGCGCTGCGCCGCGGCGCCGACGGCATCGTTCTCGACGGCCGCGTGCGGGTGGACAGCGCCGAGGTGGCGATGGACCGTCTGCCCGGCCAGGGCGCGGTCAAGCCCTCGCCCGACGTGGTGGTGATCGACCGCCCCGCCCCGGCCGCGCACGCCGCGGCGCTGCCGTTCACGGTGCGGGTGGCGGTGGATCTGAGCCCGCGCGTGCACGTCACCGGCTACGGCGTGGACGGCCATCTCCAGGGCAGCCTCACCGTCATCGAGCAGCCCGGCCAGCCGCCGGTCGGCCAAGGCCAGCTCGCGGTCCGGGGCACCTACAAGGCCTATGGCCAGACGCTGACCATCGACGCGGGCCAGCTGGCCTTCGCCGGCACGCCGCTGGACGATCCGGGCCTGAACCTGCGCGCCGTGCGCCGGCTCAACCCCGCCGCCACCATCGACGAGGGCCAGCAGGTCGGTCTGCTGATCCAGGGCACCGCCCGGCGACCTGTGCTCAGCGTGTTCTCCGATCCGGCCATGGAGCAGTCCGACGCGCTGGCCTACCTCGTCACCGGCAAACCGCTCTCGCAGGTCAAGGGCGAGGAAGGCAACAACGTCAACGCCGCCGCGCAGGCGCTGGGCTCGGCCGCCGGCAACCTGCTCGCCAAGCGCGTCGGCGCCCAGCTGGGTCTGGACGAAGTCGGCGTCGCCAACAACGAGGCGCTCGGCGGCACCTCGGCCTTCACCGTCGGCAAATACCTCTCGCCGCGGCTGTACTTGAGCTACGGCGTGGGCCTGTTCGAACCGGGCGAAGTGGTCACCCTGCGCTACCGCCTGAACCGCCGCTGGCACTTCGAGGCGCAGAGCGCGAGCGACTACACCCGCGCCAGCCTCAATTACCGCATCGAGCGTTGAAGCCTAGCGGTCGTCGGCTTCGAGCGGCGCGTAGTACTGCGCATCGGAGACCTGTTCGAGCCATTGCACGGGACTGCCGTCCAGCCACTCCTGCACCGCGATATGGCTCATGGCCACGGTGTCGGTGGCGCCATGCCAGTGCTTCTGGCCGCAATCGCAATAGACGACGTCGCCGGCACGGATGCACTTCTTCGGGCCACCCCAGCACTGGGTCCAGCCGCAACCGGCGGTGACGATGAGATGCTGGCCCAGCGGATGCGTGTGCCAGGCCGTGCGGGCGCCAGGCTCGAAGGTGACCCAGGCGGCGGAGACGCGGCCGGGCGCCTGGGGATCGAACAGCGGGTCGATGCGCACCGCGCCGGTGAAGTACTGCCGCGGTCCGACGGCTGACGGCCGTGTGCCGAGACGATGAATGCGCATGGGCATGGTTGGGTGCTCCTCGTCGAAAGCTTGTGGAAAATGCCACGACCGGCTCGCCGAGGAAACCCTTCGCCGACCGGTACCACACCAACACGGCGCTGCCGTGCTCAGGCCACGCCGAGTCCGTCGATGGATGCGGTCTGCGGCGTGTCGAAGCCGGCGAGCTCGGCGAAGCGGCGACCGCGTTCGGCGTAGTCGCGGAACTGATCGAAACTCGGCGCGCCGGGCGAGAGCAGCACCACGCCGCCCGATGGTGTGATGGCACGCGCCGCCTGCACCGCCTCGGCGAGCGTGGCCACTTCGACCAGCGGCGGTTCTGCCGCGCCCTCGCGCAGTGCGCGGGCGATGCGCGGGCCGCTGGCACCCTGCGCGACGATGCGCAGCCGCGGCCGATGCTTCACCGCGGCGACGAAGTCGTGCCAGTCCAGGCCGCGATCGTGGCCGCCGAGGATCAGCGTGACCTCGCGCGACGCCAGGCTCGCCAAGGCGGCCAGCGCCGCCGGCGGCGTGGTGCTGATCGAATCGTTGATCCATTCGCGCCCGTCGCGCGTGCCGAGGTTCTGCAGCCGGTGCGGCAACGCATGAAAGCCCGCCAACGCCGGCGCGGCGGCGCGTGCATCGAGGCCGAGCGTCTCCAGCGCGGCGAGCGCGGCGCAGGCGTTGATCGCGTTGTGCAGGCCGGGCAACGGCAACGCGGCGAGCGCGAACACGGCCTCGCCGCCACGCCGGATCGCGCCGTCCGCGACGTGCCAACCGGCGGCGGTGCCGTACAGCCGGCGATCCGGATGCACGGCGGTGCGCGCCACAAGCTCATGCTGCGTGCCGTCGAGCAGCAGCGTGCGCGCGGCGTCGGCGAGCCTGAGCTTGTCGGCGACGTAACGCTCGCGCGAGCCGTGCCAGTCCAGGTGTTCCTCGTCCAGCCGGGTGATGACGCCCAGTTCCAGCGGCCCCGCCTCGCCGGTCTGGAAGCTGGACAGTTCGATCGCCCACAGCGCGGCGCGTTCGTCGATGAGCTCCAGCAGCGGCACGCCGATGTTGCCGGCGAGCGCGGTGCGCACGCCCAGGCTGCGCGCCAGGTGCGCGATCAGCGCGGTGGTGGTGCTCTTGCCCTTGGTGCCGGTGACCGCGACCACGCGCGCGTCGGGCCGCTCGGCGAACCACAGCGTGGTGCCGGAGGTGAAGCGCGTGCCGCGATCCTGCGCGGCGCGTACCGCCGGCTGGTAGGGCGAGATGCCGGGCGACTTCACCACCACGTCGAAGCCGGCGAGCTCGCCGGCGTCCGGCTCGTGGCCGTGCACGGCGAGCGTCGGCGCGAATGCGCGCGCGGCGTCCGCTTCGTCGGCACGGCAGTACAGCGCGAGCGGAAGCTGCGGCAGGCGCGACTGCAGCGCGCGGATGGCGGCGCGGCCCTCGCGGCCGAAGCCCCATACCGCCACACGCTGGCCGGCGAGTTCGGCGATGCGCATCAGCCGATGACTTTCAGCGCCGGCACGAGGCGCGCCGGCACGCGATGCTCGCCGGCAGGCAGCAGCCAGGGCTCCAGCGCGAGGGTGAGCGGATCGAGCTGCGGGGCGATCTCGCGCACGAAGCGCGCGACCAGCGCGTCCTCGCGCCATTCCGGGCGCTGGCTGAGCGCATGCATCGCCGCGCGCGCCTCCGCGGCCTCGCCCACACATTCGAACGGCTTGTGCTCGCGGTATTCCATCAGCGCATCGAAGCCGGCGGCCTGGCTCTCGTCGTCGAGCAGGTTGCGGCCGAAGATGGCGAGCAGCCGCGGCTTGGACAGGAACGGCGCGAGCGCGAGAAACACGAAGTGGCACTTCGGACATTGCCCGCACCAGCGATCGACCGGCCGCGGCCCGAGGATGCGGAAGTTGCGGTTGCAGCTGGAGAAGACGTCGAAATAGTTCGTGCCCAGGCGCGCGAAGGCGCGGGTGACGGCAAGCTCGGCATACGGACGCAGCAGCGAGCCGTAGTCGAGATCGGCGGCGACGTGGCCGTGCAGCCAGTCGGCGAACATCGACTCGAAGGCGTAGCCCTTGCTCCACTGGTGATTCACCGCCTGGCCCGCGTATTCCAGCGTGGCGGCCGAGGCCGAGCGCTCGTTGGCGAAGGCAACGGTGTCGAAGCCGTAGAGGATGGCGGCGAGCGCGAGGATCGCCGAGTTCACCGCGGTCACCGGCACGTGGCCGTTCCACGCGCCGCACTGGTTGAGCGCGAAGAGTTCCGGTGCAAGTTCGCGCTCGATGTTGAGTCGCGGCAGGCCCGTGCGTTCGGCGCAGGCGGCGATCAGCGGCGCGTTGCCGACCCAGGTGGCCCAGGCGTCTTCGCCGATCGCCTTCAGCGCCTCGACCACCACCAGCGAGTCCTTGCCGCCGCCGAGCGGCACCAGCGTGCGTTCGGGCAAGTCCAGCGTCGTGGCCGGCGGCGCTGTGCGGCCGCCGCGCGGAAAACGGATGCGCTCGCGCAGGTCCAGGCCGTTGCGATAGGCGAACTCGGCCAGACCCTGCAGGTACAGCGCATCGAGCAAATCGGCGGTGGCGTCATCCAGCGGGCCATCGGCCACCTCGATGAGCGGCGGAACGCCGGCCTTGTAGTAGCTCACGCCGGCGATGAGATGCAGCAGTTTGAGCGCGGCGTCGAAGGCCGCGCGGCGCGCGAGCGGCAGCGGCGGCGCGGCGGGAAAGCGCACGCGCTCGATCATCGGCGCGCCGTCGTCGAAGGCGTAGCCGAGCTCGGCCACGCCGTCGGCATATCGCGCCTGCAGAAAACGGAATACCCGCGTCTGGCGCGGCTGGATGGTCGTCGTCACGCTCTCAAGTCTCCCGCGAATCCTGGGCCATCCCCGCCGGGGCGAGGACAGAGGCGAGGGGCCGCACCTGCCGAAGCCGCCAGAATCAACCCCGCGCATGCGCACGGCATTCGCCACAGTCCGTCATTGTCCCAGAAACACGGCAGACGGTAGCCCATGACCGTCCGCCGTCTCTTCACGACAAAGAGAACGGCGCGAGGTCAGTCGTCCAGCACGACTTCCTCGGTCTCGCCGCGCAGGTTGTACGGCGAGGACATCACCTTGCCGTAGGCGCCGGTCTGCGCGATCAGGATGACGTCGCCCTCGACGGGTTCCGGCAGGCGGCGGTCGCTGCCGAGCACGTCGCCGCTCTCGCAGATCGGGCCGACCACCTGGAACAGGCCGGTGGCCGGCTCGTCCAGTCGGGTCAGGTTGACGATCTCGTGCCAGGCATCGTAGAGCGCCGGGCGGATCAGGCTGTTCATGCCGGTATCCACGCCGAGATAGCGCAGCGCGCCCTTGCCCTTGGTCTGGGTGACGCGGGCGAGCAGCACGCCGGCATCGGCGACGAGGTAACGGCCGGGCTCCATCCACAGCGCGTAATGCGGATAGGCCGTCTTGACCCGGCGCAGCTCCGCCTCCAGCGCGGCGAGATCGAGCGGCGCCTCGCCCGGATGCGCGGGCACGCCGAGCCCGCCGCCGATGTTGAGGAAGGCGACGCTGCCGATGCGTTCGGCGAGCGCGGCAAGCTGGCCGTAGACCTCGCCCCAGTGCGCGGCATCGAGGATGCCCGAGCCCAGATGCGCGTGCAGGCCGCGCACGGTGACGCCGTGCGCGTCGGCCAGGCGCAGGAAGGCGTCGAGCTGCTCCACCGGCACGCCGAACTTGCTGCCGCTGCCGCCAGTGCGCACCTTCTCGTGATGGCCGAGGCCGCGGCCGAGATCCAGGCGCAGCACGATCTCGCGGCCGCGAAACAGCTCGCCCCAGTGCTCCAGCGGATAGAGCGCATCCAGCGTGATGCTGGCGCGGGTGGCCAGCGCACGCTCGAAGTCAGAGCGCGCGGCGAAGTTGGGCGTGAACAGCAGGGGGGCATCGCCCGGCACGCTGGCGAGCACCGCGTCCAGCTCGCCGGGCGAGACGCATTCGAAAGCGAAGCCTTCCGCCGCCAGCGTGGCGAGGATGGCCGGATGCGTGTTCGCCTTCACCGCGTAATGCCAGCGATCGACCACGCGCAGCGCCTTGAGCGCACGCGCGCGTTCGCGCACGGTCGGCAGGTGGTAGACGTAGCGCGGCGTGCGTTCGGTGGCGATCGCAAGCAGCCGCGCGCGCGCCGCCGGGGCGCGCCACCACGCGTCCGCGGCGGTCGGCGTTTCGCCCTCGCCGTAGAGACTCTGCCAGCTCGGGCCGAACAGCACGCCGTCGTCGGTGCGCATGGCGCCGGCGGCGATCAGCAGCTCATGCAGCCGCGGCAGCAGCTCGTCGACCACGGTCTCGTCGACCACGAACGTGAGGTTCAGATTGTTCGACGATTGCGAGATGAGATGCACGCGCAGCTGGCCGAACTCCGCGAGCACGCCCGAGAGCGTGTGCAGCATCGAGCGCATGCCGCGCCCGACCAGCGAGATCGCCGCGCACGGCGCGATCACCTTGACCCTGCACACCTTGGCCAGGTCGGTGGCGAGCGCGGCCACCGCGTCGGTGTCGAGCAGGTTCTCGGTCGGATCGAGCGAGACGGTGACGTTGGTCTCGGCCGAGCCGATCAGGTCCACCGACAGCCCGTGGCGCTTGAACTGCGCGAACACGTCGGCGAGGAAGCCGACCTGCTGCCACATGCCGATCGATTCCATCGACACCAGCGTGATGCCCTTGCGCGCGCTGATCGCCTTGATGCTCGGCGCGTGCTCGCGCACCTGCGGGCCGATCACGGTGCCGGCGAGCTCGGGCCGGTTGGTGTCCTTGACCAAGAGCGGCACGCGCGGCTCGCGCAGCGGCGACAGGCAGCGCGGATGCAGCACCTTGGCGCCGGTCGAGGCGATTTCCTGCGCCTCCTCGTAATCGAGCCTTCGCAGCAGCCGCGCGCCCGGCACCTGGCGTGGGTTGGCGGTGAACATGCCGGCGACGTCGGTCCAGATCTCCACCCGCAGCGCCTTGAGCAGCGCGCCGAAATACGAGGCCGAGGTATCCGAGCCGCCGCGGCCGAGCAGCACGGTGCGGCCTTCCGCCTCGCGCGCGATGAAGCCCTGGGTGATGAACACCTCGCCCTGCGCGGCCAGATGCGCGGCGAGCGCCGGGTCCGGCCGCGCCTCGACCATCGCCGAGAGCAGCCGGGTGCGCTCGTTCTGGTTCGGCAGCGCCACCGCGGTCAGGCATTCGCGCGCATCCACCCAGGTCGTGGGCAGGCCGCTCTCGGTGAGGAACGCCGCGCCCAGCGTGCTGGACAGGAGTTCCCCATGCGCCTGCACCAGCGCCGACCAGGCCAGCTCGCCGAGCACGCCCGGGCCTTCCGCGGCCAGCCGCTCAAGATCCGCCAGCCGCACGGCGAGTGATTCCGGCAGCGGCAACTGCATGTGCGCGAGCAGCTCATAGTGGCGTTGCGCGATCGCGCCGGCCGCCGCCTGGCGTTTGTCCGCATCCGCCTCGGCGCAGAGCTTCTTCAGCGCATCGGTGATGCCGCTCAGCGCCGACACCACCACCAGCACGCGCGCACCTTCGGCGTGGCGGCCGGCGACGAGCTCGCGGATGTTCTGCCAGCGCGGCAGGGTGGCGACGGAGGTGCCGCCGAACTTCATCACGATCCAGGGGGCGTCCGCAGGCAGCGGCGCGGGGGCGTTGTCGGTCACGGGTGTGGCGCCAGATAAAGCAGCGGATGAGCTTGCCAGTGTTGCGCCGCGCCACGACGATTGCAACGGGTTTCGCCGCTTGGGTTCAGACGTCTAGACATCCAAGCCAGCCGGACCGGGGCGATGGCCGTTTCCGAGGGGGAAGGCGCAAGGCGTAATGCCCTGCGCCGCGCGTGCGACAGACGACGGCGCCCGAGGCGCAGGACCCGGGGGACGAAGCCCTACGCGACCACCACCGGAATCTTGCCGATCTTCGCCTGCCATTCGCGCGGGCCGGTCTGGTGCACCGAGGTGCCGTTGACGTCCACCGCGACGGTGACCGGCATGTCCCTGACCTCGAACTCGTAGATCGCCTCCATGCCGAGGTCCTCGAAGGCGACGACACGCGCGGCGCGGATCGCCTTGGACACCAGATACGCCGCGCCGCCCACGGCCATCAGGTACACGGCCTGGTGGTCGCGGATGGCATCGATGGCGGCCTGGCCACGCTCGGCCTTGCCGATCATGCCGAGCAGGCCGGTCTTTTCCAGCATGGTGCGGGTGAACTTGTCCATGCGCGTGGCGGTGGTGGGCCCGGCCGGACCGACCACCTCGTCGCGCACCGGATCGACCGGGCCGACGTAGTAGATGAAACGGCCGTTGAAATCGACCGGGAGTTTTTCCCCGCGCGCGAGCATGTCGACCATGCGCTTGTGCGCGGCGTCGCGACCGGTGAGCAGCTTGCCGTTGAGCAGCAGCACCTCGCCGGGTTTCCAGCGCGCGACTTCCTCGCGGGTGACGGCATCGAGATTCACCCGGCGGCCCTTGGACGCGTCATAGGTGATGCGCGGCCAGTGCTCCAGCGAGGGCGGCTCGAGCCGCGCCGGGCCGGAGCCGTCGAGCACGAAGTGCGCATGGCGCGTGGCGGCGCAGTTGGGAATCATCGCCACCGGCAGGTTGGCGGCGTGGGTCGGATAGTCGAGGATCTTGACGTCGAGCACGGTGGTGAGGCCGCCCAGACCCTGCGCGCCGATGCCGAGCGCGTTGACCTTCTCATAGAGTTCGATGCGCAGTTCCTCGATGCGGTTGGCCGGGCCGCGCGCGATCAGCGCCTGGATGTCGATCGGCTCCATCAGCGCCTCCTTGGCCAGCAGCATGGCCTTCTCGGCGGTGCCGCCGATGCCGATGCCGAGCATGCCCGGCGGGCACCAGCCCGCGCCCATGGTCGGCACGGTCTTCAGCACCCAGTCGACGATGGAATCGGACGGGTTGAGCATGACGAACTTGGATTTGGCCTCCGAGCCGCCGCCCTTGGCCGCCACCGTCACCTCCACCGTGTCGCCCGGCACCAGGCGCGTGTGGATCACCGCCGGCGTGTTGTCGCGCGTATTGATGCGCTTGCCCGCCGGGTCGGCGAGCACGCTGGCGCGCAGCGGGTTGTCCGGGTCGAGGTAGGCGCGGCGCACGCCTTCGTTGACCATCGCCTCCACGTCCATCGTCGCGCCGTCCCAGCGCACGTCCATGCCGACCTTCAGGAACACGGTGACGATGCCGGTGTCCTGGCAGATCGGCCGGTGGCCTTCGGCGGCCATGCGCGAGTTGACCAGGATCTGCGCCATCGCGTCCCTGGCCGCGGGCGAGGCCTCGCGCTCGTAGGCGGCGGCGAGGTTCTTGATGTAGTCGACCGGGTGGTAGTAGCTGATGTACTGCAACGCGTCGGCGACGGACTGGATGAGATCGTCTTGCTGGATGCGGGTCATGGCGGGGAGCAGCGCGGGAGCGGCGGGTAGCCGGCGATTGTACGCCGCCGTTGCCGCGCTGCCGCAAAACGACCGCCGGGAGGCGGCCGTGCGCATGACCGCAAGCGCGCAGGCTTGCGGCGGTGAGAGGCGCCTCGTCGTGCCGCTCCTGCAAGCCGGCCGTCGCGGCAAGGCGGCGGCAAGCCCCGGGATCCGCGCAACGACGGCGCATCACCCATGCGCCCCAGGGCAGGACGGGCGCGGGCTTTCGTTCAGGCGATGGGGACGACCGCCGCGCGGGGCGATGCCACAATAGGGGCGAGCGGCTTTTTTGGAGATGCACCGATGGCGCAAGCGCAGGCAAGGCCGGGCGAGCCGGCGGCAACGATCGTCCCGGAACCGGCGCGCAAGGGGATTGCGCTCAAGGTCAATGGCGAGTCGTTCGTGCACGTCGGCGATCCGGCGATGCCGCTCCTGTGGTACCTGCGCGACGTGCTGCGGCTGACCGGCACCAAGTACGGCGGCGATCGCAGCGGCGTGGACCTGGTGCTGGTCGAGGGCAAGGCGGTGTCGGCGCAGTCGCTGCCGATGTCGGCGCTGGCCGGCAAGCGCGTGCGCACGGTCGAGGGGCTGACCGGCGAAGCCGGCGCGCTGCATCCGCTGCAGCAGGCCTTCATCGACGAGGACGCGATCGGCTGCGGCTACTGCACCGGCGGTTGGCTGATCGCCGCGGTCGAGCTGCTGGCGCGCAATGTGCATCCCACCGACGAGGACATCGACCGCCTGCCGGTGTTGTGCCGCTGCGGCTGCCACACGCGGGTGCGCCGGGCGATCAAGCGCGTCGCCGGAGCACACGCATGACCGACCACGCACGCCGGCGTTTCCTCAAGGTGCTGGCCGGCAGCGCCGGCGCGCTGGTGGTCGGCGTGGCGTTCGCGCCGGCCGACGCCGCGACGCCGCCCTGGCCGCTGCCGCCGGACCGGCTGGGCGACGATTACCGCGACCTCGGCCTGTTCGTGCGCATCGACGGCAGCGGCGACGTGCTGATCGGCGCGCGCGAGCCGGAAACCGGCACCGGCTGCGCCACCGCGATCGCCCGCATCATCGCCGACGAGCTCGATGCCGACTGGCAGCGCGTCGGCGTGCTGCCGCTGGGCCTGGCGACGGAAAATCGCGACGGCCGCCTGACCTGGCCCTACGGCCACCAGCTCGGCGGCATGGGGGAATCGGTGCCCGCCGCCTGGGCCGACCTGCGCCAGGCCGGGGCGCTGGCGCGCTGGCTGCTGCTCGAGGCCGCGGCGCGGCGTTTCGGCATCGCCGCCGACCGCCTGCGCAGCGAGGCCGGCCAGGTGATCGCCCCCGACGGCCGGCGGCTCGGCTATGGCGCGCTCGCGGCGGATGCGGCGCGCATCGATCCGCCGGAACATCCGGTGCCGCTCAAGTCGCCGGAGCGCTACGGCCTGATCGGCCGGCCGGCCGGCGATGCCGACGCCCACGCGATCGTCACCGGCACGCTGCGCTTTGCCAGCGACACCTACTGGCCGGAGACGCTGGTCGCCGTGCTGGCGCGCTGTCCCTGGCCCGACGGCGAGCTCGCCGCGCTCGATGCCGCGCCCGCGCTCGCCGTCAAGGGCGTGGTCAAGGTGGTGCCGCTCAAGCCCGACCCGCACGCGGCGCCCGGCGAAACCCCGCTCGCGCCGGCGGTGGCGGTGATCGCCACCGACACCTGGGCGGCGCTGCAAGGCCGCGACAAGCTCAAGCCGGTATGGAAGCCCGGCCCGTCGGGCAGCGAGGACAGCACCGCACTCGAACAGCGCGCGCTCGCCCTGCTCGAGGACAAGACCGCCACCGGCATCACCGTGCGCAACGACGGCGACGTGCAGGCCGCGAGCAAAAAGGCCGCGCGCCGCTTCGAGGCCACTTACGTGCTGCCCTGGCTCGCCCACGCCACGCCCGAACCGATGCACTGCCTGGTCCGGCTGGAAAAGGACCGTGTCACGCTGCTGCTGCCCACCCAGGCGCCGCAGCAGGCGTTCGCCGTGGTGCAGCGGCTGACCGGGCTGCGTCCCGAGCAGATCGAGATCCAGGTCCCGCGCATGGGCGGCGGCTACGGCCGGCGGCTCGAGCACGACTATCTGGCCGAGGCCCTGCTGCTGGCCCGCGAGACCGCCGGCAAGCCACTCAAGCTGCTGTGGACGCGCACGGACGACCTGGGCCACGACTACTACCGCCCCGGCGCGGCGATCAAGCTCGCCGCCGTGCTCGACCGCAAGCGCAACGTGATCGCCTGGTCGCAGCGCACCGCCGGTGCTTCCTCGCTCGCCGGGCGTGGCGTGTCCGAGGATCGCCTGTGGACTTCGGAACTGTCCGCCGACCAGCTTCCCGCCGGCCTGGTGCCGCACTACCGCAGCGACTGGTACGCCCTGCAGACGGCCATGCCGCGCGGCATGCAGCGCGGCATGCCGCATCTGTCGCAGGCCTTCGCGGTGGAGAGCTTCATCGACGAACTCGCCCACCAGCTCAAGGAAAACCCGCTCGACACGCGCCTGCGCCTGCTCGGCGAGCCGCGCCAGATCCCGCTCGGCGACGGCCGCGTGCTCGACACCGGCCGCCTGCGCGCGGTGCTGGTGCAGGCGGCCGAGCGGCTCGGCTGGAAACAGAACTGGCTGCACAGCGTCAATGGCTTGGGGCTGGCGTGCTGGCGGATCGGCGATGCCTACGTCGCCCACGCGCTGGAGGTGGCGCTGGAGGGGGAAACCCTGCGCATCGTGCGCGCGGTGTGCGCGGTCGACGTCGGCCGGGTGATCAATCCGACCGGTCTGGAAGGTCAGGTCGCCGGCGCCACCCTGGACGCGCTCGGCACCGCGCTCAACCTGGCCGTCACCTTCAAGGATGGCCGCATCCAGCAGACCACCTATCGCGACTACCCGCTGGCCGGCATGGCGCAGCTGCCGCGCGAGGTGGAGGTGATCGTCGTCCCCGGCGAAAACCGCGCGCCGAGCGGCGCGAGCTTCCTGGCCATGCCCACCGCCGCCCCGGCCCTGGCCAATGCAGTGTTCCGGGTCAGCGCGGTGCGGGTGCGGCGGTTGCCGCTGATGCGCGAGTTCCTGCGGCTGCTGTAGCGGTGCCGGCGCGCCCTGGCTGGGCTTGTGCGGGCGTTGGCAGCGCCTGTGGGGCGCCCATCAGGCGGCGACGCGGGGCGGCGAATCCGTCAAGGCCGCGCAGATTAAGCCACGGGCGGCATGGCGAGCCGTGCGCGAAACGTCCTCGGCCCGACAGACGCTGCGGCGCGGCCGCCTGGCGTGCTTCATGGCTCGACCCCAAGGGCTGCGCGCCGTCGATGAGCTCACGGCGCAAGCCGCGGACCTCAATGGAACTGGTCGCTGGCCGGCACCCAGGAGTGGGTGGCCGGGACCGGGGACGGCGGCGGGCGTTCGGCGGGTGCGCAGCCCGGTGGCAGGGGGCCGCCGGCGACGCGGGCGGCGGCGCATTCGGCGCTGTTGTCGAGCCGCACCGGCGCCGCCGGCGGGGCGCTGCTGGCGGGCGGGGCGGCGTCGCCCGAGTCGCGCAGCGGCAGCAGCGGATTGGCGGGCGCCAGATGCATGCGTTGGTAGACCTTGTCGGCCACCGGCCGCGGCGGCGGGTCGGCATTGCCGCAGCCGAACAGCGCGACCGGCATCAGCGGCAGCAGCTTGCATTCCACACGGATGCCGCGCGGCAAGTGGAAGGTGTGCTTGACCGTGGTCTTGTCGATCGCCCGTCGCAGCGCGGTGTCGAGCGAGCTTTCACCCTGCGGCGTCCAATCCTGCTCGAAACGGGTCGGCCGGTAGCCGATGTCCGGCGCGCGGTGCTGCATGATCTCGAGATTGCCGCGCGGCTTGAGCGGGACATAACTGCCCGGCTGCCCTTGCACCGTGCCTTCGGCGGCACCGGGCCGGTCCCGGCCGGCGACCTGCCCCTGCTCACTGCCCGCTGCGGTGGATGCGTTGCCCGCGCCGGCAGCGGCGGCCGTCTGCGACGCGGTCTCGCCGCCCGCACCCTGCGGACTCGACGCGGTGCTGGCCGGTGCGCCAGCGGCCCTATTCTGCGCAGCCCCGGCCTCCGCCGTGCCGCGCTCGGGTGCGGCCGCCGAAACGGCCGTGGCCGGCGCGGCAAGGCTGCTGGCGGCGGCCACCGGGCTGGCGCTGCCGGCCGGTGCAGGCGCGGCCGGCGGCGCCGTGCTCGCGGCGGCGGCCGGCGACGTGCTCGGCGCTTGCGCCAGTACGGGGCTGGGCGTTGGCACGGCAGGCGCCGACAACGCGGGTGCCGGAGCCTCCACCCGCGGCGCCTCGACGCTCGTCGAGGTCGACGTCTCGGCCACGTCAGGAGCCACCGCGACCGTCTGCACGCGCTCGCGCGGCGGTTCGGGCGCGGCCGGCGCTACCGCGAGCTCCGTCCGCGGCTGCGGCGGCGCCGGCAACGGTACCGCGGCCAGTTCATCCGGCGACGAGGCTTCCGGCGTGGATGACCCTGTCCCCGGCGTCGGCGCGGGCATGGGCGCGCTGTCGAGTGCGATCTGCGGCACCTCGAGTGTGGGCGGCGCCTGGGCCGGCAGCGCGGGCATGGCCAGCGAGGGCGGCGGCGGCATCGGCTGGTTGCCCTCGGCCTGCGGCCGGCGCGCGGGCTCCGGCTGGTAACTCGGTGGCACCGGACGCGGCGCGACCGGCGCATCCAGAGCGAAGCGTGGCGGCGCACCCATCACCGGCACCGGCTGCAGACGCGGTGGCGGCGCCTGCCTTGGCGCATGGGGCACGGCCGCTTGCACGGGCGCCCGACGGGGCTGCGCGGCCGATTTTTTCTCCGGCCGCGGCACAGGCCCGGGGCGGGATGGCTGTGGCGTCGCGCGCGTCACCGCCGGCCCGGCATACGCGCTTTTCTCGCGGTGCACGGCAGGCGACGGAGGGTTCGCGGCGGCAGCCCGGGGTTTGGGCGGTGCCGGCTTGGGCGCCGCGCTCAACAGCCTGACCTGCAACGACTGAGTCATGTCCGCCGGCGGCTCGATCGGTTCGTAGGCAGGCCCGAGCACGGCGCCGAGCAGCACCAGCAGGTGGACCAGCACCGCTCCCAGCCAAGCGGCGATCCGCAAGCCGCGTTCGCGTGGACGCTCCGCCCGGCGGCGACGATAGACCAGCGCGCGCTGCGCCGCCTCCCGCGGCGACAGCGGCAGGTGCACGACGCGACGGGATGGACGCGGACGCTCCGCAGGCGGCATGGACATCGGCAAAGTGTACCGGCCCGCGCAAGCGAACCGTCCGGGAGTGCCGCCGGCCGCCGATCAAGGGCGCCACACACCTTATGTGGAGACCGAAGCTTTCCTGCAGGCGCGCCGGTCGACCACTGCGCGGGTGCGCGGCATGGGGGTTTGAAGCCGGAGCCGCGGGCGCTCAGATCGGGCTACGGCCATGGCCGGCGGTGGCACTGGCAGTCGCATGCCCAAACGCAAGGAAACGCCGCTTCATGCAGCGCGGCCTGTCTGGGGCAGGCTGCCCCGACAGGCCGCCTGGACGGCGAGCGGTTGATTCGACGAGCCCCGCAGCAAGGCCGAAAAAACGCCCCGGGCGGCCTTTTCCGCATCGCCCTAATTCAGCACGAAACCCTTGTCGAAGCCGGCGACCCGCAGCGTGTTGCGCAGTTCGTCGTTGGCGTTGACGATGCGGATCTCCGCGCGGTCGCCGCCGGCGTGCTCGCGCAGGAGCAACAGCATGCCGAGCGCGGAGCTGTCCATGTGGGTCACTTCGCCAAGGTCGATGATGTAGCTGCGCGCGGGCTTGACGTCGCCCAGACAGGCGTCGTGGAAATCGCGGTGCACGCTGAAATCGAAGCGCTCGCCCAATTGCAGGGTGAGGCAATCGTTCTCGGTGTCGTGGTAGACGCTCAGGCCGCTCATCGGCATTCCTTCGGGCTTTTTTAGAACAACTCGATTTCGCCGGCGTCCATCGAGCTTTGCAGTGCCGGTCCGCGCGAGCGCAGCCGCGCCTTCTCGCGCTGCAGGGCGAGCCGGCTGCGCACGCGCTGGGCGCGCTGTTCGAGGGCGTCCTGATCGATGTGTCCGCAGGCCAGTTCCTCGATGTCGCGGGTGCAGTCGAGCGCGATTTCCTGCAGTTCGACCAGCCGGGTCTGGGTCTGGTGCAGCAACTGGCTCAGGATGTCCTCGAACTGCAGCGAGCGGATGGTGGTGGAGACGTCGCCGGTGAGGCCGCGGTTGATCTCCACCACCTGGTCGGCCACCTGGCTGGTGCGCGCGTCGGACTCGGTGACGTGGGCGATCATGGCATCGATGCCGCCCTTGGCCGAGAGCGCGACGTTGAGATCCTGCGAGGCCATGGTGCCGACCAGGCCGCGCAACTGCTCCATCGCCGCGCGGGCACGTTCGACGTGGGTGCCGATTTGCTCGTTGAACTGGTTGGAGTGGCTGGCGAGGTTGCGGATCTCGCCGGCCACCACCGCGAAGCCGCGCCCGGCCTCGCCGGCACGGGCAGCCTCGATCGAGGCATTGAGCGCGAGCAGGTTGGTTTCCTCGGCGATGGTGTTGACGTTCTTGAGCAGCCCGAACACCGCGTCCATCTCCTTGGCCATGCCGTCGATGCGGTAGACGATGCGCAGGCTTTCGCGCGACATCTGCACCACCACGCCGACGAAATGCTCGAGCAGGTCGCCGGTGCGCGCGGTGAAATCCTGTACCGAGACCTCGCCGTGCTGGGCGTCGATGATCTGCTTGAGCAGGGATTGCTGCAGGGCGGTCTTCTGGGCCAGGCCGTCGAAGCCGCCGCCGAGTTCGGACACCGCATCGCGTAGCAGGCCGAGCGCCTGGTGCAGCTCGCGCGAGGCGTGACCGAGCTCATCGGCCAGCGCGCTGCGCACGTCCTCCATCGCCGCGCGCACGGGGGCGGCGTGGTCGGGGGCATCACGATCCGGCGCGGCGACCGGCGGCGGCACGCGACGCAGCTCGACGATCCATACGGCGGTCAGCAGGATGATCAGGCACGGCGCGAGCCAGGCCGGATGCCACAGCAGGCTGACGAGCAAGGCCGCGGCGCTGGCCAGGAGGCCGCCCCACGGGCGCGCGTGACGGAAAGCCGGGATCGCGTTCATGGTGTCATCCGTTCGAATGGAGGGCGGCGCGCGGCGCGCCGGCGGCAGCCTGGCGGGCCAGCTCGAGCAGGCGCGCGGGGATGCAGTCCAGCGGCAGCATTTCGCGCGCCGCGCCGAGTTTCCAGGCCGCGCCGGGCATGCCCCAGACCACCGAACTCGCCTCGTCCTGGACCAGGGTGGCGGCGCCGGTCTGGGACAGTTCGAGCAGGCCGCGCGCGCCATCGTCGCCCATGCCGGTCAGCAGCGCGGCCACCGCCACCTTGCCGACGCTGGCGGCCACCGAGCGGAACAGCACGTCCACGCTGGGCTTGTGCCGGTTGACGAGCGGGCCGTCGTGCAGCCGGCAGACATAGCGTGCGCCGTCCCACATCACCAGCAGGTGCTGCCCGCCGGGCGCGATGTAGGCATGTCCCGACTGGATCGGCTGGCCATCGACCGCCTCGGTGACGCGCATCGCCGAGCAGCCGTCCATGCGCCGCGCGAACGGCCCGCTGAAGGCGGCGGGAATATGCTGGGTGACGACGATCGGCGGCGCGTCCGGCGGCATCGCCTCGAGGATCACGCGGATCGCCTCGGTACCGCCGGTGGAGGCGCCGATGGCGATGATCGGGCTGCCGCCGCGGGTGCCCGCGCCCTGCGCGCGCGGCAACACGGCGTCGGCGCTGTAGCGCGGAGCGACTTCCAGCCGTCGCACCTCGCTGCGCGGCCGCGGCCGCGCGCGCGCGGCCATCTTGACCTTGGCGCAGATCTCCTCGGCGTAGTCGGCCAGATGGTCGGCCAGGTCGCTCGCTGGCTTGGTGACGAAGTCGACCGCGCCAAGCTCGAGTGCGCGCAATGTCACTTCCGCACCCTGCTCGGTGAGCGAGGACACCATCACCACCGGCATCGGCCGCAGCCGCATCAGGTTCTCGAGGAAGGTGATGCCGTCCATGCGCGGCATCTCCACGTCCAGGGTGAGCACGTCCGGCTCGAGCTGCTTGATCTTCTCGCGGGCGATGAACGGATCGGGCGCGGTGCCGACCACCTCGATCATCGGATCATGGGCAAGCAGCGTCGACAGGAGCTTACGCACCAGGGCGGAGTCGTCGACGATGAGTACGCGCACTTTGTCCATGGAATTTAAAAGCTCTCTTTTTTCCGTGATCGGGACGGCGCGAACCGCCGCGCCCGCGAGGTTTCAGAACAGCTCCACCTCGCCCTTTATCGGATCGGTGGCCAGACGCTTGAGGTAACGGCTTTCCTCCGCCGCCATCGCCACGTCGGCCTCGCGGCGCAACAGCCGCACCCTGGCCTTGCCGGTGGTGGGAAAGAACTGCACCTGACGCGAATGCAGGTCGCCGACATCGCTGGCCACCAGACGCAGGCCTTCGGTCTCGATGTAGTGGCGGACGAAGGCGATGTTGCGCTCGCCGATGTCGGTCATCTGCTTGAGCACCCGCGCGCCGCCGAAGATCTTCACCTCGAGGCTGGCGCGTTCGCCGCCCGCCTTGAGGATGGCGTTGATGAGCTGCTCCATGGCATCGCTGCCGTAACGCGCGGCGCGGCCGGCGGTGCCGAACCAGGCGTCTTGCTCGCGCGGTGCCGCCGGCTGCAACGGCGCGGGCAGCATGAAATGGTTCATGCCGCCGATGCGCCGGCGCGGGTCGTAAATGCAGGCGGCCACGCACGAGCCGAGCACGGTGGTGATCACCTCCTCCTGCCCGCTCACATAGAACTCGCCCGGCAGCACCTTGACCACCGGGCAGCCCAAGGCGCTGTCCCAGTAACGGCGCAGATGCTCGAAGCCGGGCAACACCGGCGAGCGTTCGAGCCAGGCATGAGGAGGTGCGTTCATCCGCGTTTGCGATAGACGGTGCGGCCGACCAGCTCGAAGGCTTCGGACAGGCCGTGCAATGACTCGGAATGCCCGAGGAACAGGTAACCACCGACCGGCAGCAGGGCGCAAAAGCGCTCGAACAGACGCCGCTTGGTCGGCTGGTCGAAATAGATCACCACGTTACGGCAGAAGATGGCGTCGAACGGCCCCTGCATCGGCCATTCGTGCAGCAGGTTGAGCGGCAGGATGCTGACCCGCTCGCGCAGTTTCGGATGCACGCTGGCATAGCCCTCGTTGGCGCCTTCGCCGCGCAGGAACCAGCGCCGTCGCCGCTCCTCGCTCACCCCGGCCAGCCGTTCCAGCGGATAGACGCCCGCGCGGGCGGTGGCGAGCGCCTGGGGCGAAAGATCGGTGGCGAGGATCTTCGCGTCCACCGTACTGCCGGTACGCTCCAGCGCCTCGATGAGCACCATCGCCAGCGAGTACGGCTCCTCGCCGGTGGCGCAGCCGGCCGACCACAGCCGGAGCCGCTCGCCGGTCCTCTGCTTGTGTTCCAGCCAGCGCGGCAGCAGCTCGCGCTCCAGCAGCTCGAAATGATGGGCCTCGCGGAAGAACGCGGTGACGTTGGTGCTGATCGCGCTGGCCAGCTCGCCGAGTTCGGCCTCCGGGTCCTGCTGCAGCAGCGCGCAGTAAGCGGAGAAGTCCTTGAGCCCGAGCGCACGCAGGCGACGCTGCAAGCGGCCCTGCACCAGCTGGCGCTTCTGTTCGCCCAGGGCGATGCCGCAATGCCGATAGACGAACTCGCGCAGGAACGCAAACTCCGCGTCATTGAGTGTCGGCCCGGCGATCTGTCTGAGCGCGTCCTCGGCCAGCGCGTTGCCCGCCATGTTTTTTAGAACTCCTTCCAGACGTTGGCGTCGGCGGCATCGGCCGGCTCGGCCTGGCGCGGCGGCGCGGCCTTGCGCACGGCGTTCAGCACGGCCTCGGCCTGCGGCGACGAGGCCGGTCGCATCGGCGCGGCAGGCATCGCGTCGATGCGGTTGGCGATCTGGAAGAAACCGACCTGGGCGGCAAGCTCCGCGGCCTGCTCCTGCATCGAGCGCGCGGCGGCGGCGGCCTCCTCCACCAGTGCCGCGTTCTGCTGGGTCATTTCGTCCATCTGCAGCACGGCATGGTTCACCTGGTCGATGCCGGCGGACTGTTCCTGGCTGGCGGCGGCGATCTCGGCGACGATCTCGGTGACCTTCTTCACGCTCTCGACGATGCCTGCCAGCGCCTTGCCGGACTGGTCGACCAGGGTGGAACCGGTGTGGATCTTGTCCACGCTGTCCTTGATCAGCGCCTTGATCTCCTTGGCCGCGCCGGCCGAACGCTGGGCGAGGTTGCGCACTTCGGCGGCGACCACCGCGAAGCCGCGGCCCTGCTCGCCGGCACGCGCCGCCTCCACCGCGGCGTTGAGCGAGAGCAGGTTGGTCTGGAAGGCGATCTCGTCGATCAGGCCGACGATGTCGGCGATTTTGCGGCTGGCCTGGTTGATCGCCTGCATCGCGTCGACCGCCTGGGCCACCACTTCGCCGCCGCGCTCGGCCTGCTCGCGCGCGCCGCGGGCGAGCTGGTTGGCATGGCTGGCGTTCTCGGCGTTCTGCTTGACGGTGGAGGTCATCTCCTCCATCGACGAGGCGGTCTCCTCGAGGCTGGAAGCCTGTTCCTGCGTGCGCTGGGAAAGATCGTCGTTGCCGCGCGAGATCTGCTGCGCCGCGGTGCTCACCGCGCCGGCACTGTGACGCACCTCGCCGACGATGACGCTCAGGCGCTGGTCCATGCTGCGGAAAGCCTCCAGCAGCTGGCCAAGCTCGTCGTTCGTGCGCACCTCGATGTCATGCCCGAGCTTGCCTTGTGCGATCTGGCGGGCGACGTCGACCACGTAGCTCAAGGTCCGGCTGATGTAACGGCCCAGCGACATCGCCAGGAACACCGCCGCGATCAGCCCCACGATCAGCACCACGATGCTCACCGCACGCACCAGCTCGAAACGGGCCACCTGCTCGGTGAAAATGCTCTGCGCCTCGTTGCGGTAAAGCCGCGCCATCTGGTCGAGCAATTGCTGGCGCTGCATCAGCAGCGGCCTGGCTTCCATTTCGAGGACATCGCCGGCATTGCTGTCGGCTTGTTTGATGGCATCGAGTACGTCCTCGCGAGCCTGGGCGTAATCCTGCTCGCTGGCCTGGAAGGCCTTATAGAGCTTGGCCAGCTCACCCTGCATGGGCAATGCGGCCAGTTGCTTCTTGATGCCCCGCGCTTCTGTCTGCAACTTCTCGTATTCGGCCAGCTTCTGCTTGAGCTGGTCCGGCTTGTCGTGCAGGTTGACCGCTTCGCCCAACACCACGAAGGACATCAGCGAACGCTGCTGCAGGCTGGCCAGCAATTGCGAGGGCACGATCTCCTCTTCGTACATGCGCCGCAGGCCTTCGTTCTGCAGCTGCATGCCGCCAAGCCCGATCACGGCACCGCCGACCAGCATCAGGACCAGCAATCCGAGCACCGCACGCAGACGCCAGCGGATGCTGAGGCCGGAGAGGGAAAACTTGAGTTTGGGCAGTTTCATTGTTTTTCCTGGGTGGATCAGGCCACGGCCTTGACATCGGCGGCCGCCGGCAGGGCCGCTTCCAGCATTTGCGCATCCGGCGCGGGCAACAGGCGGTCGACGTCGAGCAGTAACACCATGCGCTCGCCGACACTGGTCAATCCCTTGAGATATTCGGTGTCGACCACGGTGCCCATGTCCGGCACCGGGCGGATCGCCGCGTCGTCCACGTCGAGCACGTCGGAGACGCCGTCGACCACGACGCCGAAATAACGCCCGCCCACGCTGATGATCACCACCACCGTGGTCGGCCCGTACTCCTCGCGCGGCAGCCCGAAGCGCAGACGCAGATCGATCACCGGCACGATCGCGCCGCGCAGGTTGAGCACGCCGAGCACGTAGGGCGGCGCCTGCGGAATGCGCGTCACCGGACTCCAGCCGCGGATCTCGCGCACGGCCAGGATGGCGATGGCGTATTCCTCGTCGGCGAGTTGCACGGTGAGGTACTGGGAAGGGAGCGTCTCGCTCCGCTTGGCTTCGGACATGGTGCGCCTCGGCAGGGCAGATGCAGTGACTGTCAGCAGGAATCGGCGGGCGCGGCGGGAACTTGAGTCGCACCCGCTCTCAGGCTGCCCTGCGCCTTCCCTTGAGCCGCACCAGGCCGGCCACGTCCACGATCAGCGCGACGGTGCCATCGGCCAGGATGGTCGCCCCGGAAATGCCGGGTACGCGGCGGTAATTGGCTTCCAGCGACTTGACCACCGCCTGCTGCTGGCCGACCAAACCGTCGACGAACAGCCCGACGCGGCTGTTGTCGCCCTCGACCACGATCATCAGCCCTTCCTCGATGCGCGCCACGGCGCCGGGAATCTCGAACACCTCGTGCAGGCGGATCACCGGCAGGTATTCGTCGCGGAAGCGGAACAGTTCGCCGCCACCGATCACGCCGCGCACCGCATCGGCCGGCAATTGCACCGACTCGACGATGGAGGCCAGCGGCACGATGTAGCGCTCGTCGCCGACCGCGGCGGTGAGCCCGTCGATGATGGCGAGGGTGAGCGGCAGGGTGATGGTGAAGGTGCTGCCCTGCCCCGGCACGCTGCGGATGGCGACGCTGCCGCCGAGGTCGGCGACGTTGCGCCGGACCACGTCCATGCCCACGCCGCGCCCGGAGACATCGGTGGTGACCGCGGCGGTGGAAAAGCCCGGCTTGAAGATGAGCTCGGCCACTTCCTCGTCGTTCGGCTCGGCATCGGGCGCGACGAGGCCGCGTTCGCGCGCCTTGGCCAGGATCGCCCGGCGGTCGAGCCCGGCGCCGTCGTCGCTGACCTCGATCACCACGTTGCCGCCGCGATGGCTGGCGGTCAGACGCAGGGTGCCGGTTTCCGGCTTGCCGGCGGCGCGGCGCCGCTCGGGCGTTTCCAGACCGTGGTCGATGGCGTTGCGCACCAGGTGCACCAGCGGATCGCCGACCTTTTCCAGCACCGTCTTGTCGAGCTCGGTGTGCTCGCCGACGAGCTCGAGCTGGACCTTTTTGCCGAGCTTCTGCCCGAGATCGCGCACCAGCCGCGGAAAGCGCTGGAACACCGAGCCGATCGGCAGCATGCGGATGCCCATCACGCTTTCCTGCAGCGCCCGGGTGTGACGGGCCAGCTGCGCCAGCCCCTGCTCCAGCTGGGCCAGCCGGGCCGGATCGAACTCGCCGCCGCGGAAGGTGTCGAGCATGGACTGGGTGATCACCAGTTCGCCGACCAGATCGATGAGGCCGTCGATCTTGTCGATCGAGACACGCACCGAGCCGGTGTCGACGGTCGCGGCCCTGGCCGGCTCGGCCTTGCCCACCGGCGCGGCCTTGTCGGCCGGCGCCGCCGAGGTAGCGGCCGGTGGCGCCGCAGGCGCAGCCGCCGCCACGGCCGGCAGCGGCTCGATGGCAAGATCGCATTCGCCCTCGACCCAGTCGAACACCGCCGCCACCCGGGCGCGCTCCACCGGCGCCTCCAGCTCCAGCGTCCAGCCCAGATGGCATTGGGCGGGATCGAGATCGGCCAGGCGCGGCAGCCGGTCGAGCTCGGCGTGCACCTTGAGCGGACCCAGTTCGGCCAGCTCGCGGATGAGGCGCAGCGGATCGTTGCCGCCGGCCAGCATGTCCGGATGCGGCCGGAAGCGGATGCGCCAGCCGCCCGCCGCAGCCTGGGCCGCGGGCGCCTGCGCGGCCGTCGGCGCGGCCCGCCCGAGCATGGCCGCGAGTTCGCCGCGCACCGCCTCGCTCGCGGCGTCCTCGGGCGACGCGCCGGCCTGCGCCCGCGCGAACATGCCGCGCAGCACGTCGACCGCGCGCAGCAGGAGCTCGATCAACGGCGGGTCGATGACGCGGCGACCGCTGCGCGCCTCGTCCAGCAGCGACTCCATGTCGTGGGTGAAGGCGGCGATGGCCGGAAAGCCGAACGTGCCGGCCCCGCCCTTGATCGAATGCGCGGCGCGGAAGATGGTGTGCACGCGCTCCGGATCGTCGCCGCCGCCCTGATCCAGGGCGAGCAGCGCGGCCTCCATCGTGTCGAGCCCTTCCAGGCTCTCCTCGACGAAGACCCGTTGAAACTGCGCCAGTGCGCCTTGGTTCATGGCTGGACGGCCTTCGGATCGGTCGTGATGAAGATGCGGAAAAGCCTTCAGCCCAGCACGCGCTTGACCGTGGCCAGCAGCTGATCGGGATCGAACGGCTTGACCAGCCAGCCGGTCGCCCCGGCCGCCTTGCCTTCCATCTTTTTGTCGGTATGCGACTCGGTGGTCAGCACCAGGATCGGCACCCCCTTGTAGGCGGGCATGGTGCGCATTTCGCGCACCATGCTGATGCCGTCCATCACCGGCATGTTGACGTCGGCCAGCACCAGGTCGAAGGTCGAGGCGGCGGCCAGATCCAGCGCCTGCCGGCCATTCTCGGCCTCCACCACCTCGTGCCCGGCGCCGCGCAGGGTGAAGGCCACCATGCCGCGCATCGAGGCCGAATCGTCCACCGCGAGAATCCTTGCCATCTGCTTACCTCGTCATTGCTTGTCTTGTTCGGATCGATCAGGCCGGCTGTCGGCTGGCAGGTCCAACGCCTGCGCCAGACCGAGCACGCCGGCGGCATCGCGCAGCACCTGGCTTGCGCCCAGCCAGCGCACCGCATGCCGGCGCGCCGCCGCCTCGCGGCGAAACAGCAGCAGGAGCTGCAGCGCGGCGGTGTCCACGCGCTCCACGGCACGGCCGTCGAGCACCGTCGCCGGCGCGTCCAGCGCCTGCACCAGCTCGCGCAGCAGCGGGCCCAGCGCGGCCATGCGGCAATCGGCCGGCAGGCCGATCACCACGGCCTCGCGCACCGTGCCTTCCACATGCTGTCGCGCCACCATCCGCTCATCGCCCATATCCAGATTCTCGCATCGAGCCCCTGCGCCCCACGCTATCGGCCATCCGCGCGCGGGCTTTAGCGACTGGCGCTGCCGCCGGCAACAAAAAGGGCGGCCCCGATACCGCGGGCCGCCCCAGGGGCAAGCGTATGGGCCTGCGCGCCCTAGAAGAAATTCCAGCGCAGGTCGGCGCCGAAGGTGCGCGGTTCGGCCGGATGGGCAAACCCGCCGACCACCCAGTCGGAGAGGTATTTCTGGTTCTTGAGGTTGCGGCCCCAGAAGCTCAGCGACCAGGTGCCGTCGTGCGCATCGAGCATGATCCGCGCATCGATCAGGTTGAGCGGCTGGCGCGCGGTGCTGTTTTCCGGATCCCAGTACTGCTCAGCCACGCGGCGGTAATCCACGCGCACCAATCCGTCCAGGGCGGCATTGATGGGATGGCGGTACTCGAAACCGATGTTGCCGGTGTAGCGCGGCGCGTAGGGCGCCTGGTTGCCGACGTCGGCCGGGTTCAGGGTGAACTTGCGGATGTTGCTCTGGGTATAGCCGTAAGCGCCGAACAGCGACAGATGCGAAGTCAACGCGGCCTTGGCTTCGAGCTCGTAGCCGCGCAGGATTTCCGCATCGATGGGGGCGATCACCTGGGCGCCGACGGCCCCGACGAAGACGAAGTAGTGCTGGTTGCTGAGGTTGGTGTAGAAGACATCGCCGTTCACTTCCAGCCAGTTGAAGGGACGGCTCTTGACGCCGGCCTCCCAGGTGCGGGCGTATTCGGGCTTGTAGAGGTCGCTCACACCGATCAGACCGGCACTGGCTGCTGCCTTGGCGACGCCGCTCTGGTTGAAGCCGCCGCTGTTGAAGCCCTTGCCGTAGGTCAGATAGGCGGTGTAGCGCGGGTCGGGCTTCCAGGTCAGCGACACCTTGGGCTCCCAGGCCTTGAAGCGTGCGCTGCGCTCCTCGCCTGCGTTGGGGTCGTATTGCGGCGTGGAGAGGTTGATCTGGCGACGGCGGGCGTCGTCATAGCGCATCGCCAGCGCCGCCTCGAGCTCGGGCAGGATGTCGTAGGCCACCTGGCCGAAAGCCGAGTAGGTGCGGTTTTGGTTGTTGTCGGCGATGAATGAGAGGGTCGCCCCACGCGGGTCATTCGGTTTCGGGTGGCGATAGAGCGGCACCATGCCCAGGCCCAGATCCTGCTCGATGCCCGAGGAGATGTAGCGATCCACCGCTTGGCCGTAGACGCCGGCGATCCAGCGGAAACGTTCGTCCGCACGCGAGGTGAAACGCAACTCCTGGCTCAGCGCATGCACGTAGAGAAACTGCGTCTGTACGCCGTCCAATCCCTCGTAGCCCGGCAGGGGATTGAGCGAGGTGCGCGGCGAATAGGGAAACTGGTCACCGGCGAAGTACTCGCGCAGACGGTCCCAGCTGGTGGTGCTGGTCAGCGTGCCGGGTTCGAAGCGAAAATCGAACTTGGCCGCCACCTGATTCATCTCGCGCTTGTCCTTGCCGTGATTATTGGCGGTCAACGGCAGCTTGGCGTTGGAAGCGTCGTACACGCCGTAAAGCGGCTGGAACACGTGGTTGAGCGCACCGCCGTTGTCGTAGGCGCTGCTCACCCGCACGTCGGCGGTGATCCAGTCGTTGATGTCGTCGATCACGCGCAGGCGCACGCCGCTCGAACGCAGGTTGTCGACCGGCACGTGCAGGTAATGGTTCTGCAGCAGACCGCCAAACTCGGACCAGAAACCGCTGACGATGTAGCGGACGTGGCCGTCCTTGTCCAAGGGGCCGCCGTAGCTGGCCTGGGTGCGCTTGAGGCCGCCATTGCCGGCGCCGGCCTGCACATAGCCGCCCGCTTCGCTCGGCGGCGGCGTGGTGACGATGTTGATCGCACCACCGACCGAGTTGTTGCCGTAGAGGGCGCCCTGCGGCCCCTTGAGCACCTCGATCTGCTCGACGTCGTAGAGCTCCTGGTTGAACTGGTTGGTGTTGACCTGCGGGATGCCGTCGATGACCACCGCCACCGGCGCCTCCTCGTTGCGCACCTGGGTCAGGCCGCGGATGGTGATGAACGAGGTACCGACGTTCTGCGCCTGGTTGAAGCTGACGTTGGGCGTCAACGCGATGAAATCGGCCGGCCGGCTGATGCCTGCCTCGCGGATCTCGGCCGGCCCGAACGCGGTGACCGCGATCGGCACGTCCTGCAGCCGTTCGCTGCGCTGGCGCGAGGTGACGGTGATCTCCTCGAGGGTTTTGGCCTCCTCCTTCTTCGCCGCTGGCTTTTTTGTCTGCCCGGCGGCGGACTGGCTCTTGTCCTCCTGCGGTGCGTCGGCGGCATGCGCCCAGCTGGAGGTGATGGCCACCGCCAGCAGGGCGCGTGTGAGACTGCGTCGATCGATACGGCTCATTCGGATGGATCCCCCGCGTGCGTTGACCTTCGTCCTCCTCCGACCGCGCACCATCGTCCTGCTTCCGCCCGCCCGGCGACGGGCTGGCAGTGCGCGGCTTGATGATTCGATCGTGCAAGCGCGCAGGCACCAGCGGCAATGCGCGCGGCGGGTGGCTTGCGTCAGAGGCGACCTACCCGGCCCACCCGACCGGGTAGTGTCTGCCGTTTAGACGTCCGTATCCGGCGTCGCCCCGGACGCATAAAGGCCCTTCTGCGCGGCGACGGCGACGGCGGCACCGCGCGACTCCACACCGAGCTTGCGGAACACGCTCTTCAGGTGGAACTTGACCGTGTTTTCCGAAAGGTTGAGCAGCCGCGCGATCTGTTTGTTGGACCGCCCGCGGCACAGCTCGCGCAATACCTCGATCTCGCGCCCGCTGAGCAGCTCGTCGCCGGCGGCATCGGCATGGCTGAGAAGCTGCTGGATGAGCGCGCACCTGGCGCTGCCTGCGGCGGCGTCGGGATCCTGCTGCAAGGCCAGGCGCAGCAGGCTCTTCATCGCCGGCCCGGCATCGAGCACGGTCAAGACCGCCTGCGTGGCAGCGACGTAATCGAGTGCATGGCCGAGGCTGGCCAGCGCGGCGGCGAGTTCACCGCGCGCCTGCAAGGCCAGCGCCAGACGCGCACGCACACGGGCGAGATCCAGCGCGCGGCCGTCCTGGGCGCACGCCTGTTCGAGCACGCGCAGCAGGCCGACCGCGGCGGCACTGCGTCCGGCAAGCTGATGCCGGCGTGCCAGAACCAGGCCGAAAGCCTGCATCTGCCGCCAGCAACCGGGCGTGCGCCGGGCCAGCTCGAACGCCGCCTCGGCAGCGTCCAGGCGGGCCTGCAGCTCGGCCTCGGCTGCCATCTCGGGACGATCGAGCAGCAGTTCCAGCCGCCATGCGGCGACCAGTTCGTCCAGCCGCTGCAGTTCGCGCTCGGCGGCGATGCGTTCGACGTGCGCGAGCCAGGCATAGGCGGAAGGCTGCTCGCCGGCGGCCCGCGCCACGCTGACCGCGGTCTCGTAGGCGGCCGCAAAGACGTCCAGCCATCCATCATGGCTTTCGATGTAGGGAATGCCGGCCTCGAGCAGCAGCCTGGCCTGCTCGAACTGGCCGCGCTGGCATACCAGCTGGGCAAGCAGGCAGTTGCCGGCGGCCTTGAGGGCGCTGTCGATGCCGAAATACGCCTCGGCGATGGTCAACGCCTCGCGGTAGGTGGCCTCGGCCTGCGCCAGCAGGCCCTGGTAGTAGTAGCTCTGGCCCAGATGCAGCAGCGCGTAGGTCATGCCGATCGGGCTGTCGGCGCGGCGCATGTCCTCCAGCGCCCGCGTCGCGCAGTCGCGGGCGGCGGCGAAATCACCCAGACCCAGTTCGCCCACGGCGGCCACGCAGTAGAGCGTCGCCCGGCCCAGGAAATCCTCCGGCACACGGGCGCGGGCCTGGGCGATGGTGGCCTCGATGCCCGGCGCGTCGCCGAACTCGTCGCGATAATCGCGCAGCAGCGCGGAGATCACGACGTAGTCGCGTTCGTGCGCCAGACGCAACGATTCCGGCAGCCGGCGGAACCATTCGAGCATGGCGCGTGCCTGTGCCATCTCGCCCAGGCGGATGCTGAGATATGCCTGGGTGATGTTGAGCACCGGCGTGTCGCGGATGAACTTCGGATCGAAGTGCCGCAGCAGCGGGCGCACGTAACCGAAGCCGCGCTGCAGAACCAGCTCCCAGCCGCCGGCCGCAGCCACCAGCCCGGTGGCGAATTCGGGCGCGTCGCCGCGGACGGCATGCTTGACCGCCTCCAGCAGGTCGCCATGCACGGACAGCCACTCGGCGGCACGCCGGTTGAGCTCCAGATCGCGGTCCGGGTGACGATGGCGCAACTGCTGACGCAGGAATTCGGCGAACAGGTGGTGGTAGCGATACCACTCGCGCTCGTCGTCCAGCGGCACCAGCAGGCCTTCGAAGCCGCTCAGCCGGGCCAGCAGCTCGCCGCTGTCCTGGCGCCGGCGTACCGCATTGGCCAGACGCACGTCGAAGCGGTCGAGGATGGCCGTCTCCAGCAGGAACTCGCGCAGCTCCGGAGCCAGCCCCTCCAGCACCTGCTCGGTGAGATAGGCGGCGATCTCCACGGACCGGCCGGAGAACCGCTCCAGATCGCCCGCTCCGGTCACGCTGAGCCACAGCCCCGCCAGCTGCAGGGCCACGGCCCAGCCCTCGGTACGATCGTGCAGCCGACGCGCCGCCTCGGCCGGCACCGCCGTACCGACCACCGCCTGCGCCTCTTCGATGCTCAGGCTCAGGTCCTGCGCCTCGATGCGCTCGACCAGACCGCGTGCAGTCAGCTCGGCCAACGGTAGCGAAGGCCAGGTGCGGCTGCTCAGTACCACGTGCAGATGCTCGCCACCGTGCCGGATGAGGTGCTGCACCACTTCATCCACGCCCCGCCCGCGCACGCGGTCGTAGTCGTCCAGCACCAGTACCAGGCGGCCGGGCAGCGTCGCGATGGTGGCGACCAGCGCACCGATCGCCGCGCGCGCATCGATGTCGTGCAGCTGCGAGCCGATCGCCTGGGTCAGCGCGCCCAGCTCGACGCCGGCGCGCGCCAGCGCCAGCGCCAGATAGGCGACGAAGCGGCTGACTTCGCCGTCATCCTCGTCCAGCGACAGCCAGGCAACCTGGATGTCGCCGCGCTCGGTCAGTGCGTGGTGCCACTGGCTGAGCAGGGTGGTCTTGCCAAAGCCGGGCGGCGAGACGATCACGGTGAGCGGCAGCTCGAGCGCGCGGTCCAGCCGCGCCAGCAGCCGGGTGCGCACTGCGGCGCGGATGCGCTGGGGCGGCGGCTGCAATTTGCCGCGCAGCACCCAGACCGCCGCCTCGCCCTCGCGGGGTGTCGATGGAATGCCCGAGCCCGGTTCTGTCATGCCAGCAAACTTACACCGCACACCGCGTGTGCAGCGATCCACCCGAATCATGCCGGCCATTTGGCAAGGCTGTGCCGGCGTCCCACCCTTCCCCGCCAGCCGTCCGGCCACACACCTACCCGGCACCACGCCGGCCACCCGCGGCGAAGGGCCACGTCGCGGCGGGTGCTCGCTATTTTTTGCACACCCGGCGCCCGGCGCCGCCATCACTTTGAAAACCCATGCATCCAGACGATGACCGCGCCGAGATCCTCGCTCTGCTCGAACGGCAGGCCGCGGCCTGGAACCGCGGTGACCTCGACGCCTTCATGGAGGGCTACTGGTCGCACCCTCAACTGCGTTACGCCAACGGCAACCCTCCCGTGCGCGGCTGGACGGCGCTCTATCAGAGCTATCGCGAACGCTACGGACAGAATCGCCTGGAGGGCCGGCTCACGTTCGGCGACGCCGAGGTCGAATTCCTTGGCGAGGAGCACGCCATGGTCTTCGGCAGCTATGCGGTGGACACCGGCGCCGACCGCGCGCACGGCAACTACACCCTGATTCTGCGGCGGCTGCCGGTCGGCTGGCGCATCGTCGCCGACCAGTCATCTGCAGCGCACTAAACGTCCAGCCATCCGTTTTTCCGTATGGAATCTGCCATGTCCGAACCGCAACTACGCGTAGCCACCGACGTCGGCGGCACGTTCACCGACCTGGTCTGCTTCAGCCGCGATCCGGTCACCGGCCGTCAGGTGGTGCGTACCGCCAAGGCCGACACCACGCCGCCCGATTTCGAACGCGGCGTGCTCGACGTACTCGACAAGGGCGGTCTCGCGCTCGCCGAGGTCGCCTTCATGGCGCACGGCACCACGGTGATCATCAATGCGCTGACCGAACGCAAGGGCGCATGCACTGGCCTCATCACCACCCGTGGTTTTCGCGACGTGCTAGAAATCGCGCGCGGCAACCGGCCCGACTTCTTCAACCTCAATTACGTGAAGCCGGCGCCCTTCGTACCGCGCCATCTGCGCCGCGAGCTGCCCGGCCGCATGGACTATCGCGGCCAAGAGCTCGAGCCACTGGATCTTGCCGCCCTGCCCGGCATCCTGGATGACTTCCGCGCCGCCGGCGTCGAAGCGATGGCGATCTGCCTCCTGCACGCCTACGCCAACACCGCGCACGAGCAAGCCGTGCTGGCCGAGGTGCGCCGGCTGTGGCCGCAGGTGAGCGTGGTCGCCTCGCATCAGATCACCCGCGAGTGGCGGGAGTACGAACGCAGCAACACGGCCGTGCTCTCGGCCTACGTGCAGCCGGTGGCCGAGCGCTACCTCGACCGCCTGACCACGGGGCTGGGCGAGCGCGGCTATCGCGGACCGCTCTACATCATGCAGTCCAACTGCGGCGTGGAAACCGTCGAGGCGACCCGCGCGATCCCGATCACCATGGTCGAGTCCGGCCCGGCCAGCGGCTTCCTCGGCGCCGCCGCACTCGGCCGCCTGCTCGGCGAGCCCAACGTGCTCGCCCTGGACATCGGCGGCACCACCGCCAAATGCGCGCTGATCGAGAACGGCGAGGTCACCATCACCTCCGACTACTGGATCGAGCGCACGCCGCGTTCGGCCGGCTACCCGATCATGGTGCCGGTGGTGGACCTGGTCGAGATCGGCAACGGCGGCGGCTCGATCGCCTGGGTGGACGATTTCGGCAAGCTGCATGTCGGTCCGCAGAGTGCGGGCGCCTCGCCGGGGCCGGCCGCCTATGGCCGCGGCGGCCAGGCGGCCACCACCACCGACGCCAACCTGGCGCTCGGCCGGATCAATCCGGAATTCTTCTGCGGCGGCAGCATGCGTGCCGACATGGCGGCGGTGGACCGCGCGCTCGACGCTCTCGGCAGGCGGCTCGGTCTGGACCGCATCGAGGTGGCGCGCGGCATCCTGCGCCTGGCCAACAACAACATGGTCAATGCGCTCAAGCTGGTCTCGCTCAACCGCGGGCGCGATCCGCGCGACTTCACCCTGGTGGTGTTCGGCGGCGGCGGCGCCATGCACGGCACCGCACTCGCCGCCGAGCTGGGCATCCGCAAGGTGATCGTGCCGGCGGCGGCCGGGGTGTTCTCCGCCTTCGGCATGCTGATGTCGGACCTGCGCCGCGATTTCTTCGTCACCCGCCTGCTCGACTTCGAGCCCGCGCACGTCGGCGCCATCTCGGCGCTGATGGACGAGGTGGGCCGTACCGCGCTGCAGCGCTTCGCCGCGGAAGGCATCGCCGCCGCGCGGGTGCACTTGGCCATGCACGGACGCTTCCGCTACCAGAACCAGGAGCATGCCGTCGAGGTGCCGCTGCCGGCCGGGCCGCTGGACGTGGCTGCTCTGCGCGAGGATTTCCATCGCATTTATCAGCGCGAATACAGCTATCGGCTGGAGGCGCCGGTCGAGTTCGTCGGCCTGCATCTGGTGGCCACCGCCGAGGTCGGCAAGCTGACCCTGGAGCCGCAGCCGGTCAGCGGGCGGCGCCTCCAGGACACCCTGAAGGGCGTGCGCAGCGTCGACTTCCTGCTCGATGGCGTGCACCCGGCCGACATCTACGACGGCGACGCGCTGGAACCGGGCATGCGCTTTCGCGGCCCGGCGGTGATCGAACAATCCGGCACCACCACCGTGGTCCATCCCGGCCAGCACGTGCACGTGGACGAGTACGGCAACATCCACATCCAGCTCGAGGGTCACGGCGCCTGAAAAGCGCCTGCCGCGGAGAATGCCCATGAACCAGGCCAACTACGATCCGATCACCCTGGAAATCATCCAGAACGCCCTGCAGGCGACCAGCGACGAAATGTTCGCCGCCCTGCGCAAGACGGCGATGAGCGCGATCATCTACGAGGTACTCGATGCCGGCACCGGCGTCACCGACGCCCATGGCGAACTGGCGAGTTCCGGCGCCGGCATTCCCGCCTTCGTCGGCGTCATCGACAAGACGGTCAAGGCGATCCTGCGCGAGCATCCGCACGAGAGCATCCGCCCCGGCGACGTCTACGCCACCAACGATCCGTGGTATGGCGGCGTCACCCATTTGAACGACATGGTGATCGCGCTGCCGGTGTTCGCCGGCGAAACGCTGATCGCCTGGACGGCGGTGATCGCGCACTGGACCGACGTCGGCGGCATGGCGCCGGGTTCGGTGTCACCCGCGGCACGGGAGATCTGGCAGGAGGGCCTGCGGCTGCCCGCGGTCAAGCTGTTCGAGCACGGCGTGCCGATCGATTCGGTGCTGCGCATCATGAAGGCCAACAGCCGCATGCCCGACTATCTGGAAGGCGACCTGTGGGCCTCGATCGCCGCGGTACGCGTGGGCGAGCGCCGCCTGCAGGAACTGGCCGCCAAATACGGCACCGATACCGTGCTGGAAGCCATCCGCCAGTACCTCGATTACGGCGAGCAGATCACCCTGCAGGCGCTCGCCGCGCTGCCGCACGGCCGCTGGAGCATCGCCGAGGAACAGGACGACGGGCGCGTGTTCAAGGCCACGGTGGAGATCGGCCCGGATCATTTCACCATCGACCTCACCGACAATCCGGACCAGGACGAAGGACCCAACAATTCCAGCGTCGATGGCTCGACCATCGTCGGCCAGATGGTGCTCAAGAACGTCACCGCGCCGCAGGGCGTGTGCAATGGCGGCAGCTTCCGCCCGTTGCGCGTACTGACCCGCGAAGGCTCGATCTTCCACGCCACCGAAGGCGCGGCGATGGGCATCTACTACGAGCAGGAGATCCGCATCTACGACGTCATCATGCGCTGCCTGGCCGAATCCATGCCCGAGCGCCTGCCCGCCGGTCATTTCGCCTCCATCTGCGGCACCTATTTGAGCGGTCGCCACCCCGATACCGGCCGCGACGTGCTGATCGTCGAGCCGGAAATCGGCGGCTGGGGCGCACGCCACGGCGCCGACGGCATCAACGCGCTGTATTCGGCCTTCCACGGCGATACCTTCAACTGCCCGGCGGAGATCTGCGAGGCCCGCCATGGCCTGCTGGTCGATGCCATCGCCCTGAACGACGAGGGCGGCGGCCACGGCGCCTGGCGCGGCGGCAAGGGGCTCAAGATCGATTACCGCATCCGCTACGAACACGGCACGGTGACCTGCGGCTATACCCGTTCGAAGTTCCCGCCCTGGGGTCTGGCCGGCGGCGGCGAGGGTACGCCCAACTACATCGAGGTGTTGCGTCGCGACGGAACCCGCGAACGCTACGCCTATGCCGACGCGGTGCCGCTCGTCGCCGGCGACGTGGTGCGCGTAGTCACCGGCAACGGCGGCGGTTACGGCAACCCGGCCGAACGCCCCCGCGAACGCGTGCTGGCCGATCTGCGCGACGGCTACATCAGCCCGCGCGAGGCGCGCGACATCTACGGACTGCGCTGAAAACCACGCGGCCACGGAAGGCCACTCCGCCACAGACGGATCCGGCGCCTGACTGGCCGTCGACGCCACGCCCTTTCCGCCCACGCCTGGAACCGACACCCTTGGAACCCCGCGCCGCCGCCATCGAGTCCGCCCCCGCACCGGCCGCCGGCGTCAGCGTGGGCGAGGTGTTCGCCGATTTCCCGTTCACCCGCGAGCACGTCAAGAGCTGCCTGGCGCTGTTCTTCGTCTTCGTCATCGACGCCTGGGAGTCGATGATCATCGTCTACGCCAGCGCCTCGCTGCGCGCGGATTTCGCACTCAGTCCGCTCGCGCTCGGCAATCTGATCGGCGCCATCTTCGTCGGCATGGCGCTCGGCGCGCTGGTATGGGGACGCATCGGCAACTGGATCGGCCGCAAGCGCTGCCTGATGTGGAGCATGGGCTGCTACGGCGCGCTCTCGCTGCTCAGCGCTTTCGCGCCGGACTATGCCGCCCTGTATGCACTGCGGCTGCTGGCCGGTTTCGCCGCCGCCGGCATGATGGTGGTCACTTTCCCCTACTTCGAGGAACTCCTGCCGGTACGCGTGCGCGGGCCGGCCTCGGTGTTTCTCGCCACCGGCTGGCCGATCGGCATGCTGTGCGCGCTCGCGGTGTCGGTGCTGTGGGCCGGCCACGGCTGGCGCTGGATCATCGGCGTCAGCTCATTGGCCGCGCTGTGGCTGCTCGTGGTCGGCGCGCTGGTGCCCGAATCGCCCTACTGGCTGGCCGGTGCCGGCCGCGGCGAGGCGGCGCGCGCCGTGCTGCAGCGCCTGGCCGCCGGCCGCGCCCGTCTGCCGGACGCACCGCTGTACGTGGAACCGGTCCGGCATGTGCGGCTGCGCGAAGTCCTGCACGGCACGCTGGGCCGCATCACCGCACTGCAGTGCCTGCTCAACTTCGCCTTCGCCTGGGGCTATTGGGGCCTGCAGACCTGGCTGCCGACCCTGCTCGAGCAACGCGGGCTCAGCCTGCCGGAAAGCTACGGTTTCATCGTGCTTTCGGCGCTCTGGATGATTCCAGGCTATGTCAGCGCCGCCTGGCTCACGCACCGCTACGGCCGGCGCTCGGTGATGGTCGCCTATGTCGGCCTGGCCACGGTGGCCGGCTTCGTCTTCGCCGGGGCACACAACCTGCCGATGCTCTATGCGGGCAATTTCGCCATGGTGTTCTTCAGCCAGGGCGCCTGGGGCGTGTGGGACACCTGGATGGGCGAGTTCTATCCCACCGCCTCGCGCACGCTGGGCTACGGCCTGGGCACCCTGGCCCAGCGGCTGGCCAACATCGCCGCACCGAGCGCGATCGGGGCGATGGTGGCCGCCGGCGCCGGCTTCGGCACGATCACCGCATTCATCAACGTCTTCCTGCTCAGCACACTGTGCATGGCCTGGCTGCTGCCGGAAACGGAAGGCCATCGGCTGGACTGAAAAAGGTCATCCCCAAAAGGGCATCATCGGTCGGGGTGTCCGGCGGCGTTCAAGTTCCTGCCTGCCGGGCCGATAGCGATGCGAATGCCCGCAACCGGGCGCTCGCGCGGGACCGCATGAGGAGGCCCGAGTGATCATTCAACCGACCAGCCTGGCCGCATTGACCTGGGCCGGCGCGGCCGCTGGCAGCAGCGCCGAGAGCTGGCGCATCGGCGCGGTGCTGGCCGCGCGACCGCTGGGGCTCAACGATCGCGGTCTGCTGGTGCTCGAGATCGGCGGGCTGACGGTGGAAGCCGAACCGCCTCCGGGCCAGCAGCTGGCCAACGGTCAATTGCCGCCGCAGTTCCAGGTGCGCGTGCAGAGCCTGGGCGGACAGCCGCTGCTGGAGATCCTGGGCACCGGCGGCAGCGATCCGATCGTCTACCGCGCCCTGCGCGAGCGGTTGCCGCAGCAGAACGGCTACGCGCCGCTTTTGTCCACGCTCGATGCGCTGTCCCGCCGGCCGCAGCTGCGCCAGCTGCCTGCCCCGCTGCGTGAGGCGCTGGCCGTGCTCGACCACGCCGTGCGCCTGCCGGAGGAGATCACCCGCGGCGAGGGGCTGCGCGAGGCCATCGCCCGCAGCGGACTGTTTCTGGAGGCCCAGCTCGCCCAGCCGCGCACGGATCTCGCGGCCCTGGCCACCGACGACTGGAAGGCCGCGCTGTTGCGCCTGGCCGCCACGCTGGAGCCGCATGCGCCGGCGCGCCCGCCCGCCCGCGGCGCCGAAACGCCGCCGCCGCTGCAGCAGCGCGGCCTGCAGCCTCCGCAGGCGCGTCAGCCGACGCCGCTGGAGCTGCTGGAGAGCGAAGGCATCGATGCCCTGATCGAGCGTCTGCACGGCGATGTGCGCGCCGCACTGGCACGCCTGGAGGTGGCACAGCTGGACAACACCCAGGCCACGGCGTGGATGATCGAGATTCCCGTCCAGGGCGAGGGCGGCCGCGATGTCCTGCAGCTGCATCTGGCCTTCGGCCGTGCCGAGGAGGGCGGCGGCGCCTGGACGCTGGGTTTTTCCATCGACCTGCCGCCCCTGGGGCCGGTGCAGGGTGAGCTGCACCTGCGCGACCTGCGCCTTGGCGTGCGCCTGTGGGCCGAGCGCGGCGACACCGCCGAACGGCTGGAGCGCCAGTTCCCCGCGCTGCGCCAGCGTCTGGCCGCCTGCGGACTGCTGCTCGACCAGCTGAGCTGCCAGACCGGTCTGCCGCACGGGCCGCAACGCGCCGGCGGCCTGCTGTTCAAGGCCACGGCATGAGCACGCCGCTGCCATCGCCGCAACGCCGCGTCACCCTGCGCCTGGCCGGCCCGACCCAGGAGCCGGTCGGCACGCTGCGTCCCGAGGCGCTGGACATGCTGCTCGCGCGCGCCCGCGCGCTCGGCCTGCCGCTGCATCAGGATCCGCAGATCGCCGGCGTGCTCGCCGCGCTGCGGCTGCGCGAGGACATCCCGCCCACGCTCTACGCCGCCGCGGCCTCGGTCCTGGCCTGCGTCTACGACGCCGCGCAGTCGCGCTGAGCGGCCTCGCACGGCGGGAAAGCGCAAGTGCAGTGAACCGATCCCTCGTTCACGGCGCCGGCAGGGTATAGACCACCAGCTGGTCACCGACTTGTTTTTTGAGGATGGTGTTGCCGCCGGCGACGAAGGCGACGTATTCGCGGCCCTTGTAGGCATACACCGCCGGATTGGCGACCACCGGCGCCTGCGCCTGGTCCGACCACAGCTCCTTGCCGGTCTTGAGTGCGTAAGCGCGCACCTTGGCGTCCATCGAGGCGCCGATGAAGATGACGCCGCCGGCGGTCACCGCGGCGCCGCCGATGGTCGGCGAGCCCCAGCTTTCGGGCATGAAGAAGCCGTACTGCTGCGAGGCGCCGAGCGGCCGACGCCACTTCACCTGGCCGCTGCCCATGTCGATCGCCACCAGTTCGCCGTACGGCGGTTTCCAGCACGGCATGCCGAGCCAGTTGAGGGCCACTTCCAGGCGCATGCCGTAGGGCGCGCCTTCCTGCGGCGCGAAGCCGCTCTCGTTGCCGGCGCCCTTGGCGACCTTGGCGTAGGTCGCGCGGTCGAACAGCTTCACGTACTGCACGATGTGCGACACGTTGACCACCGCGGTCTGGCTGACCGGGTCGAAGGCCACGCCGCCCCACTGCACGCCGCCGGCGCTGTCGGGATAGGCCAGCGTGCCCTCGCCTCGCGTGGTCGGTGGCGTATACATGCCCTCATAGCTCAGCTTCTTCCACAGCCGCGAGCACTGGCCCATGCCCACCGCGTCGGCGAGCGCCGAGATCTCGGGCTTGCGCGACTGGTCCAGCAGCGGCGCCGGCCGGGTCGGGAAGGGCTGGGTGGGGGCGTATTTCTCGCCGACCACACTGCCGTCGCCCTGCGGCACCGGGCGCTCTTCGATCGGCCACACGTCCTCGCCGGTCAGCCGGTTGACCACGAACAGAAAACCCATCTTGGTCGACTGCATGAGCGCCGGGATGCGCCGGCCGTCGACGGTGATGTCCATCAGCGTGGGTGCGGCATTGATGTCGTAGTCCCACAGGTCGTGGTGCACCCACTGGCGCGACCACACCACTTTGCCGGTGTTGACGTCGAGCGCGGTGGTCGAGGTGACCAGCGGCACGTCCCCGGTGCGGTTGCCGCCCCAGTAGTTGGGCGAAGGCGAGGACACCGGCAGATAGACCAGGCCATGCTCGGCATCGGCCGACATGTGCGTCCACACGTTGGCGGTGCCGCTCTTCTTGCGCATCTCCTCGGACAGCACCTGGAAGGTCCATTCCAGCCGCCCGGTGCGCGCATCGAGCGCGAACACCGTGCCGGGCGGCTCCTGGGTGTAGACCCAGTCCATCCCGGCCCAGCCCAGGATCAGGCGATCGCCGACCACGGTCGGCGGCTGCAGCACCGACAGCGGCCATTTCGCGTGGGTGGTGTTCCACTGGTTGATGTCGAGCACGCCGTGGTCGGCGAACTGCTCGCAGGGTTTGCCGGTGTCGGCATCCAGCGCGAACAGGCGCGCGTCCATCGTGCCCATGTAGACGATCTTCTGGCACGGCTGCCCGGCCACCGGCTGCGCGGCCTGCCAGTAGGCCACGCCGCGCGTCTTCAGCACCGGCTGGGTGAGCGCCTTGCGCTGGGAGTGCGTGTCGAAGATCCACTTGACATGGCCGTTGCCCGGATCGAGCGCGATCACCCGATAGAACGGCGTGCCGATGTAGAGCGTGTCGTTGGCGAAGATCGGCGTGGCCGACCACACCGTCGCCGGCAGCTTGCCGGAACCGTCGGAGACGTCGCCGGTGTGGTATTCCCAAGCCTTCACCAGTTTGCCCACGTTGTCCGCATCGATCTGCGTGAGCGGGCTGTATTTCTGCGCGCTGAGCTGACCGTGGAAGCTGTCCCACACCGCGGTCTGACCCGGTTGGGCGGTGGAGGCGACCTGCGCAGCCGCGAATGCGGGCAACCACGCCAGCAACGGAAGCGTCAGCGACGCCAGGCGGCGTCCGGAAAAGAGGGAACCCATGGCATCGATCCTTGGCGTTTCAGACAGCCGCATCGCGGGGGCGGCGACGCGATCCGGCGATATCGGCGACAAGGCCGGCCAGCCCGACCAGCATGGCCGCGCAGAACCAGCCCTGATGCAGCAGCAGACCAGCGAAGACCGCGCCGAGCAGCAGCACCAGGGCCACCGCATACAAGGTGTTGCGCAGGCCACGCCCATGCACCGTGCGCAGGGCGAGGCCGATGGCGGCGAGGACGAGACTGCTCAGGATGACCGCCAGCGCGCCGACGGTATGGGTCACGCCGGTCAGCGGCATCAGGTAGGCATACAGGGCGATGAGGCAGCCGACCAGGGCGGCGAGCGTCAGCGCCAGTGCGCCCCGGGCATGCGTCGTAGCGTTTGGCATGGGCTGTCCTTGACACGCAAAAGTGCGCGTGCGGCCGCTGCAAACTAGCCGCGCCGGGCTCTAGAAAACATGAAGATCCGCGGGCGACGCACCGCGCCGCGCACCGCGGCCATGACCGTCTGGGACCCCTTGAGGCGGCACGCGCACCCGCTTTGATTGGTGTCAAACACGCGATCGGCAAAGGCGGCATCATGAGCGGACATGCCGCGGAGCGGACGCTCCAGGCGGCGTCGATGAGACGAGTGCAATGCAGAACGATCATCCGCAGGATCCGTCCGCCAACGACCCCAACGATCCGCCGGCCGCCCCCTCGCGCCCCACCGCCGACGACGACGTGCGCGAGACGTCCGGCACCTCCGGCACCGACGCCGCGGCGCAGGCACGTACCGCGCGGATGCGTCGCCGCCGGCGCGTACTCTGGCTGGTGCTGGCGCTCGTCGCCGTCGGCGCGTTTGCGGCCTGGTGGGCGCTGCGCCCGGCGGGGCTGCCCGAGGGCATCGCCAGCGGCAACGGCCGCATCGAGGCGATCGAGATCGACATCGCCGCCAAGATCGCCGGCCGGGTCAAGGAGATCTATGCCAACGAGGGCGACTTCGTGCAGGCCGGCCAGCCGGTGGCGAAGATGGATACCGCCGTGCTCGAGGCCCAGCGCGAGCAGGCCCAGGCCCAGGTCCAGCGGGCGCGCATCGCGGTGGACACCGCGCTCACCCTGGTCAGGCAGCGCACGGCCGAGAAGAAGGCCGCCGACGCCACCGTCGCCCAGCGCAAGGCCGAACTCGAGGCGGCACGCAAGCAGCTCGCCCGCAGCCTGGAACTCGCGCCCAAGGGCTACGTGCCGCGCTCGACGGTGGACAACGACCAGGCCAGTTTCGAGGCGGCCCGCGCCGCGGTCGCCGCCGCGCAGGCCCAGGCGGTGGCCGCGGCAGGCGCGATCAACCAGGCGCAGACCCAGGTGGTCGATGCGCGCTCGGCCGTGGTGGCGGCCGAGGCCTCGCTGCGCAGCATCCAGGCCGACATCGACGACAGCCTGCTCAAGGCGCCGCGCGACGGCCGCGTGCAGTACCGCGTGGCGCAGCCGGGCGAAGTGCTGGCCGCCGGCGGCACGGTGCTCAACATGGTCGACCTTTCCGACGTCTACATGACCTTCTTCCTGCCGACCAAACAGGCCGGACGTGTGGCGCTCGGCGCCGAGGCGCGGCTGGTGCTCGATGCGATTCCGCAATACGTGATCCCGGCCAGGATCTCCTTCGTCGAGGACGTGGCGCAGTTCACGCCCAAGACGGTGGAAACCCAGGAGGAGCGCGAGAAGCTCATGTTCCGGGTCAAGGCGCAGATCGATCCCGAGCTCCTGCGCCGCCACCTCTCGCAGGTCAAGACCGGCCTGCCGGGCATGGCCTACGTCAAGCTCGACGCGCGCGTGCCCTGGCCGCCGGAACTGACCGCCAAGGTCCCGCAATGACCACGGCCGCGTCTGCCCGCGCGGCGGGTGCCGTCGCCACGCTGCGCGGCGTCGGGTTGAGCTACGGCAAGGTGCGCGCGCTCGACCACGTGGACCTGGCGGTGCCCGCCGGCTGCATGGCCGGACTGATCGGCCCGGACGGCGTGGGCAAGTCCAGCCTGCTCGCGCTGCTGTCCGGCGCGCGGCGCATCCAGGAAGGCCGCGTCGAAGTGCTCGGCGGCGACATGGCCGATGCCGAACACCGCCGCCTCTGCGGCCCGCGCATCGCCTACATGCCGCAAGGCCTGGGCCGCAACCTCTATCCGACCCTGTCGGTGGCCGAGAACATCGACTTCTTCGCCAGCCTGTTCGGGCACGACGCGGCCGAACGCCGGCGGCGGATCGACACGCTCACCGCAGCCACCGGGCTCGCGCCGTTCAAGGACCGTCCTGCCGGCAAGCTCTCCGGCGGCATGAAGCAGAAGCTCGGGCTGTGCTGCGCGCTGGTGCACGACCCGGATTTCCTGATCCTGGACGAGCCGACCACCGGCGTCGATCCGCTCTCGCGACGCCAGTTCTGGGAGCTCATCGACACCATCCGCGCCGAACGCGCGGGCATGAGCGTGCTGGTCGCCACTGCCTACATGGACGAAGCCGCCCGGTTCGACTGGCTGGCGGCGATGAACGCCGGCCGCGTGCTGGCGACCGGCGCGCCGCAGGCATTGCTCGCGCGCACCGGCAGCGCGAGCCTGGAGGAAGCCTTCATCGCGCTGCTGCCCGAGCAGGCGCGGCGCGGCCACGTGCCCGTGCACATCCCGCCGCGCGACGCCGACCACGACGGCGAAGTGGTGATCGAGGCGCGCGACCTCACCATGCGCTTTGGCGACTTCACCGCGGTGGACCACGTCAGCTTCCGCATCCGCCGCGGCGAGATCTTCGGCTTCCTGGGTTCCAACGGCTGCGGCAAGACCACCACCATGAAGATGCTGACCGGCCTGCTGCCGCCGAGCGAGGGCCAGGCCTGGCTATTCGGCCGCAGCGTCGATCCGCACGACATCGCCACCCGTGCGCAGGTCGGCTACATGTCGCAGTTCTTCTCGCTCTACGAAGAACTCACCGTGCGCCAGAACCTGGAACTGCACGCGCGGCTGTTCCGCATCCCGGCCGAGCAGATTCCGGCGCGCGTGGCGGCGACCGTGCAGCGCTTCGCGCTCGGCGACTTCCTGGACAGCCTGCCCTCCAGCCTGCCGCTGGGTCAGCGGCAGCGGCTTTCGCTGGCGGTGGCGCTGATCCACCAGCCGCCGATCCTGATCCTGGACGAACCGACCTCGGGCGTGGACCCGGTCGCGCGCGACGCCTTCTGGCGCATCCTCGGCGAGCTTTCCCGACGCGACGGCGTGACCATCTTCGTCTCCACCCATTTCATGAACGAGGCCGAGCGCTGCGACCGGCTGGCGCTGATGCATGCCGGCCGCGTGCTGGCCACCGACACGCCCGAAGGGATCAAGCGCCAGCGCGGCAAGGACAGCCTGGAAGACGCCTTCATCGACCTGCTGGAAGAGGCCTCGCGCAGCGGCATCGCACCGCCGCCGGAAGCGGCCGATGCGTTCAAGGCCACGCCGCCGCGACGCGCCGGCACGGCCCTGCGACGCCTGTTCGACTTCCGGCGCATGGCAAGCCATGCCCGCCGCGAAGCGCTGGAACTGCGCCGCGACCCGATCCGGCTGACGCTGGCGCTGGCCGGCAGCGCGATCCTGATGTTCGTGATGGGCTTCGGCATCAACATGGACGTGGAGAACCTGCGCTTTGCCGTGCTCGATCGTGACCAGACCGCGCTCAGCCACGACTACACGCTCAACATTTCCGGCTCGCGCTATTTCATCGAGCGGCCGCCACTGACCAGCAGCGAGGAACTGGACCGGCGCATGCGCGAGGGCGAGCTCAGCCTCGCCATCGAGATCCCGCCGCGCTTCGCCGCGGACCTCGCCCACGGCCGGCCGGTGCAGATCGGCGCCTGGATCGACGGCGCCATGCCGACCCGCGCGGAAACCGTGCGCGGCTACGTGCAGGGCCTGCATGCGCAGTGGCTGGCCAGCCGCGCGCGCCTGGCGGGCGTCTCTGCCGCGCTGGCCACGCCGGCGACCATCGAGACCCGCTTCCGCTACAACCCGGACGTGGAAAGCCTGATCGCGATGGTGCCGGCAGTGATCCCGATGCTCTTGATGCTGATCCCGGCCATGCTGGCCACCCTGGCGGTGGTGCGCGAGAAGGAGATCGGTTCGATCACCAACTTCTACGTCACCCCGACCACGCGGCTGGAGTTCCTGCTCGGCAAGCAGCTGCCCTATCTGGCGCTCTCGTTCGTGAGCTTCCTGATGCTCACCCTGCTGGCCGTCACCGTGTTCGGCGTGCCGCTCAAGGGCAGCTTCCCGGCGCTGGCCTGCGGCGCGCTGCTGTATCTGGGGTCCTCCACCGGCCTCGGGCTGCTCATCTCGACCTTCATGCGCAGCCAGATCGCCGCGCTGTTCGGTACCGCCGTGCTCACCCTGCTGCCGGCGGCCAATTTCTCCGGCATGCTCGATCCGGTGTCCTCGCTGGAAGGCGTCGGCCGCTTCATCGGCGAGATCTACCCGACCACGCACTTTCTCACCATCGCCCGCGGCACCTTCTCCAAGGCGCTCGGCTTTGCCGATCTCCGCGGCAGCTTCGTGCCGCTGCTGGTGGCCGCGCCGGTGCTTCTGCTGAGCGCCGCCGCGCTGCTCCGCAAACAGGAGGACTGAACCCGTGCGCGCTGCCAACGTGTGGTACCTGGGGCTCAAGGAGCTGGTCAGCCTGATCCGCGACCCGATGATGCTGGTGCTGATCGCCTGGGCGTTCACCTTCTCGGTGCACACCACCGCCAAGGCGCTGCCCGAGACGCTCAACAAGGCGCCGATCTCGATCGTCAACGAGGACCGCTCGCCGCTGTCCTGGCGCATCGTCGATGCCTTCCAGCCGCCCTATTTCAAGCGTCCCGAACTGATCGACCAGGCCGAGATGGACCGGCGCATGGACGCGGGCCTGGACACCTTTGCGCTCGACATTCCACCGGAATTCCAGCGCGACGTGCTGGCCGGGCGCCAGCCGGCGATCCAGCTCAACGTCGATGCCACCCGCATGACCCAGGCCTTCACCGGCAGCGGCTACGTGCAGAACATCGTCAGCGGGCAGGTCAACGATTTCGTCAGGCGCTACCGCGCGCAGGACCTGCTGCCGGTCGATCTGGCCCTGCGCGTGCGTTTCAACCCGGAGCTCAACAAATCCTGGTTCGGCGCGATCATGCAGGTGGTCAACCACGTGACCTTGCTCTCCATCGTGCTGACCGGCGCGGCGCTGATCCGCGAGCGCGAGCACGGCACGGTGGAACACCTGCTGGTGATGCCGGTGACGCCGTTCGAGATCATGGCGAGCAAGGTGTGGTCGATGGGCCTGGTGGTGCTCGCCGCCAGCGCGGTGTCGATGGTGCTGGTCGTCCGCGGCTGGCTGGGCGTGCCCATCCAGGGCTCGCTGGCGCTGTTCATGGCCGGCGCCGCGCTGCACCTGTTCGCGACCACCTCGATGGGCATCTTCCTTGCCACCATCGCCCGCTCGATGCCGCAGTTCGCGCTGCTCCTGATGCTGGTGCTGATGCCGCTGCAGATGCTTTCCGGCGGCTCCACCCCGCGCGAGAGCATGCCGGTGCTGGTGCAGGACCTGATGCTGGCGGCACCGAACACGCATTTCATCATGCTGGCCCAGGCCATCCTCTACCGCGGTGCCGGGCTGGCCGTGGTCTGGCCGCAATTCCTGGCGCTGGCGCTGATCGGCGGCGTGTTGTTCGCGCTCACCCTGGCGCGCTTTCGCCGCACCATCGCGACCATGGCCTAGGGAAGCGCTTCCTGTCCGGGGCAGGATGGCCCCGGCATGCCTTGAGGACGCAAGTCCCTGAGGCATGAAGTGCTGCGCGTATACCGCGCCGCAGTTGGGAGAAGAACCCAAATTCAACCGGAGGGCCTGCCCCGGCGTTGGGTGAAGAGCCGTTTTTTTAGTATTTCCCCTGGGTCCTTCGCTCACGCCCCTCGGCGAAACACCGTGCCGCCGGAACGGCGAAGGTTTCGCTCGCGCGGCGCTCACGGCAGCCGGCACAGCCGGCGCACGTCCAAGAGCGCGATGAAGGCCTGCGGCAGGCTCAACACGCCGCAGACCGGATCGTCCGCCCGCCGCTCGCGGTCGGCCGGCGGCGGCGCGATCGCCTCCGGATCGGCGTCGATGAGGTCGCCGACGGCGTCCACGCGCAGGCCGATCCACTGCTGCTCCGGGTTGAGCACCACCACGCGGGCGCGCGTGTCATCACCCAGCTCCGCCGGCGGCAGGCCGAGCCGCCGACGTCCGTCCATGACCGGCACGATGCGTCCGCGCAACGGATAGATGCCGATGAGATCGGGCGCCGCACCGGGCACCGGCAGGCATGCCCCGGGACGGATCACCTCGCTCACTTCGGCGAGCGGGGCCGCATAGTCCTGCCCGGCCAGGCGGAACGAAAGCCAGCGCCTGGCCATGTCGGGACGTTCGTTCGCGATATTCACCGCCGCCCTCCTTCGCCCTGTGGGCTCGCCGTGACCGTGATTGTCGGTGGTGCGGTGGCGCCGGGCGTGGCCTCGGCCCTGTCCGCCGCGGCGGCCGCGCCGCCCGCCTTGCCGGCCGCACCGTCGGCGGCCGTCTGCGCCGCACTGTAGAAGCGCGCCGGCGCCTTGTCGTCGCTCAGCACCACCACCAGCACGCGGCGGTTGCGGTTGCGTCCCTCGGCGGTGGCGTTGTCGGCGGTCGGCCGGTACTCGCCCCAGCCGATGATGCCGAGCCGCTTGGGGTCGACGCCATGCTCGGCGAACAGTCGCGCCACGGTGGCCGCGCGCGCCGCCGACAGCTCCCAATTGGACGGATAGACGGCCGTATTGATCGGCTTGTCGTCGGTGTAGCCCTCGATCCGCAGCGGATTGTCGAAGCCGGCGAGGATGCCGGCCAGCTGATCCAGCACCGCCTGCGCGGAAGGATGCACCTGCGCGGTGCCGCTGGGAAACAGGATGTCGGTGCGGATCTCGATCTCCAGCCAGTTCTCGTTGCGCCGCACCGCGATGAGGTTGCGGTCGATCAGCGGCCGCATGGCCTGTTGGACCTGGTCTTCGATGCGCCGCAAGTTCTGCTGCTGCGGCGAATCGGCGGCCGGCCGCCGTTCCGCGGCGTTGCCGCGCGGCATCGGCCGCAACGGGATCGGCGCGGGAATCGGCACGCCGGCGGTGCCCGGCCGCGCGGTGGGCGGATTGGGCGGCGCCACGCGCGGCGTCTCCTCGCCCGCCGGCGGCGTCATCGCACGGCTGTTGCCGTGGAAGGCTTCGATGATCGACTCGGACATCACCCGGTACTTGCCTTCGTTGACCACCGAGACCGCGTACATCACCACGAAGAAGGCGAGCAGCAGGGTCATCAGGTCGGCGTAGGGAATCGCCCAGCGCTCGTGATTGACGTGTTCCTCGCCGTCCAGCCTGCGTTTCATGCCAGGTAACCCTTGAGCCGGGCCTCGATCTGGCGGGGATTCTCGCCACGGGCGATCGACACCAGCCCCTCGATCAGGATCAGCCGGATCTGCGACTGCGCGCGGATCAGGCCCTTGAGTCGCGCCGCCATCGGCAGCATCAGCAAATTGGCCAGCGCCACGCCGTAGATGGTGGCGACGAAGGCGGCGGCGATGCCGTGGCCGAGCTTGCTCGGATCGGCGAGGTTCTGCATCACCGCCATGAGCCCCATGACCGCGCCGATGATGCCCATGGTCGGCGAATAGGTGCCGGCGTTCTCGAACACCCGCGCGGCCAGCATGTCGCTGTGTTCGCGCGCCTCGAGCTCGACCTCCAGCACACTGCGGATCATCTCCGGCTCGCCGCCGTCGACCAAGAGCTGCAGCCCCTTGCCGATGAAGGCATCGGGCTCGGCGTCGATCTGCGGCTCGAGGCCGAGCAGACCCTGCCGGCGCGAGATCTCGCTCCAGCCGACGATGCGCGCGATGAGGTTGTCCGGCTCCAGGCGCGGCGGCTTGTAGATCATCGGCAGCATGCCGAGCGCGCGCCTGAGCACCGCCCCCGGCGTCTGCACCAGCAGCGCGGCGAAGGTGCCGACGAACACGATCACGAACGCCGCCGGGTTGAACAGCGCATCGATCGTCGAGCCCTTGAGGATGGTGCCGACGATGATGACCACGAAGGCCAGCACCGTGCCGATGATGCTGACGATGTCCATCAGGCGCAGATCCGCAGGGCATCGAGCAGCTGGCCGTCGCGGTCGATCAGCCCGGCGAGGTCGAGCACCAGCGCCAGCCGGCCGTCGCCGGTGATGGTGGCGCCGGCGACGCCGGGCACGCCGTCGAACAGGTGGCCGAGCGGCTTGACCATGACGTCCTCGCGGCCGAGCACCTCGTGCACCAGGCAGCCGAAGCGCTGGTGGCCGACGTGCAGCACGACGACGTGCCGGCCGCGGGCGTTCACCCCGGCCCAGCCGGCCAGGTCGGCCAGCGGCAGCGCGCGGCCGCGGTGCGCGGCGACGATGCGTCCGTCCAGCGGACGGTCCTGGCCTGCGGCGAGCTCGAACACTTCCTCGACGTTGGCCAGCGGCAACGCGAACAGACGGCCGCCGACGTGCACCATCAGCACGCGCAGGATCGCCAGGGTGAGCGGCACGGCAAGCTCGAGCTCGGTGCCCTGGCCGAGTTTCGAACGCACCTGCAAGGTGCCGCCGAGCTCGGCCATGCGCGTCTTGACCACGTCCATGCCCACGCCGCGGCCGGAGATGTCCGACACCTTGGCCGCGGTGGAAAAACCCGGCCGGAAGATGAGCTCGTAACACTCCGTTTCGCTGAGCCGGGCCGCCTGCGCGGCATCCAGCAGGCCCTTTTCCACCGCCTTGCGGCGCAGGAGTTCCGGGTCCATGCCGCGACCGTCGTCGCCCACCGTGATCACGATGCGCTCGCCGCGCTGGCTCGCCGCCAGGCGCAGCACGCCCTTGCGCGGCTTGCCGGCGCGCTCGCGCTCCTCGGGCCGTTCGAGGCCGTGGTCGAGCGCATTGCGGACCAGGTGCACCATCGGATCGGCCAGCGCCTCGACCAGACTGCGGTCGAGCTCGGTGTCCTCGCCTTCGAGCACCAGCTCGACCTCCTTGCCGAGCTGGCGGGAGAGGTCGCGCACGATGCGCGGGAAACGCTGGAACAGGCGCCCGACCGGCTGCATGCGCATGCCGAGCACGGCGCCCTGCAGTTCGTCGGCCACGCGGTCCAGCTCGCCGGCGGCATCGTTGAGCGACTCGTCGCCGGCGCGGGCGGCCAGCCGCTGCACGCGGTTGCGGACCAGCAGCAACTCGCCGGCCTGATTGACCAGATTGTCCAGCCGCGCAGTGTCCACGCGCACGGTGCTTTCCGCCGGCGGATGGGCCGCCGCCGCGGCGGGCGCAGGCGCAGGCGCGGCGACCGGCGCAGACGGCGGCACGGGCGCAGGCGCGGGCGGCGCTGCAGACGGAACCGCCCCGGGTGCCCCGCCCTTGCCGTGCAGCTGGTCGAGCAGGGCCTCGAACTCATCGTCGGCGATCGGCGCGGCACCGGCAGAGGGCGCGGCGGCGGGGACGGAGGCCGGCAAGGGCGCCGGCTCGACCGTGCCGGGCGCGGCCTTGCCGTAGAGGCTGTCGAGCAGCGCCTCGAACTCCTGATCGTCGATGCCGCCATTCGCCGCCGGTGCCGGTGCCGGTGCCGGTGCCGGTGCCGGTGCCGGCGCGGGTGCGGCGACCGGTGCGGCAGCCGGCGGCGCGGCGCCCGGACGCAGGCGTTCGAGCAGCTCGGCCGGCGGGGGCTCCAGCGCCGCCCCGGCGCCGAGCGCGGCGAGCATGCCGTCCAGCCGGTCCAGCGCGGCCAGCAGGGCATCCATCTGCGCGGCATCGAGCACCAGGGCGCCGTTGCGCGCGGCGTTGAGCAGATCCTCGGCGTGATGGCACAGCTCGACCATCGGCTGGAGGCCGAGGAAGCCGGCGCCGCCCTTGAGGGTGTGGAACGCGCGGAATACCGCGTTCAGCAGCTCGCCGTCGCGCGGGGTGGCTTCCAGCGCCACCAGCTGCTCGCCCAGGCGCTCGGTGAGCTCCCGGGCCTCGAGCAGGAAATCCGCGCGCAGTTCGCCATCCAGGCTCGGGTCCATGCGCGCGCCGTCAGAAACCGAACTCGCTGAGCAGGCGGTCGGCTTCTTCCTGGCTGGAGATGCGCTGGGCCGCACGCGCCGGTTCGCCGCCGGCCAGCGCCCCGGTGAGCTGCACCAGCTCCAGGAGGGCGCTCTCCACGCTGCCGATGAAATCGACCACCTTCTGGATGCGCTGCCCGGACAGGTCCTGCCAGGACTGCGCCATGACCATGTCGGCCAGCCCCTGGCTGCAGCGCTCGGCGAAGTCGCCGGCCTGGCGCGCGAGCACCGCGGCCGGATCGGTGGGGCTGTCGGTGAAGGCCAGCACCTCGCGCGCATTGGCGGCCAGCGCCTCGGCCTCCGGACGCATGCGTTCGGCGAAGTCGATGCTGCGGTGCGCGGCCTGCGCGCTCATTTCCAGCACGTCGTTCAAGTGCCGGCGGGCGTCGGCAACGCTGCCGGGCACGCCTTCCTGGGCCAGTTCACTGCCGAGCCGGCGCACCGCCTCGTGCAGGTCGCGGGCGAGCAGGCCGAGTGCGCGGAAGAGCTGCTGTTCGCGCTGGCGCACCAGGCGGTCCAGCGCGGCCTCGAAGGCGGCGCCGTCGGGACTGTCGAGCAGCGCGCGCAGTTCGGGCGGCAGATGGGTATGGTCGATGCTGGGCAGGACGGGCGTGTTCATGCGCTGGCTCCGCTGGCGGCGATGCGCTCGAAGATGCGGGTGAGTTTTTCTTCCAGGGTGACCGCGGTGAAGGGCTTGACGATGTAGCCGTTCACGCCGGCCTGGGCGGCGGCGATGATCTGGTCGCGGTTGTTCTCGGCGGTGACCATCAGCACCGGCAACGCCTTGAGCGCGGGCTCCGCACGGATCGCGCGCAGCAGGTCGATGCCGGTCATGTTGGGCATGTTCCAGTCGGTGATCACCAGATCGAACGGCTGGTTGCGCAGCAACGCCAGCGCGCTGTTGCCGTCGTCGGCCTCCTGGATCAGCGGATTGCTGAAACCGAGCTCGACCAGCAGGTTGCGGATGATGCGCCGCATGGTGGAGAAATCGTCCACCACGAGGATCTTCAGGTTCTTGTCCATGTTTCCTCGGGTTTTAAGGGCAAGGGGGAAGCGGTCATCGTCGCGGGGCGCCGGAGGACGGACGGGCGGTTTTTTTCGGCTTGCCACCGCCCGATTCCAGGTCGCCGCCGCCGTCGCGCCAGCCGGCCAGGCGCGCACGCAGGCGCACGACCGCCTGGCCGTGGATCTGGCACACGCGCGACTCGGTGACCCCGAGCACGGCGCCGATCTCCTTCAAGTTCAACTCCTGCTCGTAATAGAGCGACATGACCAGCTGCTCGCGCTCGGGCAGCGAGCCGATCGCGGCGATCAGCGCCTCGCGCAGGCCGTCCTGCTCGATGCTCTCGGCCGGCCCGAGGCCATCCGGATCGGCCACTTCCAGCGCCGCGGCGCCCTCGCCCTCGTCCGGCGCGGTCAGGCTGAGCAGCCGCGCGCTGGCGGCGTCGGCCAGCGCGGCGTGGTATTCCTCCGGCGACATGCCCAGCCGCTTCATCACCTCGGCATCGTCGGCATCGGCGCCGGTCTCGATCTCGATCTGGCGCACCACCTCGGCCATCTCGCGCACCTTGCGATGCACCGAGCGCGGGGTCCAGTCGCTCTTGCGCAGCTCGTCGAGCATGGCGCCGCGGATGCGGATGCCGGCATAGGTCTCGAAACTGGCCGCGCGGTCGGTGACGTAGTTCCGCGCCGCCTCCAGCAGGCCGATCATGCCGGCCTGGATCAGATCGCCGACGTCCACGCTCGGCGGCAGCCGCCCCATCAGGTGATAGGCGATACGGCGCACCAGCGGTGCGTGTTGACGCACCAGCTCGTCCGCGCTCTGTTTTTGCAGCTGCAGATATTCCGAGGCCACGCTCATCTCACCACCCCGTCACCGGTTCGGGCCGGCCGCCGAAGAAAGCGATGCGGTCCCGGCCCGCGCGCGCGGGTTCGCACCATGTATCGACCGACTGGGCCAATTGCTTGAATGCCTGGCCGGCGCGGCTGGCCGGCCACAGGTCCACCACCGCGCTTTGCCGGCGGATCGCCTGGCGCAGGCGCTCGTCGTGCGGAATCAAGCCCACGTATTCCAGGCTGATGTCGAGAAAGCGGTCACACACCCGCGAGAGCTTCTGGTGCAGCGCCTGCGCCTCGCCGGCATGGCGCACCATGTTGGCCAGCATGCGGAAGCGGCGCACGCCAAAGTCGCGGCTCAAGACTTTCATCATCGCGTAGGCGTCGGTCAGCGAGGCCGGTTCGTCGCAGACCACCAGCAGCACTTCGTCGGTGGCGGCGGCGAACATCGCCACGCCGTCGGAAATGCCGGCGGCCGTGTCGACCAGCAGGAACTCGGGCGGCCGCGGCAGCTCGTCGAAGGCGCGGATCACCGCCGCGTGCTCGGTGTTGCCGAGCTGCGCCAGGCGCCGCGCGCCGGAGCCGGCGGGAATGATCTTGAGCCCGTGCGGCGCCTCGACGATGAGTTCGGGCAGGCTGGCGGTGCCGTCGAGCAGGTGGCCCAGATGGCGGCCCGGGCTGAGGCCGAGCAGCACGTCGACGTTGGCCAGGCCAAGGTCGGCATCCAGCAGCAGCGTCTCGCGCCCGGCCTGGGCGAGCGCCATGCCGAGGTTCACCGCCACCGTGGTCTTGCCCACCCCGCCCTTGCCGCCGGTGACCGCGATGGCGCGGCACGGGCGCGCCGCCCGGCCGAGCCCGGCCGCCTGGTCGCCGATCGGCAGCGGCATGCCGGGTTGGCCGCCGAACATGTGGAACAACCCGCCCGCCTGGTGCATTGCCGGTCTCTCGTTCATGCCTTTCAAGCCATCGCCAGGCCGAAACGCTCGGCCATCAGTTCGTCGTCCACCGGCGGTTGCTGCCGGGTGCCCTTGGCCGCCCGGCACACCAGGGTGCGGGCGTCGGCCACCGCGATGTCCTCGGGGACGCGCTGGCCGTCGGCGGTGTAGTCCAGCGCCAGCTGGTGGCGGATCAGCACCGACAGCGCGCCGCCCAGACACGGCGCCTCGTCCAACTTGGTGAGGATGCAGGCGCCGGGCGCCAGCGGCAGGTAGGCGCGCACCGCCTCGTCCAGCGCCTGCGCCTGGGCATTGGCGGCCAGCACCAGGCAGGCACGCAGGCTGACCTCGCCGCTGTGCGCCACCTCGTTCAGCACGTCCATCTGCTGTTCCAGACGTGGGTCGCAGCCGGCCACGCCCGCGGTGTCCACCAGCACGGTGTGCTTGCCTTCCAGCATGCGCAGGACCTGGCGCAGGCTGGCCGCGTCGTCGGCGGGGTAGACACGCACGCCGAGCAGACGGCCGTAATGCTCGAGCTGGGCCGCGCCGCCGATGCGGTAGTGATCGGTGCTGACCAGCGCCACTTGGCCCGGTCCGTGCCGGCGCGCGGCGTGGGCGGCCAGCTTGGCCACGGTGGTGGTCTTGCCAACCCCGGTCGGACCAACCAGCGCCAGCATGCCGGGAGCGCCGGCGAGCTCGCGGGCGCCGACCCGCAGCGCCCGGCCGAGCAGGCCGAGCGGCAGGTAACGGGCCTGCTCCGGGTTGAGCTCGGCGGGCAGTCCGTCGGCCAGCCGGCGCGCGACGTCGGCATCGACGCCGAGTCGGGTGAGTTCGCGCAGGATGCGCGCGCGCAGCGGCTGGCGCCGCTCCATGTCGTTCCAGACCAGGCTGGACAGCTGCATCTCCAGCATGTCGCGCAGATCGTCGAGTTCCACGCGCAGGTGCCGGGTGTCGGCGGCGGTGCGCTCGAGCAGCGGATGTACACCCGGTGCGGCATGACCCGCTGTGTCGGCATCCGTCTCACGACGACCCGCCGTCCCCCGGGCGGGCGCGGGGGTGTCTGGGCGCGCCGCGGCGGCATCGCGTCGGGCGAGCGACGGCGCGCCGACGGCAGGCGACGGCATGTCGACGCCGGCCGGTTGGGCGGCACGACGCGACGCGGTGTCATGGCGCCCCGGCGCCGCGCCCGCGGTGCTGGCCGCGACGGGCGCGGCGGGCCGGTCCATCCGCGCCGCGGCCGTCTCCTCGCGCCCCGCTGCGGACGGGTCTCGCGGCAGCGGCCGGGCGGCGGCGCGCGTCGGTTCAGGCGCCGGCTCGGCCGGTGCCACGGCCGGCAACGGCACGCCCTGGCTGGCCGCCTCGCGCACCAGCGCCTCGTCGTAATCGACGGCGGCGATCACCTCGATGCCCTCGTCCAACCGGCGGGTGGACAGGATCACCGCATCGGGACCCTGTTCCTCGCGCACCAGGCGCATGGCCTGGCGCATGTCCGGCGCCACGAATCGCTTGATTTTCATGCCTCGCTCCGCTCGAAGAACCGGCCGTCAGCCCGTTCACCATGGCCGTGCCATGCCGGCTCTCAACGTCCCAGCGCCTGCACCAGCCGCACGCGGCGGTTGTCGGGCACTTCGTTGTAGGCGAGCACGTGCAGGTTTTGTGCCACATGCCGGGTGAAGCGGGCGAGCCAGGGCCGCAGGGCCGGCGGCACCAGCAGCACCGCCGGCTCGCCGTTCATTTCCTGGCGCCGCGCCGCCTCGGCCACCGCCTGCTGCAGACGGTCGGCCAGCCCCGGCTCCACCGCCGCGCCGGCCGGACCGCTGCCGGAGAGCGAGTTCATCAGGATCTGCTCGAGCTCCGGCGCCAGGGTGATGACCGGGATCTCGGTGTCCAGGCCGGCGATCTCCTGCACGATCTGGCGCCCGAGCGCCACCCGCACGGCGGCGGTCAGCACGCCGGGATCCTGACTCTGGCCGGCGTGTTCCGCCAAGGTTTCGACGATGGTGCGCATGTTGCGGATCGGCACCCGTTCGGCGAGCAGGTTCTGCAGCACCTTGACCACCACGCCGAGCGGCAGCCGCTTGGGCACCAGTTCCTCGACCAGCTTGGGCGCGGTCTGCGCCAGCCGGTCCAGGAGCTGCTGCACGTCCTGATGGCTCAGCAGTTCGTGGGCGTGGTTGCCCAGAATGTGCGAAAGATGCGTGGCGATGACGGTGGCCGGGTCGACCACCGTATAGCCCAGCCCCTGCGCGGTCTCGCGTAGGCCAGGCTCGATCCACACCGCCTCCAGCCCGAACGCCGGATCCCGGGTGGCGATGCCGTTCAGCGGGCCGTGCACGTGGCCCGGATTGATCGCCAGCAGGCGGTCGGTATACACCTCCGCCTCGCCCATGGACACGCCCATCAGGGTGATGCGGTAGGTGTTGGGGCCAAGGTCGAGGTTGTCGCGGATGTGCACCGGCGGGATCAGGAAGCCGAGTTCCTGCGACAGCTTGCGGCGCACCGACTTGATCCGCCCCATGAGCTCGCCGCCCTGGTGCACGTCCACCAGCGGAATCAGCCGGTAGCCCACCTCCAGCCCCAGCGGATCGACGCCGGACAGATCCTCCCAGGACAGCTCCATGCGTTCGGCCGGCGCGGCCGGCGCGGGCGTTTCGGCGGCCGGTGCGGCGAGCTTTTCGCGGGTCTCGCGCTCGCGCTTGAGCTTGAGGTAGGCCGCGCCGCCCAGGATGCCGCCGAGCAGCAGGAAGGCGAGGTTGGGCATGCCCGGAATCAGCCCCATCACGCCGAGCACCGCGCCGGCCACCGCCAGCACGCGCGGCTGGCCGAACAGCTGGCTCACCACCTGCTTGCCCATGTCCTGCGCGCGCGAGACGCGGGTGACGATGACCGCGGTGGCGATCGAGAGCATCAGCGAGGGCACCTGCGCCACCAGGCCGTCGCCGATGCTGAGCAGGGTGTAGGTGCGCGCCGCCTCGCCGGCGGACAGCCCGTGCTGCATCACCCCGACGATGAAACCGCCGATGATGTTGATGAACAGGATCAGGATGCCGGCGGTGGCATCGCCGCGCACGAACTTGGAAGCGCCGTCCATGGAGCCGTAGAAATCGGCCTCCTCGCGCACTTCCTGGCGGCGCTCGCGGGCCTGTTCCTGCGTCAACAAACCGGCGTTGAGATCGGCGTCGATGGCCATCTGCTTGCCGGGCATCGCGTCCAGGGTGAAGCGCGCGGTGACTTCCGACACGCGGGTGGCGCCCTTGGTCACCACCACGAAATTGATGATGGTGAGGATGGCAAAGACCACCAGGCCGACGGCGAAGTTGCCGCCGATGACGAACTCGCCGAACGCCTCGATCACCTTGCCGGCGGCGCCGGGGCCGTCGTGGCCGTGCAGCAGCACCACGCGGGTGGAGGCGATGTTGAGCGCCAGGCGCAGCAGCGTGGCGCCAAGCACCACGGTCGGGAAGGCGGCGAACTCCAGCGGCCGCATCACGTAGATCACCGCCAGCAGGATCACCAGCGACAGCGCGATGTTGAAGCTGAACAGCATGTCCAGCAGGAACGGCGGCAGCGGCAGCATCAGCATCGCCAGCGCGGCCAGCAGCATGATCGGCGCGCCGATGCCGCGCCGGCCGATCGTCTTCAGGTTGTCGAGCACGCCGATCGCGGCCATGCGCAGGTTCCTTTGGAAGCTTGGGGTGTCGCGCCCTTCAGGGGCCGGGCCGGTACGGGCCCATCAGGTCCGGGTCGATCTCGGGATTGGGCGCGACGGGCGGAACGTCGCCGCGCTGGGCGGCCTGTTTCAACTGGTAGACGTAGGCCAGCACCTGCGCCACCGCCACGTACAGCGTCACCGGGATCTCGCGGTCCAGCGCGGTAGTGGCATACAAGGCTCGTGCCAACGGCGGCGCCTGGACCTCGGGAATGCGGTGCGCGGCGGCCACCTGGCGGATCTGCCGGGCCAGTTCGTCCACGCCCTTGGCGATCACCCGCGGCGCGCCGGCGCGGCCTTCGTCATAGACCAGCGCCACCGCGAAATGGGTCGGGTTGGTCACCACCACGTCGGCCTTGGGCAGCGCCTGCATCATCCGCCGGCGCGACATCTCGTACTGCACGCGGCGCACGCGGCTCTTGATCTCCGGGTTGCCCTCGGTTTCCTTGGCCTCGTCCTTGAGTTCCTGGCGGGTCATGCGCAGGCGCTTGCCGTAGTCGTACTTCTGGTACAGCGCATCCAGGCCGCCGATCAGCGCGAGCATGCCGGCCAGCATCAGCGCCGCGCGCCCGAGCAGGCCCAGCCCGCGCACGATGCCGGGCACCACCGCGCCGGTGCCGGTGGCCAGCAGCTCGCCCTCCCAGTGCTTGAGCAGCAGGGCGAGCCCGGCACCGATCAGCACCAGCTTGAGCAGCGACTTGGCCAGCTCCTCCAGGGCGCGCATGGCGAAGATGCGGCGCAGGCCGGCCAGCGGATCGAGCCGCTCGAACTTGGGCGTGAGCGCCTGGCCGCTGAACAGGAGCCCGCCGAGCAGCGCCGGCGCGGCGAAGCAGGCCGCCAACGCGGCCAACGCGATCGGCGCGAACAAGGCCAGCGCCTCGCGCAGTGCACCGGCGAGCACCCGCGCGGGCAGCGCATCGGAAAACAGCGCCGCGCGATCGTAGGCCAGCCCGAGCGTGTAGATGCGCCGGGCGTGCACGTAAGCCGAGGGCGCGCCGGCGAGCAAGGCGGCGAGCGCGGCCAGCACCACCAGCGCGCCGGAAAGATCGCGCGAGCGCGGGACGTCGCCCTTCTCGCGCGCCTCCTTGAGGCGTTTTTCCGAAGGTTGTTCGGTGCGTTCCTGGTCGTCGTCGTGCTCGGCCATGGCAGCTCACCCGGTCAAGGCACCACGCCGGCGAGACGGCGCAGCAGCGTCCAGGCCGTCTCCTGCAGCGCGGTGAACGCGCCGGGCAGACCGCGCAGCGCGAGCAGCAGCACGACCAGGCCGAGCGTCAGCGTGATCGGGAAACCCACCGCGAAGAGATTCATCGCCGGCGCCGCGCGGCTGATCGCGGCAAAACCGGCGTTGACCACCAGCAGGGCGATCATCGCCGGCAGCGCCACCCGCACCGCGCCGGCGAAGAGTTCGCCGCCGAACAGCACCACCGCATGCAGGCCGTCCGCGCCGTCCAGCGCCGATCCCGGCGGCAAGGTACGCAGGCTCTCGGCGAGCAGGCCGATCAGGGCCAGATGCCCGTCCAGCGCCAGGAACAGCAAGGTCACCAGGGCGGTGTGGAACTGGCCGAGCACCGGCGTGCTGCCGCCCGCGCCGGGATTGATCGTCTCGGCAAAGCCCAGGTTCATGCTCTGCGCGATCAGCTGGCCGCCGAAGGCCACCGCCTCGAACACCAGCCGCAGCACGAAACCGAGCAGCGCGCCCTGCAGCAGCTGGCCGACGAAGGCCGCCACGCCGGCCGCCGAGAACGGCTCGAGCGCCGATCCCGGCATCAGCGGCACCAGCACCCCGGTAAGCAGCAGCACCAGCGCCGCGCGGATCGTCGCCGGTATCACCGTGGCGCCCAGCACCGGCGCGGTCAGGCACAGCCCGCTGACCCGCGCCAGCGTCCACAGCAGGCGGCCGAGCCACGGCTGCCAGCTCGCCGGATCGAGCACGAGCGGCGTCGCCGGCATCACTTCACCGCCCCCGGCAGCCCCTCGATCAGCTGCCGGGTGAAGGCGACCAGGGTGCGCAGCATCCACGGCCCGGCGATCAGTGCCACCAGCGCCATCGCGATCAGCTTGGGTATGAACGACAGCGTCATCTCGTTGATCTGCGTGGCCGCCTGCACCACGCCGATCAGGAGTCCCACCACCAGCGCGGTGAGCAAGAGCGGCATCGCCACCAGCATGGCCACGTACAGCGCATGCTGGCCGAATTGGATGACGGACTCCGGGGTCATACGAGAACCTCGCTTCGCGTGCCTTTGCCCCTTTTCCCCGCTGGCCGGCGGAAGGGGGCAAGCGCATGGCGCATCCCATTGCGCATGCATTCGAACGACGCGCTTGCGTGGCCTGCCACCGGACTTACGCCTACACAGCGCGTGCGGGAAGTCCGCGCAGGAAGCGCGCTGCTGTTGGGGGCCGCCAGGGCACGGCGGATGGGTGGCGGACCTGCCCGCAGGGTGGCCGGCCGGTTTTTCGTCGGCACGGGAACGGCGCCGTCGAAAAACCCGATCGCCCACCTGCGGAAGTAGCGAAAGGCCGATCCCTCACCCCGGCACCCTCCCCTACGGGACAAGGGAGAAAAGTGGGTGGCGAAGGTCATGTGTAGAAGCTCCCCGCCAGCGTGCCGACCAGCAGCGTCCAGCCGTCCACCAGCACGAACAGCATGATCTTGAACGGCAGCGAGATGATCATCGGCGAGACCATCATCATGCCCATCGACATCAGCACGCTGGCCACCACCAGATCGATGATCAGGAACGGGATGAACAGCAGAAAGCCCATCTGGAACGCGGTCTTGAGCTCGGAGGTGACGAACGCCGGCAGTGCCACCCGGAACGGCACCGCGTCCTTGTCGGCAAACGGCTTCTCGCCGGCCAGGCGGGCGAACAGCTGCAGGTCCGCGTCGCGGGTCTGGTCGAGCATGAAATGCTTGAACGGCGCGGCGGCGGCCGGCAGCGCCTGCTCGGCGGCGAGCTGGCCGTCCATGTAGGGTTTCACGCCTTCCGCGTAGGACTTGTGCAGCACCGGGGACATCACGAACAGGGTGAGGAACAAGGCCAGCCCCAGCAGGACCTGGTTGGGCGGCGTCGACTGGGTGCCGAGCGCCTGGCGCAGGAAACCCAGCACGATGATGATCCGCGTGAACGAGGTCATCATCAGCAGGATGGCCGGCAGCAAAGTGAGCGCCGTCATCAGCGCCAGCACCTGCAGGGACAGCGTCCAGGTCTGGCCGCCGCCCGGCGCGGTGCGCACGGTGAGCGCGGGCAGGCCGCCCGGGGCCGGCGCGGAAGCGGTGACGCCGGTGGCCGGCGCCTCCTGCGCCAGCGCGGGGGCGAGCGGCAACGCGAACGCCAGCGCAAGCAGCAGCAGGCGCAGCAGCCGGCACGGACGCGCGCTCATGGCCTGCGCCTCAGCCGGCCGAGCAGCTCGCCGAAGGCGGGCGGCGGAGCGGGCGGCGCGGGTTCGGGGGCCTGGCCTTCGTAGACATGCAGGGTGCGCACGCCGCCGGCACCGACGCCGATCAACAGCCGCTTGCCATCGGCGTCGAGCAGCAGCACCCGTTCGCGGGCACCGAGCGCCATGCTCTCGACGCAGCGCAGGCGCCGTCCGCCGGGCGCGGCGCGTGCCTGCAGCCGGCGGCTCAGCCAGCCGGCGAGCAGGATCAGCGCCACGATGGCGGCCAGGCCCAACACGGCGCGCAGCAGCTCGCCGCCGAGATCGACGGTCGGCATCGCCGCGGGCGCGATGGCAAGTCGCATGCGCATGGCCCTCAGCGCAGCTTGCGCACACGTTCAGCCGGGCTGATCACGTCGGTCAGGCGGATGCCGAACTTCTCGTTGATCACCACCACCTCGCCATGCGCGACCAGGGTGCCATTGACGAACACGTCCAGCGGTTCGCCGGCGGCGCGGTCCAGCTCCACCACCGAGCCCTGGTTGAGCTGCAGCAGGTTGCGGATGCTGATGCGGGTGCGGCCGACTTCCATCGACAGCGTCACCGGCACGTCGAGGATCATGTCCAGGTTGACATCCGAGTTCTCGCCGGCTTCGGACGTCGGCGCGGCGGCCTGGGCGGCCGGGTCTTGGGCGTTCATGCGGTCTTTTTCTCCAGGTCATCGAGTTTGTCGGCCAGCGCCGCCTCGCGGCGGCCGGCGGGGGCGAGATAGCGCACCGCGGCGCGGCCGTTGGCCTGACCGTAGCGGGCGCGGAAAATCGGTACGTCCTCGGCGAACACGGTGGCGGTCTCGGGCAACTGCACCGGAATCACGTCACCCGGGCGCAGGCGCAGGAAGTCGCCGATCGAGAGTTCGGTCTCCAAGAGCAGCGCGCTCAGCTCGACCTCGGCGTCGAAGATCTCCTCGTGCAGCAGCTCGGCCCAGCGGTCGTCGCGCTCGACGCGGTCGCTCTGCACGCCGGCATCGAGCAGGGTGCGGATCGGCTCGACCATCGCATACGGCAGGGTTAGGTGGATCTCGCCGCCGCCGCCGTCGAGCTCGACGTGGAAGCGCGACACCACCACCGTCTCGGTGGGACTGACGATGTTGGCGAACTGCGGGTTGATCTCGGAGTTCTGATATTCGAATTCCAGCGCGAGCACCGGCGCCCACGCCTCGACGGTGGCGGCGAAGAACTCGTTGAGCAGGATCTGGATCACCCGGCTCTCGGTGGGAGTGAAGTCGCGGCCCTCGATGCGCGCGTGGAAGCGCCCGTCGCCGCCGAAGAAGTTGTCGATCACGCTGAACACCAGACGCGGTTCGAACACCACCAGCGCGGTGCCGCGCAGCGGCTTCATGCGCACCAGGTTCAGGCTCGCCGGCACCACCAGGCCGTGCACGTACTCGTTGAACTTGAGCATCTTCACGCCGAGCACGGCGACCTCGCAGGTCTTGCGCAGGACGCCGAACAGCGCGGTGCGGAAATAGCGCGCGAAGCGGTCGTTGACCATCTCCAGCGTCGGCAACCGGCCGCGCACGATGCGGTCCTGCTGGGTGAAGTCGTACGGCCGTACCGCACCGGGCGGCAGCGGCTCGTCGCTGCCGGTCTCCACCTTGCCGCCGTTGACGCCCTCGAGCAGGGCGTCGATCTCCTCCTGGGAAAGCAGGTCGCTCATGCCTTCGAGGCTCCGGTCACTGCATCACGAACGAAGTGAAGTAGAGCGCCTCGATGCCGGGCTTGCCATAGCGCGCCTGGACGATGCCGCGCACGGTGGCCAGCGCCTGCGTCTGCAGTTTCTGCTTGCCGGCCGGGTCGCTCAGGATGGCAAAGCTCTGCGCACTGAACAGCTTGACCAGCGCGTCGCGGATCACCGGATCGGCGGCCTTGGCCGCCTCCAGCGCCTTGGGGTCGTGGGCCATCAGGGTGACCCCGACCTGCAGGAAGCGCATCGAGTCGTCGTCGCGGAAATTGACCACGAACGGCGGCTCCAGGGCGAGATAGAGTTCCGGGCCGGCCTCCGCCGCGGCCTCGGCCTTGGCCGCCGGCGCATGGGCGCCATGCCGGGCGAACAAGAAATAACCGCCCACGCCCAGACCGATCAGTACCAATGCGATCACCCCGATCACCAGCAGACGGCGTCCGCCGCCGCGCTTGGGCGCCGCCTCGGCGGTCTCTACCGCTTGCTCCGCTTCCATCTTGGCCATGCTGCCGAACCTCGTTGCCTGTCGGTAGCCCAGCCTTAGCAAGGGCCATGCCATGCAATGTGGCCTGCCCCGATGAGGCTACGCCGGCGTCGACAGGGCACCGGCCGGGACGAGCGGCCGGCGCAGGGGCTGGGTTCGGCGCGCGCACCGCACGGCCGAAGTGCGTGGCGCCGCCGGACCGGCGCGATTGCTCGGCTCATGCCGACGGCAGGCAATGGCGGCGTTTTCTTGACGCCCGCCGGGCGGTCGGCGTGGCACGGCGACGGCCGGCCGCCGCGGGGGCTTTCAGGCGAAGGTGTCCAAAAGGCCGTTGCCGCGCACGACGCCCGTCATCGGCGGCACGTCCTCGCGGGCGGCTTCGCTGCCGGTACCGGCCGTGGCGGCCCCGCCATCGGCGCCGCCACCGCCGCCCTGCTGCTGGCCCACCTGGGCCTGGCCGAGGCTCAGGCCCTGCTGGGCGAGCAGCGCGTCGAGCTGCGGCAACGTCTGCTGCAGGGCATGCACCACGCCCGGATGCTGGGCGGCGAAGCTCACGTCGACCTGGCCGCCGTGCTGCACGCTCACCTTGACGTCGACCTGGCCGAGATCCTCCGGATGCAGGCGGATGCGCGCCTGCTTGATGTCCTGCTGGCCGAGCCAGACCACCTGCTGACCCAATTCCTGGGCGAAGACGGGCGTGCCCGGCGTGCTGGCCACGTCGAGCCGATGGACCGCAACGGGCGCGGCGGCGGCCGCCGGATGGGGGGCGAGCGAGGTCATCCATGCCGGCACCTCGACCTGCGTCCGCGTGGCGGCAGGGCCTTGCGAATCCGGCGTGCGGCTGTCCGCAGCCAGGCTCGCCAGCACGCCGGACCGGCCCGTGAAAACCTCCGACGGGTCGCCGGCAAGGGCCGCCGCGGGACGCGCCGCCGCGTCGGCGTCGGCCGGATCGCCATCCGGCGCCGCCTCCGTGCTGGCGCTGGTCGGCCGCGCGTGCGCGCCGGCGGCCAGCAGCTTGGCGACGCCGCCGCTGGCCGCGCCGAGTGCCGCCGGGGGCGTATGGCCGAGCATCGCCCACAGACTCGCGGCCAGGGTGCCGGCGGCGCTGCCCTGTGCGGCGGTCGCGGAGGCGTCGCCGTCGTCAACCTCGCCCTTGTCCGTCGGGGCCGAGGACAAACCCGCCACCAGGGCGGCCGCCATGTCCGGACCCTCGGACGCCGTGTCGGCGGCAGGCGCCGTCGCCGATGCCGACACGGGCGAGGCGTCGGGCAACGGCGCATCGTCCGTCTGCGCGTCGGCGTGTGATTGCCGGCCATGCCCGTGGCGCGCGGCGACGAGCTGCTGGCCGAACAGGGCCGCCGCCTCGACGCCGGCATGCACGCCGGCCGCGGCGCTCACCGGACTGACTGGGGAAACGGGCGTCACCGTCAAGGAACCGGACATCAGGCTGTCTCCGAAAGGCAGGACTTTGGGGGGATCACCGACGCGCGCGGCGGCCTGCCGTCATGCGCCGAGGCCCGGGCGGCCATCCGGCACCGCCCGGCGGCTTCATCTTCATCACCATAACGACCGGCGCTGCGCCCGCTTCGACCATCGCACTCAACCCGTCGGCGGCCGGCGCGGACCGCGGTCGTCGATCTCGCGCTGCTCGCGGCGTTCCTCGTGGCGGCGCTCCTCGTCGCGATAGCGCTCGATCACGCCGTCCAGCGCGGTCTCGCGGGCATGGGCGGTGCGCCATTTGAGGCGCGCCTGCTCGAGCAGACGCTGCTGGCGTTCGATCTCTCGCTGCTGCTGGGCGATGGCGCGGTCGATGCGTTCGACGAACTGCTGCCGGTTGAGCAACGCGCTGACGCTCAGGCCGCCGCCGGCGTCGAGCGCGTATTCCTGCCGGTAACCTTTGAGCTCGGCGAGCTGGCGTTCGGCGCGCACCAGCGCCTGCTGGCGCTCGGCGAGCTCCGCCACCGCGTCCTCGCTGCGCTGGCGGGCCTGATCGGCGGCCGGTTGCAGGCGTTCGGCGCGGCTCATCACCCGTCGACCTCGACGGCGATGGCTTCGAGCGCGGCGACCGCGGCGGCGAGCGTGACCGGCTCGTCCACCTCCTGCTGCAGAAAGGCACGCAGCTTCGGCCACAACGCGATGGCCTGGTCCACCTGCGGGTCGGAACCCTTCTGGTAGGCACCCACCGCGATCAGGTCGCGCTGCTGCCGGTAGGCCGCGTACACCTGGCGGAAACGCTGCGCCGCGCGCTGCTGGTCGCGCGTGGTGACCGCCGGCATCACGCGGCTGATCGAGGCCTCGATGTCGATGGCCGGGTAGTGGCCGGCCTCGGCGAGATCGCGCGAAAGCACCACATGGCCGTCCAGGATCGCGCGCGAGGCGTCGGCGATCGGGTCGTGGCGATAGTCGTCGCCCTCGGTGAGCACGGTGTAGAAAGCGGTGATCGAGCCGCGTCCCTCAGCGTCGTTGCCGGCCCGCTCGACCAGCGCCGGCAGCAGCGCGAACACCGAGGGCGGATAGCCCCGCGTCGCCGGTGGTTCGCCGATGGCGAGCGCGATCTCGCGCTGGGCCTGCGCGTAGCGGGTCAGCGAATCCATCAACAGCAGCACGCGCTGGCCACGATCGCGGAACCATTCGGCGATCGCGGTGGCGTACTGCGCGCCGCGCAGCCGCTTGAGCGGCGGCGCGTCGGCCGGGGCGGCGACGATCACCGCGCGGCGGCGGCCTTCCTCGCCCAGGGTGTGCTCGACGAACTCCTTCACTTCGCGGCCGCGCTCGCCGATCAGGCCGACCACCACCACGTCGGCGTCGGTGTAGCGGGTCATCATGCCCAGCAGCGTGGACTTGCCCACGCCCGAACCGGCGAACAGACCCAGACGCTGGCCGCGGCCGACGGTGAGCAGGGCATTGATCGCGCGCACGCCGGTGTCGAGCGGGGTGTCGATCGGCTTGCGTGCCATCGGATTGATCGGCTCGCGCTTGAGCGCGGCGAACTCGCCGGTGTCCAGCGTGCCCAGGCCGTCCAGCGGCAGGCCGTCGGCGCCGACCACGCGGCCGAGCAGCCCCGCCCCGACCGGCAGGCCGCCGGCGCGCGCGAGCGGCCGTACCCGCGCATTGGGCAGCACGCCGTGCATCTCGTCGACCGGCATCAGCAGCAGGCGCTCGTCGGCGAAGCCGACCACCTCGGTCTCCAGCATCGCGCCGTCGGCGGCGTCGACCAGACAGCGCGCGCCGAGCGGCGCCTCGCAACCCTCGGCCTCCAGGGTCAGGCCGACCACGCGGCGCAGCCGGCCTTCCACGCCGGGCTCGCGCGCCTGCGCCGCACGTTGCGTGCGCCGGGCCAGCCGTTCGCGCCACACGGACTGGTTCATGGCGCGTCGCCCTTCTCCGCGCCGAGCACGGCATCGATCACCGCCGTCAGCCGCGCCTCCAGGGTCGCATCCAGCCGCGACTGCGTGCTCTCGATCCGGCAGCCGCCGCGGCTCAACGCCGGATCGGCGATGAGCTGCCAGCCCGCGTCGGCGGCGCCGCTCTCGCGCAGCAGCTTGAGATCATCCGGGTGCAAGTGGACGCGCAGCTCGCGGCTGCCGGCGGGCAGCAGGCCCACGGCGCGGTGCACGGTCTCGACGATGCGCTGCGGATGCACGCTCAATTCGTGGGCGAGCACGCGCCGGGCGATGGTGACCGCCAGTCTGGCCAGTTCTTCCTCTACCTCGATGTCGAGCCGCGCCAACGGTTGCGCGGCGGCGGCGAGCATCGCCTCCAGACGGGCCACCCGCGCCTCGATCTCGCGCCGGCCGGCGGCCAGGCCCTCGCGATGGCCGGCGGCATAACCCTCCTCGCGCGCCTGCCGCTCGATCGCCTCGAGCTCGCTCACCGTCGGCCGCGGCGGTTCGGCCGGCGGCGGCGGTGTGTCGCCGACCATCGGCGGTTCCCAGCGGGTGAAGCCCGCGGCGACTTCGCGGTCGAGGATGCCGTTCATGAAACCATCTCGTCACCGCCGCCGGCGGACAGGGTGATCTGCCCGGCGTCGGCCAGCCGCCGCGCGATGGAGAGGATCTCCTTCTGCGCGGCGTCGACCTCCGACACGCGCACCGGCCCGGCGACCTCCAGATCGTCGCGCAGCATGTCGGCGGCGCGCTTGGACATGTTGGCGAAGATCTTCTCGCGCACCGCCGGCTCGGCGCCCTTGAGCGCCACCACCAGGCGCTGACTCGGCACCTCGCGCAACAGCGTCTGCATGCTGCGATCGTCCAGGCCGACCAGATCGTCGAAGACGAACATGAGTTCCTCGATGCGGCCGCCGAGCGTCGGGTCCTGACTGCGGATCGCGCTCATCAACTCGACCTCGCGGCTGGTTTCCATCTCATTGAGGATGGCCGCCGCCGCCTTCAAGCCGCCGATGTTGGCCGACTTGAGCTTGTTGCTGGTGCCGTTGAACTGGCGCTCCATGATCTCGTCGAGCTCGTTGAGCGCCTGGGGCTGCACGCCGTCCAGAGTGGCGATGCGCATCACCACGTCCGGCCGCACGCGGGTGGGCAGATAGCCCAGCACCTCGGCGGCCTGGTCCGGCTCCAGGTGCGCGAGCACCAGGGCGATGATCTGCGGGTGTTCCTGGCCGATCATCTCGGCGATGGCGCGGCTTTCCATCCACTTGAGCGATTCCAGGCCCTTGCTGGAACGGCCGAGCAGGATGCGGTCGATGAGGCTGCCGGCCTTGCTCTCGCCAAGCGCGTTGACCAGGATCTTGCGGATGTATTCCTCGGTGCCGACGCCGATCGCGGTCTGCCGGTTCATGTCCTCGCTCAGGCGGTCGAGCACCTGGACCACCTGCTCGCGGCTCACGCCGCTTAAGCCGGCCATGGCCGAACCGACCGCCTGCACGTCGCGTGCGGACAGGTACTTGAGCACCTCCGCGGCGTCCTGCTCACCCAAGGTGAGCAGCAGGATGGCCGCGCGCTGGGCACCGCTGATCGACTCAGTTGCCATCCTCGTTCACCCAGTTCTTGACCACTTGCGCGACCTGTTTGGGATTGTCCGCCACCATGCGCCGCGCCAGGCCGATGCGCTGCTCGTAGCCCAGACCGGCAGAGGCCGCAGGTCCGCCGAGCTGGCTGCGCTCGACCGGCGCCGCCGGCTCCTCGGTCGCGACGCGGACGGCCACCGGCGGCGCGCCGCCGGCCACCGCCAGGGTCTGCGCCGGCGCCGCGCCACGCGTCAGCCCCTTGAGCAGCGGCCGCAGCAGGCCGAAGGCCACCAGCAACGCCACCAGCACGCCCAGGCCCTGCTTGACCAGATCCAGCACGCCCGGTCGCTGCCAGAACGACAGCTCGGTCGGCCCCTCGGCCGCCGGCGGCTGATGGAAAGGCTGGTTGACCACGCTCACGCTGTCGCCGCGCTGGGGGTCGAAACCGACCGCGTTCTTGACCAGATCGGTGAAATGGGCGAGCTCCTGCGGCGTCAACGGCACGCTGGTATCGCCCTTGGGGCCCTGCACCAGCTTGTTGTCGACCACCACCGCCACGGTGAGCCTGGCCAGCCGGCCGGCCGGATCGCTGACATGGCTGATGGTGCGGTCGAGCTCGTAGTTGCGGGTGGCGCTGCTCGAGGTATCGGCGGGCGGCGGCGTGGCCGCGCCGGCCGTCGCGTTCGCACCCGTGCGCGGGGCCGCGGCGGGCGCTGCCGGAGCGGCGCCCGGCTGTGCGGCGGTAGCCTGCGCGGGCGTCACCGGCGGCTGATTGCTGAGCGCGCCGGGAATGCCCTCGTTCGCCGGCGTTCCCGTGTGCTGCTCGCTGCTCACCTGCTCGCTGCGCAGCGCGGGATGCTCGTGGTCGTAGGTCTCGGTGGCCTTCTCGGTCTGGCTGAAATCGAGGTCGGCAAAGACCTGTGCATGCACCTTGCCCGGCCCGACCAGCGGCGTCAGCAGTTCCTCGATGCGCTGTGCGTAGGTGTTTTCCATGCGCGTGGCCAGCCGCAGGCGGCTGTCACCGACCGCGCCCAGGCCATCGGCCGCATTGGCCGTCAGCAGCTGGCCCTGCTGGTCGACCACCGAGACCTGCGCGGGATCCAGCTCCGGCACGCTGGCCGCGACCAGATGCACGATCGCCGCCACCTGCCCCGCATCGAGCTGGCGCCCGGGATAGAGCGTGAGCAGCACCGAGGCGCTGGCCTGGCGGTTGTCGCGCACGAACGCCGAAGGCTTGGGCAGCGCCAGATGCACGCGCGCCGCCCGCACGCCCTGCAGGGTGGCGATGGTGTTGCCGAGATCGGTTTCCAGCAGCTGCTGGTAGCGGGTGCGCTCGGCCAGGTCGCTCATGCCGAAGGGCGAGTCGGCGCCGGGCAGCGCAGCGGCGGCACTGCCCTGCGGCAGGCCCTGCGCGGCGAGCTTGAGCCGGATCGCCGGCAGGTCGGCGGCCGGCACCATGATCGAGCTGCCGTCCGGACTCAGCTTGTAGGGCGTGTTGGCCGCCTGCAGCGCCTGCACGATCGCCGCGGCGTCTTTCTGTTCGAGTCCGGCATAGAGCAGCCCGTAATTGGGACCGCGCGACCACAGCACCACCGCCACGCCGAGCGCCACTGCCGCGGCCATGCCGATCAGCAGCAGCAGCTGGCGTGTGCCGGGACTGCGCGCGAGCTGGCGAAGATCCAGCCGCTGGATGCGCTTGCTTTCGTCGCTGGTGACGATGGGGTTGTCGGCCATGGCGGGGACGGTCTGTTTCCGAGGCGGGAGAGCCGGCTCACACCGGCATGTTCATGATGTCCTTGTAGGCCTGGACCAGCCGGTTGCGCACCTGCACCGTGGCGTTGAAGGCCAGATCCGCCTTCTGCACCGCCACCATGGTGCGCCCGAGATCGACGCCCGGATCGCCACGCTCGAACGCCGCCGCCATCTGCCCGGCCTCGGACTGGCTCGCTCCCACCGCCGCCAGCGACTGCTTGAACAGCGCGCCGAAATCGGCGCCCTGCGCGGCGGGTGTGGCGGCCGCGGGCGTCGCCGGCAGACGCATCTGGGTGGAGAGCTGGCGCATCTGGCCGAGCAGGCTGTCGATGTCGATCGCACTCATGACGGTTTTCCAACGCGTGACGACTTGTCAGCAGGGTGAAAGCACGAGCCGTGCCAGCGATTGGTGCCGATGCGCAAAGAGCCCGCGCAGCCTGGGGGGACACCGCCCACGGCGCCGACCAACGGCCACGCATCGCCGCGGCACCCCGCAGCGATGCGTTTTCCCCGGATGTCGCGCCCGGGGCACCGGCGCTTTCAAGACAGCACGCCGGCCTGGCGCAGGGCCGAAAGCGGCGAGATGCCGTGTGGAGCGCCTGCCCCACCCCGTCTCAGGCCGCCAGGCTGCCCTGCAGGCCGTACTTGCGCAGCTTCTCCACCAGGGTGGTGCGCTGCATGCGCAGCAGCTTGGCCGCATGGGCGACCACGCCACCGGTGGCATCCAGCGCCTGGCGGATCAGGCCGACCTCGATATCGGCCAGATGCTCCTTGAGATCCAGCCCGCCGTCGGGCAGCAGGGACGGCTCGACCGTCACCGCCGCCGGTGCGCCGATGGCGGGGCGCGCCTCGTCCATCAGCGCCAGCAGCGCGGCACTGCGCACCGACTCGTCCGCCGCGGGGCCGCGGTATTTTTCCGGCAGGTCGGCCGCGCGCACCTCGCCGTGCGGATAGAGGATGGCCAGCCGCTCGACCAGGTTGCACAGCTCGCGCACGTTGCCCGGCCAGGCGTAGTGGCGCAGCGCCTCCAGCGCACCGGCGGCGAAACGCACCCGGGCCAGGCCGCGCCGCGCCTGGCGCTGGTTGAACTCCTCGATCAAGAGCGGCAGGTCTTCCAGGCGGTCGCGCAGCGCCGGCAGCTCCAGCGGGAACACGCTCAGGCGGTAATAGAGATCCTCGCGGAAACGGCCGTCGGCGATCGCCTGCTCCAGGTTGCGGTGGGTGGCGGCGATGATGCGCACGTCGCAATGCAGGGTCTTGTTGCCGCCGACGCGCTCGAATGAACGCTCCTGCAGCACGCGCAGCAGCTTCACCTGCATAGGCAGGCTCATGTCGCCGATCTCGTCCAGGAACAGCGTGCCGCCCTCGGCGAGCTCGAAACGGCCCTTGCGCGTGCCGATGGCGCCGGTGAAGGCGCCTTTCTCGTGGCCGAACAGTTCGCTCTCCAGCAGTTCGGCCGGGATGGCCCCGCAATTGATCGCCACGAAGGGGCGGTCACGGCGCGGCGAACAGGCATGGATGGTGCGCGCGACCAGTTCCTTGCCGGTGCCCGATTCGCCGAGCACCAGCACGCTGGAGTCGAACGGCGCGACCTGGCGGATCAGCGCATTGACGCGCGCCATCGGCCCGGATTCGCCGACGAAGCGCAGCGCGCCCTGGCGCGGCGTGCCGACGAGGCGCGCATGCAGGTCGCGCAGCGCCTCGGCCAGCGCCTCGTAGCGCAAGGGAAAGGCCAGGCTCGTCGCGCGCGCGGCGAACGGCGCGCCGGCTGCGGCCAGCCGGTCGCGCCAGGGCGAGTCGTCGGCACACAGCAGCGGCACGTGCGCGGCGGCCTCGCCGAGCCGTTCCAGCTGCCGCTGCGCGCGCGCCTCGTCGAAGATCGTGCCGACGTAGAGCAGCCGCCAGTCAGCCTCGCCCGGCGCGGAATCGCCGCCACATGCCGACCATGGCCGATAGCCCAGAAAATGCAATGCAGCCAGGATCGCCTGCGCCCGCTGCGCATCGTCTTCGATCACCAGGACATCGAACTTGTTCATGACTTTGCCACCCCTGCAGAAAATGCACTCGCCCGCCACGCGGGTCGCCGGCGATGCCGGCCGCTTGGCGCCAAGGGAGCAAGAAGAAGGCCATGCGCGGTGCCGGACGATGGACGCGGCGCGTCACTCGGGCACGGCCGCGGCGCTGCGGTCAGGCCTCCATACAGCACGCAAACCCGCGTCGCGACGGGGAAATCGCACCGATCGCGCGGGTGACCCTGAGCGACAGTCGGGCCATGCCAACAAAAAATTGGCGGCGTCGGAAAATTTTCATGGCGCAATGCGCATCACGCACCGCTTGTGATGCGTATCACACTCAAGCCTCACGCCCATCCGCGCGTCATTTCCTCGAATGTGACGCGGCTCGTCCATGACGTATCGAGGTGACGCAAAAGGCCACCTGAAGACGCCTCTGCGGAGGTTTTCAGCGGACCTGGGCGACGCCGATCGCCGGCCCTTCAGCCACCCGGATGACGCACGTCGGCCAGTTGACGCCGATGGTGGCGGAACACGAAGCGCTCCAGCGCCTCGACCACGGTCTCGCCCGGATGGACGAAACGCAGAAACCGCTGGCCGGCGCCGGCGCCGTCTTCGACTTCGCAGTCGAGTTCGAGCGGCAGAGCCAGACAGGCGTCGAAACTGAGCAGCAGGCGGCCGTGCCGGGCATCGTCTGGCACCAGCGGATCGGGCACTTCCGCGCCCACCGCATTGAAACGCACGCGCTGGCGCTGGGGCAGCCCGTGGGCCGGCGCCAGCGCATGGGTGACGATCTCGATCAGGAGATTGAGCTTGGCATCCATGCGGGCAAGCTCCTGCGCGGTGGCGTCGTCCAGCCGGTCGCGTTCGTGTTCGGCGCGCCGCTCTTCAAGCAGCTCGATCGCGCCGAGCAGCCGCGCGTTGCGCTCGGCGAGCAGACGCAGCTGACCGCCACCGGCGGGCGTGGCCGCCTCGAAACGCACCGGCAGCGGACCTTCGAACATCATCCGCTGCACGAACTGGGCATAGGCGCGATCGGACATGGACGAGATCCTCCTGGCGCGGGACGCGAAGCGCCATGGTAAGCGCGCCGGCGCCGGCCGGCTCAACCGGCCAGGTCGACGTAGGCGCGCAGGGCCTGGTGCGCGTGCTGATGACGGCCAAGCGCGGCGGCGGCGGCGGCATGCGCCGGCTGCAGCTGCAGGCGCACCTGCTCGTTGTGTTCCAGCAAGGCCTCGAGCAGCTCGCGGCTGCGCCGGTCGGGCCGGATCGGCCCGCGTAGCAGCGGCTGACGCTCGCTATCCAGTGCCGCCACCGTCTCCCACAGGCCGTCCTTGGCGGCGATCACCATCGCCACGCTCAAGGAGAGCGCGCGCTCGAGCGGATCGTCCTCGTGCCCGGCGTTCATGCCGCGCTGCCCTGGCGGCCGGCGAGATAGGCGTCGCGGATGCCCTGCCAGCCTTCACGCACCGGCTCGAGCAGCGCGCTGCATTCGGCGAGCGCGGCGTCGTCGTCGTTGAGCTGGCCGATGAGCAGGCGCCGGGTGATGTAGTCGTACAGCGCATCCAGCCGGGCGGCGAGTTCGCCGCCGACTTCATGGTTGAGACTGCCGCGCAGCTCGCCGACGATGGCGATGGCCTTGGAAATGGCGGTGCCCTTGCCGGCGACGTCGCCGTGGCGGATGTGACCGCGCGCCTGGGCGATGCGCTCGATGGCGCCATCCAGCAGCATGCCGGTCAGGCGATGCGGATCGGCGTCCTCCACGCTGCCCTGGGTCCGGGTCTGCTGATACAGCGCACTGGCCCGCGAAAAACCGTAAGTCATGGGTTTCTCCTTCAATTCTTGCTGGTGTAGGTGGCTTCCAGTTGCTTGAGCGCACCGGTCAAGTAATTGCTGGTGTTGGTCAGCGATGACATCAGCGTGTCGAGCGCGCTGTATTGCTGACGCAACTGCGCCTCGTACACGCTCATGCGCGCGTCGAGTGCCGCGGAGGCCTGGCCCAGCTTGGTGAGCTGCTGCTCGATGCTGGCGGTGCGCTGGGCGATGATGCCGCCGCTGCCGTTCAGGTCGTCCAGCACGCTGTCCAGCCGGGTGGCGTAGCCGTTGCTGCCGGCAAACAGCTGCTGTACCGCGTCCGGGGAGGACTTGATCGCGGCGTCGAGCTTGTCGCTGTCCAGCGCGAGGGTGCCATCGGCATTGCGGGTGATGCCCAGCGCCGCCAGTGAGCCGATGCTGTTGCCGCTCACCCGACTGTTCAGCACGCCGTTGATCTGGCGCTGCACCGCCATCAGCGTGCTGTCGCCGAGCAGGACGCCGGCGGTCCTGGTGGTGTCGTCGTAGCTGCTCAACGTCGCCACCGTGCCCGCATAGCTGTTGTAGGCGCTGACGAAATCGGACACCGCGCTCTTCACCGCGTCGGTGTTCTGGCTCACGGTCAAGGTCGCGCTGCCGGTGGCGGCAAGATCCAGGGTGACGCCGTCGAGCGCGCCGCTCACCGAATTGCTGGCGCTGGTCACCGGAATGCCGTCGATGCTCAAGCTGGCGTCACTGGCCTCGCTGCTGCCGGGCGTGCCGAGCTTGGCCGCCAGGGCGCTGAGTCCGGCGCTGCTGTCGGCGCTGGCGCTGATGCTGAAGGCGTTGGCTACGCCGGTCTTGGTGGAGCTCAGCAGCAGCTGCGCGCCGTTGGCGCCGTTGACGATGGCCGCCTGCACGCCCGGATTGCCGCTGGCGCTGTTGATCGCCGCGGCGATGGTAGACAGCGAATCGGTGGCCGACACGGCGATGTCCACCGACTTGCCGCCGACGCTGATCGTCAAGGTGCCGGCGCCGGGGGTGCTTCCCGCCGGGTAGGCGTCGCTGCTGCGCTTTTGCGCGGCGGCCAGGTGATCGACGCTGATCTGGTAGATGCCGGGACGCGCGCTGGGCAGCGTGCGGGTGCTGCCCAGGGTGCTATCCGACAGCGTCGCGGTATAAGTCTGGTACGTGGTATCCGAAGCGAGCTTGCCCAAGGCCGTACGCAGCGAACCGAGCGCACTGCCGAGCGCGGTCAAACCCGCCTCCTGGGACTGCAGCTGGGTGGTGCGGGCGTTGATCTGCTGCGCCGGGCCGGCCTTCTTGGCATTGACCAGCGCGGTGACGATCGCATCGACGTCCAGCCCCGAGCCGATGCCCGCCGAGCTCAGCACCGCACTGCCGGTCGAGGTGCCGGTCGTGCCCGTCGAGGTCGTGCCCGCACTGCTCGCCCCCGAAGTCGAGCTGGTGGCGGTGGTGCCTGCACTGGTGCTGGTAAGGCCGGAGATCGAAGTCATGATCGCGATCCTGGAAAAGACACTTTGGCGAAGCCGACGGTCCCTAACGGACCTTTTGCCTGCCATAGGCAAAAGCCGGGCCAACCGCCAGGAAGCCCTTCGCTCGCGGGCGTCATGGCGCCAAGACTCAAAAAAAGCCTGCGCGATCCTCGCCTTACCCGGCATCCAGCCTGCCCCTTACATCGGCCGCGCCGTTGCAAGCTTGAATCGGCAAGACCGGAAGTGCGGCGCCATGCCGCCGCTTGGCGCCGGGAAACGGTCACCGACACGCCACGGCGTCATGGAATCGGCAGCGGAAAGCATGGCCGCAGGTCAAGACCGGGGCCGGCGCGCGGGATGCGTACGGGACAGGACGGGGAAAGACGCCTTGCAGGATCAGCCGGGCAAGAGGCTCTGGCCGATGGCGCGCAGTGCCGCCGGTTCGCGCAGGGTCAACGCCCGGCCTTCGATCTCGATCAGGCCCTGGCTGCGGAAACGGCCGAGCACGCGGCTCACCGTCTCGGCGGCCAGCCGCAGGTAATTGGCGATGTCGCCGCGCGACATGCTCAGGCTGAATTGGGTGCCGGAAAAACCGCGCGCCGCGTAGCGCTCGCCAAGGTCGACCAGGAACGCCGCCATGCGCTCGTCCGCGCTGTGGTCGCCGGCGAGCAGGCTGGCGGTGCCCAGCTCCTTGCTGAGCAGGCGGAACAGATGCTGCTGCACCGCCGGCAGGCGCGCGGCGAGCGCGCTCATCGCCGGGAACGAGAAGCGGCAGAAATAGGCCGTCTCCAGCGCCACCGCGTTGCATGGGAACTGGTCGGGATAGATCGCATTGAGGCCGATCACCTCCCCCGGCAGATAGAAACCCAGCACCTGTTCGCGACCGTCCTTGTCGACCAGGCTGGTCTTCACCGTGCCGGCGCGCACCGCGAAGATGGCGCGGAACGGATCGCCGGTGCGGAACACATGCTCGCCGGCGCGGAACGGCCCGACGTGTTCGACCAGGCAATGCAGCGCCGACAGTTCCGGCTTGCCGTAGCCCACCGCCAGGCACGCGCCGGCGAAGGCGCAGGTGCGGCAGAAATGGGCTTCATCGCCATCGTCGGCGATCGGGCTGAGTGGCGCGGGCAAGCGCCCCGGATGGCTGGCAGGCATCGTGAGCACGCAGCGAAAAACGCCTTCAGATGGTACGGGAATAGCGCGCCGGGGTGGACGGCTGCTCCAAATAGGCGTCGAAGCACATGGCGATGCTGCGCAGAAGCAGCCGCCCGCGCGGCGTCACCCGGATGCTGCGCTCGTCCAGGGTCACCAGCCCGTCCTCGGCCAGGCGTTGCAGCCGGGTCAGCGCAGGCTCGAAGTAGTCGGCGAACACCAGCCGGTGGCGCTGACCGAAGTCGAGCATGTCCAGCTCGCCGTGGCACATCAGCTCGCCGATCAGCGCGCGGCGGATCAGGTCGTCCTCGTCCAGTTGCAGGCCGCGCACGACCGGCAGGCGGCCGGCGTCTAGCGCGGCGTAGTAGCCGACCAGATCGCGCGCGTTCTGGCTGTAGCAGTCGCCGATTCGGCCGATCGCGCTCACGCCCAGGCCGACGATGTCGCAGTCGCCGTGGGTGGAATAGCCCTGGAAGTTGCGCTGCAGGGTGCCGGCGCGCTGGGCGCGGGCGAGTTCGTCGTCGGCGCGGGCGAAGTGATCCATGCCCACGTACACGTAGCCGGCGGCAGTGAGGCGCTCGAGCGCGCGGCCGAACAGGGCGAGCCGGGTGGCCGCATCGGGCAGTTCGCTGGCATCGAGCCGGCGCTGCGGCTTGAACAGCTGCGGCAGATGCGCGTAGCCGTACACCGCCACGCGATCCGGCGCGAGCGCGATCACCTGGTCCAGGGTGCGGGAGAAGCCCTCCACGTTCTGCCGCGGCAGGCCGTAGATCAGGTCCACGCTGACCGAGTCGATGCCGGATGCGCGCGCGGTATCGACCACCACGCGGGTCTCCTCGAGACTCTGCAGGCGATTGACCGCGGCCTGCACCGCGGGGTCGAAATCCTGGATGCCCAGCGAGATGCGATCGAAGCCGAGTGCGGCGAGCCCGCGCACATAGTCGGCATCGGCAAAACGGGCGTCGAGCTCGATGCCGAACTCGCGCGCGCCGGGATCGGCGAAGTTGAAATGCCGCGCCAGCGACGCCATCAGCTCGCCGAGCCGGGCAAGATCGAGGAAATTCGGCGTGCCGCCGCCGAAATGCAGCTGGCGCACGGGGCGGTCGCGGTCGAACAGCGGCGCGATCAGGCCGATCTCGCGGTACAGCCGTTCGAGATAATGATCGGCCTTGGCGATATCGCGGGTGATGATCCGGTTGCAGCCGCAGTAGAAGCACGGGCTGGCGCAGAAAGGCACGTGCACGTAGAGCGAGAGCGGGCGCGGGATCGGCTCCTCGTTGGAGGCCTGGATCGCCGCCCGCAGCTCGCGCTCACCGAAATCGCCGCGAAAGTGCGGCGCGGTCGGGTAGCTCGTATAGCGCGGTCCCGCCGTGTCGTAGCGCGCGATCAGGTCGGGATCGAATTCGGGTACGGCGATGGCATGGACCTGGCTCATGGCCGCGCAGTGTGGGAAGCGCGCCCGCAGCGGGTGTTGACGCCGGTCAAGACCGGCCGCGGTCGTGCGCGGCGGGACGGTTTGCCGCAGGCGGCGTTCATCCCCGCTGCGGCGCGACCGTCTGTTCGATGGCGCCGAAGACGGACCGGCCGTCGCGATCGAGCACCTCGATGCGGACGCGGTCGCCGAATTTCAGGAACGGCGTGACCGGCGCGCCGTCGCGCAGCGTCTCGATCGTGCGCTGCTCGGCCAGGCACGAGGCGCCCTTGGCGGTGTCCTGGTTGGCGATGGTGCCCGAACCGACCAGGGTGCCCGCCGCGAGCGGCCGCGTGCGCGCCGCGTGCGCGATCAGCTCGGCGAAGCTGAACTGCATGTCCGTGCCGCAATCGGGTTCGCCGAACCACCGGCCGTTGATGAAGGTGCGCATCGGCAGGTGCAGTTTCGCGCCACGCCAGGCGTCGCCCAATTCGTCGGGGGTGACGAACACCGGCGACAGCGCCGAGCGCGGCTTGCTCTGCAGGAAGCCGAAGCCCTTGGCGAGCTCGCCCGGGATCAGGTTGCGCAGCGAGACGTCGTTGACCAGGCCGACGAGCTGGATGTGCGCGGCGGCGGCCGCCGGCGTCACGCCCATCGGCACGTCGTCGGTGACCACCACCACCTCGGCCTCCAGATCGATGCCGAAGGCCTCGTCGGGCACCACGATGGCATCGCACGGACCCAGAAAACCGGCGCTGGTGGCCTGGTACATCAGGGGATCGGTGTAGAAGCTCGCCGGCACCTCGGCGCCGCGCGCGCGCCGCACGCGCTCGACGTGCGGCAGATAGGCCGAGCCGTCGACGAACTCGTAGCCGCGCGGCAGCGGCGCGGCCAGCGCGTTCACATCCAGCGCGAACAGACCCGACGCGCTGCCGTCCTCGACCTCGGCGTACAGGGCGTTGAGCCGCGGCGCGACGCGGTGCCAGTCGTCCAACGCCACCTGCAGCGTCGGCGCGATGCCGGCCGCGCGCGCCGCCCGCGACAGGTCCCGCGAGGCCACGATCAGCGTGCCGTCGCGGCCGCCTTGCTTGAGAGTGCCGAGTTTCATGCGACCTCGCTTGCGTGCTGGGCGGCGGCCGATCAGGGCCGCGCCGGATCGAACATCTTGCGCAGACCCTGCCAGCAGCGCCAGTAGTCACGCTGCAGCTGCGGCGAGTCGAGCGCCTGTCGGGTGACGCGCAGCGCCTTGCGCGTCTCGAACATGAAGGCCATGGTGTGGGTGAGATGGTCGGGCACCGTGGTGTCGGCTGCGCTCGCTTTTTCAAAGCTCACCGCGTCCGGGCCATGCCCGCTCATGCCGTTGTGGATGCTCATGCCGCCCGGCGCGAAACCGCCGGCCTTGGCGTCATAGGCGCCCTCGATCAGACCCATGAACTCGCTGGCCACGTTGCGGTGGAAATACGGCGGGCGAAAGGTGTGCTCGGCGACCAGCCAGCGCGGCGGGAAGATCACGAAGTCCATGTTCGCGGTGCCGGGCGTGTCGCTGGGCGAGGTGAGCACGGTGAAGATCGACGGGTCCGGATGGTCCACGCTGATCGAGCCGACCGTGTTGAAGCGGGTGAGGTCGTACTTGTACGGCGCGTAGTTGCCGTGCCAGGCGACCACGTCCAGCGGCGAGTGGCCGATCCTCGCCTGCCACAGCGCGCCGCCGAACTTGGCGATGAGGGCGAAGTCGCCCTCGACGTCCTCGTAGGCCGCCAACGGCGTGAGGAAGTCGCGCGGCAGCGCCAGCGAATTGGCGCCGATGGGGCCCAGATCCGGCAGCTTGAGCAGCGCGCCGAAGTTCTCCGCCACGTAGCCGCGCGCCACCTCGTCCAGCAGTTCCACGCGAAAACGCACGCCGCGCGGGACCACGGCGATCTCCAGCGGCGCCACCTCGAGCACGCCTAACTCGGTGGCCAGCCGCAACCGGCCCTGCTGCGGCACGATCAAGAGCTCGCCATCGGCATCATAGAAAAACCGCCCTTCCATCGAACGGTTCGCCGCGTAGACGTGGATGCCGATGCCGGCCTGCTCGTCCGGCCCGCCGTTGCCGGCCACGGTGACCAGGCCATCGAGGAAATCCGTCGGTGCCGCGGGCAGCGGCCACGGATCCCAGCGCAGCTGGTTGGGCGTGGCCAGGGCCTCGTTAAAACGGTTGTGGAAAGTCGCGTGATCGCGCGGCGCGAACGGCTCGTGCATCACCGCCGGACGGATGCGATAGAGCCAGCTGCGCCGGTTGGCATGCCGCGGCGCGGTGAACGCGGTACCGGACAATTGTTCGGCATAGAGACCGTGGGCCACACGCTGCGGGGAGTTTTGCCCCACCGGCAGCACGCCGGGCAGCGCCTCGCTGGCGAACTCGTTGCCGAAACCGGATTGATAACGCCACTGCCCGGACACCGTCATGACCGCCTCCGATCCTGGCCCGCTCCGAAAGCGGCGCCATTGCCGTTAATCTTGCGCTGGCCGCGCCAAGGGGGCGCGGCATCGACAGCCATCACTTTCAGGGGAAACCTCATGACGGACGCCTTTTCCGCCCTCGGCCAGGCCGCGCCCGGCCAATCCGTACGCGATCTCGCCCAGCCGCTCGCTTCGGGCAAGGGCTGGATGAAGTTCGTGGGCATCATCTTCATCATCCAGGGCGCGCTCACCGCCATCACCATCGTCGGCATTCTCGTCGCCTGGCTGCCGATCTGGATCGGCGTGCTGCTGCTGCAGTCCTCCAGCGCCATCGAACGCGCCCAGTTGCAAGGCGATGCCGCCGCATTGAAGGAGTCGCTGGCCAAGCTGCGCACCTATTTCGTCATCCAGGGCGTGCTGTATCTGGTCGGCATCGTGCTGATGGTGGTCTATTTCAGCTTCTTCGCCTCGATGCTCGGCGCCATGATGCACGGCTTCCATGCTTGAGCCGGATCGGCGCGGCGTGCGCTCACAGCACGCCGCGCCGCATCTGGTCGCGCTCGATCGACTCGAACAGCGCCTGGAAGTTGCCCTCGCCGAAACCCTCGTTGCCCTTGCGCTGGATGATCTCGAAGAAGATCGGGCCGATCACGTTCTCGGTGAAGATCTGCAACAGCTTGCGCTGCTTGGTGTCCGGGTCCGCGTCGATCAGGATCTTGTTGCGACGCAGACGCGCCACGTCCTCGCCGTGGTTGGGAATGCGCCGGTCGATCACTTCGTAGTACGCATCGGGCGTGTCGAGGAAGCTCACCCCGGCCGCGCGCATCGCCTCCACCGTGGCGTAGATGTCGTCGGTGAACAGGGCCACGTGCTGGATGCCCTCGCCGTGGTAGGCCTCCAGGAACTCGTTGATCTGGCTCTTGGGGTCGGACGACTCATTGAGCGGAATGCGCACGATGCCGTCGGGCGCGGTCATCGCCTTGGACACCAGGCCGGTCTTGGCGCCCTTGATGTCGAAATAGCGGATCTCGCGGAAATTGAACAGCCGCTCGTAGTAGTCCGACCACTGCTGCATGTGGCCGAAATAGAGGTTGTGGGTGAGATGGTCGATGAAGGTGAGCCCAAAACCCTTCGGGTTCGGCTCGGCGCCCGGCACCGGCCGGTAGTCGCCGTCGTAGATGCTGCCGCGCTCGCCGTAGCGGTCGACGAGATAGAGCATGGCGCCGCCGATGCCCTCGATCACCGGCGCGTCCACCGCGCGCGTCGCGGCCCGCCCCGGCTCGCTGGCGCCGAGTTCGAGCACGCGCCGATGCACCTCACCGGCCGGCCGGCGGAAACGGATCGCGAAACCGCACGCGCACGGGCCGTGCTGTGCGGCGAACTCGGCGGCGAAGGCGTCCGGGTCCTCGTTGACCAGGAAGTTCACCCCGCCCTGGCGGTACACGGTGATCGGTCGCGACACGTGCCGGAGCACCGCGCTGAACCCCATCTTGCGGAAGAGCTCGTGCAACTCGCCGGCCCGGCCGGCCGGCGCGGCGAACTCGACGAACTCGAAGCCGTCGATGCCCATCGGGTTCTCGAACGTGGTGACCTGCATGCCGAGGTTGGGCTGGGCGTTCATCGGCGTGTCCTCCGAAAGGGGCTGGGGTGAGTCGGCGACAAGGCGGTCGCGGGGCGCTGCCCTGCCGACGGGGCGGCCGGGAAACCATCGATGCGCGGGTTTTATAGTTTCATCTGTAACCATTTGCAAGGAACGGCGCCGCATGAGCGCAGCACGCAAACCGGCACCGGCCGGATCCGATCACGCCCCGCTCGAACTCGAGCATTTCCTGCCCTACCGGCTGTCGGTGCTGTCCAACACCATCAGCCAGTCGATCGCCGACGAGTACCAGCGCGAGTTCGACCTGTCGATGACCGAATGGCGGGTGATGGCGGTGCTGGCGCGCTTCGAGGGCCTGTCCGCCCGCGAGGTGGCCGAACGCACGGCGATGGACAAGGTGGCGGTGAGCCGGGCGCTGGCGCGCCTGGTCGCCGCCGGACGCGTGCGCCGCACCACCCATGCCGGCGACAAGCGCCGCTCGGTGCTCGCCCTCACCGCGGCGGGCTGGAAGATCCACGACAAGGTCGCCCCGATGGCGCGTGCCCGCGAACGCGCCGTGCTGGCCCGGCTTGACGAGGAGGAACGGCGCTGGCTCGCCCGCATCCTGGACAAGCTCTGCCAGGACCTCTGCTGAAGCTACACATATCGTTCACGTCGGCGGCGTCCTATATGGGCAAGCCCCTCCCCGCTGCCCCAAGGACGCCACCATGCCCGCCCTATCCGACGACCTGCTCCGCCGCATGCACGACTACTGGTGCGCGGCCAACTACCTCACCGTCGGCCAGATCTACCTGTGCGACAACCCGCTGCTGGAAGAGCCGCTGGCCGATGCCCACATCAAGCAGCGCCTGCTCGGCCACTGGGGGACGACCGCCGGGCTCAACTTCATCTACACCCACCTCAACCGCGCGATCCGCCAGTACGACCTGGACATGATCTACGTGATCGGTCCCGGGCACGGCGGCCCGGGCCTGGTCGCGCATACCTACCTGGAAGGCTCCTACACCGAGGTCTACCCGCACATCAGCCGCGACCGTGCCGGCCTGCGCCAGCTGTTCCGGCAGTTTTCCTGGCCCTACGGCGTGCCCAGTCACGTCGCCCCGGAAACGCCGGGCTCGATCCACGAGGGCGGCGAGCTCGGCTACGCGCTTTCGCACGCCTACGGCGCGGCCTTCGACAACCCCGGGCTCATCGTCAGCTGCGTCGTCGGCGACGGCGAGGCGGAAACCGGGCCGGCCGCGACCGGCTGGCATTCCAACAAGTTCATCAATCCGCTGCGCGACGGCGCGGTGCTGCCGATCCTGCACTTGAACGGCTACAAGATCGCCAACCCGACCGTGCTCGCCCGCATTCCCGAGCGCGAGCTGATCCAGCTCTTCAGCGGTTACGGCCATGCGCCGATCGTGGTGGCCGGCGATGATCCGACGACGATGCACCGCGCCTTCGCCGCGGCGCTGGACAAGGCGATCCGCGCGATCGGGCGCATCCAGCGCAGCGCACGGACAGGCGGCGGCCCGCTGCCGCGGCCGCGCTGGCCGATGATCATCCTGCGCACGCCCAAGGGCTGGACCGGCCCGAAGGCAGTGGACGGCCTGCCGGTGGAAGGCACCTGGCGCGCGCACCAGGTGCCCTTGCCGCGCCCGCGCGATGCGGCGCAGCGCAAGGTGCTGGAGGACTGGCTGCGCAGCTACCGGCCGCATGAGCTGTTCGACCGCGACGGCCGGCTGCGCGACGATCTGGCCGCGCTGCCGCCGACCGGCCGCCGGCGCATGGGCGCCAACCCGCATGCCAACGGCGGCGAGCTGCTCCAACCGCTCGACCTGCCCGATTTCCGCGCCTACGCGCTCGACGTCCGGCAACCCGGCCAGCTCGAGGCCGAGGCCACCCGCGTGCTCGGCCAGTGGCTGCGCGAGGTGATGGCGCGCAGCCTGCCACAGGCCAACTTCCGCCTGTTCGGCCCGGACGAAACCGCCTCCAACCGGCTGGACGCGGTCTATGCGGCCAGCGTCAAGACCTGGATGGAGGAAACCCTGCCGACCGACGTCGACCTCGCCCCGGACGGGCGGGTGATGGAGATCCTGAGCGAACACCAGTGCCAGGGCTGGCTGGAAGGCTACCTGCTCACCGGCCGGCACGGCCTGTTCAACTGCTACGAGGCGTTCATCCACATCGTCGACTCGATGGTCAACCAGCACGCCAAGTGGCTGAAGGTGACCCGCAAGCTGAACTGGCGTCCGCCGATCGCCTCGCTCAACTATCTGCTCTCCTCGCACGTGTGGCGGCAGGACCACAACGGTTTCTCGCACCAGGACCCGGGCTTCATCGACCACGTCATCAACAAGAAATCCGAAGTCGTGCGGGTGTACCTGCCGCCGGACGCCAACTGCCTGCTCTCGGTGGCCGACCACTGCCTGCGCAGCCGCCATTACATCAACGTGATCATCGCCGGCAAGCAGCCGGCCTGGCAGTGGCTGGACATGGAAACGGCGGTGCGCCACTGCACCGCCGGCGCCGGCATCTGGGACTGGGCCAGCAGCGCGGCGGAGGACCCGGAGGTGGTGATGGCCTGCGCCGGCGACGTGCCGACCATGGAGACGCTGGCCGCGGTCATGCTGCTGCGCGAGTACGTGCCCGACCTGCGCGTGCGCGTGGTCAACGTGGTCGACCTGATGGTGCTCGAACCGGTGGGCGAGCATCCGCACGGCATGAGCGACGACCAGTTCGACCGCCTGTTCACCCGCGACAAGCCGGTGATCTTCGCCTTCCACGGCTATCCCACGGTGATCCACAAGCTCACCTATCGCCGGCACAACCACGACAACTTCCACGTGCGCGGCTATCGCGAGGAAGGCACCACGACGACGCCGTTCGACATGCTGGTGCTCAACAACCTCGACCGCTTCCAGCTCGCGCTCGACGTCATCCTGCGCGTGCCGCGTCTGGCACCGCTGCGCGAGGCGGCCGTGCAGCGCTACTGGTCGGACATCGAGCGGCACCGGCTCTACGTCAGCGAATACGGCATCGACCTGCCCGACATCCGCGACTGGCGCTGGCAGGATGCGCGCGCCGGCCGCACGCACGGGCATCAACGGGGCTGAAGCATCCCACGCAGGCGGTCGGCGGCCAGCGCCGCCAGCTCGCCGAACGCCTGCCGCTGACCCGACGACAGCTGGCGCGGACGGCTGTCCAGCACGCACAGCGCCCCGAGCGCGAAGCCGTCGGGATCGCGCAGCGCCATGCCGGCGTAGAAGCGTAGTTGCGTCGGGCCGGTCACCAGCGGATTGGCGGCAAAGCGCGGATCGCCGGCGGCGTCATGCACCACCAGCAGCCTCGGCGCCAGGATGGTGTGGTTGCAGAAGGCCCAGGCCCGCGGCGTCTCCGCAAGCTCCGTGCCCAGACGCGACTTGAACCACTGCCGGCGACTGCCGAGCAGGGTCAGCAGGGCGAGCGGGGCGTCGGTCAGCTGGGCGGCGACACGCACGATGCGATCGAACACCGCATCGGGCCCGCTGCCGAACAGGCCCGAGCGGCGCAAGGCCGCCAGGCGCTCGGACTCATCGGGACCGACCGGGTAATCCGGCGCGCTTGCGGCGACGAATTCCGCCGCGTCCGCCGCACTGCCAGCCGGCGTGGCATGGCTGGAGAGCAGGCCGAGCACGGCACCGCGCCGCAAGCGCCGGTGGCCGCCCGGCGTCTTCCACGCCGCGAGCGCCCCGGTCTCGACCCATTTCTGCACCGTACCGATGGACACGCCGAGCAGCCGCGCGGCCTCGCGCGTAGTCATCACCGCCTCGCCGGATGGGGCCTGTGGCGGCGCAGTGCCTTGATGCGTCTGATCCGTCATGGCGGGGAGGATAGGCGGATACCTCGCCGCTGCGGGCCCCGGTTTGGCGAACTGCGTCACAATCCGTTAAAAAATGCCAAATCTGCTAAAGAAACCAAAAATGCTGCCGAAAAGAGCAGACGCCCCTTCCCATCCGGTGTACGCCAACCCATGCGACTGCCCTTCCGTCTCAGCCTTCCCTCGCGCGATGCGGCGCGGCGCCTGGCGGCCCTCGATCACGTCCAGGCCATCATTGAATTCGCGCCGGATGGCACCATCCGTCACGCCAATGCGCTGTTTCTGGAGATCATGGGCTACCGGCGCGAGGAGCTCGTCGGCCAGCACCATCGGCTATTGGTGAGCGCCGAGGAAGCCGATGGCGAGGACTATCGCGAACATTGGCAACGTCTGGGCGCCGGCGAGCCTCGCAGCGGGCTCTTCCGGCGCCTGGCCCGCGATGGGCGCGAGGTCTGGCTGCGGGCCTCCTACCTGCCCTTGACCGACCGCCGTGGCCGCGTCCGCCGCATCGTCAAGTTTGCGATGGACGTCACCGCGCAGCGCCAGGCCGCCGCCGACATGGACGGCCGGCTGCGCGCCATCGACCGCGCCCAGGGCGTGGCGGAGTTCGACCTGGACGGCACCATCCTGAACGCCAACCCGGTCTTCCTGAACATGATGGGTTACCGGCTGGAGGAAGTGGCCGGCCGGCACCATCGCATCTTCGTCGAGCCGTCCGAGGCCGCACGCCCCGAATACCAGGCCTTCTGGCAACGCCTGCGGCAGGGCACCTACGACTCGGCGGTCTACCGCCGACTCGGCAAGGGCGGTCGCGAAGTGTGGATCCAGGCGACCTACAACCCGATACTCGATGCCTCCGGCCGGCCGGTGAAAGTAGTCAAGTACGCCACCGACATCACTGCGCAGACGGTGGCCGCGCAGACCCTGCAGCGCGAGGTCCGCGGCCTTTCCGAGGCGGTGCTGAACAGCGCCGCGCGGGCCGACCAGGCCAACGAGGTGGCCCGCCGGGCAATGCATGCCGCCGAGGACGGCAGCCGCGCCATGCAGGACGTGATCAACACCATGGCGGCGATCCGCGAGAGCGCCCAATCCATCGGCGGCATCCTCGAGATCATCGAGGCCATCGCCTTCCAGACCAACCTGCTTTCGCTCAATGCGGCGGTCGAGGCGGCCCAGGCCGGCAAGGCGGGGCGCGGCTTTGCCGTGGTCGCCGAGGAGGTGCGCAACCTGTCGCGCCGCAGCCGCGCCGCCTCGCAGGAAATCCGCGACCTGATCGCCAACGCGCAGCAGCGGGTCGACGAGGGTACCACCCTGGTCGAACACACCGGCCAGGCCATGGGCCACATCCTGGCCTCGATCACCGAGGCCAGCCGCCTGAACGGCAGCATCTGCGCGGATGCCTCGACACAGTCGACCGGCATCGCGCGGGTCAATGCGGCAGCCGCGCAGCTCGAGCGGGTCTACGGCACGGCTTGAAGGGGATCGCCGTCGGAAGGCGCTATGGCGGCGACGCCAGCGTGCCGCGCACGGCGAACAGCTCGGGGAAAAACTCGAGATCCAGCGCCTTCTTGAGGAACGACACGCCGGAGGAACCGCCGGTGCCGCGCCGGAAACCGATGATCCGCTGCACCGTGCGCAGGTGGCGGAACCGCCAGAGCTGGAACTGCGTCTCCAGATCGACCAGGTCCTCGCACAACGCGTACTCGCGCCAGTAGCGATCGGTGTCGCCGTAGATGCGCTCGAACACCGCCAGCAGGGCTGGGTCGGCCACGTGCGGCAGGGAAAAGTCGCGATCGAGCTGGCTGGCCGGCACCGCATGGCCGAAGCGGGCGAGATAACCGAGAAATACCTCGTACAGGCTGGGCGCCTCCAGCACCGAACGCAGCGCAGCCTGGCCTTCCGGGTCGTGGGCAAACACCCGCAGCATGTCCGCGTTCTTGTTGCCGAGCAGAAACTCGACGATGCGGTATTGCAGCGACTGGAAGCCCGAGGCCGGCCCCAGGCTGTCGCGAAAGCCCAGGTACTCCGAGGGCGTCAGCGTCTCCAGCACGGCCCACTGCTCGGTGAGCTGGCGCAGCACCGTCTTGCAGCGCGCCAGCACCTTGCGGGTACGCCAGACCTCATCGCGGCGCAGCAGTTCCAGCGCCGCCTTGAGCTCGTGGATCAGCAGCTTGAGCCACAGCTCACTGACCTGGTGCTGCACGATGAACAGCATCTCGTCGTGCTGCGGCGGTACCGAGCGGGGCTGCTGCGCGGTCAATAGCCGGTCCAGGCGCAGGTAACCGCCATAGGTGAGGCGGCCTTCGAGATCGGTCTCGATGCCCGTCTCGAGCGCACGCAAGTTGTCGTTCATAGGCGCCTTTTCGCTCAGCCGAGCCGGCATGTTAGCCGCATGCGATGCTGCGCCGTGCCTTGCGAGGCCCCGGGCCATCCTGTTATCTAAGGCGGTCCTTTCCGAGGGATTCACCGCGCAAGGCCCCGCTGGATGGGCTGTCGCTTCCCCCGTCCCCACCAGTCCATCGGGAGCGCACTCATGCCCGTCGTCGCCAAGTTCGAGATCGAGTACCTGCAATATCTCGATGCCGAAGGCAAACAGGTCCGCGACGACCTGCCCGCCTTCGCGCAGGATCTCGACCACATGGTCGAGCTCTACAAGCTCATGCTCTCCACCCGCGTGTTCGACGCCAAGTCGGTGGCGCTGCAGCGCACCGGCAAGCTCGGCACCTATGCCAGCTGTCTCGGCCACGAGGCCGCGCACGTGGGCATCGGCAGCGCGATGAAACCCGAGGACGTGCTCGCGATCAGTTACCGCGAATACGGCGCGCAGCTCTATCGCGGCGTGCAGCCGCGCGAGGTGTACATGTACTGGGGCGGCGACGAGCGCGGCAACGACTACCAGCGGGAACCGGCGCGCCACGACTTCGCCTGGAGCGTGCCGATCGCCACCCAGTGCCTGCACGCGGCCGGCAGCGCGCTCGCCTTCAAGATCCGCGGCGAGAAGCGCGTGGCGGTGTGCACGATCGGCGACGGCGGCTCGTCCAAGGGCGATTTCTACGGCGCGATCAACATCGCCGGCGCGCAACGCCTGCCGCTGGTGGCGGCGATCGTCAACAACCAGTGGGCGATCTCGGTGCCACGCAAGATCCAGACCGGCGCGCCGACGCTGGCGCAGAAGGGTCTGGCCGCCGGCCTGTTCTGCCTGCAGGTCGACGGCAACGACATCATCGCCGTGCGCAAGGCCATGGAGGACGCCCTCGAGCGCGCCCGCAACGGCGAGGGCGGCAGCGTGCTCGAACTCATCACCTATCGCCTCGCCGACCACACCACCGCCGACGACGCGCGCCGTTACCGCAGCGAACAGGAGGTGAAAGACGCCTGGACGCGCGAGCCGCTCAAGCGCCTCAAGCTCTGGCTCACCGCCAAGGGCGTCTGGGACGAGGAGAAAGAAGCCGCCTGGAAGGCCGAGTGCGACGAATGGATGGACAACGAGGTCAACGCCTATCTCCAGACCAAAACGCAGCCAGTCACCGCGATGTTCGACTACACCTACGCGGAACTGCCCATCGATCTCGCCCGGCAGCGCGAGCTCGCCATCGCCCTGGAACAGAAGGCGCACTGACCCATGGCCCAGATCACCCTCATCGAAGCGGTCACCCAGGCGCTGGCCTATGAAATGGCGCACGACGACTCGGTCGTCGTGCTGGGCGAGGACGTCGGCGTCAACGGCGGCGTGTTCCGCGCCACGCAGGGCTTGCAGCAGCGGTTCGGCGAACTGCGCGTGATCGACACGCCGCTGGACGAGACCACCATCGCCGGCGTCACCGTTGGCCTGGCCGCGCAGGGCATGAAGCCGGTGGCCGAGGCGCAGTTCGAGGGCTTCATCTATCCGATGATGGAGCAGATCGTCTGCCACGCCGCGCGCATGCGCAACCGCACGCGCGGCCGCATCACCTGCCCGGCGGTGTTCCGCGCGCCGTGGGGCGGCGGCATCCATGCGCCCGAGCATCACTCGGAAGCCAACGAGCACCTGTTCACCAACGTGCCGGGTCTGCGCGTGGTGCTGCCTTCCTCGCCGGCGCGCGCCTACGGCCTCCTGCTGGCGGCGATCCGCGATCCCGACCCGGTGGTGTTCTACGAACCCAAGCGCATCTATCGCCAGTACAAGGAAGAGGTGCCCGACGACGGCGAGGCCTTGCCGCTGGACGTGTGCTTCGTGCTGCGCGACGGCAGCGACGTCACCCTGGTGACCTGGGGCGCGCAGGTGAAGGAATGCCTGGAAGCCGCCGATGCGTTGGCGCAGGAAGGCATCAGCGCCGAGGTCATCGACGTCGCCACGCTCAAACCGCTGGATTTCGACACCATCGCCGAATCGGTCGCCAAGACCGGCCGCTGCGTGATCGTCCACGAGGCGCCCAAGACCGCCGGCTTCGGTGCCGAGATCGCCGCGCGCGTAGCCGAGGAATGCCTCTACCACCTGCTCGCCCCGGTCGAGCGCGTCACCGGCTACGACGTGCACACGCCGCTGTATCGGCTGGAGATGAAGCAGCTGCCGAGCACCGCGCGCGTGGTCGATGCCGCCAAACGCGCGCTGGCGGCGGGCTGAACTTTCCGCCGGGCACCGGGCATAGGGGCCAACCCTTCCCGCTGCCCGCTGCCCCATTCCCTTCCCGTTCACGTGTTTCGGATAAACGCCATGGCCGACATCAAGACCTTCCACCTGCCCGACCTCGGCGAGGGCCTGCCTGACGCCACCATCGTCGAGTGGCACGTGAAGGAAGGCGACACCATCAAGCTCGATGCGCCGCTGGTGTCGATGGAGACTGCCAAGGCCGTGGTCGAGGTGCCCTCGCCCTACACCGGCAAGGTGGTGAAGCTCCATGGCGCGGCCGGCGACGTGATTGAGACCGGCGCGCCGCTGGCCGACTTCGAGCCCGACCCCAATGCCCGGCAGCGTGCCGAGGCCGAGCCCACCGGCCATCATCATGGCGCGAAGAAGAGCGTCGGCAGCCCGGCGCCGGACCATGCGGGCAAGGTCGTCGCCTCCGACGAGGGCGGCGCGGTCACGGCCGGCCAGCCCGATCGTGAGGACGAGGGCACCGTGGTCGGGGCGATGGTCAGCGGCAACACCGTGCACGTCGAACAGGCCGCCGACGTCGGCGGCGTCAAGGCGGTGCCGGCGGTGCGGGCGCTGGCGAAGAAGCTGAAGGTAGACCTCACCCGCGTGCGCCCGAGCGGCGCCGGCGGCGTGGTCACCCTGCAGGATGTCAAAAACGCCGCCGCGGCCGGCACCGCCTCGCCCGCCTCGCCGCCTTCCGCCGGCGAGCGCGCGGCAGAGGCGCAGCGTCAGGTACCGCCCGCTTCGCCCGGCAGCATGCCCCAATCCGAGCGCACCACGGTCTCGCTGGCCGGCAAGCCGGTACGCACCGCACCGCCGTCGCAGGCCGTGCGCGGTCAGCCCGAGCAGCTCAAGGGCGTGCGTCGCAACATGGCGCGGGTGATGGCCGAGGCGCACGCCCACGTGGTGCCGACCACGCTGGTGGACGATGCCGACCTGCACGCCTGGATCGGCAAGCAGGACATCACCGCGCGGCTGGTGCGCGCCATCGTCGCCGCCTGCAAGGCGGTGCCGGCGCTCAATGCGTGGTTCGACGGTGAGAACCTGACCCGCACGCTGCATCCGCATGTGGACATCGGCATCGCGGTGGACACCGAGGACGGCCTGTTCGTGCCCGCGCTGCGCAACGCCGACATGCTCGACGGCGCCGGCATCCGCACCGCCATCTCGCGCCTGCGCGCGCAGGTCGAGGATCGCTCGATTCCCGCCTCGGAACTGTCCGGCTACACCATCAGCCTGTCCAACTTCGGCATGTTCGCCGGCCGCTATGCCACGCCCGTGGTGGTGCCGCCGTGCGTGGCCATCGTCGGCGCCGGCAAACTCAGCTACGACGTCGTCGCGGTGATGGGCGGCATCGAGGTGCACCGGCGCATCCCGATCTCACTCACCTTCGACCATCGCGCCGCCACCGGCGGCGAGGCGGCGCGCTTCCTCAAGGCGCTGCTGGACGATCTGGCCCAGCCGAACTGAGGCCCCGCCGCCCCCGGCAGTGGGGGCGGCGTCAGTGATGCTCGACGAAATAGGCGATGGTGCGTTCCATCGCCACCCGCCAGCGCTGCAGCAGCGCGTCGTTGCATTGCGGATCGTGCTCGGCCACGGCCTTGAGCAGGCTTTCCAGCCAATAGGGATAGAGCGCGACCGGCACCGGCGCGCGTCCGCTGCGGCTGTGTACCTTGGCCATCTCGTTCATCGTCCGCTGTGCCAGCATGCTGCCGCCGGCATGACTGATCGCGGCGCTGATGCCGCGGCGCAAGGCCAATGATTGGCGTCCCATGTCGGTGTTGGCGAAGAGCGCCGGCACCTGCGGGTGGCTGGCCATGAAAATCTCGTAGAAACGCTCGATGAAGCGCCCGTTGCGCAGGCAACGACCGTAGCTCATCTGCAGATCATCGAAAGTATCGCGCGCCATCGGCTTGCACCCCTGTCACGAAGCGCGCGCAATCTAGCATGCGGCCTTCGTGCGCTCTTGCGACTTGTCGCCGCAAATGCGCCGAACAGCAGGTAAGAGGCGCGGTTTGCCATTCAGCGGCGGCGACGGCCACGCCAGAGGCCGCCACGCACGATCGCCCCGAGCAAGAGCACCACCACGCAGGCCCCATAGCCGTAGAGCGCCGGCAGCACCTGTTGCCAGATCGCCCCGCTGCCGCGGCCATAGGGTCCGCTGGCCGGCAGTGGCGCATGGTCGAAGCCGTAGACCACGCTGCCGAAAGTCGCCACCGTGGCCGCGAGCAATACGCCGAGGTCGAATGCGCGCCGGCCCGCGGTGCGCGCGAGCTCGCGCGGAAAAGCCCAGTACAGCCAGCCCAGGATCAGAAGCCACGGTGCCAACAGCAGGACGGCGAGATAGCGCATGGTTTTTTTCAGTGCCCGCCTTTGGCCTCGGACTGCTCGCGCAGCTCCGCCAGGACTTTCATGAGATGCGTGCGCGCGGCCTCGCGCGCCCCGGGTTCGGCGGGTGCCGGCGCCTCGGCCACCACCTCGCCATCGAGTTCGAGCACGAAGCGCGGGCCTTCGTCGCGCAATCGCGCCGCGTCCCCGGCACGCAGGCGTTTTTGCACCGTGCCCGCCGCCTTGGGATCGGCAAACGGCCGCGACAAGAGACATTCCTCGCCCGCACTGTCCAGCAGACGGAAGCGGAAACGGCCATCCTCGTCGCGAAAGCTGACCAGCCGCGGCGGCCGCGGCGCAGCGGCGGTCGAGGCCGTCGTCGTCCTTGCACCATCGCGCGGCGCACGCAGGCCCACCGCCTCGCGCAGGCGTGCAAGGAACGGCGCGGCCACTGCCCGGGCCTTGCGGGCGCCTTCGTCCAGGATCGCCTCGATCTGCGCCGGGCGGGCGATGAGTTCCTCATAGCGCGCGCGCATCGGCGCCAGCTCGGCCTCGAGCCTATGGAACAGACGCTCCTTGGCCTCGCCCCAGGCCATGCCTTGCTCCAGCGCCCGCCGGAAGTCGGCGCTCTCCGCCTCGCTCGCAAAGGCGCGGTAAATGCTGTAGAGCGCCGAACCCTGCGCATCCTTGGGCTCGCCGGGCAGACGCGAGTCGGTGACGATGCGCATCACCGCCTCGCGCAGCGCGCGGGTGCCGCCTTCGAACAGCGGGATGGTGTTGTCGTAGCTCTTGGACATCTTGCGTCCGTCCAGGCCCGGCAGCGTCGCCACCTGCTCCTCGATCGCCGCCTCCGGCAGCACGAAGAACTCGCCGCCGTAGAGATGATTGAAGCGCTGGGCGATGTCGCGCGCCATCTCGATGTGCTGGATCTGGTCGCGTCCCACCGGTACCTGATGCGCGTTGAAGGCGAGGATGTCCGCCGCCATCAGCACCGGATACATGTACAGCCCGGCGCTGATGCCGGCGTCGGCGTCCTCGCCCGCCTCGAGGTTCTTGTCCACCGCCGCCTTGTAGGCGTGCGCCCGGTTGAGCAGGCCCTTGGCGGTGACGCAGGTCAGCAGCCAGGTGAGCTCGGGAATCTCGGGAATGTCCGACTGGCGGTAGAAGGTGACCCGCTCGGGATCGAGCCCGGCGGCGAGCCAGGTCGCGGCGATTTGCAGCCGCGAGCGCGCGATGCGTTCCGGGTCCTCGCACTTGATCAGCGCGTGGTAGTCGGCGAGGAAGAAAAAGGCATCGACGTCCGGCCGCCGGCTGGCCGCCACCGCGGGGCGGATCGCGCCGGCATAGTTGCCAAGATGCGGGGTACCGGTGGTGGTGATGCCGGTCAAGACACGCGTCTTCATGCACGGGCCAACAGCAAAAAATGAGAGTGTAAGGCATGCCGCCGGTGCTGGCCGCCTGCGCGACGGCGTGCCTACAATCCCCTTCCCAACCGATTACTCATCGTCGAGGACGCAAAGCCGTGTCGCGCATCCAAGCCACCCTACAGACCCGCGATGGACATTGTCCGGCGCTGTTGTTCACCCCGGCCGAGAGCGGCGGCCCGTGGCCAGGCGTCATCTTGTGCATGGACGCCTTCGGCATCCGCCCGACCATGGAGAAGATGGCCCAGTGTCTGGCCGACGACGGCTACGCGGTGCTGTTGCCCGATCTCTTCTACCGCCTGGCGCCGCTGAAGCCGCTCGAGCCGGCGCAGGTGTTCGCCGATCCTTCACTGATGCAGGAACTGATGCGCCGGGTGGGCAGCCTGGACCGCGACCGCAAGCTGGCCGATGCGGCGGCCTTCCTCGATTTCCTCGATCATCGCCCCGAGGTCGCCGGGCCGCGCTACGGCATCGTCGGCTATTGCATGGGCGGCAACGTGGCGCTGACCGTGGCCGGCGGCTTTCCGGAGCGCTTCGCCGCCATCGCCTCTTTCCACGGCGGGCATCTCGCCAGCGAGGCGCCGGACAGCCCGCATCGCTTCGTCGCCGGCATCCGCGGCCGGGTATACGTGGGCGTGGCGGTCGAGGATCCGAGCTTCCCGCCGGAACAGCAGGAAAGGCTGGAAGCGGCGCTGCGCGAAGCCGGCGTGCCGCACGTGATCGAAACCTATCCCGGCGCGCGCCACGGCTTCGCAGTCCCGGACAATCCGTCCTATCAGCCGGCGGCAGCCGAACGCCACTGGCAGGTGCTGTTCGATCTGCTGCGCAGCACGCTGCGCGCCTGAACGCACGGCCCTCGCCCTGCCGGGTGGGGGCCGCATCCGGCAAGCCGGCGAGTCGTCATGCACCTTTTCCTGAGCGTCGCCCTGGTGCAGTGGCTGGCCTTGATGAGCCCTGGGCCGGATTTCTTCTTCGTCTCGCAGACGGCGCTCGCCCGCTCGCGGCGACAGGCCATGGCCGGTGTCGTCGGCATCGCACTCGGCGTGGCGGTGTGGGCGGCGCTCGCCCTGCTCGGTCTGGACTGGCTGCTGCACCGATACCGCTGGCTGCAGCGGGTGCTGATGGCCGCGGGCGGCGCGTATCTCCTCTGGCTGGGCCTGCGGCTGTTCGAGGCCGCCCGGCGCGGCGTGGCCGGTGGCCAAGCCGCCGCCAAGCTGCCGCAGGATGCCTGGTCCAGCCTGCGCGCCGGCCTGCTGACCAATCTCTCCAATCCCAAGGCGCTGGTGTATTTCGGCAGCGTGTTTTCCGCCTTCACCGGCGCGGGCATGCGCGCGGCCGAACGCTGGGGGCTGTGGCTGCTGGTAGTGGCCGAGACGCTGGCCTGGTTCGCGCTGGTGGTGCGGGTGTTCACCAGTCCCGCCCTGCGCCGTGGCTACCTGCGCGCGGCGCGCTGGATCGACGGCGCGGCCGGCCTGGTGTTCCTGTTCTTTGCGCTGGGTTTGCTCGCCGGCGCGGCGCGCGGCTGAAAGACGCTACGGCAGCAACTTGCCGGGGTTCAGGATGCCGTCCGGGTCGAAGGCGTGCTTGACCGCACGCATCAATCCCAGCGTCGCCGGTTCCAGCGCGAGCGGCATGAACGGCCGCTTGGCAAGGCCGATGCCATGCTCGCCCGAAAGCGTGCCTTCCAGCGCCACCACCAGCGCGAACAGCTCGGCGAGGCAGGCGTGTGCGCGCTCGCGCTCGGCGGCGTCGCGCGGCAGCAGGTTGACGTGCAGGTTGCCGTTGCCGGCATGGCCGAAGGTGACGACCAGCACGTCGTGCCGGGCGGCCAGCCTGCGGATGCCTGCGATGAGCGCGGGCAGGCGGCTGACCGGCACCACCACGTCCTCGTTGATCTTGTCCGGCGCGATGGTGCGCTGGGCCGGCGAGAGCGCCTTGCGCGCCGCCCACAGCGCCTGCGTCTCGGCGGCATCGCGGGCGACGCGCAGTTCCTCCAGCCCCTCGCCACGGGCGGCGCGCGAGACGGCCTCGACCGCCGCCGGCAGCACCGCGGGCTCGCCGTCCACCTCGATCATCAAGAGCGCGCCGGCGAGCGGGATGCCGGCCTCCGGCGCGTGGTCGTGGGCGAGCTTGAGCGCCACCTCGTCGATGAACTCCAGCGCGCAGGGCGTCACCGGCTGGGCCATGATCCGCGCCACCGCGTGCGCAGCCGATTCGACGTCGCGGAAGGTGGCGCGCAGCGTGCGCACTTCGGTCGGCTTCGGCGTGAGCTTGAGCGTGGCCTCGGTGATCAACGCGAGCGTGCCTTCCGCGCCGATCAAAAGGCGCGTCAGGTCGTAGCCGGTCGCGCCCTTGCTGGTGTGCGTGCCGCAGCGGAAACCCTCGCCGGTGCCGGCCACCGCGCGCAGGCCCAGCGTGTTCTCGCGCGGCGTGCCGTACTTCACCGCGCGCGGTCCGGCGGCATTGCAGGCGAGATTGCCGCCGATGCTGCACCAGGGCGCCGAACTCGGATCGGGCGGCCAGAAGAAGCCGTGCGGCGCGAGCGCGCGCTGCAGATCGCCGTTGAGCACGCCGGGCTCGACCACCGCCAGGCGGTCGTCCGGATCGATGCGCAGGATGCGGTTCATGCGCTCGAAGCTCGCCACCACGCCGCCTTCGATCGGCACGCTGGCGCCGGTGGTATTGCTGCCGCGCCCGCGCGCGACGAGCGGCGTGCGGTGTTCGCGGCAGGCGCGCACCAGCGCCTCCACCTGCGCATGTTCGGTGGGAAACACCACCGCATCGGGCAGGGCGTGGCGGCGGGAGTTGTCATAGGCGTAGGCGATGCGGCTCGGCTCGTCGGTGGCGAGCGCGGGGCCGAAGATCCCGGCAAGCGTGCGCACGAGCGCCGGTGCGATGGACATGGCTGGACACCTTGAAATCCGATGCCGGCTATCGTGCCACGATCGCCCGCGCGCACCGCGTCAGCCGGTGTTCTGCAGCCCCTGGGCGACGCCGTTGACACAGGCCACCAGCGCACGCAGCAGCGCATCGTCCGCCGCCCCGCCCGCGCGCCAGCGGGCGAGCAGATCGACCTGCAGCAGGCTCATCGGATCGACATAGGGATTGCGCAGGCGGATCGACACCGCCAGCCGCGGGTTGTCCGCCAGCAGTGCACCGCCCTTCAGTCGCTCGACCCAGGACACGGTACGCGCGAACTCCTCGCGCACCAGCGGGAAGAACGCCTCGTGCAGCGGCCCTGCGAGATGCGAAAAGGCCTCGGCGATGTCCAGATCGCACTTGGCCAGCACCATCGCCACGTCGTCGAGCAGGTTGACGAAGAACGGCCAGTCGCGCGCCATCTCGACGAGCCTCGCCTCGCCATGGCGTTCGGCGCCCCAGGCCAACGCATGGCCCAGGCCATACCAGCCGGTCAGGATGGCGCGGCACTGGGTCCAGGCGAATACCCACGGAATCGCGCGCAGATCCTCGACGCCGCGCATGCTGCGCCGGTGCGCCGGCCGCGAGCCCAGCGCCATGCGCTCGATGACGTCGATCGGCGTGGCCAGGCGGAAGTAGTCGACGAAGCCCTCCCGCTCGACCAGCGCGCGGTAATGCCGGCGGCTCTCATCGGCCAGCGCGTGCATGGTTGCGCGCCAGCGATCCTCGCGCGGCTCGTCCTCGCGCGGGCGTAGGCTCGCGCGCAGGGTGGCGCCGACGGCCTGCTCGAGATTGCGCAGCGCCAGCGCCCGGATGCCGTACTTGCGGTGGATCACCTCGCCCTGCTCGGTGACGCGCAGCACGCCATCCACCGAGCCGCGCGGCGAGGCCATCAGCGCCGGCAGGAGCCGCGCGCCGCCGCGGCTGGCCGAGCCGCCACGGCCGTGGAAGAACGCGAGCCGGACACCGGCTGCCTGCGCCACCTCCATGAGTTCCACCTGCGCGCGCTGCAACGCCCAGCGCGAGGCCAGCGTGCCGCCATCCTTGCCACTGTCCGAATAGCCCAGCATCACCCACTGGCGATCGCCGCGCGCGGACAGGTGCACCCGATAGACCGGGTCGTCCAGCAGCGCGCGCAGCGTGGCCGGCGCGTTCTTGAGATCATCGATGGTCTCGAACAGCGGCGCGATGTCGAGCGGCACGATGCCGTTGGCTTCCGCTGCCCCGCGGGGAGAAGGCGTGGTGGCCGACTCGACCAGGCCGCCGTAGCGCGCCAGCGCCAGCACCGCCAGGACGTCGGCGGCCGAGCGCGCCATGCTGATGATGTAAAGCCCGATCGCCGCGCTGCCGTAGCGCCGGCGTGCCTCGTGCAGGGTGGCGAAGACATCGTGCAGCGACTTCACCACCGCGGCGTCGACGGCGGCGAAGGACGCCTCGCCGCTGGCCGCCTCGCGCAGGCGCTGCGCACGCTCCGAAGCCGGCCGCTGCGGCCACTGCGCATCGTCGAACAGCGCCGCCAGCGCCTCGTCGTGCACGCGCGAATCCTGGCGCACGTCCAGCCGCGCCAGATGGAACCCGAAGGTGCACACGCGGCGCAGCACACGGCGCACCGCGTAGGCGCCGGCGTGCAGGCCGCGATGATCGATCAGGCTGCGATCGATAAGCTCCAGGTCGCCAGCGAATTCCGCCGCGGACGCATAGCCTTCCGGATGGCCGTCCTGGTGGGTGGCCTCCAGGCGCGCGCGGATCAGCGTCAGCAGGCAGCGGTAGGGCATGTCCGCATGGCGCGGGCGAATGCGCGCGGCCGCCTGCGGAAAGCGCCGGCGATAGTCGGCCAGCCGCTCGCGCAGGGCGTCGGAGACCTGCACGCGGTCCTCGGTCTGGCTCAGCAGCCGCGCCAGCGCCTCGACGTCGGCGAGATAGTGCTCGAGCACGTGCGCACGCTGGGTGGCCAGGCTGTTGGCGATGGTGTCGGCGCCGACGTTGGGATTGCCGTCCATGTCGCCGCCGACCCAGGTGGCGAAGGTGAGCAGGCGCGGCAAGGCCACCGCCACGCCATAGACGTCGTTGAGCGCGCTGGCGAGTTCCTCGTAGAACGCCGGCACGATGCGGTAGATGGGGTTGGCCAGGTAGAAGCCGACGTGATGGTGCTCGTCCTGCACGCTGGGGCGCACCGGTGAGGCCTCGGCGGTCTGCCAGCCCGAGGACAGCGCCATGAAGATGCGGTCGTCGTCCTCGGCGCGCTCCTGCGGCGTGCGGGTGGGATCGAAGCCATCGATCAGCGCCCGCACGATCATCTGTTCCTTCTCCAGCAGCGAACGCCGCACCGCCTCGGTGGGATGGGCGGTGAACACCGGCTCCACGTGCAGCCGCGTCAGCCAGCGGAGCAGCTCGTCGGCCTGCACGCCCTGCGCCTTAAGCTTGAGCAGCGCATCACGCAGCGACTCGGGTTGCGGACCACGCCCCTCGCGCTGGTAGTCGCGACGGCGGCGGATGCGGTGCACGCGCTCGGCGATGTTGACCGCCTGGAAATAGATCGCGAAGGCCCGCGCCAGGGCCTCGGCCTGCGCGGCCGGCAGGCCGGTGAGCGCGGCGGCGAGCGCTGCTACCGGCTCACCCTCGCGCCGACGGCGGATCGCCGCCTGACGCAGGGACTCCACGCGATGGAAGAAATCCGCGCCCTCCTGTTCGGCCAGCATGTTGCCGACCAGGGTGCCAAGCCGGTTGACGTCCTCGCGCAAGGGGCCATCGTGGGAGAGGTAGTCGGACTCGCGGCTGGCTTCCATCGGCATCTCCGTCTAAAGAACGTCAAGCCTAGCGAAAATGCCCGCGCCGGGGCGCGGCGTTACAATGGTTTTTCGAGCATCCGTCGAGGAGCGCTGCGACCTCACCCCAGCGGGAAAGGCCAGGCTCGACGCGGTGCCGGCAACAAACGGCGCTCGCCCAACGCGGTCCCCACGCCCTTTGGACCGCATCGACCCTCAAGAAGAGAATCCCAAGCCATGAACGCCGCCATGCAGAACACGCCGTCCCACGATTACAAGATCCGCGACCTTGGCCTGGCCGACTGGGGCCGCAAGGAAATCGACATCGCCGAGCACGAGATGCCGGGGCTGATGGCGATCCGCCGGAAATACGCGCCGGCCAAGCCGCTTGCCGGCGTGCGCGTCACCGGCTCGCTGCACATGACCATCCAGACCGCGGTGCTGATCGAGACGCTGAAGGATCTCGGTGCCGACGTGCGCTGGGCGTCCTGCAACATCTTCTCGACCCAGGACCACGCCGCCGCCGCGATCGCCGCCGCCGGCACGCCGGTGTTCGCCTGGAAGGGCGAGACGCTGGAGGAATACTGGGACTGCACGCTCGATGCGCTCACCTTCCCCGACGGCAAGGGGCCGCAGCTGGTGGTCGACGACGGCGGCGACGTCACCCTCTTGATCCACAAGGGTTATGAACTGGAGAACGGCGATGGCTGGGTGGACGCGCCCTCGTCCAGCCACGAGGAGCAGGTGATCAAGAACCTCTTGAAGCGCGTGCACAAGGAACGCCCCGGCTTCTGGCATCGCGTCGTCGCCGAGTGGAAGGGCGTCTCCGAGGAAACCACCACCGGCGTGCACCGGCTCTACCAACTGGCCGAGGCCGGCAAGCTGCTGGTGCCGGCGATCAACGTCAACGACTCGGTGACCAAGTCCAAGTTCGACAACCTCTACGGCTGCCGCGAGTCGCTGGCCGACGGCCTCAAGCGCGCGATGGACGTGATGCTGGCCGGCAAGGTTGCCGTGGTGTGCGGCTACGGCGACGTCGGCAAGGGTTGCGCGGCCAGCCTGCGCGCCTACGGCTGCCGCGTCATCGTCACCGAGATCGACCCGATCTGCGCGCTGCAGGCGGCGATGGAAGGCTACGAGGTCAAGACCGTCGAGGACACGCTCGGCATCGCCGACATCTACGTCACCACCACCGGCAACCGCGACATCATCCGCCTCGAACACATGCAGGCGATGAAGGACCAGGCCATCGTCTGCAACATCGGCCACTTCGACAACGAGATCCAGGTCGACCGCCTGAACGCCAGCGGCGCGGTGAAGACCAACATCAAGCCGCAGGTGGACAAGTACACCTTCGCGGACGGCCATGCAATCTTCCTGCTGGCCGAAGGCCGGCTGGTGAACCTGGGCTGCGCCACCGGCCATCCCAGCTTCGTGATGTCCAACAGCTTCTCCAACCAGACGCTGGCGCAGATCGACCTGTGGCAGAACCGCGACCGCTACGAACCCAAGGTCTACATCCTGCCCAAGAAGCTCGACGAGGAGGTCGCCCGCCTGCATCTGGAGAAGATCGGCGTCAAGCTCACCCAGCTCACTCCCGAGCAGGCCGCCTATCTCGGCGTGCCGGTGGACGGCCCGTACAAGCCGGAGCATTACCGCTACTGAGCCTCGCACTTCCGGCACCGTCCCAGCGAACGAGGGCGCCGCGTGGCGCCCTCGTTCGCATCCGGTCGATGCGTAAGGTTTTTTGCAGGGCGCCCGTCAGCCGCGCAGGCGCGGGCCGCAGCCCAGCGCGCCGAGCACGCCATGCAGCGCCGGCACCTGCATCAGCCACGGCGAGGCGATGCTGAGCGCGCCGGCGACCAGCACGAACAGCGCGGCGGCGCGCCGCGGCACAGGGCGTTGCAGCCAGCGTCCGACCCGCGCGCCCGACCAGGTCAACGGCAGCATCACCGGCAAAGTGCCGAGCCCGAACGCAGCCATCACCAGCGCGCCGTCCCGCGCGCTCGCCTGCAGCAGCGCCACGGTGAGCACGGTGGTGCTGAGTCCGCACGGCAGCCAGCCCCACAGCATGCCGGCGAGCAATCTTCGCGGCACGGTGTTCGCCGGCAGCAACCGGCGCTGCAAGGGTTGCAAGAGACGCCACAGCCTTGCGCCGGGTTTGGCGAGAAAGGCCAGCCGGCCTTGACGGTCGAGCAGCCGCAGCGCGACCAGGACCAGCACCACACCCACGCCCACGCGCAACGCGGCGGCGAACCAGCCGTGCTCGAACCAGCCGAGCAGACCGGCGCCGAAGCCGCCGACCAGCGCGCCGGCCAAGGTGTAGCCGGCGACGCGCCCCAGGTTGAGTTCTGCGGCGCCGCGCCAGCCGGTCTGCGCGCGCAAGGAGAAACTGGTGGCGATGCCGCCGCACATCGCCGCGCAATGCACGCCGCCGAGCAGGCCCGTGAGCAGCGCGGCGACCAGGGCCAGGCTGTCAATCGGCATGGTCGTCGCGATCCTCATGGCGACGGACGCGCGACGGCGGCTCGTCGTCGTGCAGCACGTCGAGCGCGGGCGTGTCGAGATCGTCGAACTGACCCTTGCGCACCGCCCACACGAACGCGCCGATGGCCACGATCAGCAGCACCAGGCTGAGCGGGATCAGCACCAGCAGGATGGTCATGGCTTCTCCGTGCGCAGGCGCAAAAGCCGCAGCGCGTTGGCGGTGACGATCAGCGAGGAAGCCGCCATGCCGAGCGCGGCGAGCGCCGGCGTGACCCGGCCGGCAGCGGCCAGCGGCAGCGCGAGCAGGTTGTAGCCGATCGCCCAGGCGAAGTTTTCGCGGATGATCCGCCGCGTGCGCCGCGCCAGCCGGATCGCGGCCGGGATGCGTTCCAGCGACGGCGCGGTGAGCACCATGTCGGCCGCGCGCTGGGCGAGCGCCGCGCCTTCGCCGAGCGCGATCGAGACGTCCGCGCCGGCCAGCACCGGCGCATCGTTCAGGCCATCGCCAACCATTGCCACCACGCGCCCCTGTTGTTGCAGGCGCCGCACCAGCGCGAGCTTGTCCTCGGAGGATTGCCGCGCATGCGCCTCGCCGATGCCGAGCCCTTGCGCGAGCGGCAACACCGTCTGACTGGCGTCGCCACTGGCCAGATGGATGTCCAGGCCGAGCCCGCTCAAGGCTCGCACGGTGTCCGCGGCCTCCGGGCGCAGGTTTTCCTGCAGCCGGAAACAGGCGAACGCGCGCCGACCGTCGCCCAGCCACAGGCGGCCATCGTCGTCGCGCGCGGCGGCGAAGGAGGCGCGCCCCAGCCGCCAATGCCTGCCGGCGACATCGCCCTCGAGCCCCTGCCCGGGCACGGCGCGCACGTCGCGTGCCATGTCCGCGATAGCGATGCCGGCAAACGCCGCCGCGATCGGATGGCGGCTGTCGCGTTCCAGCGCGGCGGCGATCGCCAGCGCCTCGCCGGCGTCGAAGCCGTCGCAGGTCTGCGCCACCTGCACGCGCGCATCGATGCGCGTCAGCGTGCCGGTCTTGTCGAACACCACGGCGTCGGCGCGGGCGAGCGCGTCCAGGCCTTCGGCGCGCACCGACAGCACGCCGAGCCGCGCCAGCGCGCCGTGCGCGGCGGCGAGCGCTGCGGGCACCGCCAGCGACAGCGCGCACGGGCAGCTGATCACCAGCACCGACAGCGCGATCTCGAACGCGCGCGACGGATCGTGCCGGTGCCAGTACAGATACACGAGCGATGCGACGATCAGCATCGCGAACACGAATACGCTGCCGATGCGATCGGCCCAGCGCGCCAGCGGCGGCCGATGCGCCTGCGCCTGTTCGACCAGCCGGGTGAGTTGCGACAGCCGCGTGGCTGCCCCGGTGCCGGTGATGCGCAAGCGCACGGGCTGCTCGCGACAGATGGTGCCGGCGAACACCGCGGCGCCGCGCGTCTTGCTCACCGGATGCGATTCGCCGGTGAGCAGCGATTCCTCGAACGCGCCGTGCGCGTCGAGCAATTCGCCATCGGCCGGCACCGTCTCGCCGGCCGCCACCCAGGCGACGTCGCCGACCTTCAACGCGGCGAGCGGCACCGATTCGCGCGTGCCGTCGTCGCGTTCGCGTACCGCCAGCACCGGCCGCGCGCGCGCCAGCGTGTCCACCTGCGCGCTGGCGATGCGCCGCGCACGCTGTTCGAGCATGCGCGCGCCGAGCAGCAGGAACACGAACATCGCGGCGGCGTCGAACCACACGTCCGGGCCGTGGCGCAGCGTCTCGACCACGCTGGCGAAGTAGGCCAGCAGCGTGGACACCGCCACCAGCGTGTCCATGCCCAGATGCCGCCGGCGCAGCTCGCGCCAGCAGCCGACCAGGAACGGCCAGCCCGAGTAGAACACCACCGGCGCGCACACCAGCAGCGTGATCCAGCGGAAGAAGTCGCGCGTGGCCGGCGCCATGTGATGGCCGAAATCCAGGTACAGCGCCTCGGACAGCATCATGGTCTGCATCGCGCCGAGCCCGGCCACGCCCAGGCGCAGCAGCCAGCGCCGGCGGTCGGCGACGCGCTCGCGCTCGGCCATCGCGCCGGCCGCGAGATACGGCCGGTAGCCCAGCATCGCCAGGCGGCCGAGCACCTGCGAAAGCCGCGTGCGGGCCGGATCCCAGCCGATGCGGATGCGTCCGGTGACCGCGTTGGCGCTGCAGTCGAACACGCCCGGCTCACGTTCCAGCGCGCGGTTGATCAGCCACGCGCAGGCGGCGCAGCGCATGCCGTCGGTGAGCACGGTGATCTCCAGACCGCCGGCCACCGGCACGGCGTGGCCTTCGATCACGTCGGGGCGATCCCACGCTTCGAGATCGGCCGCCTCGGCCTCGACCCGCGCACCGGCGGCGCTGCGCAGCCGGTAGTAATCACCGAGATCGGCTTGCCGGATCCACTGCGCGGCGGTGGCGCAACCATGGCAGCAGAAGCCCTGCAGCCCACCATCCAGTTCCAGCCACACCGGCGTGCCGGTCAGCGGTTCGCCGCAGTGATAACAGGCGATGACGGCGCGCTGGTCCACAAGCCGCGTTCGTGGCTCAAGGGGTCAGGCGGGCAAAGCGCGCCTGCGGCAACCATTGCCCATGCAGATGCCAGGTGGCGCTGTCCGAGCTCAGCTGCAGGTGCCAGGGCTGGTTTTCCGTCACCTCGCCGGGTCCATGCCAGCCCAGCTCGCTCGGCGTCAGGTGATAGACGCGCGATGGCCCGGCATCGGCGGTCAAGGTCAGGGTGAGCTTGCCGCCGCGCGGGAAACGGGGATCGGTCGGCACCACTTCGATCATGCCGGGCTTGTTGCGCACGATCAGCTCCTGCGCCAGCGGTCCTTTCGGGGTGAGCTGCTGCGGGGCGATCGGCATGCCGGCCCAGTGCTTCACCTGATCGGGCGATTCGAGGTCCTGCGATCCAGGACGCACGGCGGCGTACAGCAAGCCGAAACCGATCACCACCGCCGCCAGCGGCAGCCCTACCAGCATCCAGACCATCGGTTCGCGCCAGGCGCTGCGATGCACGTGTGCGTTCATAGATTCGGTCCAAAGAAGCTGCTGTCGATGGTGCGCTCCGCGTCAACGTCCACGCCGCGGATGCGGAAATGCACGTCGTGGCGCCCGGTGATCTCGGAGGAAGCGCTGACGGTAACCGGCACCGCCACCACCTGCCCGCTGGCGGCCTGTACGGTCTTGGAACCGTCGCGCAGCACGGCGCCGGGCAAATCCTGCGTGCTGACGTCGATCACGAAGCGGTGCGGCCGGGTGTCCTTGTTGACCAGCTTGATGGTGTAGGAGTTCTCGACGCGACCGTCCTCGGCGATGCTGTACATCGCATTGCGGTCGCGGATGGCCTCGGCGATCAACGGGCTGCGATGCGTGACACCGTAGACCCAGCCGGTCATCAGCGCGAGCAGCAGCAGCCCGTAGACCACGATGCGCGGCCGCAGGATGCGCGAGGGCTTGCCGTCGATGCTGTTCTGCGTGGCATAGCGGATCAGCCCGCGCGGATAGTTCATCTTGTCCATCACCTCGTTGCAGGCGTCGATACAGGCGCCGCAGGCGATGCACTCGTATTGCAGACCGTTGCGGATGTCGATGCCGGTCGGACAGACCTGCACGCAGATCGTGCAGTCGATGCAGTCACCCAGTTCTTCCGGCTTGAAGACCGGCAGGGGTTCGACTTTCTCGCCTGGGCGGATCAGTGCGATGGTGCCGCCGGCCTGGGCGCGCTGGTCGGCCGCCGAGGGATGCAGACTGGCGCGGAAGGCGTAGTCGTACGCGGTGAATGGATCGAGCAGGCCACGGGCGCGTTCGAGCACACTGGGCAGGCCGCGCTTGCGCGGTCCGCGCGGTTCGCCGCGCATGGCGTCGTAGGCGATGATTAGCGTGTTGCGGTCGAACATCGCGCTCTGGAAGCGCGCGTAGGGGCACATGTACTTGCACACCTGCTGGCGCAGGAAACCGGCATTGCCCCAGGTGGCAAAGCCGTAGAACAGCACCCAGAAGGTCTCCCAGCCGCCCCAGCCGAACGGTGCGCGCCGGGCCAGATCGGTGATCGGGCTGAAGAAGCCGACGAAGGTGAAGCCGGTCCACAGCGAGAACAGCGCCCACAACAGCCAGCTCGAACCCTTGCGCAGGACCTTCTCGCGATTCCACGGGCCGGCGTCGAGCTTCATGCGCTTGTTGCGGTCCCCCTCGCAGAGGCGCTCGATCCACAGCGAGACCTCGGTCCACACCGTCTGCGGGCAGGCATAGCCGCACCACAGTCGGCCGGCGAGCGCGGTGAAGAAAAACAGCGCCAGCGCGGCGATGATCAACAGCATCGCCAGGAACAGGAAGTCCTGCGGCAGGAACAGGAGTCCGAAGATGTGGAACTGGCGCGCCGGCAGGTCGAGCAGCACCGCCTGGCGGCCGTCCCAGCGCAGCCACGGAAACACGTAGAACATGCCGAGCAGCCAGATCACCGCGGCGATCCGCAGGCGGGTGAAAGTACCGGAAACGTCGCGCGGATAGACCTTGCGCTCGCTGACGTAATAGGAACCGCCTTCGTCTTCGACGAGGCGCAGGGGAATCTGACCGCTCATGATGTTTTACTGCTTGATCGATGCTTTGGTCATGCGGCGCACCGCCTTGCGCGGTCGCAGCAGGATCCAGGTGAATAGGCTCGAGGAGGCCGTCGCCAGCCAAGCGAGGAAGAAGCCCAGCGAGTAGCCCTGCTCGCGACTCAAGTGCCAGCTGGGAAAGGTGATGCTCTGCAGGGCCAGCGGGTCGACATAGGCGAAGAACACCATGGTCGCCACACCGGCGGAGAAGAAGCTCGGCCACAAGATGGCGCCAGCCCGCCTCACGGCGGGCGGCGGTGGTTTGGAAGGATCGATATCACGCAAGGTCATGGCGTCGTCTTGCTGGTCTGATCGGGATGCGGGGACAAGGTCCACACATAGGCGCCGACCAAGCGTACACGGGTCTCGCCAAGCACCGGGCGCCACGCCGGCATGACGCCGTTGCGGCCTTCGGTGATGGTCTTGGTGAGCGCCGCCTTGCTGGCGCCGTACAGCCAGGCCCTGGGCTGGGTGAGATCGTGCGCACCGAGCAGCGGGTTGCCCTTGCCGTCCGGCCCGTGGCAGGCCACGCAGTTGGCGGCGAAGAGTTTCTGCCCACGCTCGACGGCAGCCTTGTCGGCCACGGCATCAGGATGCGGAAGCGACTGCACGTAGGCCACCGTGTCGTCGATGGCCGTCGGCCCGCCCTGCGCCGGCAACACCTGACCCCAGGGCGGCATCACGGCATTGCGGCCGTCGAGGATGGTCTCCAGGATGCGGTCCGGCGTGCCGCCCCAGTACCAGACGTCGTCGGTCAGGTTGGGGAAACCCGTCGCGCCGTGGCCGGTCGAGCCATGGCAACCGGCACAGTTATTGGCGAAGATCGTGCGTCCAAGCGCTACCGCCTTGGGATCCTTGGCAAGCTCGTCGATCGGCTTGCCGGCATAGGGCTTGAGCGCGTCTTCCAGCCGCGCATCCTCGGCGGCCTTTTCCTGCGCCCATTCAGCCTGCGAGCTCCAGTGGCCATAACCGGCAAACCGCCCGATGCCGTACCAGATGAGATAGCCGATGCTGAAGACGATGGTGATATAGAACAGGTTGATCCACCAGCGCGGCAGCGGCTTGTTGTATTCGGTGAGATCGCCGTCCCACACGTGCCCGGTTTCATCGGGCTTGGGATCGGTGGCGCGGCGGCGGGTGTTGGCCATAAGCAGCCATACGCAACCGCCGATGTTGAGCGCCGTCAGGACGACTACGAACCACGTCCAGCCCCAACTCATGGCATTTTCTCCTCGTCATCGTCCAGCGGCAGCCTGGCCGCGTTATCAAGGGCGCGGCTGTGCTTGGGCAGCCACAACCAGATGCTGCCGCCAACGAACAACAGCAGCAGCGCAGCGGTAATCAAACCGGCCATCATGGGATCAATCCTCCCCGGCGCGGGCCTGGTCATCGGCCGGTGTGAGATGGGTGCCCAGCCCCTGCAGATAGGCGATGACGGCATCCTGCTCCGTCTTGCCGGCCACCGCGGCCGGCGCGCCGGCGATGTCGGCGTCGCTGTAAGGCACACCGACGCGACGCAAAGCCCGCATGTGCGCGGCGACTTCATCGCCATCGAGCTTGTGCTTGGCCAGCCACGGATAGGCGGGCATGTTGGACTCGGGCACCACGTCGCGCGGATTGTTGAGGTGCGCGCGATGCCAGTCGTCCGAGTAGCCGCGCAGGCCGACACGGGCAAGGTCCGGACCGGTACGCTTGCTGCCCCACTGGAACGGATGGTCGTAGACCGATTCACCCGCCAGCGAATAGTGGCCATAGCGCTCGGTCTCGAAACGCAGCGTGCGCACCATCTGCGAGTGGCAGTTGTAGCAGCCCTCGCGCTGGTAGACGTCGCGGCCGGCCAACTCCAGCGCGGAGTAGGGCTTGATCCCCGGCAGCGGTTTGATCGCCTCGGCCTGGAACATCAGCGGGACGATTTCGGCCAGACCGCCGAAGGACACCGCGACGGCGATCAGGATCATCATCAGACCGATGTTGCGCTCGATCTTGTCGTGTACGTGAGTGGGGTTTGGTTGAGTGCTCATGTCGATTCCTTTAGGCGCGGGCATCGGCGGCATCGGGCGGCAAGACCGGATGTGCGACCGGCGCCTTCGCCTGCTGGAAGGTCTTGAGCACGTTCCAGGCCATGACCAACATGCCGGAGAGCACGATCACGCCACCGCCGAGACGGAACAGGTAGTAGGGCTTGGTCGCGTTGAGCGACTCGACGAACGAATAGACCAGGGTGCCGTTTTCCGGATCGGTGGCACGCCACATCAGGCCCTGCATCACGCCGGCGATCCACATCGAGGCGATATAGACCACCAGCCCGATCGTGTGCAGCCAGAAGTGCGTGTCGACCAGCTTGGTCGAATACATCTTCTCGAGGCCGAGCACGCGCGGCAGCATCGAATAGATCGAGCCGATCGAAATCATCGCCACCCAGCCCAAGGCGCCCGAGTGCACGTGACCGATGGTCCAGTCGGTGTAGTGGCTGAGCGAGTTGACCGTCTTGATCGACATCATCGGCCCCTCGAATGTGCTCATCATGTAGAACGAGAGCGAGACGATGAGGAACTTCAGGATCGGATCGGTGCGCAGCTTGTACCAGACGCCCGACAGGGTGAGGATGCCGTTGATCGCGCCGCCCCATGAGGGCGCCAGCAGGATCAGCGAGAACACCATGCCCAGCGACTGTGCCCAGTCCGGCAGCGCGGTGTACTGCAGATGGTGCGGCCCGGCCCACATGTACACCGCGATCAGCGCCCAGAAGTGCACGATCGAGAGGCGGTAGGAATAGATCGGCCGGCCGGCCTGCTTGGGCACGAAGTAGTACATCATGCCGAGGAAGGCGGTGGTCAGGAAGAAGCCGACCGCGTTGTGGCCATACCACCACTGCGCCATCGCGTCGACCGTGCCCGAATAGGCCGAGTACGACTTGAAAGGCCCGGCCGGAATGGAGACGTTGTTGACGATGTGCAGCAGCGCGATGGTGATGATGTACGCGCCATAGAACCAGTTGGCGACGTAGATGTGCTTGACCTTGCGCTTGACGATGGTGCCGAAGAACAACACCGCGTAGGCCACCCAGACGATGGTGATCAGAAGATCGATCGGCCACTCGAGCTCGGCGTATTCCTTGGACTGCGTATAGCCCAGCGGCAAGGTGATGGCCGCAGCCACGATCACCAGCTGCCAGCCCCAGAACACGAACGAGGCCAGCTTGTCCGAGATCAGCCGTGCATGGCAGGTGCGCTGCACCGTGTACAGGCTGGTGGCGAACAGCGCCGAACCGCCGAAAGCGAAGATCACCGCATTGGTATGCAGCGGTCGCAGGCGGCCGTAGCTCAGCCACGGTAGGTCGAAATTGAGCGCAGGAAAGTAGAGCTGCGCCGCGATCAGCACGCCGACCAGCATGCCGACGATACCCCACACCACGGTCATGACGGTGAATTGCCGTACGACCTTGTCGTTGTAGATCTCCACTCGCCGTCTCCTCGCATACGGGACGGCGGGAGTATGAAGACCCGGTCACGGCCGGCGCTTGACCATGGTCAATTTGCCCCCGGGGTCGGCGCCGGCGCATTTTGTCGCAGCGGGTCGCCGAGGTCGCATCGGCGCTTGTTTATCTCTCCATGCGGAAAAGGAGATATACAATCGCCGCATTCGTGGAGACCGCCATGCCCTCGCTCAGTTTCGAGTTCTTTCCGCCCAAGACCGCGCAGCAGCGCGAGCAGCTCGACCAGACCGTGACGAAGCTGGCGGCCTTCGGTCCGGACTACGTCTCGGTCACCTTCGGCGCCGGCGGTTCCACCCTGAACTACACCCGCGAAACGCTGGCCCACCTCAAGCACATGCACGGGCTCGAAGTGGCGCCTCATCTGTCCTGCATGGGCGGCACGCGCGAAGAGATCGCCGCGCTGCTCGATGACTATCGCGCCGCCGGCTATCGCCGGCTGGTCGCCCTGCGCGGCGACCTGCCCTCGGGCATGGCCTCGCCGGGCGACTTCCGCTATGCCGCCGAGCTGGTGCGCTTCGTGCGCGAGCGCACCGGCGACCACTTCCGCATCGAGGTGGCCGCCTATCCGGAGACCCACCCGCAGGCGGCCGACGCGCTGGTCGATCTCGAACACTTCAGGGCCAAGATCGCGGCCGGCGCGGACGGCGCGATCACGCAGTATTTCTACAACCCTGATGCCTATTTCCGCTTCGTCGCGGACGTGCGTCGGCTGGGCGTGTCGGTGCCGATCGTGCCCGGCATCATGCCGATCGCCAACTTCAGCCAGCTGACCCGCTTCTCCGCCAGCTGCGGCGCCGAGATCCCGCGCTGGATCGCCAAGCGCATGCAGGCGCTCGGCGACGACGCCCAGGCGATCCGCGAACTGGGCGCGGAGCTGGTCGCGCAGCTTTGCCGGCAGTTGCTGGAGGGCGGCGCGCCCGGTCTGCACTTTTACACGCTGAACCGCGCGCGGCCGACCATGGCGGTGCTCGAGCGGCTGCGCTGAGTGCGCCCAGTACCGACCCCGCGCCGCACGCCGGCGGACGGTGTGCGTAAGGGCGGCCAGCCCTAACCGAACACCAGGCTGGCGATCGCCCCGTTGCGGTCGGTGCGCGGACGCATCGACACCTGCCAGCCGTAGAGGTCACACAGCCGGCGCACGATCGCGAGCCCCAGTCCGGCGCCGCTGCCGCCGGCGCCCTCGCCGCGCACGCCACGCTGGAACAGCCGCTCGGCGTCCTCGGGCTTGATGCCGGGGCCGGTGTCGATGACCTCCACGCGGTCGGCACCGATGACCACCCTCACCGTGCCTTCCAGGGTGTACTTGATCGCGTTGCCCACGAGGTTGGTGAGCGCCACCGACAGCACCGAAGCCGGCGCATTGACAGTGAGCGGCGCCTCCGTCACCAGCTCGACTTCGAGCGGCTTGTCGCGCATCTGCGGACGCTGGCTCTCGATCACGTCGGCGGCGACCTTGGCGACCTCGGTGGTCTCGCCCCGGGTCGGACCACGCCGCTCGGCGCGCGAAAGCAGGAGCAGCGCCTCGATCAGCTCGGTGGCCTGACGCGAGGCACGCTCGATCCGCTTCAGCCGTTCGGCGAGCTTGGGCGTGAGATCGGGCGAGGCCTGCAACAGCTCGGTGCTGCTGGCGATCACCGCCAGCGGCGTGCGCAGCTCGTGGCTGACGTCGGAGTTGAACTCGCGGTCGCGCTCGACCATGGCGGTGAGCCGGGCGGCGTAGTCGTCCAGCGCCTGGGCGAGCTCGCCGACCTCGTCGTCGGCGAAATGCGGCGCCAGTGGTTCGACCTTGCCGGTGCGGCGGAACTCGCGCAGGCGCTGGGCAAGCTCGGTGACGGGCTTGAGCACCTTGCGCGAGAGCCACACGCCGATGGCTAGCGAAAGCAGGCCGAACAGAAACACCGCGCCGATCACGCTGATCAGGAGCTGCTGCTTGCCCAATTCCTCGCGCGAGACGTCGTAGCGCAGGAAACTGATGATGCCGTTCTCGCGCCACACCGCGAGCTTGTAGTGATGCATCTTGCCGGTTTCGTCCGGCTCGTAGATGTCGTGCACGCCGTTGGGCAGGTTCTGCCAGGCCAGCGGCGCCTTGTAGAGGGTGCGTTCGCTCTTGATGATGCCGGTCAGCAGCCGCGAGCCCGCGCCCGGTTCGTTCGGATGCTCGCGGGCCTGCTGGTTGGCCCATTTGGCGTCGTCGAGCAGGCTGGCGTTGACCAGCTGGTCCTCCACCCGTGCACGGATGTCCAGCGAGGCCACGGCGAACAACGCGCTCAGTCCGAAACCGAACAGCGCGAAGGAGACGACCAGGCGAAAGCGCAGCTTACGTCTGGACCGCATCCGGATCGACCATGCGGTAACCGATGCCGTGGCGGGTATGGATCAGTGGCTTGTCGAACGGCTTGTCGATCGCCGCGCGCAGGCCGTGGATGTGCACGCGCAGGGAATCGCTGTCGGGCAGCTCCTCGCCCCACACGCGCTGTTCCAGATCCTGGCGGGTCACCACCGCCGGGCTCGCCTCCATCAGCGCCTGCAGCAGCTTGAGCCCGATCGGGTTGAGCTGGATCGCCTTGCCGGCGCGGCTCACGGTGAGCGTGTCCAGGTTGTAGGTGAGGTCGCCGACCTTGAGCACCCGGCTCTGCGGGCCCTTGCCGCGCCGGGCCAGCACTTCCAGCCGCGCGGCCAGCTCCTGCAGCGCGAACGGCTTGGTCATGTAGTCGTCGGCGCCGGATTCGAAGCCGGTCAGTTTCTGCTCCAGCGCATCACGCGCAGTGAGCATCAGGATCGGCGTCTGCTTGTGTGCCTCATGGCGCAGCTTCTTCGCCACTTCCAGCCCGTCCATCCCCGGCAGGGTGAGGTCGAGCACGATGACGTCGAAATCGTTGACCACGGCAAGGTGCAGGCCGGTGACGCCATCGCCGGCGAAATCGACCACGTGGCCACGGTCTTCGAGATAGTCGCCGATGTTGGTCGCGATATCGCTGTTGTCTTCGATCACCAGGACGCGCATGACGCACTCCTTCACTGCCGACGCCTGCCGGCGCACTAGCTTAACAAGTGGATGGATGCCGGCGGCATCGCGCGGTACCGGCAAAAGAAACGCCCGGACCGGCGACGCTACGCCTGCCCGAGCGCAAGTGGCTGCCCCGATGACCGAAAACCTGCCCGAAACATCCTCAAGACCTCAAGGAAGCCCTCGGCAAATCCCAGTGCCGGCCGTTATAGGGGCAGGACGGTTACAGACCGGTTAACCCGACGTCGAGGCGACGGGCGCCGTTCAGTCCCGGCGGGCATGACGCTCCAGATGCCGCACGATCTGGCCGGCGACATCCACGCCGGTGGCGCCCTCGATGCCCTCGAGCCCGGGCGAGGCGTTGACTTCGAGCAACAGCGGGCCGCGCCGCGAACGCAGCAGGTCCACCCCGGCGATGCCCAGGCCGACCACCTTCGCCGCCTGAATGGCGAGGGCGCGCTCCCCGGCACTCAGGCGCGCCTTTTCCGCGCTGCCGCCACGATGCAGGTTGGCGCGGAAGTCCCCGGGGCTGGCCACCCGCTGCATCGCCGCCACCACCTTGCCGCCGACCACGAAACAGCGCAGGTCGCTGCCCTTGGCCTCGGCGATGAACTCCTGCACCAGAAAGGTGGCGTACAGGCCACGGAAGGCCTCGATCACGCTCTGCGAGGCAGCCCGTTTCTCGGCCAGCACCACGCCATTGCCCTGGCTGCCCTCGTTGAGCTTGATCACGTGCGGCGGCTCGCCGAGCAGGGCGAGCAGATCGTCGGTGTCGTCCGGATTGTCGCCGAACACGGTCATCGGCATCGGCACGCCGTGCGCGGCAAGCACCTGCAGGCAGCGTAGTTTGTCGCGCGCGCACAGCACCGCGTCGGCCGTGTTGGGCGTATACACGCCCATCATCTCGAGCTGGCGAAGCACCGCGGTACCGTAGAACGTGCTCTGTGTGCCGATGCGCGGGATCACCGCGGAAAAATCACGCAACGGCTTGCCGCGGTAATGGATCGCCATGTTCCCCGGCGCGATGCGCACGTAGCAGCGCAACGGATCGAGCACACGCACCACATGGCCGCGCGAACGCGCCGCCTCGACCAGCCGTCGGGTGGAATAAAGCTGGCTGTTGCGCGACAGGATGGCGATCTTCATCGAAAAATTCCGCTACCGGCCGCACGCATACCGGCATCGGCAAAGGGGTGCATCAGGCACAACGCGCTTCAAGGATTGAGTATTGGCACGCGGGATGCCGGACAAGCCAGTGGCAAGGGGCGGCTTGATGGCCTGCGCGTCATGAGATCTGAAAGCCTGATCCCAACTCCTTGAAGCAGGTTGGGTGCCATGTTTCCCATCGGGCACTCCGCCCCCCCCCAGCAACAATGCGGAATCGGAAAGCTCCGCATGGCGACGTACCACTTGATGTACCGGTTTTGACCGGCTGTCAGTGGATTTCGCTGGACGTCACTGGAACGGCTTTTCTGGAAAAGCCGAACCGTGACAATGAATTGCGAAACCCCATGGACGTCCTTGGAACGCCTTGGAAAGTCGAAGTGGAGCGGGTGAAGGGAATCGAACCCTCGTCAGTAGCTTGGGAAGCTACAGCTCTACCATTGAGCTACACCCGCCTCGACGGTCCATGGTAACGCGCCGCCCGCCCCTTGGGGAGTCCGGGAGCCAAGCCGCAGGACTGCTGAACGGCGTGCGGCCACCGGCCGCCGGCGACGATTGGCCATGCGCATAATGGATCGGCGGCCTTGCCGCATCGCGAGGCCCGACGGGCCGGAAGGACACGGGTATGCCAAGGTCGATGCCATCGCTCGGACGCTGGCGGGGCTGGCTCTGTACCGCGCTATGGCTGCTTTGCTGCGTAGCGGCGGCGCAGTCCCGTGACGATCAGGCCAACGCCGATCCGCCCTCGCGGGCGGTGCGCCTTGCCTATCTTTCCGGCGCCGTGGCGCTGCTTCCGGCCGGCACGCAGACATGGATCGACGCCGGCCTGAATCGCCCGCTCGCCGCCGGCGAGCGCCTCTCGACGACACCCGCGGCGCGGGTCGAACTCGAGCTTCCCGATGCCGCGCTGCGACTGGACGGCCGCACCGACTTGGCCCTGCTCGCGTTCGATGACCAGCTCGCCCAGTTCGAGCTCGGCGCAGGCACGGCCATCCTTTCGGTGCGCAACGTCGCCGCCGGCGAAAGCTACGAGATCGACACGCCCCGCGTGGCGCTGGTGGTCGACCGTCCCGGCGTGTTCCGGGTGGACGTCGACCGCGGCAGCGGTACGACCACGATCGGCGTGTTGTCCGGCAGTGCCAGCGTGTACGGCGAACACGACGCCCGGCGCGACATCTTCGCCGGCCGCAACTACCGTTTCGAAGACACCGCACTGGACCGCGTGACGGTGGAGGACCGCCCGGCGGAGGAAGACGACTTCGAGCATTGGTCGGCCGAGCGCGACCGCCGCTATGTGCGCGCCACATCCACGCAGTACGTCGATGAAACGGTAGTCGGCTACCCGGACCTGGACGCCTACGGCAGCTGGCAGGACGATGTCGACTACGGCCCGGTGTGGTATCCGGCCGTCGTGGCGGTGGACTGGGCGCCCTACCGCTACGGCCACTGGGATTACGTGGGCTTGTGGGGCTGGACCTGGGTGGACGATCTGCCCTGGGGCTTTGCCCCGTATCACTATGGCCGCTGGATCCATCGTCCGCGCGGCTGGTGCTGGATTCCCGGCCCGCGCGGCGTACGCCCGGTGTATGCGCCGGCCCTGGTCGCCTTCATCGGTGACCGCCACACCCGCGTGGCGGTCGGCGTGGCACCGGTCGGCTGGCTGCCGCTCGGGCCGGGTGACGTGTATATCCCCTGGTATCGCGCCAGTCACCGCTATTTCGACCGCGTCAATGAAACCAACCTGCGCTGGCGGCGCGCCGAGGAACGGACGCGCTGGGAACAGCGCATCGAAGCGCATTACCGCGATTACCGCGCCGGCACCGCGCCGCCGGTCGACCACTATGTGAACTGGCGCGCGCCCCATGCGCTGACCGCGATCGACGTCCGCGCCTGGCAACCGACCGAACCCGTCCAGCGCCACCGGCTGGAGCTCGATCCCAGCCGCTTGCGGCAAGCCGGCGTGCTGACCCGACTGCCGCCGCCCGCTCGGCAGCCATGGCCGTCGACCGCCGCGCAGGCCGGCGCACCGCCAAACAGCCCGGCGCGTCCGGTGGTCATGCACCACCGCTTCGACAGGCCGTCGGGGGCACCGATGCCGCAACCTGCGCCCAAGCCATTTCCCGCAGGCGCGCCGGGACATCCGAGCGGCGGTCCCGGAGCGCAACCCGTGCGGCCGGGCCTGCCCGGCCAGTCGTCCCAGCCCGATCATCCCCGCGACTGGACGGCGCCAAGGCCCGGTCCGCAGCCGGAACACACGCCGGATGCGGGTCACCCCGGACCGCCCGAGGGCCCTTCGACCGGGCACCGTCCGCCGCTATCGCCAGGCCCGGCGCCGGCCGCAATGGGCGGCGCATCCGAGCGACGCGATGCCTGGCCTGCGCACTTCGTCCATCACCCGTCAGCGCAGGGCGGCGCCACAGCGCCGGCTGCGCCGGCGGCGGGTGCCGCGCCGGAACCGCATGGTCTGCCGCAGCCGCCGCGCTTCAGCACCCTGCCGCCGGGCACGGCCGCCCCCGAGAGCCTGCACGGGCACGATGCGCCTGCGCCCGTCTCGCTGCCGTCCGCGCCGAGCTTCCGGCGCGAGGACGCGCCCAGGCCACCTGCGGACGCCTGGCGCCATGCGCCATCCCGTCCGGCGCCTGTCCTCGAGCCTCGCCCGGCGATCCCTGAGCGGCACGCGCCGGTGCCCACGCCACGTTCCTGGCAGCCCGCGGCGCGACCGCTGTCGGCGCCCCACGAGATCGCCCCGACGCCGCACGAAGCGCCCCGCGCCGCGCCACGCCAAGGCGGCCACCCGGCCGAAACGACGGGACACCCGCATCCGCATCCGCCGCCCTCCGGCGACCGTGACGACCGGCATTGAGCCGTCCTCTTGCACCGCGCTCACCGGCCTTTGCCGCGGCGGAGGCTACAATGTGCCCATGCTGATCACTCTCAACGGCAAACCGCTGGAACTGCCCGCTGGCACCACCGTCGCCGGCCTGCTCAAACGGGCCGGTTTCGCCGGTCGGCGGGTGGCCGTCGAGGTCAACCAGACCATCGTCCCGCGCAGTCAGCACGACCAGCACGCACTGGCCGAGAACGACCGCGTCGAGATCGTGCAGGCCATCGGCGGCGGTTGACCGCACGAGCCTTCTCACCGCTTCCCCGCCGGCCGGACCGGCGCCCCAAGAACCGCCATGAACACACCCGCGCCCCACGCCGATCCACTCGTCATCGCCGGCAAAACCTACCGCTCGCGCCTGCTCACCGGCACCGGCAAATACAAGGACTTCGACGAGACCCGCCGCGCCAGCCTGGCCGCCGGCGCCGAGATCGTCACCGTGGCGATCCGCCGCGTGAACATTGGCCAGGACGCGGGCGCGCCCAGCCTGCTCGACGCGCTGCCGCCCGATGAGTTCACCCTGCTGCCGAACACCGCCGGCTGCTACAACGCGGTCGACGCGGTGCGCACCTGCCGGCTCGCGCGCGAGCTGCTCGACGGCCACGCGCTGGTCAAACTGGAGGTGCTGGGCGACGAGAAAACCCTGTTTCCCGACGTGATCGAGACACTGAAAGCCGCCGAGCAACTGGTCGCCGACGGTTTCCAGGTGATGGTCTACACCTCGGACGACCCGATTCTCGCGCGCCGGCTGGAAGACATCGGCTGCGTGGCGGTGATGCCGCTGGCCGCGCCGATCGGCTCGGGGCTCGGCATCCAGAACAAGTACAACCTGCTCGAGATCGTCGAGAACGCGAAGGTGCCGGTGATCGTCGATGCCGGCGTCGGCACCGCCTCGGATGCCGCGATCGCGATGGAACTCGGCTGCGACGGCGTGCTGATGAACACCGCCATCGCCGGCGCGAAGGATCCGGTGCTGATGGCGCATGCGATGAAGCTCGCCGTCGAGGCCGGGCGCGCCGCCTTCCGCGCCGGACGCATCCCGCGCCGCCGCTACGCCAGCGCCTCCAGCCCGCTCGACGGCACCATCGGCTAAACGCGCCAGGCTTTGCCTTTCGCGCCGCCGAAGCACGGCGGCCAGTGCCGCGCGCACCGGTGATCCATCGCCCTCGCCTGCGCTTCTTCGACCGGGCCGCCGGCGAAGAAGTATCCAACCTCGCATGACGTTACCCTCGCCATGACCGATTCCGCCTCGTCCGCCCCCCAACGCCGCATCCGCAGCTTCGTGCTGCGCGAAGGCCGCATGACGAGCGCGCAGGAACGCGCCTTCGCCCTGCACTGGCAACGCTTCGGCATCGACTACACCGGCACGCCGCAGGACTTTGCCGCCCATTTCGGCCGGCGCGCGCCGCTGGTGCTGGAGATCGGCTTCGGCAACGGCGAGGCGCTGGCCTGGGCAAGCGAGCACGATCCGGATCGCGACTATCTCGGCATCGAGGTGCACGGTCCGGGCGTGGGCCGGCTGATGAACGCGCTGGCGGCACGCGAGGCGCGCAACGTGCGGCTGTACAGACACGATGCGGTGGACGTGCTCGAACAGGAGATTCCTGCCGGCACGCTCGCCGAGATCCGCCTGTGGTTTCCCGACCCCTGGCCCAAGAAACGTCACCACAAGCGGCGCATCGTGCAGCCGGCGTTCCTCGCCCTGCTCGCCAGCCGCGCCGCGCCGGACGCGCTGCTGCACCTGGCCACCGACTGGCAGCCCTATGCCGAGCACATGCTGGCATTGCTGGAGGAGGCCCCCGACTGGCGCAACGCGGTGGCTCCCGGCCGCTATGCCGAGCGGCCGCCCTGGCGCATCGAGACGCGCTTCGAGCGGCGCGGCCGCCAACTCGGCCACGGCGTGTGGGATCTCCTGTACCGCAGGCGTCCGACCGCCAGCTGAAAGCCGGCCGCCCGACGCCGTGGACGTGCCCTGACCTCGCCGCCCGCTCGCCGGTGTCGCGCTCGGGCAGCACGCGGCGCCGGCCGTAAGACGTGACGCCCGGGCAGCCCGGAATCACCGTCTGATCGCAAGCCGCGCGGCCACGGCCCGAGGGTGACCGGCCGCCGGCCTGGTCAAGCCGAGCGCATCGCCTGGCCGCCCGAGGCAAGCATCGCCCGCCCCACGACAGGCGTGTGACGCCGCGGCAGGCGGGCGGGCGGCCAAGCTTTATACTTGACCGTTGCTCTATCAGGCCCTGAGCCTTCTTTAGACATGCACATTTTCAAGCGTCTGCTGCGCTGGGCCGTCATTGCGGCCTTTACCGGCCTGCTGCTCGCGGTCCTGGCGGTGGGCGCCGCCTATTGGCTGATCGCGCCGCGGCTGCCTTCGGTGTCCCAGCTCAAGGACTACCACCTGCAGGTGCCGCTCAAGATCCTGAGCGCCGACGGCAAGCTGATCGCAAGCTTCGGCGAAATGCGGCGCATCCCGGTGGACATCGGCCACGTGCCCGAGCGCCTCAAGCATGCGGTACTGGCCGCCGAGGACGCCGATTTCTACCGGCACCCCGGGGTGGACTGGCATGGCATCGTGCGCGCCGGCTGGCACGTGCTCATCTCCGGCGGCGACAAGGGCCCGGGCGGCTCCACCATCACCCAGCAGGTGGCGCGCAATTTCTTCCTGAGCCCGGAGAAGCTCTATTCGCGCAAGCTCACCGAGATCTTCATCGCGCTGCGCATGGAGAAGGAGCTCAGCAAGGACCAGATCCTCGAGCTGTACCTCAACAAGATGTTCCTGGGCCATCGCGCCTACGGCGTGGCGGCCGCCGCCGAGTACTACTACGGCAAGACCCTGGACCAGCTCACCCTGGCGCAGTGCGCGGCCATTGCCGGCACCTTCCAGCTGCCGTCGATGGTCAACCCGATCAACAATCCCCAGCGCCTGCTCGCGCGGCGCAACTGGATCCTCGGGCAGATGCTCGAGCATCACTACATCAGCGCCGAGGAATACCGCCAGGCCGTGGCGGAGCCGAACGATGCCTACCCGCACGAGCCGCCGGTGGAGGTGGACGCCCCCTATCTGGCCGAAATGGTGCGTCAACAGACGCTGGACCGGCTCGGCAACGACGCGTTGACCGAGGGTTACGTGGTCAAGACCACGCTCGACAGCACCCGTCAGCAGGCGGCCGTGGAAGCCCTGCGCAAAGGCCTCATGGATTACGATCGCCGCCACGGCTGGCGCGGGGCCGAGGCCCACCAGGACTTGCCCGCCGGCGCCGATCAGGCCGTTTTCGACAAACTGCTCGCCGCCCACATGCCGCTGGCCGGCCTGCAACCGGCGCTGGTGACGGCCAGTTCACCGACGCAGGCGACGCTCTATCTCTCGGGCGGCCGCACGATCGAGCTCGGTCTGGCCGATGTCGCCTGGGCTCGGCCCTACATCAATGAAAGCCGTGTCGGCGCGCCACCGAAGACCGTCGATGCGGTACTCAAGCGTGGCGACGTCGTCCGGGTGATGGCCGACGGACAGGGCCATTGGCAATTGACGCAGTGGCCGACGGTGCAAGGCGCGCTGGTGTCGCTCGACCCCGAGGACGGCGCGGTCCAGGCGCTGGTGGGTGGCTTCAATTTTCAGCGCAGCAAATTCAACCGTGCGGTGATGGCGGCGCGTCAGCCTGGCTCGAGCTTCAAGCCGTACATCTACTCGGCGGCTTTCGAGCGCGGCTACACCCCCGCCTCGATCGTCAACGACGCGCCGCTCGCGCTGCCCGACCCCTCGCGCCCGGGTGGCCTGTGGACGCCTTCCAACGACGACGAGAAGTTCGACGGCCCGATCCGCCTGCGCGAGGCGCTGGCCCGTTCGAAGAACCTGGTCTCGGTGCGGCTCTTGGACGCGATCGGCGTGCGCTATGCACGCGAATACATCACCCGCTTCGGCTTTCCGCTCGACGCCCTGCCGGCCAACCTGTCGCTGGCGCTCGGTACCGCCTCGGTCTCGCCGCTCAGCATGGCGCGCGGCTATGCGGTGTTCGCCAACGGCGGCTATCTGGTGACGCCCTATTTCATCCACGAGATCGACGATCGCGACGGCAAAGCGGTCTATCTCGCCAATCCACCGCGCGCCTGCCGTACCTGTCCCGAGCGCCTGCTCAATCCCTCCCCGCCGGCGCCGCCGCCGGCCGAGATGGCCAAGGCGCCGGGCAACGCGGCCGCCGACGCCAACCCGACCGCGGACGCCCCGCTGCCGGCCGATGCCCACGACGCCGCCAGTGCGCCAGTGCTTGCGCCGGCGGTCATCGACGTGCGCAACGCCTATCTCGTCACCTCGCTGATGAAGGACGTCATCCAGCACGGCACCGGTTATGCCGCCAAGGCGCTGGGCCGCAGCGACCTGGCGGGCAAGACCGGCTCCACCAATGACCATCGCGACGCCTGGTTCGTCGGCTTCAATGCCGAGGTGGTCAGCGCGACCTGGGTCGGCTTCGACGACTTCACACCGCTCGGACGCGCACGCGGCGTGGGCGAGTTCGGCGCCCAGGCGGCCTTGCCGATCTGGATGGATTACATACGCGTGGCGCTCAAGGATCGCCCGCCGGCGTCGCTGCCGATGCCGCCGGGCATCGCGACCCTGCTCATCAACCGCACCACCGGACTTCCGACCACGCCGGACGATCCGGAGGCGATGAGCGAGATCTTCAAGGTCGAGGACGTCGAACGGCTGCGCGCGCTGGCCACCCAGCAACAGCAGGACGAGCAGGACCAGCGGGCCTACGACATCTTCTGAGGACCGGCCGCGGCGATCGGCGCAATGCGTTAATCTTGGCGCTGGTGCGGCATCGGCAGGAGGATTCATGGCGCGCGGCGAACATCACCGGCTCCACGCCCAGGACCGCATACAGCGCAATCGTCTGCGCATCGCCCAGGAAGCCGCACGGCTGATGAGCGAACACGGCATCCGCGATTTCCACCGCGCCAAGCTCAAGGCGGCCGAACGGCTCGGCGTGCCGGACACGCAATCCCTGCCGCGCAACCAGGAGATCGAACAGGCCCTGCGCGAACGCCAGCGCCTGTTCCAGGCCGAACGCCAGCCGCAGGCCCTGCTGGCCCGCCGCCTCGCGGCCGTCGAGGCGATGCGCTTTTTGGAGCGCTTTCAGCCACGGCTGGTCGGCGCGGTGCTGGACGGCACCGCCGACGAGCACTCGGCCGTGTGCCTGCATCTTTTCAGCGATTCGTCCGAAGAGGTGATGCTGTTCCTGCGCGAGCACGGCATCCCGCTGGAAACGAGCACGCGCAGGTTGCGGCTGGACCGGGAGACTTCCGCTGACTATCCCGTGCTCACCTTCGCCGCCGACGAAGTCCCGTTCGATCTCACCATCCTCCCTCGGGATGGCCTGCGGCAGGCACCCCTCGACCGCATCGACGAAAAACCGATGCGGCGCGCCACGCTGGCGATGGTGGAGATTCTACTGAACGACGTCGAGAGCGACTCGCCACGAGGCTAAAGGCAAAGCCGCGGTTGACTGACTGCCAACCAAAATGAAGCCTTTGCCAAAAGGCCCGCGCAGCGTTCTGGCGGTATCAGCACGAAGTCGACCCACCCGGGGCAAATCGGATACTCGAGCTTCCATGGGCTTATCGAAAAGCCGCCGCCGTTCGCTGAAGGGCGACCGACGGCGGCGCGTAGCGATGGCTCAGCGCTTGGTCATCGGCACGTAATCGCGCGGCGTACTGCCCACGTAGAGCTGACGCGGGCGACCGATGCGCGTCCCCGGGGTCTCGTGCTGCTCGATCCAGTGGGCGATCCAGCCGGCGGTGCGGGCAATGGCGAACATCACGGTGAACATCTCGGTGGGGATGCCGAGCGCCTTGTAGATGATGCCGGAGTAGAAATCGACGTTGGGATAGAGCTTGCGCTCGACGAAGTAGTCGTCCTTGAGCGCCGTCTCCTCGAGCTTCATCGCCACGTCGAGCAGCGGGTCGTCGACGCCGAGCTCGTTCAGCACCTTGTGCGCCATCTCGCGGATGATCTTCGCGCGCGGGTCGAAGTTCTTGTACACGCGATGGCCGAAGCCCATCAGCCGGTAGTGGTCGTTCTTGTCCTTGGCGCGGCGGATCGCGGTTTCCACCTTGTCGGGCGTGCCGATCTCCTCGAGCATCTTGAGCACCGCCTCGTTGGCGCCGCCGTGGGCGGGACCCCACAATGCGGTGATGCCGGCGGCGATGCAGGCGTAGGGATTGGCGCCGGTGGAACCGACCAGACGCACGGTGGAGGTGGAGGCGTTCTGCTCGTGGTCGGCGTGCAGGATGAACAGGAGATCCAGCGCCTTGGGCACCACCGGGTTGAGCTCGAGCGGCTCGCTCGGCACCTCGAACATCATGTGCAGGAAGCGGCTCACGTATTCGAGGTTGTTGCGCGGATAGCGGAACGGCCAGCCGATCGAATAGCGGTAGCAGGCCGCGGCGATGGTCGGCATCTTGGCGATCAGGCGGATCGCCGCCAGCTTGCGGTCTTCGGGGTTATAGACGTCCAGATCGTCGTGGTAGAACGCCGAGAGCGAGGCCATCGAGGCGGCCAGCATCGCCATCGGATGGGCATCGTGGTGGAAACCCTTGAAGAAGTCCTTCTGCGACTCACGCATCATGGTGTGATGGGTGATCTGGTCCTCGAAGGTCGCCAGCTGGTCGCGGTTCGGCAACTCACCGTGCAGCAGCAGGTAGGCCACTTCGAGGAAGCTCGACTGCTCGGCCAGCTGCTCGATGGGATAGCCGCGGTAGAGCAGTACGCCCTTGTCGCCATCGATGTAGGTGATCGCGCTCTGCGTGCTCGCGGTGCTGCCGTAACCCGGGTCGAAAGTGAAATGGCCGGTGTCCTTGTACAGCGTGCTGATGTCGATGCAGGACGGGCCGAGCGTGCCTTCGAGCAGGGGAAGCTCGCTGCTGCGCTGGCTGTTCTCGTCGATCAGCTTGATGGGCTTGGCTGGAGACACGGGGAATTACCTCCTTGGAGCTTTAGGGGTTTGCGTCCGGCCGTCTGGACGGCCGATCCGCAAGGGGACGAGAAACGTGCCGTGGCGCCGGGGCCGCACAGGCGGCGCGCCATGCATGATCGGCCGGGAATGATCGCACAGCACGCTTTAAGCCTCGCCGCGAAACGCCTTTCCGGCCGCGCAAAAACACGCGGGGCGGACCGTGATGGGCCGCCCCGCGTGGGATTCATGCTGTCCGCCGGCGCACCGGCGCGGCATCACTTCTGCGCGTAGCGGCGACGGAACTTGTCGACGCGGCCACCGGCGTCGATGGTCTTGTGCTTGCCGGTATAAAACGGATGCGAGTGGCTGGAGATATCCACCTTGACCAGCGGGTACTCGTTGCCGTCCTCCCACTTGATGGTGTCCTTGGCGGCGATCGTCGAGCGCGTGAGAAAGGCGAAATCGGACGAAAGGTCCTGGAACACCACCGGGCGATAGTTCGGATGGATATCGGGCTTCATGGCAATGGAAAGCGGCGGATGAAAAGAGCGGCATTGTAGCCGGCCGGCTGTCGCACTGACAAGCCGGGCGTTCAGGCGCCCGGAACGCCCAGCGCCCGCTGCACCAGCGCCGCGAACCGCGCCTGGTCCACCTCCAGCACGATTTCGGCGTTGGCGGGCCGGCCGAGGCGGCCGTCCCAGTCCACCACAGTGGCGCCGCGGGTCAGGCGGCCGTCCAGCTCCACCGCCACGTGGCGGCTCGCCCGGCGGGTGACGATGGCCGGATCGATCGCTACCGCCATGGCCAGCGCATCGGCGGCGATGATGCCGCGTCGGCCGCTGCGGCGGTTGTAGGCCCGCGCGGCGGCGAATATCCGGTCGAAGAAGCGGGCGCGCTCGTCGCCGCGGGCGACCCAACCGTCGAAGGCGTCCTCGTCGAAGGCATGGCGCAGCGTGGCCTCCCAATCGACCAGGGTGAAATGCGTGAAGGCTTCGAACACCACGTGCGCGGCCTCCGGGTCGAAGCCGACGTTGAACTCGGCAGGCACGGTGCCGGTGTTGCCGTGCCCGGTGACCGCGCCGCCCATCACCACCAGGCGACGCACCCGCGAGGGCAGCTCGGGATCGAGCCGGACCGCCAGCGCGAGATTGGTGAGCGGCGCCAGGGCGACCAGCGTCAGCTCGCCCGGCCGCTGCCGGGTCAGCTGGATCAGCGCCAGCGCCGCGGTCTCGTCAGCCGGTCGGCTGGCCGGCTCGGGAAAGCCGACGTCGCCCAGACCATCCTGGCCATGCACGAAGGCGGCGTCCTCCAGCGGCGCACGCACCAACGGCAGCGGACAGCCGGCATGCACGGGCGTGCGCGCCGAGAGCAGGTCGACGAGGGTGCAGGCGTTGCGCACGGTATGCGCCAGGCCGACATTGCCGGCGGCGATGGTGAGCGCGACGACTTCGGCATGCGCGTGCGCCATCAGGATGGCCAGCGCATCGTCCACGCCGGGGTCGGTATCGATGAGCAACGGGGTGCGGGTCATGGGTTCCCAAGCGGTCAGCGGAAAGCGCCCATGATAAGGACGCCCGGCGCTGCCGTCGCGGCCGCGCGCTTGGGATTTTCAGGCGCGTGCGTAGCGCGCGGCGGCGCCGATCCAGCGCGCGATCAAGGCCTCGACGCGCGCCGGCGCCTCGGCAAGCAGGCGTTCGCCGAGGCGCTGCACGGCCGGCAGCAAGGCGGCGTCACGGGAGAGATCGGCGATGCGCAGGCAAAGCTCGCCGGTCTGGCGGGTGCCGAGCACCTCGCCGGGGCCGCGCAGCTCGAGATCCTTCTCGGCGATGCGAAAACCGTCGCAGGTCTGGCGCAGCGTGTTGAGCCGCGACCGCGCAAGTTCACCCAGCGGCGGCTGGTAGAGCAGCACGCAGCTCGATTCGTCGGCGCCGCGGCCGACCCGTCCACGCAGCTGATGCAATTGCGCAAGCCCCAGCCGTTCGCTGTTCTCGATCACCATCACGCTGGCCCGCGGCACGTCCACACCGACCTCGATCACCGTGGTGGCGACCAAGACGGACAACTCGCCGGCCTGGAAGGCCGCCATCACCGCCTGTTTCTGCGCCGGCTTCATGCGTCCGTGCAAAAGACCCACGCGCAGACCCGGCAGCGCGGCCGCGAGCTCGGCATGCACGGCCTCGGCGGCCTGCGCACGCAGCTGCTCGGAGGTTTCGATCAGCGTGCACACCCAGTAGGCCTGGCGCCCCTGGGCGCAGGCGGCGCGCAGTCGCTCGATCACCTCGGCGCGGCGATCCTGCGCCACCGCCACCGTGCGCACCGGCGTGCGGCCCGGCGGCAGCTCGTCGATCACCGAGACGTCGAGATCCGCATAGGCAGCCATCGCCAGCGTGCGCGGGATCGGTGTGGCGGTGAGCACCAGCTGGTGCGGCATCAGCGTGCCGGAAGCGCCCTTGTCGCGCAGGGCCAGACGTTGCTGCACGCCGAAGCGGTGCTGTTCGTCGACGATGACCAACCCCAGGCGCGCGAAAGTCACGCCCTCCTGCATCAGCGCGTGAGTGCCGATCACCACCGGCGCGCCGGCGGCCACGCGCTCCAGCGCCTGCCGGCGCGCCCGCCCCTGCAGCTTGCCGGCCAGCCATTCGACAGGCACGCCGAGCGGCTCCAGCCAGCGCTTGAACGTAGCCAGGTGCTGTTCGGCCAGCAGTTCCGTGGGGGCCGTCAGCGCGACCTGGTAACCGGCTTCCACCGCGGCGAGCGCGGCGAGCGCGGCGACGAGCGTCTTGCCCGAGCCGACGTCGCCCTGCACCAGGCGCAGCATCGGACGCGCCGAGGCGAGGTCGGCGGCGACCTCCGCGGCGACGCGCCGTTGTGCGGCGGTCGGGACGAACGGCAGGGCTTCGAGCAGGCGTGCCCGCAGGGCGCCGTCGCCGGCGAGTAGCGGCGCCCGCTGGTGCTGGATCAGCGCGCGCAGGCGTTTCAGGCTGACGTGCTGGGCCAGGAGTTCCTCGAACGCCAGTCGCCGCTGCGCCGGGTGCCGGCCGGCGGCGAGCTCGGCAAGATCGGCCTCCGGCGGCGGCCGATGCACGTAGAGCAGGGCCGCCCGCAGCGACATGCCGGCCTCCTCGGGAAGCCACGACGGCGGGATGAGTTCCAGCGCCGACTCGGCGGGCAGCAGCGTGAGCGCCTTGGCGATCGTGCCGGCCAGGCGTTTCTGGCCGAGTCCCTCGGTGGTGGGGTAGACCGGACTCAGCTGCGCCTCCATCGTCGGCACGGCGCCCGGTTCCAGCACGCGGTATTCGGGGTGCACCATTTCCAGGCCCAAGCCGCCCTGGCGCACCTCGCCGTAACACAAAAGCCGCGTGCCCGGCGCAAGGCGTCCGGCCTGGCTGCGATGGAAATGGAAAAACCGCAGGCCAAGGCCCTGCCCGGCGGCATCGGCAAGCCAGACCTTGAGCTGCGAACGTCCCCGCGTCATGTGCTCGACGTGGGCCACCTCACCGACGACCTGCGCGCGCGCGCCGGGCACGAGATCGGCGATGGGCGTCAGCCGGGTGCGATCCTCATAGCGCAATGGCAGGTGGAACCAGAGATCGCGGACGGTGTCGAGCCCGAGCCGCGCAAGCATCGCCGCCTGCGCCGGACCGACGCCTGGCAACCGGGTGACCGGCATCGCTCCCGCCTCGTCCGCCGCCCGTTCCCCGGCCATGGGACCGGCGCTCACGACGCCGCCCGCGCGCCTGCCGAGAGACAGCGGAGGCGGCGGCGCTCAGCCCACCACCAGGATCGCATCGACCTCGACCTGGGCGCCCTTGGGCAGGCCGGAAACCTCGATGGTGGATCGCGCAGGATAGGGTGGCTTGAAGTATTCGGCCATGACCGCGTTGACCGCGGCGAAGTGCTGCAAATCGGTGACGTAGATGCCCACCCGCACCGCATCGTCGAGCGAACCGCCGGCCGCCGCGGCCACGGCCTTGAGGTTCTCGAACACCCGCCGCGCCTGCGCGGTGATGTCGCCCTCGACCAGGGCACCGGTCGCCGGATCGAGCGGGATCTGGCCCGAGCAGTAGACCGTGGTGCCGGCACGCACGGCTTGCGAATAGGGGCCGATCGCGGCCGGCGCTTGCGCAGTGGCGATGATCTGTCGGGACATGGCGACCTCTGGCGAATGGGATGATGCTCTTTGCGGAATCGACGGCATCCCGGACATTGTAGGAAGCGCGGTCGCGATGCGGAAAGCCGCCCGCGTCAGAGCGGATGGCGATAGGCCCCGCTGACCACACCGGTGCGCCGCACGCGGCGGATGACGTCGGCCAGATGCTTGCGGCTCTTGACCTCCATAGTGAAGATCAAGGTGGCGGCGGCCGCGTCGCGCTCGACGTACTCGACGTTCTCGATATTGGAATCGGCATCGGCGATGGCCGCGGCGACGGTGGCGAGCACGCCGGGGCGGTTGATCACTTCCACACGCAGCTCGGCCTTGTAGTCGCCCTGCACGTGGCGATCCCACTCGATCGGCACGCAGCGCTCCGGCGACTTGCGCAGCTCGGCCACGTTCGGGCATTCCAGCCGATGCACCACGATGCCCTTGCCCGGCGAGAGATAGCCGATGATCTCGTCGCCCGGCAGCGGATGGCAGCAATTGGCGAAGCTGAGCACCCCGCGTTCGGCACCGGTGATGCGGATCTTCTCCTGCGCCAGCGTGGCCTTCGCGGCGGGGTGATCCTTGCCGCCACGTGCCGCCAGGAGCTGGCCGGCGACGGCGTCCGGCATGCGGTTGCCCAGGGCGATCTCGGCCAGGAGTTCCTCCAGCCGGTGCAGCTTGGCCTCGCGCAGAAAACGGTCCAGCACGGCCGGCGGGATGGCATCCAGACTGCTGCCCTGCGCCGCCAGCGCGCGGTCGAGCATGCGATGGCCGAAGTCCACCGCATCCTCGTGCTGCAGGTGTTTCAGATGCTGGCGGATCGCCGTGCGCGCCTTGCCGGTGACGACGAACTCCAGCCACACCGGATTGGGCACCGCCGACGGCGCGGTGATGATCTCGACCATCTGCCCCGATTCCAGCCGTGTGCGCAACGGCACCAGCTTCTTGTCCACCCGCGCGGCCACCGCATGGTCACCGACATCGGTATGCACGGCATAGGCGAAATCGAGCGCGGTGGCGTTGCGCGGCAGGGCGAGGATGTCGCCGCGCGGCGTGAACAGATAGACCTCGTCGGGGAAGAGATCGATCTTGACGTTCTCGATGAACTCGGCGGCCGAGGGCGTGCGCGCCTGGCTGTCGGCGAGCGCCGCCAGCCATTCGCGGGCGCGGGCCTGCGCGCTGTTGGCCGGACCGCTGTCGGACTTGTAGGCCCAGTGCGCGGCCACGCCCCGCTCGGCGACCTGATCCATCTCCTCGGTGCGGATCTGCACCTCGATCGGCGCGCCGAACGGCCCCAGCAGCACGGTATGCAGCGACTGGTAACCGTTGGCCTTGGGGATGGCGATGAAATCCTTGAAGCGCCGGTCGACCGGCTTGTACAGCGCATGCACCACGCCGAGCGCCATGTAGCAGCGCATGGCGCTGTCCACCACCACGCGAAAGCCGTACACGTCCATGAGCTGCGCGAAGCTTTTGTGCTCGTTGCGCATCTTCGTGTAGATGCTCCACGGCGACTTGATCCGCCCGACCACCCGCGCCGGGATCTGCTCCTCGGCCAGCCGCGTGGTCAGGGCGGCCTCGATCTTGGCCATCGCCTCGCGGCGGTTGCCGAGCGCGAGGCGGATGCGCTCGCTCAGCACCCGGTAGCGGTCCGGATACAGGGCGCGGAAACCCAAATCCTGCAGCTCGGCCTTGAACTTGTTCATGCCGAGCCGCTGCGCGATCGGCGCGTAGATTTCCAGCGTCTCGCGCGCGATGCGCCGGCGCGAGGCGGCATCCTTGGCGCTCAGCGTGCGCATGTTGTGCAGACGGTCGGCGAGCTTGATCAGGATCACGCGCAGATCGCGCGCCATCGCCAGCAACATCTTGCGGAAACTTTCCGCGTCGGCTTCCTGCCGGCTGGAGAACTGCATCTTGTCGAGCTTGGTCACGCCGTCGACCAGCGCGGTCACCGTCTCGCCGAACTGCGCGGTGAGCTCCTCGCGGGTGAGTGCGGTGTCTTCCAGGGTGTCGTGCAGGATCGCCGCGATCAGCGTCTCGGCATCGAGCCCGAGCTCGGCCAGGATGCCGGCGACCGCCAGCGGATGGGTGATGTACGGCTCGCCGCTCTGCCTGGCCTGGCCGGCATGCGCCACGGCTCCCACCGCGTAGGCGGACAGCACGCGCTCGACCTGGGCTTCGGGCAAATAGGCGATGCGTTCCTTGAGTGCCTGCGCGTAAGGCGGCAATGCGCGGGGGTCGGCGGCCGTCACGGCGCCGTCAGTCGGCATCGGTATACGCGGACCGCTCAGGCGTCACTCCCAAACGTCGCGCCGGGAAGAAGGCCCGAGACCGGCGCGCGCGTGCAGAAACCGCCGGCCGTGCCGGCATCAGGACAGCTGCCCGGACAGCCGTCGCCCTCCATCAGTCGTCGCCGCCCTTGGAGAGATCGTCGTCGACTTCGGCTGCCGCCCATTCCAATGCCTCGCGCTCGGCACGCTCGCGTTCGGCGCGGTCGATCTCATCGATCGTGGCCTGATCGATGCGCCGCTCGGCGATCTCGCGCAGGGCGAGCACCGTGGGCTTGTCATGATCGGGGTTGACGGCCGGCTCGGCCCCCTTGGCGAGCTGGCGGGCGCGCTTGGTAGCCATCAGCACGAGCTCGAAACGGTTGGGCACAACTTCCAAGCAGTCTTCGACGGTGATACGGGCCATGGGATCCGGATAGGCAATTTGTCCAATGTCGCAGTCTAGTCCAAGCCCGGCTTGGCTGGCAACGCGCTCACGCGTATCATGCCCGGCCCGGCGTGGCGACCCTTGCAAAAACTACACGCGCAAAATACAGAACCAACAAGTACACTTTGCCGGCCTCCACCATCCTTCCTTAGCATCCCCATGCCCGTCCTCCCTTCCCTGCTGTCGCCGCGCCGCTGGCTCATGCTGGCCGCCGTGGCCCTGCTTGCCGGCTGCACCATTGCGCCGCCACGCACCGACGATCCGCTGGAAAAGTTCAACCGCAAGATGTACGGGTTCAACGACGCCCTGGACCGCGCCGTGATCCGGCCGGTTGCGGTCGGCTACCGCAAGGTGACCAACCCGCCCGTGCGTCGCTCGATCGGTGATTTCTTCACCAACATCCGCATGCCGATCACCATCGGTAACGATCTCTTGCAGGCACGCCCCATACATGCCCTGCGCAATACCGGCCGGATGCTGATCAATCTGACCGTGGGTATCGGCGGCTTCTTCGATCCGGCCACCAAGATGGGGCTGCCCCTCGAAAATACCGATTTCGGTGTCACTTTGGCGCGCTGGGGGCTACCCGAGGGCGACTATCTGGTCCTGCCTTTCTTCGGTCCGTCCACGGTGCGTGACATGTGGCGCATTCCGGTGGACGGGTATTTCTTCAATCCCCTGTCGCGCTATGCCCGCCATCACGACTTCAAGGCTGGCCAGTACTATCTGCCCGAGCTGATCTACCTGATCTCCGAACGCTCGCGGGCCATGGACGCGGAAGATTTCCTCAAGTCCGCCTATGATCCTTACGTCTTCATGCGCGATGCCTATCGTCAGCGCCGGCTCTACCTGATCTACGACGGCAATCCGCCGGCCAATGTCATCGAGAAGCTGCAGGGCCTCGACGAGAACGGCTATGACCCCGAGCAGCTGCTCGACGAGCAGCGCCAGTGGGAAAAGCAACATCAGGGCGAAAACCCGGCAACCGCGCCGCCGGCGTATTGATTCGCGCCGATAGTGACGTACGGAAAAGGGGCCTCTCGGCCCCTTTCTCGTTGATGGGCGATGGCGCCAGGCGCCAGGGGCACCAATAGAGCGAATACCACTCCTGGCGTCAGAGGATGAAAGCCTCCACTTCGCACAGCTGGGCCAGCGCCCGCAGCCCATCGGGCATGTGCACGACCTGCAACCGGTGCCCTTTGCGCATGGCCTCGGCCTGGACCGCCAGCAGGCAGGCCAGCCCGGCGCTGTCGCCGTGCCGGAGCGGCGACAGGTCCAGCCGCTGCGGCTGTTCGGCCGCCACCGCCGCCTCGATGAGGCGCAGGGCGCGTGCGGCGGTGGCAAAACTCAAACTGCCCTGAAGGCCGAGCGTACCGGCCTCGGGGCGCGTCAGGCTGAAGGCTTCCGTCTGCGTCATGTTGAAGGCGTAGCCGCCGGCTTGCCGCCCTGCGGGGCGTCCTGTTCCATCTTCTGCAGCGCCTTCTCGCCCTGCGTCTCCAGGTTCTTGATCAGTTGCTCGATACCGACCTTGCGGATCTCGGCATCGACCTGGTTGCGGTAGTTGGTGACGTAGGAGATGCCCTCGATGATGACGTCATAGGCTTTCCAATCGCCGTTGCGACCCTTGCGGAAGGCGAAATCCACCGAGGCGGTCTTGCCCTCCTCCATCACCACCTGCGTGCGCACGATGGTGCGGCGTTCGTTGAGGTCCCCATTGAAAGGCAGGACGCGCACCGAACCCTGGGTGTACTTGAGCAGACCTTCGGCATAGCGGTGGGTGATCGAATCGTAGAAGGCCTTGGCAAAACGCTGACGTTGTTCCGGCGTCGCCTCGCGGGCGTGCTGGCCGAGCACCAGAATGGAGGCGTAATCGATGTCGAAGTGCGGCAACAGGACCTTGTCGATCACTTCGATCAGTTTTTCCTTGTCGTTCTGCAATTCCTGACGGTGGCCGACCACGGTCTTGTTGAGCTCCTGGATCACCGATTGAACGATCTGCTGCGGGCTCGAGGCCTCGGCCGATGCCGGTGCGGTCTCCTGGGCGAGAACGGGCGCGGCGGCGACGGTGCCGCAGGCGAGGGCGATCGCAAAGGCCAGCTGACGGAACATGCAAAAACTCCTGGGGTGAAGGGGATGGGTCACTTGCCGGATGGCGCAGTGGGCGGCGACTGATCCGGCTTGCGGGCGTCGCCCGAAGAACCGTTGACCAGAAACTTGCCGATCAGGTCTTCCAGCTGCAGCGCCGACTGGGTCAGCACCAGCTCGTCGCCGTCCTTGAGCGCATCGGGCGAGCCGCCGGGCTGGATGGCGACGAACTGGCTGCCGATCAGCCCGCTGGTGAATACCGCTGCCGCCGAATCGTCGGGAATCTGATTATATTTCTTGTCGATGGCGAGCTTGACCACGGCGTCGAGCTTGACCGGGTCGACATCCACCGCGGACACCCGGCCGATGGCCACGCCGGACATCTTCACCGGCGCGCCGACGGACAGCGAACCGACATTGGAAAACCGCGCCTTCAAGGTGTAGCTGCCGTCCAGGTTGTCGGCCACGCCGCCGGCACCGAAGAACTTGCCGAGCATGTCCTCAAGCTGCTGCGAAGGCCGGGTGAGCGCGAGGTGACCGCCATCGGTGAGGCTCTGCTTGGCATGACCGTACTGTATGCCGACGTACTGGTCGCCGAGCAGGCCGCTGGTGAAGATGTTGGCGACCGAATCGGCCGGGATCGCGTTGAAGCGCTTGTCGATGGCGAGCTTGACCTCGGCGGCTTCCTTGCCGGGCAGCAGCTCGATGGACTTGACCTGGCCGATGCGTACCCCGGCCACCTTCACCGGCGCGCGCTCCTTGAGCTGGCCGATGTTGGCGAACTGCGCGTCCACCGTGTAGGTGTCGCCGAGTTTCATGTTGGCGACCGACGTGGTCTGGGTGGCCAGATAGCCCAGCGTGGCGAAGCCGAGCACGATGAACAGGCCGGTGCCGACGGCATAGGATTTTCTCTGACTCACGAAGACGTCCTCGGCGAAATCGAAACGGGCGGATGCATGGCAATCACATCAGGAAGGCGGTGAGCACGAAGTCCAGCGCGAGAATGGTGATGGACGAGGCGACCACGGTACGGGTGGTGGCATAGGCCACGCCCTCGCTGGTCGGCGGCGTGGTGTAGCCCTGGAACACCGCGATCAGCGAGACCACCGCGCCGAACACCAGGCTTTTCCACAGGATGCCGTTGACGACGTCGGTACGCAGCTCCACCGCGGCGATCATGTTCGACCAGAACGTGCCGTTGTCGAGGCCGAGCCAGCTCACCGCGACCAGATGGCTGCCGAGCAAGGTGGTGGCGCAGAACACGCAGGCCAGGAGCGGCATCGCGATCAAGCCGCCCAGAAAACGCGGCGCGGCGACATAGGCGATCGGGTCGACCGCCATCATCTCCATCGCGGCGAGCTGGTCGGTGGCGCGCATCAGGCCGATCTCGGCGGTCATCGAGGTACCGGCGCGGCCGGCGAACAAGAGCGCCGTGAGCACCGGGCCGAGCTCGCGATAGACCGCCAGCGCCACCACCTCGCCGGTGGCCGCGGTGCCGCCGAAGATCGACAGCACGTGGTAGAGCTGCAGCGCCAGCACCATGCCGACGAAGAGCCCGCAGACCATGATGATGGTGAGGCTGAGCGCACCGATGAACCAGATCTGGCGCAACAGCTCGCGCGCATAGCGCAGGCTGCGCGGCACCGCGCGCAGCAAGGTGATGAGAAACAGGCCACATTCGCCGATCTGCGCCAGCGCACTGAGCAGCGCGCCATGCCCGCCGCTGGAACGCGCGTTCATGCCGGCCTCCGCGGAAAGCCGAGATCCTCGGCGTAATCGCCGGCCGGATACTGGAACGGCACCGGGCCATCCGCCTCGCCGCCGAAGAACTGCCGCGTCCACGGCGAGCCGTCGCTGGTGATGGTGGCCGGCTCGCCGTGCGCGACGACCTTGCCGTTGGCGATCAGGTAGATGTGATCGGCCACGCGCTTGATGGCATCGAGCTCGTGCGCGACCAGCACGGACGTGAGTCCCAGCGTCTGATTGAGCGTGCGGATCAACTTGAGTACCTGGTTGAGCGCGATGGGATCCAGGCCCACGAACGGCTCGTCGTAAAGGATCAGCATCGGGTCGAACACGATCGCGCGCGCCAACGCCACCCGCCGGGCCATGCCGCCGGAAAGCTCGCTCGGCATCAGGCCGGCGGCGCCGCGCAGCCCCACCGCCTGCAGCTTGGTCAGCACCACGTTGCGGATCAGCACCTCGGGCAGATCGGTGTGCTGCCGCAGCGGGAAGGCGACGTTCTCGAAGACGTCGAAATCGGTGAGCAGCGCGGAGTTCTGGAACAAATAGCCGATCTTCTCGCGCAGCGCGAACAGGCGCCTGCGATCGAGCGCGGCGACGTCCTCGCCGGCGACCTGCACCTGCCCCGAGTCCGCGCGCAACTGACCGGTGATGTGCTTGAGCAGCGTGGTCTTGCCGGTACCGCTCGGCCCCATGATGGCGGTGATCCGCCCGCGCGGGATGTCCAGATGCAGGCCGTCGAAAATGACTTTGCCGCCGAGCACGGTGGTCAAGGCGCGGATGCGCACCAGCGGTTCGTCGGCGGATGGCGTGTGCTCGCTCATAGGCCCCGGGGGCGGCGAAGAAGGCCGACACGTTAGCCGATGCGGCGTGACGTCGCCAATGGAGGGCTTCATGGCGCCAGCAGCTCGGCGATCAGCGCCTGGTGCCGCCGCCATTGCAGGGCGGTGCGCAGGCGCACGGCGCGCACGATCGCCTGCAGGTCGGCCAGGGCGTCCTCGAAGCGATCGTTGACGATGATGTAGTCGAACTCCTGCGCATGGGCGATCTCCTCGCGCGAATTGCGCAGTCGCCGCTCGATCACTTCCGGCGCATCGGCGCCGCGGCCACGCAGGCGCCGCTCCAGCTCGGCGCGCGAGGGCGGCAGGATGAACACGCTCACGCAATCGGGCATCACCGCGCGGACCTGGCGCGCGCCCTGCCAGTCGATTTCCAGCAGGACGTCGCGGCCCTCGGCCAGAAGCCCCTCCACCACCCGACGCGAGGTGCCGTAGAGGTTGCCGTGCACCTCGGCATGTTCCAGGAACACGCCCTCGGCGATTTCGCGCTCGAAACGCTCGCGGTCGACGAAGAAGTAGTGGCGGCCATACTGCTCGCCCGGACGCGGCGGCCGGGTGGTATGGGAGATGGACAGGCTGATGCCGGGATCGCGCTCGAGCAGGGCGTTGACCAGGGTGGATTTGCCCGCGCCCGAGGGGGCGGCGACGATGAACAGCGTGCCCTGAGAAGCGGCCGGCGCGGTCTGCGCCGCGGATGCGGCATCGGCGCGGCTATCGCCTGTGACAGCCGGAATGTTCATCCTGCCCGCCTTCTGCATGGCGATGACAGGACGGCGCCGCGCGACGAGGCGCAAGTCGCGGCAGGTTCGGTTCGGGCCGGGGGAAAAGTCATGTGCGCAAAAGTATAGTCAGGGCGGTCCGGCGCCTCACTCGATGTTCTGCACCTGCTCGCGCATCTGCTCGATCAGCACCTTCAGCTCCACTGCCGCGTTGGTGGTGCGCGCATCGACCGACTTGGAGCCCAGCGTATTGGCCTCGCGGTTGAATTCCTGCATCAGGAAGTCCAGCCGGCGGCCGACCGGTTCATCGAGCGCGAGCACGCGCCGGGTCTCGGCCACGTGGGTGGCCAGGCGGTCGAGCTCCTCCTCGACGTCGCTGCGGGTGATCTGCAGCACCAGCTCCTGCTCCAGCCGCCCCGGATCGGCCGGCTGTTTCAGCTCGGCCAGCCGCGCTTCCAGCCGCGCGCGCAGGGCGGCGCGGATCTGCGGCATCCACTCGCGCACCTGGGCGACGATGCGGGCGATGGCCTCGAGCTTCTCCTCGAGCACGGCGGTGAGCTTGGCGCCCTCGCGCTCCCGGGTGGCGGTGAGCGATGCCAGGGCGCGGTCGAGCGATGCCAGGAGCGCGGCCTGCAGCGCCGCGGGATCGGCTTCGGGCCTGGCCAGCACGCCGGGAAGGTGCAGCAGTTCGGCAAAGTCGACGGTGAGGCCGGCAAAGCGCGCGGAAAGCTCCTGATGGAGCGCCGTCAACCGTTCCAGTGCGGCGGCGTCGATGGTCAGCTGCAGCGCCTGGGCGCCGGCGGCCGGACGGATCGTGCAGTCCACCTTGCCGCGCGAAAGCCGCGCGGCGATGCGCTCGCGCAGCGCCGCCTCGAAGGGGCGCAGCTCATCGGGCAGGCGCGGACTGATCTCCAGATAACGGTGATTGACCGTGCGCAGTTCGCACACGAACACGCCGACGGGACTGTTCGCCTCGGCACTGGCATAGGCGGTCATGCTGCGGATCATGGCAAGGGGCACGTGTGGGTGGGAAAAAGAGTGCAATGGTAAGCTTTCAGATCCGGCCTTGCCCGAAATCCTCCCCATGAATGTCCTGCTCCGCCCCAGTGGCCGCGCGCCCGACCAGCTGCGCCCGGTGAGTTTTCAGCGCCACTACACCCGCCATGCGGAAGGCTCGGTGCTGGTCAGCTTCGGCGACACCCGCGTGCTGTGCACGGCCAGCATCGAGGACCGCATCCCGCCGTGGCTGCGCGGCAAGGGCGAGGGCTGGGTCACCGCCGAATACGGCATGCTGCCGCGCGCCACCGGCACCCGCACCGCACGCGAGGCGACGCGCGGCGGCCAGGGCGGGCGCACGATGGAGATCCAGCGGCTGATCGGCCGTTCGCTGCGCGCCTGCGTCAACCGGCAGGCTCTCGGCGAGCGCGTGATCACGCTCGATTGCGACGTGATCCAGGCGGACGGCGGCACCCGCACCGCGGCGATCACCGGCGCCTATGTCGCGCTGGTCGACGCGGTGCACGTGCTGATGCGGCGCGAGCATCTGAAGCGCAACCCCATCGTCGGTGCAGTGGCGGCGGTGTCGGTGGGCATCTACAAGGGCACGCCGGTGCTCGACCTCGACTATGCCGAGGACGTCGACTGCGACACCGACATGAACGTGGTGATGAACGACGGCGGCGGCTTCATCGAGGTGCAGGGCACCGCCGAAGGTCATGCCTTCCGCCGCGATGAGCTCGACGCCCTGCTCGGTCTGGCCGAGAAAGGCGTCGCCGAACTGGTCGCCGCGCAACGCGCCGCGCTCGAGGCTTGAAGCCCGTGCGGCGCATCGTGCTGGCCAGCGGCAATCGCGGCAAACTCGCCGAGTTCGCGCAACTCTTTGCCGGCAGCGGCATCGGCCTGGTGGCGCAGGGCGAGCTCGGCGTGGGCGAGGTCGAGGAAACCGCCGCCACCTTCGTCGAGAACGCCCTGCTCAAGGCGCGCCACGCCGCACGCGTCACCGGCCTGCCCGCCCTGGCGGACGATTCGGGCCTGTGCGTGGACGCCCTCGGTGGCGCGCCGGGGCTGCATTCGGCCCGCTATGCGGGCGTCCACGGCGATGCCGCCGCCAACAATGCCAAGCTGCTGCGCCTGCTCGAAGGCGTGCCGCCGGAACGACGCGGCGCCTTCTTCATCTGCGTGCTGGTGCTGCTCGAGCATGCCGACGACCCGGCACCGCTGATCGCCGAAGGCCGCTGGTACGGTCGCGTGCTGGAGGCGCCGCAGGGTGCGCAGGGCTTCGGTTACGACCCGCTGTTCCTGCCCGAGGGGCAGACGCTTTCGGCCGCCGAACTCGACCCGGCGACGAAAAATGCGCAGAGCCACCGCGGCCAGGCGCTGGCACAGCTGCGCGCGCGACTCGGCCACCGACACTAAAACGCCGTCACGCGGCGCATTGCGCTGGGGGCGTGTCGTCACCGTATGCTTGCCCCCGACAAACCGCCTTCCGCGGACGTCCGGCCGAGCGCCGGCGGAGCGATGCGCTTGCTCAGCCCCCACCGCCGCCCTTGCCGTGGATGCCGCCCTTGGTGAGCGCGAGCGGATCGAGCAGCTTTTCGAGCTCCTCCTTGGCCAGCCCGGTCATCTCCTGCGCAACTTCCAGCACCGGGCGTTTTTCCTTGTAGGCACGCTTGGCGATGGCCGCGCCCTGCTCGTAGCCGATCACCGGATTGAGCGCGGTGACCAGGATCGGGTTCAGCGCCAGCGCCTGGGCCACGCGTTCGCGGTTGACCTTGAAGCCGGCGATCGCCTTGTCGGCGAGCAAGCGGATGACGTTGGCGAGCAGCTCGATCGACTGCAGGAGGTCGTAGGCGATCAAGGGCAGCATGACGTTGAGCTGGAAATTGCCGGACTGCCCGGCGACGGTGATCGCCGCGTCGTTGCCGATCACCTGCGCGGCGACCATGGTCGCGGCCTCCGGGATCACCGGGTTGACCTTGCCGGGCATGATCGAAGAGCCCGGCTGCAGCGCCGGCAGCTCGATCTCGCCCAGGCCAGCCAGTGGACCTGAGTTCATCCAGCGCAGATCGTTGGCGATCTTCATCACCACCACCGCCAGCGTCTTCAGGGCGCCTGAGAGCTCCACCGCCGCTTCCTGTCCGGCGATGCCCTCGAAATAATTGTCCGCGGCCTCGAAGCGGATGCCGGTCAGACGCTTGAGCGCCCTGGCCACGGCCGGGCCGAACTTGGGATCGGTGTTGATGCCGGTGCCGACCGCGGTGCCGCCCTGCGGCAGTTGGCGCACCCGCACCATCGCATCCTTCAGGCGGTCGATGCAGGCGTCGATCTGCGTCGACCAGGTCGAGAGCTCCTGGCCGAAGGTGACCGGCATCGCGTCCATGAGATGCGTGCGGCCGGTCTTGACCACCTTGCGCAGCTCGCGGGCACGCCGGTCGATCACCCGCCGCGCGTGCTTGAGCGCGGGCAGCAGCGATTCCTCGACCAGCAACGCGGCGCCCACCCGGATGGCGGTGGGAATGGTGTCGTTGGAACTCTGGCCGAAGTTGACGTGATCGTTGGGATGCACCTCGACGCCCTCGCGCGCGGCCAGGTGCGCGATCACCTCGTTGGCGTTCATGTTGGTGCTGGTGCCCGAACCGGTCTGGAACACGTCGATCGGGAAATGCGCGTCGTACTCGCCCTCCGCCACCGCCAGCGCGGCCTGGTGGATGGCTTTCGCCCGTGCCTCGTCCAGATGGCCGAGCGACTGGTTGACCTCCGCCGCCGCCGCCTTGATCAGGCCCAGCGCGCGGATGAAGGTGCGCGGCAGGCGCAGCCCGGAGATCGGGAAGTTCTCCACCGCGCGCTGGGTCTGCGCGCCGTAGAGCGCGTCGGCGGGCACCTTGAGCTCGCCCATGCTGTCGTGTTCGATGCGAAAACCGTTCATGCCGGACATCCTCCTTACGAACCGTGGGTGGCAAAGTCGCCGGACCGCGAGGCACCAAGCGTAGCGCAGCCGGGATGACCGGCATGCGCGGGCGGCGCCGGCGCTTTGGCTAAAATGCCCTTTTGCCTTTGCCAGGAAAACGCCATGTCCGCCGCGCTCACCGCTCTTTCGCCGCTGGACGGCCGCTACGCCGCCAAGGTCGATCCGTTGCGACCGATCTTCAGCGAATGGGGCTTGATGCGCCGGCGCGTGCAGGTGGAGATCGCCTGGCTGCGTGCGCTCGCCGCCGAGCCCGGCATCGTCGAGCTGCCCTCTTTTTCCGCCGCCGCGCAGGGGCGCCTCGAAGCCATCGTCGAGGACTTCGACCTCGCCGCCGGCGAGCGCATCAAGGCGATCGAGGCCACCACCAACCACGACGTCAAGGCCGTCGAATACTTCATCAAGGAACGCATGGACGGCGACCCCGAGCTCGCCCGCGCCCGCGAGTTCGTGCACTTCGCCTGCACCAGCGAGGACATCAACAACCTCGCCTATGCGCTGATGCTGCGCGATGCGCGCGAGGGCGTGCTGCTGCCGGCCTTCGACCGCATCATCGCCACGCTGCGCGCGATGGCGCACGCGCACGCGGCGCTGCCGATGCTCGCGCGCACGCACGGGCAAACCGCCTCGCCGACCACGCTCGGCAAGGAGCTGGCCAACGTGGTCGCGCGCCTGGCCGGCCAGCGCGAAAGCCTCGCCGCGCTCGCCATTCCCGGCAAGATCAACGGCGCGGTCGGCAACTACAACGCGCATGTCATCGCCTATCCGGAAGTGGACTGGCCGACGTTCTCGCGCCGCTTCGTCGAAGCGCTCGGCCTGCGCTGGAACGCCTACACCACGCAGATCGAGCCGCACGACGGCATCGCCGCCTATTGCGACGCGCTGCGCCGGCTCAACGTCATCCTGATCGACTTCGCCCGCGACGTGTGGGGCTACATCTCGCTCGGTTATTTCAGGCAGGCGCTGAAAGCCGGCGAGGTCGGCTCCTCGACCATGCCGCACAAGGTCAACCCGATCGACTTCGAGAACGCCGAAGGCAACCTCGGCCTCGCCAACGCGCTGCTCGGCCATTTCGCCGAGAAGCTGCCGATCAGCCGCTGGCAGCGCGACCTCACCGATTCCACCGTGCTGCGCGCGCTCGGCACCGCGTTCGGCCACACGCTGATCGCGCTAGACGCCCTCGCCAAGGGCCTCGGCAAGTTGCAGGTGAATCCCGAACGCCTCGCCGCCGATCTCGACGCCAGCTGGGAAGTGCTGGCCGAAGCGGTGCAGACGGTGATGCGCCGCCATGGCCTGCCCGAGCCCTACGAGCAGCTCAAGGCGCTGACCCGCGGCCAGGGCATCACGCGCGAGTCGATGCGCGCCTTCATCGAGGGGCTTGCGCTGCCCGGCGAGGCCCGGCAACGGCTGCTCGATCTCACCCCCGCCAGCTATACCGGGCTGGCCGAAGCGCTGGCGAAAAACATCTGAAAAAACGGCCCGCCGGATGCAAACGACGGGCCGCGTATCGATCACATCACGTGCCGATCAGGCCTTGCGCAGCAGCCCTTCGGCTTCCAGGGCCGCGCGCACCCCGGGCCGCTCGGAAACGCGCTGCATGAACGCGTGCAGCGCCGGCATGTCGGCCAGGTCCAGGTGCACCAGTCGCGCCCAGTTGGTCACCGTGAACAGATACGCATCGGCCGCCGTGAACTGCTCGCCGAGCAGGAACGGCTGCTTGGCCAGCGTGTTTTCCACCAGCGCATAGCGGCGGCGCAGATAATCCTTGCGGCTCTGCTTGACCTCGTCGCTGGTGTCCGGGCTGAACAGCGGGCTGTAGGTCTTGTGCAGCTCGGTACCGATATAGGTCAGCCATTCCTGCAGGCGATAACGCCCCATCGTGCCGGCTGCCGGCGCAAGACCGCTCTCGGGCTTGCGGTCGGCAAGGTACTGCACGATCGCCGGGCCCTCGGTGAGGACCTGGCCGTCGTCGAGCTCCAGCGTCGGCACGTAGCCCTTCGGGTTGATCGCGACGAAATCGCGGCCACTCTCGGTGCGCTTGGCCTTCAGGTCGACCTTTTCCAATTGCAGCGCGATGCCCGCCTCGCAGGCGACGATGTGCGGCGAGAGCGAGCAGGCGCCCGGTGAGTAGTACAGCTTCATGCGTAGGCCTCCGTGGGAATGGGGAAGTGAACATGCCGCAGGAATCCAATGGCCGACGGCAAGCCCCGCATCCTAGTACCGCGCGGCTACGGATGGACGCCCACTACTCCACCTCGTCCGATCCTTCGTTGACGCCCTCGAACAGGAAGGTGGAGAGATAGCGCTCGCCGGTATCGGGCAGCATGGCCAGCAGCACCGAATCCTGCGGCGCACGCCGGGCCACTTCGAGCGCGGCGGCGAGCGTGGCGCCGGCGGAAATGCCGACGAAGATGCCTTCCTGCTGGGCCAGCGCGCGGGCGGTGTCGCGGGCGAGCACGTCGTCCACCGGCAGGATTTCATCGGCGACGTCGCGGTTGAGCACCGCCGGCACGAAGTCGGGCGTCCAGCCCTGGATCTTGTGCGGCTGCCATGCCTTGCCCGAGAGCAGCGCCGCGCCGGCCGGCTCGCTAGCGATGATGCGCACTTCCGGCCGAGCCACTTTCAGCATTTCGCCGACGCCGGTGAGCGTGCCGCCGGTGCCCCAGCCGGTGACGAAATAGTCGAGCCGGTGGTTGGCGAAGTCGCGCAGGATCTCCGCCGCGGTGGTGTTGCGGTGATAGGCCGGGTTGGCCGGGTTGGCGAATTGATTGGCGAGGAACCAGCCGTGCTTGTCGGCCAGCTCCTTGGCCTTGCGCACCATGCCGCTGCCGCGCTCGGCCGCCGGCGTCAGCACCACGCGGGCACCATAGGCGCGCATCAGCTTGCGCCGCTCGACCGAGAACGTTTCGGTCATCACCGCCACGAACGGATAGCCGCGCGCTGCGCACACCATCGCCAGCGCGACGCCGGTGTTGCCGGAGGTGGCCTCGACCACGGTCTGGCCGGGCTTGAGCGCGCCGCGCCGCTCGGCGTCGAGGATGATCGCCAGCGCCAGGCGATCCTTCACCGAGCCGCCGGGATTGAAGCTCTCCACTTTGACGTAGAGTTCGACGTGCGCGGGCGCCAGCCGGTGCAGCCTGACGATGGGCGTGTTGCCGATGGTGTCGAGAATGCTGTCGTAGATCATGGGCTACTCCTAAGCCAACGAGGGAGCGGCGACAGTGACCTGGCGCCGTGGGTGGATGACGATCGGGCGTGCAGGATCATACGTGGTGGATGGCCGCGAGCACCTCGTCCGGACGGGCTGCGGGCAGGCCTGTCCTGCGCTGCCCGGACGAGGCTGCAGCGGCCGCGGCGGCGCCCAGTGGCGCCTGCCCGAACCACGACAACGTGGGCGCCAGCGCCGCCACTTCGCCAAGTATCAGCAAGGCGGGTGATTGCACTGCATGCAGGGCCGCACGCTCGGCCAGCGTGGCAAGCGTGCCAGTGATGACCCGCTGGTTGCTGCGCGAGCCGTTTTCGACCAGCGCGAACGGCGTCTCCGGTGCGCGCCCGTGCGTGATCAGGCGGGCCTGGATCGTCTCCAGCCCGGCCACGCCCATGTACACGGCGAGTGTCTGGCGCTCGTGCGCCAGCGCGGCCCAGTCGAGCGTGTCCATGGATGCCTTGCAATGGGCGGTCACCAGCCGTACCGACTGCGCATGGTCGCGATGGGTGAGCGGCACGCCGGCATGGGCCGCGCACGCCAGCGCGGCGGTGATGCCCGGCACGACCTCGTAGGCAACGCCGTGCGCGTGCAGGAATTCCATCTCCTCGCCACCGCGGCCGAACACGAACGGGTCGCCGCCTTTCAGGCGCACGACGCGCCGGCCGGCGCGGGCATGCTCGAGCAGGATGGCGTGGATGGCGTCCTGGGTCACGTGATGGTTGCCCGCCTGCTTGCCGACCTCGATGCGCTCGGCATCGCGGCGCGCAAGTTCGAGCACCTCGGCGCTGACCAGGCGGTCATGCACGATGACATCCGCCTCGTTCAGTGCCCGCAAGGCGCGCAGGGTGAGCAGCCCGGGATCACCAGGGCCGGCGCCGACCAGCACCACCGAGCCGCCCCGTGCAGCGGGCACGCCGGCGAGCGCCTGTTCGGCCGCCGCCAGCGCGGCGTCGGGGCGGCCCTGACGCAGCCAGGCAGCCACCGGCCCGGCGAAGAGTTCTTCGTAGAAACGCCGGCGCGCGGCCATGTCCGGATGGCGCAGGCGGATGCGCTTGCGCAGGCGCGCAGCGAGCGACGCCAGGGCGCCCAGCGACGGCTCCAGCAGCGCTTCGAGCCGTTCGCGCACCAGCCGCGCCAGCATCGGGGCGTCGCCGCCACTGGAGATGGCGATGGTCAGCGGCGCGCGGTCCACCACGGCCGGCACGTGGAAACTGGACAGCTCCGCATCGTCCACCACGTTGACGAAGATGCGCTGCAGCTCGGCCAGGTTCGCCACCAGCCGGTTCAATTCCCGATCGTCAGTTGCTGCCACCACCAGCCATACGCGCTCGAGCCACTGCGCCTGGAAGGCATCGGCACGATGGGTGATGCGTCCCTGTGTGGCCCAGCGGGCCAACTGCGGCGTGAGTTGCGGGGCATTGACGGTGACCTGCGCCTGCGCCCCGAGCAGTGCGGCCACCTTGCGTTCGGCCACAGCGCCGCCGCCGACCACGAGCACGGCGCGGTTGGACAGGTCGGCAAACAGCGGGTACAGCTTCATGGCGACACCGGGGAAACGGGAGCCGATCACGCTATGCGCGGCCGCGCCTGCCCACAAATGATTTGTGCTGCCGGGCTTATGCTTTCACGTTATGTGGACCGGGCCATCGGTAACCTGCCAGCTTGACGCGAACGCCACATAGCCGTACAGACGTCCGTATGATTCGCATGGACCGTCGCCACGCTCCGCCACGGCAGTGCCGCTGGCGCGTCGTCGGGCATCCGACCCGAGCGCATGCGATGTCCCTGAATCGCGTCCACGCGACGTTCCGCCACCAACGACCGATCACGGGCCCCATCCAATGACGCTAGTCCAGCTGCGCTATCTCGTCGCCATTGCCGACGCGGGTCTGAACATCACCCTGGCGGCCGAGCACGTGCACGCCACCCAGCCCGGTCTGAGCAAGCAGCTCAAGCAGCTTGAGGACGAGCTGGGCGTCAAGCTGTTCGTGCGCAAGGGCAAGAGCCTCGATGGCGTGACGCGCGCCGGGCGTCATGTACTCGAGCGAGCCCGCGTCATTCTGGCCGAAGCGGACAACATCCGCTCCATCGCCGCCAACCTGCGCAACGAGACCAGCGGCGAACTGCGCATCGCCACGACCCACACGCAGGCGCGCTTTGCGCTGCCGGCATCGATTGCGGCGCTCAACCAGCGCTATCCGCAGGTAAGCGTGCACCTGCAGCCGGGCCGGGACACCGAAGTGCTGGCGCAACTGGAAGCCGGCCGCGCCGATCTGGCCGTGATCAGCAGCGTGGGCGCGCCGCCGGATGTCGGCATCGCCCTGCCCGCCTACCGCTGGAACCGCGTGGTGGTGGCACCCTTGGCCCATGCGCTGGCCACGCAGACCAGACCGCTGACACTGCAGGAACTGGCCGGGTTGCCGCTGGTGAGCTACGACTCGTCGGTCAAGCCGGACTCGTCCCTGCGCCAGGCCTTCGAGCAGGCGGGCCTGCGGCCGCAGATCACCATGACGGCAGGCGACGCGGATTTGATCAAGACCTACGTGCGCGCCGGACTGGGCATCGGCGTGCTCGCCGAGATGGCCATGCAGGCAAGCGACACCGACCTGCGCACGCTCCCGGCTGATCACCTGCTACCCGAATGCACCACCTGGATCGTGCTGCGCCGCGAGAGCGTGCTGCGCGACTTCATGCTCGAGTTCATCGCCGCCTTTGCCCCGCACCTGGGGCGTCGCGACGTCGCGCGAGCGCTGCAGGCGAGCAGCCCGGACGCCGTGGAATGGCCGTCCGTACCACACTGGCGCGAGCGCTCGCAGGTGCTGTTGCCGGATGCCGCGTAGAGCCGGTGGCGCTGGCTGTCCTTCTTTGCTCTTTGCCGACTGACGCCGCCCCACCAGACCCAGAGCCAATGGCGCCGCGCACCTGTGGGAGCGGCTTCAGCCGCGATGACTGCCCTCAACCGTCGATCAGCCCCTTGTTACGCAGCAGGGCGAGGATCTGCCGGGCCAACACGACCGGCTCGGCCGAACCACCATCGACGCGCAGCTCCGGTGCTTCGGGCACCTCGTAGGGGTCGCTGATGCCGGTGAAGCTGGCGATCTTCCCTGCGCGCGCCTGCGCGTACAGGCCCTTGCGATCGCGCGCCTCGCACACCTCCAGCGGCGTCGCCACGTGGATCTCGATGAAGTCGCCGTGCGCCTCCACCAGCGCGCGCGCCTCGGCGCGGGCGTCGGCGTAGGGCGCGATCGGCGCGCACACCGCGATGCCGCCGTGGCGCACGATCTCGCCTGCCACGTAGCCGATGCGGGTGACGTTGGCGGCGCGGTCCTCGCGCGAGAAGCCCAGCCCGCGCGAGAGATGCCGGCGCACCTCGTCGCCGTCCAGCACGGTCACCGGCCGGCTGCCGTGCTCCAGCAGCTGCGCCACCACCGCCTGCGCCAGGGTCGACTTGCCAGCGCCGGACAGGCCGGTGAAGAACAGCGCGAAGCCGCGCGGCGCGCGCGCCGGGTGGCGCTCGCGCAGGATCCTCACCACCTCGGGGAAGCTGAACCAGGACGGGATCTCGCTGCCCTCGCGCAGGTGCCGGCGCAGCTCGGTGCCGGAGATGTCGCGCACCTCGTCCTGCGGCCCGACCTCGGTGGCCGGCAGGTAGGCGTCGCGGTTGGCCGCGTACACCATCGCCGGGAACGGCACGATGCCGATGCCGAGCTCGTCCTGGTGCGCGCGCAGCAGCTCCTGCGCGGCGAACGGCGGGTAGAATGGCTTGCCGTCGGCGTCCTTGCCGGGACCGGCGTGGTCGCGGCCGACGATGAAGTGGGTGGCGCCGTAGTTCTTGCGGATGATCGCGTGCCACAGCGCCTCGCGCGGTCCGCCCATGCGCATCGCCAGCGGCAGCAGCGACAGCTTCACGCTGTCCTGCGGGTACTGCGGCAGCAGCGCGCGGTAGCAACGCACGCGGGTGTAGTGATCCACGTCGCCTGGCTTGGTGCGGCCGACCGACGGCTGGATCAGCAGCTTGGCACCGACCTGCTCGGCCGCGCGCAGGGTCAGCTCGCGGTGCGCGCGGTGCATCGGGTTGCGCGTCTGGAAGGCCACCACGCGGGTCCAGCCGCGGGCGGCGAACCACTCGCGCAGGCGGCGCGGCGTGTCGCGCAGCTCGGTGAAGTCGTAGTGCGCCGGCGGCTGGATGCCGCGCACGCGGCCGCCCAGGCAGGCCGGCCGCGTGCATTCCAGCAGCTCGGCCACGCCCGGGTGCAGGCGGTCGGTGGTGCCGAACACGCGGCGCGCCTCGTGCAGGCGATCCGGCCAGTAGATGTCATCGACCTCCAGCACCGCCAGCGGCACGCCCTGGGAATCACGCAGGGCCACTTCGCTGCCGGCCGAAAGCTGCGCAGCGAGCGCCTCGCCCACGTCCAGCGTGATCGGCATCGGCCACAACGTGCCGTCGGCCAGGCGCATCTCATCGAGAACGCGGTTGTAGTCCAGCCGGCCGAGGAACCCCTCCAACGGCGAGAACGCGCCGTTGAGCAGCAGCTCCAGATCGCACAGCTGACGCGTGTTCAGGTCCACCGAAGGCAGGTTGCCGATACGCTGCTTGAGCGCCTCGGCCTCGTCCGCCGGCAGGTAGCGCTCCTTGAGCACGCCGCCGTGCGGGGCGATCAATGGTTCGTCGGTGGTCTGGTATTCGGGGGAAAGCACGGTTGCCATCAAGGGTGGGTCCTGTCGTGGTCGCGGCGAAGCGACTTGGGGTTCATCGGTGGGGAGTGGGGCTGGCGGCTACACGAACAGATGCAGGCCGCATTCGCGCTTGAGGCCGAAGAAGCGGGTGTCCTCCGCCTCCATGCCCGGCTCCCAGCGCCTGCTGGTGTGGGTATCGCCAATCGAGACGTAGCCCTGCTCCCACAGTGGGTGGTAGGGCAGGTCATGCCGCTGCAGGTACTGGCCGACATCGCGGTCGGTCCAGTCCGCCAGCGGATGGAACTTCCAGCGGCCGTTGCGATGCTCGGCGAAATCCACCGTGGCACGGCTGGCCGACTGCCCGCGCCGCAGCCCGGCGAACCAGCTCCCGGCACCGAGCTCGGCCAGCGCACGTTGCATCGGCTCGACCTTGCGCATCTGGTTGTACCGGTCGATCCCGGCGACGCCCTGCTCCCACAGCCGTCCATAGCGCGCTTCCATCCAGGCCGGACTGAGCTGTGGCCGGTATACCTTGAGGTTGAGTTCGAGCCGCTCGGTGAGGCGGTCGACGAACTGGTACGTCTCCGGAAACAGGTAGCCGGTATCGATCAGCACCACCGGCAGGCGCGGCTGCAGGCGCGTGAGCATGTGCAGCGAGACGGCGGCCTGGGCGCCGAAGCTGGACGAAAGCACGTGCGTGCCGGGGGCATGCTCCAGCGCCCAGGCGGCGCGCTCCTCGGCACTGCGCTGGGCCAGCGCCTGGTTCAGTCGCTCGCGTGCATCCGGGTCGGCGCTCTTCGGCAACGCACTCATGCGCAGACCTCCGGCGGGATGGTGCGACGCGCCGGTGCAACCAGTTCGCCCACGCGGTACAGGAAATCACCAAAGCCCTCGCTCTCCGTGCGCTCGGCGGCGTAGCGCGCGAACAGCGGATCGAGGGTGGCCAAGATTGTCGCTTCGTCGATGTTCTCGCGGTAGATCTGGTTGAGCCGCTGGCCGCGGAAGTCGGCGCCCAGGCGCAGGTCGTAGCGGCCGGGGCCGCGGCCGACCAGCGCGATCTCGCCCAGGTACGGCCGCGAGCAGCCGTTGGGGCAGCCGGACAGGCGCAGCAGGATCGGCGCGTCGGCGAGGCCGTGGCGTTCCAGCAGCGCCTCCAGCTGCGGCAGCAGCGCGGGCAGGTAGCGCTCGCTCTCGGCCATCGCCAGGCCGCAGGTGGGCAGCGCCACGCAGGCCAGCGCGTGGCGGCGGATCGCGCTGCCGCGCCGGTAGCCGTCCAGGCCGTGCGCCGCGACGATGGCGTCGATGCGCGCGCGGCCGGCGGGCTCGACGTTGGCCACGATCACGTTCTGGTTGCAGGTGAGACGGAAGTCGCCGCGATGCACCCTGGCCAACTCGCGCAGGCCGGTGAGCGCGCGCCGCCCGCCCGCGTCGGCGAGACGGCCGGATTCGATGTGCAGGGTGAGGTGCCAGCGGCCGTCCTGCCCCTCGGTCCAGCCATAGCGGTCGCCGTTGTGCTCGAAGCGGTACGGCCGCGCCGGCTCCAGCGCGAAGCCCAGCCGCCGCTCCAGCTCGGCGACGAACGTGTCGAGCCCGCGATGGTCGAGCGTGTACTTGAGCCGCGCGTGCTTGCGCTCGCTGCGGTTGCCCCAGTCGCGCTGGATGCCGATCACCGCCTCGGCCACCGCGACCAACCGCTCCGGCGCCACGAAGCCGATCACGCTGGCCAGCCGCGGGTAGGTGCCGGCGTCGCCGTGGGTGGCGCCCATGCCGCCGCCCACCGCGACGTCGAAGCCGCGCAGCTCGCCCTGCTCGACGACCGCGATCAGGCCGAGATCCTGGGCGAACACGTCGATGTCGTTGAGCGGCGGGATGGCCAGGCCGATCTTGAACTTGCGCGGCAGGTAGGTGGGGCCGTACAGCGGCTCCTCGTCCCCGCCCACGAGCTTCTCGCCGTCCAGCCAGATCTCGTGGTAGGCGCGGGTCCGGGGCGCCAGGTGCTCGGACAGCTTCGCGGCCCAGGCGTAGGCGGCCGCGTGCGCGGCGGACTCCACCGGGTTGGGCGTGCACACCACCGTGCGCACCACGTCGCCGCAGGCGGCGATGGTGGTGGCCAGCGCGCGGTGGATCGCCGCGATGGTGGGCTTGAGCTCGCGCTTGATCACGCCGTGCCACTGGAAGGTCTGCCGCGTGGTGATGCGCAGCGTGCCGTTGGCATGCTCGCGCGCCAGCGCGTCGAAGGCCAGCCACTGCGCGGGGGTCACCACGCCGCCGGGAAGGCGCGCGCGGATCATGAAGCTGTAGGCCGGCTCCAGCTTCTGCCGGCGGCGCTCGTCACGCAGGTCTCGATCGTCCTGCTGGTAGCTGCCATGGAATTTCAGCAGCTTGCTGTCGTCGTCGCTGATCGCACCGGTCAGCGGGTCGGCCAGCCCTTCGGCGATCGTGCCGCGCAAAAAACGGCTGCGGGCCTTGATCTGTTCCATCTCAGAGAGTTTGGCGGTCATGTCAGTACACGTCGCGGGCGTAGCGCCCTTGCTGGAGTAGTTCGGCCAGCCAGGTTTTGGCGGACTCGGGCGAGCGGCCACCGTGGGCGGCGATGATGTCGATCAGGGCGTCGTGCACGTCCCGCGCCATGTGCGTGGCGTCGCCGCACACATACAGGTGGGCGCCAGCCTCGAGCCACGCGTAGACATCCCTGCCACGCTCCCGCAGCCGGTCCTGCACGTACACCTTTTTTCCTTCGTCGCGGGAGAAGGCGACGTCGAGCCGGTGCAGCGCGCCATCCTTGAGCGCCTGCTGCCACTCGATCTGGTAGAGAAAGTCGCGGGCGAAATGGCGATTGCCGAAGAACAGCCAGTTGCGCCCGCTGGCGCCGGTCTCCTGGCGCTCCTGCACGAACGCGCGGAACGGCGCCACACCGGTGCCCGGCCCGATCATGATGACGTCGCGCGCCGGATCGGCCGGCAGGCGGAAGCGCTCGTTCGACTCGATGAACACCGGCACCGTGGCGTCTTCGCCGGCCTGGGCGAGGAAGGTCGAGGCGGCGCCCCAATGCGGCTGGCCGTGCGCCTGGTAATCGACTACGGCCACGGTCAGATGCACCTCCTCGTCGACCGCGCGCCGGCTCGAGGCAATCGAATACAACCGCGGCGTCAGCGGACGCAGCGCGGCGATCAGCGCCTCGGGCTCCCAGCGGGCCGGGTAACGGCGCAGCAGATCGATCGGCTGCTCGTTGGCCAGCAGCTCGGCGAGCGCGGCCTTGCCGTCGGCGTGCAGCAGTTGCGTCAGCTCGGCGTGTCCGCTGATGGCTCCCAGCGCGGCGACGAACGGACGGCTCAGCCGCGTGATCTCGCATTCGTCGCGCAGCCAGGCGGCCAGCGGCAGGGTGCGGGTTCTGTGGGTCACTTCCCGCGCGCCATCGAGCTGCAACGCATCGAGCCACTGCGCCACCAGCGGCGCAGGGTTCTTCGGCCATACGCCCAGGGCGTCGCCTGGCTCGTAACGCAGGCCCGACCCCTCGAGCGACAGTTCGATGTGCCGCACGTCGCGGTCGCTGTCGCGCGAGACGATACGCTGGTTGGCCAGTACCGTCGCCGCAAACGGCTTGTCACGTGTATAGCAGCTGGCATCGGGCACCGTGTGCAATGCGGCCGGCCGCACCGTCGGACTGGCCGTCGCCAACAGCTCGCGTGCCTGCTTGAGCGTGCTGTCCAGCCACGGCTCGCTGACGGTCTCGAAATCGACGTCCGCCTCGGCCAGCGGGGCGAAGCGCGTCGCGCCCAGCTCGATGAAGCGGGCATCGAGCTGACGGCCGATCGCGCAGAACAGCGGATAGCTCGAATCGCCCAGCCCGAGCACGGCGAACTTCAGTCCGGGCAACTTCGGCGCACGCTTGCCGGCAATGAATTCCACCAGCCCGCGCGCATCGTCCGGCGGCTCGCCGTCGCCCTGGGTGCTGATCACCACGACGAGATGGCGCTCCTTGGCCAGCTCGCGCTGTGGATAGACGTCCGCGCGCAGCAGCCGTACGGTCAACCCGGCGCTCTCGCTGCGCTGGGCCAGTTCCTCGGCAATCCGCTTGGCATTGCCGGTCTGGCTGCCGTAGACGATCGTCAGCCGGTCGGCCGCGACGGCCTCCGCCGCTGGCGTCGTGGGCAGCACGACCGGCCCGCCACGCTGTCCCTGGGCGATCGAGGCAGTCCATGCCGCCACCCAGTAAAGCTGGGCCGGACTGAGGCCTTCGACGGCGCGCGACAACTGCTCCAGCCGCTCGGGTGGAATCGGGGTCACCGGCAGCACGGGTGCGACAACAGCATTCACTCGACTCTCCGGACGTCCAAACGTCAGTGCGCAAACATAGGCCGCTGCCGCCGGCGCGCGAAAGGATGTGTTGATATGTCGTTATGCCCGAGCCGCATGTGCCGGTGGCGCCGGCACGGTATGGCGCCGGCAAGCAAAGCGACGCCTGCCTGCGAGAGAGTGGCTTCAGCCGCGATGTGGCGGATCGACGCCCTGCGACCACTACAATGCCGCGCATGAGCAAACCATCGGCTTTTCCGATCGAAGTGCGCGGCTCGGCGCGCCAGCCGCTCGGCATGCCGCCTGCGCGTTTCCTGCGCGATTACTGGCAAAAGCATCCCTTGCTGATACGTCAGGCCTTTCCCGGTTTCGTGCCACCGATCACGCCGGACGACCTCGCCGGCCTGGCCTGCGAGGACGGGGCGCTGTCGCGGCTGATCAAGCACGATGCGGCGCGCCGGCGCTGGCAGGTCAAGACCGGCCCGCTGGAGGAAGCCGACTTCGCCGCCACCGGCGATGCGAACTGGACGCTGCTGGTACAGGACGTGGACAAATGGGACGCCGAGGTGGCGAAGCTGCTGGAGCCTTTTGCCTTCCTGCCGAGCTGGCGTGTGGACGACGTCATGATCTCCTACGCCGAGCCGGGTGGCGGCGTCGGCCCGCACGTGGACCAGTACGACGTATTCCTGATCCAGGGGCTGGGCCGGCGGCGCTGGGCGATCAGCACCGACCCGGCGGCGCCCAGGGACTTCCGCCCGGACGTCGAGCTCAAGCAGCTGGTCCATTTCTCGCCCAGCCACACCTGGGTGCTCGAACCCGGCGACGTGCTCTATCTGCCGCCGGACGTGCCGCATGACGGCGTCGCTGTCGGCGGCCCCTGCATGACGTTGTCGGTCGGCATGCGCGCACCGTCCCAGGCCGAGCTGCTCGGCGATCTGGCCGACTATCTGGCCGAGCGCCTGCCCGAGGAAAAGCGCTACGCCGACCCCGACCTCACCCCGGCCAGGGCCGCCGGCGAGATCGACCGCGCCGCGCTCGCCCGGGTGCGTGCCGCGCTGCCGTTCGCCGCCGGCCTCGACGAGCCCACCCTGCGCGACTGGTTCGGCCGCTTCATCACCCGCTATCGCCTGGCCAGGCAACCGGCCCCGCCTGCCCGCGCGTACACCGCCGTCCGGCTCGGCGAGCGCCTGGCGGCCGGCGCGCCGCTGCTGCGCCATCCCTGGACGCGGCTGGCCTGGGTGCGCGAAAGCCCGGCACGGGCCATGCTGTTCGCCAACGGCCTGGCGCTGCCGTGTCCTCCGGCCTTGGCCATGCGACTCTGTGCCGAGCGCACGCTGCGCCTGGCCGAACCGCCCACGGCCGAGACGCTCGACGTGCTGCTCGCACTGGTCAATGAAGGCCTGCTGGTGCCGGGCAAACGCCGGTGAGCACGGCGGCGGAAAGCCTGGTTTTGACCGATGCGCAGGCGCTCGCCGCCGCCCGTCTGCGCCTCCTCGGGGCCGCGCGCCGGCGCCTGGCCGTGCGCATGCCGGCGCTGCCGCCCACGGTGCTCGCCGCCGATGCCGAACTGGCCGAGCTGCGCCGCATCGCCACTGCCGGTCGCGGCGCGCACATCCGCTTGCTGGTGCACGATGCCGAGGCGATGCTGCGCGAGGGCCATCGCCTGCTCACCCTGGTCCAGCGTCTGCCCAGCCTGATCGAAGTGCGCGTGCCGGTGGATGAGACCGAGCTGGCCTGCCCTTCGGCATACCTGCTCGCCGACACCGGTGGCTGGCTGTTCCAGCCGCTGGCCGAACGGCCGCAGGGTCGCGCCGGGTTCGGCGACCCTGCGGCCCAGGCACCCTATCTGCGCCAATTCGAGGCCGGCTGGCAACGCGCGCGACCCGCGGGCGTGCTGCGCGCGCTCGACCTGTGAGCGCCGCGCGCGCCCGGCTGTCGCGACGCCGCAGGCAGGGGGCTTATAATCGGCAAGTTTCCCGGCCCGCCGGCCGCTCTGGCGGCGCCCTTGCGAGTCTCCCCTTCCCCTGCCGGTGGTGACGTGAGCACGAACCTGATCCGCGAATTTTCCGCATCCTCCCAGCTGGCCGGCGACAACGCCGATTACATCGAATCCCTGTACGAATCCTGGCTTGCCGATCCCTCCTCGGTGGCGGACGCATGGGCGAGCTACTTCCAGACGCTCAAGGGCCGCGAGGCCGGCGACACCGCCCACAGCGCCGTGATCGCACGCATCGAGGCCGCGCAAAGGCAGCGACGCGTCGCCGCCGCGCCGCTCGACGATGCCCACGCGCGCAAGCAGGCCGGCGTGCTGCGCCTGCTCACCGCCTACCGTTCGCGCGGGCATCTGGCCGCCGATCTCGACCCGCTCGGCCTGCAACAGAAGATGGAGGCGCCCGATCTCGGCCTCGCCTTCCACGGCCTGTCGGAAGCCGATCTCGACACCGAGTTCGACTGCGGCACCTACGCCGGCGGCGGCCAGCGGCTGAAGCTGCGTGAACTGCTGGCGCGGCTCAAGAAAACCTACACCGGCACCATCGGCGCCGAGTTCATGTACATCAGCGACCATCTGCAGCGCAGCTGGATCTACACCCGGCTCGAGCAGGCCAACGGCGAGGCCGGTCTGGATGCGGACGGCAAGCGCCACGTGTTCGACGGGCTCACCGCCGCCGAAGGGCTGGAGCGCTACCTGCACACCAAGTACGTCGGCCAGAAGCGCTTTTCGCTGGAAGGCGGCGACAGCCTGATCCCGCTGGTGGACGAGGTGGTGCGCGCGGCCGGCGACAACGGCGTCAAGGAAGTGGTGATCGGCATGGCCCACCGCGGCCGGCTCAACGTGCTGGTCAACATCCTCGGCAAGCCGCCGAAGACGCTGTTCGACGAGTTCGAGGGCCGCTTCGAGCATCCCGACGACCCGGCCCATTCCGGCGACGTCAAGTACCACATGGGCTTCTCCGCCGACGTCAAGACGCCCAGGGGCGGCGTGCACGTCGCGCTGGCGTTCAACCCCTCGCACCTGGAGATCGTCAACCCGGTGGTCGCCGGTTCCGTGCACGCGCGCCAGACGCGCCGCCGCGACACCGAGCGCCGCCAGTCGCTGGCGGTGCTGATCCACGGCGACGCCGCGCTGGCCGGCCAGGGCGTCAACATGGAGCTGTTCAACATGTCGCAGGCGCGCGGCTTCCGCATCGGCGGCACGCTGCACATCGTGGTCAACAACCAGATCGGCTTCACCACCTCCAACCCGCAGGACGCGCGCTCCACGCTGTACTGCACCGACATCGCCAAGATGGTCAACGCGCCGGTGTTCCACGTGAACGGCGACGATCCGGAGGCGGTGATCCAGGTCACCCGGCTGGCCTACGAGTTCCGCAAGACCTTCCGCAAGGACGTGGTGATCGACCTGGTCTGCTATCGCCGCCACGGCCACAACGAGGCGGACGAGCCCGCGGCCACCCAGCCGGTGATGTACCAGATCATCAAGAAGCGCCCGACCGCGCGCGAGCTGTACGCGCAGCGGCTGGTGAAGGAGGGCGTGCTGGCCGAGGGCGAGGCGCAGCAGCGCTTCGACGACTACCGCGCGCGGCTCGAGGCCGGCGCGCCGATGACCGAGCTCGTACCGGATCTACCCAAGGACATCCAGATCGACTGGACACGCTTCATCGGCGGCAAGCTGTCCACCCCGGTGGACACCGGCATCGCCAAGAGCCGGCTGGTCGAGCTCGCGCACAGGATCCTCACCCTGCCCGCCGACCTCACTCTGCATCCGCGCGTGGCCAAGATCTACGACGACCGCCGCAAGATGGCCGCCGGCGAGCTGCCCGGCGACTGGGGTTTTGCCGAAAACCTCGCCTACGCCAGCCTGATCGACCAGGACTACGATCTGCGGCTGGTCGGCCAGGATGTCGGCCGCGGCACCTTCTTCCACCGCCATGCGGTGCTGCACGACCAGACCGACGATCACACCTACCTGCCGCTCGGCAACGTGCGCGCCAACGCCTCGGTGGAGGTGATCGACTCGCTGCTCAGCGAGGAGGCGGTGATGGCCTTCGAATATGGCCACGCCACCACCGACCCGTACACGCTGACCATCTGGGAGGGCCAGTTCGGCGACTTCGCCAACGGCGCGCAGGTGGTGATCGACCAGTTCATCAGCTCCGGCGAGGCCAAGTGGGACCGCCTGTGCGGGCTGGTGCTGTTCCTGCCGCACGGCTACGAGGGCCAGGGTCCCGAGCATTCCTCGGCGCGGCTGGAGCGCTATCTGCAGCTGTGCGCGCTGGACAACATGCAGGTGTGCGTACCGACCACCCCGGCGCAGGCCTTCCACATGATCCGCCGGCAGATGCTGCGCGCGGTGCGCAAGCCCCTGATCGTGATGACGCCCAAGTCGCTGCTGCGGCACAAGCTGGCGGTGTCTTCGCTGGACGAGCTCGCCTCCGGTGGCTTCCAGCACGTGATCGGCGAGCATCGCCCGTTTTCGGCCAAGCAGATCAAGCGCGTGGTGCTGTGCGCCGGCAAGGTCTATTACGACCTGCTCGAGGAAGCCGACAAGCGCGGCATCGAGGATGTGGCGCTGGTCCGCGTGGAGCAGCTCTATCCGTTCCCGCGCCCGGAGGTCATCGCCGAGCTCGACAAGTATCCGGCCGCCAAGGAAGTGGTGTGGTGTCAGGAGGAACCGATGAACCAGGGCGCCTGGTTCCAGATCCGCCATCACCTGCAGGCCTGCGTCGGTGCCAAGCGCAGCCTCTCCTACGCCGGCCGCGCGCGCTCGCCGGCACCGGCGGCGGGCCATTTCAACACCCACGTCGCCGAACAGGCCGCCCTGGTCGAGCAGGCACTGGCAGCGCCGATCGGGGCCGACGAGTCCGCGGAATAAGCAGATTTCCTGAACAGCGTGGCCACGGATGGCCGCTTTTCGACTTCGGCGTTCAGGGATGAGCGCACCCACTTTAAGGAACCGCCATGTCCATCGAAGTCAAAGTCCCCGTCCTGCCCGAATCCGTCTCCGACGCCACCATCGCCACCTGGCACAAGCAGGCCGGCGACGCGGTCAGGCGCGATGAGAACCTGGTCGACCTCGAAACCGACAAGGTGGTGCTCGAAGTGCCCTCGCCGGTCGACGGCGTGCTCAAGGAAATCAAGTTCAAGCCCGGCGACACCGTGACCAGCCAGCAGGTGATCGCGGTGATCGAGGAAGGCGCCGCCGCGGCCGCGCCCGCCCCGGCGGCCAAGAGCGAGGCCAAGGCGCCCGCGCCGGCACCAGCGCAAGCCCCGGCGTCCACGCCGGGCGCGCCGGCCAAGTCCGCGGACGACACCCTGTCGCCGGCCGCACGCCGGGTCGCCGAGGAGGCCCATGTCGATACCTCGGCCATCACCGGCACCGGTCGCGGCGGTCGGGTGACCAAGGAGGACGTGGTCAAGGCCGCCACCGCCAAGCCGTCCGCGCCGGCACAGCCTGCCGCCGCCACGCCGGGCGCGCGGCCGGAGGAACGCGTGCCGATGACGCGCATCCGCGCGCGCATCGCCGAGCGCCTGATGCAGTCGAAGAACTCGATCGCCATGCTGACTTCGTTCAACGAGGTCAACCTGGCCGAAGTGGTGAAGCTGCGCAAGAGCCTGGGCGAATCGTTCGAAAAGACGCACGGCATCAAGCTCGGCTTCATGAGCTTCTTCGTCAAGGCCACCGCCGAGGCGCTCAAGCGCCACCCGATCGTCAACGCCTCGGTGGACGGCAACGACATCATCTATCACGGCTACCAGGACATCTCGATCGCGGTGGCCACCGACAAGGGCCTGGTCACGCCGGTGCTGCGCGACGCCCAGGACATGAGCTTCGCCGAGATCGAGAAGGGCATCGCCGAGTACGCCAAGAAGGCCCGCGAGGGCAAGCTGACCTTGGAGGACCTGCAGGGCGGCACCTTCACCATCACCAACGGCGGCACCTTCGGCTCGCTGATGTCCACGCCGATCGTCAACCCGCCGCAGAGCGCCATCCTCGGCATGCACGCGATCAAGGAGCGTCCGGCCGCGGTGGACGGCCAGGTGGTGATCGCGCCGATGATGTACATCGCGCTGTCCTACGACCATCGCATCATCGACGGCAAGGACGCGGTGCTGTTCCTGGTCGACATCAAGAACCAGCTCGAGAACCCGCAGCGCATGCTGCTCGGCCTGTAAGCCGGCGGCACGGGCATCGGCAACCGGGTGATGGGCCCCGTCCCACGAGCCCGCCCGCTGCCGGTGCCCACTCTCCACTCCCTTCCCGAGAGCGAATGAAATGAGCGACAAATTCGACGTCATCGTCATCGGCGGCGGTCCGGCGGGGTATCACGCCGCCATCCGCGCCGCGCAGCTCGGCCTCAAGACCGCCTGCGTGGACGCCTTCGTCGGCAAGGATGGCAAGCAGGCGCTCGGCGGCACCTGTCTCAACGTCGGCTGCATCCCGTCCAAGGCGCTGCTCGACTCGTCCAAGCAGTTCTACGGGCTCACCCACAACCTGCCGGTGCACGGCATCCACGTGGACAACCCGCGCGTGGACATGGCCGCCTTCATCGGCCGCAAGGACAAGATCGTCAAGCAGTTCACCGGCGGCGTCGCGCAGCTGTTCAAGGCCAACAAGATCACCAGCTATTTCGGCAAGGGCCGGCTGCTCAAGGGCAACCGCGTGGAGATCAGTGGCCACGACGGCAGCCGCGAGATCATCACCGCGACCAACGTGGTGCTCGCCTCGGGCTCGGTGCCGATCGAGCTGCCGTTCGCGCGCTTCGACGGCAAGCACATCATCGACAATGCCGGCGCGCTGGACCTCACCGCGGTGCCCAAGCGCCTGGGCGTGATCGGCGCCGGCGTGATCGGCCTCGAACTCGGCAGCGTCTGGCGCCGGCTCGGCGCCGAGGTCACCATCCTGGAGGCGCTGCCCGAGTTCCTCGGCGCGGCCGATGCCGACATCGCCCGGATCGCGCTCAAGGAATTCGGCAAACAGGGGCTGGCCATCAAGCTCGGCGCCAAGGTCGCCAAGGCCGAGGTGCGCGGCGAGGAGGTCGAGGTCACCTATGTCGACGGCGAGGGCGAGCACGTGTTCACCGTCGACAAGCTGCTGGTGGCGGTGGGCCGGCGCGCCTATACCGAAGGCCTGCTCGCCGAAGACTGCGGCGTCCGGCTCGACGAGCGTGGCCGCATCGCGGTGGACGAGCACTGCCACACCGGCGTTGACGGCGTGTGGGCGGTGGGCGACGCGGTACGCGGCCCGATGTTGGCGCACAAGGGCTTCGAGGAAGGCATCGCGGTAGCCGAATGGATCGCCGGCAAGGCCGGTCACGTGGCCTACGACACCATGCCCTGGGTGATCTACACCGAGCCGGAAATCGCCTGGGTCGGCAAGACCGAGAAACAGCTCAAGGAGGAAGGCGTGCCCTACAAGGTCGGCACCTTCCCGTTCGCCGCCATCGGGCGCGCGGTGGCGATGAACGAGGCGGTGGGCCAGGTGAAGATGCTGGCCCATGCCGAGACCGACCGCATCCTCGGCGTGCACATGGTGGGCCCGGGCGTGTCCGAGCTCATCGCCGAATGCGTGGTGGCGATGGAGTTCAAGGGTTGCGCCGAGGATCTGGCCCGCATCGTGCACGCGCATCCGACCCTGTCGGAGGCCGTGCACGAAGCCGCGCTCGCGGTCGACAAGCGCGCCATCCACAAGGGCAACTGAATCGGGACGGGTGCACCCCGCGTCGGCCGGAAGGATGACGCGGGGTGCCTGGCCCCGTCCTGCAGACGGCCCGCGAATGGAAACATGCGCGGCCGTGACTTTTTCCGGCCGTGCCTTTCCGGGCCTGCACCCGGGATGACGGTCCGTACGTCGGAGCCGACCTGCGCATGCCTCAACCCACCGCCCTTTGCGTTTATTGCGGCGCCCGTACCGGCCAGCATCCGGACTATGTGGCGCTCGCCCGCGGCCTCGGCGACACGCTGGCCCGGCGCGGCATCACCCTGGTCTACGGCGGCGGCCGGGTGGGGCTCATGGGCATACTCGCCGATGCGGTGCTCGCCGGCGGCGGCCGCGCGGTCGGGGTAATCCCGCGCACGCTCATCGAGCGCGAGGTCGCCCACCGCGGGCTCAGCGAGCTCGTCGAGGTGGACACCATGCACCAGCGCAAGCGGCGCATGTTCGAGCTGGCCGACGCCTTCGTCGCCCTGCCCGGCGGCTTCGGCACGCTGGACGAGATGTTCGAAATGCTGACATGGGTGCAGCTCGGCCTGCACGACCGGCCCTGCGCCTTCCTGGAGACGCGCGGCTATTACCGGCCGCTGCGGACGATGGTCGAGCACATGGTGGCCGAAGGCTTCGTCCGTGCCGAGCAGCGCGAGGCACTGTGGTTCGGTGACGATGTCGAGGCGCTTTTCGCGTGGATGGCCGCCTACCGCAGCCGCCCGACGGCACTCGACGTCGACCCGCACAGCGTGGATCCTTAGCGCCGCGCCGCTCGCTGCACACGCCCCCCTTCGACCGCCCCGCGAGGACCTTCGCCATGGCCACGATCCCGCCTTTCCGTGCCTTCCGCATCCACAACGACGAAGCCGGCTATCGGGCCGGCATCGAAAACTTAAGCGTCGATGCGCTGTCGCCCGGGGAGGTACTGGTCAAGGCAGCCTGGTCCTCGGTGAACTACAAGGACGCGCTGGCCGGCACCGGCAAGGGCAAGATCCTGCGCCGCTTCCCGCTCAACGGCGGCATCGACGTCGCCGGCCACGTCGTCGCCTCCACCGATCCCACCTTCAAGGAAGGCGATGCGGTGCTGTGCACCGGCTGCGAGCTCTCCGAGACGCGCGACGGCGGCTATGCCGAGTACGTGCGGCTGGAATCGCGCTGGACGATCCCGCTGCCGCCGGGGCTCACCCTGCGCGAGAGCATGGCACTCGGCACCGCCGGCTTCACCGCCGCACTCGCCCTCATGCAGATGGAAACCAACCGCCAGCATCCCGCCCTGGGACCGCTGGCGGTGACCGGCGCGAGCGGCGGCGTGGGGCAATTGGCGATCGACATCTTCAGCCGCGCCGGCTACGAGGTGCATGCCATCAGCGGCAAGGCCGATCACTTCGATTTTCTGGCCTCGCTCGGCGCCGCCCGCTGCCTCGACCGCCATGCGCTCGCTTTCGGCGGCAAGCCGCTGGAATCGGTCCGCTTCGGCGGCGCGCTGGACAACGTCGGCGGCGCCATGCTCGCCGGCCTGTTGCCGCAGATCGCCCCTTACGGCAACCTCGCCGTGTGCGGCAATGCCGGCGGCATCGACTTCAAGAGCACGGTCATCCCGTTCATCATCCGCGGCGTCAACCTGCTCGGCGTCGCCTCCGGCGGCACCCCGCGCGATCTGCGCGAACGGATCTGGGAGAAACTCGCCGGCGCATGGAAGCCGCGGCACCTGGACCGCATTGTCACCCGCGAGGTGACCCTGGAGGAACTGCCGCAGGTGTTCGAGCGCATGCTCGCCGGGGAATCCTTCGGCCGCACCGTCGTCCGCCTCGACCCGGCCGGCTGACCCTTGGAAGCCCCGGACGATGCGGCATAGAATCGCCCATCCACCAGGGGAACACCGCATGGCGCGCATTCTGATCGTCGACGATTCACCGTCCCAGCTGCTGGGCCTGAAGCGCATCGTCGAGAAACTCGGTCACGAGGTGCTGACCGCCGAGGACGGTGCCGCCGGCGTCGAGATCGCCCGACGCGAGCTGCCCGACCTTATCCTGATGGACGTGGTCATGCCCAACCTCAACGGCTTCCAGGCCACGCGCACGATCAGCAAGACGCCGGAGACCGCGCACATCCCGGTCGTGCTGGTCACCACCAAGGACCAGGAGACCGACAAGGTCTGGGGCATGCGCCAGGGCGCCCGTGCCTACGTCACCAAGCCGGTCCGCGAGGACGAGCTGGTGTCCGCGCTGCAGCCCCTGCTGCCGGCCTAAAAGCGCTTGCGGCCGGCTGCGCCGTTAGGCCGGCGATCCAGGCCCGCGGGGCCGCGGGAATGGCCGCATCCCACGCCACCCCGCGCTTGGTCTTCGGCACCGGCCACGGCGCTTGTTGACGGCGGAACGCAACCGCGACGCCCGGCGTAGCGGGTTGACGCACAGGCGCCGATCCATCGACGGCACTGGACGCCAGGCGCGGATCGAACGACCCGGCGCCAACCGCGCGGCACGTGTTCCCTCCCCATCCGGCAAACGACCCGGGCTCAGGCGCGCGGGTCGTAGCCCGGAAAGGCGTCGCGCAGGGCCTCGTAGGCCTGGCGTTGCCGCTCGGTGCCGGGCGCCGGCGTGCGGATCGACAGCTCGACGAACTGGTCCCCCGGTGTCGGGCCCGGCATGCCGCGCCCTTTGAGGCGCAACTTGCGACCGCTCTGCGAGCCGGCCGGAATGCGCAGGTCGACGGTTCCGGCCAGCGTGGGAACCTTGACCGTGGCGCCCAGGGCAGCCTCCCAGGGCGCCACGGGCAGCACGTAGTACACGTCGCGGCCTTCCAGCCGGAAGCGCGGATCGGGACGGATCTCCACCTCCAACAACAGGTCGCCGGCCGGGCCGCCGCCGGCGCCTGGCTGTCCCTGGCCGGCCAGCCGGATCACCTGTCCGGGCTGGATGCCGGCCGGGATGCGCACGTCGAGCACGCGCTCGCGGCCGCTGCCGTCGTTCAAGGCAAGCCGGGTGTTGCCGCCGCTGAAGGCGGTCGACAGGTCGATCTGCACCTTGGCGCGCACGTCACGCCCGCGCCGCGCGCGAGTCTGCGTGCGAGCGCCGGCGGAGCGGCCGAACAGGCTCTCGAAGAAATCGCTGAAATCGCCATCGCCGATGTCGAAATCGAAGCCCTGGCGGCCCTGTCCCCAGCCCGGCGGCGGCCGGAACTGTTCGCCGCCGCGGTAACCGCCAGCGCGCAGCTCGTCGTAGGCGCGGCGCTTTTCCGGATCGTGCAGTACCTCGTGGGCCTCGTTGATGGCCTTGAATTTCTCCTCCGCACCCGGCTCCTTGTTCTTGTCCGGATGGTATTTGCGCGCCAGCTTGCGGTAGGCCGCCTTGATCTCGGCATCGCTGGCGTCGGGCTTGACGCCCAGGATCTCGTAATAGTCTTTGAATTCCACGGCCACTCCCGACGTTTGCCTCATCAAAACAGCGGCCCACGGCGGTTCATCCCTCCGCCGTGGGCCGACCCTTGTGCCCTGACGCGGGCGGTGCGATTACTTCTCGGTCTGGATCGTGATGCGACGCGGCGTGGTCTCGGCGCGCTTGGGAATGACGATCTCCAGCACGCCGTGCTTGCCGGTCGCGGTGATGCCCTCAGGGTCGGCGCTGTCGGGCAGCGCGAAGCGGCGATAGAACACGCCGTGGGCCCGCTCCAGGCGCGTGAAACGCCCGTTCTGTTCGCGGTTCTCGAGGGTGCGCTCGCCCTTGATGGTGAGGACGCCCTTCTCCATGCTGACCTCGATGTTCGCCGGATCGACGCCGGGGATGTCGGCATAGATCACGAAGCGCTTGTCCTCTTCCTTGATGTCCACCCGCGGCGTCCACTGGCTGGTCACCACGTTGGAACCGTCACTTTCTTCCTGCTGCTGGAAGAAACGGTCGAAGGCCTGGCGCAATTCATCCGGCAACAGGCTGCCGGGGTTCCACAGGTTGTAACGGCTGGCATTCATGGCTTTGTCTCCTTACGTCTTGGGGTGCGGACGCTGCCGCTCTGTTCTCCCAAGTAGGGACGTCCTCGCCCGGTTCAAGATGCGCGTATGCCGCACCCGGCCGGCCAGGACTCAGTCGGCCGAATCGTCGCCGTCCGCTCCCATGGCATCTTCGGCGCCGGCCACCGCTTCCTCCTCGTCGGCTGCCAGGCAGACCGCGCCGACCAGGGCCTCATCCGCCGGCAGCCGGATCAGGGTGACGCCCTGTGTGTTGCGGCCCAGGAGCGGAACCTCGGCCACCCGCGTGCGCACCAGCGTGCCTTGGTTGGAGATCAGCATGAGCTCCTGTTCGGCTGTCGCCTGCACCGCGGCGACCAGCGGGCCGTTGCGCTCGGAACACTGGATGGCGATCACGCCCTGGGTGCCGCGACCCTTCTTCGGGAACTCCGCCAGCGCCGTGCGCTTGCCGTAGCCGCGCGCGGTGGCGGTGAGGATGTCGCCTTCGCGGGCGACGATCAGCGAGACGACCTCGGCGCCGTCGGCCAGGCGCATGCCGCGCACGCCGGTGGCGGTGCGGCCCATCGCGCGGACTTCGCTCTCGTCGAAGCGCACGGCTTTGCCATTGGAAGCGAACAGCAGCACGTCGCTGTTGCCGTCGGTCAGGGCGACATTGACCAGCGCATCGCCCTCGTCCAGATGGATGGCAATCTTGCCCTTCTGCAGCTGGAAGGCGAATTCGCTGAGCGGCGTCTTCTTGACCGTGCCCTGGCGGGTGGCGAACAGCACGTAGCGGTCATCGGGATAGTCGCGCACCGGCAATACCGCCTGCACCTGCTCGCCCTCGGCCAAGGGCAGCAGATTGACGATCGGCTTGCCGCGTGTGTTCGGCCCGGACTCGGGCATCTGGTAGACCTTGAGCCAGTACACCCGCCCGGTGCTGGTGAAGGTGAGCAGGGTGTCGTGGGTATTGACCACCCACAACTGCTGGACGAAGTCCTCCTCCTTGAGCGCCGAGGCCGAACGGCCCTTGCCACCGCGACGCTGCGCGCGATAGGTGCTGACCGGCTGGCGTTTGATGTAGCCGGCATGCGAAAGCGTGACGACGACGTCCTCGGGCGCGATCAGGTCGAGCACGTCCAGATCCTCCTGCGAGGCCTGGATCTCGGTGCGGCGCGCATCGCCGTATTCGGCGCGGATGGTTTCCAGCTCCTCGCGGATGACCTTGAGCAGCACGTCCGGCTTTTCCAGGATCTCGATCAGGCCGCGGATGGTGTCCAGGATCTGACGGTATTCGTCGGAGAGCTTTTCCTGCTCGAGCCCGGTCAGGCGGTGCAGGCGCATGGCCAGGATTTCCTGCGCCTGGATGTCGGAGAGCTGGTAGCCGTCGTCCTTCAGGCCGTCGCGCGGGTCCATGTCCTCCGGACGCGAGGCCTCGGCGCCGGCGGCGGCGAGCAGGCTGGCGACCATGCCCGGCTGCCACTTGCGCGCCAGCATGCGCTCGCGCGCCTCCTGCGGCGAGGCCGAGCTGCGGATGAGCTCGATCATCGCATCGATGTTGGCGAGCGCGACGGTGAGGCCTTCCAGGATGTGCGCGCGGGCCCGCGCCTTGCGCAGCTCGAAGATGGTGCGCCGGGTGACCACCTCGCGGCGGTGGCGGATGAACGCCTCCAGCACCTCCTTGAGGTTGAGCAGGCGCGGCTGACCGTCGACCAGCGCGACCATGTTGACGCCGAAGGTGACCTGCAGCTGGGTCTGCTGGAACAGGTTGTTGAGCACCACGTCGCCCATCGCATCGCGGCGCAGCTCGATCACGACGCGCATGCCGTCCTTGTCGGATTCGTCGCGCAGTTCGGCGATGCCCTCGACCTTCTTTTCCTTGACCAGCTCGGCGATCTTCTCGATCAGCCGCGCCTTGTTCACCTGATAGGGCAGCTCGGTGACGATGATGGTCTCGCGGCCGTTGGCCTCGGTCTCGATCCGCGCCCGCGCGCGCACGAGCACGCGGCCGCGACCGGTGCGGTAGGCCTCGACGATGCCGGCCGAGCCGTTGATGATGCCCGCGGTCGGGAAATCCGGCCCCGGGATGTACTGCATGAGCTCGTCGACGCCGAGCGAGGGATCGTCGATCAGCGCGATGGTCGCGGCGATCACCTCGCTGAGGTTGTGCGGCGGGATGTTGGTGGCCATGCCCACCGCGATGCCGGCCGAACCGTTGATCAGCAGGTTGGGCACGCGCGTGGGCAGGACCAGCGGCTCCTGCTCGCTTTCGTCGTAGTTGGGCCCGAAGTCGACGGTTTCCTTGTCGATGTCGGCCAGGAGCTCGTGGGTGAGCCGGGCCATGCGCACCTCGGTGTAGCGCATCGCCGCGGCGTTGTCGCCGTCGACCGAACCGAAGTTGCCCTGGCCGTCGATCAGCATGTAGCGCAGCGAGAACGGCTGCGCCATGCGCACGATCGCGTCGTAGACCGAGGCATCGCCGTGCGGATGGTATTTACCGATGACATCGCCGACCACGCGGGCCGACTTCTTGTACGGCTTGTTCCAGGCATTGCCGAGTTCGTTCATCGCGAACAGCACGCGCCGGTGCACGGGCTTCAAGCCGTCGCGCACGTCGGGCAGCGCCCGGCCCACGATCACGCTCATGGCGTAATCGAGATAGCTCTGGCGCATCTCGTCTTCGATGTTGACGCGGATGATTTCTCTGGCGAGCTCGGCCATCGGGCTTCCCTGGAACGTAGACGAAAACGAGAGGCCACGGCGCACCATGGGGTGCGCGCCGCGTCCCGGAACGGAAAACGTCCAAGTCTACCACAAGGCGCCTAAAAAAACCTGCTATCGCCTTTTCAAATCAAGAAGTTAAGCGTGATGATGCGACTTCTTGAAAAGCAGCACGCGGGCGGTGGCGAAGTTGACTGCCGCCGCCGCCACCGAACCGCCGGCGGTGGCCAGCGCCGGCCAGCGATGCAGGGGCTGGAACCAGGTCAGGAGCGCCGCGTAGGTCGCATAGTTGACCACGGCACCGAAGCTCATGAGGCCCATCCAGTGCAGCCATTCCTGATAGGCCGGCCGGCCGCTGGTGCGTCCGGCGAAGGTATGCCGGCGGTTCCACCACCAGGTCACCGTGGCCGCGACCAGGAACGAGGGAATGCGCGCCAGATACGGATTGCAGCCGGCCAAGGCGACCAGCAGCTGCACGCCGCCGGCATCGACGATCAGGCCCAGTACCCCGCCGACGGCGAACAGGGTGACCTCGCGACCCCACCTCATTGGCCGAAGAGCGCCCCCAGCGCCGCCCGGTCCGGACCGGCGACCACGCCGCGTTCCGTGACCAGGACATCGATCAACGCCGCCGGCGTCACGTCGAAGACCGGATTCCACGCCTGCGCGCTCTCGACCACGGTGCGCCGGCCGGCGATGGACAGCAGTTCCTCCGGCGCGCGCTCCTCGATCTCGATCGCCGCGCCCTCGGGCGTGGCCAGATCCACCGTGGACGAGGGCGCCACCACCATGAACTTCACGCCGTGGTGGCGGGCGGCGATGGCCAGCTGATAGGTGCCGATCTTGTTGGCGGTGTCGCCGTTGGCGGCGATGCGGTCGGCACCGACGATCACCCACTGCACCGCGCCGGTGCGCATGAGATGCGCGGCCGCCGAGTCGGCGATGAGCCGCGCGGGGATGCGATCGCGCACCAGCTCGTACATGGTCAGCCGCGCGCCCTGCTGCCAGGGCCGGGTCTCGGTCGCATGGACCTGTGTGATCCGCCCGGCCGCCACCCCCGCACGGATCACGCCGAGCGCCGTACCGAAACCGGCGGTGGCCAGCGAGCCGGTATTGCAATGGGTGAGTACGCCCGAACCCGGCGCGATCAGCGCCGCGCCAAGCTCGCCCATGCGTCGGTTGGCAGCCAGATCCTCGTCCTGGATCGCCCGCGCCTCCAGCGCCAGCGCGTCGGCATCGGCACCGGCCGCGATCCGCGTCTGCATGCGATCGAGCGCCCACATCAAATTGACCGCGGTAGGCCGTGCCGCACGCAACATGGCGAGCGCCGCCTCCAGCGGCTCGCCGGCCCGCGCTGCCAGCACCACGCCCCAGGCGGCGGCGATGCCGATCGCCGGCGCACCGCGGACGACGAGGTCGCGGATCGCGGACGTCACGGCGGCGGCGCTGGTGCATTCGATCCAGCGTTCCTCGAGCGGCAGCAGGCGCTGGTCGAGCAGCGCCAGCCGGTCGCCCTGCCAGGCGAGGGCGCGCACGCGGTCATGGGGATGGGAAACTTGCGCAGACTCAGCCATGTGGCGATGAAGCGGCGAAAAGACCGCCTAGCCTAGCATGCCGCCATCCCGCGGCCGCGGTCGCGGCAGGCATCAGCCGCCGCGTTCGTGCAACCAGCGATGGATGGCCGGCGCCACCTCGCGCTGTGCGCGGCCGGAGACGTAGATGCCGATGTGACCGCCCTTGAAGGCGAGCTCGGTGTAATCACGGCTGCCGATCAGCCGCCCCAGCGCCCGCGAGGCCTCCGGCGGCACCAGATGATCCTGTTCGGCATAGATGTTGAGCACTGGCTGGTCGATGGCCTGAAGCGCCACCGGATGTCCGCCGATCTCGAGACCGCCCTTGACCAGCCGGTTCTCCTGGTAGAAGCCCTTGATGAATTCGCGGAAGGCCTCGCCGGCAAGGTCGGGCGAATCGAAGATCCAGCGCTCCATGCGCAGGAAATCCTCCAGCGCCTTGGGGTCGTCCAGGATGTCGACCATCGCCACGTATTTCTGCTGGGTGAGCCGCAGCGGTTTCAGCATCAGGTAGACGCCATTCATCAGCTCGGCCGGGATGTTGCCCAGCGCATCGACCATGAGATCGACGTCGATGTCCTGCGCCCAGTGGGAGAGCGTGTTGTCCGGCGTGCGGAAGTCCACCGGCGTCACCATGGTCACCAGACGGGCCACTTTGTCCGGGTGCATCGCGCTGTAGCACAGCGAGAAAGTGCCGCCCTGGCAGATGCCGAGCAGGTTGACCGATGCCACGCCGTGGCGGCGGAGGATCGCATCCACGCAGCGGTCCAGATAGCCGTTCAAGTAATCGTCCAGGGTCAACCAGCGATCGGCACCATCCGGATAACCCCAGTCGATGAGGTAGACGTCCTCGCCCTGCGCAAGCAGGTTGCGCACCAGCGAGCGGTCCGGCTGCAGGTCGGTCATCCACACCGTGTTGACCAGCGCATAGACGATCAACGTGGGCGTCTTCGCCGTCGGCGCGCGCTCGCCCAACATGTGCCACAGGGTGAGCTTGTCCTCGCGGTAGACCACCTCGCGCGGCGTATTGGCGTATTCGGGTTCCGGCAGACCGCGCAGCGTCTGCAGGCCGGCGGCGAGCTTGCGCTGGAAGGCGGCCATTTCCTGCGCGACGGCGAGCGGATCGAAGGCAAAGGGCAGTGGCGTGTTCATCGCTCGTCCTCACTTGGCCCGCGAGCCGCCGCGCGCCTTGCGCGCCCCTTTTTCCGGCAGGGTCGCCGCAGCGAGCACGGGTTGCGGCCGTTCGGCCTCGCCCGTGGCGACGGCAGCTTCCGCCTCGGCGCGCCCCGGCGCGACAGGCGCCCGATCCTCGTCCCGACGCTGCGCCTGGGCACGCTCCAGTGCGGCCACGGCACGACGGACTTCCTGCAGCCGGCGGCCGATGGTGTCCACCTCGCTGCGCATGGGGATGCCCAGCTCGCGGCACAGCCGCTCCATCTGCCTGACCTGCAGCTTGCGCAGCCGCATCTCCGCGTTGGCGAGCGCCCCACTGGTGGCCCGGAACTCTTCGGACAGCGCGAGTTCGGCGTAGGCGTCCTCATAGGCATCGACCCAGAGGTCGTAGAGCGCCCGCTGGGAAGCGGGCGGCTCGTCCCTGGCGCGGCGCTCCTCCAGGCGTTTTTGCATACGCTCGCTCGCGCCGAGCAGCACCTGCTGCAGCAGGGTCTGATGGCGCACGAAGGCTTCGAAGTAGTTTTCCACCGCCTTGAGCCAGGCCTGCTGCTCACGCTGGCGCTCGCGCGTGTAGCCGAGCGGCGCATAGTCGGCGCGGGCTTTGGCCGGCGCCGAGCCGCTCTCGAACCAGGCCATCCAGGGCGCCGGCGAGGGCTGCGCAGGCGCGCCGCCACCCGCGAACCAGGGCGGCACTTGGCCCGGCGCGGCCGGCCAGGTCCACGGCATCGTGGGCGGCCAAGGCGGCGGCGGTGCGGATGATGAGGCACCGGCGAAGAGATCGAACGGCGGCGGGAAAGGCATGAATGGCGCAAACGGTGCCGACGGCGCACCTGCCGGCGGCTGCCACGCCTTCATCCACGTCTCCCAGGCTTGCTGGGCGAGCTTGCGGTAGGCATCGAAATCCATGCTGGACGGGTCGGCCATGACGAGGGCACCGGAAAGGGATCTGCCCATCATCCTAGCAAACCGCGCATGACAGTCCGGGGCTCAAAGCGTCGCACCGCATGCCCAGGTCGGGGCACGCCCCGATACCCGCCTCGAGCTATCCCGCAAAGGCGGCCACACTGGCGCCTTCCCTCATGTCCGGAAAGCCAAAGGCCCGGCAAGCCGGGCCTTTGCAAGCACGTCGTCGGCCGCGTCGAGGCCTTCAGACGGTGCCTTCGCCCTCGCTCACCGCCTTCATGGACAGCCGGATGCGGCCTTGCTTGTCCACTTCCAGCACCTTGACCTTGACGATGTCGCCTTCCTTGAGCTTGTCGGACACCTTCTCCACGCGCTCGTTGGAAATCTGCGACACGTGCACCAGGCCGTCCTTGCCCGGCATGATGGTGACGAAAGCGCCGAAATCCATCAGCTTGGCGACCTTGCCCTCGTAGATGCGACCCGGCTCGACGTCGGAGACGATCTGCTCGATGCGACGCTTGGCCTCGTCGGCGGCGGCGCGGTTGACCGAGGCGATGACCACGGTGCCATCGTCGCTGATGTCGATGGTGGTGCCGGTCTCCTCGGTGATCGAGCGGATGGTCGCGCCGCCCTTACCGATCACCTCGCGGATCTTGTCCGGGTGAATCTTGACGGTGAGCAGGCGCGGCGCGTATTCGCTCATCTCGGCGCGCGGCGCCGGCAGCGCCTTGGCCATCTCGCCGAGGATGTGCAGGCGGCCACGCTTGGCCTGGTCCAGCGCCACCTTCATGATCTCCTCGGTGATGCCATCGATCTTGATGTCCATCTGCAGCGCGGAGATGCCGTCGGCGGAACCGGCGACCTTGAAATCCATGTCGCCCAGATGGTCCTCGTCGCCCAGGATGTCGGAAAGCACCACGAACTCGTCGCCTTCCTTGATGAGTCCCATGGCGATGCCGGCCACCGGCGCCTTGAGCGGCACGCCGGCATCCATCATCGCCAGCGAGGAGCCACACACCGAGGCCATCGAGGAGGAGCCGTTGGACTCGGTGATCTCCGAGACCACGCGCAGCACGTAGGGGAACTCCTCGATCGAGGGCATCACCGCCTGCACGCCCCGCTTGGCCAGCCGGCCGTGGCCGATCTCGCGGCGCTTGGGCGCGCCGAAGCGGCCCGTCTCGCCCACCGAAAACGGCGGGAAGTTGTAGTGGAACAGGAAGGTGTCCTTGGACTCACCCTCGGGCGCGTCGATGATCTGCGCATCACGCGTGGTGCCGAGCGTGGCCACCACCAGCGCCTGCGTCTCGCCGCGGGTGAACAGCGAGGAACCATGCGTGCGCGGCAGCACGCCGACCCGCGCCGTGATCGGCCGGATCTCGTCGAGCCGACGGCCGTCGATGCGCGTCTTGTCCTTGAGCACGCCGTCGCGCAGGGTGCGGTATTCGATCTCGGCGAAGGCCGTCTCGATGTCCTGGTCGGACCAGCCGCGCGAGGCCGCGGTCTCGGCGATGCCGGCCTTGACGTCGGCCTTGAGCCTGGCGATCGCGTCACGGCGCTCGAGCTTGTCGCGGATGGCGAACGCCTTGACCAGCCGGTCGCCGAGCACGCTGCGGATGTCGGCGTAGAGCGACTCGTCGCGCGGCACCGGCTCCCAGTGGAAGGTCTTGCGGCCGGCCTCGTCGGCGAAGCTGCGGATCGCCTCGATCGCGGTCTGCAGCTGGCGATGACCGAACATCACCGCGCCCAGCATGACCTCCTCGGAAAGCAGCTTGGCCTCGGACTCGACCATCAGCACCGCGCTGGCGGTACCGGCGACGACGAGGTCCAGGCCCGAGGTCTTGAGCTCGCTGGCGCCCGGATTCAGCACATATTCGCCACCCACGTAGCCCACCCGCGCGGCGGCGATCGGACCCTGGAAGGGCACGCCCGACAGCGTCAGCGCCGCGGAGGCGCCGAGCATGGCCGGAATGTCGCCGTCGACCTCGGGATCGAGCGAGATGAGCTGCGCGATCACCTGGACTTCGTTGCGGAATTCCTCGGGAAACAGCGGCCGGATCGGACGGTCGATCAGCCGCGAGGTCAAGGTTTCCTTCTCCGTCGGCCGGCCCTCGCGCTTGAAGAAGCCGCCCGGGATGCGCCCGGCCGAATAGAACTTCTCCACGTAGTCGACCGTGAGCGGGAAGAAATCCTGGCCCTCGCGGGCACGGGGAGCGGCCACCACGGTGACCAGCACGACGGTGCCGCCCATGCTGACCATGACGGCACCGGACGCCTGGCGGGCGATCTCGCCCGTCTCCAGCGTCACCTGGTGCTTACCGTACTGGAACGACTTGGTTACTTTCGCCACGTTGGAATCCCATTTTTAGAAGCAGTCGCCGCAGGCGGACAGCACACGCCGCATCGCGCGGCCATGCCAAACAGGCCAGCCGGCCAGCGTCGAAAAAACGCGCGTGCACGCAAAGCGCATGCCTGGCGTGGCATGCCGGCTCGGCCTGCATCGCGCGGACATGCGAGGCTCGCCTTTCAGCGGCGCAGGCCGAGCCGCTCGATCAGGCTCTGATAGCGTGCCGGGTCGCGCGCCTTGAGGTAGCCGAGCAGGCTCTTGCGCTGGTTGACCAGTTTGAGCAGGCCGCGGCGGGAGTGGTGGTCCTGCTTGTGCACCTTGAAGTGCTCGGTCAGATGCTCGATGCGGGCGGACAACAGCGCGACCTGCACCTCGGGGGAGCCGGTGTCATTGGGGACACGGCCATATTCGGCGATGATCTTGCCGGTCTGTTCTGCGGTAAGCGACATGTGTGGACTTTCCTGAAAAAAACGGATGCGGAACTTGCGCAACCTCACCGCGTATCGATGAAGTTGCGCAAGCTCCGCCAGGTTCACGGTGAGGATACAACTTTGGTATTGTAGCCAGCGCAGTGGCGGCACAACAAGGGCGACTTCAGGCTCAGGCTCATGAGCCGGCCGCCGGACGCAGTCCGCGCAGGATGCCGAGCCGCCCGTCCGCGCGTCGTTCCACCAGCGCCAGCAGCCGCCCGTCCTCGTCGAAGGCGGCGTGCGGACCGCGGGCATCGTCCGCCCCGGGCCATACCAGCGGCCGCCCATGCCGCACCGCCTGGGCCAGGCTCGCATCCAGCCGCAGCGCCGGCCAGTGGGCGACGCCGGCGGCCAAGGGCTGCAGCAGTGACTCGGCCTCACCGCGCGCGGCGGCTTCGGCAAGCCGCTCCAGCGTGATCATCGCCGGCGCGGTGAAAGGTTCCACCCACAGACGACGCAAGCCGGCCAGATGGGCGCCGCAGCCCAGCGCCTCGCCGAGCGCGACCGCCAGGCTGCGGATGTAGGTACCGGCCCCGCATTCCACGTACAGGCGCAAGGTATCGTCAGCGCGTTCGAGCAGATCCAGCCGATGGATGTCGACCGCGCGCGGCGCCACGGCCACCGTCTCGCCGCGGCGGGCCTTGCGATAGAGCGGCTCGCCGCCCTGCTTGAGCGCCGAATAAACCGGCGGCACCTGCATGATGCGTCCGCGCAGCTTCGCCAGCGCGGCCTCCAGCACGGCTTCATCGAAAGCCGGCACCGACTGCTCGGCGGTCACCTCGCCCTCGCGATCGGCGGTGGTGGTGGTGATGCCGAGCCGGCACTCGGCCAGATACGCCTTGCGCGCACCGAGCAGATGGCCGGCGAGCTTGGTCGCCTCGCCAAAACACAGCGGCAACAGGCCGGTGGCCAGCGGATCGAGCGCGCCGGTATGGCCGCCCTTGGCCGCGCCGAGCAGACGCCGCGCGGCCTGCAAGGCCTGGCTGGAACTCAAGCCGAGCGGCTTGTCGAGCAACAGGATGCCGTCGAGATCACGCCAAGGCATGGATGGCCATTTACGGGGATTGCGCCAGGCCAGGGGCGAGGATCACTCGCCCTCGCCTGCCGCGGCGGGCGGGTGATCCTCGCGCAGCAGGCGTTCGATACGCTCGCCGCGATCGACCGAATCGTCGTACTTGAAGCGCAGCTCCGGCACCCGGCGGATGCGCATGCTGCGCGAGAGCGCGCGGCGGAATTCGCCGGCCAGTTCGTTCAGCGCCTTCACCGCGGCGTGCGCGTATGACGGCTGCAACGCCGTGACCCAGACCGTGGCGAAATCGAGGTCGCGGGTCACCTCGACGTCGGACACGCTGACCGACGGCAGACCGTGGTCGCGCACGGCCGCATGCACGAGCAGCCCGAGTTCACGGCGCAGCTCGGCGCCGACGCGATCGGTACGTTTGAAGTCGCGGGAAGGCATGGGTAGCGCAGGAATCGAAAATCGGAAAAGGGAATGGATCGCGGGATACGGGCGTGGGGCAAAGGAGGCGGGAACGGTTTTCCATACCCTTCCCGCATCCATGGCCGCTATCTGCGCACGTCGTGAAAGCCGGCGCGCGTCACAGCGTGCGTGCCACCTCGATGCGCTCGAAGCACTCGATCTGGTCGCCGACCTTGACGTCGTTGTACTGCTTGACCGCGATGCCGCATTCCATGCCGCTGCGCACTTCGTCGACCAGTTCCTTGAAGCGGCGCAACGACTCCAGTTCGCCCTGGAAGACCACCGTGTTGTCGCGCAGCACGCGGATCGGCTTGTTGCGCTTGACCGTGCCCTCGATGACCATGCAGCCGGCCACCGCACCGAACTTGGAGGAACGGAACACCTCGCGCACCTGGGCCACGCCGATGATCTCCTCGCGCACCTCGACGCCGAGCAGACCGGAAGCGGCCTGCTTCACCTGGTCGATGACGTCGTAGATGATCGAGAAGTAACGCACGTCCAGGCCGTTGGCGTCGATCACCTTGCGCGCCGAGGCATCCGCGCGCACGTTGAAGCCGATGATCAGCGCCTTGGAGGCCGCCGCCAGGGTGGCGTCGGACTCGGTGATGCCGCCGACGCCGGCGGCGATCACGTTGACACGCACCTGGTCGTTGCCGATCTGGCCGAGTGCCTCGCGCAAGGCCTCCACGGAACCCTGCACGTCGGCCTTGACCAGGATGTTGAGCGTCTGCTGGCCGTTGCCTTGGCCCATCTGCGCCATGATGTCTTCCAGCCGGTTGGCCTTGGCGGTGCTGACCAGCCGCGTCTCGCGACGCTTCTGCTGACGCTCCGCGGCCACCTGGCGCGCCAGGCGCTCGTCGGCGACGACGACGAAGTCGTCGCCCGCCTCCGGCACGCCGGACAGGCCGAGCACCTGCACCGGGATCGACGGCCCGGCCTCCTGCACGGTCTTGCCGGTCTCGTCGATCAGCGCGCGCATGCGGCCGTACTCGATGCCGCAGACGACGAAGTCGCCGCGCTTGAGCGTGCCCTGCTGCACCAGCACCGTGGCCACCGGACCGCGGCCCTTGTCCAGGCTCGATTCGATCACCACGCCGGACGCCGGACCGTCGACCACGGCCTTGAGCTCCATCACCTCGGCCTGCACCGAGATGGCGTCGAGCAGCTCGTCGATGCCCATGCCGGTCTTGGCCGACACCGGCACGAACATGGTATCGCCACCCCAGTCTTCCGGGATGACTTCCAGGTTGGCCAGCCCTTGCTTGACGTGGTCGGGATTGGCGTCGGCCTTGTCCATCTTGTTGAGCGCGACGATCAGCGGCACCTTGGCGGCGCGCGCGTGCTGCACCGCCTCGATGGTCTGCGGCATCACGCCGTCGTCGGCCGCCACCACCAGCACCACGATGTCGGTGAGCTGGGCGCCGCGCGCACGCATGGCGGTGAACGCCGCGTGCCCGGGCGTGTCGAGGAAGGTGATCACGCCCTTGGGCGTTTCCACGTGATAGGCGCCGATGTGCCGGGTGATGCCACCGGCCTCGCCGGCCGCCACCTTGGTGCGGCGAATGTAGTCCAGCAGCGAGGTCTTGCCGTGGTCGACGTGGCCCATGATGGTGACCACCGGCGGACGCGGCTGTTTCTCGCCCTCCAGCTCGGCGCTCTGCGTGTGCGCGGCGAGCGCGGCTTCGGCGTCGTTCTGGCTGGCATCGACCGGCTTGTGGCCGAGTTCCTCGACCACCAGCGTTGCGGTGTCGCGGTCGATGGCCTGGTTGATGGTGGCCATGACGCCCATCTTGAACAGCGCCTTGACCACTTCCGAGCCTTTCACCGCCATCTTCTGCGCAAGATCGGCGACGAGATTGCTGTCGCCGATCGGCACTTCGCGCACCACCGGCGCGGTGGGGCGGGAAAAGCCATGCGTGCCGCTGGCCGGCTGGTTGCGGGCGCCTTCCCGGGGCGTGCCCCTGCCGGGCTTGCCGCGCTTGGAACGGCGCGCGGCATCGGAAAGATGCAGCTCGCCGGAGGCGAAACGCTTGCCGCCCGGACCTTCGTCGCGCTCGCGAACCTCGTGTCGCGATTTGCCCGCAGCAGCACGGGCAGCCTCGGCCACGGGTGCCGGCGCTGGGGCCGGCGCAGCAGGGGCCGGCGCGACCGGCGGCTTCTTCTCGCGGCGCCTGGGTTCGTGGACGCGCGGCAGGATGAGCCCGAGCGAGCTGGTATCCAGCCGCTGCACGCCAGGCGTGGCGGGGGCCGCCGGCACCGGCTCCGACACGGCCGGCTCGGTGGTTGCCGGCTCGGCCGGCACCGCCGCGACGGCCGCCTCGGCGGCCTGCGCCTGCGCCTCGGCCAGACGGCGCGCTTCTTCTTCCTCTGCCTGGCGGCGGCGCGCCTCTTCCTGACGGCTGGCCTCTTCCTCATGGCGGCGCTGCTCGGCCTGCGCCCGCGCGCGCTCCTCGTCGGCGCGCTGCTGCTGGGATTCCTGCAGTTTGCGCAGGGCCTCCTCGCGCTCGCCGTCGACGGCGGCCTCGTCGGCGATCACGCTGCGCTTGACGTACGTGCGCTTGGCACGCACCTCGACGTTGACCGTCTTGGCCGTGCTCGCCGCGCCACGTCCACCCGGCGTGGCCACCTTGATCTCGCTGAGCTTGCGCCGCTTGAGCGTGATCTGGCGCGGCGCGCTGTCGTCGGCCGCATCCGCATCGCCGCCCTTGCCGTGGGTGCGGCGCAGGAAGCCGAGCAGCTTCATGCGCTCGGTGGTGCTGATGAGCTGGTCGGCGGCGGAGAAATGCATGCCGGCCTCGGCCAACTGGCCGAGCAGCTTCTCCACCGGCATTTTCACTTGCTCAGCAAGCTGTTTGATCGTGATATCCGACATCTGTACCTTTCTCCGCCTTGCCTTGCGCCTGCATCCCGCGAATCGACCGCACCGCCCCTAAATAAGGACGTACTGCCTTCCGGCAGTCACTACGGACCGCTTCAACCGCCCTTTTCCAACCGCTCGATCAGCGGCGCACGCGCCGCCATGATCAGTGCCGCGGCGCGCTCCTCGTTCATGCCTTCGATGTCGATCAGATCGTCGACCGCAAGGTCGGCCAGATCGTCCACCGTGGCCACGCCGCGCGCCGCGAGCGCATAGGCGGTGTCCTCGTCCATGCCCTCGAGCGCCAGCAGCTCCTCGCTGGGCTGCGCCTCGTCGGCGCCTTCCTCGGCGGCCAGCGCCTCGGTGAGCAGCGCATCGCGGGCGCGGGCGCGCAACTCCTCGACGATGTCCTCGTCGAAACCCTCGATCGCCAGCAGCTCGGCGCTGGGCACGTAGGCGATTTCCTCGATGCTGGAAAAGCCTTCCTGGACCAGGATGTTGGCGATTTCCTCGTCGACCTCGAGCTTTTCCATGAACAGCAGGCGGGAGGCCTCCTGCTCGGCCTCGCTCTTGGCGCGGACCTGATCCTGGGTCATCACGTTGAGCTGCCAGCCGGTGAGCTTGCTGGCGAGGCGCACGTTCTGGCCGCCGCGGCCGATCGCCTGGGACAGCTTGTCCTCGGCCACCGCGATGTCCATCGAGTGCTTGTCCTCGTCCATGATGATCGACTGCACCTCGGCCGGCGCCATCGCATTGATGACGTACTGGGCCTGGTTCTCGTGCCACAAGATGATGTCGACGCGCTCGCCGTTCAACTCGTTGGACACCGCCTGCACGCGCGAACCGCGCATGCCGATGCAGGCGCCGATGGGATCGGTGCGGCTGTCGTGCGCGACCACCGCGATCTTGGCGCGGTCGCCCGGATCGCGGGCGCAGCCCTTGATCTCGACCAGCCCCTGGCCGACCTCGGGCACCTCGAGCTTGAACAGCTCGATCATGAACTCCGGCGCGGCGCGCGAGACGAACAACTGCGGGCCACGCGCCTCGGAACGCACCTCGTAGAGGTAGCCGCGCACGCGGTCGCCGACGCGATGCGATTCGCGCGGAATGGTCTTGTCGCGCGGGATGAACGCCTCGGCGTTGCCGCCGAGGTCGAGATACACGTTGCCGCGCTCGACACGCTTGACGATGCCGGTGACGAGCTCGCCGACGCGATCCTTGTAGGCATCGACCACCTGCTGGCGCTCGGCCTCGCGCACGCGCTGCACGATCACCTGCTTGGCGGCCTGCGCGGCGATGCGGCCGAACTCGGCGTTCTCGATCTGCTGCTCGATGTATTCGCCGACCTGGGCATCGGGCCGCTCATCCAGGGCGTCCATCAGGCGCACCTGGTAGTACGGCGACTCCATCTCGGCGTCGTCGGCGATGATTTCCCAGCGCCGGAAGGTCTGGTAGTCGCCGGTCTGGCGATCGATGCTCACGCGGATGTCCGGATCCTCCTCCGGATAGCGCTTCTTGGCCGCCGAGGCCAGGGCGGCCTCCATCGCCTCGAAGATCACCTCGCGCGGGACGCCCTTTTCATTGGCGACCGCGTCGACGACCAGCAGCAGTTCTTTACTCATTGCAAGGCAACTCCATGACTTTGTGCGTCTGTCCTTAGGACGCGATAGGTGCTTTCCAAGGAGCGCCGTCCATGGCGAGACCCCTCGAAGCCGTATTCAAAAAATTCAATGCGCTTTCCTGCCGGGCTTCTTGCCGGGCCTGGGCTGTGGCGCATAACCGAGCGCCACCCAGTCCGGCACCACGCGGGCGCTCTCCACGTCGGCGTGGTCGATCGTCCATGACCGGCCCTCCGCCTCGAGCGTGATGCGCTCCTCAACCACTGCGAGCACCCGGCCGCGCAGGCGCCGGCGCCCCTCGATCGGCATCCGCAGCAGCAGCTTCACTTCCTGCCCCACCACCCGGGCGAAATGGCCGGCGGTGAACAGCGGCCGGTCCAGCCCCGGCGAGGATACTTCGAGCACGTAGTGGCCCGGAATCGGATCCTCGACGTCGAGCAGCGCGGACAGCTCGCGGCTGGCGGCCTCGCAATCGTCCAGCGTGACTTCGCGCGTACCCGCTTCTGGACTTCCCGGCGGGATGTCCAGATAGACGCGCAAGGTGCCCTGTCCGGGGCCGGACACGAATTCGACGCCCAGGCATTCCAGGCCGAGGTCGCCGAGGACCTCGTCGAAACGCCGTGCCAGTGCCTGCGTATCCATGTGAAAAACCGTTTTTTCCAACGCCGGAAACAAAAAATGGGCTCACGACGGCCCATTTCCATAGCAACCTTGCCGGGACGTCGGCCGATGAGGGCCGCCGCCGGTTTGCCGCCAACAAAAAAGCCTCGCGAGGAGGCTTTCTTGTCAAGAAAGTCGTGGTAGCGGGGGCAGGATTCGAACCTGCGACCTTCGGGTTATGAGCCCGACGAGCTGCCAGACTGCTCCACCCCGCATCAGGAGCCGCTAACTATAGCGACGTGGCCGGGTTTTTGCAAGTACGCACAGACCCATCGGATTTGAGGGCATGGCGCCAGCGGCATTCGCTTTCGCCGACCGGCCAGCTAGCATCGTCGCCATGCCTACCGCCGCCCCGCACGACACCTCCATGGCCACTCAAGGCGTGCGGCTGGACGGCCTGGACGCGACCGGCGTGGCTCGCCTGCAGGCCGCTGCCGGGGCCATCCGCGACGGCGACGAGCGCGCCGCGCGTCAGTCGCTCGCCGCCGTCCTCGACCGTGCGCCGGAACACCCCGAAGCCTGGCGTCTGTATGGCCTGCTGCACATGCGCCTCTTGCAACCGGAGGCGGCACGGCAATGCTACGAGCGCACCCTGGCACAGTGGCCCGACTATGCACTGGCACATTCGGACTTGGGATCCGCCTGGCAGGCCCTGGGACAAACCGAAGCTGCGCGGGCGAGCTGGCGCCGCGCCTGCGAGCTCGCGCCTCATCTGCCGCCGCCCTGGTTCAACCTCGGACGCAACCTGCAGCAACTCGGCGCCACGGCATCGGCGGTCGAGGCCCTGTCCCGGGCGACAGAGCTGGCGCCGCAGATGCTGCCAGCGCAGGTGCTGCTCGGCGACGCACTGGCCCATCTCGGCCGCATCGACGAGGCGAGGTCGCGATACCGCCGGGCGCTCGACCTCGCCGCCACCTGCGGCGATGCCTGGCGCGGCCTGGCCAACCTGCGGACGCGGCCGTTTGACGAGGGGGATCGCCAGCTGCTGCAGGCGCTGCTGGCCCGGCGCGATCTTTCGGCCGGCGATCGCATTGCGCTCGGCTTCGCACTCGGCAAGGCCTGCGAGGACCTGGACGACTACCCGGCCGCCTTCGCCGCCTTCGCCGCCGCCAATGCCGAACAGCGACGCCTCGCCCCGTGGCACGCCACAGCCTTCCATGCGCTGGTCGAAAGCGTGCGCGTCGCCAGCACGGCCCTGCCGGCACCGGCCGTGTCCACGCTCGGACGGGAGGTGGTCTTCATCGTCGGCCTGCCACGCTCGGGATCGAGCCTCGTCGAGCACATCCTCGCCGCGCATCCGCACGTCGAGGGGGCGAGCGAACTGCCGGACCTGCCCGCCACGCTGGCCGAGGAATCGCGCCGCCGGGGGCGGCCGTTTCCGCACTGGCTCGGCGAGGCCTCCGCCACGGACTGGCAGCGCCTGGGCGAACGCTACCTGGAACGCACCGGGCACTGGCGCCGCCAGCGGCCGATCCATACCGACAAGCTGCCGGAAAACTGGCTCTACGCGGGACTGCTGCGGACCATGCTGCCGGCCGCGAGAATCGTCGACGTGCGCCGCGACCGATTGGAGGCCGGCTGGTCCTGCTACCGGCAGCCGTTCCAGCGGACGCCGCATTTCGCCTGCACGTTGACCGACATCGCCGCCTACATCCGCGACTGCGAGCGCACGCTCGATGCTTGGCGCATGGCCGAGCCGACGCGCATCCGCTCCCAGTCCTACGAAGCCCTGCTCGAGGATCCGCAAGGCCAGATCCGCGCCCTGCTCGATTTCTGCGGGCTGCCCTTCGATCCGGCCTGTCTCGACTTCCACCGCGCCGAGCGCAGCGTGCGCACCGCCAGCGCCGCGCAGGTGCGCGAACCCTTGCGTCGCGACACCGCACGCGCGGCGCGCTACGGCGCAAGACTGGACCCGTTGCGGCTCGGGCTCGGTCTGCCGCCATTCACCGAGGGATGAGCGAACGGCGCTTGGCGCATCCTGTCTGGGGCGGATGCCCCGGAGCGCGGCGTGCGCAGCAGCGAGCCAAAAGGTGGTGCCCGAGGCCGGAGTCGAACCGGCACGCCTTGCGGCGAGGGATTTTCGTACCACTTCGGCTTTCGCCGCCGGCCGCGCCGTTCGTGGTCTGGAGCACGCCTTCACCCTAGCCTTGCCGGCCTTAGGTGCCCGCCGTCTGCTCTCTACACCTTCCCGATGCACTCGGGCTTGGCTCGGCGTTGGCGCGGATGGTCCAGGGCGTTCGCCGACTTTGACGGGCTTCACCCGCCCGGTTTCCCGGTGCGGGGCTCAAAACTGCTTCAAGTCCCTTGTGTCTACCGATTCCACCACTCGGGCAGGCGCGTCATCCTAGCACGGGCCATGCAGGGGATCTTTCAGGATGCCAAGCCCGGCTGGGCTGGCGGCAATGGAGGCCAGGGTCGGAATCGAACCGGCGTACACGGCTTTGCAGGCCGCTGCATGACCACTCTGCCACCTGGCCATTGCCGGCGGGCAGCCCCGCCATGAAACGAAAAACCCCTCGCGGGGATGCCCTTTGGGCCATGCTTGCAAACCTGGAGCGGGAAACGAGACTCGAACTCGCGACCCCGACCTTGGCAAGGTCGTGCTCTACCAACTGAGCTATTCCCGCATCAGGAACCCAAAACTATATACAGACCCGTCGCGCTTGTGAAGTCCGCCATGCGCAAAAGGCAAAGGCCCCGGCGAACCGCCGAGGCCTTTGCAACGTGCATCTGGAGCGGGAAACGAGTCATGCACTAGAGCGCTAAGTCTCTGTTTCCCAATCACTTTCTCCACTGTGGTGATCAGCGAAGAACTCAATTATAGCCTTGTTTTTCGCCCTCGGCAACAAAGTTCATCCAACCACTTCCACCAGCGTCCAAGGATGATCCATCCACCCGTCGTTACGCCTGATGCGTCCAGCTGCTGAGCGGGTTCGCTATCGAACTCCAACTTGCGACGATCATGACTTGCGCTCGCTCCGCAGGCAGCGCGGGGTGGTGTCGCGTGGACTACCTGGCACCTGGACGGCTGTAGGACACAACCGCCGGCATCGGAACACCGCAAGTACTCATCTTTACATCGCTGCGGCTAACTTCGCCGGAGCGCAACGCGGCGCCAGTGTAGTGGCAGCCAGCCTCAACGAAGGCGTGCAGCAATCCGGTTCATCTGCTCGATCTCCGCGCGCTGGCCATCGGAAATCGCTTGGCATAGGTTGACGAGTTCCGGATCTGAGAGCTGCGCCTCGCGGCACATGAGGATCGCTCCCGAATGGTGCGGGACCATAGACGCGATGAACTGTCGATCGCCGATTCCGGTTTGAGCACGGGTAGCGGCAAAAGAACCGAGTGTGAGAACGGCAAACAAGCCGTACAGCACGAGATTGAGCCGCCGGTTTGGAAACATGCCGGGCATTGTCGCTAGCATGAAGATGCCCATTGGCGCCCACATAGTGACCGCCATGTAGAGCATGTTGAGATTGTTTCTGAAGTCCCTGGCGCCGTCGATCATGCTGAACATTACGAAGTACATGACGACGAGGCCCAACACCATGTTCACCCAGAACTTGGCGTATGGTCGGCCGTGCTTACCCATCTGACCGGATGTGTGATGTTGATGTTCATGGGAATGTTCAGCCATCTCCGTCTCCTATGTGCTGGGGCAACCTGGCAGGGTCACTGGTACTGCGGCAGATACTTTGTCGATATATCAGCATGTGGAGCGATGCATCACTAACCGCTGATTTCCAGTCCCCAACTGGACGTAGGGGCGTCGAACGCTTCAACTCGCTGGTCTTGAACCGTCTGGATATCAGACCATACCAAATCGGTCTTGATGGGCTTTGCGCCACCTATGACGCTGGTACCGTGAGCGCCAATATCGAGCTTGCGTCCTCATCGCTCGATGGGCCGGCAACTGATCGATTCTTGCATATCAAGCAAGACAAGGCCACCTGCGGCGGACGCCAATGGCCTCCTCCGCCTTCGCTTAGGGCATCGCCTCAAGCGTCCGTCGCAGGCCATAACGACACAACAGCCCTTGGGCAAGAAAGGAGCCGGTGATGTAGCGCACCCGAAAGGAGACGAAGACATGCACAAGGACATTTCAACATCAAAGGTGTTCTATCGTCCCATCGAGGCGGCCATCCGATGGGCTGGGTTGCTGCGGTATCTCCCGATGATCCTGGCCACGATCGCGTCACCGCGTGTCCTGCCTCGGTCGCTGAACTGCCCTCGATGGAATGAGTGCCGGCTGCACTCGGAACGTATCTATGACGGCATCCTCAACGGAGAGCTGCCCTACGGCAAGAACGGGATCACGCTCAATGATCCGAACCTGCTCAATTCTCTGGATCTGACTGTTCGCCATGTCGATCTAAAACGCTGGATGCGCACCCACTATCCCGAGCACCGGCCAGGATTTCTGTTCAGCCGTGGCGAACGCATGGCGCATCCTTTCATCACCATGGAAACAGGACAGGCGATCCTCGTGGAGCGGCTGGCCCTTCAGGCCGCGCTTGAACAAGCCCGACGTGAGATGCGAGAACTGCAGGAGCAGCACGACACGCTACTCAAGCAATCCTCGGTGCTGTTGGCATCCAAGCAATGCGAGATCAGCGAACGGGCGGAAACGACCTATCTCAACATCATTGGAGGGATGTTGACGCTGATGCTGAGCCAGTCGCCTTCAGGCGTGCCCTATTCCAGCTTCAAAACGCAGGAGGCCCTTGTCTCTGCATTGGTCGCCCACTACGGCGGCACCATGGGCATCACTGAGCGCACCTTAAACGGAAAGTTCGCCAACGCTAAGAGGTACGTTCGTAGCGCAAGCGCATGAGGTTATCCAGCTTGTATGTGCAATCGCGGAGATTGCATTTGCAATGTCTTTCCGCAGCCAGGTCTATTGAATAGAGGTCACGCCAACAAACGCCACCGAGCGTTCAGGAGTGACCGCCATGTCGCAGACCCCTGTACTCCCGCCGAACGAGCGCCGCATCCTGCGGCTCGATGAAGTCGAAGCGAAGTCCGGCTTCAAACGCGCCCACATCTACAACCTGATGAAGAAGCGCCAGTTCCCTCAGGCGCTGCGCCTGGGCGTGCGCGCTGTCGGCTGGGATTCGATCGAAATCGACCAGTGGATCGCCGAGCGCCTCAACCACCGGACCTGACCCGCTCTCCCGCGGACTTCCCATTCCCAGCCGGAGAGCGCCATGCAGGTCGTGTCCATCATTTCAACGAAGGGCGGCGTCGGCAAGACCACGACGGCCGCCAACCTGGGCGGGCTCGCCGCGGACGCGGGCCTGCGCGTGCTGCTGCTCGATCTCGACGTGCAGCCCACCTTGTCCTCCTACTACGAACTGACCCAGCGCGCGCCGGGCGGCATCTATGAGCTGTTGGCCTTCAACGAGCGCGACCTTGGCCAGCTCGTGTCCCGCACGATCATCGCGGGCCTGGACCTGGTGCTGTCCGACGACCACCGGGGCGAGCTGAACACGTTGTTGCTGCATGCGCCGGATGGCCGCCTGCGGTTGCGGCATCTGCTGCCAGCACTTGCTCCCCTCTACGACCTGGTGCTGATCGACACCCAGGGCGCGCGTTCCGTGCTGCTGGAGATGGCGGTGCTCGCCTCCGATCTCGCGCTGTCGCCCGTCACGCCGGAGATCCTCGCGGCACGCGAGCTGCGGCGCGGCACCATGCAGTTGCTCGAAGACATTGCGCCGTACCGGCACCTGGGCATCGAACCGCCGCCGCTGCACTTGCTCATCAACCGCGTCCACCCGGTGTCCGCCAACGCACGGCTGATCCAGCAGGCCTTGCGCGACCTGTTCCAGGACAGCGCCGGCATCCGCGTGCTCGCCACCGACGTGCCGGCCATAGAAGCGTATCCACGTGCCGCAACGCGCGGCCTGCCGGTGCATCGGGTCGAGCACCGCCAGCCGCCCGGCAGAGTCGCCCCTGCCGCGCTCGACACGATGCGCGCGCTCGCCAGCGAGTTGTTCCCGCAATGGCAGGACCGACTGGCTCAAGTATCCGGCCGCCCGCAGCGACCTCTTGATCCTGGGAGGCCCCATGGCGAACGCACATGAGCTGGCCCGCGGCCACAAGCGGCTGCGCGCCCTGATCGAGTTCGCGGTCGGTGAGGGCTGGCACGTCAAGCGCACGCCGGGCGGGCACCTCAAGTTCACCAAGGCCGGCTGCGCGGCGATCTACACGAGTTCGACAGCGAGTGACCACCGGGCCGAATTGAACGCCCGTGCGCAGATCCGCCGCGCCGAGCGAGAGGCCCGCATGGCGCCGGCCGGCGGTCGTGGGGACTGCGAGGGGTGCGGCCATGGCTGACATGACCTCGCAGGACATGGCAGGCAAGCTGCTCGCGGCCGGCTTCGAGCGCAGCGGCCCAGCGGCTACGGCCTTGAGCGACCCGATCGCGGACACGCCCATGGTCGTGACGCTGGACCAGTTGCGGCCCTACGACCATGACCCGCGCATGAAGCGCAACCCGGCTTACGAGGAAATCAAGGCATCCATCCGCGAGCGCGGCCTGGACGCGGCGCCGGCCATCACGCGCAGGCCCGGCGAGGACCACTACATCATCCGCAACGGCGGCAACACGCGACTGGCGATCCTGCGCGAACTCTGGTCGGAGACCAAGGAAGAACGCTTCTTCCGCATATCGTGCCTGTTCCGACCATGGCCGGAGCGCGGTGAAATCGTCGCGCTGACCGGGCATCTTGCCGAGAACGAACTGCGCGGCGGCCTCACGTTCATCGAGCGCGCGCTCGGCGTCGAGAAAGCACGGGAGTTCTACGAGCAGGAGAGCGGCGCCGCCCTGAGCCAGTCGGAACTGGCCCGCCGCCTGGCGGCCGATGGCTTCCCCGTCCAGCGGTCGCACATCACCCGCATGGCCGACGCGGTGCGCTACCTGCTGCCCGCCATTCCCACTGTGCTCTATGGCGGCCTGGGGCGCCACCAGGTCGAGCGGCTGTCGGTCATGCGCACGGCCTGCAAACGCACCTGGGAGCACTACGCCAAGGACCGTTCGCTGCCGCTGGACTTCGACAGTTTCTTTCAGGAGGTGCTGGCGCAGTTCGACACGCAGGGCGACGAGTTCGCGCCGCAGCGCGTGCAAGACGAGCTGATCGGCCAGATGTCCGAGCTGCTGGGCATCGGCTACGACGTGCTGGCGCTGGACCTGACCGAATCGGAAAGCCGCCACCGGGCGCTGGTCAGTGACCCGACGCCACCTGCGGCGCAGCCGGCGTTGCCTTCGCCCACCGCCGGCACGCCGACTCCGCCGGGCGCAGCATCGTCCATCGCCACGCCTGCAGCGGCGGCCGGTCCTCCACCCGCCAGCCCTCCGGCGTCCGAGCCCACCTTGCGCCACGACGACACGGCGGTTGGCGAAGCGGCCACGGGAAGCCAGCCGGCCGCACCGGGCGATCTGCTTCGCGAGCACATCGTCTCGCCAGCACCGACGACAGAACGGCTCCAATCGATCCAGCGCATGGTCGCCGACCAGTTGGGCGATGCGCTGCCGCCCGACTTCTCGGCGAGCGTGCTGCAGTCCATCCCGGTGCAAGCCGGCGGACTCTATCCGATCTCCGACGTCTGGTACATCGACGCCGGCCTGGACACGCCCGATCGGCTGCGCATCCACATCGCGCAGTTCGCGCGCGAGATCGCCGGGGAGGCAGGCCTGGACGAGTGCATCGAGGATCGCGCCGATGGCATCGGGTTTGCGTGCCGCGCCCGCGGCCAAGCCCCGTCGCCGCTCGGCCGCGCGGTGCTGACGCTGCTCACTTCCCTGACGGGTCAGCCCGTCGCCGAAGCGGGCCTGGACGGCGCGCAGCTCGCCGCCGACCTGCCGACCCTGTTGCACGGCCAGAGCCAAGGCCATGGCAGCGGCGCAAGGCGCTTGAGCGACACGGCGTTGGTCAAGCTCTTTCGGCTGCTGCGCCTCGCCCGGCGTCTGCTGGACCTGGAAGCCGGCACCACGGCGCCCGGGACGTGAGCGAGGGAGGCCGCATGTCCACATCGCATCCGCTCAACCAGGCCGTGATTGCCCAGGCGCTGTATGACCTTCGCAACGGCCAACTGCGCCGCTGCAAGGCCATGGGCTTCGGCGAGGCCGAGCTGGATGCGCTCAAGCACCCCGCGCTGATCAGCGTGCTGGCCAACGCCAGCGTCTCGTGGTGCTCGGTCACGGTCAACCGCGAAGTGCTGCAGCGCCTGCTCAACCAGGCACAGGACGTGGAGAAGGAAATCGCCACGGTCGATCGCATGCTGCGGCTGGGGGCCAGCACGGAGATGGTCAGCCGCTTCTATGGCCTGACCCATCAGGAAGTCGCCCTGCGGCGGGAGATCCTCGGCCTGCCCAAGCGCAAGGGGCGCCACCCCGTCCTGGACGAGACCCAGGACACCGAACTGTGGCGGCAATGGAAAGCCGTGACCAGCAGCAGGAACGTCGATCTGGAGGACGAGACCTCGATTCTCGATGCGGCCATGGACCTGGCCGAGGGCATGTCGCTGCCGCTCTCGGTGGTCTGGGCCGCGATCAGGAACTGGGTCGATCAGGGATTGGGCTAGGCCATGGCCGTGGACGACACCGCCCCACGAGCCCAGCGCCCTGGCCCCATCGCACTCGCCGACCTGTTCGACGCTGCGCTGAAGGACCTCGCGCCCAAGTCCAGCTCTGGCGCTCCCGCGTCCCTGCCTGCTCCAACGCCCACGCCTCCTACGTCCGGCGACGCCTTCCTGTTCAGTGGCAATCGGCACGAGAGCGTGCCGCGGCGGCTGTTCCTCGACCGCCGCCTGACACCGCTGGAGCGCAACGCCTGGCAGGTGTTCCGATTGATGCTCAACGACGATGGCGTCACGGCATTTCCCACCTATGAGCAGTTGCGCCCCTGGCTGGCGTCGATGCCCTGCGCAGGCCAGGCCTCCCATGAGACCGTGGCGCGGGCGCTGACGCTGCTGCGCCTGACGCGCTGGCTGAGCCTCGTGCGACGACGGCGCGACCCCAAGACCGGTCGCATCCTCGGCAACCTCTACGTCCTGCACGACGAACCGCTGACGCCGTTCGAGGCGATGCAACTCGACGCCGACTACCTGGCCCTGGTCAGCCAGTCGCTGGGGCATTCGGCCAAGGCCGTCCAGGTGGTGGGACTCAACACCCTCCAGGAGATCGCGGACGACCCGATGCTGTCCGGACGCACCTTGCCGTCGCGGCTGCAAGTGCTCGCCGAGCGCCTGGCCGACCAGGGCATCACCGCCTCCGAAAGTTATCCACAGGAGGATGCGGTCCACGATTCCGAAGAAGGGCCCGCGAGCCTTCTTCGGAATGGCGATCGCCCATCTTCGGAATCCGAAGCAGGGCCGAAACCCGCGCCAGACGGCGCTCTTCGGAATTCGAAGCAGGACCGTACAGTACGTAGTAGTCGTATTGATGAAGTACGTACTACCGCGCAGGCGCGTGCGCTGGGCGACCTGCAATGGCCCAAGCGCTTCGCGGAACTGAAGGCGGAACAGCAGGCCGGAGCCAAGATGGCGTTGCAGCAGGTGGACGCTGCCCTGCGGCAGGCCGTGCTGGACGAATGGGCCGCACGGTGCGGCAAGCATGGCATCCGCAACCCCGCCGGTTATCTGTTCGGCATCATCCAGCGCGCCATGCGCGGCGAGTTCAATGCCTGGGCCAAGCAGACCGGCCCGGCACCGCCAACACCATCGGCGGCGCGAGCGCCACCAACCGAGCCGCCGCGCAACGTCGTGCCGCCCGAGGTGGCCCGGCAGCACATCGAGCGCCTGCGCGATCTGCTGCGCAAATCCTGAGCACAGGGCTTGTCAAAGCCGTGAAGTAGATCTCCATGGCGGTCGGCAGAAACGGTCCCCTGGGGACGGCTGTGCGGTGAAGCGCCGGGCGACGGCGCGACATGCTGCGCAAAACCTGAGTAGAGCGCATGCAAGACCATGAAGCAGACCTCCATGGCGCTCAACGGAACGGTCCCCTGGGGACGGCTGCGCGGCGAAGGATCGTGTCGAACGGCAGCGCGACGTGCGGTGCAGCACGCATACCGTCAACAACCGAGGACGGGAACGCCGATGTGAGTGCCCATCTGCGGAGCGGTCCCCAGGGGACCGTTGCGCGCTGCGCCGCCAGCGCGCACAGAACCGGGGGTCGGCTCATTTCGGTTTGTTGACTGACTGCCTTCCGCTGCATGCGGATGCTGGCGGCTCCCTGTCCACCAGCGAGCGATCACCATGGCAACCAGCAACGAACCATTGCAACTCAACCTCGGCTCCCTGCGCAGCGCGATGTCGCTGACGCTGCACACCCACCACGCCTCGCGCATCTGGCATGGCCGCGCCGCCGCCGAGGGGCGACCCGGCATCGTCGGCCTGAACGGCTACATCGCCGTGATGAACAAGATGAAGCGCGGCTCGGAGCAGGACGACCCGTACAGCGACTGGTGGATGTTGCGCATCGAGGAAAAGCTCGACCAGACCAGGACCACGTTGCAATCGCTGCGCGAGCAGGTTGACCAGGCACTGGCCGGCGTGCCTGCGGCGTTGAGCCTGGGTGAGAACCTCAACGTGCAGCCGGTGAAGCTCCCCTTGTTCGTGAACGCGCAGCTCGGCTTTGCCGCCGTCTATCTGCTGGCCGACTACGACGACATCGCCCGCAAGCTGATCCTCGCCCACCACACCGCGCTGATCGATCGCTCGACGTTGGAGCGCTGGCTCAACGAAGGTGCCCACGCGCTGCGCAGCCTGTTCAGCCTGGCCCAGCAATACCGCTACTCGGGCTGCACCCGCGACGACTTCGCGGCCAAGAACGCCGCAGCTCGGGCAGCATTGGAGAAGTTCGGCGAACTGCCGCAGGACGTGCTCGAAGGCATGCGCCGCTCGAAGTTTGCGCCGCCCGTCGTGCGCCGTGGTCTGCAACAGCGTGGTGATAGCGCTGCCGCAGCCGCATCTCCCACCGACGAAGGCGCTGCCGCCGATTCGGCCGAGGCCAAGTCCACAGCCGCCGGCGAGGACGAACCGGCATGAGCGACCCGAACCGCGAACCGCGCTACTTCCGTCGTCTGGAACAGCCAGCCTTCATGCGGCTGGAACACGCGGCCTCTCTAAAAGGCCTTTTAAAGCCTTTTAAAGGTAAAGGGGACTTCGAGGCCTGGGCCAGCCAGTGCTTCGCCATGCGCGACGAGTTGATTGCCCTGGCGCAGCGACAGGTGCTGCCACAGGCGTGCGGGCATCCCTTCCACCTGCTTCCCGTCGAGCTGGCCCAGCAGACCACTGGCGCAGGCACGACCTTTCTTCGCTGGCGCAAGCACGATCGATCGGCCATGGGCGTGGCGTTGTGGCAGGAGCTGATGGCGAGCCCCAGCACGCCGGTCAACCTGCTGCACGACCTGCACGAGATCGAACTGCAGCGCGTCATGCTGAACATGCAGATCAGCCTGCTGCACACCCTGGGCAGGCAAGCACAGGAATGCGCCAGCAAGGCCGCGCAGGCGGACAACACCTACCTGCGCCGGCTCGCGTCCGTTCCTGCCGCAGTGCGCGATCGGTGATTGCGCCTGCCATCCGAGCACGCGCCCGAGCCCAACGAGGCACGGGTATTTCAACCACCACGGAGATTCCAACATGAGCACACAATTCATCGGCGAGGGCAACATCGGATCGCCTCCCGAGTACCGCGAATTCCCCAATGGCAACGACGATCCTCGCCGGTTGCTCCGGCTGAACGTGTACTTCGACAACCCCGTCCCCACCAAGGGCGGCGAGTTCGAGGACCGCGGCGGCTTCTGGGCGCCGGTGGAACTCTGGCACCACGACGCCGACCGCTGGCAGCAGCTCTACCAGAAGGGCATGCGGGTGCTGGTCGTCGGCCGCATGGAGCGCGACCCCTGGACGGACAACGAAGATCAGCCGCGTGAGACTTGGCAGGTCAACGCGCGCAGTGTCGGCATCCTGCCGTACCGCATCGAGTCTGTGGCCCTCAGCCCGAAGCCACAGGAGGCAGAGCCGAAGCCCCAGGCCACCCAGGAATCGACGGCGCCGAAAGAGACCAAGCGCAGGAAGTGATCGGGCATGGAGGGCGGCTGCCGCAGTGCTTCGCCGCCCTCCATGCGCTGCGAATTATCCCCAGGGGATAGCTCCACCAACGTCCACCGAGTTCCACGCGCGCTCCCGGAAATCGCGGCTCTCGGCCCGCACACTTCCGGCCACGCACCTTCCCCGCACTCGCCATTTCATCGGCGTGAAAGCGGTCGCTGCCGCATGCGGCTTGTTTGCTGCTGCCAGGGGCTGCGCTCGGCATCCTCGATCCCAGCAACTCCATGAACAACAGGAATCGGGATGGACGGATATGCGGCTGTTCTTGTGCGAGAAGCCCTCCCAGGGCAAAGACATTGGCCGGATTCTCGGCGCCACGCAGCGCGGTGAAGGCTGCCTCAACGGTTCCGGCGTCACGGTCACCTGGTGCATCGGCCATCTCGTGGAGGCGGCGCCGCCCGAGGCCTACGACGAGCAGCTCAAACGATGGTCCGTTGAGCAGTTGCCCATCATTCCCCAGCACTGGCGGGTCGAGGTCAAACCGAAGACCGCCACGCAATTCAAGGTCGTCAAGGCGCTCTTGGCGAAGGCGACTCACCTGGTTATCGCCACCGATGCCGACCGCGAGGGCGAATTGATCGCCCGCGAGATCGTGGAGCTTTGCGGCTACCGCGGCCCCATCGAACGCCTGTGGCTGTCGGCGCTCAACGATGCGTCCATTCGGGCGGCACTGGGCAAGCTGCGGCCTTCGGCCGAGACGCTTTCGATGTACCACTCGGCGCTGGCGCGCTCCCGTGCGGATTGGCTCGTGGGCATGAACCTGAGCCGGCTGTTCACGGTGCTGGGGCGACAGGCGGGTTACGACGGCGTGCTGTCGGTCGGCCGCGTACAGACCCCGACGCTCAAGCTCGTTGTGGACCGCGACCGCGAGATCGCGCGCTTCGTGTCCGTACCATACTGGGCCATCGCCGTGTCCCTGTTCGCAGGCGGTTCGACTTTCGCCGCGCAATGGGTTCCACCCGATGCGTGCACCGACGACGCAGGCCGCTGCCTGCGGCAGCCGGTCGCACAGCAGACCATGCAGCAGATCCGCGCTGCGGGCAGTGCCCACGTCGTGTCGGTGGAGACTGAGCGTGTCCGCGAAGGCCCGCCGCTGCCGTTCGACCTGGGCACCTTGCAGGAAGTGTGTTCCAAGCAGCTTGGGCTGGACGTGCAGGAAACCTTGGAGATTGCCCAAGCCCTGTACGAGACGCACAAGGCCACGACGTACCCCCGCTCGGACTCCGGCTACCTGCCCGAGAGCATGTTTGCCGAAGTGCCCACCGTTCTCGACAGCCTGCTCAAGACCGATCCCTCGCTGCGCTCGATCATGGGCCAGCTCGACCGCTCGCAGCGCTCGCGCGCCTGGAACGATGGCAAGGTCACGGCGCACCACGGCATCATCCCGACGCTCGAACCGGCGAAGCTCTCCGCCATGAGCGAGAAGGAACTGGCCGTGTACAGGCTCATCCGGTCGCATTACTTGGCGCAGTTCCTCCCTCACCACGAGTTCGACCGCACTGTGGCCAAGTTTTCGTGCGGGGGGCAGAACCTGGCGGCCACGGGCAAGCAGGTTGTCATCCCGGGTTGGCGCCAGGTGCTCGCCGAGCCGCAGGCCGAAGACGGTGATGGCGAGGGCGATACTGCGGTCCGCGCCCAGGTGCTGCCCGCGCTGCCGAAACTGTATGAGGGCCTGGCATGCCAGGTGGCCGACGTCGATCTCAAGGCACTCAAGACGCTGCCGCCCAAACCGTACACGCAAGGCGAGTTGGTCAAGTCCATGAAAGGCGTCGCCAAGCTGGTGTCCGATCCCCGCCTGAAGCAGAAGCTCAAGGATACGGTTGGCATCGGCACCGAAGCGACGCGGGCCAACATCATCGGCGGCCTGATCGCTCGCGGCTACCTCGTGAAGAAGGGGCGCGCCATCCGCGCCTCGGATGCGGCTTTCACTTTGATCGATGCCGTGCCTGCGGCGATTGCCGACCCTGGCACCACCGCCGTCTGGGAACAGGCGCTCGACATGATCGAGGCCGGACAGCTCACCCTGGACGTGTTCATCGGCAAGCAGGCCGCGTGGATTTCGCAGTTGATTGCGCAGTACGGCAGCGCCTCCCTGTCCATCAAGGTTCCCCAAGGGCCGGCATGCCCGCAGTGCGGCGCACCCACGCGCCAGCGCAGCGGCAAGAGCGGCCCGTTCTGGTCGTGCAGCCGCTACCCGGACTGCAAAGGCACGCTGCCAGTCGAATCCGGCAGCTCCAAGCGCGGCGCCTCGCGCCCGCGCCGTAGCGGCCGCAAAGGCTCCTGACCGCCCCCGTTCCCCGTGAGCCGTGCCCGCCTTCGGCGGCGTGGCCCCTGTCCCGCACTCCGCCGCATGCCCTGCGGGACGCCCAGCGCGCAACGCCTTCTTGATCCGTGTGCGCGTCCCGCCCAGCCGTCCCCGGCCGCGGGACCTGAAGGTAGCTTCTCTGCGAGCCGCACCACGCGCGTTCTGTTGATCTGCGTTTCTTCCGCCCTCTGCGAAGGGTCTCCCGGTGGCTTGCCAGGCTGCACGAGCCACCGGGAGACCCTTCGTGGTCAGCGGTAATCGGTGCCGGTGCCCGCCGGTGCAAAAACGGGCTCCCTTTGTGCGCGGATGTGCGCCAGACGATGCCGGCCCCAGCCACGACATGGGCCGGGTGTGATTGCTTGATGAGCAGACGGTTCTAGCGACGACCGGGCCTGCCAATCAGCCCACGGGTGGTTCCTCTTTTCTCCCGAGCCGAAGGCCGTTGGGCCTTCGGCGCCATTCTCCTGCCCATCAACGTCCCGGCCCGGCCATTGGCCTGGGCCACACGAACAGGAGAGACGACATGCACCCTCAACCTTGCGCACCGCTGCTGTACGGCAGACGGAGGTCGAGAACGGCATGCCCGCCTATCGCGCGGCCATCGCCAATGGTACGCTCGGCTGCAGCCGAGGCCGTAGCCCAAAGGCTGGACTACCTCTTTTGCAGAGGTAAACCTCGGGATGAACTGGGCGAAAACATGCCTTATGTGCCCGCCTTACGGCGAGCTGTTTCCGATGCTTCGCGCAGGATTTCCCGCCCCCCATTCGCTGCGATTGCGGCCACGATGACGCCCAGCACCAGATCCGGGATGTTCGACCCGAACCCCATCACCAGCACCCCGGACAGCACAATCGCACCATTGACGATGGAGTCGTTGCTGGTAAAGATCGCTGACGCCTTGAAGTTCACATCTTCCCCGCGATGGCGGCGCAGTAGTCTGAGGCACACTAGGTTCAAAGCCGCGTTCAGCGCGGCCATGGCCATCATGGCTGGGCCGACAGGCTCTTCCCCTCCAGCGAAGCGGCGTAGGACTTCCAACAGCAGCAGCGCGGCCAGGCCGATTAGCAAGAAACCCGACAAGCGGGCCGCGCCCACCTTGACCGTTGCCGCACGACCGACGGCATACAGGCTAACCGCATAGACCGACGCATCGGCGAGGTTGTCCAACCCGGCGCCCATCAGCGCCGTAGAGCCAGCCCAGATGCCAAGGGCAATGCCGGCGGCGGACTGCGTCAGGTTGATCAGCAACACAGTCAGAAGAATCTTTCGGTCCTTCGCATCGCTCGCATCTAGGCGGCCCAACTCGTCGTTTTCGTGATTTCTGTGGTTTTCAGCCATGCATTGTTCCTTCCAAATCGATGGATGCTGAAGCCTGTAGCGGCTGGAGAGTCAAGGCGCAGATGCAACGAACTTGCCACAGGGTCTTCCCGGACGCCCTTGACTCTACCGTAGCTAGAAGGTTTTCCAATCCAGTCAGAGCTTTAGGACAGAACAGATGAGCACCAATGCGCCCCCTTCATTGCGACTGTCATCCGGTATGGCTGCTATCCACTGATCCGTGGCGCCACTGCGGTTGTGCTCTTCGGCGAGCTCGCGACCGGCCGGCCGTCTTTTCCGACGGAGCTACTCACAGTGATCGTCGCGCTCGCTTGTGCCGCCTTGCTAGAGGGCGGGCGGCCTTTCCACTCCCCGTTGAGCCAGTAGCGGCGTTCCAAGCTGTGGTTGGCCGTCGGCGCATGGCTCGGCTTCTTGGTCGTGCATCTGGCCTTCCAGCACTCCAATCTGGGATACCGGGTCGGGCCGTTGGGATTGTTGATCGGGGTGGCTGAAGCCCATCGCTGGCATCACAAGCGTGAGCACGAAGACGCCCAAGTCAACTACGGCGATTTCTGGATGCCCGGGGGCCACTTGTTCAGCGCTTTCCGGTCGCAAAAGCACACGCTGGGCGCCAAAGAGTGACACTCAAGAAAGATGGACTTTCCAATGGACTACGGCCCGCAGCTTGTCTATCCCTTCCGGAGCCGGCCAGCAGCGGCAAACGCTTGCGCTGCTGGCTATACGATCTTGCCCACGTCGCATTCTTGCGCGAGTCGGGCCTTGCGGCTTCTTGCGAAGCGATCGCGAGTTGCGTGGCGTGCCCATGAGTCGGGCCGCGTCGTGGCGCACTGCTACCTTGGCCTGCACCTGCACCTGCGCAGCCACGCCGCGATGCTCGGTCTGGCCTGGAGAACCCGTAAGGTGGCGGAGATTGCGGCGCGCAGGTCGTCCGGCTCGCGCTGGCTCCTGTGGGCCACGCCCTCGGTCGCACGCCGTCTCAAAACGTCAGAATCGCGCGCTTTCGCATGATGGAGCGCGGCACGTGGCTCTCAGAACTGGACCCGATCACTTCCAGCACCGATGACACGCTCGAGCTTCAGGCGGGCTCGGCCAAGCTGTTGAGAATGCCGCACTCGCGCGAGGTTCGGGCGCTATCGCAGGAGCGTCGCAGATCCATTAACTCGCGCTCCAAGGCGCGCAATTCCTTCATCTTGGTCCGCACTTGCGCGATATGAGCGTCGACCAGCGCGTTCACCTCGCCGCAGCCCAACTCTGGCCGATCCCGTAAGTTCAGCAGTTGACGGATCTCATCCAGCGTCATGTCCTTCGCCCGGCAGCGGCGGATGAACAGCAAGCGCTGCAAATGGACTTCGTCATAGAGCCTGAAGTTGCCCTCGCTACGTGCAGGCTCGGGCAGCAAGCCTTCTGACTCGTAAAAGCGCACGGTCTGCACCAAGCAATCTGCCTTCTTGCCCAGTTCACCGATCCGCATCATGGTTGCTTCCTATAAAAAACTTGACTCTATATCTACTAGAGGTTTTCTAATGATGGCATCCGGGGAAAACCTTGTCAATGAAGAGCGATCTATGAACAAAGAACCTTCCAGCCCATGCGCCTGCTCCGGCGGCAATGGCCAACAGACGGCGTGCGCCAGTGAGCAGGCCAGCACTGAAACCACCGTTTTCCACGTGAGCAACATGGATTGCCGCAATGAGGAAGCACTGGTGCGGCGAACGCTGGAGGGCATGCCCGGTGTCGAGCGGCTCCTGTTCGATCTTCCGCAGCGTTTGTTGACCATTTCGCACCGCGAAGTCTCGGCCGATGCCTTGGAGCAAGCGCTGAATTCGGTGGGCATGAAGGCTCAGGCTGTCCGAGACGCCGCCGTGTCGACCACCTACCGCATCGAGAACATGGACTGCCCGAGCGAGGAGAAACTCATCCGCTCGCACCTCGGGGCAGTCGAGGGAATTCAGGACCTCGACTTCGACCTCGCTGAGCGCACCCTGTCGGTGAAACACCTCGCTCAGGCACGCGCGCAGATGGAGCAGGTCCTGGCCTCGATCGGCATGCGCGCCAAGGAGCAGACCTTCGGCCACACGGGGCCGATCGAAGCCGCGGCTGTGATCCCATCCTCGGCCCTGCAGCAGCAACCAACCGCTGCCGTTTCCGCGCCGCCGATCGGCGAGCGGGTGACGTACCGGATCGAGAACATGGATTGCCCGACGGAAGAAGCGCTGATCCGCGACCGGCTGGGCAAGCTGCCGGGTGTGACCGCGCTCGACTTCAATCTGATGCAGCGTGTGCTGGGAGTCCAGCACACGCTGGCGACCTCAGCGCCGATCGAGAAGGCGCTTGCTTCCATTGGAATGCAGGCTGCGCGGCAGGACATGCAGACAGCCACCACGGTACTTCGCATCGCGAAGATGGACTGTCCGACCGAGGAAAGTCTGATCCGCGGCAAGCTGCAAGGCATGCCGGGCGTGCAGGGAATGGATTTCAACCTGATGCAGCGCACGCTCACGGTTCGGCACACACCCGACGCGATCAAGCCGGCAGTCGAAGCCATCGAATCGCTGGGCATGGAAGCCGAGGTCCAGAGGACTGATGAGCCGCGCGATGCCCCGGTGGCCGCGCACAAGACCAATTGGTGGCCGATGGCGGTTTCGGGCGTTGCGGCGGTGGCCGCCGAAGGCGTGTACTGGGTCAACGACGGCAATCATTGGGCCGTGATCGTGCTGGCACTGGTTTCGATCTTCACCGGCGGCCTCAGCACCTACAAGAAGGGCTGGATCGCGCTGAAGAACCTCAACCTGAACATGAACGCCCTGATGGCCATCGCGGTCACCGGCGGCATGGCGATCGGCCACTGGCCGGAGGCCGCCATGGTCATGTTCCTGTTCGCGTTGGCGGAAGTGATCGAGGCGAAGTCGCTGGACCGCGCCCGCAACGCCATTCGGGGGCTGATGGACTTGGCGCCCGAGACCGCGACCGTGCGGCAGGCCGATGGCTCATGGACAGAGCTGCCGGCCAAGGAGGTCGCAAAGGGCGCGGTGGTCCGCGTGCGTCCTGGCGAGCGCATCGCACTGGACGGCCTGATCACCTCGGGTCGATCGGCCATCAACCAGGCGCCCATCACCGGCGAGAGCCTGCCCGTCGAGAAGGCCGAAGGTGACCAGGTCTTCGCCGGAACCATCAATGAGACCGGCTCTTTCGAATACAAGGTGACCGCAGGCGCCAGCGACTCGACGCTCGCGCGCATCATCCATGCCGTGGAGTCCGCGCAGGGCAGCCGTGCGCCCACGCAGCGCTTCGTCGACCAGTTCGCCCGCGTCTACACGCCGGCGGTGTTCGCGGTGTCCGTGCTGGTTGCCGTCGTGCCGCCGCTCGCCTTCGGCGGCGCATGGTTTGACTGGGTCTACAAGGCCCTGGTACTGCTGGTGATCGCCTGCCCCTGCGCTCTGGTCATCTCCACGCCGGTCACCATCGTCAGCGGCTTGGCCGCTGCCGCCCGACGCGGCATCCTGATCAAGGGTGGCGTCTACCTGGAGGGCGGGCGCAAGCTCAAGGCGTTGGCCCTGGACAAGACCGGCACACTCACACATGGCAAGCCCGAGCAGACCGACTTCGTGCCGCTGATCGGCGAGGCGCAGGAAGTTGCCGCCTGGGCCGCAAGCCTCGCGGCACGATCGGACCATCCTGTGTCTCAGGCCATCGCCCGCAAGGCGAACCGTGACGGCATCGCGCTGCACGAGGTCGACGACTTCGCGGCGCTGCCTGGCCGCGGCGTGCGCGGCCGCGTCGCCGGGCGCATGTTGCACATGGGCAACCACAGGCTCGCCCAGGAGCTGGGCCTGAGCGAAGCGACGCTCCAGGCTCGGCTGGAGACCCTGGAGCGCCAAGGCAAGACAGCGATCCTGCTGATGGACGATGCGACCGTGCTCGGCATTTTTGCAGTGGCCGACACCGTGAAGGAAACCAGCCGTGAGGCGGTGGCCGACCTGCAGGCGCTGGGTGTGCGCACGCTGATGCTGACGGGGGACAACCAGCACACGGCCGCGGCCATCGCTGCCCAGGTCGGAATCTCTGAAGCCCGTGGTGACCAACTGCCCGAAGACAAGCTCAAGACCATCGAAAGCCTGGTCGGCGGCGAGGGCCAGGTGGGCATGGTGGGCGACGGCATCAACGATTCGCCCGCGCTCGCCCGTGCCGACATCGGCTTCGCCATGGGCGCGGCCGGCACCGACACCGCGATCGAAACAGCCGACGTCGCCCTGATGGACGACGACCTGCGCAAGATCCCCGCCTTCATCCGGCTGTCGCGTAGCACTGCGGCGATCCTCACGCAGAACATCGTTCTGGCCCTTGGCATCAAGGCGGTGTTCCTTGCGTTGACGTTCACAGGGCATGCCACCATGTGGATGGCTGTGTTCGCTGACATGGGGGCAAGTCTTTTGGTTGTCGTCAATGGGCTGCGCCTCCTGAAGTTCAAGGCGGCATGAACAATGGATGAACCATCTCTTCGCAAGACGCAGTGGTACTCACTCGCGATCGTTATATTCGCCGGCGATCAGGCAGCTAAGAGCTACATTGACGCGACAACTCCCTTGGGTTGGTCGCACGAGGTGGCGTCATTCTTCAACCTAGTTCACGCTCTCAATCCCGGCGCGGCGTTCAGCTTCCTTGCTGGCGCGGGCGGCTGGCAGCGGTGGTTTTTTCTGGCGATCGCGTTCGCAATATCGGCATGGCTCGCATGGCTGCTCTCCCGGCCGCTGCGCAAAACGGAAGGCCTTTCGTACAGCCTCATTCTGGGCGGCGCATTGGGCAACGCGTTCGACCGCGCCACGCGCGGGCACGTTATCGACTACATCGACTTTCACCTGCACGGCTGGCACTGGCCCGCCTTCAACATCGCTGACATGGCCATCGTGGGCGGGGCGATCGCGCTGGTGGCCCAGTCGTTCATGAGCGTGGAGAACCCGGCCGCCACAAAGGAGTCCCAGTGACATTGGGACGATCCGGAAATTCGCAATGCACACGGTGCAGGACACCAATCTGAAGAGAACGGCCCCCAGCATGAGCGGCCGCGGCTTGGCCCTCATGCTAGCGCCCACCGCCGCTTTTGCTGCAACGCCCTGTTGCGATGGCGGCGATTGCTGCAACGACGTCGCAATGCCTTGCTGTGAATAAACAGCACGCAAGCCAGTTGACCTGGCAATTATGAAAGTCCATCACGGCGATGCTGGCCTTTTTCGTTCCAATGAGCCGTCACGGAGAGGTGATGATGAAGCTATGCCGGGATCCTGCAAGCTTTAGGACGGTCTTCTTTACCGCATAGCGATATGCTGATGTCACCCGTTCGCCTCGCCTGGCAAGTACAAGTAGTTCGTCGCGGTTTTCTGGCCGTGTCCGCCCGCTTCGCTGGCCCTTTTGCCCCAAACAAGCGCAATCATGCCTGCGTTACCACCAAAGTTCGCCCCCGCCAGTTGCTGTTCCTAAAGGGCATCAAGCTCAACGCCATCGCCGACCGGCCAGCGTATTTCGCATCGCTGCGTGCCCGTCGGGGCCAGCCCATCGTCATCCTCGCAGAGCTGGGACCGGACGAGGCATTCGCCCTGTGGAAGCAGCATGTACTGGGCGACAGGCCTCGCTGACCCAGTTTCGCCTCATCCTCCTGACAGCCCCGCACTTATTGCGGGGCTTTCTTTTTTCCGCGTTCGCCAATCGGGGCTGTTGCAAATGCCGATTTCCGGCTGACGCGGCTCGCCTCGCGCATGAAGCTGCCCGCATGTGTCGCTGATTCGTCAGCACCATGCCAGCAGCCAGAGTTTCCAGGCTGCCGCGGATTCTTTCCGCGCTACCCGCCAGTCCGCCATCGCATCGAGTCTGCGGACGCGCGTCACCCGTGACGCCGATGCTTTTTTCTCAACCGCGTGCGGGAGCTGCCATCCCGTGAGGGACGAGGCCCCGCTTTTTCCAAGGAGCCCGTCCATGTCCCAGCAAGCCTCTTTCGGCCAGTTGGCCTTGATCCATTGCGGCAAGTTCCTGCCGCTCGAAATCCTGCATAGCGCCGCCGGCCACTACATCGGCACGCGCGATACAGAAGGTCCCGTTTCGCGGGAATCCTGCCAGTACTTCCGCAGCTATGCCGCGGCTCAACGTGCCCTCGAAAGAGGCGGCTGGTCCCAGCTCGCCACACCCTGATCCAACTGGAGGAACCACGTCATGAACCAGCTTTTGCCCCAGGAAGTCGTCGATCAGATCATGCGGGAAGAGCAGCATTTCGCCGCCGCGCCCCAAGCCTTCTTCGAGGTCTGGAAGCGCGGCGTCGAGATCGCAGGCCCGCAATGGTTTGGCGACGGCACGCGCGAAGGCCTGAACCAGGCAAAGAGCAAGTGGGATCTGCGTCCCGACATGCTGCGTGCCAACGACGCACTCGGCGTCCTGAGCAGCGGGGAACGCATGTTCCTGTCCGCCATGTTCAGCTTCTACAACGCGCGCGAGGGCGGTGCCATGCTCAAGCGCTGCCACTTCCAAGGACTGTCGGACTTCGATGGTCTCGATCTGCAACGTCGCCAGGTGATCGCCGACCTGCTGCTGAACTACAGCGGTTGGTGAGCCGGTCCCTGGCACACCTTCATCACTGCGTTCACGGGACCCCATGAGGGACATGCGCCTCGTTCGAGGCCATGTCCCTCGCGTTTTCTCCCCGCCCAGCGCCATCCGGCATCAGGCGGTTTCCCCTGCGGATGCCATCGTCCGCAAGGGCTGGCTCCGTTCATTCATCGAAAGGAGCCTTCATGGCCAACAACTACTACGAAGCCACCGGCGTTCTCGTGCTCGACCGTGTGACGCCCGTCATCCAGGCGCTGTTCGGCGCCTTCGCGCTGGACGAGAGCCACCCCGGCAACGGGCAGGCCTACATCGCCCAGATCGCCGAGACCACCAATCCGCAATGGCCGGACGTGCTCGATGGCCTGGAAGACCTGGCCACGCAACTCGGTATTCCGATGCCGGACGACGAAGGGCTGTCGATCCCGCCGCTGCTCGAACTGCTCGCCGTGCACTTCCGTGCCGATGAGGACGAAGAGCTGGGGAACTTGATCGACCGTCATTCGTTCGAGGACACCGCCGATCTCGACGCATTGTTTCTGATCGCCACCCGGTTCGATGACGGGCACCACCTGACCGCCATCCAGTTCGAGGGCTGCTGGTACTGCAGCAAGCCGCGGCTGTTCGAGTTCGGCGGCAACGGCTGCTACCTGAGCCGCGAGGTCCGCTTCATCAGCTCCTCCTCCCAGGCCCTCCAGCTCGGCGACCAATTGCGCAAGACCATTGTGGCCGCCGACATCGAAGAGGCTTCGGCCCTGATCGCGCTGGAGACCATCAATCTGCTGGCGGGCGTCAGCGACGAGCCATTCCGCATGAATTTGCGCCGGCGCGTCGCCGAGCGATTGGCCCAAACGCCAACGATCAGCGTCACCTGACGCTGTTTCCTTTCTTTCCACCCACCGGGGTCAATTCCCGGTGGCGGGGATTTGCTCCATCATTATTCTGTTGGAGAAATCCCATGTCCCAGAATCCCAATCCCTTTCTACGCGGCTACTGGAATCTGAAAATCGTCCGCACGCTGTCCATCAGCTACGAGGACGGAAGCCCGCATGTTTGGCGAAACATCCACCCGAGCCAGCAGCACCTCTGCGACGCGGCGCTGGTTTCTTCTCCTTGCATCATCACCAGCGACTTCGCGGTGGTCAGGACTGGCACCGAACCTGTCGGCGCCGCACTGATCGCCGAATGCGACGCGGCTGAAGGGGGCAGCGGCGAAGGCATGGTGGGTGCCGTGGTGTACGCGATCCACGGCGACGACTTCGACGGCCGCCCCGTCCACATTGGCGACACCTATTCGGCCGAGGCCGCACGGGAAGTCGTGCAGCGGTTGAGCTTCGAGACCGGCTACTACAGCCGGTGCTGGGAAATCAGCAGCGCGCACATCAGCCGCGAAACCGGCCAGTACCTGGCCAACCTGGCTGACCTCGCGACGCCGGAGGCCTTTTTGTTCATCGCGTTCCGGATTCCCTACAGCCCGGCGATCGGCGTCAAGCTGATCTCCACGCCCTGGACGGACCAGCACCTGCAGGACGTCGAGGGGATCGCCGCCGAGCAGCTTCGGCAGGAGCACCGCAGCAAGGGCATGCCGGACGAGCTGGCACAGATCCTTGAACTGGCCGGCCAGGCCGACGTGCGCATCCTCATCCTCGATGCCGACGCACCCGTGTTGCCGGGCCTATCGCTGGCCGGCGAATAGCTGCCACACACATCCCCGGCCTTCCTTGTCCTCACCGCATGCCGGCCCGGTCTCCCGCCAGAGAGCCGGGCCGGCGCACTTTCACAGGAGCGATCCCATGTTCCCCGACCTCATCACACCCGCATCCGACTTCGAGCACCAACTCGGAGCCTGCGTCAACGCCATGAGCCAGGAAGATGCCATCGGCCAGATCCTGGTATTCGAGCGCATGAGCGGCACGCTGCACATGCGCCATATCGCCAGCGCCGACCTGGTGGACACCGACGTGGACGACTACGAAATGGTCGTCTTCGACGGTGGCAACACAAGCGGCGACACGTGGAAACACGTGTTCTTTCCGCGTCAGCGCGAGCACTACTTCGTGTACCAAGCCTGATTCCTCCAGCCCCTTTCGAGGGGCTTTTTCTTGCCCGCAGCACAGGAAAACGGTTGTGGTGCGGTGCCGTTTCCTGCGGGCAGGCAGACCGCCCCAGGGCCATGCTTGCCCCATGTTCGTCGGCGTTGCCGGCACATGCCCAGGCAGTCGAGACCTTCGAGGCTGCAAGCGCGGGAAACCGTGCTGGTCGTTTCTTCCTACGGACCTACCGCGTCCATCCACGCCACCCACAAGGGACCTCTCCCTTGCGGGCGGGGAATCCCTTGTTTTTCCTCAAGGAGTTTCCCCATGGATCGTTCCCTCATCAAATCCATGATGCCTTCGCTGGTCGCAGGCCATGTGCCCCGCAACGTGCGGTCGTTCAAGTACCGCGTGTTCGATGATCAGCCGCTGTCCTCAACGCTGGGCTTCGCCATCGACCCCCAACCCTTCGACGGCAAGGTGGTCGCCGCGACCGACGATGCCATCGTCGTCAAGCTCAAGCCTTCCGAGTTCGCGGTGCTCGATCCCAGCCTGGTGACCACGGTTCCTGCCGAAGGCGCCAAGGTGCATGTCCAACCCTATGCCCGTCGTCGCTTCGACGGACTGCGCGCGGACACGCCGGAGGTCATCACCGAGGAGACTTCGGACGGCACGCCGTACACCATCACGAGGCACATCCTCGGCTCGGCGCCGGCCAAGCTGCCCATTCCCACGCCGCAGTGCATGGAGTTGGGCCAGCTCATCGAGCAGTTGGAGGAGATGCCGGCCCCCGATCGCTTCCGGCGCATCACCCACATGCTGGTGGATGCCGGTGCCCGCGACTTCACCTGGGTCGATCCCACGCCCTCCAAGATCATCGAGACCCCGCCGGCGATCAGCTTCACGGTCTCGACCGCGAAGTTCGAGGGCCGGGTGACGATCCTCTACGACCGCGGCGGAGACACCTACGTGGTGGAACTGCACCGTCAGAACGGTGAATCGGTCGAACTGGTCGATCGGCACGACGAGGTGTATTTCGACATGCTCGGCGAAGTGCTGGAGAGGCTCATCGACGACGGGCGCTGGCGCCAGATCGACGTGAGCATCCTCGACGCGAAAGCGGCCCGCAAGCGCCAGGCCGTCCCGGCATGACGCCCCGCAGCGAAACCGGGCGGTCCTGCGGCTGACCCGAGGCATCCGCCACGGCGTTCCAGCCGTTCCGGCCGCGTGCACTACAGGCCCTTCATCCCATCGGATGGAGGCCTTTCTCATTCTTCCACACAGGAGATTTCATCCATGTCACTGCGATTCAAAGGCGCTGACCTGCGCCCCGTGCTGACCGAAGCCATCGCCAATCAGGGGTCGTCTCAGAAAACGGAAAAAAATCGTACGCTAAGAGCCGAAGTGGGCCCTTTAGCAGCAATGCAAAGCTGCGATCAACGGGCAGGAAACATTGCCATGGTGCGCGTTGCACTCTCTCACTAGCGTCGACAGGGCCTCTTCCATCCGCGTGAGGTCCGCCATGCGTGCGCGCACATCGGCCAGCCGGTGAGCAGCCAGTTCGGCCGCCTCGCTGCAATGGGTGCCGTCCTCCAGTTTCAGGAGCTGGCCGACTTCATCCAGGCTGAATCCCAGGCGCTGGGCTGACTTCACGAACTTCACCCGCGCCACGTCCGCCTGCCCGTAGCGGCGGATGCGACCGTAGGGCCGCTCCGGCTGGGGTAGCAAGCCCTTGAGCTGATAGAAGCGGATCGTCTCCACGTTGACCCGGGCTGCCTTGGCGAAGGCCCCGATGGTCAGATTCTCTTGAGCGTTCTCCATGGCGCTTGACTCCGTAGTTGACTACGGAAGTAACGTTACAGCATCAAGCGAAGTCCCGGAAGGAGAACCTTATGTCGGAACCCAAGAACGGCTGCGGCGCACTGGCGACCGGCGGCGTCGCGGCCGTCCTCGCCTCGGCCTGCTGCCTCGGCCCCCTTGTCCTGGTCGCGCTCGGCTTCTCTGGCGCGTGGATCGGCAACCTGACCGTGCTGGAGCCGTATCGGCCGATCTTCATCGGCGCAGCGCTCATCGCGCTGTTCTTCGCCTGGCGCAGCATCTTCCGACCAGCCCATGCCTGCAAGCCCGGCGACGTTTGCGCCGTGCCCCAAGTGCGGACTGCCTACAAGGTGATCTTCTGGATCGTGGCCGCCCTGGTTCTGGTTGCCCTCGCGTTTCCCTACGTCCTGCCGCTGTTCTACTGAAAGGAGATCACCATGAAGAAACTCACCACCCTCACCACCCTCATCGCCCTGGCCGCCGCTCTAAGCGCGCCCGCCTGGGCTGCCACCAAGACCGTCACCCTGTCGGTGCCCGGCATGACCTGCGCCGCGTGCCCGATCACGGTCAAGACGGCTCTGTCCAAGGTCGCCGGCGTCGAGAAGGCCGAAGTCAGCTTCGAGAAGCGGGAGGCCGTCGTCACCTTCGACGAGGCCAAGACCAATGCCGACGCCTTGACCAAGGCCACCGCAAACGCGGGTTACCCGTCCAGCGTCAAGCAGTGAGGGCGTAATCATGGCCGAGGCGATCACCCTCCACATCGAAGGCATGACCTGCACGTCGTGCGCCGAGCACGTCCAGCAGGCTTTGACGAACGTGCCCGGCGTGCGCGCGGCCTCGGTGTCCTATCCGCAGCGGCAGGCCGAAATCGAGGCGGATGCAGGCGTGAGCGTGGCCCCGCTGGTTGCCGCAGTGGCCACGCTCGGCTATCGCGCACGGCTTACCGACACGCCGAACAAGCCTGCCGGCCTGCTAGACAAGGCGCTGGGCTGGCTCGGTGGCGAAACGAAGCATGTTGGCGGTGAACAAGCGCTGCACGTGGCTGTGATAGGCAGCGGCGGCGCGGCGATGGCGGCTGCCTTGAAGGCCGTGGAGCAAGGCGCCCGCGTCACGCTGATCGAGCGCGGCACCATCGGCGGCACCTGCGTCAATGTCGGCTGCGTGCCGTCCAAGATCATGATCCGCGCCGCGCACATCGTCCACCTGCGCCGCGAAAGCCCGTTCGATGCTGGCCTGCCGGCCGCAGCGCCCGCTGTACTGCGCGAGCGGCTGCTGGCCCAGCAACAAGGCCGCGTCGAGGAGCTGCGCCATGCCAAGTACGAAGGCATCCTGGCAAGCACTCCGGCCATCACCGTGCTGCGCGGCGAGGCCCGGTTCAGGGACACGCGCACGCTGACCGTGGCGACCGCTGACGGCGGCACGCACGAGGTGAACTTCGACCGCTGCCTGATTGCCACCGGCGCGAGCCCGGCGCTTCCGCCAATCCCGGGCCTTGCGGACACACCCCACTGGACCTCCACCGAGGCGCTGGAAAGCAGCTCGCTCCCCGAGCGGCTGGCCGTGATTGGTTCCTCCGTGGTGGCGGTCGAGTTGGCGCAAGCCTTCGCCCGGCTGGGCAGCCAGGTCACGATCCTGGCGCGCAGCACGCTGTTCTTCCGAGAAGACCCGGCCATCGGGGAAGCCGTAACAGACGCCTTCCGCGCCGAGGGCATCGAGGTGCTGGACCACACCCAGGCGAGCCACGTTGCCTATGCGGGCGGGGAATTCGTGCTCACCACCGGGCAGGGGGAAGTGCGCGCCGACAAGCTGCTGGTCGCCACCGGTCGCGCGCCGAACACGCGCAGCCTGAACCTTGAAGCGGCAGGCGTCGAAGTCAATGCGCAGGGAGCCATCGTCATCGACCGCGCCATGCGCACGAGCGCACCGCACATCTTTGCTGCCGGCGACTGCACCGACCAGCCGCAGTTCGTCTATGTGGCGGCGGCGGCCGGCACGCGCGCCGCGATCAACATGACCGGCGGCGACGCGGCGCTGGACCTGACGGCGATGCCGGCGGTGGTGTTCACCGATCCGCAGGTGGCGACCGTGGGCTACAGCGAGGCGGAAGCGCACCACGACGGCATCGAGACCGACAGCCGGCTGCTGACGCTCGACAACGTGCCGAGGGCGCTCGCCAACTTCGACACGCGCGGCTTCATCAAGCTGGTGGCGGAAGCTGGCTCAGGGCGGCTGATCGGCGTACAGGCGGTCGCGCCGGAAGCGGGCGAACTGATCCAGACGGCCGCGCTGGCGATCCGCCACCGGATGACCGTGCAGGAGCTGGCCGACCAGTTGTTCCCCTACCTGACCATGGTCGAGGGACTGAAGCTCGCGGCGCAGACCTTCAACAAGGACGTGAAGCAACTGTCCTGTTGCGCCGGATGAGGAAAAGGGAGGTGTTCGATGAACGCCTACAGCCGCGCCAACCGCCGCATCTACGCGGCCTTGTCCGATCCCCTGTCGGCCACCCACCGGCACCGCCTCGACGATCTGCTCAAGCGCCACGACAACGGCAAGACGACCTGGCTGGCCTGGCTGCGCCAGTCGCCCGTCAAGCCGAACTCGCGCCACATACTCGAACACATCGAGCGCCTCAAAGCCTGGCAGGCGCTCGACCTGCCTTCCGGCATCGAGCGGTCGGTGCACCAGAACCGCCTGCTCAAGATCGCCCGCGAAGGCGGCCAGATGACGCCCGCCGATCTGGCCAAGTTCGAGGCACAGCGCCGCTACGCGACCCTGGTGCGCTCGCCATCGAGGGCATGGCCACCGTCACCGACGAAATCATCGACCTGCACGACCGCATCCTGGGCAAGCTGTTCAACGCTGCCAAGCACAAGCATCAGCAGCAGTTCCAGGCGTCCGGCAAGGCGATCAACGCCAAGGTGCGGCTGGCCACCTCGATCAAGCAGGGCACGGTGACGGCCTCGCTGATGCTCAGGAAACTCGGCAGCTACCCGCGCCAGAACGGCCTGGCCGTGGCGCTGCGCGAGCTGGGCCGCATCGAGCGAACGCTGTTCATCCTGGACTGGCTGCAAAGCGTCGAGCTGCGCCGCCGCGTGCATGCCGGACTGAACAAGGGCGAAGCCCGCAACGCGCTAGCCCGCGCCGTGTTCTTCAACCGGCTGGGCGAAATCCGCGACCGCAGTTTCGAGCAGCAGCGCTACCGGGCCAGCGGCCTCAACCTGGTGACGGCGGCCATAGTGTTGTGGAACACGGTCTATCTGGAACGGGCCTCAAACGCCTTACGCGGTCACGGCCAGACTGTCGATGACGCCCTGTTGCAGTACCTGTCGCCGCTGGGCTGGGAGCACATCAACCTGACCGGCGATTACCTCTGGCGCAGCAGCGCCAAGATCGGCGCGGGCAAGTTCAGGCCGCTACGACCGCTGCAACCGGCTTAGCGTACGATTTTTTCCGTTTTCTGAGACGTCCCCAATCAGTGCCGCATTGTCCTGGTCAAGGATCAGGGCGTGTACTTCCTCGCCGAGCGTGGGGAGCGTCGCCCGGATGGGCGCCAGGCACTGCTCGCCTACGCCGTCGGATGCAACCCGGACACCGACCCGTTCGATGACTGGTGGCACCTCGCCGGCCGCGAGCTGGGCGGCGATGACTTCGCGGAGTATTTCGACCCGAAGGACGGCCTGTTCACGCGCCTCCAGCACTCGGCGGACGATCTCGTGCTTTCCGCCACCGCCACGCACCTGTCCTTAGGGAAGGTCTGAACAATCCGCCAAACCCACGTTATTTCCGAGCCTCGAAGGCCGAAATCCCGTCAATCCGCTCGGAATTCCACCTTTTGCCATGCCGCCAGACGGCTTTCCCCGTCCAGCGGACGCACTTATCCCGCCGCCGGCATCAAGCGCCGGCGCGACATCCACAGGTTCGACAGCGCGAACAGCGTCAGCACCTGTGCCGCGTTCTTCGCGATGCCGCGATAGCGCACCTTCGTATAGCCGAACTGCCGCTTGATCACACGGAACGGATGCTCGACCTTGGCACGGACGCTCGCCTTCAAGCGCTCCAACGCCCTCGCTTCCCGCTGATCGCGCTTGCGCTTCATCGCCTTGATCACCGAAGGCTTCTTCGCGATCAGGAACACCGCATCCACGTCCTGCATCTCCTCGCGCTTCTCGGCACCGATGTAGCCACTGTCGCCGAACACCACGTCCTCCTTGCCGTGCAGCAGCTTGTGCGCCTGCGTCACGTCCGCCACGTTCGCCGCCGTGCATTCCACGTGGTGCACCAGCCCGGAGGCATCGTCCACCCCGATGTGCGCCTTCATCCCGAAGAACCACTGGTTGCCCTTCTTCGTCTGATGCATCGCAGGATCCCGCTCGCCCTCCCGGTTCTTCGTCGAACTCGGTGCATTGATAATCGTCGCGTCCACGATGGTGCCCGAGCGAAGGCTCAGGCCCTTGCGCTGAAGATGCGCATTGACCTGCTTGAAGATCTTTTCGGCCAGACCGTGCGTCTCCAGCAAGCGCCGGAAGTTCAAGATCGTCGTCTCGTCCGGGATGTCGCCCATGCCACCAATCCGGGCAAAGCGGCGCATCACCGGCGTATCGACCAGCGCCTCTTCCATCGCCGGGTCACTCAAGGCATACCACTGCTGCAGGAAGTGGATCCGAAGCATCGTCGCCAAGGGGTAAGGCTGCCGGCCGGGCCGGCCCAGCTTCGGATAATGCGGCTCGATCAGCGCCAGCAGCGCCTTCCACGGCACGACCTGATCCATCTCGGCAAGGAACACCTCGCGCCGTGTGCGCTTGCGACCGACCAGATCCTCGGCATCACCAAACGAAAGCTGCATCGAACTCGCCCCTTGAAGCAATGGCCGATTGTGGCCGAAAGTGACGGAGTTGTTCAGACCTTCCTTAGCAGTGGTGCCTCCCGCCTGACGCGGCAACCGCCTCGCAGCCCCCGCATCGGGGGCCTTCTTTTGTTCGCACCGCCGCCATCGCCGCGCGTGCGCGTTTGTCTCCAGCCGCCGAGGCACGCCCCGCCGGCCACAACGCCGGCATGCCACCGGAGACAACCGCATGAACACGCCATCGACCTCGCCGAGGCTGCACCTCCTACCGGTGTCGCTGCGCACGGCCAATGCATTCGTTCTGTCGCACCATCGCCACCACCGCCCGGTCCAGGGCGCGAAGTTCGCCCTGGCCGTCACGCTGAGCGACAGCGACCTGATCCACGGCGTGGCCATTGTCGGCCGCCCGGTCGCGCGGCACCTGGACGCTGGAAGTCACGCGGCTGTGCACCGACGGCACACCCAGCGCCTGCAGCAAGCTCTACGGCGCGGCCTGGCAGGCGGCAAGGGCGCTGGGCTACATACGCCTGCTCACCTACACCATGCCCGACGAAGGTGGCGCCAGCCTGCGCGCCGCCGGCTGGCGGCTGATCGGCGCGCGCGGTGGCGGCGCCTGGAGCCGTCCCGGCCGTCCGCGCGCCGATACCCCCGAGCACCTGCGCGGCGCCAAGTGCCTGTGACAGGCGCCGGGTGGCGCGGACAAAGGGAAGCGCCCGGGTGCCGATTGATTGCTGCCGCGCGCGCGAGGCCCCGCCATGCTGGCCCCATGCCTGCTGACGTCGTCAGCGACATGCCAGGCAACCATCGGTCTTCGAGGTTGCGGCGCAGTTCCCACTGCGTGACCGAGCCAGCTCGCACCGCATCCTTCCGCGAGCGGCCACCAGCCTCTGGTGGCGGATGCTTTCGCCTTATCAACCCACCGCGGGGTCACGCACCTTCCCCGCATGCGTGGGCCGGTGTGTCTCCGCTTCATCCCAATGGAGATTCACCATGAACACCACGTCCAACGAGAAATCGTATTTCGACCTCCACACCTCGGGCATCGGCTACATCCAGCGTGTCCGTGAAGTGCCCGTCCGGGGCGGCCGCCGTGCGCAGCCTTTCCTGGCATGCACCATCGCCGCGCTGGTCGGCCCCGCCCGGGACCCCAGCTACCGCTACTTCGACGTCAAGGTCTCGGGTGCCGAGGCCAAGAAGCTCGTTCAGCGCTACATCGGCGTTGACGATCCCAAGCAGCGCCCGCTGGTGCGCTTTCGCCTCGGTGACCTGTGGGGCGATGTGTACATCCGCGACAAGGGTGAGCAGAAGGGTCAGGCCGCCGCGTCCCTCAAGGCGCGACTGCTCAAGGCCGAACTGATCGACCGGGCCGAACTGGCTTCGATCGAGCAGCACGAGTTGATCACCCGCGGCATCGGCTATCTCAATCGTGTGAAGGACGTCACCCCAAAAGCTGGCGACTCGTTCCTCTCTTGCACCGTCGCGGCACTGGCCGGGCCTGTCGATGAACCGGAGTATCGGTACTTCGACACCATCGTCGCCACCCCGGAAGCCGAGCACCTGGTTCGCCGGTGCGTTCAGGCCGTCGAGGGTGACCGCAAGGTGCTGATCGCCTTCCGTCTGAACGACATGAAGATCGATCCGTACATCCGCACCAAGGGTGAGCACGCCGGGGAACCGGCCGCCAGCCTGGAATCGACGCTGGTCCACATCGGTCTCATCAAGATCGACGGCACCCAGGTCTATCCGACGAGCCAGGCGCAAGCCGAGGCGCCGCCGGCCGAAGACGCATCCGCGTCCGAAGCCGACGATGCCATCGACACGGCCACCGAGCCCGCCGAGCGCGAGCCCGAGGCGCAAGTCCAGGAGCAGGAGCCGGCATTGGCTGCTTCGTTCTGATCCGGCACGGCCTCTCACGGGGCCTTGTCGCTTTTCCTCCCCACGTACGCCGCGTCCCCAGGACGCGTGCTTGCGCATTTCATCCCCCGAGTTCCGCGTGGTCTCACGGCCACGCGGTTGTCGAATTTCTCAAAGGAGATCAGCCATGTCTCTGGTATCCCGCTTTGCTCCGCAATCCCCGATCCTGCGCTCTGATCGCCCACTCTCGGACGACCGCATTCGTGCCGTCGTTCCGTCGATCTTCGCCGACGCTCCACATGGGAGCCGGTCCGATCGGTATGCCTACATACCGACCTCGACCGTGCTGACCAAGCTGCGCCAGGAGGGCTTCGAGCCCTTCATGGTGTGTCAGACGCGCGTGCGCAACGAAGACCGGCGCGAGTACACGAAGCACCTCATCCGACTTCGCCATGCAAGCCAGATCAACGGCGACGAGGCGAACGAGATCATCCTGCTCAACAGCCATGACGGCACGAGCAGCTATCAGATGCTCGCCGGCATGTTCCGGTTCGTCTGCCACAACGGCCTGGTTTGCGGTGACACCACCGCAGACATCCGCGTTCCCCACAAGGGCGACGTGGCCAGCCAGGTGATCGAAGGTGCCTACGGAGTCCTCGAAGGTTTCGAGCGCGTGCATAACGCGCGCGATGCGATGCGCACCATCACCCTCGATGAGGGCGAAGCGGAGGTCTTTGCGAACTCTGCGCTCGCACTCAAGTACGACGATCCGGCCAAGTCCACGCCTGTCACCGAGAGCCAACTGCTGGCCCCTCGGCGATGGGACGACCGCAAGAACGACCTGTGGGCCGTCTTCAACCGCGTCCAGGAGAACCTAGTCAAAGGGGGCCTGAACGGACGCACGGCCAACGGCCGCAATCAGCGCACCCGTCCGGTGCAAGGCATCGACCAGAACCTGCGCCTGAACCGGGCGTTGTGGCTGCTGGCCGAAGGCATGCGCCAGCTCAAGGCGTGATGCCACGCGGACCTCGCCCACCTCGGGCGAGGCCATTTCCTCTCATCCACCGGGTGCCGTCGGCGGCCCGTCATTCATCATCAGGAGAACCATCATGGCAACCCCATCGGCTTCCGAGAAATCTGTTGCGCCCATCGTCGTCCCCGGCCAGCTCACGCTGCGTACCATCCGCGGCAAGAACGGCCCGTTCACGGTTGGCCGCCTCGCGACGCACCTCGGTACTTTCGAGGTCAAAGACCCGGAGCTGGAGCAGTACCCCGAAGGCAAGTACGACGGGGAATTCATCATCAGGTACATCTTCCCGAAGTCCTATCCGGTCGGCGGCGGCATGCGGTTCGAGATCCGTGCCAGCCTCGACGGCATGACGCTCAACGGCATCGACAAACTCAGCCGCGACGAAGCCCGCAGCTTCGCCACCCAGGACGTCGATCCGCTCGATGAAGAGCAAGGGGCGCAGCCTGCGGCAACGCCGGCCAAGCCCACCAAAGCGTCCAGGCCCGCCAAGCCCGCACCCGTGCAGGCGTCCGCGGACCCGCTGGTCGATACCACGCCCTTCGGCGTGGATGCGCCACCGCCTGCTACGGCCGCTGCCCCCGGCAGCACCGAAGACGGTGACGCCGCGCTCTTCGGCCTGCTGTGGCCGCTGGGCGAGTCCGTGAAACTGGATTCGACCATCGACCGCCGCACCCTGCGCGCGCAGATCGCCCGCCTGGGCGAGCTGGGCTACGCGCTGGACTTCAAGACGCAGGAGTGGAGCCGCCAGGCCGAACCAAAACCTGCGTGATCGCAGACGCCGCATGCGCGGTGTTCTTCATCCACCCGCCGGGGTTCCTTTCCCATGCGGGGGAGGCCCTGGCCATTTTCTGGAGGTCTCCATCATGTCCACCATCGCTTGCGATACCCCGCGTTCAACGCTGGATGAACCCGCGTGGCGGGACCTTTGCAAAGCGGCCGCCGCACACGCCCAGCGCGGTTGCGGCTTGTCCTACGACCACTACGTGACGCTCTTCAGTTCGGCGATCGACGCACAGGCCAATCGTTTGCCGGATGAGCAACGTGCTCAGGCTCTCGAAATCGCGGCCCAGGAATGGGACTACGCAACACCTGCCGAACGGCAGGAAACCCAGGACTGGAATGCGGAGCATGGCTATTGCTCGCACGGGATCGAGTTCGGCTACTGCCCGGCCGGTTGTGATCGAGACGATGACGACTGGGATTGAGGGCGACGCATAGGTTCCTTCGCCGCAGATGCGGCATTCCATCACCCGCTGGGGGTTCTTCCCCACGGGGAGGCCTTCAGCTCAACTTTTCGAGGAGGCCTCTCATGGGCTGGTATTTCTCAAACCAATCGCGGTCCGAACTGATCGCGGAACTGATCGCACCGCAAGAGACCGAGCGCGCCAGCGTCAAGGTCATCGCTCACACCCTGCGCGGCAACGTGCTGTGGTCCGTCGCCGAAGTGACCGCCAAGGTCGAAGGCGTGCATCGTGATCTCGCACCGGGCCAGTCCCTGCGCTACATCCGCTGCGATCTGCTTGAACGAAGCGGCGGCCAGTGGGGCTACAAGTCCTTGGACGAGTCCATGCACCCGTACTACTACACGTGCCCGCTGTCCTATCTGGACCTCGCACCGGAGCAGTCCGCCGACTGGCGTGCAGGCGTTCGCGCCTACCACGCCCGGCGGCGCACACCCACGGCATCCGCGGCATCCGCCGCGGCGTCGATGGCCTGAGCCAGGAGGAACCGACATGGACCCGATCCTGGCAACGCTTCCGCCCTCGTTGCTGGCACTCGTTGAAGGGAGTTTGTCCAACGACGAAGTGTCCTCCGACGAGGAAATGCTGGCGTACTTCATCGACAACGGCCTCACCGAGGACCAGGCACGGCAGGCACTGACCTACCGCGACCAGTACCTCAACAACATCTACCTGGAAGGCTTCACGCCGATCACTTCGGCGGACGAGCCGCTTCACTTCAACCCGCACACCCGGCAGTTCGAGCCGGACTGAGCGGTTTTCTTCCACCCCCTGGGGCAGTACTTGCCCCAGCGGGCGGTGCTGTTCCCGTTCATCCGAGGACACCACCATGCCCGCAAACACTTCTTCCACGCTGTACCGCATCGACGAATGCCCGGACGTGATGGCCGACGCCTGCGTCGGCGATGACCAGGGCAACCTGATCTTCCTGTCCATCTGGGCGCGGGACACCGCCGTCCAGCAGTTCCTCGCTCGCCTGACCCTCGGGCGCGACGAGCAGGGACTGGACCAGTTCCACGTCATCACCGACCAGGGCGGCAGCGTCCCGGTATTCATCGGCAACGTCGATCGCCTGGAAAAGCGCATCACGCGCGCGTACCGGCGGACGCTGTTCGGCTCGCTGTCCAACGTGTGGCTGTTCGACCGGCGCTGCGTCAAGCCCGACAAGGCCAACGCCAGCGCATTGGCACTGCTGCCACGCGACAGCGCCCACAGGCTTGACCGCCTGTGGATGCTGGTGCGGGACACCTGCCCGTTGCCGCTGCTCGATCACTGGCGCGAGACCGTGCTGGAACTGCTGCAAACCCGCGAGATGCTGGCCCGCCTTCCGTTCGCCCTCGGGCCGCTGGAAGGCCATCGGCTCGCCATCGACGTGCCGGCGCTGACCCTGGCGCTCGGCTCCCTGATCCGCAGCGACGCGCTCACCGCCTATCCGTATCCGGCCAAGATTTGGACGCCGGAAGCGGTAGCGGCTTGACCCACCCTCGGAGGCACGCCTTGGCGTACTTCCGTGTTTCATCCCCGCCAACCAGGAGACTTCCATGGCCCTCATGTTCCCGCGGCTCGCCCGCAATTTCGTCAAGAACGGATATTTCCCGACCGACGAACCCACGCTCGAAAGAGCGCTCAACGCACTGATGCCCAGCGACGGGCCGATGTGCATCCTCGATCCCTGCGCCGGCGAAGGCGTGGCGATCGCCGAAGCCGCCCATGCCCTCGGGCGCGAGCAGGCAAAGGCGTTCGCCGTCGAGTTCGACGCGGAGCGGGCGCGCCATGCCCGCGGCCTGGTCGATCACTGCCTGCACGCGGACCTGATGGACACGATGGTCTCCAAGCAGTCCTTCGGGCTGCTCTGGCTCAACCCGCCGTATGGGGACCTGTCCAAGGACGTCAACGGCAACATCGGCTATCAGGGCCAGGGCCGTGCCCGCCTTGAAAAGCTGTTCTACCAGCGCACGCTCTCGCTGCTGCAATACGGCGGCGTGCTGGTTTTCATCGTCCCCGGCTACGTGCTCGACGCGGAGTTGGTCGGCTGGCTGACGCGCCACTACACGGACCTGCGCATCTACCGAGCGGTGGAGACGCAGTTCAAGCAGGTGGTGATCTTCGGACGCCGGGTGCGCCAGCGCGAGCAGGTGCCCGATGGCGTCAAGGCCGTGCGCAATCTGCTGTTGCAGGTAGGGCAAGGCGAAGTCGAAGCCGAGGAACTGCCGAGCGAGTGGCCGTTCCTGCCGTACATCGTCCCCGCCAGCCCGGCCGAGCCAGAGCATTTCTTCCGCGTGACGATGGAGCCCGAGCAGTTCGCCGATGAGGTTGGCAGGCTGCAAGGCTTGTGGCCATCGCAGGACACGCACCTGGGGGCTGCGCAGCAATCGCTGCGTCCACCGGCGCGGGCCTTGTCCCGCTGGCATCTCGCCCTGGCTCTGGCCGCGGGTGCGATCTCGGGGGTTGTGCGCTCCAAGACCGGGCGCGTGCTCGTCGTCAAAGGTGACACCCACAAGGACAAGACGCTCCAGCGGGAGTTCACCGAACGCGAAGACGGCTCCATCGCCGAGACCCGCATCCTCACCGACAAGTTCGTTCCCGTCATCCGCGCGTGGGACATGACACCTGGCTCCGCGACACGGGGCGAGGTGTTGACCATTCGCTGATCCACCGGACGCGCTGCCGTCCTGCTGTACCAACTCGAAGGAGAAACACCATGATCCCCAATCCGTTCAAGCGGCCTGCGCCGCACAAGCAACCGTTGTTCGCACCGAGTACGTTGAAGTTGAGCGAGAAGGTGCATTGGCTGGCCCGGCGAGGCCTGATCGACCCCTTGGCCTATGTCCAGCGCCATGTGCGCGGGGACTGGGGCGAGATCGATGAGGCCACACGCCAAGCCAACGACGTGGCGATCCAACAGGACAACCTAAGGAAGGTCTGAACAATCCGCCAAACCCACGTTATTTCCGAGCCTCGAAGGCCGAAATCCCGTCAATCCGCTCGGAATTCCACCTTTTGCCATGCCGCCAGACGGCTTTCCCCGTCCAGCGGACGCACTTATCCCGCCGCCGGCATCAAGCGCCGGCGCGACATCCACAGGTTCGACAGCGCGAACAGCGTCAGCACCTGTGCCGCGTTCTTCGCGATGCCGCGATAGCGCACCTTCGTATAGCCGAACTGCCGCTTGATCACACGGAACGGATGCTCGACCTTGGCACGGACGCTCGCCTTCAAGCGCTCCAACGCCCTCGCTTCCCGCTGATCGCGCTTGCGCTTCATCGCCTTGATCACCGAAGGCTTCTTCGCGATCAGGAACACCGCATCCACGTCCTGCATCTCCTCGCGCTTCTCGGCACCGATGTAGCCACTGTCGCCGAACACCACGTCCTCCTTGCCGTGCAGCAGCTTGTGCGCCTGCGTCACGTCCGCCACGTTCGCCGCCGTGCATTCCACGTGGTGCACCAGCCCGGAGGCATCGTCCACCCCGATGTGCGCCTTCATCCCGAAGAACCACTGGTTGCCCTTCTTCGTCTGATGCATCGCAGGATCCCGCTCGCCCTCCCGGTTCTTCGTCGAACTCGGTGCATTGATAATCGTCGCGTCCACGATGGTGCCCGAGCGAAGGCTCAGGCCCTTGCGCTGAAGATGCGCATTGACCTGCTTGAAGATCTTTTCGGCCAGACCGTGCGTCTCCAGCAAGCGCCGGAAGTTCAAGATCGTCGTCTCGTCCGGGATGTCGCCCATGCCACCAATCCGGGCAAAGCGGCGCATCACCGGCGTATCGACCAGCGCCTCTTCCATCGCCGGGTCACTCAAGGCATACCACTGCTGCAGGAAGTGGATCCGAAGCATCGTCGCCAAGGGGTAAGGCTGCCGGCCGGGCCGGCCCAGCTTCGGATAATGCGGCTCGATCAGCGCCAGCAGCGCCTTCCACGGCACGACCTGATCCATCTCGGCAAGGAACACCTCGCGCCGTGTGCGCTTGCGACCGACCAGATCCTCGGCATCACCAAACGAAAGCTGCATCGAACTCGCCCCTTGAAGCAATGGCCGATTGTGGCCGAAAGTGACGGAGTTGTTCAGACCTTCCCTAATGATCTCGCAGTTCAGGATCACGCCGGACCTGGCGCTGATCGTCAAGACCAGCGAGGACCACCAGACCACGGTGGTCCAGCTTCCCGAAGAGCGGGACCTGATCTGAGGCCCCACATCGTCATCCTCATCCACCTGACGGAGCCACTTCACTCCGGCAGGGGTGTCGTGGCTCAATGACTCATCAAGGAGGAGCCCATGGCATCGCATCGCATCGAAACCTACTGCCAGCGGCTGGCGTTCCCCATCGGGGCGCTCATCTTCAGCAGAGGTGTAGACCGCCTGGTCCGCGCGGGTCGCCTGGACCCGATCCCGTACTTCAGGCGCCACACCCGTGGCGACTGGGGCGACGTCAACATCCAGCAATGGCAGACGAACAGCAGCGCGCTTCAATCGGGCGCGTCGCTGGAATCGCACTACGTGATCCATCCGGGGCTCGCCATTCGCATCGTCACCGATTCGCAGCGCTGCGCAACCGTCATCGTGCTTCCGTCCGAAGACTGAGCACGGTTCACCTGCGGGCCGCCCAGGCCAGCACCTTCAACCACCCTCAGCCACGCGTCGATTCTCTTCCCACCACGGGGCATGCCATTGCCCCGCTGGGGGTGGTGCATGCCCCATTTTTCTTTGGAGCATCACCATGTCCCTCGATCTCGAAACCACTGCCGCTGAATCCGCGCCCGTACAGGGCGAACTGCTCGACGCGGAATCTTCCCCTCTGACCCTGAGCCTTCAGGATTTTGTCGGCGAGTTCGGCGACGAACTACTCGACGCCCTCAACAGCGCTAATCCGCCGGTCTATACCGGCCAACCGCAGGCGCACCGGCAACTGGTGGTCGCCAGCCTCAAGCGCAAGCTGTTCCCAGCCCAGGCCGAAGTCGTCCACGCCGCCGCCGAGCTGCTGATCGACCGTGGCGAACGTGCTGCGATCGTCAATGGCGAGATGGGCTGCGGCAAGACGACCGTCGGCATTGCCACGGCCGCCGTGCTCAACGCCGAAGGCTATCGCCGCACTCTGGTGCTGTCGCCGCCCCACCTGGTTTACAAGTGGCGGCGCGAGATCCAGGAGACGGTGGCCGGTGCCAAGGTGTGGGTACTCAACGGGCCGGATACGCTCGTCAAGCTCATCAAGCTGCGCGAGCAGTTGGGCGTGCAGCCCACGGGCCAGGAGTTCTTCGTCCTGGGGCGCGTCAGGATGCGGATGGGCTTTCACTGGAAGCCTGTCTTCACCACGCGGCGCACCCGCCACGGCGACGTGGCGGCCTGCCCGGACTGCGGCACGGTCATCACCGACCTCGACGGCGAGCCGGTCAACCCGATCGCGCTCCAAGCCGAGGAGTGCCGCAGGAAGTGCGGCCACTGCGCCGCGCCCCTGTGGACACTGATCCGCCCGCGCAGTCTGTCCGGCAGCGACCAGTCCTCGGCCGTGCTCAAAGCCTTAAAGCGCATACCGACCATCGGAGAGGTCACCGCGCAGAAGCTGATGCAAAAGTTCGGTGACGGGTTCCTGGCGTCGATGCTCGGCGACAACATCCATGAGTTCATCAACCTCATGGATGGCAACGGCGAGCTGGTGTTTTCCGACCGTCAGGCCACGCGCATGGAACGTGCGATGGCCAACATGGAGTTCGGCTTTGGCGAGGGCGGCTATCAGCCGTCCGAGTTCATCAAACGCTACCTGCCGCAAGGCACGTTCGACCTGCTCATCGCCGATGAGGCACATGAGTACAAGAACGGGGGCAGTGCCCAGGGCCAGGCCATGGGCGTGCTGGCGGCGAAGGCTCGCAAGACCTTGCTGCTGACCGGCACGTTGATGGGCGGCTACGGGGACGACCTGTTCCACCTGCTGTTCCGAGCCCTTCCGGGGCGGATGATCGAAGACGGCTACCGCCCGACCACGAGCGGCAGCATGACCTCGGCTGCGATGGCGTTCATGCGCGATCACGGGGTGTTGAAGGACATCTACTCCGAGAGCACCGGCACGGCGCACAAGACGGCCAAGGGCACCAAGGTATCGGTGCGCACGGTCAAGGCCCCGGGGTTTGGCCCCAAGGGCGTGCTGCGCTGCATCCTGCCGTTCACGATCTTTCTCAAGCTCAAGGACATCGGTGGCAACGTCCTGCCGCCGTATGACGAGGAGTTCCGTGAAGTCGCGATGGACACGGCGCAAGCCGCGGCCTACCGCGATCTGGCGGGTCGGCTGACCGCGGAGCTGAAACAGGCTCTGGCGCGACGCGATACGACCTTGCTGGGTGTGGTCCTCAACGTGCTGCTGGCCTGGCCGGATTGCTGCTTCCGGTCGGAGACCGTGGTGCATCCGCGCACGCGCAACACCTTGGCGTTTGTCCCGGCTCAGTTCAACGAGTTCGAGATCAGCCCCAAGGAGCGTGAGCTGATCGACATCTGCAAAGAGGAGAAGGCGCAGGGCCGCAAGGTCCTGGCCTACACGGTCTATACCGGCACGCGCGACACCACGTCGCGCCTGAAGGTGTTGCTGGAGCAGGAAGGCTTCAAGGTGGCGGTGCTGCGCGCGAGCGTGGATGCCAGCCGCCGCGAAGACTGGATCGCCGAGCAACTGGACCGTGGCATCGACGTGCTCATCACCAACCCCGAGTTGGTCAAGACGGGGCTGGACCTGTTGGAGTTCCCGACGATCGTGTTCATGCAGTCGGGCTACAACGTGTACTCGCTCCAGCAGGCGGCACGCCGCTCCTGGCGCATCGGGCAGAAGCAGCCCGTGCGTGTGATCTACCTCGGCTACGCCGGTTCCTCGCAGATGACCTGCCTGGAGCTGATGGCCAAGAAGATCATGGTCTCGCAGTCCACCTCGGGCGACGTGCCCGAATCCGGGCTCGATGTCCTGAACCAGGACGGTGATTCCGTCGAGGTCGCACTGGCCCGGCAGCTTGTCGCCGCATGACACGTTCCACTTACGGCCCTTCGGGGCCGTTTTTTTTGCCGCTCCCGGTAAATCGGACGCTGCCTGGTTCGCATTGTTTGCTGCCGCTCGCGGCCTGAGCGGCGATGGTGAGGGCTGGATGTTTCAGGACGCCGAGCTATGTGCCCCTCTCCACCGTGGTTTCACTATCCCGAACGCCGCCTTCTGGCGGGATTTCTCGGCCTGCTGTGGTCGGTGCTGGCCGGTGGCTGCGCGACGACGACTGCGCCGGTCGCGCCCGACACCATCGCGGAAGTCTTGGCCGCGCCTGAACCCGAGGCTTCCGAGTACATCCCGGTCGTGCGCTACGCCCGCTACACACTGGTCGAACTGGCACCCATGGCGGCGCAGCGCGACCTGTTGTTGCAGACCATCGACGTGTCCATGCCCGAGGATGCCCGCGCCACGGTCGGGGATGGGCTTCGGCACGTGCTCAAACGCAGCGGCTATGGCCTGTGCCAGACCGCGCATGCCGTGATCGAGCTGTACGCGCTGCCGTTGCCGGCGGTACACCTGCACCTCGGCCCCATGACCTTGCGCGATGCGCTGCTCACGCTGGCTGGCCCGGCCTGGGAACTGCACGCGGATGACCGCGCACGGCAAATCTGCTTCGAGCGGCCCGGCGATCGCGCGGTCGCCGAGTCCCCATCCGAGCCACCCGCCACCGAGGCGGTGCAGACGTTCCCGCTGGCACCCATGGTTTCGGGAGGCCAGCCATGAACGCCCCGCAACCTGCCCAGCGATCGACCGCCGCCGTGGTGGTGCAGAGCCTGATGTGGCTCTGGTTGATCTTCCTCAGCGTCTTGGCGGCCCTGGGCTACCAGGCCCTCAGCGACCAGGCCGACCAGGAGCGGCTGGATTCCCGCCTGCAACGCCTGGAAGCGCAGGCAACTGGCTTGGCCGAGACGATCGAGGCCATCCAGCAGCGCCCGGCCGTCGCGACGGACGCTGACCTCAAAGACACCCGCCAGATTCTGGAAGCACGCGCGGCCCAGGTCGAGAAATCTCTCAGTGGCTACGCAGCGGCCGACGACCTCCAGGCGCTGCGCGCGGAGGTCGAGCAGATCAAGGCGCGCCAAGCCGCCGCGCGTGCCACCGCACCCGCCCAGCGGCGCGCATCGCGCACGTCCGCCGCCTCCAAGACCGAGCTGCCGCCGCTGCCATTCCGCGTCGTCGGCGCCGAACTGCGCGCCGGCCAGCGCAGCGTGTCCGTCGCGCCGAGCATCGGGGACTTCACGCCCGCCCAACTTCAGGTGCTGCTGCCCGGGGATGCGGTCGGCCCGTGGCGCCTGCAGGCGATCGAGGGCAACACCGCAGTGTTCCAGGCCGGCAACCAGACCCGCCGCGTGGCGATTCCCTGACCGGAGCACCCCATGAAGCCGTCGATCCTCCTTTTCGCGGTCCTGGTGGCGTCGTCGCAATGGCCCGCCTGGGCGCAGCAGCCCGCAACGACCTCGGCGCGCAACGCACAGAGCCAGGAGCGCCCGCTGGCCGCCCGCGTGCTGGACGACCGGGTGGCAACCGAATGGGGCTTGCAGCCACAAGAATGGGCACGCTACCGCGAGCTGATGGATGGGCCGCTGGGTATCTACTCGCCCAACCTGGACCCGCTGTCCGCCCTGGGCATCGAAGCTCGCACGGACGAAGAACGGCGCCGCTATGCGGAACTGCAGGTGCAGGTGGAAGCGCGCCGCGTCGAGAAGCTGCTCGCCTACCAGCGCGCCTACGACGAGGCCTGGCAGCGCCTGAATCCGGGGATGCAGCGCGTGAACCTGCCCGACGACAAGCCGGGCGCCGGCCCATCCAGCAGTCCCTTGCGCGGCAGCGGCCGCATGGCGGTGTTCGTCAAGGACGGCTGCGCAGCCTGCGGACAGCTCGTGCAGCGCCTGCAATCCTCGGGCGCGGAGTTCGACCTGTACATGGTGGGCAGCCGCCAGGATGACGCGCGCATCCGCGACTGGGCCAAGCGCGCGCAGATCGACCCGGCGCGCGTGCGCGCCGGCAGCATCACGCTCAACCACGACGGCGGCCGCTGGCTGTCACTGGGCCTGCCCGGCGATCTGCCCGCCGCCGTGCGCGAAGTGAACGGCCAATGGCAGCGCCAGCCGTAGCCATGCCCCTGCGCGCACTGGTGCTCACTGCCGGCCTGTATGCCGTTGCCGCCCTGGCCCAGGAGGTTCCGCCACCGGCTTACCAGCTTGCCGCCCAGCGCGCAGGCATCCCCTCGACCGTGCTCTACGCCGTGGCCTTGCAGGAGAGCGGCATCCGGCGCAACGGGCGCCTGGTGCCGTGGCCGTGGTCCCTCAACGTCGCCGGCCAGTCGCGCCGCTTCGCCACGCGCGCCGACGCCTGCGCTGGCCTGCAGCAGGCGATGCGCGCCACGCCGCACACGCGCATTGATGCGGGCCTGGGCCAGATCAACCTCGGCTACCACAAGCACCGCTTTACCGGCGCGTGCGACCTGCTGGATCCGTATCGCAACCTGGCCGTTGCCGCCGAGATCCTGAAGGAGCAGCACACCCCCGGCGAGGACTGGCTGCTGGCGATCGGCCGCTACCACCGCCCCGCAGGCGGCGAGCCCGCCGCCCGCTATCGGCGCAGCGTGTCGCGCCACCTTGCCCGCGTGCAGGGCACGCGACCAGCCGCCGCGGTCCTCGCGGCGCGCCAGGAGACCTCCCCATGACGAAACCCCATCCCGCCCATCTCGCGTTCACGGGCCTACTCATGCTGCTGTCAGGCCTGCCGCTGGCCTCGCGTGCCGGCGAGCCACTGATCGTTGTCGAGGACCGTGGCGGCACGTCGGCATTGCCGTACTACGAAGCCCTGAATCTCCAGCCGCGCGCCAACGCACCGGCGCGGCCGTCCATCCCGACGCCCCAGGTTCCTGCCACACGGGCGGACGAAGCCGCGATGCTGCCGGTGCGCAGCGCCAAGCTCACGCCCGGCACCGTCGCGCGACGGGTGATCGAAGCGCCCGGCCTGCGGCCGTTCGTGGTCATCGGCGACGACGAGGCTTCCCGGGCCTGGTTGCAGCGCCGCGCCGCCGCTTTGCGCGAACGTGGCGCGGTCGGCCTGGTCGTCAACGTCGAGACCGCGCAGGGCCTGGCGCGGCTGCGCGCCCTGGTGCCGGGCGTGCCGCTCGCGCCCGTGGCCGGCGACGACCTGGCCGATCGCCTGGGCCTGCGGCACTACCCGGCGCTGATCACGGCCACCGGCATCGAGCAATGAAGCCATGTCGGGCAAACAGCCGGTCGAGGTTCTGCTACGCCCAGCGGTGGAGCTATACACCGTCGCGGCGTGTGCAGGCGCCGCGTTTCTGTGCCTGGTGGCCCCATGGTCGCTCGCGCTGAGCCCGGCCATGGGCATCGGCAGCGCCTTGGCGTTCGGCGCCTACGGCGCGATCCGCTACCGCGATGCCCGCATCATCCTGCGCTACCGGCGCAACATCCGCCGTCTGCCGCGTTACGTGATGACCAGCAAGGACGTGCCGGTCAGCCAGCAGCGCCTATTCGTGGGGCGCGGCTTTCTCTGGGAGCAGAAGCACACGCATCGGCTGATGCAGACGTACCGGCCCGAGTTCCGCCGCTACGTCGAGCCGACGCCGGCCTACCGGCTGACCAGGCGCCTGGAGGAACGGCTGGAGTTCGCGCCATTGCCGCTCTCGCGCCTGCCGAAGCTCACCGGCTGGGACGCGCCTTTCAACCCCGTGCGCCCGTTGCCGCCTGTCGGCGGCCTGCCAAGGCTGCACGGCATCGAGCCCGACGAAGTGGACGTCAGCCTGCCGCTGGGCGAGCGCGTCGGGCACTCGCTGGTGCTGGGCACCACGCGGGTGGGCAAGACGCGCCTGGCCGAGTTGTTCGTCACGCAGGACATCCGTCGCAGGAATGCTGCCGGCGAGCATGAGGTCGTCATCGTCATCGACCCCAAGGGGGATGCCGATCTCTTGAAACGGATGTACGTCGAAGCCCAGCGCGCTGGCCGCGAAGGCGAGTTCTACATCTTCCACTTGGGCTGGCCGGAAATCAGCGCCCGCTACAACGCCGTGGGCCGCTTCGGTCGGATCTCGGAAGTGGCGACACGCATCGCGGGGCAGCTCTCCGGCGAAGGCAACAGCGCGGCGTTCCGCGAGTTCGCATGGCGCTTCGTGAACATCATCGCCCGCGCCCTGGTGGAACTGGGGCAGCGCCCGGACTACATGCTGATCCAGCGCCACGTCATCAACATCGACGCGCTGTTCATTGAGTACGCCCAGCACTACTTTGCCAAGACGGAGCCCAAGGCCTGGGAGGTGATCGTCCAGATCGAGGCCAAGCTCAACGAGAAGAACATCCCAAGGAACATGATCGGGCGCGAGAAGCGTGTGGTGGCGCTGGAGCAATACCTCTCCCAGGCGCGCAACTACGACCCTGTGCTCGATGGCCTGCGCTCGGCGGTGCGCTACGACAAGACCTACTTCGACAAGATCGTTGCATCGCTGCTGCCGCTGCTGGAAAAGCTCACGAGCGGCAAGATCGCCCAGCTCCTGGCGCCGAACTACTCCGACCTGGCCGACCCGCGCCCGATCTTCGACTGGATGCAGGTCATCCGAAAGCGGGCCATCGTCTATGTGGGTCTGGATGCGTTGTCTGACGCCGAGGTCGCCGCAGCGGTCGGCAATTCGATGTTCTCTGACCTGGTTTCGGTGGCCGGACACATCTACAAGCACGGAATCGACGATGGCCTGCCCGGCGCAGTGGCTGGCGCTCGCGTGCCGATCAACGTGCACGCGGACGAATTCAATGAACTGATGGGCGATGAATTCATCCCGCTCATCAACAAGGGCGGCGGTGCCGGCCTGCAAGTCACGGCGTACACGCAGACGCTCTCGGACATCGAGGCCCGCATCGGAAATCGCGCGAAGGCCGGCCAAGTGATCGGGAATTTCAACAATTTATTCATGTTGCGCGTGCGCGAGACGGCCACCGCGGAACTGCTGACGAGGCAGTTGCCGAAGGTCGAGGTCTATACAACCACCATCGTCTCGGGCGCGACGGACAGCTCAGACATCCGCGGCGCGACGGATTTCACGTCGAACACCCAGGACCGCATCAGCATGGCCAGCGTGCCGATGATCGAGCCGTCACACGTCGTCGGCCTGCCCAAGGGCCAGTGCTTCGCGCTGCTGCAGGGCGGCCAGCTCTGGAAGGTGCGTATGCCGCTGCCGGCGCCGGACCCGGATGAAGTGATGCCGGCGGACCTGCAGCAACTGGCCGGGTACATGCGCCAGAGCTACAGCGAGGCCACGCAGTGGTGGGAGTTCACCAGCTCGTCGGCCTTGCAGGATGCGGCCTTGCCCGACGACCTGCTGGACGATGCCGCTGCGGCCGAGCCCGGCGCGGTGGCCACCGGCGCCGACGATGGCGCGGGCAACGAGGCCGTGCCATGAAGGATGCCGCCTCGACCGCGCAGCGGGAGCAGAACCATCGCCAAGGCTTGATCGTCGGCACCATCACCTTACCGTTCCGGCTGCTCGGGGTGCTCATTGGCTCGCTGCTGTTCTCGATCGTGGTGGAGTGCGCCGGCATGCACCTGTTCTGGAAGGACCAGGGCTGGCGCCACTCCCAGCAGATGCTGCGGTACGAACTCGGGCACCTGTCCAACCACTTCACGCGCAGCGTGGTGGTACAGGAGCCCGGGCGCACGGCGCACGAGTTGGTGGATACCGGGTACGAGTGGGTGTTCGTGCGCTCGGGGTTGCTGGAGCGCATGAGCCAGACCGCCGAGCGCGTCCGCGCGCCCAGCCACGGGCAGAGCCGCAACTTCCGCTACTACATCAGCCAAGTCTATGTCTGGGCCGAAAGCTACCTGATCGCTGCGGCCTTCACGACGCTCACCTTCCTGGTGCGCCTGCTGGTCCTGGTGCTCACGCTGCCGCTGATCCTCACGGCGGCATTCGTCGGCCTGATTGACGGCCTGGTGCGACGGGATGTGCGCCGGTTCGGCGCGGGCCGCGAATCCGGCTTCATCTACCACCGCGCGAAGGCCAGCCTGATGCCGTTGGCCGTGCTGCCTTGGGTCACCTATCTCGCTCTGCCCATATCGGTGCATCCTCTGGTCATCCTGCTGCCCAGCGCGGCGTTGCTGGGGATGGCAGTCAGCCTGACCGCAGGCAGCTTCAAGAAGTACTTATGAGGTGACACGGGCGGCACGGCTCTGCAAAGCCGTGTGCCGTTCATCGGTTCTGCAGGGTATCAAGAGCAGCATCCAACGCCGTAACCGCCTCGACGACCGTTCTTACCGTCGCCCGATCAAACTCATGATCGCGCTGAGCGTCGTGCACACCGCTATTGAGGTAACCCCATTCAATACTCGTACCGCTGACATTGAGCAGCCGGACCAACGCCCCTACGGCATCCGGCGCACCCGCATGTTGCGCCGCGATACGCTCGACGGCCGACCGCAACTTGGTGCATTTATTGTTCAGCTCCCAAGGCGCGCGGGGCCCGCTCAGCTTGATGTCGATCCGGCCGTCCGCCCGCCGACCCAGCCACGTCCACAGGCGGTCCGTCAGACTCTCCAGCGCCGGCCGGGCCTGACGCAGTGCCTCGCGTTTCTCGTCAGCCGCCAACGCCTGCTGGGCCAGAAGAACATAGTTCTTCGCTGGCGGGTCGCTGTCGACCCGCAGTTCGTGCTCTCCCTGATGCGGGAGAAACTTGTAGCGCTTAATGGCCGCGGCGCGGCGCACGCCCAACTCCTGCTGGATGCGGTGCAGGAACTCCTCTGCGTGCGAGGTGAGGATAACCTGCTTGCCGTGGAGCAAACCGTCCTCGAAGAAGGTACGCCAGATGCCATCGCGATGGTCGTCGTCGATCGCGTTGACGACGTCATCGAATATGACCACGGGGCAGCCCTGCGCGAGGTTCTTGGCAAGCAGAATCGCCAGGCCCAGGCATTTGATGTGCCCTTCGCTGAAGACGATCAACGCGTCGTAGCGCGCGCCCGGCTCGCCGGCGAACTCCACCTCGATCTTGCCGTTCTCGGCCACGGGCAACCACAGCGCGTGCAGCAGATCGCCGGGCGGATCGGCCCGGTTGAATGCGTTGTAGAGATGGCGGGCTTGGTCTCCCAGCCCCTGTAGCAGAACCCCCGGCAGAGCGGTCAGGTATGCCTGAATCTCGGGCAGGAAGCCGTCGTAGGCGGCCTTGACCCGCTGATGGTGCACCACCACCGGCATTTCGTCCGTGGCCGCCTGGATCAGGCCGCGGTTCGCGTCGTCGAATTGGGCCACGGTTTGGCGGGCGGCCGCCAGCTCCTGATCCGCAGTCGTGCGCATGGTCCGCAGCCGTTCGATCTCCAGCTGATGCTGTTGCAGGCGGTCCCGCTCCTGGGCCATCGCGCCGCGCTGGGCATTCACGTCGCGCGCCTGCGCGTCGAAGCCTTCGATGATCTGTGCGATCCGTAAGAGGGCTTGCCAGGCGCGCTGGTCCCCATTCACCCCGCCGCCGAGCCAATTGCCCGCCGACGTGGGAGGCAGCAGTGGCAGGCCCGCGGCCTGCGATTCGGCAGGACAAGCGACCCCAGCCGCCGCCACCACGCGGCGCATTTCGTCACACAGCGCTCGGACCGCCTCGCTCAACTGCGTCCGATGCCCGGCCTCCTGCTGCTGCAGGACGGCCAGTTGCGCGAGCTGCTCCAGGCCCATTCGCGCCCTGGCGAACGGGTCCTGCGCCACGGCGGCCAGTTCGGTTCCACATGCCGGACACGCGGTCGCCCCGTCCGCCAACGCTTGCACGGCCTCGTAGAGCTTCGCGTACGACACCTCGCCGGCGCGGGCCGCGAGTTGCGCGGAAGACGCTTGCCACAGTCCCTGGACGCGGTAGGCCTCTGCCAGCAACGCTTGCAGGCGGGCCTGGGTCACCTCGTGAATGGCAGGCGGGTTGGCGTCCAGCTGAGCCTGGACATACGGTAGCCGTCCTTGCTGCTGCGGCGTACCCAGCAGCCAGTCCACGCAGGTTTGATAGGTCGCGCCAGGTGACATGCGCTGCGCCAAAGCTTGTTCCAGGCCCTCGACCGCTGCGATCTTCTGCGGGTAGGCGGCGATGGTCTGTTCGGAGTTCGCCAACTGCAGGCGACGCTGCGCCAGCTGCGCCGCCTGCACGCCGGCAAGCATCAGGTCCTGATCGAGCGAGGGGTTGAAGCCGCGCACGAACTCGCTGAACTGGTCCACGCCGAACAGGGTGGCGATGAGCTGGCGCTGATCGCTCGGGGTCCGCGCGGCGATTCGGGCGAAATCGTCGAGGCGGTTCTTCTCGATGAAGCAGAAGCGATACTCAGCTTCGTCGGGCTGGACGGCCTGCGCCTCGCCCGCCGCCGTAGACGACAGGACTGGCGCGATGTGGCGGCGCAGGCGAGCGTTGTTGCAGTACGTCCGCTGGTCGACCCGCTTGGCCTGCGCTTCGCTGATCGAACCGAGCATCGCCACTTCCAAGGCTTCGCAGAAGCTGCTCTTGCCGGTGCCGTTGGCACCGTAGACCAAGGTGATGTCATGGCTGAGGTCGAACGTCTCCTGCCGCATGAATCCTCGAAACGGCCCGACTTCGAGCTGGTGCAGTCGCCCGAGCGCCGGCCCGTTTTCGGGGCCGCGCGCGTCCCCGTCGTAGGCGACAGGCATCTGCGCCAGATGCGCGATGGCCAGCGGCGCCAAGCGCGTGGAGCGCCCCCGGCGTGCAGCACCGACCTCGGCCAGTGGCTGCAGGTGATCGAGCACCAGGTGCGCCAGCCGGCGCACGTCGTCGTGCACGTGCCGCTGCGTCAAGTGCGCCAGGAACCGGTGGTACTCCGAACGTATGCTTGCCACAGCGACCCCTCACTTGGTCAACCACTGACCGTAAGCCTCCACATCGATCATGGGGACCGTTCCACTGAACTGAAGCTGCGCGATCAGCTTGAAAAGAAACGCGGTCGCCGGCTTGTTTTCGTTGGTGTAGCTGTACGCGCCGCTGGCTTGGTCATAGAAAAAGTGCCCGTGGGCGGCAACGCATCCGATGTCCAGACGCCCCTCGGTGAGGTTTGCGTTCAGCGCCTTGTCCATGGATGGGCCCAATGCAGGACTCCATTCGCTCTCGAAGGTGAGCAAGCCACCCAGAATCGGAATCAACGGCTTCGCTGGGTAGGTCCCGCCAGCGTGCGGGATCGGCAGGCTCGTGCGGTGCAGCCTGCGCACACTGGCGACCTTCTCCTGGGCATAGGCCACAAGCCCCGCGTCAGCCGTCTGCTTGGCCTCGAACACGGCGTACACGCTTTCGGCTGGAATGATCGTCTCGTTCTCGTAGGTGAAGATAAAAGGCGAATATTGCCGATCAAACACCACCACATCGATCTGCTGGCTGAAGTTCCCCAGGCTGTCCACCACATGCGCCTTCGCCGCCTGGTACCGTTTGGGCAGATAGGTATCCAGCATGTCGATCCAGACGTTCTCGCTCGCATCCCCCTTCGTACCCGGGTGACCGAAGGTCTTGCGTACTACGGACAAGCGCTGCTGGATGTCTTCATGCAGGGACGACAGGAGCTGGGAAAGCGACCACTGGGACATGCTGTACCTCGATGGGACGTGTATGGAAGCCGATGGAATCAGGACAGTGGGAACTTGGGGCCAAACAGTGCGCGCCAGGCGCGAAGCGCTTCGATATTGCGACCACGACGCGCGTGGTCGATGGCGATGCTTGCGTCCTGGCTCGCCTGGAACAGCAGCTGCTGCGCGCGCTGCTTGCGCGCGGCATCCATATCGTTGCTGATCGCCGGGCCAAGTCCGGCGGGATCCGGCCACTCGTCATGAACACGATCGGCAAGCGTGGCAAAGAACGACTGGATCTCGCGATCGAACGATCCTCCCCAGCCGCCGTAAAGACACTCAAGGGCCATTACCTCGATCAGGAACGAGGGCTTCACCGGCTTCTGATCGCCGTGCTTGGGATTGTTGTTCCAGTACTTCACCATGCGCACGAGACCTTTCCACTCATTGCCATAGGCTTGGTGCGCTGCGGTCGCCTTGTCCTTATGGATCTCCGGGTCCGTCTTGATCCACTTTCCGGACGCCGTATCGGGGATCTCATACTGGTCGCCGGTGTCGAATGCGGGCACCGCATCCACGCTGACCACCCGGTAGTCCGTGTTGTCCTCCGCGTCGATGTGAACACCGAAATCCACGTTGATCGAGCGCGCCTGTTTGCGCACGGCCGCCGAACCGTATTTCTCCACCAATGCAGAGTGGAAATCATCCAGCACTACCGATGCGGCCTTGCCGTGGTAATGCTTCTCCGAGTCCTTCAGCACGAAGAAGATGTCGATATCCTTGAGCGGCTTCGTCTTCGTGTATCGAGCATAGGACCCGGTCAGGAAGCTGCGCGCAATGCCGAACTTGGTCTGCAGGTAGTCCCGCACTTCGTTCTGGCGTTGCGAGGCATTCTTCTGTTCGCGTTCGTTGAGTTCCAGACGCGACTTGAACTTGCGAAAAGCTTCATCGATCGACAGCATCAGCGTTGCCTCCAATATCCGGCCTGACCCGCCAGGCCGCTGTGTTCGACAGTCGAGCCTAGGCTCTGCTTGACCATTCCATCCGTCGAGCGATAACTTCCTTTGCTCCACCCCTCCACATCAGGCCGCCCTGGCTTTGTATCGAGCATTAACTTGTACTTGGCCTGCGATGGCAGCAGCCCAGCTTTCTTGATCGCGTACTTCAACTGCTCGGTATCTGTCCAGAAGCTGCCGTCGCCATCGGACCACCCATACACGATGTCGATATCCCATCGGGTCACGAGTTTGTCGGTTGCCGGGTTGTAGATCTCCAGAATCACCTTGCGCAGATCACCGGTCCCGAGCCACGTCTTGATGGCTCGGGTATTGCTCTCCCAGCGATCCGCGAAGTGCTCGGGGTCCAGCCCACTGAGCAGGATGATGTCTTTCAAGCTCTTGAGGATGTTGTCGGTCACATAGGTAACCGAGTGCGTGTACGAGTAGGTGGCGACGGTGCTCATGACTTGAGGAAACCTCCGAGGTCGAGCGACAGCGCTTGTCCAGCATCGGCCTGCGCCTGCGTGGCAATTCCTTGGCTCAAGTCCCGTGCAATGATGCGAGAACTGTGCTTTTTGAGCGCGGTTTGCACCCAGCCGAGCTGCTCCTTCGGACACGGCAGCGAGACTCCCCAGTCTCCCTTCAACGGCTCGAACCCCAAGACTTCTTCGTTGGCATCATCACCATCGATCGCGTCTTCGTCGAAGAGGCAGTAGATCCTGGTCCGTGGTCCATCGCATGTCGCAACGATGGGCGCGCTCTTGGGTGCCTGGTCGGCGATCAAGCTGGCGGCCACGCCCGCCACGGCCCTGAGTTCAGAGCGAGCCGTGCCGTCCTTGCCCTGAGTGAGCAGTTCGACAATGGCATCCCACGTCTGCAACGCATCGCGGTGCGGCGAGCTGCGAAACGTCCGGCTGACAACGGTGGTCATTTTTGCTTCCCTCCTTGAAGGCGCATTTGCGTTGCCTGTCGTATCGCACTGCGCAGGTGCTCTACGGAAAGCTTGTTCGGATCGATAGCCACTTGCGGGTCGGCCGCGAGGGCGTTGGCTACGACCTTGCGAATGGCCCGACCATCCAATCCGACGCACTCGCCAGCGCACGCGTCGAACTGGTGAGCCGAGGAAAGCTTGCCAATCCCCGGAAATGTCTTTGCCAGGCCATTCAGGCAGTCCACCAGGATCTGCTTGCAGGCATCCTTGCCGGGCAGTGGCACCTCCATCACCATGTCGCAACGAGATAGGAAGGCACTGTCGACGGCCTGTGGGAAGTTGCTGGTGGCCACGAACAGCAGATGCGGGTTGCGTTCGGCCAACATGTCCAACTGCACCAACACCGCGTCGGTGGCCCGGTGCACATCAACCGGGTTGGCTTCCAGGCTGAGCTTGGCTCGATCAGCCGCAAGCGTTTCGACCTCGTCCAGAAGGACGATCGTCGGGCCCGCCGCTGCGGATTCTGCGATCGATTGCGAGAACAGGTCTGCCACGGCGCGTTGAGTCTTTCCCATTGCAGAGCTCGTCAGCGTGTGAGGCTCTACTTCCAGCAATCGAAACTTCGCAGAAGAAAAAGATTCGGCCACACGATGCGCCAAGCCCCGTGCCAAGGAGGTCTTCCCAGTCCCCGGCGGGCCGACCAACAAGATCACGCCGTGCAGGGGGAGTACCGTGCGCTCCACCTTGGGGCGCACCGTGAAGTTGACGATCGCCTGTGACAGCAACTGCTTCTTGAGAGCTTCGTCCATGACGATGGAATCCCACAGGGCGCCCAGCGACGTGTCCGGCAGCTTCCAGCTTCGATGGATGCCTTTCGGCAAAGTGGCGTCTGATGAAGGATTCTTGGTCATCCGTGGCTCTCGGCGGGTCAGAGAATGGTGCGATAGGTCGCCAGCACCTTGGTCGTTTGCACAAGGCCCTGGCGCAGCAGGATTTCGAGATAGCGGTCCACCTCGATCGGCGGATGCTTGAGTTGGGCACGCTGGCGCTGCGCAGCCGACACCACGGCGGCCGCGTCCAGATCCAGTAGGTTGTCCACAAACTCATCGGGGTGCTGCGATTCGATGCCGTACGGAGCCAGCAGATCGTTCGGGAAATCCCGTTCGTTGAACGTCACAATCACGCTCGCACCGCAGCGAATCGCCGCAGCCAGGACGTGCCGGTCGTCCGGATCGGGCAATGTCAGGCCTGCCACGAGCGCTTCGTAGCCCTCCACCAAGCCGTCCGGAATTGCCCGGTCCATGAGATCCGACGTCCTGTCGACCTGAACCCGGGTGAGATCGGGGCGGTTGATCAACAGGTTGCGTTTCCACTCCTCATGAATGGCTTGGCTCCACCGCGCCCGGAAGCGGCCAGACAGGCCGAGCCACATCAGGAAATCCCGCAGTGGCGCGGGATATAGAACGCACGCGTCGTAGACGGCGGTGAATGGGGAATGCCTCATTCGTATCCCATTCCCAACTCTTGCGACTGCTGAGCGAGTTCGGCCATCGCCTGCTCACTGGCGCGCTCGCGCGCTTCCTTGTACTGCATCAGATCGGCGAACCTCACCCTGCGGTGCTTGCCGGTGCGATGAAATGCCAACACCCCATCTTCGAGCAGCTTGACGAAATGGGGACGGGACACGTTGAGCAAGTCCGCCGCCTCTTGGGTCGTCAGCTCTGCATGGACGGGCACCACCTTTACTGCATTGCCATCGGCCAACTCGGCCAGGATGTCGACCAGCAGGCGTAAAGCCGAGGTAGGCAGTTCCACCTGATGAGCCTGTTTGTGGTCATCAAAGATCTGGATGTGCTGCGTCTCGAACTGGGTTGCGAGGTAAGCCGCCAAGGCACGTTGACCCTGGACGGCTGCCTTCACCTCTCCCGCGGCGGGAAGGGTCATCTTGGATTGGGCAGTGGCGGTGGTCATGGGTAGCTCCTAAGCGAAAACGGTTGCAGAGCCGATCATATTCGAAATACTCGAAAAACGCAATAATCGAAGCGCGACCCGTGCTTTTGTAGGTTCGCTCGCAGCATGCCCAATCCGGTCGTCCGCCAGTTCCTATTGTTTGCGGCCTGAAACAGCCCTGATCTCCACGATCAACCCATTGCTGATCACACAGGAATGGCGCGATGGTGGCTTCGATCTGGCTGCGCGCCGCGCATCGCGGCGTGCCCACTTTTTTCGTGACGGCCCTCGTGCTGGGCCAGTCCCCGATGGCATTGGCCGAGTCCCCGGCGCAGCGCCAGGAGTTGGTCGCCGCGCTGCGCCAGCTCGACGCGCTGGAACGCACCGTCGCGGACAGCGCCGCGCATGCCCCCATCCAGCCGGGCGAGCGCTACCACTTCGATTACCCACGGCTGCTGGCTGACCTGGCGCGCGTGCGCGCCGGCATCCAGTTCCACCTGACGCCATCACGCGCTCAGCCGCGCGACCCCTCCGAACTGGCCGGCGACTACCGCACCGAGCGGGCCGCTTCGCCATCGCCGAAGACGACTGCGGAGGGCGAGCAATGAACGGCGCCCAGGTCTCGGCATTTCAAGCCAACAGCGGTATCGCGCCTTCCGCGATGGCGACCGTCCTGGTCGGCGTCGTGTTCGCGGTCCTGCTCGTGTGGGGCGTCTGGGCCATCCGAACGGCCTATGTGGGGTGGTCCGAGAGCCGCCTCAACCAGCGCCAGTTCCTCGGCGTCTGCATCCGCTTCGTCGCGATGTACCTCGTCCTGAGTTTCTTCCTCCTGTCCTGACATGAAAGGCCCGACCATGCACAACCGCAACCTCACTTCCCGTTTTGCCCAGCGCGCCGCCGTGGCCCTGGGCGCCGCCGCGCTGCCCGCACTGTCGTTCGCGCAAGGTCTGCCGCAGTTGGAGAACCCGACGCGCGGCACCGGCAACGGCATCATGGAGACCATCCGCAACTACGGCTACGACATCATCATGCTCGTGGCCCTGCTGGTGGTGGCGTCGATGTTCATCGGCGTCTGCTACCACGCCTACGGCACCTACGCGGAGATCCACACCGGCCGCAAGACGTGGGGCCAATTCGGCCTCACGGTCGCCATCGGCGCCGTGCTGCTCGTGATCGGCATCTGGCTGCTCACCGAAGCCACCGGCATCCTGTAAGCGAGGCCGGTATGTCCGAGCAGCAGCACGTCCGTGCGGACGGGACGGTCACGTTCCTTCCGCACCGGCTCAACCGCCATCCCGTGGTCGTGCGCGGCCTCACCGCCGACGAGCTGTGGATCTGCTGCGGCCTGTCCGGCGCGGCCGGCCTGCTGGTCGGCGCGCCGCTTTCGTGGGTGTTCCGCACGATCGCCATCGCACCGACGTTCGTTGTCCTGGGCGTGGCCTTGGGCGTGTTCATCGGCGGCGGCATCCTGCGCCGCCTCAAGCGTGGGCGCCCCGACACCTGGCTGTATCGACAGTTGCAGTGGCGCATCGCAACGCGCCATCCGCTGATGGCCGGCTGGGTGGGCGGCCACGTGCTGATCTCGCGCTCGGGCTTCTGGTCCACCCGCAGGAGCATGCGATGAGCCGCTTCAAGAACGAGATCGCCCACCTGCAGGCGCACATCAAGACCTTGCGCCTGGGCGCGGGCGCGCTGGTCATTGTCGCCCTGGTCATGGGCGGCGGCTGGTGGAGCGCGCCGCGCGACCTGACCATCCACGTCCCGCCCGACCTGCGCTCTGGCAGTACCCGCAAGTGGTGGGAAGTGCCGCCCGAATCGGTCTATGCGTTCACGTTCTACGTGTTCCAGACGCTGAACCGCTGGCCGACCAATGGCGAAGAAGACTACTCGCGCAACCTCCATACGCTCTCGCCGTACCTCACCCCGTCCTGCCAGGCCTTCCTGCGGGCGGACTATGACTACCGCCGCTCCACGGGCGAGCTGCGTCAGCGCGTGCGCGGCATCTACGAGATTCCCGGCCGCGGCTATGGCGACGACCCCACGGCGCGCGTGCGCACCGTATCCGATCGCGACTGGGTGGTGACGCTGGACATCACGGCGGACGAGTACTACGGCGCCGAGCAGGTCAAACGCGCCCTGGTGCGCTATCCGATCAAGGTCACGCGGGTGGACGTCGATCCCGCCCGCAACCCGTTCGGCCTGGCGCTGGACTGCTACGAAGGCGCGCCCCAGCGCATCAGTGCACCGGAGCCGGCGCGCCCGGCGCCGAGTGACCTGAATCCGCAAGCGCCTCAAGGAGGAAACACCCCATGAAGCATCCTGTACTCGCGCTGCTGGGGCTACTGGCCGTGGCCGCGGCACCCGTCGCCCAGGCGGTGGAGATCCTGCGTTGGGAACGCATGCCACTGGCAGTGCCGCTGAAGGTCGGTCAGGAACGCATCGTATTCATCGACCGGAACGTGCGCGTGGGCGTGCCCGCAGGCGTGGGCAAACGCCTGCGCGTGCAGAGTGCGGGCGGCGCGGTGTACCTGCGTGCCAGCGAGCCGATCGAGCCCACGCGGTTGCAACTGCAGGACGCCGACACGGGCGCGCTGATCCTGCTGGACATCGCAGCCGAACCGCCCAAGGACGGGGAAGCCGAGCTGGAGCCGGTGCGCATCGTCGAGGGTGACAGCGCACCGGGACGCTATGGCGAGCAGGCCGACAGTGCCGAGGCCCCGGCACGCGCCCAGGGCCAGGCAGGTGCGCGGACCGCGCGGCGCGAAACTCCGGTCCCTGTCGTGCTGACGCGCTTCGCCGCGCAGAACCTCTACGCACCGCTGCGCACCGTCGAGCCGCTTCCGGGCGTCATGCGGGTCAACCTTCCCCGCGACCTCGACCTGGACACACTGATGCCAACGCTGCCGGTGCGCGCGGCCGTGCTCGCGTCGTGGCGCCTGGAAGACCAATGGGTGACTGCCGTGCGCCTCACCAACACCGGCGCCGACTGGGTCGCGCTCGACCCGCGCGTGCTGCAAGGCGATTTCCTCACCGCCACCTTCCAGCACGAGGCGCTGGGCCCGCGCGGCACGACCGAGGACACGACCGTGCTGTACCTGGTCACGCGCGGCCGCGGCCTCGCGCAGTCGCTGCTGCCGGCGATTCACCGCTTCGACCCTGCCGTGCATCTGCCGCAGCCGGACGGCGACGAGAACGCCAAGGAGGCCCGCCATGCGCAGTAACGGCCTGCTCAAGTGGCTGATGATCCCTGTCGCCATCCTGGTGCTGTTCGCCGGTATCCGGCTGTTCTCGGGTGGAGGCGGCACGGCGCCACCCGTGGCGGACAACGGCGCCCAGCTCACGCCCGAGGAAATGAAGGCGCTGGGCATCGAAGGCGACACCCCGCGCGACACCGTGGCGACGCTCGTTGCCCAAGTGAAGCAGTTGCGCACCGAGCTTCAGACCGCGCTCTCGGACAACAAGTCGCAGCGTGAAGAGAACCAGCGGCTGCGCCAGCGCGAGAACTCCATCGACCAGCGCATCAACTCGGCGCTCGAATCCGAGCGGTCCAACCTGCGCCGCGACCAAGAGCAGGCGGCCAGCGCGCGCCAGCAGACCGAAGGGCTGCTCGCCGACCTGCAGCGGCGCCTGGACAGCATCGGCGGGCGCGGCGGCGGCCATGCGGACCTGCCCGTGGGCCTGGGGCTGCAGGGCGGCGACGAGGCCGGCATGGAGGGCGGCGTGCGGTGGGTCGAGCCGGACGACGCAAAGCCCGCCGAGGGGCGCAACGGGGGGCGTGGCGCGAGCGGCGGCATGAGCTTCCCCACGAGCTTCGGCCCGGCGCAGAGCACGCTCGAAACCACCGCTGAAACCGTGGCCAACGCGGGCGCCCGCGCCGCCGGGGTCAAGAATGCCAAGCCGGTCTATACCGTGCCGACCAACTCGACGCTAATGGGATCGGTGGCGATGACGGCCCTGATCGGCCGCGTGCCGATCGACGGCACGGTCAACGATCCCTATCCGTTCAAAGTTCTGGTCGGGCCGGACAACCTGACCGCCAATGGCATCGACATTCCCGACGTGGCCGGCGCCGTGTTCAGCGGCACCGCCTCGGGCGACTGGACGCTCTCGTGCGTGCGAGGTCAGGTGCGCAGCATCACGTTCGTCTTCAACGACGGCACGATTCGCACGATCCCCGAAGACCGCGAGGGCAACCAGCAGAACAACCAACAGCGCGACGGCTTGGGCTGGATCAGCGATCCCCACGGCATTCCTTGCGTCAGCGGCGAGCGGCGCAGCAACGCCCAGCAATACCTCGGCTCGCAGGCCCTGATCACCGCGGCCGGTGCCGGTGTGGCCTCGCTCATCGAGAGTGGCAGCGGCCGCATGTCCTATGTCGGCTCGGACGGCTCCATCGGCACCGTGGGCATCACCGGCCAAGAAGCGGTCGGCCAGATTCTCGCGGGCGGTGTCCGGGACATGTCGGCCTGGGTCAACAAGCTCTACGGCCAAGCCTTCGCCGCCGTCTATGTCCAACCCGGCGCCAAGGTTGCCGTCCACCTCGAAAAGCCGCTCGCCATCGACTTCGATCCCGAAGGCCGCAAGGTCGATCACCGCGCAGGAGAAAGCCATGCCCTTGAACTTGACTAACCTGGCCCGTGGCCTAGCACTGGCCCTCGCCGTCGCGGTGCTCGCCGGCTGCGCCACCAGCAAGGAAAAGCTGTTGACCCACGGTGACCGCACGATGATGGACATCTGGCAGCAGGAGGCCGGCGACGGCGGTGGCGCAGCCGGACGGAACGCCGGCCGCCAGTTGCTCGATGCGCGCCAGAGCCTGCGTCGGCCCCTGACCGACGCCGACGTGCAGGCCGCACCTGTCGAGCAGATGCGCTACACGCGCACCGCGCGCAATGAGGTTCACCGCCAGTTCCAGCGTCTGCCCAATCCCGATCTCGTGATGTACGTGTACCCGCACCTGGCCGGCACCGACCCCGTTCCCGTGCCGGGCTACACGACGGTTTTCCCCTTGTACCAGCGCGTGCAGTACGCGATGCCTGGCGAGAGGACGGAGGACTACTGATGCGGTGGAAACTTCCATGGCCGAAGCTGGCTGCCGTCAGCGCCGAAGACACCGCCGCCGACGAGCAGCCGGACGGCTGGCAGCGCCACGTCGAGGCCTTGCAGCAAGCCGGCATCCCCGCACCCGGCGCCGCGGTCCAGGGCCGCAAGCCGGCGACCGTGGCCGACGAGCAGGCGCTGTACGACGTCGCACCGTCCTTCGTGGAACTGCTGCCCTGGGTGGAGTTCTTGCCCGAGTCGAAATCGATGCTCCTGGAGGACGGCCAATCGGTGGCCGCCTTCTACGAGCTGGTGCCGCTGGGCACCGAAGGCCGGGAACCCGGCTGGCTCGCGCATGCCCGCGACGCCCTGGAAAACGCGCTTCAGGACAGCTTCGATGAACTGGACGAGAACCCGTGGGTGCTCCAGCTCTATGCCCAGGACGAACCGAGCTTCGACCAGTACATGCAGACCTTGCGCGATTACGTGCAGCCACGTGCGCGCGGCTCGGCGTTCACCGAGTTCTACCTGCGCTTCTTCGGCCACCACCTGCGCGCTGTGGCCAAGCCCGGCGGCCTGTTCGAGGACACGGTGGTCACGCGGCTGCGCTGGCGCGGCCAGACGCGGCGCGTGCGCATGGTGGTGTACCGCCGCGCGAGCGGACAGGGACAGGCAAACCGCCGCGGCCAGACACCCGAGCAGATGCTGGGCATCGTCTGCGACCGCCTGTGCGGCGGCCTGGCGAACGCCGGCATCCAGGCCCGGCGCATGGTCGCGGCCGACGTCCACGACTGGCTGCTGCGGTGGTTCAACCCGCGCCCCACGCTGCTCGGGCCTGGGGTGGAGGACCGGGAGCGCTTCTACGCGTTGGCGCGCTATCCGGACAGTACCGAGGAAAGCGAGGCCGGCGAGATCGAGCTGGCGAGCGGGCGGGATTTCAGCCAGCGGCTGTTCTTTGGGCAGCCGCGCTCGGACGTGGCGCAAGGGGCCTGGTACTTCGACGGCATGCCGCACCGCGTGCTGATCACCGACCGGCTGCGCATGCCGCCCGGCACCGGGCACCTGACCGGCGAGACCCGCAAGGGGGACGCGATCAACACGCTGTTCGACCAGATGCCCGAGGACACCTTGATGTGTCTCACCATGGTGGCCACGCCGCAGGACGTCCTCGAATCGGACCTCAACCATCTGGCGAAGAAAGCTGTGGGCGAGACGCTGGCGTCGGAGCAGACGCTCAAGGACGTGCATGAAGCCCGCTCCCTGATCGGCAGCGCGCACAAGCTCTACCGGGGCACTCTGGCGTTCTACCTACGCGGGCGCGACGAGGCGGAACTGGATCGGCGCGGCCTGGACCTCGCGAACGTGATGCTCAACGCCGGCCTGCAGCCGGTGCGCGAGGACGACGAGGTGGCGCCGCTCAACAGCTACCTGCGCTGGCTGCCGTGCTGCTACAACCCCGGCAAGGACCGGCGCCGGTGGTACACGCAACTGATGTTCGCCCAGCACGCGGCGAACCTGTCGCCAGTATGGGGCCGCGCCCAGGGCACGGGGCATCCCGGCATCACGATGTTCAATCGCGGCGGCGGCCCGATTACGTTCGACCCCTTGAACAGGTTGGATCGGCAGATGAATGCCCATCTGTTTCTATTTGGCCCCACCGGCTCGGGGAAGTCCGCCACGCTCAACAACCTGCTGAACCAGGTGACGGCCATCTACCGGCCGCGGCTTTTCATCGTGGAAGCCGGCAACAGCTTCGGCCTGTTCAGCGACTTCGCCAGGCGCCTGGGCCTGACCGTGAACCGGGTCAAGCTGGCCCCCGGATCGGGCATCAGCCTGGCGCCGTTCGCCGACGCACGCCGGCTGATCGAAACGCCCAGCGACGTACAGACGCTCGATGCCGACGCGCTGGACGAAGACCTGCCCCCCGATGCCTCGGCCATGGAAGCGGACGAGCAGCGCGACGTGCTGGGCGAACTGGAGATCACAGCGCGGCTGATGATCACGGGCGGCGAAGACAAGGAAGAAGCGCGGATGACGCGGGCCGACCGCTCGCTGATCCGCCAGTGCATCCTCGACGCCGCCGAACATTGCGTGGCCGAAAAGCGCACCGTGCTCACGCGCGACGTGCGCAACGCGCTGCGCGCCCGTGGCCAGGACCCGACGCTGCCCGAGATGCGGCGCGTGCGGCTGCTGGAGATGGCGGACGCGATGGACATGTTCTGCCAAGGCACGGACGGCGAGATGTTCGACCGTGACGGCACGCCGTGGCCCGAGGCCGACATCACGCTGGTCGATCTGGCGACCTATGCCCGCGAGGGCTACAACGCGCAGCTCTCCATCGCCTACATCAGCCTGATCAGCACGGTGAACAACATCGCCGAGCGCGACCAGTACCTGGGCCGGCCGATCGTCAACGTGACCGACGAAGGTCACATCATCACCAAGAACCCGCTGCTCGCGCCCTATGTCGTGAAAATTACAAAAATGTGGCGCAAGTTGGGCGCCTGGTTCTGGCTGGCGACGCAAAACATCGACGATCTGCCGCGCGCCGCAGAGCCCATGCTCAACATGATCGAGTGGTGGGTGTGCCTGTCGATGCCGCCGGACGAAGTGGAGAAGATCGCCAGGTTCCGCGAACTCTCGCCGGCGCAGAAGGCGCTGATGCTCTCCGCACGCAAGGAAGCGGGCAAGTTCACCGAGGGCGTCATCCTCTCCAAGAGCATGGAAGTGCTGTTCCGCGCCGTGCCGCCAAGTCTCTACCTCGCGCTCGCGCAAACCGAGCCCGAGGAGAAGGCAGAACGCTACCAGCTCATGCAGCAGCACGGCGTCAGCGAGCTGGATGCCGCCTTCAAGGTGGCTGAGAAGATCGACCGGGCACGTGGCATCGAGTCGCCGACCCTGGACCTGCCCTGAATCTGCCGTACACCGGAGAACGCCATGGAACAGAAACGCCCATCCATTCCGATGCAGGTACAGGCGTTCCGCCGTCGGCGCTGGAGGCTCAGCTGGCCCTGGGTGTTGGCCGCCGTGCTGGTAGCGCTGCTGCTGATCTGGCTCGTGTCCCGCTATTCTGGCAAGTCCACTCCCCAGACTTCAACGCCGGTCAGCGTGACGCAGGTGGCCGGGCCTCCGTGGCAGATGGGAAATCCGGAAGGGCGTTTCACGCTGACGCTCTACGCGGACCTCGAATGCCCGTTCTGCCGATCCTATTTCCCAGTGCTCAAGCGTTGGGTGGCCGGCAACGCGGACGTGGCCTTGCAATGGCACCACCTCCCGTTGGCCGCGCATGAGCCGGCCGCGTCTGCCGAAGCGAGCCTGGCGGAGTGCGCCGGCGAATCTGGCGGCCATGCCGCCTTCTGGCAGGCTGTCGAGTGGGTCTATGCCCACACGCGCAGCGACGGCCAGGGCTTGCCCGAGGACCTGCGGTACCCCGACCTTACGCCAGCCATCGAGCAGTGTCTGGCGAGCGAACGGCCCGAGGCGCCGATCCGCACCCAGACGGCGGAAGCCACGAGCAGCGGCGTGACCGCCACGCCGTCGCTGCGGCTGCACGATCGCGAAACCGGCAAGGCGATCCTACTGCAGGGTCCGATCGAGGGCGATGCCTTGCTGTCGGCCATGGACATGCTCGCGGCCGGCGATCCCGCCGCCACACCTACTACATCGGAAATGCCTGCCGACGTCGTCGGCGACATGCCCAGGTAGCCCCGGTCTTCAAGGCTACGGCGCAGTCCACTGCGCTGACCGAAACCCGTTCGCCTCGCATCCTGGCCGCGAACGATCACCGCTGCCGCGGTGATGGATGCACCTTGTTCGTTCCCCAGGAGGGCTTGCCCTCCCAGGGCGCGCGCCCTCCGATCTCACCGTCTGGAGGTTCGCCATGTCTTTCGTCGTCAATGACTCCTGCCTGGAGTCGCTTTCCGCCATCGCTGCCCAACACGAGGACTGGATCATCCAGCAAGCCATTGCACTGCTGGAGAAGCGGGTTTTCAAAGCGGGTGCGAAACTCCTCGACCCCACGGCCGTGCGCGACTACCTGCGCGTGAAGCTGGTCGCCGAGCCCAATGAGATATTCGGGTTAAGCCCGGATAAGGCAAAAATTAGGTTCTTCTCCCAACTGAGTGGAGAGAGGCGCACGGCCGACGGGTCAGACTTGCTGTTCTTGAGGCAACAAACTGGGGCCGGCCGTGGCCGAGCAGGATTGTATGTCCCGTCTGGGCGGCTGGACGGGATACCGAGTTGGCAAGTGGCGTTATGAGCTGCGCAGGCAGCAGCGCTGGCTGGTGATCGAGTTGGAGCCGACGCCGGGGGCGCAGCGGCAATGCACGGGCTGTGGGCAGGCGGTCGTGGCCATCCATGACTGGACGATGCGGCGCATTCGCGAGTTGCCCGTGTTCGGTGCGCCGGTGGAGCTGCACGTGCCGCGTCTTCGGCTGGCTTGCCAGGGCTGCGGGCCGCGGCTGGAACAGTTGGACTGGCTGGATCCGCATGCGCGGGTAACGCGGCGTCTGGCCGACAGCGTGGCCCGGCTGTGTGCAGTGACGTCGGTGCTGCACGCGGCGCGTTGGCATGGCATCGACTGGAAGACGGCCAAGGCCATCGACTGGCGGGCACTGGAGCGCGATCTGGGGCCGGTGGATCTGGAGGGCGTGCGCCGGATCGCCATGGACGAGTTCGCGATCCAGAAGGGCCATCGCTACGCCACTGTGGTGGTCGATGTGGAGCGCAAGCGGGTGCTGTGGGTGGGGCGCGGCCGTTCGCGAGTCGAGATCAGGCCGTTCTTCGAACAGCTCGGGCCGGCGCGTTGCGCCCTTATCGAGGCCGTGGCCATGGACATGAACACGGCCTACGACCTGGAAGTGCGCCAGCACTGCCCGAATGCCCGCGTGGTGTACGACCTGTTCCACGTGGTCGCCAAGTACGGACGCGAGGTGATTGGCCGGGTGCGGGTGGACGCGGCCAATCAGCTGCGTCACGACAAGCCGGCGCGCCGAGTGGTCAAGCGCGCCCACTGGCTGCTGCTGCGCAATCCTCGGCGCCTGAAGGAAGCCGAACACATCCGGCTGGACGAGGTACTGGCGGCCAACCGGCCGCTGATGACGGCCTACGTGATGAAAGAACAGCTCAAGGCGCTGTGGAACGCACCGACAGCCTGGGCGTGGCGGGCAGCCTGGAAACAATGGCTACGCCATGCCCAGGAAAGCGGCATCCCCGCCCTGACCCACTTCGCTCAATGCCTCAAACCTTACTGGCGCGGCATCCTCAGCCGGGTGCGCTGGCCCCTGCATACCGGGCTGCTCGAAGGCATCAACAACAAGATCAAGGTCATCAAGCGCATCGCCTACGGCTACCGCGATGACGCCTACTTCTTCCTCAAGATCCGGGCGGCCTTCCCCGGAGTTGGGTGAAGAACCAAAAATTAGGACATTGTTTGCCTAACTCACTGATCTATAGACGAGTGTTAGTCGCCTAACTGCCCATTCCTTGCGTTGTGCTGCTCTTGGGGTTCAGCCGAAAATGGGTTCGGACTATGGCCTGCGCGTTTGATCTGCTCGCCATCGAATGTCCTGGGCCGACGCCCTCGGCAGCGCGATGAAATCATGCTCCGGCATCGCGTCATAGGTGTTCTGGAACGGCAAGTACAGATCGACCATCCAGACACTCCCCTCTTTTCGGCCGGCATAGGGGTGGAGGATCTCGCCGTCCGACCGGCGCCGATCGAAACGCAACACGCCTTCATGCGGATAGCGGTGCGCATGCCGCGCCTCCATCATTCGCCCGACCGCGTCTGCCGGATAGCCGGGGTGCGCATCCGTTTTATGCTCACGCACGGCCGCTGAGAGCGCCTCCTCATTCGTGAGGTGGCAGCGCTCCATCTCTTGTTCGTCGAATACCACTTCTGTCGCAATGTACGGCGGTCCCTGGTACCACTCCGGGTCGTTGCGATCGAGATGGATAGCCAGGATGGTTCGTGTGCCGACATCCGTGCAACGCCAGCGAAAGCCCGCGCTGCCCAGGAATTCCCGGCCGATGTAAAAGTCCGAGTGTTTCACGACACCTCCGATTACAGGCGCACTATACGGCGATTGGCGCGCTCATTCGGACCGCCGGCGTCTACGCGTCGCAGCCAATTGCGTTTCTGCCGTGACGGCACGGGCTTCTGTCGATTGAAGTGCGGTGGCCAGCCCGGTCATTTGCCCTCGCGTAGTGGCAAGCTCTAGGGCGAGTTGATCGCGCTCGGCGGCGATGCTGGTCAGCGTAGCCAGGCGTGTCTCGCCTTCAGCCAGCTCCCTTCGGTGACGGGCAATTTCAAGGCGCAACTCAGTGAGACTTGTCTGTTGTTCCTCACTTCGCTGCCGAAGCTTGGCCAGCTGTTGCTCGGATTGCCGGAGCCCTTCGCGTGCCGCGTCCGTCTCCTGCAGCATGCGGGTCTGAGCGGCCTCCACGCGGTCGTTGGCTTTGTCGCGCTCTGCTTGAAAAGCGGCATCACGGGCTGCGATGGTAGCCTGGAATTCGGTCGTCAATCGGTCGTGGTTTTGCCGTGCGGCTTCCAATTGCTGAGCCATGTAGGCACGGACAGCCGTCACTTCCTGTTGCAGCGCCTGGACCTGCCCGAGCGCATCGCGCTTGGCTTCGGTTTCACTTGCGAGCTGCTGCTGCAATTCGGCGCGTTGCCCGTTAAGTTGGCTCACTTCATTCCGCAGCTGATCGGTCGTGGCCAGTGCCGTGTCCCGCTCGATGACGACGTCATCGTGCACTCGCTGCAATTCTGCCAGGTCGGATTCCAAGGCTTGGCGGTGCGCGCCGAAGACCTGTTCCCCTTGCTCCACGGCTGCCACCCAGAGAGTGCGCATCGCATCCGCGATCATTGGCGGGAGGTCGGCGCCCAGAGCATCGGCCTTGGCGCGCTCGTCCTTCCACAGCTTTAGTTCGTCGTTGATGGTGGTGCGGCTGCCTTGCTGGATGGCGGCATAAATTAGGTCGACGGTGAGTTCGTACGGGCGTTTGCCGCCGGCTACCAGGGCTGCGGCGGCTTCACGGGTACGCTGACGGGTATCACTGACACGGCTCATGGCCTCTCCAGTCGCTCGCGGGTCAATTTCGTGGAATGCTAACTGTGTATATCACAGTATTACGTTATACAAATAACGATTATGGCGAGAAATTTACGATAACTCCCATAATCAAAAGTCTTTTGGGTGTACTCTGTCGCGACACACCTTCACCGGCATCGGAAAGCCTTTGAGCGACGACGCCCCCTCAACCGTCGTGCCCGCCACCCTGCCAGCGGCTGTCTCGGGCGTCGCTGGCACGAATCGCGCATCCCATGGCGCCGTGCGGCAGATCAGGGCCAACGACGACGTCGCGGCCATCGGCTTGTGGCTCGCTGAATACCACGATTCGCCGCATACCCTCCGCAGTTACCGCAAGGAGGCCGAGCGGCTGCTGCTGTGGGCGACACAGATCCGCGGCAAGGCGGTGTCCAGCCTCACCCGGGAAGATGTCCTAGCCTACGAGGCTTTCCTGGCAGCGCCACTGGCCACCTGGTGCGACGTCGCTCTGGCCCGTCGCGGCGATCACCGCCGACTGTTCGCAGGCCCGTTGTCGGAGCGCAGTCGTCGGCAGGCGCTCGGCATTCTGGCCAGCCTGTTCAACTACCTGGTGCGCGCCGGCTATCTCGCCGGTACACCGTTCGCGCTGCAGCCACGTCGGCGTCGCGGCGGGAACGGAAGTCGGCGGACCATCGATCGTTATCTGGATCGTGCCCTGTGGCAGGACGTTTTGACCTTGGTGGAGCGCTGGCCGCGAGAGACACCACGCGAGCAGCAGCGCTATGAGCGTGCACGATGGGTCCTGCGGTTTCTATACGAAACCGCCTTACGGGCGGCCGAGGCCGCCGACGCCTGCGAGCGCGACATGTTTATCCGGCGCGGCAGATGGTGGCTGCGCGTGACGGGCAAGGGCGGCGTCGAAGGCGAGGTGCCTCTCAGCGAGCCCTTGATGGCCAATTTTGCACGGTATCGCCGCTTTCACGACCTGCCTGCGCTACCAGCTGGCGATAGCGGCCGACCATTGATTCTCGGTATTGCTGGGCGCACAGCGCCGCTTACCGCGACGGCGGTGTACTTGATCGTCAAGGAGGCGTTGGGCCGGGTCGCGACAGCCTTGGCGCCGACAGATGCAGCGCGAGCCGCGCATCTGCGGCGGGCTTCAACCCATTGGCTCCGGCATAGCGCGGCCACCCACCAGGCCGAAGCCGGGAGCCCGGTGCATCATATTCAGCATAATCTTCGCCACAGCTCGATCGCTACGACGTCGATCTACCTGCATGCGGAAGACGATGCTCGGCACGCTAGCACCACCCAGTCACACGCGGCTGGAGAAGACGCATGACTCACTCGCCCGATGATCGTTTCGGCGTGTCCGAGGGCGCGTTTCAAGCTGCCCGCGAAAGCCATGGGTTGAACAATCCCGTGTACCGCATGGGCATGGTTGCCCCCACGCGCCACGAAGTGGCGACGCTGCCGGCGGCCGAGTTGTTGCCGATCGTGATCGACTGGATCTGGGAAAGCCCGTCGGAGCCGAACCCGAACAATCGGCAGATAGGTGAACTACGAGCGATCTTGCTGACCCGACCCGACGTGGAGGCGCCGGAGATCCAACAACTCCTTTCAGAGTGCAGCCAATACATCGAGGAATGAGCATGCCGATTAGGCGGCCAGTTCCAGTGAGACGATCGGGCAATGCACCTGACCGGTGTTGCTGTGACATTGATCGACTAGAGCGGCCAGCGCTCGTTCGACGCGCTGCAATTGGGCGATGCGCTCGCGGACCATGGTCAGCTTGTTGGCTCCTAATTACTCGGCCTCCTGGCAATGGCGCCCGTCGTCCAGGGCCAGCAGATCAGCCACTTCATCGAGATTGAAACCCAGGTCTTGCAAATGCTTGATAAAGCGCAGACGGCGCGCATGCGTCTCGTCGTATCGGCGGAGGCGTGACCCGCCATATCCAGCAGATGCGGCAGGCTGCCATCTTCACCGATGGCGCATTGCCTGCGCGCCAGAAAGCCTTGGGTGCCATGCTGTGGTCGATTTCGGCTCGCTGCGAGCCATGCATCGTTTATTACGTGCAAGCCGCTGAACTCGTGGCTTCCGAGGCCTAGCTCGTGGAGGTTCTGGCAGTCGCTGCGACCAAGGATGGTTGCGTAGGCGAGATGTGGGCATTGAAGGCTCACCGGGCCTACCGGGAATACGTCGATGGCAAAGCAGTGCCACAGGACAGATCGGGGTGTTGCGCGTGACACGCGACGCCTGCTTATGGACATGACTGGGTGCGTATGTCCGAAGCACAGGCGCTCGGGGTTCTTCAGAAAATCTGAACATTGTGAGGATTACCTTATCCGAGCTTGAACCTACCCATTCCATTGTGGAGAACGCCATGATTCGAATGCTTGTTGCACCCCTCGTCGCATTTGCCTTGTCTTCCGGTGTCGTTTCTGCTCAGACATCCACGCCGCCGGCCACTGCGCCGCTGGGTGGCATGCAGCAGATGGACAAGATGGACCACATGAAAGGCATGCACCACATGGACAACATGATGGGCATGCACAAGATGCCCGCCACGGTGACTGCCGCCGATGCCAGCACCGGCATCGTCGATGTCGATGCCGGCGGCATGGCGCTCAAGCTGCACTTTCCGCCGGCGGCCATGAAAGCCCTCAAGGCCGGCGACAAGATCACTGTGCACATGGGCTTCAGCAAGCCGTAGTCCCGGTGCAGGTGACGTGCATCGCGCCAGCGCGATGACTGGATCAGCGGAGCGTTAGCTCCGCTGATTTTTATTTGTCTCAGCGCAACGGCATGGCGATGGCTTGTAGCGCCTTCATGCCGCTGCCGAAACGGGCCATTGATTCACGGTGTTCTTGCAGCGATTCGTAAGCCAGAAAGCGCATGTCCAGGTCGCGCACCCGGCTGAAAGCCGGACGGGCAAATTGATTGCAGGCGTCGCCGTGTCGGCTGCCGGGGGCCACCAGAAAATAGGCGGCTTGCTGGTGGTCCGGCACGCCCAGCGCCAGATCCAGCATGCGCACGATGCCGGAGTAGATCGTGGTGCTGTGTTCCACCTCGAACGCGGCGGTCACGCGATGCTCGTCGCCCTCCAGCCACAGCACATCGATTAGGTGGATAACCTCGGCGGCGCTGGGGGTGCTGAGTGCGGATGGCAGCGAGGTTAGACAACCGTCAGCAAGCTTGCCGCCCGCATGCGCCCGGCCACGATCATTGCTGGCAATCCATACGCGATAGCCCAGCGCATGACCCAGATCACGCAACCAGCCCTGCACCGTCGTGTGTGAGTGATCTTGTTCGCGTCGCTGCGCTTCCATCTTGCGTAGGGTGATGCTTTCTTCGCGGACGCGCGCAAGCTCAAGTTGCCAGGCGGACCACGCCGCCGGCGAATTTTCGGATGAGACGGGCAACGGATAGCGGCCGCTGCCTATGTCGAACAGAAAGCCTGCCACGGCGCCCAGGTCGTTCGACAACAAGGTGCGACATGAATCGTTGAGCGTCATCACCTGCCGACGCATCGTAAGATAGCTATCCCATCGCCCGAGACGAGCCTTAGCGCCCGTCAGCGCGTTGTAGCCGTTGAGGATGGCCGTGTTGAACGGCATGGCGAGTGTGGGGTGCAGGAAATACAGAAGATTGGCTGCCGCCGGCCCCAAGCCCTTGATGGCACGCCCATCCAGCGTGTGGATCGCTTCGACCAGTGCCTGTTCGCCATCGCAGCACAGACACGTCTGCAGGAATCGACCGAACGCCCGTTGATGCTCAGGATTCTCGTAGATGTCCGGAATCCGCAGCTTCGGTTTCCAGAGGAACGCGTGGTCCGCGCCCTTGAAAATCTGACGTTGCTCGGCGATCGAGTGCACCACGGTCTCCAGCGACGATCCGCGGTACGCCGTGCCAAAGGTCCCGGTATCGATTTCTTCTACCACCGCTTGCAGGCCGCGACGGATGGAGCGGAAATGCTTCAGGCGCCTTTCCCACAGGAACCAGCTCTGATACGTGCCGCCAAGATCAGCGCGCCAGCGATGCAGCAGCGCGTGGATGGTGTCAGACGAAAGTGCGGACATTCCCTCTCCTCAATCCAGCTCAAAGCCTGTCCAGCGTACCGCTGGCCACCCGGCGAGGCGCGTGAACCCTACTCCATGGTTGAGTCAGTTGGCCTGCGGGCTTATGGTAGTAGGACCATGATGCCTTCCATCCATCAACTCCAACGCTCTCGTCGCCTTCAGGTGATCGGGTTGCTGGCGTGGTTCGCACTGGTCCTCCAGAGTTTCGTAGCGATGGCCCAGCCGGCAACTTCTCCCGCGATGGGCGCGACCACGATGTCGATGGCAAACGGCTTCCAGGTGCACGCCCGGCATGCGATGACTCCGACCTCGCAGGACGGATGTTGCGCTGACCACGCCGACGCGCATCACTGCATGTGCGCATCCATGTGCGCGAGCGCGCTGCCTCTTGCACGCATCGGCCTGCCTGCCTCGCTGCCAATGCTCCCGCGCTTCGGTCACCTTCGCGTGCCCCACGCGCCTGCCATGGCGATGACGCCTCCGCTGCGACCGCCGTCCGTCTGACTCTGCGCTTCACCATCGCTATGGTGCGTTGAGCATCAGGCTCTACGCCCGCGTTTTTTCACGATCCACGAGGCATGCTCGATGCCGGTGGATGCGCAGATGGAGTTCCCCATGAATCCTTTCTTTCCCACCGACAGGGTGGATCGTTCACGTCGTCATTTCGTGCTCGGCCTGGCGGCCGGTGGTACAGCGGCTGGTCTAGGGCTGCTGGCCCCCGGCCCTGTTTGGAGCGCCACCGCCCCGGCAAGGCCAGCCTCGCCGATGCCGCAGCTGCGTGGCGACACGTTCGACCTGACTATCGGCGATACCGCCGTCGATTTCACCGGTGCGCGACGCATCGCCACCACCGTCAACGGCAGCATTCCCGGCCCGGTTTTGCGCTGGCGCGAGGGCGATACGGTGACGCTGCGCGTGACCAACCGGCTGGCGGTGCCCACCTCGATCCACTGGCACGGCATCCTGCTGCCGTTCCAGATGGACGGCGTTCCCGGCATCAGCTTCCCCGGCATCGCGCCGGGCGAAACCTTCACCTACCGCTTCCCGGTGCGCCAGAGCGGCACCTATTGGTACCACTCGCACTCGCGTTTCCAGGAGCAGACCGGACTGTACGGCGCGATCGTGGTCGAGCCGGCGGGCGGCGAGCGCCACCGTGCCGACCGCGACTACGTGGTGATGCTCAACGACTGGAGCGATGATGACCCGGAACACATCTTCGCCACGCTCAAGCGCCAAAGCGATTACTACAATTTCGCCGAGCCGACCGCGCCGGAGTTTTTCCGTGACGTGCGCACCATGGGCCTGCAGGCAGCGTTGGCCAAGCGCAAGATGTGGAACACCATGCGCATGAGCCCGAGCGACCTGAGCGACGTCTCCGGCTACACCTATACCTATCTGATGAACGGCGCCACGCCCAACGGAAACTGGACCGGTTTGTTCCGTCCGGGTGAGAAAGTGCGCCTGCGCTTCATCAACGGCTCGTCGATGACCTATTTCGACGTACGTATTCCCGGCCTGAAGATGACCGTGATTGCGGCCGACGGTCAGGACGTGGAACCGGTACCGGTGGACGAGTTCCGCATCGGCGTGGCCGAGATCTACGATGTGCTGGTAGAGCCGCAGGAAGACCGTGCCTACACCGTGTTCGCCCAGTCGATCGACCGTACGGGCTACGCCCGGGGCACGCTGGCGCCGCGTCTGGGTATGCAGGCCGAGGTGCCAGCGATGGACCCTCGTTCGCGCCTGGCGATGGTGGACATGATGGGCGCCATGGCGATGGGGAATGGCGATCATAGCGGTGGTGGCATGCAGGGCATGGACATGGGCGGGATGTCCGGGATGGACATGGGTGGGGCTAAGGCGCCGGCCGTGCACCACGCCCGCACCGAGTACGGCCCCAGCGTGGACATGCACGTGGATATGCCGCGCACCAATCTGGACGACCCGGGCGTGGGCCTGCGCGACAACGGGCGGCGGGTGCTGACCTACGCCGACTTGCACACCATAGGGGGGCCGATCGACCGGCGCGAGCCCGGCCGCGAGATCGAGCTGCACCTCACCGGCAACATGGAGCGCTACATGTGGTCGTTCGATGGCGTGCCGTTCGCCGATGCCAGGCCGGTGCACTTCCGAACCGGCGAACGGCTGCGCGTGGTGCTGGTGAACGACACCATGATGCCGCACCCGATTCATCTGCACGGCATGTGGAGCGAGCTGGAGAGTCCCGACGGTGCGTTCCAGGTGCGCAAGCACACCATCAGCGTGCAGCCGGCGCAGCGCGTCACCTACGCCGTCAGCGCCGACGCCGTGGGCCGCTGGGCCTACCACTGTCACATGCTTTATCACATGGAAGCGGGCATGTTCCGCGAAGTGGTGGTGTCATGAGCCGGGTCATCAGCACGTTGCAAAACCCGCTTCGCCTGGCATTCGGCGTTGCGCTCGCTGCCGGTGGCGCTGTGGCGCTGCCGGCGGACGCGCAGTCGGCGCCCGCACCGTCCGCCAGCACCGCCCAGGCGAAGGACTCGATGGACATGAGTTCGATGGACATGGGCGGCATGCTGATGCCTGCCAGCGCGTCCAGCACCAAGGCTCCGGCAGCCGCCGGGACTACTCGCTCCGGGAACGGCGATGGCATGGCCGGGATGAATCACCGCCCGCTGCCTGATTCCGCCCCTGCCGCCAAGGCACCCACGACAGGGACGATGGACATGGGTTCGATGAACATGGGCAGCATGCAGCACGGGGCGATGTCCGGCAGGGATCATGCTGACCATGCCCAGGGCAAGCATCCGTCGTCGTCGTCGATGTCCGGGATGTCCGGGATGTCGGGAACGTCCGGCGATGCTTCCGGCGAGGGCATGTCCGGCATGACGATGGGCGCCATGCAGGGCGGCAAGGCCCCGCCGGATGCGCGCAGTCCCGATTATTCCGACGGCGTTGGCTACGGCGGCATGCCGGGCATGGACATGGTGCCGCCCAAGGTGGGGCGATTGCTGCTGGACAACCTCGAAGCCGTGCACGGCCGGGACGCCAACGGCCAAGCCTGGGAGCTGCAGGGCTGGTACGGCGGCGACACCGACAAGCTGTGGCTGCGCAGCGAGGGCGAGCGCAGCGCTGGGCGTGTGGAAGACGGCAGTGCCGAAGTGCTGTGGAACCACCTGATCGCCACCTACTGGTCGACCCAGCTGGGTGTTCGGCGGGACCTCGGCGTGGGCCCCGGGCGCACCTGGGCCGCCTTCGGCGTGGAGGGCCTGGCGCCGTACTTTTTCGACGTGGAAGCCACGGCCTACGGCGGTCAGTCGGGTCGAACCGCAGCGCGCTTTCGGGCCACCTACGACGTGCTGTTCACCCAGCGGCTGATCCTTACGCCGGAATTCGAGCTCAACGCGTACGGCAAGGCCGACCCGGCGCGTCGCCTTGGCGCCGGCGTCTCCGACGCCTCGCTGGGGCTGCGCCTGCGCTATGAGATCCGCCGGGAGTTCGCGCCGTATGTCGGCGTGAACTGGGTGCGCCGCTTCGGCGCCACCGCCGGTTACGCGCGGCGCGACCATCAACCCGTATTCGACCCGCAGCTGGTGGCGGGCGTGCGCATCTGGTTCTAAGGGGAAATCCATCATGAAAAAACACATCAAGCATCACGGCATCACGGTGGCGGTCGTTCTGGGCGTGCTGGCCATCGGTGCCGGGGCGTTCGTCTATTCAGGCGTCTACAACATCGGCGCCGACGACCACCACACCAAGCCGGTGTTTGCACTGCTGCAGACACTGCGCGAGCGCTCCATCCAAGCGCGTTCGGCCGACCTCAAGGTGCCCGACCTGAACGATCCGCAGCTCATCCTCAAGGGTGCCGGCCAGTACGCGGCGATGTGCACGCAGTGCCATCTCACTCCGGCAATGAAAGACTCCGAACTGCGCCCGGGGCTGTATCCACAGCCGCCCAACCTGAGCCAGGTGCGGGTCGATCCGAAAGAAGCATTCTGGGTGATCAAGCACGGCATCAAGATGAGCGCGATGCCGGCGTGGGGCGCCAGCCATGACGATCCGACCATCTGGAGCATGGTCGCCTTCCTGCAGAAGCTGCCGGACATGACCGCCGCGCAGTACAAGGACATCGTCGCCAAGGCACCGCCGGACGACGACATGGACATGGATGGCGGCGATGGTGGCCACAGCCACACGCATGGGGACGCGGCGCAGGCGATGCCGGCCATGGCGATGCCGGATGAGCACAGCCACGCCGACGCGCACGACCACGACCAAGGCGCCAAGGGGCCTGCCGCCGAAGCCCCGATCTCGCTGGAAGGCCTGCGTGCCGGCGCCGCGCCGGGTGCCGAAGCGGTTGCACGCCGGTTCCATGAGGCCCTTCAACGCGGCGATCGCGAGGCGGTGCTCGCGGTGCTGGCGCCCGACGTCAGCATCCGCGAAGGCAGCGAGACGCAAACACGCGATGCGTATGCCGGCGGCCATCTCGATGCGGATATTGCCTTCCTCAAGCAGGCCAAAGTGACTTCAGGAGCGTTCGGCTCCATGGCGATGGGCGACACCGCCATGGTCGGCAGCGAAACCACCATCGCCGGCACCGCCAAGGGCAAGCCGTTAACGGTGCGCAGCCGCGAGATGCTCACCCTGCGCCAGCACGACGGCGCCTGGCAGATCACAGCGGTTCAGTGGCAGTCCGCGCCGGTCGAAGGAGACTCCCGATGATCCGCGCGGGAGTGCGCGGTGCGCTTGGCCTGGCACTCGCGCTGGGCCTGCCGCTGGTGGCCATGGCCGCGGGGACTACGGCCGTCGTTTATCGCGATCCCTCGTGCGGGTGTTGCCACGCGTGGATCAGCTACCTACGCGATCACGGCTTCGATGTCAGCGTGCACGAGAACGAGCCCATGTCCGCCGTCAAGGCGCGGTTGGGCGTGCCGGTCCAGCTGGCGTCGTGCCATACCGCGCGCATCGGCCGGTATGTGATCGAAGGCCACGTGCCTGTGGAGGACATCCAGCGACTGCTGGCCGAGCGTCCCGACGCATGGGGGCTTGCCGCACCGGGTATGCCCATGGGCTCGCCCGGGATGGAGATGGGGCCAGCCCAGTCTTACGACGTACGGCTGGTCGATGGCGACGGAAGCTCACGCGTATTCGCCCACCACGGATCGCCCGGCTGAGGCTCAAGGCAAGGGCGGCCATTCGGCCGCCCTTGCGCATGATCGGTTTGCGGGAACAACAAAGCGTCGGCGGGCTGATGATGGACGCCAATGGCCTTCGCTGCTCAGGCCGCCTATCTGATGAACCGAAGCACCAGTAACACTGGTTGCATGAACTTGACCTGCGTCAGCGCGCGCCTATCGCCAAGGGATACACTACTGACCTCATGCTGCATCATCGCCGCCTCCGACCGATCACCCGTCGCCGCCTGACTTGGGCGATGGTGCTGTGGCTGGTGTGCCAGCAACTGGCGCTGGCGGCGTACGCGTGTGCTGGTCTGCCCGTCACTGAGCCGCTGGCCGCGGCGACCGGCACCGCGATGCCGACGACGGCCCACCGCGAGGCCGCCGGCATGCGCATGGCCGGCATGGACATGGCCGACACCGGGGTGACCGGCGCCGAAATGGGCCCGGACTGCGCCGACATGCGCACCGGGGCGCCGGCGCATGCTTTGTGCGAAGGCCACTGCCATCCCGATCAAACCGTCCAGCCGGACGCGCGCACGCCGTCGGTGCCTCTGGCGATGGTCGGCATCCTCACCCCGCTGCCGGTGATGCCGGCGATCGTGCAGACATCCAGCGGCCATGTGCGGCTGCGCGCCGAGCGATGGTGTCCCCCCGCGCCACCCCACACGCTCCTGTACTGCTCGCTCCAGATCTAGCCGCCCGCTGCTGGCCGCCTTGCGTTCGCCGGGCCATCGCGTCCCGGTGTTTCCGGATCCCTGGAGTGTCTGACCATGTTTTCTCGATTGCTTGTCCGGCGCCTGATGCCGGGCCTGTTTCTATGCGTTTTCGCTGCGGCGTTGACACCGCGTGCCCATGCCGACGATGCGCAGCCGCTGACCCTCGACCAGGCGGTACGCCTCGGCACGCAGCGCGCGCCTCTGCTCGACAGCCGCGACGCCGAGATCGCCGCCAGCCGTGACGATGCGGTGCGCGCCGGCCGGCTGCCCGATCCGGTGCTCAGCTTCGGCGTGGCCAATTACCCGGTGAGCTCGCCCGGGGCCTTCAGTCTGCGCTCGGACGGCATGACCATGCGCACCGTCGGCGTGATGCAGGCCATTCCCTCGCGTGCCGCCCGCCAGGCCGAGAAGAACGCCGCCGCCGCGGGGGTGGAAGCGGCGCAGGCCGATCGCCTGGCGCTGGCGAAGGACGTGCGCCAGCAGGTCGCCGAGGCCTGGATAGAAACCTGGGTGGCCCGGAAACGGCTCGACCTTCTGCACGCATTGCAGGAAGAAAGCGACCTCGCCGTGCGCATGGCACGGGCGAGGCTGCGCGGCGGCGAAGGCGGCGCGACCGATGCGCTGGCCGCCCGCGCCGAACAGGTAGCGCTGGCCAACCGCATTGATGCGGCGAGGGCCGGGCTGGATCGCGCGCGGGCGAGTCTGGCGCGCTGGCTTGCGCCACCGCAGGCAGACGCCCCGCTGGCCGATCCACCCGATTTCACACGGCTGCCGGTGCCGTTGCCGACCCTGCAGCGTGAGGTGGACCGACAGGCGCCAATGCAGCCGTGGCAGGCGCGTGAGCAACAGGCACAGGCGGCGCTTGATCAAGCCAAGGCCAGCTTGCATCCCGACTGGAGCGTCAACCTGATGTACGGTCAGCGCGCCCCGCGCCTGTCGAACATGGTCACGCTGCAGGTGGGCGTGAGCCTGCCGCTGTTCACTCGCAACCGGCAGGACCGTGCCGTCAGTGCCCGCCAGGAGGCCCGTGACGCGGTGCAGTTCGCCCGCGAGGACGCGCGCCGCGCCCAGCACGAAGCGGTGGCGCGGACGGCCGCCGATTGGCAGGGCTGGAATCGCCAGGTGGCTCGCGACCGCGAGGTGCTGTTGCCGCTGGCGCGTGACCGTGCGCGGGTGGCGCTGGCGGCGTACCGGGGAGGCGGAGCGCTGCAGCCTTGGCTCGATGCCCGCCGTGACGACATCCAGTTGCTCCTGGACTACACCGACGCACTCGCCGCACAGGCCCGGAACTGGGCCGCGCTCGCTTACCTGCTGCCCGCCGCGGAGACCGCCCCATGAAGCGCTGGACCCTTGTTCTCGCCGCGATCGTGGTGGCCATCACCCTGCTCGCCATCGGCATCCTGGTCGGCCGGCACAGCGCTCCTGCGCCCACCGCCCCGGCCGCGGCCGCAGACGCAGGCAGCGGTGGCAAAAAGATTCTCTACTGGTACGACCCGATGGTCCCCGCGCAACATTTCGACAAGCCGGGCCTGTCACCGATGGGCATGCAGATGGTGCCCAAGTACGCCGACGGTGCGGGCGCCAACGACGCGTCTGTGCGCATCGATCCGGCCGTCCAGCAGAACCTCGGCCTGCGCACGATGAAGGTCGAGTCCGGACGGCTGCAGCGCGATGTCAGCGTCCCCGGCACGGTGGGCTGGGACCTGCGGCAAGCGCAGACTGTCAGCGCGCGGGCCAGCGGCGTGATCAACCAGCTGTTCGTCCGGGCACCGTACGAGTCGGTAAAGGCCGGCCAGCCCCTTGCTGCGCTGATCTCGCCGCAATGGAACGCGGCCGCGCAGGAGTACCTGGCGCTGGCCGGCGCGCCATCCGCCGATGCCCGCGCACTACGCGGTGCGGCCCGTGCGCGGCTGCGCGCACTGGGCATGGACGAGCAGCAGATCCGGTCCCTGCACGGCAACACCGTCCGGGTGCTGATCCGCGCACCGAATGACGGCGTAGTGAGCGCGCTCGATGTGCGCGAGGGGCAGCAGGTCGCCAGTGGCATGCCGTTGATGACCATCAACGGCCTCGACACAGTGTGGCTGGAGGCGGCCCTGCCGCAGTCGCAGGGTGCGAATGTGGCTGCCGGCACGCCGGTGCAGGCGCGGGTCAGCGCGCTTCCCGGCACCATCATTCGGGGCCGGGTCGAATCGCTGCTGCCGGACGTGGATCGGACCACGCGCACGCAACGCGCCCGCATCGTTCTCGACAATCCCGGTCACCAGCTGGCGCCGGGCATGTTCGCGCAGGTGAGCTTCCGCGGACCGGACGACAGCGCCACCCACCCTCTGGTGCCGGACGAAGCATTGATCAGCACGGGCACCGATACGCGGGTCATCGTCGCCGACGGCAAGGGGCGCTTCCGCCCGATCGCCGTGCGACCCGGACGCTCGGCCAACGGCATGACCGAGATCCTCGCCGGCCTGCAGGGCGGCGAACAGGTCGTGGTCTCCGGCCAGTTCCTGATCGACTCGGAGGCCAGCCTGTCCGGAGCTCTGCAGCGGCTGGACGCTGGCGCTGCGGACGCAGCCGCAGGCCCGATGTCCGGGATGGCCATGCCCGCGCCGGCGAACTCGTCATCGGCCGCCCCAGGCAAGGCGATGGAGGTGCATCCCGACGGGACCGCCGAACCGGCCCGGTCCATGCTCGCGGACGACCCCTCCGGGCCAATGAAACCGATGGATGGCCTGCCGATACAGCAGACGCCCACGAAGAGCGCGTCCGCCCGGCAGGGCGCCATGTCGGACATGGCCATGCCGGCCGCGGCCGCCAGTGCGCCGGAGCATGCGCGATGATCGCGCGGCTGATCCACTGGTCCATCGCCCACCGCATCATGGTGCTGCTGGGAGCGCTGGTGCTGGCCATCGCCGGCGTGCTGGCGGTGCGCAGCACGCCGCTGGACGCCCTGCCCGACCTGTCCGACACCCAGGTGATCATCCGCACCTCTTGGCCGGGGCAGTCGCCGCAGGTGGTCGAGGACCAGGTCACCTATCCGCTGGTCACCACCATGCTGTCCGTGCCGGGGGCGAAGGTGGTGCGCGGTTACTCCTTCTTCGGCGACTCCTACGTCTACATCCTGTTCGACGACGCTACCGACCTGTACTGGGCGCGCTCGCGGGTGCTGGAGTACCTCAGCCAGGCGCGCAGCCAGCTGCCCACTGGCGTCGATCCCACGCTGGGACCGGATGCCACCGGGCTCGGCTGGATCTACGAGTACGCCCTGGTCGACCGCAGCGGCCGGCACGACCTCGGCCAGCTGCGCGCGCTGCAGGACTGGTTCGTGCGCTACCAGCTCAAGACAGTGCCGGATGTGGCCGAAGTGGCCAGCCTCGGCGGCATGGTGCGGGCGTGGCAGATCGTGCCCGATCCGGCCGCGCTGGCCGCGCGCGGACTCACCGTGGCGCAGCTAGTAGCGGCGGTGCAGGCGGCTAACGGCGCCGACGGCGGCTCGGTGATCGAGCAGGGTGAGGCCGAGTTGATGGTGCGCAGCGAGGGCTACCTCACCTCTCGCGCGCAGTTCGAGCGGATTCCGCTCAACACCGGCGTCGACGGCGTGCCGGTGCTGCTGCGCGACGTGGCCACGGTGCGTCGCGGGCCGACGTTCCGCCGCGGCATCACCGAACTCGATGGCCAGGGCGAGGTGGCCGGTGGCGTGGTGGTGCTACGCAGCGGCAAGAACGCCCACGCGGCGATCGTTGCGGTCAAGCGCCGGCTGGCCGAGATCCGGCGTAGCCTGCCGCCGGGCGTGGAGATCGTGCCGACCTACGACCGCTCGCAATTGATCGACGCGGCCGTGGACAACGTCCGCGGCAAGTTACTGGAGGAGTTCGTGGTGGTGGCGCTGGTCTGCGCGCTATTCCTGGGTCACCTGCGTTCGGCGCTGGTGGCGGTGGTGACGCTGCCGCTGGGTGTGCTGGCGGCCTTCATTGTGATGGATCTACAGGGCGTGTCGGCCAACCTGATGTCGCTCGGCGGAATCGCTATCGCGATCGGCGCCATGGTCGATGCGGCGATCGTGATGATCGAGAACGCGCACAAGCATCTGGAACATTGGCGCGATGCGCATGCCGGCGACGAGGCGCGCGGTACGCAGCGCTGGACGGTGGTGGCCGAGGCCGCAGCCGAGGTCGGGCCTGCACTTTTCGTGAGTCTGCTGATCATCGCGCTCTCGTTCGTGCCGGTGTTCGCCTTGCAGGGACAGGAGGGCAAGCTGTTCAAGCCGCTGGCGTTCACCAAGACCTACGCGATGGCCGCTGCGGCGGGTCTGGCGGTGACCCTGGTGCCGGTGCTGATGGGATACCTGTTGCGCGGGCGCATCCGCGCTGAGCACGACAATCCGCTCAACCGCATGCTGATGCGCGCTTACCGTCCGATTCTGGACGCGGTCTTGCGCTTTCCCCGCACGACGCTCTTGATCGCCGCGCTGGTGATGCTCAGCGCACTGGTGCCGCTGCACCGGCTCGGCAGCGAATTCATGCCGGCGATGGATGAAGGCACGCTGCTGTACATGCCCACCGCGCTGCCTGGCCTGTCCGCCGGCAAGGCCGCGCAACTGCTGCAGCTGACCGACCGCATGATCAAGACCGTGCCCGAGGTGGCACACGTGTTCGGCAAGGCCGGGCGTGCCGACAGCGCCACCGATCCCGCACCGCTGGAGATGTTCGAGACCACCATCACCTTCAAGCCGAAAGACCAATGGCGGCCGGGCATGACCATGGACAAGCTCAAGGCCGAGCTGGACCGCGCGGTGAAAGTGCCGGGGCTGACCAACCTGTTCGTGCCGCCGATCCGCAACCGCATCGACATGCTCTCCACCGGCATCAAAAGCCCGATCGGGATCAAGGTGCTCGGCAACGACCTGGCCACGCTCCAGGACGTCGCCGATCGCGTCGAGGCCGTGGCGCGCAAGGTGCCCGGGGTCGCCTCGGCGATCGCCGAGCGCCCCACCAGCGGCCGCTATGTGGATGTCCACGTCCGACCGGATGCCGCCGCCCGTTACGGCCTGACCCAGCGCGACGTGCAGCGGCTGATCGCCACCGTGGTCGGCGGCGAGCCGATCGGACAGACGGTGCAGGGGCGAGAGCGCTTCCCGATCGTGCTGCGTTATCCGCGCGCGGAGCGCGATTCGGTGGCGGCGCTCAGGCAGTTGCCGATCGTAGCTCCCGGCGGCGCTCAGCTAACGCTGGCGCAGGTAGCCGACGTGACGGTGACGAGCGGTCCCTCGATGCTCAAGAGCGAGGACGGCCAGCTGGCCACCTACGTCTACGTCGACACCGCCGCGGGCAGCGATCTCGGCGGCGTGGTGGCGCGGCTGAAGCGGGCTATGGCCGAGCAGGTGCGCCTGCCGCCCGGCGTCACGCTGGCGTGGTCGGGCCAGTTCGAGTACCTGGCCAGCGCGATGCAGCGGCTGAAGCTGGTGGTGCCGGTTGCGTTGGCGATCATCTTCCTGCTGATCTATGCCGTGTTCCGACGCGCCAGCGAGGCCGCGCTGATCATGGCCAGCGTGCCGCTGGCGCTGGTCGGCGGGCTGTGGCTGATCTGGGTGCTCGGACATGCCGTGTCGGTGGCGACGCTGATCGGCTTCATCGCGCTGGCCGGCGTGGCCGCCGAGTTCGGTGTGGTGATGCTGCTCTACCTGCGCCAGGCCTGGGATAGCCGGCTGGCGCTCGATCCCCGTGCGGATGCGGCCGCGCTCGATGCGGCCATCCGCGAAGGCGCCGTGCAGCGCGTGCGGCCCAAGGCGATGACCGTGGCGGTGATCCTCGCCGGCCTGTTTCCGATCCTGCTCGGCCACGGCGCGGGGTCGGAGGTGATGCAGCGCATCGCCGCACCGATGATCGGCGGCATGGTCACCGCGCCGCTGCTGTCCATGCTCGTTCTACCCGCAGCATTCCGTCTGCTAATGCGGTACCGGCTGCACAAAGCAGCGCAGTCCACCCCGACGTTTCATCCACCCCAGGAGATCCAACCATGAAGAAATACGTTTTAACCCTGGCATGCGCCAGTGCGCTGGCCTTGGCCTCGACCGCCGCGTTCGCCCAACAGATGGACCCGAACATGCCCGGCATGGCCGGTATGCAAACGACGAAACCCACTCAGGCCCAGGGCATAGGCATCGTCAAAGCCATCGATACCACCAAGGGCACGATCACGCTCCAGCACCAGGCCATTACGGCCATCGGCTGGCCGGCGATGACCATGACCTTCAAGGTCGACCCACCGGCGCTGCTGCAAAAGGTGAAGGCGGGCGAGTCGGTGCGGTTCACCCTGCATCCGGCCGGCATGGCCAGCACGGTGACGGCGATCAGCCCGGCAGGTTGATCGGGAACCGCCGCCAACCGGCGCTTGCCTCCGGCAGGGGCTGACCGGCGGCGGTGGCGGTGCGGCCACGTGCCTCGTGAGGTCTGTGGCCGCGCCTATCAAGGTAGTCCGATTATTTTGGAGTACGACGATGAAATCGCACGCTGCGTATCTCGGCACCGCCCTGCTACTCACGGGCTTGACCATCTGCGCGATCGCGCACGCGACCAATACTTACGCCGACGGCTGGATTGGTCATGTTAACGGACGACAGTTGGACATCTGCTACCGGGTTACGCCACTGCCAGCCGTCGGCGCGCGGCTGCAGGTCATGAGGTTGGCGTACGTGATTCCCGGCAAAGGCGTGCCCATTGAACACTTCGCCGCGAGCGGGCAAGCCACGGTAACGTCGATCACGGACGCGCATTGCGTGCGGGCCGAACTGGTCCAGGGCACGGCGCAGTGGGCAGATCACACGCGGCCCATGCCCTGAACGGGCGCGACGACGAAACCGCCTAGATTGCATGCTCCGCGACGGGCCATGGCGGAGTGGCCAAGGCGTGGTTATACCATCCAGCCGATGCGCTCCACCGGCATCAGGCCTGCCGCATCCTGCCTGTCGCCATTTCAGCGGGCATGCAGCGAGGCGATCAGCGGGCAGGACACGTTGCGCTGACGCGTGCCGCATTGCTCGACATGCGCAGCGAGGGCCGTCTCCATGCGCGCGAGGTCGGCCAGTCGGTTGCGCACATCGGCCAGCCGTAGCGCTGCGAGACCGGCCGCTTCCGCGCAATGGGTGCCATCCTCCAGCCGCAGTAGCTGCGCCACCTCATCAAGGCTGAACCCCAACCGCTGCGCGGATTTCACGAACTTCACCCGCGCGACCTCCGCGCTTCCGTAGCGACGAATGCCGCCCGGCGGACGGATGGGCTCCGCCAACAGGCGCTTGCGCTGGTAGAAGCGGATCGTTTCGACATTGACCCCGGCTGCCTTGGCGAAGGCGCCGATGGAAAACGTATCCTGCCTGGATGGCATGGGCTTGACTCCGTACTTGACTACGGGAATACCTTAGACCACCGGCATCCCGCGCGAAAGGAGACTCCATGTCCTTGCTTACCCGGCTGGCCGACAAGGCCGGACTGATCGGCAGTGCCGTCTCGGCGGCGGCCTGCGTGAATTGCTTTCCCGCCCTGGCCGGCCTCGGTGCGGCGATCGGGCTGGGCGTATTGAGCCCGTATGAAGGCCTGTTTATCCGCATCCTGTTGCCGGCTTTCGCCGTCATCGCGCTACTCGCCAATGCGCTGGGCTGGCTCGGCCACCGGCGGTGGCCGCGTGCCGTGCTCGGTGTGCTCGGCCCGCTGCTGGTGCTGCTGGCGGTATTCGTAATGCGGGCCAGTGGCCATCGCACCGGGTGGCTGCTCTATCCGGGCCTGCTGCTGATGGTGGCGGTCTCAGTCCGCGATCTGCTGGCGCCGGCTCCCAGCGCGTCCTGCCGCACCGCCAGCGATACGATGGATGCCCACTGAATCGACACGATAGACATGGGCACAGCGAAGACGCTGCCAACACTTTCCATACATTTTTCCGGCGAAACGCATGACGACCGAGCTCATCCTGCAGAGCACGCTAACCTGTCCGCACTGCGGCCATCAGGTCACCGAGACCATGCCGACTGACGCGTGCCAGTTCTTTTACGACTGTGCGGGTTGCGGCGAGCTGCTCCGACCGAAAGCCGGCGACTGCTGCGTGTTCTGCTCCTACGGCAGTGTGCCGTGTCCGCCGATCCAGCAGCAGAAGTCGTGCTGCGGGTAAACCATCCTTCGCATGGATCAACGACGCTGGTGGAGGGTCTTTCGAGTTTGCCACGTCAGGCGGCCAAGTGAAATTGTCTAACAGCGCGACTGTCGTTTATGATCGAAATATGTATCGGTCTGTGCCATCCCTGCTGACTCGCCTGCGCCGCAACCGCGGCCTGTGGGTGTTGGCCGTGGTGGTGCTGCTGATCAAGCTGGTCAGTGGCTCGATCTGTGTGGCCGATGGCCCGGGTGCGCGATTCCCTTCGGCGACCGCGGCTGCCCCGACTACCCTGGTGGCGGATACCGCCGTCAACACGACATCGGCTGACGATGCAAACAGCTGTCTCCTGGGCGATGGGAGCAACTGTCATTGTGCCTGTGCGCATTCGGTGACATTGCCCGCCAGTGCACCGCTTCCCATCGCCAGGATGGAGGCGCACTTCGCGCCGCTCACCTTCCATTCGGGATTCATGTCGGCCACGACCGGCTCGCTGCTGCGCCCTCCGATCGCCTGAAACCGCTCCGTTACGCGACGCCACCGCCTGTGCGGTGCATCGCTTCGTGACCGTTTTCAGGAGATCGCTTCATGTCTGTTTTTCGTTCGGTGCCGATCGGCGCCGTGTGTCTGTTGTACGCGGCCATGCTCAGTGCCGCCCCCGTAACTCATCCGTCCTCACCGGTAGCTCCCCTGCCGACAGCATTGGCGTCATCACCGTTGCAGGCGGCGGTGCGTCGTATCTGGCAAACCAGCCCCGAGGTGCAGGCCGCGCGGGCCGATCTTGACGCGGCCCAAGCCCGTGCACGTGCCGCCGCGCAGCCGCTGTACAACCCCTCTCTGTCACTCGATGCGGAGAACGCCGACGTCAATCGGCGTACGGCTGGCATCAGTCTGCCGCTGGATCTGTCCGGTAAGCGTCGTGCCCGGGCCAGTCAGGGCGAGGCCGACCTGCGCGCCGCCGAGGCGGCCTATAACCTAGTGCGGCGTGACGTCGCCGCCCGCTGGCTGAAAGCCTGGTCGACGGCCGCGCTCGCGGCCCGACAGAGTGAGCTGGGCCAGCGTCGCCTCACGCTGATGCAGCGCTTCGATGACCTGGCCGCGCAGCGGCTGAAGGTCGGCGACATCAGTAGTCCCGAACGCGATCTGGCCGGCCTGGCACTGGGTGAGGCGCAGGTGCAACAAGCCACGCTCGCGAGCAACGAAGCGGCGGCCCGTGCCGAGTTGCTGGCCATCAGTGGCGATCAGCTGACCGCGCTGCCACCGTTGCCAGCCGGCATGCCACCAGTGGTGGGCAGCGTCACGCCGTTGCCTGTCGATGAGCTGCCCGAACTGCGACAGTCCCGTGCCCAGCAAGCCAGCGCCGAGGCAGGCGTGCAAGTCGCCCGTCGCGCCCGCATCCCCGATCCCACGCTGAGCCTGACCGGTGGACAGGTACGCAGCGGGCCGCGTACCGATCAGGTGATCGGCGTAAGCGTGTCCATTCCCTTGCCCGTGCTCAATACAGGGCGTGCCGAAGTGGATGCCGCCCGGGCAGAAGCCGATGCGGCCGCCGCAGGCGTGCGCTCGCGCCAGTTTGTCCTGCGTGCGGGGCTGCAGGAAGCGCAAGCCCGCTATGCCGCCTTACGCGGTGCCGCCGAGGCGTTTCGCACCGGCCGCGCCGCCGCGTTCGAGGACCGCACCGCGCTGCTGGAAAAGCTCTGGCGTGCCGGTGAGATCAGCACGTCCGATTACCTCGTACAGCTCAAGCAAAGCCTCGATACCGCGCTGTCGGGCCAGGAGCTGGAAAGCCAAGCCTGGCAGGCCTGGTTCGATTACCTCACCGCCGCTGGCCGTCTGAACGACTGGCTCGATGGCCGCACTCAGGACGGCCCCAATCAGGACATTTCCCGATGAATGAATCTCTATTGAAGCGCGGCCTGCTGGGCATGGCGTTGTTGGCCGCCCTGGCCGGACCGGCGATGGCACAAGACGCTCCGCCCGCCAACCCGCTCGCACTGGACGCCAAGGCGATCAAAACTGCCGGCATCGTGCTCGACAAGGTGACCCCGCGCGACCTGACTGATGAATTGAAGGCTCCCGGCGAAGTGAAGGCCGATGCGTATTCCACCGTGCTGGTGTCGCCGCGCGTGGAATCGCAGGTGCTGGCTCGCAAGGCCCGGCTGGGCGATGTCGTGAAAGCCGGTGCGCCGCTGGTCGTGCTCTCCAGCGTGCAGGTCGCCGAGACGCAAGGTGCATTGATCGTCGCCGAACAGGATTGGCAACGGATCGCATCGCTTGGGCCACAGGCGGTGTCGGCGCGCCGCTACAACGAGGCGAAAGTGCAGCGCGACCAGGCTCGCGCCAAGCTGCGTGCCTACGGCTTGTCCGATGGCCAGATCGGGGGTCTGCTGCGCAAGGGATCGGCCGCGGCCGATGGCAGTTTCGAACTGCTCGCGCCCGCGGCCGGCCGCGTCACCACCGATGAATTTCTGGTCGGTGAGCGGGTGGAGCCCGGCCGCACACTGTTCACCCTGGTCAAGGAAGATTCGGTGTGGGTCGTTGCGCAGATGTCCCCGGCCGATGCCGAACGGGTCAAACCCGACGCGGACGCCCGCATCCTCGTCCACGACACCGCCATACCCGGCAAAGTGGTACAGCGCTCGCACCAGACCGATGAGCGCACCCGCACCGTGCCGGTGCGCATCGAGGTCGACAACCGCAAGGATCTTCTGCATCCCGGTGAGCTGGTCGAAGCGCGTATTGCTGCCGGCAGCGCCGTGAAAGCGCTTGCGGTACCGGCCGACGCGATCGTGCTGCTGCAGAACCAGCCAACCGTATTCCTTGCCAAGGGTAACGGGGCGTTCGAGCCGGCACCGGTGATGGTCGGCGACACGCGCGACGGCTGGACAGTCATCACGCAAGGTCTCAAGGCCGGCGACCCTTACGTGCGCAAGGGTGCCTTCGCGCTGAAGGCGCGGTTGCTGCGCTCGCAGTTGGGAGAAGAATGATGCTGGAACGTCTGGTTACATTCTCCCTACGCTACAAGGTGCTGGTGCTGATCGCCTTCGTGGTGATCGGCTTCCTCGGTTTTCAGGCCGTACGCCAGTTGCCCATCGACGCGTTCCCTGATGTCACACCGGTGCAGGTCAACGTCTACACCGAGGCGTCGGGACTGGCCGCCGAAGATGTGGAACAGCTGCTCACCACGCCGGTGGAATCGGCGCTGGCCGGCCTGCCCAAGGTGGAACAGATCCGCTCGGTGAGTCTGTTCGGTTTGTCCTATGTGTCGGTGTATTTCGACGACAGCATGGACATCTACTTCGCCCGCCAGCTGGTCAACGAACGGCTGCAACAGGTGGGCGATCGCCTGCCGGCCGGCTACGGCAAGCCGGAGATGGGCCCGAACACGTCGGGTCTGGGTCAGGTGTTCTGGTACACGGTCGAGCGCGCCGACGACAAACTGAAGGGGGCCGCGGCGGGCACTGCCCCGAACGACATGGATCTGCGCACACTGCAGGACTGGACCATCCGCCTGATCCTGCGCACCGCCCCCGGCGTCGACGATGTCACGTCGTGGGGCGGCCAGGAAAAGCAGTTCCAGGTGCGCATCGATCCGATGAAACTGATCGCACACAAGCTCGGCTTCAAAGAGGTGATCGAAGCCTTGCAGGCGAACAATGCGCAGGTCGGCGGCAACTTCGTCGACGTGGGACGCGAGCAGTATCTGGTGCGCGGCCTGGGGCTGGTCCAGAACGCAAAGGATCTGGGCAACATCGTCCTCAAGACCGAAGATGGCACGCCGGTCTACGTACGTGACGTAGCCACGATCACCGAAGCGGGCGCCCCCCGTACGGGAGCCGTAACCCGGGATGGCAAGGAAGTCGTCATGGGCCAGGCCCTGGCCCGGATCGGTGAGAACGCCAAGAGCGTGGTCGATGCGGTCAAGGCCAAGCTCGACACGGTGAAGCAGGCGCTGCCGCCGGGCGTGGTGGTCAAGCCGGTGTACGAGCGTACCGAGCTCGTCAACGCGGCCGTAGAAACCGCGGTGCGGGCGCTGATCGAAGGCTCGATCCTGGTGGCGATCATCCTGTTCCTGTTTCTGGGCGAATTTCGCAGTGCGCTGGTGGTGGTCGTGGCGTTGCCGTTGGCGATGCTGATCGCTTTCATCTGCATGAACCAGGCCGGTCTGTCAGCCAACCTGATGTCGTTGGCAGGCTTGGCGATCGGCATCGGCATGATGGTCGATGGCGCGGTGGTGATGGTGGAGAACGCCTACCGCATCATGGCTGAGCGCAAAGCCCATGGCGGTCCGGTGGACCGCACCTCGGCCGTGCTGGCCGCTGCCCGCGAGGTCGCCAATCCGATGGCCTTCGCGATTCTGATCATCATCGTGGTGTTCCTGCCGCTGTTCAGCCTGCAGGGGCTGGAAGGCAAGATGTTCAAGCCGATGGCGTTCAACATCAGCTTCGCCATGGCCGGCTCGCTGATCCTGGCCCTGACGCTGATTCCGGTGCTGGCGGCGTTGGTATTAAAGCCCAAGGAAGAGAAGGACACGCGCTTGGTCGCGTTCCTGAAACGGCACTACGCCACCGTGCTGGCGTGGGCACTGGAACGGCGCAAGCTGGTGCTGGGCATCGCCGCCGGCGCCTTGATCGGCAGCCTCGCGCTGTTCCCGTTCCTGGGCAAGGAGTTCATGCCCAACCTGAAAGAGGGCGCCATCATGTGGCGTATCACCTCGATTCCCTCGGCCTCGCTGGATGAGTCGATCAATATCTCCAAGCAGGTGTCGGCACTGATCAAGCAGAAATTCCCGGAGGTGGACACCACGCTGGCGATGATCGGCCGCGCGGAAAAAGGCGAGACCGCCGACGTGAACTACATGGAGGTCTACACGCCGCTGAAGCCGAAGGATCAGTGGCGCAAGGGCGAGACGCTGGAAAGCATCGAGGAGGCGATGCAGAAGGAACTATCCGCCGCCTTGCCGACCGCGGTGGTGAGCTACACCCAGCCGATCCAGATGCGCATTGAGGAACTGATCTCGGGTGTGCGCGCCACCCTGGCGCTGAAAATCTACGGCAATGACCTGGGCGAGCTGGATCGTCTCAGCGCCCGTATCAAGAACACGCTTGCGGGTGTGCCGGGGGTGGCCGATCTGGCGCTGGAGGCTAATATCGGCAAGCCGCAGATCCGCATCAAGGTGGATCGCGACGCGCTGGCCCGTTACGGTCTGAATGCGGACGACGTGCTGACCGTGGTGAAGAACGGCATCGGTGGCGAGCCGGTGACCACCCTGCTCGATGGCGTGAAGCGCTTCGACATAGCGGTGCGGCTGGACGATGCGGACAAGAACTCGCTGCCGGCGATCAAGCGCATTCCGATCCGCACCGTCAGCGGTGCGCTGGTACAGCTATCACAGATTGCCGAGGTAAGCGATGCGGAGGGTTATTCGTTCATTCGCCGCGAGCAGTTGCAACGCTATGCGGTGATCCAGATGGACGTGCGCGGCCGTGACATCGACGGCTTCGTCAAGGACGCGAATGCCGCGATCAACGAACAGGTGCACATCCCGACGGGCTACTACACCGAATGGGGCGGCGCGTTCGAAAACCAGCAACGGGCATTGAAGCGGCTGTCGCTGATCGTGCCGGCGACGATCTTCTTCATCTTCGTGCTGCTCTACACCGCCTTCAACTCGGTGAAGTACGCCGCGCTGATCCTGGCCAACGTGCCGTTCGCCACCATTGGCGGCATCGTCGGGCTGGCGATCACCGGGCAATACCTGTCGGTGCCCTCGGCGATCGGGTTTATCGCGGTGTTCGGCGTGGCGATGTTGAACGGCATCGTGTTGGTGAGCTTCTTGAACGAGCAGCGCGAGAAAGGCTTGCCCGTGCGGGACGCAGTCATCCGCGGCACCGCCCTGCGCATGCGGCCGGTGATGATGACGGCCAGCGTGGCGATCCTTGGCCTGGTGCCGATGCTGCTCTCCAGCGGTGTCGGGGCGGAAACCCAGCGTCCGCTGGCCACCGTGGTGGTCGGCGGCCTGATCACCTCGACCTTGCTGACGCTGGTCCTGCTGCCGGTGCTGTACGACTGGATCGAAGAACGCGCCGCCCGGCGCCTCGCCAAGGAGAACACCCCATGAAAGAAGTGAAGGCATTCATCCACCGTGGCCGCGTCGTCGACGTGATCCATGCACTGGAAGAAGCCGGGTTCCGTTATCTGTCGGTGAGCGACGTCAAGGGTCTATTGACCGCGCTCAACGGCCAGGAGCAGGTCTACTCGATGGAGCTGGGCGAGCGCGTCACCCGGCAGATCAAGCTCGAAGTGTTTTGCGAGGACGACCAAGCCGAACGGGCCGTGCAGCTGATCCGTTTGCACGGACGCACCGGCCAGAGTGTTGCGGGCTGGGTCTACCAGAGCACGGTGGATCGGGCGTGGCCGATCGACGGGCGTGTGGATAACGACTAATCGGGGCAGCGGGAGTACTCACGTCGCTGCATCGGTGTCATTTCATAACACGGCGGCGGCCGCGTAGAGTGGTCGCCGCCATGAGGGATTCCAATACCTGAAGCATGCATCCAATCCATCGGGTTACCGGCTCATGTCTGATACGTGTTGTGCCACCACCATCGATATTGCCGCGTTGCAGGCGCGGCAGCGTCGGGTGTTGATGATCGTTCTGGCGATCAACCTCGCTACTTTCACGATGATGCTGGCCGCGGCGATCTACAGCGGTTCGTCGTCGCTGCTGTCCGGCGGGTTGGACAATCTTGGGGATGCGCTCACCTACCTCTTGAGCCTTGCGGTTGTTGGTGCCAGTGACCGCGCGAAGGCCCGGGTGGCGCTGTTCAAGGGCGCACTGATTCTTGGTGCGGCGCTTGCAGTCGCCATCCAGATTGGCTGGCGTCTCCTGCATCCTGGCGTGCCGATCTTCGAGGCGATCGGTATCGCCGCCTTGCTGAACCTGGTCGCCAATGCCGCATGCCTGCGCCTGCTGCTGCCTTACCGCAAAGGCGACGTCAACATGGCCTCGGCCTGGGAATGCTCGCGCAATGACGTGTTCGAAGGTGTCGCCGTGCTGGCAGCGGCCGCCGGCGTCGGCTTCTTCGGCGCCGGCTGGCCCGATCTGCTGGTTGCGTCGGCGTTGTTGTTGATGTTTCTGCGCTCGGCATGGCGGGTGTTCCGCATGGCGTGGCGAAGCTACGTGAGTGGAGACAACTGATGAATGCCGGGCACGATCATGTGGGTACGGAGATCAGGCACGAGACGCCGCTGTGGTGGGCACTCGGCCTGACCAGTATGTTTCTTGTCGCCGAGATCATCGGCGGTCTGCTTACCAACAGCTTGGCCTTGTTGTCGGACGCGGCACACATGGCGACCGATGTGATCGCGCTGACGATCTCGCTGACCGCCGTGCGCCTGGCACGACGTCCCCCCGATGCGAAACGCACCTATGGTTACGCGCGCATGGAAGCCATCGGCGCACTCGTCAATGGTGGCTTGCTGTTCCTCGTCGCCGGCTACATCTTGTGGGAGGCGGTGCGGCGTTTCAGCGAACCGCCGTCGGTGGCCTCCACCGGCATGCTGGTGATCGCGGTGCTCGGGCTGGTGATCAACCTCATCTCGATGCGATTGCTCAAGGCCGGCAGCGGTGAAAACCTCAACGTGAAAGGCGCCTATCTGGAAGTTTGGGCCGACATGATCGGTTCGGTCGGCGTAATCATCGGCGCGTTGATCATCAAGTTCACCGGCTTTTACATTGCCGATCCAATCATCGCCGTGTTGATTGGTCTGTGGGTGCTGCCGCGGACATGGACATTGCTGCGAGAGGCCGGGAATGTCCTGATGGAGGGGACGCCTCGTGGCGTCGATACTGAACGGGTCCGCGCCGAAATGCTGGCCACTCCGGGCGTGGCTGCGCTGCACGATGTGCACGTATGGGCGCTCAGCAGCACGCGTTCGGCGATGGCGGCGCATGTGATCATGGATGGCGACGCATCAGACGCAGAAGCGCTGCGGCTCCGGCTGGCGCAGATGCTGGAGGCGCGCTTTGACATCCATCACGTGACGCTGCAGGTCGAAACAACGTCGTGCGGGCTGGGGTGCGAGGAGCCGCAAAAGGTTTGACCTCACACAGTCGCTTTGCCAAACCGCGAGCCCGGTGCCGCTTCCACGCGATGACTCCCCGTCGGCGTGGCGTGGCTGCGGCGGGAACCGTCGTCCTGTCTCAAGCCTGCGCACGTCATTGTGCGTGCGATGCCGATGAACCTGGGCGATCGCGTGCGCCGCTGGCGACGCTGGCCACGGTGGAAGGCCGACAGTATGCGCGGCTACGTGGTCACCGCCGTTGGACGGCGTGGGGCTGGCTCGCAACCCCAGCCCAGCCACTCAGCATGGCCAGCCCACCTATCGCGAGGGCTCCCAGCATATCGCCGGGATAATGCACGCCCAGGTAGATGCGTGCCCATGCCATGAGCAGACCAAGCAGTGCGATCCCGATGCCCCAAACTCGGCTGCGTTGATTCAGCAACAGTATGCCGGCGACGACCCACTGCACGGTCAGGTGGTCGCTGGGAAAGCTGCCGGTCGCCGCATGGGAGACCCATGCTTGGCCGACACCGGCCACGAAGGGGCGCGCTCGATCCCAGACAGCGCCGATGACCAGATTCAGGAGTAGTGCCACGGCAGCGACACCCACCGCTTTCAGGGCGATCGAGCGCATCGACCACCGAGGAAACATCAGCATCGTCCCAAGGAGAGCAGCGGTCAGGATCAACGGCCCATCGGCCAGACCGCGCGCCAGATGCAGCATCGCGGGCGACGGCGGTGTAGACGGATGGATGGCGTGGAACAGTCGAAGGTCAACGGCATACACCACCGGGCCAAGCCCCAATGCCGGAGCGGTCATGGTTTGACGATCGATTCGCTGGCGGCAACCCGCGCTTCCTTCGCTTCGCGCAGAATGCCCAGCGCCTCCTTCAGTACATAGCAGGCGATGGCCGTACCGATCACCAGATCAGGCACCGCGCTGTGCCATAGAAGCACCAGCACACCGGAGACGATGACCGCCAAGTTCGCGAGGACATCGACCCGGGTAAATAGCCAAGTCGCTCGCAAATGCACCTCACCATGACGAAAGCGTTCCAGCAAGCGCAGCACCGTGGTGTTGACGACGAGAGCCACCAAGGCGATGCCCGTCATCCATAAGCCCTCGGGGTGGCTTCCCATCACAAGGCGCCACACGACACCGAGCAAGACGCCTAGCCCCAGCACCAAAAGCAGTGTTCCGCTCAGTTGTGCCGCCGAGGCCTTGAAGCTCGCGCTGCGCGCCCACGCCAGCAGGGCGATGCCGTAGGCACTCGCATCGGCCAGCATATCCAGCGAGTCGGCGATCAATCCCATCGACTGGGCGATCAGCCCCGCGACGATGCCGACCACGAACATCGTGGCATTGAGCCCCAAGGCGACGCGCAGAATTCGGCGTTCCGCTTCATTGGTCGCTTGCACGTGGCAGCCGCAGTCGCTCATGTCTTGTCGCCTTCAGTCTGCATCGGGGAGCACTTCCCGAGTCGTTGGAGGTGACGGGAGTCGTTGACGGCCACGACGGATATTGAACACGAATCCGACAGCCAGCAGCACCAAAATCGCCAACTGGGCCAACAAGGATTGCCAGGTCGGATAGATGCCCAGCAATTCGATATGCGGCACTGGCGCCACGCTCACCGCGACCCAGCCGGCCTCCTGCAGGGCGGCGATACCTTTGCCAGTCAGCACGATGGCGAGCACGGCGATCAGCGCCGAACTGGCGGAGAAGAATGTGCCGATCGGCAGCCGCCGGCTGGTGCGCAGCAGCACCCAGGCGATTAGCCCCAGCACCGCGGCACCGGCGGCGATGCCGCTGAGCAGCCACACTTCCTGGCCGTCGTTCCACAACGCAGCGTAGAACAGGATGCTCTCGAACACCTCGCGGTACACCGAGATGAAGGCCAGTCCGAACAGGAACCACGCCGAACGTCGGTTGAGCGCGGCCGCCATCTTTTCCTTTAGATACGCCTGCCAGCGACCACCGATGCTCTTCTGGTGCATCCACAGACCGACCCCGAGCAACACGAACGCCGCAAACAGCGACGACAGTCCCTCGGTCAATTCACGACCGGCACCGCTGATGGAGATCGCATAGCTGGCGATCGCCCAGGTGATGCCACCGGCCACGAGCGCAAGGATCCAGCCCGCATGCACGTAGCGCAGCGCTTCGGGTCGCGCGGCCTTGCGTAGAAAAGCGAGCAGTGCGACCACGACCAGCAGGGCTTCCAGACCCTCGCGAACCAGGATGGTGAAGGCACCCAAGAAGATGGCGGCCGCATCGCTCGCCGCATCGGCGGTGACTTCCTGTGCGCGTACCAACAGACCATCAATGGCATCGGCCTGTTTCACCACCGACTCCACGGGAGTGTTACCCGACAATGCGCTGCGATAGGCACCCATCGACGTTTCGAGCTGGGCGCGCAGCGCGCTGTCACGTGCATTGAGTTGCGGTTCGACCGGTTCCACGCCATCGAGGTAGGCGGATAGCGCCAGCTGGGTGGCTTGCGTCTTCGCACCAGCACGGTAAGCCGTCAGGCTCGCCGCCAGTCGCGCCCGTGCCAGGGGGATGCCGGCCAAGGCCTGCTGCTGGATGACGTCAGGGTGAGCTCGCAAGTAACCCACGATCGTCCGAGCACGCTCTGCACCAAGAGTAGGTGTCAGCTGCGCAACACGCGCACGCGACAGCTCCTTCAGATCCGCGATCTGCGCTCGCGCGGCAGTGTCGTGTTGCCAGGTATCGGCACCGGCGACCGCTTCCTTGGCGTAAGCCAGCGAACCCACGTAGTACGCCAGCGCCCAGCGGTCATCGGAAGAGAGTTGCTGCGCGTAGCTCGCCATCGGCGTGCCTGCCACGCCCTGGCTGATCACCTCATACAACGACAGCGCGCTGCGTTGATCGGCCCGCGTCTGATCGGTGAAGTTCACCGGTCGGGGCGATAGCAGCAGGCCAGCGGGCCCGTCACCGTGTCCGGTGGCGCCATGACAAGCGGCGCACTGGTTTTGATAGAGCGTTGCCCCGCGCGCCAGATCGGGAGCGCGTTCCGGTGCGGTCGGCACCGGGTACGCCTGCAGCAACGCATCGGCCAGTGCATGCGCCTGCGTCGCCACCTGCGCGGGTGTCGCCTTGGCCTCGACCGAGGCCACCAACGTATCGGCTTGTTGCAATAGTGCCGGTGTGGCGACGGTCGGTGGCAACGCGGCGATACGCGATCGCGCTGTCGCCGTGAACTCCCGCATCTCGGCGTACTCGGACGTGCTGATCACAGCGCCATCCTTCACCGCGCCCGCGTAATCGGTCGCCAGGTAGTCGAGCATCTGCCAGGTCTGCGGGACGGCGGAAGGGATGTCCTCGGCCTGTGCCGGCAGCGCGCCTATGCCCCACACCAGAAGGGCGGCCACGGCGACGTGGTGCAAGATATTGCGAATGCGTGTCGTTATCATTGTTGAAGTATAGCCAGAGAGGGATTCGGTGGCAGCATGGCGTTCACTGGACGTGCGAGGGGTGCAAACGAAACTGCGGCCACGCGGATCTCAGGACCTCGACACCGGTTCGCGCGAAAAGCAACGCCAGCAAGGCGCCAAAAGCCAGATCGAGCCATGTCCAGCCGCTCCAGGCCATGAGTGCCGTGGTCAGCAAAACGCCGGCATTGCCGATGACGTCATTGCGCGAGCACAGCCAGACCGAGCGCATGTTGATGTCGTGCGAACGAAATCGGGTCAGCAACGCGAGGCAGGTGAGATTGGCGATGAGCGCGACACCGGCGGCGATCGCCATCACACCTGTCAAGGGCTCGGCACCCGTCACCAGCTTGCGGCCGACTTCGGCGATCACGATCCCCGCGAACAGCAGCTGGATGCCGCCTTTCACCAGAGCGGACCCCGCCCGCCACCGCAGGGCCTGTCCCACGGCCCAGAGACTGAGCGCATACACCAACGCATCGCCGAGACTGTCCAGGGAGTCTCCCTGCAGCGCGGTCGAATCAGCCCAAAGCCCCGCGCCGAATTCGCCCACGAAGATCGCCACGTTGATGAATAAGACCGTCCATAACACGCGACGCTGGGCCGCAGAGCGAGCCAACGCTTGACCGGTTGATTCACAGTCGCAACATGCCATCACTTGAACTCTTATGCGGTGTGCGGCGTAGACTAAAGTCCGTAGCTACTACGGAGTCAACCACCGTGCGCATTAGCGATCTGGCGAAAGCCACCGGCTGTCATCTGGAAACCGTACGCTACTACGAGCGCATCGGGTTGCTGCCGCCGCCGGAGCGGTCGACTGCGGGATACCGCAACTATCGCGATAGCGACGTCGAGCGTTTGCAGTTCATTGTGCGCAGCCGCGCGCTGGGTTTTAGCCTCGAAGAAATCCGTAGCCTACTCACGCTTGCCTCACGCACGGAACTGTCGTGCAAGCAGGTCGATGGCGTGGCACGAACGCATCTGGCACAGGTGGAAGCCAAGCAGCGCGAATTGGCGGCGCTGGCCGCCGAGCTGCGGGGCATGATCGAAACGTGCCATCACGACACGCGAGCAACCTGCACCATCTTGCAATCGCTGGCAGGGTAGATGGTCTGCATTCCTCCATTAGCCATCGTCAGGGGTCAGCGTCAGAAGTGGCCGTATCCGTTGTCGGATGGTCAGGAGCAAGGCGCTCATGCTCTCCAGCTCGGCCTCAATGTCTGCCGCCAACTCGGTGATGGTTTCATCGACGCTCGTCGCGGATAAGGCTCCCCCGTTGATCAGGGTGTGCGCCATCCCATGCAACCGGAGAAGATCGGCGCGTAATTCGTCCGGATCGACCAGGACCGCGCGAACGGTGTCGAGATCATCGACCGCACGCAACAGGTGAGTCGTATCAAAGGTCGCGCGCAATTTTTGAAGTCCTATGACGTCGACACCCCCGCGGGGCGACGCGGCGTCGATCCGCCCCGTGCTATTCGATCGCTGGGTCATTCGCTTGCTCCGTTGCTAGGGTCGTCGCCCGCGCGGCTTTGGCGGCATCCTTGAACAGGCGGTCACGAATCCACGGTTCGGGCGGTCGCTTCAAGTCAAGGCGATAGTCACCAAACCGTTTGACGCCGCCGGTCAGATAGGGTGAGAAAAAGGCCACGTCGTGTCCCGACACCGCGAGACCTTCATCAGCAAGCTTTTGAAGGGCGCGCATCATGTCCACGGTGTTCTGCAAGATCACGGCCGAGGCGATCAGATCGTTATACCGAAGACGCTTCTGTTGCTCGTCTGGATCGTTCTCGGCGATCACGTCGCCGCCGAACGAAAAGAACTTCGCGAAGCCGTTGTACGACTCGATCTTATTGGTCTCGGCCGTGACCTCTTGGCGCAAGGGCAAACTACCGATCCAGTTCAACAAAAAGACGGTGCGGTGGGCGCGCCCGAGCTCCTGCGCCGCCAGAAAAAGGCGGTTGCGTTGGCTGCTCGCACCGAGCCGGCGCAGAAGCATCGGGGAGGCGATCCTGCCCGCCTGGATCGAGATAGCAATCTGCAGGAGATCCTTCCAGTGGGTCTCGATCAACGTCCAGTCGATTGCGCCATGAAAGAGCGAGTCGATGTGCTTGTAGTGGGTCTGCTTGTCGGCACGGAAGAAATCGAGATCCTTCCAGTTGCGTATCCGCGGCAACAGATTGATACCGAGCAGGTACGTGAACGCAAACACGGTGGCCGACTGGCCCTGCGTGTCCGAGTACACGGTGTCGGGTTCGACCGACAGCTTGGCTTGCATCAGGCCTTCGATGACGTAGACGGCCTCCCAGATACCCGGCGGGATAAAGTGCCGAAAGGTCGCGATGTAGTTATTCGCGACATGACGATAGGCCACCGCACCCATCTTGCGGTACCGAAAGTGATAGCCCGCCAACAAGTTCTGATCGTAGAAGTCATATTGCGTGCCATCGGCCGCGACGCTCTTGCCGTCACCCCAGAGCCGCGGAAGATCGAGGCGCAGATAGAGTTCGGCCAGCTCGCGTGTCGCCGCCTCCAGTTTCTCCACCGTCACGTGGCGGCGGTTGACGCGCGAGATCATGTGCGGGCTGACTTCACCCACGAAATGCCGCGCCGCCTGATTGGGGCCCAAATTGCAGCCCATGGCGAAAACAGTCTGCAGATAGCGCTCAGTGGCTTGTTTGATCTTCGGCTCGTTCCCCGAAATCGGCCCGAAGTGCCGGGTGAAGTGCGTCCAATGCTCGATGTTGGCCAAAATGTCGAGCAGGTTGCGTGTCGGCAGTTCCCGATTGAGGGCGCTTTGCAGGGCGATCGCCGAGGCGGGCACCTCTTGCGCCTGCAGCCTGCGCAGCACCGGCGCGCCCTCGGCGCCAATGGCCAGATCGCTCTTGAGGTCTGGGAACGCGGCATCGAGCTGGGACGCCGTCTCGGCCAGGCGCTGCTTCAATTCGGCCACGCAGCCGGCGGCGGTGGCCGGAATATCAACCTTGGCGCAGAACTCCGCCAGGCGCGTTTCGCATTGCGACCAGGGAAGGAGATGTTCGCGGAAGTCGGCGAAGGCCTCCGATCCCACCACGCAGATGTCGCCCGACTTCAGCTCGCTGGCCAAGTGCGAGAACACGCACATCTCCAGATAGCGGCGGTTGATCGTCGGTTCTCCCTCGGAGGATCGAACGATCAGCTTGCGCCAACGTTCCGAGCAAAACTGCAGATTCACCTCGGCCGATAGCCATTCCACACGACGGGACTCGTTGGCCAGCACCACCCTCAGGGCTTGAATCAGCGACTGGTTCTGGGTTGCGGACACAAAATCGAGGGTCCGGGCCAAGCGCATCAACACCTGGCGATGACTGGTGAAAAAGCGCCAGAGCAGCGGCAGGTGATTGCTGCCACCAGCCTGTTGGATCACGGCACAGTCCTCGCGCAACTTGGCCGAGTCACCGTCCGGCGTGAGCAGCGCTCGGATCCGGCGGCCGGCAGGAAGGTCGTCCGGCTCGTCCACCAGGATGGCCAAGACATCATCGAGTCGGGCCACCAGTTGCTCCGCCATCGTGCGCTGATGCATCTGGATTTGGATAAGTTCCTCGCGTGCTCGCTTATGCAGGGTGCTGACACGCCGGATAAACATCTCCGCCAAATCGTCGCGCGCACGCACGCGCATTCGGTGGATGAGTGCAAGCATGAGGGTGTAGCGCCGTGGCGCGGCTGTGCGACGCAAATCATCAGCGTCGAGTAATGCAGCTTGGTGAGCTAGGGAAGGTCTGAACAACTCCGTCACTTTCGGCCACAATCGGCCATTGCTTCAAGGGGCGAGTTCGATGCAGCTTTCGTTTGGTGATGCCGAGGATCTGGTCGGTCGCAAGCGCACACGGCGCGAGGTGTTCCTTGCCGAGATGGATCAGGTCGTGCCGTGGAAGGCGCTGCTGGCGCTGATCGAGCCGCATTATCCGAAGCTGGGCCGGCCCGGCCGGCAGCCTTACCCCTTGGCGACGATGCTTCGGATCCACTTCCTGCAGCAGTGGTATGCCTTGAGTGACCCGGCGACGGAAGAGGCGCTGGTCGATACGCCGGTGATGCGCCGCTTTGCCCGGATTGGTGGCATGGGCGACATCCCGGACGAGACGACGATCTTGAACTTCCGGCGCTTGCTGGAGACGCACGGTCTGGCCGAAAAGATCTTCAAGCAGGTCAATGCGCATCTTCAGCGCAAGGGCCTGAGCCTTCGCTCGGGCACCATCGTGGACGCGACGATTATCAATGCACCGAGTTCGACGAAGAACCGGGAGGGCGAGCGGGATCCTGCGATGCATCAGACGAAGAAGGGCAACCAGTGGTTCTTCGGGATGAAGGCGCACATCGGGGTGGACGATGCCTCCGGGCTGGTGCACCACGTGGAATGCACGGCGGCGAACGTGGCGGACGTGACGCAGGCGCACAAGCTGCTGCACGGCAAGGAGGACGTGGTGTTCGGCGACAGTGGCTACATCGGTGCCGAGAAGCGCGAGGAGATGCAGGACGTGGATGCGGTGTTCCTGATCGCGAAGAAGCCTTCGGTGATCAAGGCGATGAAGCGCAAGCGCGATCAGCGGGAAGCGAGGGCGTTGGAGCGCTTGAAGGCGAGCGTCCGTGCCAAGGTCGAGCATCCGTTCCGTGTGATCAAGCGGCAGTTCGGCTATACGAAGGTGCGCTATCGCGGCATCGCGAAGAACGCGGCACAGGTGCTGACGCTGTTCGCGCTGTCGAACCTGTGGATGTCGCGCCGGCGCTTGATGCCGGCGGCGGGATAAGTGCGTCCGCTGGACGGGGAAAGCCGTCTGGCGGCATGGCAAAAGGTGGAATTCCGAGCGGATTGACGGGATTTCGGCCTTCGAGGCTCGGAAATAACGTGGGTTTGGCGGATTGTTCAGACCTTCCCTAGGTGCCGCAACTTGCTCGCCGGCGCGTGCTGTAGGGGATCGTCCACGTCACCCAGCGTGTTAAGCCACGCGAGCTGATCCAGTAGCGCCTCCAGATGCTTTCGGGTAGCCCGCTTGGGGAGTGCTTTAATGGCCTGGAAAGCGCTCTGTCGATGTGCAAAGTCCGTGGCGAGCAGGCTATCGAGAAAAGCCCGGCGTTCCCCGGTCAGGGCTTCGTCAATGCGTGCATATAAGCGGTCCTGTGCCGTCGCTGCGGCTGCCTCGGCGATATTGTCCAGCGTCGAGAAGGCAGGCAGCTCGTATCGACGAAAGATCAACTCTTCGATCGTAGCGTTGATCACATCCACGCGCTGATCCATGACTTCCGCAGCTTCATAGGCGGCGCGCACTGCGATGCGTTGGGCTTCCTTGCCGTAATAACGGTGAATGCTGAGATACCCGCGAACGGCCGCGCAATGACGGTATAGCGTCTTGGGCTGTCGGTACTGGGCAACCGCCTTGGGTCCCAGATTCATGACGGTCCGGATGTGATCGACAATCTCGGGCGGTACGCTCTCCAGGTCGGGGAAATAGTGGAGCTGCTGGAAAGTTTTCAGGAGCACCATGAGGCTCAACTGAGCGTTCCGGCTGTAGGCGGAACCCGCCACCCACGTCACCTCGTCGGGATCGGGGGTGTAATGCTGAAGCAGATCACGTGTCGTGATGACCCGAGGGAAGCGGGGGTACGCGGTACGCTCAAGATTTGCCATGACCACCATCCGGAGGAAGGGCACGAGGTTCGAGCATAGCGAACCCGTGATCTCCGGATGATTTCAGCGCCAACAGCGCAGTGGCGGCGTTAAAAAATCAATCAGTTATATTGCAAATGTCCCAATTTTTGCTTTATCCGGGCACGACCCGATATTCGCCGCGGTGTTCCTGGACAGCATGCACCAGGTGCTGGCCTACGAGCCGTTGTTCAGGGGCACGATCAACTCGACTTCGGTCTATCCGCGTGTCGTCGTGCAGCGTGTGCTGGAGTTGAAGGCCGCCGCGGTGGTCTTCGCGCACCAGCACCCCTCGGGCATTTCCGAGCCGTCGAGCGCGGATCGCATGCTGACCCAGCAACTGCAGGCCGCGCTGGCGCTCATCGATGTGCGGGTACTGGACCACATCATCGTCGGCCAGGGTGCCCCGTTCTCCTTTGCGGAGTCCGGCCTGCTGTAAGGGTTGCACTGCTTCGTTGATCAGCGCGGAGGCTTCGGCCTCCGCTTTTTTCTTTGCGGCGACGCAAGCAGGTATGCGGGGTGGCCGCGATGCGCATTGTTTGTTGGGGCCGCCTGGGGTTCGGCGTTTGACTATGGCCCTGATCAACTTCCGGGGCACATGACATGCCAGCAGCTTTTACCCGGTTCGCACCAGGCTGGCGAACCCTTGGCCTGGCCGTGGCGCTGCCGACGTCTCTGGCGGTGTTCAGCCCGGCCACCTTCGCCGCCGACGTGGTGGTCGTCACCGACAGCCGCCACCCGGTCAAGACCATGGGCGGCGAGCGACTGATCGAGTTGGGCGAAACGCCCCGGATCGAGGCCGAGCTTTCCGCGAATCTTCCAGCCGACCCTGAGCGGGCAGCAGCCATCGTCCGGCAACGCCTGAAGCAAGGCGGCACCGATCTTCAGCGCCGCATCGGCACCGCCTACCAGGGCGTCACCGACGCATGGAGTTTGGGTGTCACGACCATCCCGGCCGTCGTGGTGGATCAACGCTTTGTGGTCTATGGCGAGCCGGACGTGGCCCGGGCCGTCGCGCGCATCGAGCAACACCGGAGGACGCAGCCGTGACCCATCGCCCATTCGACCTGCTGCGCCGCCTGCGCGTCGCCGTGGCCTCGCTGCTGCTGATCAGCGCCACGGGCAGCTACGCCTTGAACACCGCCACCATCGTGTCCTCCGTCATGTCGCCGGACTGCCTGGAGTACCGGGTGGTGGGCATCTGCTACTGGCTCTACTGCACCTGGACGGGCTGCACGGTGCGCACATCCACCAAGGTCCGGCACTACGTGCCCGATGCGGTCGTCTCCAGCTACAGCAACACCGGAGAGAACCCCTGGGTCGAGGTGCAGGCGATGAGCACGCCCAACCCATCCGCACAGGCAGGTGGGGATGGGACCACGAACGAAGACCACGAAAACAACCTCGCCAAATTCAAGAACAGCGATGTCATCGGCCATCCTGGCGGCGAGGTATTCAACCAGTTCGCATCGTCGTCGGGCTATTTCTGCCAAGGCGCGGGCACGGCCTTCATGCCGTATCTACTCAGCACCCTGGACACGCTGGCTTGGCGCTACAACGTGCCTGAAATGGCCTACCCGGAGGCGTTGATTCCGGGCATGCGCGAGGTCGGTGCGCGCACCACGATGAACCTCTGGGGCAATGTCTATCCGCGCGGCGGCTTCCTGCATCAGACCGATGACTACAAATCCGGGGCCGTCGTGGCCCAGCGCGCCGGTGATGTCGTCACGCGCCGCGGGCAGATCCACGTGTACCAGCCGCTGCTTGCCAACGCCCGCGACGGCTACTGGCCGGCCGGCGCGCTGATGGAGGGTGATGCCTCTACGGGCAAGTGGCAGGAGCTGACGCCGCGCCTGTCCAACACCTGCGTGGTGTTCCCGCACAGCGGCACGCTGACCCAGGCCCAACAAGGCGACTACGCCTGGGCGCTGTGGCGTCCCTATGCGTGCTGCGAACGCCGCGGGCAGGTGTTCCTGGGCAGCGTCGATTTCCTCTGAGGTGCCACGATGAAGCGTCCTGAATCGATGAACCTTTCCGCCAAGGCGTGCCGCCTGCTGCGCCCGAAGGCGCTGGCCGGCCCGCTCGCTCTGGTCTGCGGCCTGGCGTGGGCGCAGGTCGGATACCAGAACAGCGGCCCCGTCCTCGGCGATGACGTCATGTACTCGATCGGCGGTGGCAGTGCGGTGTCCATGGGCCGCGCGGCCGGCATGCGCTCCATCGGGGTCGGCGTGGGGTGGAACAGCAACCTGATCTGCGGCGACATGAGCATCCAGACCACGCTGCGCAATCAGCTCAACGGCATCACGAACGGCTTTCAGCAGATCATGAGCAACGTGATCCAGAGCGCGACCAGCGCGGTTGCATCGCTGCCGGCGCTGATCATTCAGCGCGCCGATCCGGGCCTGTACAACCTGCTGACCAACGGCGTGCTGCAGGCGCGGCTGGACTTCGACCGCTCCAAGCTGACGTGCCGCGCCATGGCGGAGAAGATGGCCGAGACTGCGGGTGGCCAGCTTGGCTGGAGCCAGATGGCCGAAGGCATGGCCTTGCGTGACGCGGTTGGCAGCAACGATGCCGTGTCGGCCGTCGAGCAGGCCGAGACGCGCCGCGGCAACGACGGCCTTCCCTGGGTGGGCGGCAGCAATGCCGGTGGCGCAGGCCAGTCCGCCATCCGCGTGGTCGGCGACGTCACCCGCGCGGGCTACAACCTGGTCAACGGGCGCGGCGTGACGGACACATCCTCCATCGCGTCCACCAGTTGCGCGAGCCTGTCCTGCCAGACCTGGACGTCGCCGCAGCAGGCGACCGAATGGGCCACCCGGGTCCTCGGGGAACAGGTGCAGCGCACGTGCGATTCCTGCACCAAGACCGAGACGGTGCCCGGCGTCGGGCTGACGCCGCTGATCCAGGAGGAGTACGAAGCCAAGCTGGAAGTCTTGCAGGAACTGGTTTCCGGCGTGCGCAACACCACCTTCGAGAACTTGCGCGAGGCCGGCAGCACGTCGCTGCCGATCACGCGCGGCGTCATCGAGGCGCTGCGCGACGAGCCGGACCAGGACCTGCTGGCGCGGCGCCTCGCGTCCGAGGTGGCGCTTTCGTCGGTGCTGGAGAAGGCACTGCTGCTCCAGCGCACGCTGCTCACCGGCAAGAAAGAGCCCAACGTGGCAGCCAACGAGTTGGCAGTCGAGGCCGTGAACCACGAGAGCGACACGCTCGACCGGGAGATCCGCAACCTCAAGACCGAACTTGAACTGCGGCGCGAGCTGGCGAACAACTCGCCGATGGCCATCATCCAGCGCCATGGCACGCGCGCGGCAGGCTCGCGCGGCATCTATGAGGGCGATCCGGTGCCCGACCGCCTCGACCAGTTGCAGAAGGGCAATCCGGGAGGCCGGCCATGAGCGCGGAGCGCATGGCCTGGCGCCCCTTGCGCTGGCTCATCAGCCGGCGTGCGGCGAAAGCACTGCTGTGGGCGGCCGTGATCGTCGCCGCTGCGGTGGGCGCCAACATCGCCGGCATCTATCTCGTTGGCAGCGTGGCCGGCTGGGAGCGGTGGCTCGCGGCCGCATCGGGCTACTTCTTCGTGTGGCGGTTGTTCCTGTACGGGGCGACGGCCTGCGGCTGGGTCTGGATGCGGCGGCGGCTGCTGGCGCGCGAGGACAGCACGCTGGCCCGACGCCGGCTGATTCGCGCTGAGGTCGCCGGCATTGTTGCCATCGTGGCGCTGGAAGCCAGCCTGTTGATGCAGGCCGCTTGAGGGGATCGAGGCCATGACGCTTTTCACGACCGACTACCTGGAGTACTACCTAACCCTCGTGTCCTGGATCGTCAACAACGGCATCTGGGCGGTCCTCGTATCCAGCGGGGTATTCGCGCTGCCTTTCGTCGCCATCATCGTGCAGGAGTGGTTGAAGGCCCGTGCGGAAGGCGCCGACGAGGGCAACAAAGGCGTGCTGAGCGCCGCCCGCATCGAGAACCGGGTCTTCGTCGCCATCGTGGTGGTGATGTTCGCCGGCATTCCGTTCATCGACGTGGACCTGAACACCATCCAGTACGACAGCTCGCGCTCGGCCCAGTGCCAGGTCAGCGTGGCGCAGCCCGGGGATACCGGCTGGTCGCAGTCCTTCAGCACCATCAACAACCAGTCGGCGAAGGTGCCGGTGTGGTGGGCGTTCATGCACGCGCTCTCGCGCGCCGTCACGGGCGCTTCGGTGGCAGCGATCCCGTGCGGCACGGACCTGCGGCAGATGCGCATGGAGATCGACGCTACGCGCATCGATGACCCGGTGCTGGCTCAGGAAGTAGCGGATTTCTCGCGGGATTGCTATGGGCCTGCACGGGCCAAATTGTTCATGCAGCGCCCTCAGCTCGATGAGCAGCAGATGCACGACGTGACCTGGATCGGATCGCGGTTCTTCACCGACACGAACGGCTACTACGACACATACCGTTCCAGCACCCCACGCGAGGACTGGCCCTATGACAGCACCCGCGACGCAGGGCTTGCGCAGGTGGCCAGCGGTGGCGGCTACCCGACCTGCCGCCAGTGGTGGAGCGATGGAAGTAACGGCCTGCGGGCACGCCTGCTGGGTCAGGTGGACCCGAGCCTGTTGAGTCGCCTGGCGGGCTGGGCCGGGTTCCTGAGCCGGGCCGAGGTGGACGACTCGGTGATCCGAGCCATCGCGTCACCGCGGCAGCAGAAGTTGAACCAGGGCAGCGTCTATACGGACTACGGAGGCCAGATCGACAAGACCTTGCCGAACATCGTGACACGGGCCACGGGAGACGTTGGGATGGCCGTCGGCGCGATTGCCGCGTTTCCCGCCATGGACGTCGTGAGACAGTCTCTACCCATGGTCCTCGCCTTGCTCAAGATGGCGCTGGTCATCTGCATCCCGCTCGTGCTGGTCGTGGGCACCTATGACCTGAAGACGGTCGTCACGGTCAGCGTCGTGCAATTCGCGCTGTTCTTCGTGGATTTCTGGTTCCAGCTCGCTCGCTGGATCGACAGCACTATCCTCGATGCGCTCTATGGCTGGGGCTTTGGCTGGAACCGGCCACACACGAACTTCGACCCGCTGGTGGGGCTGAACAATGCGTTCGGCGACATGCTCTTGATGTTCGTCGCGGGCACGATGTTCCTGGTGCTGCCAGGATTCTGGCTGGCAAGCCTGACCTGGGTTGGAATTCGGGCGGGACATGCCATTCAGGGGTTGTCGGACGGCAGCAAGAGCGCCGGCCAAGCCGGGGGCAAGGGGGCTGGGGCACTCACGGGAGGCAAGCTGAAGTAGCCCGGAGTCCGTCAGTCGTCGGTGTACAACTCGTGCGACGTATCGTTGTACAGATTGGGATCGTAGCCCGGTGTCTTGCGCAGTTCTGTGAGATCGGTGAAAGGCCACTCGTCCTCGTCAGAGGTATTGGCAGCAGCAGCCCACGCCGCCGCCACGACGCCCAACAACACGAGTGCGAACCAAAAAGCAACGTAGAGCAGCAATCCCACCACAGACAGCTTGACCACCCACACGAGCGCGGTGGCAACGGCCGCCGGCACCCCCTTGGACACCAACCAGTTCGACGCCCGACGTTCGCCGCGCGCGTAGGCGCGCCATCCGCGGCCAAAGGTGCGGCCGAGGCGTTCTGCGGTGCTGATGCGGGTCGTGGTGTTCATGGTCGTCTCCTGCTACAGAGGGATGCCTATTCCAGTTTGGTCCATTTCATTCTGTTTGGGGCTTCAATGTGCTCTCTTGCCGCTTCAGGACGCTTCGTCATCCGGTTCCACCGGCCCGGGATCAGGCTCCACGCCGACGCGATACGTGGCAACGAAGCGCGGCCAGTCCACATGGTCCACCAGGTCGATGTCATCGACAACGCCGACTCTTGCTGCCGCACGCTCGAACAGGGCGATGCTCTTGGCGGGATAGTTGTTGCGCGACGGATAGAGCACCCCGTCGAACAGCGGCTGGCCATCATCGCCGAGCATCGCATGCACCTGGGCGGACACCTGCTGCGTGTGCGTGTAGTCGCGGCTGGCCAACTGTTCCAGGTTCAGGCCGAAGTAACCCGCCATGACACCCTCGGCCGTGAGATCGGCCAAGCGCACGTCGTCCAGGACCCCCACGGCCCGCACGAGCCGGCTCTCGACTTCCTTCAGCGCAATCGAGCGCTTCTCGTCCGCCAGCCACTGGTGCTTGTGAAACACCGACTCCATCAGCGCCGTGGACAGGTCGCGGCCCAGGTAGAGCACGCCGTAGGTCCGCGCCGGGTCGTCGTAGCGATTGGTGCCGCTGCGGCCATAGTACAGCGGGCTGCCCCGATAGACGACGCGGCTCACATGCTGGAGCAGTTCACCCGCATCGATCAAGAACAAGGGCAGTTCGCGGCTCATGGCGGTCTTGCCTCAATGCACCTGGACGCCCAGCACGTTGAACACCGCTTCGGCCACGTCATCGATTGTGCCATGCGTCACCGCATCCACCGGCGAGCGTCCGCCCAAGCCTTCGAGCGGTTCGGATAGTGCGCGGTAGATCGTCCAGTGGTCGATGCCCTCGACCTCTTGAAGCACGGTTTGGGTCAACTGCTGCTTCACCGGGTCGAGCTGCCAGTCGGGCAGCTTCTGGCCGCGCGGCCCCACATTCAGCGCCAGCAGCCGGCGCGCGAGGATGTCCTTGTAGATCTGCTGGCGCGACTTGTCCGCCAGCTTGGCGTACTCGGGGATCGGCAGGTTGTGCGGCTGGTTGAAGGATTCCAGCAACACGGCGCGGCCTCGCTGGACGTCGGTTTCAGTCGGGGTCCAGCGCGTTTCGGTGCGCAGCGCGGCCGCCTTGCGCGCCAGGGCCTGCTCCACCGTTTCGCCTTCGAGGTTGGCTGGCAGTTTTACCGCCTCCACGCGCTCGTGAATGAACGCCTGCAACTCGGCCGCGAAAGCCGGCGCATCCCGGATTTCAACGGTATCCGCGAAACGGCGCACGTCCTCCACGGTGACGCGCGGCAGACGATCGGCAATGAATTCAATGGCGGTGGGCATGGTCATCTCCCAAGCAGGTTTGAGACAGGATTCACTCTAGTCGCCCTTGTCGCATTTGTCAACTTAGTCGCCTGAGCGAGAGCCTACCTGCCGGGGGTAGCGTCCCCGCAGCATAGGCAGGGGCCAGCGCCAGGTCTCCGTCCAATCCATTCGTGCGGGTTCCACATTGACGCTGGAGACGCAACCCAGGCCCGGCTATACCGAAACGGTTAAAGGCCAAAGGGCCGAAACGGCAAGGGAATGGGGTGCAAGGGGAAAGGCCCTACCTCGAAAAGGCGAAAAGGCCTCCCGGCCGGCCCCCCAGAGGACACCCGCATGCTCTCCCTGTTCCAGCGAAAACGGCCCCCGGTCGCTGCCCCGTCGCCAGCGCCCGCCACCGACCTCCCGAAAGGGTTGCTGCGGCCCGAATCGGCCGCATCGCTGCTGGCAACACCGCGCCGGCAGAAGCTGCTGGAACACATCTGGCAGCGCACGTCGCTGTCGCGGCGGCAGTTCGCCACCCTATACCGCACGCCGCTGGAGCACTACGCCGAGTTGGTCCAACAATTCCCCGCATCGGAAAGCCATCACCACGCTTACCCCGGCGGCATGCTGGATCACGGGTTGGAGATCGTCGCCTATGCGCTCAAGCTGCGGCAGTCCCATCTGCTGCCCATTGGCGGCAGTCCCGAAGACCAGGCGGCGCAGTCTGAAGCCTGGACTGCCGCAGTCGCTTATGCCGCGCTGCTGCACGACATCGGCAAGATCGCCGTCGATCTGCACGTCGAACTGTCCGACGGCTCGCTGTGGCACCCCTGGCACGGCCCGCTGCACCAGCCATACCGCTTCCGCTACCGCGACGATCGGGAATATCGGCTCCACAGCGCCGCGACAGGTTTACTCTACCGTCAACTGCTCGACCGTGATGCCCTGGACTGGCTCAGTGGCTATCCCGACCTGTGGGGACCGCTGCTCTACGTCCTGGCCGGCCAGTACGAGCGCGCCGGCGTGCTGGGCGAACTTGTCGTGCAGGCCGACCGGGCTTCGGTGGCCCAGGAACTGGGCGGCGATCCGGCCCGCGCCATGGCTGCACACAAGCATGCGCTGCAGCGCAAGTTGCTCGACGGGCTGCGCTACCTGCTCAAGGAACAGTTGAAGCTGAACCAGCCGGAAGCCTCCGATGGCTGGATCACCGAGGATGCCTTGTGGCTGGTAAGCAAGACGGTCTCGGACAAGCTGCGTGCGCACCTGCTGTCACTAGGCGTCGACGGCATCCCCGCGAGCAACACCGCCGTCTTCAACGTGCTGCAGGATCACGGCATGTTGCAACCGACGCCGGACGGCAAGGCGGTCTGGCGCGCGACCGTGACCAGCACGACTGGCTGGTCCCACTCATTCACCCTGCTGCGTCTCGCTCCCGCGCTGATTTGGGAGTCTGGAGAGCGGCCAGCGCCCTTCGCAGGGGCAGTGGCAATCGACGGGACACCGGCACCCAACAATGCCGATGCCTTGGTGCCCTCGCCGGCAATGACGGCAAAGCCAGCCACCGACGATCAAGAGTCCCTTCCATGGGAGGGCGTCGACGCCGCGACTCCGGTTCACTTGCCTGCCGCACAAGCCGCACCCGATGTCATGGAGGACCTGCTGGCGATGGTAGGAATCGGCGATTTGCTTGTTCCCCAACAGGATGCGGAAGCCGTCTCGGGCGACGCACCCGCCGCTGGCCCTCAAACGCCACCGCCAACCTCGATGGTGCCCGTGCCGTCATCAGCGCCGGTGCCCACGTCCTCGTCGGCGCAGCCATCGGGCGAGCACTTCATGGCGTGGCTGAAACAAGGTATCGCTACCCGCCGGCTGGTCATCAACGACGCGAAGGCGCTCGTGCATACGGTGGGCGACACGGCCTACCTGGTCAGCCCCGGGGTATTCCAACGCTACGCACAAGAACACCCCCAGGTCGGGACTCTCGCCAAGCAGGAGAACCAGCAGGATTGGCAATGGGTACAAAAGCGCTTCGAGCGCCTGCAACTGCATCGCAAAAAGCCCAGGGGCCTGAACATCTGGACGTGCGATGTCACAGGCCCCAGGAAGTCCCGCCGCCTGTATGGCTATCTATTGCACGATGTTCGGCTCCTGTTCGCAGAGCCACCACCGAACAATCCTTACTTGTCACTTCTCGCGTAACCGGCGGCTCAAGAGCCGTCCAAAAATGCGACGCGGCGGACCAATCCGCAACGGCGCGAATCAGAACGTCGATATCGCTTGACCTCAAGTTTTGAGGCTTTGTAATGCCGCCGAGGTCGGTTTGCGCGCGCGTTCTGCGACGAGACGAGAAGCCGACAACCAACGGGATTCGATCTCTGCCGCATCTGTCGCTCATGGTCTTGCGCTGCCAAGAAAGCAGCGTCAGGGGACAGCGTGCAGCGCGATCGCGCTCGCTTCATTCGCTTTACGACCTGACCACGGAACCTGTTCAGATGACGACTTCCAGCTCCGACCCTCGCGGCGTGCGCCTGCTTTGGATACTGATCTCCCTCAGCGCGATGGCGCTCGCAGGTTGTAAAGAGAACGCCGGAGCTGGCGCCGGAGGCCATCCACCGCCGCCGCAAGTCAGCGTCGCGCAGGTCGAGATCAAGCCCATCACGTAATGGGACGAATACGAGCTGCGCCCACGGGTGTCTGGCTACGTCGAGCGGGTCGCCTATCGCGAAGGAGACGAGGTCAAGAAGGGCGATGTGCTCTTCATGATCGATGCCCGAAGCTACCGCGCGGAACTGGCCCGGGCCCAGGCGCAATTGACCCGGGCGCGCAGCGAAGCCGGCCGCAGCAGAAGCGAGGCGCAACGTGCCAAGGTGCTGGTCGAGCAGCAGGCTGTCTCCACCGAGGCCTGGGAGCAGCGCCGCGCCGCTGACGAGTCCGCGCAGGCTGAGGTGCAGGCCGCGCAGGCTGCGGTGGAGACGGCGCAGTTGAACCTGGAGAGGACCCAAGTGCGCTCGCCCATCAACGGGCGCGCCAGCCGTGCCCGCTTTACCGCAGGCAACCTGGTGGCCGCCAGCGATGCAGCCAGTGTGCTAACCACCATCGTGTTCCAGGACAGGGTCTATACCTACTTTGAGGCCGATGAGAAGGCGTTCCTGCGCTACTCGCGCATGGCGCGCAAGGGAGAGCGCCCCAGCGAGCGAGGCGGCCAGCTGCCGGTCCAGATCGCCCTGGCGGACAAGGCGGACTTCTCTCACACCGGCACGGTGGACTTCCTCGACAACCAGGTGGACCGGGGCAGCGGCACGATCGCCGTGCGCGCGGTGCTGGACAACAAGGATCGCGTTTTCACGCCGGGCCTCTATACCCGCGTGCGACTGGTCGGCAGCGGCGAATTCTCGGCCGTGTTGATCGACGACAAGGCGGTGCTGACCGACCACGACCGTAACTACGTCTACATCGTAGACAAGGATGGACTGGCGCAGCGACGTGATGTGAAACTGGGTGGCAGTTCCCATTGGCTGCGCATCGTGCGAGGGGGGCTGGCGGCGGGCGACCGCGTGATCGTCAACGGCGCGCAGAAGGTGTTCTTGCCGGGCATGCCTGTGCAGGCCACGGCGGTGCCCATGGTGGCTGCTGCGGCGCCCGCGTCCGCCACCAAATGAAGCACCACGCCGGAGCGCGCCACCGATCGGACGTATCACACAACGAGCGGCGCGGCGCGCTTCCCCCTGGACTCCTTTCAAGGTATTAGCCCATGGACCTCTCCAAGTTCTTCATGGACAGGCCGATCTTCGCGGCTGTGCTGTCGATCGTCATCTTCGTCTCGGGCCTGCTCGCGATCCCGGCGCTGCCGATCAGCGAATATCCCAAGGTCGTGGTGCGCGCCGTGTATCCGGGCGCCAACCCCAAGGTGATTGCCGAGACCGTGGCGACACCCCTGGAGGAGCAGATCAACGGCGTCGAAGGCATGATGTACATCAAGTCTGTCGCCGGCTCCGACGGCGTGCTGGTGACCACGGTCACCTTCCGTTCTGGCATCAACGCCGATGACGCGACGGTGCGGGTACAAAACCGCGTCGCCCAGGCTCAGGCCCGGCTGCCCGCGATGTGGTGCGCCAGGGCATCACCGTCCAAAAGCAGTCCCCCGCCTTCCTGATGGTGGTGCACCTGACATCGCCCGATAAGCAGTACGACACGCTGTACCTTCGCAACTACGCCCGGCTGCACGTCAAGGACAGTTGCACATCGAGCCGCGCAAGACCGACAACGAGTAGTCCTGTCCCAAGCAGTCGGGCGTCCCGGCGTGCCGCCGTCGCGCTGTCGTGCTGCGCATTGAGCCTCGCTGCGCGAGTCTCGCCCCTGTCGGGCTTCCATCGCTGGCGCCTCCGGCCCGGCTCGCTGATCCGTGCCTGCGCGCTCCGCTTGCCGAAAACCGGCGTGCGTGGGTGGCGTGAGGGGGCGGTCTTGCTGTGTCCCTTCGCCGACGACCACGCCGCGCAGGAAGCCACGTTCTATGGTGCGCCGGAATGGCAGCGCAGCCCGTCCAAGCTGCGCGAGCGCCTGACCGAGCGCGAAATCGACGCCGCGCACGCGCTGGTGCGCTTCGTCGGGCTGGACGCCTACCGGCAGGCAGGCGGCGGCATCCGCCGCGACCTGTTCGCGGAAGGCGATGCCGGAACCTACCTCACCGATACCGCAGTGCTGGAAACGCTCGTGCGCGACAAGCTGGCAACGCTGGCCGAGGACGTGCGCGCCGAGGGCTGGGCATGGGTGGAGGCCGTGCCGCATCTGGCCTACGAGGAACGGCAGGCGTTCCAGAACGCCCCGCGCCACCGCCGCGAGCCGACCACCCGCGAGGCCCGCCGCATCGCCTCGCTGGAAACCCGCCTCGAAAAGATCGACGCCGAACTGGAAGAAGCCTGCGACGCCGAGGACGAGGCCAAGGCCGAGAAGCTGGAACAGCGGCGCGATCAGGTGGTCGGAGAACTGCAAGACGCGGAGAATGCCTTGCAAGGCTACGCCCCCGAAGTGCGCGAGGTGGCCGGTGCCATCGTCACCATCGACCGCAACGGCGAGGCTGTTATTCATCGCGGCCTGCTGCGCGAAGCCGAGGCCAAGGCGCTGCGCACGCTGGAAAAGCTGCGGCGCGGCTTCGGCAGCACCGAAGGCGAAGCCGCCAACGAGGAGCACGAGGACGCCGACGACCCGCCCAAGGCCGCGAGCCTGTCCGACCAGCTGGCGCAGCGGTTGAGCGCCCACCGCACGGCGGCGCTGCAAATCGAAGTGGCCCGGCATCCGCACGTCGCGCTGGCCGCGCTGGTGCATGGCATGGTGCAGAAGGTTTTGCAGGACAGCTACCACGGCCACGACCTGCCGCTGGGCGTGAGCCTGAAAGTGCAAGACCGGCTGGAAGGCATGGCCCCGGACTGGCCGGAGTCGCCCGCCGCTGTGGCGCTGCGCGAACTGCAACAGGTAGCCGGGGAAGCCTTGCCGGAGGACAGCGCCGAACTGTTCGCCGCGCTGCTGGCGAAGTCGCAAGACGAACTGGTGCGGCTGCTGGCCGTGTGCGTGGCTTCCACGGTGGACGTGGTGACGCCCCGTGCCACGCCGCACCAGCCCGGCGCAGAACTGGCGCAGGCCGTGGGCCTCGACATGGCCGCATGGTGGAAGCCGACCGCAGAAGGCTACTTCAAGCACGTTTCCAAGGCCGTGATTCTGGATGCCGTGGGCGCGTTTGCACCGGAATTCGTCACCCGGCTGGCGAAGCTCAAGAAGGCCGACATTGCCAGCGAGGCCGAGCGGCTGGCCGATGGCACCGGCTGGATGCCCGCCATCTTCAAGGCCGAAGGCCCGCAGGAGGCCGCGCAGGAAGAAGGCCCGGAGCAGGACGCCCCGGAGGATACCGAGGCAATGGCGGATGAACCCGCCGAGGCACTGGCCGCTTGACCCGCGCCGAAGGCAAGCGCCCCGGCCTCGACCGGGGCGCTTCGCTTTGTGTGGTGGCGCATCGAGACGAAGGAATAACCGCGATCAGCACCGCGCCCAGGCCGTTCCGCCCTGGGCGCGGTGGACGCGAAATCCGGGTGCGACAGTGGCCGCGCCCGGTGTTCAAGGCCAATAGCCGAATTAAAACGCCGCCGCCTTCGCGCTGGCTCAGGCGGCGGCGTTGAAGGCATCGCTGTAGTGCGCGATGCCTTCCGGCACTGTCCCATGCAGGGCCAGCGCCATGAAATAGCCGGGCGGCACGCCCGGCAGTTGCAAGCCCGCATGGGCCTGGAAGCCAAAGCGCGTGTAGTACGTTGGATCTCCCAGCAGCACGCAGCCTGCGGCCTGCATAGCCCGCAGTTCAGACAGCGCCTGTTCCATCAGGCGCGAACCGATGCCTCGCCCCTGCCTTGGCGGCAGGACGGAGATCGGCCCCAACCCATACCAGCCCTCGGTCTTTCGCCTGTGCTCATGGGTGATCGTTACTGGCGACAGCGCGACGTGACCGACGACGCGCCCATGTTCTTCGGCCACGATGGAAAGCGTCAGTTCGTTGGCGGCACGCAAGGCGCGCACGATGAATTGCTCGGTGTGGCTGGTGTGTGGTGCATCAGCGAAGGCGGCGGTCGTGACCGCTTCGATGGCGGCAATGTCGTCGGCGGTTTCGTGTCGGAGCTGGATGGTCAGGGTGTGCCACATGAGATTCAGACGCCCATCGCCATGACCCAGCCCACCAGCCCGGCTAACAGCACCACGAGCGCCGGCGGCACGCGCCCCACCGTCAGCAGTCCGAACGAGAGCAGCGCCAGCCCAAAATCCGCCTTGCTGTGGATGGCACTCGTCCATACCGGGTCATAGAGGGCGGACACCAGAATACCGACCACGCCGGCGTTGATGCCGGCCATGGCCGTCTGGATGCCCGCGCGGTGGCGCAGCCCTTCCCAGAACGGCAGTGCACCGACCAGCATGAAAAAAGGTTCTTCACCCAACTCCGGGGAAGGCCGCCCGGATCTTGAGGAAGAAGTAGGCGTCATCGCGGTAGCCGTAGGCGATGCGCTTGATGACCTTGATCTTGTTGTTGATGCCTTCGAGCAGCCCGGTATGCAGGGGCCAGCGCACCCGGCTGAGGATGCCGCGCCAGTAAGGTTTGAGGCATTGAGCGAAGTGGGTCAGGGCGGGGATGCCGCTTTCCTGGGCATGGCGTAGCCATTGTTTCCAGGCTGCCCGCCACGCCCAGGCTGTCGGTGCGTTCCACAGCGCCTTGAGCTGTTCTTTCATCACGTAGGCCGTCATCAGCGGCCGGTTGGCCGCCAGTACCTCGTCCAGCCGGATGTGTTCGGCTTCCTTCAGGCGCCGAGGATTGCGCAGCAGCAGCCAGTGGGCGCGCTTGACCACTCGGCGCGCCGGCTTGTCGTGACGCAGCTGATTGGCCGCGTCCACCCGCACCCGGCCAATCACCTCGCGTCCGTACTTGGCGACCACGTGGAACAGGTCGTACACCACGCGGGCATTCGGGCAGTGCTGGCGCACTTCCAGGTCGTAGGCCGTGTTCATGTCCATGGCCACGGCCTCGATAAGGGCGCAACGCGCCGGCCCGAGCTGTTCGAAGAACGGCCTGATCTCGACTCGCGAACGGCCGCGCCCCACCCACAGCACCCGCTTGCGCTCCACATCGACCACCACAGTGGCGTAGCGATGGCCCTTCTGGATCGCGAACTCGTCCATGGCGATCCGGCGCACGCCCTCCAGATCCACCGGCCCCAGATCGCGCTCCAGTGCCCGCCAGTCGATGGCCTTGGCCGTCTTCCAGTCGATGCCATGCCAACGCGCCGCGTGCAGCACCGACGTCACTGCACACAGCCGGGCCACGCTGTCGGCCAGACGCCGCGTTACCCGCGCATGCGGATCCAGCCAGTCCAACTGTTCCAGCCGCGGCCCGCAGCCCTGGCAAGCCAGCCGAAGACGCGGCACGTGCAGCTCCACCGGCGCACCGAACACGGGCAACTCGCGAATGCGCCGCATCGTCCAGTCATGGATGGCCACGACCGCCTGCCCACAGCCCGTGCATTGCCGCTGCGCCCCCGGCGTCGGCTCCAACTCGATCACCAGCCAGCGCTGCTGCCTGCGCAGCTCATAACGCCACTTGCCAACTCGGTATCCCGTCCAGCCGCCCAGACGGGACATACAATCCTGCTCGGCCACGGCCGGCCCCAGTTTGTTGCCTCAAGAACAGCAAGTCTGACCCGTCGGCCGTGCGCCTCTCTCCACTCAGTTGGGAGAAGAACCTGAAAAAAGCGGGGAGGAAGATCGTGCCCAGGAGTGCCAGCCCGCCGATCCAGCCATGCAGCGGTCCGTGGGCGACCGCGCCGAGGTAGGCCGAGAAAGTGAACAGCGGCCCCGGCACGGCCTGCGCCGCACCGTAGCCGGCCAGGAAGTCGGCATTGCTCACGACGCCGCTGGGCACCACCGAGGCCTGCAGCAGCGGCAGCACAACGTGTCCACCGCCGAAGACCAGTGCACCGGAGCGGTACACCCCTTCCAGCAGGGCTATGGTGGACGAGTCCGTGGCTGCCGCCCACAGGGGCAGCCCGACGAGCGGTGCGGCAAACAGCAGCAGCGCCACGATGCCCAGCTTGCGCGAGACGGGGTAGCTGTGGGCGTGGCCGCCGCCGGGTTGCGCGATCTTCAATGTCCACCAGCCCAGCAGCCCTGCCACCGCGATGGCGGCAAGCTGTCCCGCGGCCGAGGGCAGGACCATGGTCAGCAGCGCCGCCAGAATGGCCAGCGCGGCGCGCGGCCGGTCCGGGCACAACGACTTGGCCATCCCCCAGACCGCTTGCGCCACGATGGCCACGGCGACGACCTTGAGCCCGTGCACCCAGCCGGACTGGGCCAGCCCCTGGTACTCGGCGATGCCAAAGGCGAACAGGATCAGCGCAATCGCCGATGGCAAGGTGAATCCGGCCCAGGCCGCCAGCAGCCCCAGCCAGCCCGCGCGGCCCAACCCCAGCGCCATACCGACCTGGCTGCTGGCCGGCCCCGGCAGGAACTGGCACAGGGCGACCAGATCGGAGTAGCTGCGGTCATCCAGCCAGCGGCGACGCTCGACGAACTCCGAGCGGAAATAGCCCAGATGCGCGATCGGCCCGCCGAAGGAGGTCAGCCCCAGCTTGAGGAAGGCGCCGAAGACTTCGACGGGTGAGCCGCGCGCGGCAGCGGCCTCATGCTGCAAGGTGTTGGTGGAATCTGTCATTTGTGCATCGCCTCCCCGGTGAACTCCCGGATGCGGTCCTTGGCCAGCGCCAAGCCTTCCTTGCCCTTGGGCGTGATCGTGTAGAGCTTGCGCACGGTGCGCCCTTCACGCTCCTGGCGGGAGACGAGGTAGCCGTCGCGCTCCATCTTGTGCAGCATCGGGTACAGCGTTCCGGGGGAGAGGCGGTAGCCGTGGTGGGCCAGCTCGTCGATCATCCATTGCCCGTAGATCTCCTGCTCGGCTGCGTGGTGCAGCACATGCAGGCGGATCAGCCCCGACAGCAGGTCGTGGTGCTCCATGGCACGTGGAGTAGGTTTCTCTTTCATATCGAATATCGATAACGAAATTCGATAATACCAGCCTCACTTCAGATTGCCTGCCGCTTGTGCGGGAGGTCTCAGACCCTGCGACCCTCCGCATCCACCACGGCTTCGCCGTCTTCCTTGCGGAACGCGCCGCGCTGCGGCTGCGGCAGGATGTCCAGCACGGCCTCTGAGGGCCGGCACAGGCGCGTGCCCAGCGGGGTCACCACGATGGGCCGGTTGATGAGGATGGGGTGCTGGAGCATGAAGCCAATCAACTGCTCGTCACCCCACTTCGGGTCATCGAGGCCCAATTCCGCATAGGGCGTACCCTTCTCACGCAGCACGGCGCGCATTGGCGCGCCCATGTCCGTGATCAGGCGTTGCAGCGTTTCGCGGTCAGGCGGTGTCTTCAGGTATTCGATAACGTTCGGCTCTTCGCCGCTGTTGCGGATCAGAGCCAGCACGTTGCGCGACGTGCCGCAGGTGGGGTTGTGGTAAATGGTGATGTTGCTCATGAGTCGTGTCTTGGTTATCCGCGGGCAGGGTTCGGGCCGCACTCATACCAGCCCTTGCTTTGGTTGACGATCCGAACGACCAGTAGCATGACTGGCACCTCGATCAGCACGCCGACCACGGTGGCCAGCGCGGCGCCGGACTGGAAGCCGAACAGGCTGATGGCGGCGGCTACGGCAAGCTCGAAGAAGTTGCTGGCGCCGATCAGCGCCGAAGGACAAGCGATGCTGTGCTGCTCGCCCGCCTTGCGGTTGAGCCAGTAGGCCAGGCCGGAGTTGAAGAACACCTGGATCAGGATCGGAACGGCCAGCATGGCGATGACCAGTGGCTGGCGGATGATGGCCTCGCCCTGGAAGGCGAACAGCAGCACCAGCGTGAGCAGCAGCGCCGCGATGGACAGCGGCCCGATGCGCTCCAGCGCCCGGTCGAAGGCGGCTTGGCCCTTGCTCAGCAGGGCGCGGCGCCAGAACTGGGCCAGGATGACGGGAATCACGATGTACAGGCCGACCGATACCAGCAGCGTGGCCCACGGCACCGTGATGGACGATAGGCCCAGCAGCAGGCCGACGATGGGCGCGAAGGCGAACACCATGATGGTGTCGTTCAGCGCGACCTGCGACAGCGTGAACACAGGATCGCCCCCGGTCAGCCGGCTCCAGACGAACACCATGGCTGTGCAAGGTGCGGCGGCCAGCAAGATCAGGCCCGCGACATAGCTGTCGAGCTGGTCGGCGGGGAGCCACTGCGCGAAGACCTGGCGGATGAAGATCCACGCCAGCAACGCCATCGAGAATGGTTTGACGGCCCAGTTGATGAACAGCGTCACGCCGATGCCGCGCCAGTGCTGCTTGACCTGGCCGAGAGCGCCGAAGTCCACCTTGAGCAGCATGGGAATGATCATCACCCAGATCAGCAGGCCCACGGGCAGGTTGACCTGAGCCACTTCCGTGCGGCCGATGGCCTGGAACACGCCCGGCGCGAACTGGCCGAGCGCGATACCGGCGACGATGCACAGCAGCACCCACACGCTCAGGTAGCGCTCGAAGACGCTCATGGTGGGGGCGGCCGGCACGCGGCCGGCCGTTTGGGTTCCAACACTCATCGCGCCAACCTCACTTCGTACCAATGCTGCGCAGCTCGTGCTGCAGCGACATGGCATCCAGGCGCTGAATCGGCAGCGACAGGAACAATTCGATGCGTCGGCGCAGCGTCAGCGCCGCATCCGTGAACGCCTTGCGCTTCTGCTCGTCGGTGCCTTCAACGGCTGCAGGATCAGGCACACCCCAATGCGCCGACATCGGGCGCCCCGGCCACACGGGGCAGACCTCGCCGGCGGCGTTGTCGCAGACCGTGAAGATGAAATCCAGCTCCGGCGCACCGGGCGCCGCGAACTCGTCCCAGTTCTTGCTGCGGTAGCCGGCGGTCGGCATGTGCAGCCGCTCCAGCGTGGCGAGCGCCAGTGGGTGGACTTCGCCCTTGGGGTGGCTGCCCGCCGAGTAGGCGCGAAAGCGCCCCTGGCCCAATTCATTGAGGATGCCTTCGGCCAGGATGGAGCGGGCCGAGTTACCCGTGCAGATGAACAGGGCGTTGTAGGTCTTGTCGGTGGTCATGGGTATCTCACATCAGCAGCAGGAGGAAGCCGGCTTCACCGCAACGCCCACCGGCTTGCCGCGCACCGGGGTACAGCACGCTGCGGCGGAAGTCGCTGCAGGCGCCGCTTCGTTAAAGACCGGAATGTTGCCCAGCGTGTGGAAGTGCTCCCAGGCCACGCCCTGCGGATCGGTGATCCAGTGCTTCTCGCTGCGCGCGTAGCAGCAGGTCGTGGTGCCCTCGTCCAGCAGCGTCATGTCGGCCGCCTCGGCGCGGGCCTTCAGCACCGCCAATTCCTCGGCATCGTCGGTCTGGATACCCAGGTGGTCGATGCCCGGCTTGTTGCCACGTGTGGAGATGGCGAAGTTGACCGGCGGGTCTTCGAGCATCCATTTGGCGTAGTCGCCTTCGACGCGCGCGGGCTGCGCGGCGAACAGTTGGGAATAGAAGCCGATGCTGCGGTTCAGGTCATCGACGTGCAGGTGGACGTGAAAGCGCTTCATGGGGGTGATCCTTTCAGCAGGAAGTACAGGCAGAGGAGGATTCGGTGACCTCGCACGCGCCGCCCTGGCAGCAGTGCTCGGTCAGATAGCCGAGCAGCCCATTCATCTGGGTGAAGTCGGCGCGGTAGATCAGGTTGCGGCCCTGCTGCTCGATGGTGACCAGGCCGGCATGGGCCAGTTCTTTCAGGTGGAAGGACAGGGAGTTGCGGGCCACGTCGAGCTGGTCGGCGAGGACGCTGGGTGTCAGCCCTTCGGGGCCAGCGACCACCAGGGCGCGGAACACGCGCAGCCGCTGGGTATGGGCCAGGGCGCCGAGGGCGGAAATGGCTTGGGTCTCGTTCATGATTCGATAATACAACATTTATTGAATCATTGGCAAAACGCTTCAATTGAATGGAGCCTGCGCGCTTGCGAGGCTTGACTTTCAAGACAGTTGCTCACGCCTTCGCGCCTGCGGCGCTGCGCGCTTCGCTTGCCTCCAGGGGAAAGCCCTGCGGGCTATCCCCGCCGCGCGATGCTTGGCGCCCCTCGATGCCGCCGAACCGGCTGCGCCGGATCGGCCCGGCCAGCGCCCCGCCGCGATGGACGGGACGCTGGCGAACACGCTGGCGCTTGCTGCGGCAGGTTGTGCAGGTGCGTGCCGTCCTCAACGCGGTTCAGGGACAACCCGCCCGGCATCGCTATGGAGCTTCCACGCCACGCCTCAAGACCGGCGCTGCAAGGCATGGCGGGGCGTTCTCGCCTGTCGTTGTGGGGTTGACCTGGCCCGCGTCAGCGGGCGAGTCGGAGAAGCCTTCGGGCGGGGTGCAGTGGTCAAGTTTTAGTGGACACCTGCATAGGTAGTTTTGGCGGTTGGCTGCGTTCATATGCAGCCGGCGCCTGATAGCAGTACCTTGATCTTGATCAATAAGACTCTCTGTACCCAGCTACGGGTACATATACCCGCGCAACGAACCAGCAGACCAACTTCCAACTCACCTCAGGGGCTCAGCGCACACAGCCAGGTCTGCGCGCGATCGAGGCGCCGAGCAGGCAGACGTTCGGCACTGACCGCTGAGGCTATCGACGATCGGTGACCGGATCACGACCGAGCAAAGGCCCCCGCGCGCGGTGTGGACGTAGCGATGGGATACACAAGCGCATGATGTCGGCGCCTGCCGCTAGGACTGGGCACGTGGCAGTCACGGAGAAAAAATGTCCCGCTCGCGTAGCAACGTGGCCGGCCGGGTAGATCCCAGAATCAGGCAAAGAGATACGCCAGTTGGCTGGACGGACCGCAGCGCCCTCGGACTACTGCCGCAGATGGGGCAATACCAAGTCAAACCTGGTGACAAGCTCACTGGAGGTCACGGCAACGGAGCCACCATGTGCCTCCGCAATCGATTTCACGATGGCAAGGCCAAGACCGGCGCCCGCCGTATTTCGTTGCCGTGCCGGATCAACTCGGTAGAAGCGGTTGAAGAGCTTTGGTAGATCGCGCTCAGGAATTCTCTCACCGGGATTGACCACACTGATCGTTGTCCACTGCTCGTCCTGCGAAAGCAAGACCGTGATGCTCTTGCCGCGAGGCGTGTGTCGAATTGCATTCGAGAGAAGATTGTTCAGCGCCCGGGTGAGCATTTCCCGATCCGCCGCTATGCTGCCGATCGCCCCTTTAACACCAAGCGTAATGCCGCTATCTTCTGCCAGCGCCTCGAAATAGTCGAACAGACTCCGCACCAATTCGGACAGATCAATGGTAGACAGACGCAAGTTGCGGGGATCATTTTCCGTTTGGGCAAGAAACAGCATGTCACCAATCATGCGTCCCATCCGATCAAACTCTTCCAAATTTGAATAGAGGATTTCTCTGTATTCCTCGTTGCTGCGCGGCTGGCCAAGCGCCACGTGAGTCTGCGTGACCAGGTTGGTGACGGGCGTGCGCAACTCGTGCGCGATGTCTGCGGAAAAGTGTGATAGCCGGGTGAAGCCTTCCTCGATTCTCGCCAACATATCGTTGAAGGCGAATACCAGTTCCGCCAGTTCGATCGGCACATCCCGAGGATCCAGCCTCACATCCAGCTTTGAAGAGCGAATCGCCCGAATCTCTTCATTGACCTTGCGAATCGGCAGGTGGCCCCACTGCACCGCCAGCCAAGCCACACCGAGCGCCAGGCACATGACCAAGCCGGTTGCCCACCAGAGCATGCGCTTGAACTCCGCCAGGAAGTCGAGATGAAAGCCGATGTCCATGGCAGCGACGATGCGGTAGCCGGGCGCCGCTGAATCGTCAGCAGGCAGTTGCAGCACCACACCTCGATATGACCTCTGATCCTCCTGCCACACGATCAAATCGTCAGCGGTGATGCGGTTGACCAACTTTTTGCTACTGGCAAGTTTAGACAGGTCAGGACCGGGCGTGGCATAGATGCTATTGCCAGCCCCATCGTAGACGCCGTACGTCATCCCATGATGTCCTGCGACTGCGTTGGCCAAGTGTTGCTTCAGTTCGTCGCTTGCGATGTCACTTGCAAGCTGGTGCAAGGGCTGAGCCAAAGCGGTTGTCACTGCCTCCAGTTCGTGGGCATCCTGTTGAGCAAAGTGGTGCTCCAACGACCGGAGAATGACCCAATTGAACACAAGAAACACCAAGGTCGTGGCGATACCAACGAGGGCCGTGACCCTCAATGCAAGCGACGCTGGACGGCTTTGCCGCGGCTTATGGCGCAGGGGCATCATCGGGCGCATCGAGCGTGTATCCCATTCCACGCACGGTGTGGATGAGCTTCGGATTGAACGCATCGTCTATCTTCGCGCGTAGACGGCGGATGGCTACATCGATGACGTTGCTGTCGCTGTCGAAATTCATGTCCCATACCTGCGACGCGATCAGAGACCGTGGAAGGACCTCCCCCTGGCGACGGGCCAGGAGCTCAAGCAACGCGAACTCCTTGCTGGTGAGATTGATGCGTTGGCCAGCGCGCGTTGCGCGCCGGCGCGCCAAGTCCAGCACCAAATCGGCAACCTGGATGCGATCAGGCTGGCTCGGAGCGCTTCCGCGTCGCAGCAGCGTCCGCACCCGCGCCAGCAACTCAGAGAACGCGAATGGCTTGACGAGGTAGTCGTCCGCTCCCAGTTCCAATCCCTTGACACGGTCGTCTACACCGCCACGCGCCGTCAGAAAGAGCACAGGGACCTGTTTACCGGCATCTCGAAGGGCACGCACGATGCGCCAGCCATCGACATCCGGCAGCATGACATCCAAGACCACCAGATCGTATGTCTCGCCCATGGCCAGGTGGTGTCCGTCCAATCCGTTGCGCGCCAGATCCACGACGAATCCCGCCTCCATGAGACCTTGGCGGACGTAATCCGCCGTCTTGTTCTCGTCTTCAACGACCAGCAGTTTCATCGCATGTCCCATGAAATCGCTACGGCGCGGAAAAATAGCCGCTCACGATGTACGCATTCATCCACTTTCAATCAGCAATTTACTGGTTGCCAGCTTCCACGAACATGACACGAACATTACATGAATGTAATTCAGGGGTCATTCGATGGAAAGTGCCCAACCCATAGCATGACCTGCATTGCGTCGAACTGTGCCGCTCAGGATGGGGTGGCGTTTAGAACGACTTCCGAGTCATCTATGGAGGATTTCAGGCCATGCCGCCTCGTTCACCCTTTTTTATCGTGCCCACACAGGGCCTTTCTCGTCGGCGTTTCGTCCAAGGGTTAGCCGCCGGCGGCGTTCTCGCTGGGCTGTCCACGCCGGCGTTCAAGGCATTTGCCCAGCAAGGCTCCGCGACGCGCGGTGCCGCCCCTGTGCTGAAGGGCACCGAGTTCGACTTGGTGATCGCCGAATCGCCCGTGAACTTCACGGGCAAGCCAGGCGTGGCTACGACCATCAACGGCTCGCTGCCGGCACCGACATTGCGTTGGCGCGAGGGTGACACCGTCACAATCCGTGTAACCAACAAGCTGCGTGAAGCCACATCCATTCACTGGCACGGGATCATCCTGCCGTATCAGATGGATGGCGTGCCGGGCATCAGCTTCAATGGCATCGCTCCCGGCGAGACCTTCACGTACCGCTTCAAGGTTCAGCAGAGCGGCTCCTACTGGTACCACTCGCACTCCGGCTTCCAGGAACTCACGGGCATGTACGGGGCGATCATCATCGACCCCGCTGGCGCCGAGACCATCCACGCCGACCGTGACCACGTGCTGCTGTTCTCGGATTGGACCGACGAAGACCCGATGCGGGTGTTCACCAAGCTCAAGTCCCAAAGCGACTATTACAACTACAACCAACCTACCGTCTTCGACTTCTTCCGGGACGCCTCGCGCGAAGGCACGGCCGCTGCGATCGACAAGCGCAAGATGTGGAACGAGATGCGGATGAATCCGACGGATCTCGCAGATCTGTCTGCCGCCACGCTGACCTATCTGGCCAACGGCGTCACCCCCGCCGGCAATTGGACGGCGCTGTTCCGACCGGGTGAGCGCGTGCGGCTGCGCATGGTCAACGGTGCGGGCAACACCTTCTACGACGTACGCATTCCAGGACTGAAACTCACGGTGGTGCACGTCGATGGTGTTGACGTGGAGCCGGTGACCGTCGATGAGTTCCGATTCGGTCCTGGCGAAACCGTCGACGTGATCGTCCAGCCACGGGATGACGCTTACACGATCTTCGCCCAGGCGATGGACCGGACAGGCTACGCGCGTGCCACGCTGGCCGTGCGTGAAGGTCTTCAAGCTCCCGTGCCTGCCCTCGATCCGGTCGAATGGCTGACCATGAACGACATGATGGGCGGCATGATGGGGGGCATGGACCATGGCGGGTCCGGCCAGGCCATGGAGATGACCGGGATGACGGGCATGACGGGCATGACCGGGATGACCGGGATGGGCTCGGGTTCGATGTCCGGGATGGATCATGGGGCGATGGCAGGCATGAATCACGGCGCCATGAACCACGGTGGCATGGCGATGGATCACAGCCAACACGCCGCGGCGGCGGGGGGACTGGCCGTGCCCAGCACTACTGCTCGCCACGCTCGCACCGAGTATGGTGCCAGCACGGACATGCGCGTTGACATGGCGCGCACCAACCTCGATGACCCCGGCATCGGACTGCGCAACAACGGTCGGCGCGTGTTGACCCTCGCGGATCTGCATACCCCGTCGGGGCCGCTGGACAAGAGAGGCCCCGGCCGGGAGGTCGAACTGCACCTCACGGGCAACATGGAACGCTACGCATGGTCCCTGGACGGGCTGGAGTTCGGAAAGTCCACGCCGGTGCACTTCAAACACGGCGAGCGGCTGCGGGTCATTCTGCACAACGACACCATGATGACCCATCCCATGCACCTGCACGGCATGTGGAGCGAGCTGGAAAGCCCCGACGGTCGCTTCCTTGCGCGCCGCCACACCCTGCCGGTGCAGCCGGCACAACGCATCAGCTTCCTGGTGACAGCCGACGCGCTCGGCCGCTGGGCGTGGCACTGCCACCTGATGTTCCACATGGATGCCGGCATGTTCCGCGAAGTCGTGGTGTCTTGAACCCAGCGCACAAGGAAGACCAAGAATGTCCAAAGCACTCCCCACTCGCGCACTGGCCACGACGCTTCTGGCCCTGGTAAGCGTCGCCGCCCAGGCACAAGCACAGAACGACCATGCAGCGCACGGCCAGGCCGACGCTCAAACGGCCGCGCCATCCACTCAGACCGTGGCTCCTGCCGCCGACCCGCACGCGGGTCACGCGACGTCGGCGAGCGGCTCGACCGCGGCCCCGGCCATGGATCACGGCAACATGCAGATGCAGGGCGGGTCGGCGCCTCCTGACGCCCGCGATCCGCATGGCTACTCCAATGGCCTGACATTGGGATCGGGCGACTACGCCGTACCCGGTGTGCCGCGGCTGATGCTGGCCGACGAACACAGGTTCTTTTCGTTGCGCGGCGAAACTCTGGAACGCCGCTTCACGCGCAAAGGAGACGACTCCACGGCCTACGACCTCCAGGCGTGGTATGGGACGACCTACAACAAGGCCGTCGTGAAGGCCGAAGGCGATATCGCCAAAGGAAAGCTCGAAGAATCGCGTACCGAGCTTCTCTGGGGGCACGCCGTCGCACCGTACTGGGACACCCAGCTCGGCGTTCGGGTGGATAACGGGGAAGGCCCGAGCCGTCAATGGTTGGCTTTCGGCATCCAGGGCCTCGCCCCCTACTGGTTCGAGCTGGAGGCGACGGGCTACGTGGGAAGTGGTGGACGTACGGCGCTGCGTGTCGAAGGCAGCTACGAGCTGCTGCTGACCCAGCGACTGATTCTGGAGCCTCGCGCCGAGTTGCAGTTTTATGGCAAGGACGACCCGGAACGCGGTATCGGCAAGGGCCTGGCCGAAGCGTCTGCTGGCTTGCGCCTGCGCTATGAATTCAGTCGCCAGTTCGCCCCCTATATCGGCGTGGAACGGGCGGGCAGCTTCGGACGCACCGCGGACTATGTGCGTGCCGAAGGCGGCCGTGCGCAGCAGACGCGCTGGGTGGCTGGCGTGCGATTCTGGTTCTAGAACCTAGCGGGTTTGATCATCTGATGAGAGGCGATCCATGAACATGCACTACGACAGAAGCCAGGGCAAAGTGCCGAGACGCCAGGCATTGATCGCTGGCTTGTTGGTGATGGCACTCGCAGGACCGAGCCTGGCGCAGAGCCGACCGATTGCCAAGGTCTGGAAGGACCCGAGCTGCGGATGCTGCAAGGACTGGGTCTCACACCTGCAAGGCGCAGGCTTCGATGTGCAGGTTCTCGACACCGGGAACACCGCAGCGCGCACGCGGCTGGGCATCCCGCAGAAGTACGGTTCTTGCCACACGGCGCAGATCGGCGGCTATGCCATCGAGGGTCATGTGCCTGCCTCGGACATTCAACGCTTGCTGCGCGAAGCCCCGCAGGCCATCGGCCTCGCGGCGCCCGGCATGCCGGTCGGTTCGCCCGGCATGGATGGTCCGGCCTATGGTGGACGCAAGGACGCCTACGACGTGCTGCTGATTGGGAAAAACGGTAGCAGCACGGTCTATCAGTCGCATCGCTGACCATCCATCAACCCTTCTCCGTGGAGATATGCCATGCAGCATCAGCACACACAGACCCCCAGCGATCGCCCCCGGTTCTGGCGATCGCGCTACGGCGTGGCGTTCCTCATCATCGCCGCTGTCGCCGCGTATTTCCTGCTCAAGGAGCATACGGCACATGTTGCCGGCTATCTCCCCTTCCTGCTGCTGGCGGCTTGTCCGCTGATGCACCTGTTCATGCACCGTGGTCACGGCCACGGCGGACACGATCATGCCGCGCGTCAGGGTAAGGAAGGTGCCGCAGCCTCCAAGGAGCAGAAGCAATGAGTCGAGGCACTCGCACCGTGCGAGCACGCGACGCCGCGCTTGTCTCCTTGCGCGCCTGCGGCCTGCTGCGATCACCAGACACCAAAGGTTAACGGCGGAGGGCACTTGTCACTATGAATTCACCCAGCAAGTCTTCAGGACATGAGCACGCAGGCATGGCGGCGGGTGCCACAACGTCCGGCCCGCATACGCACCACCATCACGCCAGCCATGCTGGAAGTGACGACGCGGGCGGGTCCTCAAGCCACACGCAGCCCGATGCCGCGACGCGAGATCCGGTGTGTGGCATGGCGGTCACGGCGGCGTCGGAGCACCGTTCCACGCACTTGGGGAACACGTACTTGTTTTGCAGCACCGGATGCAAGGCCAAATTCGACGCCGATCCGGCGCGATATGCCAGCGGTGACGCGGGCATAGGCACAGGCAGCGGCCATGCACCGCATCACCATGCCAGCACCGCAGTTTCACCGGCCCCGGCGGCATCGCCAACCGCGCCCGGAACCATCTACACCTGCCCGATGCACCCGGAGATCCGCCAGGATCATCCGGGAACCTGCCCCAAGTGCGGGATGACGCTGGAGCCTCTGCTGCCCGACCTCGATGACGACAACCCGGAGTTGCGTGACTTCTCGCGTCGCTTCTGGTGGACCTTGCCGCTGACGCTCGTGGTCTTGGCGCTGGCGATGCTGGGCGAGCGGCTGCACCTGATGGACATGGCTACACAGAGCTGGGTCGAGTTGGTGCTGTCGTTGCCGATCGTGCTGTGGGCCGGCTGGCCCTTCTTCTCCCGCGGCTGGCTGTCCGTGGTCAACCGCAGCCCGAACATGTGGACACTGATCGGCCTGGGAACGGGTGCGGCATTCATCTACAGCGTTGTGGCAACCGTTGCGCCGGAAGTGTTTCCAGCTTCCTTCATGTCCATGGGACGGGTCGGCGTGTATTTCGAGGCCGCCGCCGTCATCATCTCGCTGACACTGCTCGGCCAGGTGCTGGAACTCAAGGCCCGCTCCCAGACTTCGGCAGCCATCAAGTCGCTGCTGGGGCTGGCACCCAAGACGGCGCGGCGCATCAATGCGGACGGCAGCGAGGAAGACGTGCCACTCAGCCATGTGCACGTCGGCGACCTGCTGCGCATCCGACCCGGCGAGAAGGTGCCGGTGGATGGCATCGTGCACGAGGGCAGCAGCTCGATTGACGAATCCATGCTGACCGGCGAACCGCTGCCCGTCAGCAAGCGCGTGGGCGACAAGGTCATCGGGGCCACACTCAACACCAGCGGCGCGCTGGTCATGCGTTCGGAGCGGATCGGCTCGGACACCGTTCTATCGCAGATCGTCCAGATGGTCGCCCAGGCGCAGCGTTCCAAGGCACCGATGCAACGCATGGCCGATGTCGTTGCCGGCTACTTCGTGATGGCCGTCGTCGCCATTGCGGTAACGACGCTCCTTGTATGGGGATTCTTCGGGCCACAGCCCACCTGGGTCTATGGACTGATCAATGCGGTGGCCGTCCTGATCATCGCCTGCCCGTGCGCGCTGGGTCTGGCCACGCCGATGTCGATCATGGTCGCAACGGGCCGTGGCGCCACGCAGGGCGTGCTGTTCCGCGATGCCGCGGCGATCGAGAATCTTCGCAAGGTCGATACCCTCGTCATCGACAAGACAGGAACCCTGACCGAAGGCCGACCTGCTTTCGATCAGGTCGTCGCAGCCCCCGGCTTTACGAACGATGAGGTGCTGCGTCTTGCGGCCAGCCTGGACCAGGGCAGTGAACACCCCCTGGCCGACGCCATCGTGCAGGCCGCGCGTGCCCAGGGCCTCCAACTCGTGAAGCCTCAGAGCTTTGAATCGGGAACCGGCATCGGCGTGCGCGGAAAGGTTGAGCACCGGCAACTGGCGTTGGGCAACACAGTGCTGATGGAACAGTCTGGCGTATCGGTGGAACCGCTCGTACCCCAGGCCGAAGCTCTGCGCGGCGAAGGGGCCAGCGTCATGTACCTGGCGGTGGACGGGCAGCTCGCGGGCTTGCTCGCCGTGTCCGATCCGGTCAAGGGCAGCACCCCCGAGGCCCTGGCCGCGTTGAAGGCTGCGGGCCTGCGGGTCATCATGGCCACCGGGGACGGGCAGACCACCGCCAAAGCCGTCGGTGCACGCCTAGGCATCGACGAGGTGCATGGTGAGGTCAAGCCGGCGGACAAGCTCATGTTGATCGAGCGACTGCAGAAAGAAGGACGCATCGTCGCCATGGCCGGAGACGGCATCAACGACGCGCCGGCCTTGGCGAAGGCAGACGTGGGCATCGCCATGGGAACGGGAACCGACGTGGCGATGAACAGCGCCCAGGTCACGCTGGTCAAGGGTGACCTGCGTGGCATCGCTGTCGCTCGCACGCTCTCGGTGAGTACCGTGCGCAACATGAAGCAGAACCTCATGTTCGCCTTCCTCTACAACGCGCTGGGCATCCCCATCGCCGCCGGGGTTCTCTATCCCCTCACGGGCTGGCTGCTGTCGCCGCTGATCGCAGCATTGGCGATGAGCCTGAGTTCGGCGTCGGTCGTTGGCAACGCCTTGCGCCTGAGAGCGAGCCGACTGTGACCGGATTTTCTTTCTGAAACTACAGGAGCCTGCTATCGCCCAGCAAACCGTTTCTTTCGTTCCACGCCGTTGCAAAGGTGCAAGCCTTATCTCGGCATTTCGTTCTTAAACCACACCTCACACATCCAGGTAGAAACTTCTATGACCCGTTCACATTTCATCGCCAAGCTCGTCGCGCCGATCGCTGCTGGTCTGTTCGCCACCGCCGCATTCGCGCATCCTTCGCTGGTGTCTTCAACGCCGGCCGACAAGTCGCAGGTTTCTGCGCCAGCCACCATCGAACTGAAGTTCTCCGAGACGCTGGTGCCGCAGTTCTCCGCCGCGAGCCTTGTCATGACTGGCATGCCGGGAATGGCGAGCCATGGCCCGATGAAGATCAACGCCAGCGTCGCGGCTGCCGGCGACGGCAAGACCATGGTCATCACGCCGGCACAGGCGCTCCAGCCCGGTGACTATCGCGTCGAATGGCGTGCCGTCTCCTCGGACACGCATCCGATCACGGGTAACGTCACCTTCAAGGTGAAGTAAGCCCATGGCCGGGGATTGGTTGACCATCGTCCTGCGCCTGGCGCTGTATCTGGACCTGGCGGCGGCGTTTGGCGTCGCCATGTTCGGTCTCTATGCTTTGGGCAACGACGAGCGATCCTCGACGATCTCGCGCCGCTATCGCGTCCTCATTGGCGCATCCGCTGCCATCGGCATTGCCCTGTCGATGTGGGGCATGACGGTCATGGCCAAGGCCATGTCCGGTGCCCAGAGCTACGCGGAGCTGTCAACGCACGTCTTCGACATGCTCATTACGGGCACGCACATGGGCATCGCCTGGTGCATTCGCATCCTCGCGCTGTTGGTGTGTGTGCTCGTCGCAATGTTGAAATTGAACGCTACCTTGCGATTTGCAGTGATGGCGCTCTCCACCGGCGTGGCGCTGGCGACCCTTGCGTGGGCAGGCCACGGCGCGATGGACGACGGCGTTCGCGGCTACATCCATCTTGCGTCGGATATCACGCACCTCTGGGCAGCGGGCGCTTGGGTGGGCGCATTGGTGGCGTTCTTGATGCTGGCATCCCACAAGCAGGATGTCGCGCAAGACCCGGTAGCGGTCCTCAGTCGGACGTCGAATGGCTTTACTCGCATAGGTACAGCGATCGTGGCTGCACTCGTCGTGAGTGGAATTCTCAATTACCTGTTGATCGCCGGACCATCGTTTGATCCGCTCATCTCGACGCTGTATGGCCGGCTGCTGATGGTAAAGCTCTTGCTTTTCGCAGGCATGCTGGCGTTGGCTGCTGCCAATCGGTATCGGTTGAGCCCGAGCCTGGAGGCTGCTTTGAAGGCAGGCAATCGCGCACAGGCAGTCATCAAGCTTAGACAGAGTCTGTTCACGGAGGCGACCTTGGCCGTTTTGGTTCTGGCGATCGTTGCATGGCTTGGCATCTTGTCTCCCACTGGAACCTAGTCCTTCATGGGCGGCAGATGACAGCACATGAATTGAATGTAATGCACGGGTAAGCGCTCTGTAGACCGCCTGCTTCTACATTTAACGACGCGGCGCAAGTTGTCGTCGTTTTTACAAAGGAGTCGATCATGAAATCGCAAATTGTCATTGCCGCCCTGTTGAGCGCTCTCTCCGTGCCAGCCTTCGCCGGTCATGCAGCAGCCCAAGCAGCCAAGGAAATGGTTCCCTTGGCTGACGGGGGAACGCTGTACATCTTCAAGGACGGAAAGATGGCACAGGAAAGCCGCTTCGGGCGCGCCGTCTATCTCAATGTCGGAGCTTCGGTGTCGACGAAGGATGGGCGCAACATCGCGATCACCAGCAATGAAGTCGCTCGCCTCGGGTCGCTGCTACAAAAAGAGCACGGCGGATGACGCCGCGGGTGTGCGGTGCTTTTCAAAGCTTCTGCACAGTGTGACAGAGACGCGCGCCCCGATTGGGCGCGCGCGCTTGGGACGCGTCACGAGCAACCACGAGCGCTCAAGGTGCCAGTTTTTGCGATGTCAAGCGCATCAACTTCCCTGAAATGGATCCAGCCTCCCCGTCCACCGTGATTCGTCCACGGGACATCTGGCGCGAATGAGGACTTGCGAGGAGCCCGATTTATGGAGTTGCGTCATCTACGATGCTTTGTCGTCTTGGCAGAGGAGTTGCATTTCACGCGGGCGGCCGAGAGGCTGCATATAGAGCAACCCCCCTTGTCTCGCGCGATCAAGGAATTGGAAGATGAGCTTGGGGTCACGCTGTTTGACCGCGACCGCAGGGGCACACGGCTGACCGTGGCGGGGGCGGCATTCTTGCAGGACACCCGCCGACTCTTCACTGTCCTGGAGCAAGCGCGTGAAAATGCCAGAGCCATTGCCGCGGGCCTGAGGGGCAGCCTGCGCATTGCAATTTCCGATGGTGCGATGGACCCACGACTATCGGCGTTCCTAGCTCGTTGCCGCGCGGAAGAGCCCGAGGTCGAGATACGTCTCTCCGAGGTACCGCTGACCGAGCAGATACGGGGCCTACGGTCTGGCGACTTCACGATCGGATTTGCACACGCGGCGGATGTTGGCGAAGGCATCGTGGCTGAACCGATCTGGCGAGACCCGATTGTGATCGCCATGCCAGCGCGGCACTCGCTTCTTGCGCACAAGCAAGTTCCGCTGAACGAACTTCAGGGTCACCCACTGGTTCTGTGCGACAAACTGGCCTGCGAAGGCTACTGCCGAGAACTAAATCGGCTGCTACAGGTTCTGGAACACAGACTCAACGTTGTCGAAGAAGTGTCGTCGCTGGACATGATGCTAACGCTCGTCGGCGCAGGCTATGGGATTGGTTTCATGACGGCGACCAAGATTCCCATCAGCCAGAGGCCGGACGTGGTGATTCGCCCTCTGGCGCAGGACACGGCGGTAATCACAACCTATCTGCTTCGGCCAGAAAGCAGCAACTCATCGGTTTCGCTGGATCGCTTCATCGAACGTCTGCGAGGACCTCCGGGTGACTAAAGCGTCAATGCCTATCTGAATCGTGCGCCGCGGCACGAAGATTGCGTTCGGCTGCGCTGACGAGTTCCGCAGCACTGAGCTTGAGTCCGGCGGCGATTCTTAAGATCAGAGCGAGAGTGGGCATGTGCTCCCCACGCTCTATTTTGCCCATGTGCGATCGCTCGATCCCTGCTTTCGCAGCCAGTTCTTCCTGAGCAACACCTTGCGTCAGGCGGGCGACACGAACGGCCGCTCCGAATGCCAACGCTGGCTCGGCGTCGAAAGTGGTAGTTCCTGGGGGACGGCCTCGTCGGACAGTTCGCTTCTCCATCCTTGGAAGCGTCGAACAGTCCAAACAATTTAACCACGTTAAGTTTAACTCAAACTAGCTATCATGAAGACTTTCCATCCTTGTCTTATCGCTTCTTGGGGCCTCTCATGCACGACGCCACCAGCCCACGCCCACAGCTCAGGCTCGCCATAGCGCCTGGTGTGGCCTCTTCGTACCTAGCTGCATTGCTTGCCCTGCAGCGCGCGGAGGAGCCCGAAGTTTCTATGGAATTTAATGAGGTTACGGCGAGCGATCTCATTACGGGCCTCTACAAACGGCGCTTCGACGTCGTGACCTGCCCCCCGTTTTCCGGGCCAACCTGATCTTAGTAGAGTCCGTCTCACAAGAGGACGGACATGAAGAAGCGATACACCGAAGAGCAGATCATCGGCTTCCTGAAGCAGGCGGCCGCCGGCACGCCGGTCAAGGAGCTTTGCCGCAAGCACGGCTTCAGTGACGCGTCGTTCTACCTGTGGCGGCGCAAGTTCGGCGGCATGGATGTGCCCGACGCCAAGCGCCTGAAGGCACTGGAAGCGGAGAACGCGCGGCTCAAAAAGCTGTTGGCCGAGTCGATGTTGGACAACGAAGCGCTGAGGATCGTGGCGCGGGGAAAATACTGAGCCCGCCGACGCGACGGGCTGCCGTCGCGGACGTGCGGGCGAAGCTGGGCCTGTCGGAGCGGCGGGCCTGCCGGGCACTGGGCTTGTCACGCAGCGTGTTGCACTACCAGCCGCGCATGGCGAACGCGCCGTTGCAGGCCAGGCTCGTTGCGTTGGCGGGCGAACGTCGCCGGTTCGGCTACCGACGGCTGCACATCCTGCTGGAACGGGAGGGCTGGATCGCCAACCACAAGCGAATCTACCGGCTGTACCGCAACGCTGGCCTGGCGGTGCGCAAGCGCCGCAAGCGCGATCGCGTGGCCGTCGAGCGCCGTCCGCTGCAGCTGCCGTCGGGGCCCAACCACACCTGGTCGATGGACTTCGTCTTCGACGCCCTGGCCAACGGGCGCCCGATCAAGTGCCTGACGGTGGTGGACGATTGCACCAAGGAAGCGGTGGAAATCGCCGTCGGCCGGAGGATAAATGGCCAGAACGTGGCCGACATCCTGGATGCGGTATGCCGTTTCCGCGGCTACCCCGCGGCGATCAGGACCGACCAGGGACCCGAGTTTACCGGCCGGGCGCTGGACCAGTGGGCGACCGCCAACGGCGTGACGCTTGTGCTGACCCAGCCAGGGAAACCCACGCAGAACGCCTATGTGGAGAGCTTCAACGGCAAGTTCCGGGACGAATGCTTGAACGAAAACTGGTTTATCTCGCTCGAGCACGCACGGGCGGTAATCGCCATCTGGCGCAAGGACTACAACGAGGTGCGTCCGCACAGCTCACTGCCCAAATGCACGCCTGCCGAGTTCGCCGCCGCGCTGCGCAACGAAGGTGCCTTGACTGGTTCGACCGCTGATCGAAACCTGACCCACCGGAGCGGTATGCTCCCCAACCTGGACTCTACTAAGTAGCTAGTGGCCCTGAGAAAGGGGGCAGGTCACGGAATCTGCACGCGCCCAATAGCCGATGGCCCCTACGAGGTCATTACGCACCTGCAGCGACTCTCGGGACAGACGAATCTTGTAGCTGATCGATTTGAGCTTAGAGCCTTGCGAGTTGCCGAGGCGCGTAAAGCATGACAACCACGTGCGGTGCCCGCCCTTGCCGGTGGATTTGCAGCGGGTGCCGGTTCGGGCCAAGGCGCCGTCCAGACGCATCAATTCATCCTGGAAACTGACCTTGATCAATTCAACTCCCTACAACTTCCAATAGTATGTCCGCATGATCGGCTTAAGGCGCCTTCTCGCAAGATGGAGCCGCTGGATTACCAGCGGCCTAGTCGTAACCTTGCTTTTCTCGCAGGTTGCGATGGCGATGTACGTCTGTCCCAAGCCAGACCCGAGGGCATCTGTGGAAACCACGCAAATGCGTGCCACGATCTCGATGCAGCAGGCTGACAAGTTGCCAATGTCGGATTGCACCGGCATGCCTGATTCCATGGACAGCGAAGCGCCACAGTTGTGCCACGCTCATTGCAGTGGCGATCGGGAGTCGGCGCTTTCATGGCAGGGGCTGGACATTCAGTTTCTCGCGGCGCACGTGATGTGGCTCGCCAACTCGCTGCCCGGGTTGGTTCTCGACCGGGTAGCCCTCAGAGCGTGTTCAAAGTCTTTTGAGCAAGAGCACCAAGAATGCCAAGTGGACGAACTGCAGGCTGGTGTTGAGCCATCGCTCGCAGTTCTTCCACAGCCTCCTGTTCTTGTCCAGCCAGGCAAAGCTGCGTTCCACGACCCAGCGCTTGGGCATCACTTTGAAAGTGTGAAGCTCGCTTCTCTTGGCGATCTGCACCGTCACATGCCCTCCCAGAATCTGCTGCACGCCTTGCGCGAACGGCCGACCGATGTAGCCTGCATCGCACAGCAGGCTTTGTAGCCGGCTCAACCGGGGCTTGCAGCGCTGTAGCGCCTGCAGTGCGCCTTTGCGGTCCGTCACCTCGGCCGTGGTCACCGCTATCGCATGCGGCAATCCCTGGGTGTCCACCGCGATGTGGCGCTTGATGCCCGAGACCTTCTTGCCTGCGTCATAGCCCTTCAAGCCCGCCGTGTCCGTGTTCTTCACGCTCTGCGCGTCCACGATCAAGAGCGTGCTGCAGGCGTTGCGCCCCAGTTTCTCGCGGGCCGCGCCAACCTGATTTTTTTAATGCCTGCTCCAGCAGGCTGCCACCCTCGCGTGGCTCGCTCCAGATGGCAAAGTACGAGTGCACGGTGCGCCATTTGGGAAAGTCGCTGGGCAGTGCCCGCCACTGACAGCCCGTGCGCAGCAGGTACAGCACGGCGCAGAACACCTCGTACAGCTCCACTTTGCGTGGGGCAGTCTTTCTGCGCGCACTCTCCAGCAATGGCCGGATCACCTCGAACTGCTCGCGCTTGATGTCGCTGGGGTAGCCTTTTCTCACCCAGCGAGCTTCTCACATCAAGAGGGCGAGACTTTGAACACGTTCTCAGGCGGCACGTTACCTACATTCCTCCCAATCCCCGCGCGGGCTTTCCGCCGATCTACCTCACGTTCCAAGTCCTGCGGAATTGATTTATGTGTCCGTGCTCGCCGCGCACCGATGCGGCAGACCACGTGATTTCGTGAATACCAATTCCGAGGACAACCATGTTTACTCCCTTTTTTGGCGCCCCCGAGGGGCGCCCGTCGGCGTACGGCCGAGGCACAACGCCGGCCTCGATGCGAGTGCATCGTCTGAAAGCTATCAGCATCGCGTTGGCGGGCAGTGCGCTTGTCTCGCCTGTAGCCTACGCCCTCGATTTTGCTGAGGCACGCCTTATCGCGGAGCAGCAGAGCCCACGCATAAGCGCGCAGCAGTTGCAGGTTAACGTCGCCGAATCCGTGCAGAAGGCAGCAGGCTCGCTGCCCGACCCCAAGCTCTCGCTCGGCATCGAAAACTACCCCATCAGCGGCATGGATCGCTGGAGCATGACGCGCGAATCCATGACGATGCAGCGCTTGGCGCTCATGCAGGAAGTGCCCAACAGGGCCAAGCGCGACGCCCAGGTCGCCAGCGCGCAGGCGCGTGTGGATCGAGAACGCGCGGCGCTGGTTTTGCAGCGATTGCAGATCCGCCAGGAACTCAGCCTGGCGTGGATCGCCGCGCAGGCGGTGGAGCAACGGGAGATACTGCTGACGGAACTGCTCGCGGAGAACCAGCGCCTGCAAGACAGTCTCCCCGCTCGCGTCGCCGGCGGCACCGCCCAGGCTGGCGATCTGTTGGTCGCGGAACAGGAGGCGCTGACACTCACGGACCGCCGTGACGATCTACAGCGGGACCGGGCCAAGGCCAGGGCCGCGTTGCGGCGCTGGGTGGGCTCCAGGGCCGACGAAGCACTGCAAGGCGATCCAGGCCCGCTCACTCGCCCCGTCGCGCAACTGCGCACAGAACTGGCGAATCACGCGGAGCTTGAACTCTATCCGGCGATGCAAAGCATGGCCCGGGCCGAGTCCCGCGAAGCCCAATCAGAGACCCGCGGCGATTGGGCCTGGGAGATAGCCTATAGCCGGCGTGATCGCCGATGGGGCGACATGGTGTCATTTCAGGTGACATTCGATCTGCCTTGGCAGAAGGATCGACGCCAAGTGCCCATGATCGAGGCAAAACGGCACGAGTTGGAACGTCTGGACGCCGAACGCGAAGACGTGGCGCGGCGGCATTTGCAGGAGCTGGACGACAGCGCCGCCGAACTCCAAGCGTTGAACAGCCAGATCGACCGCCTGCAGACCGCCGGCTTGCAACTGGTACGGAACCGAGCGGCGCTTGCATTGAGCAACTACCGATCCGCCAAGGGGGACCTGAGCGCTGTGCTCAGTGCACGCGCCCAGGTGCTGGAGACGCGCATGCGTCTGATCGACCTTGGAGCGCAGCGCGACAGCCTCGTCGCCCGACTGAACAGCCTGATCGCGGACTGAGTGGAGACCCTCGCCATGAATACCTCTTCGAGAAACATCCTTGCCGGCTTGACGCTGGTTGCTGCCGGTATTGCCGTTGGATGGGGCGTCGCCCAATGGCGCGCCGGCCACCTCAGCGGCTCCCCCGCTGCCAACGTCTGTTGGCGCGCACTTAAAACTGACCCAGGCTGCGCGTTGAACTTTGACCCACCCGGTGTACGGGGCTGAGGGTATCAGTTGGTGGTCTGGGTGGTGGCCTCCTTTGCCCTGATTCTGGCTTTGGTCTTGTTGGCGGCGGTGCTGTTGCGCAGCCGCCAGGAGTCGTTGCCGGTCTCCAGGATGTGGCAGTGGTGGGTGATGCGATCCAGCAGCGCGGTGGTCATCTTGGCGTCGCCGAACACCTGACCCCATTCGGAGAAGGCCAAGTTGGTGGTGATGGCGAGGCTGGTGCGCTCGTAGAGCTTGCTGATCAGGTGGAACAGCAGCGCGCCGCCTGAGGGGGTGAACGGCAGGTAGCCCAGTTCATCGAGGATGACCAGGTCGGCATAGGTCAGGCGCAGGGCGATCTGCCCGGCCTTGCCCTGGGCCTGTTCCTTCTCCAGCGCATTGACCAGTTCGATGGTGGAGAAGAAGCGCACGCGCAGGCGATGCTGGCGCACGGCCTGGATGCCGATGGCGGTGGCCAGGTGGGTCTTGCCGGTGCCCGGTCCACCGACAAGGACGACGTTCTCGGGGGTGTGGATGAAGTCACCCTGGTGGAGTCGTTCGACCAGTGCGCGATCAACGGGACTGGCCGCGAAGTCGAACCCGAGCAGGTCACGATGGACGGGGAAACGTGCGGCCTTCATCTGGTTGGCCTGGGCACGAACCTGCCGTTCGGCGGACTCGGCCTGCAGCAGTTCGGCCATCCAGTGTTCGGGCTCCATGGTGTGCAGGCGCATCTTGGCCAGCAGTTCGGGCCACTGGCTGGCCATGCCGTGCAGCTTGAGCTGCTGCATGCGCAGCGGCAGGTCAGGCGTCGACATGATCTGCCTCCCGCAGGGCGTCGTAGCGGGCCGGATCGGACACCGGCGGATGACGCAGCGTCACTCGCGAGGCGACCGTCTCGATCGTGCGGTCCGGATGCTGCAATCGCCCCAGCACGTTGAGCACGTGGTCGGCGCGCACCAGGCCGGACTCGAGTGCCAGTTCCACCGCCACCAGTACCGCTTCGAGCCCGTGCACGGGTACGGCGGCCAGCACCTGGGCCATGGCGCGGTCGCCGTGAGGCTGGCGCAGCAACACCTGCTGCAGCTTGCGCAGCGGATCGGGCATGGACAGGAACGGCGCGCCGTCACGCAGTGCCCCCGGCTTGCGCTGGACCAGGGCGATGTAGTGCTGCCAGTCGTAGTGGACCCGATCACGCTCGAAGCTGCGCCGGTGGCGGGCGACCTCGGCCTCGCCGACCACCACGGCCAGTTCGAAGGGATACACGCGCAGGCTGGCGACGGCGTGGGCGTGTTCGCACGGCACGCTGTAGCGGTTGCGCTGGAAGCTGACCAGCGCGGTCGAACTGACCCGCACCGGCCGCTCGATGTAGCCGTCGAAGGGCGCGGGCATCGGCATCAGGTGGGGCTGTTCGTCCTCCAGAGCTTCGGCCACGGTGATGTCGGAGGCATCCGGATGCGCCTGCATCGGCCAAGCGGCGCGGCACTCGCTGGCGAGCCAGGCGTTGAGGGTGTCCAGATCTGGCCAGTGGCGGGCCCCGGCCTCGATCCAGATCTGTCGGCGCCGGTCCTGCACGTTCTTCTCGACCCGCCCCTTCTCCCAACCCGCGGCGCGGTTGCAGAACTCCGCGGCGAACAGGTAGTGGCTGGTCATGGCGTGGAAGCGGGCGTTGACCCGCCGTTCCCGGTGCTGGCCGATCCCGTCCACCGCCGTCTTCATGTTGTCGTAGATGCCGCGGCGCGGCACGCCACCGAAGGCGGTAAACGCCTGGGTATGAGCATCGAACAGCATCTCGTGGCTCTGGGTGGGATAGGCCACCAACCAGAAGGCGCGGCTGCAGGCCAGCTTCACGTGGGCGAGATCCAGCGGCATCTTGGCGTGGCTGCCGACGAAGGCGTACTCGCGGCTCCAGTCGAACTGGAAGGCTTCACCCGGAGGAAAGTGCAACGGCACGAAGGCCGGGCGGCGGCTGGCGCCGCCGGCCGCCTTCCACTGGCGGATGAAGGCCGTCACCCGGGTGTAGGTGCCCGGATAGCCGATCGCCTGCAACTGCGAGAACAGCACCTTGGCGGTGCGTTGTTCCCGCCGGGGACGATGGCTGTCGGCACGCAGCCACGTCTCCAACTGGGACCGGTAGGGATCGAGCCGGGAGGGCGAGGCTCGCCTGGGATAGACCGGCTCGGACTGGCCGCTGCGCAGCCATCGCCGGATGGTATTGCGGGATAGGCCCGTGCGCTTGGCGATCTCGCGCAGCGGCAGGCCATCGCGGAAATGCATCCGCCGGATCTTGGCCAACATGACCATGGTGATCACTCCTGAAATCCCCCGAGCAAAAGATGCTCAGGATGTGGGCTTCAGGTGGGTCAGTTTTACCCGCGCATCACCGCCGAAAGTGGGTCAGTTCTGGATGCGCGCCAACAGCGTCAGGCACTTTCGAGCATTGCCGCATCATTTAGCAACCGTTGAATGCGCTGGCGAGTCTCCTCTGGAATACCTTGCACAGACGAGTCAGGTCCGGGCCTGTTTGGCTGCTGCTGGGTGCCCGCGATGACCCGCACGACCATGCCCAAATTTCCTGGTGTCACGATGTCGATGGCTGCGCGATCACCCAGGTCCGGATGTGGGCGGGTCAGCATCCGGTACAGGTCCCACGGATCCGCATGCGGGCACTGGTTCATGAGCACCTGTGCCAGCTTGTGCTTGAGGGGTACCAGCTGCCAGTCGGGCACGCGTTGCCCGCGGTTGCCCAAGCTGATGGACAGCAGCTTGCCCGCCTTCAGCTCGCGGTTGATCTGGTCCTTGGACTTCCCGGCCAACTTGCCGAACAGCGGGACCGGCAGACTGCTCGGCGATTCGTAGATGACCAGCATTTCCTCGCGCTCGCGCTGGATGACAGACACCTCCGGCTCTGGCGCATGCGTCGGGGGCGGTGGTACCTGCGACAGTCGCTGGAATGTGATTCCCCCGTCGTTTGGCGTCACGACGATGGGTTCGGCCACCACAGGCGGAACGGATGCCGCAGAAGCAGCAGCGACGATGGTGTTGGGCTTGTCCTCCTCTGCCATGGCCGGCACGCCCTCGATATGGATCGTGAGGTGCGCGCTGGCCGCTTCCACTTGGCCCTGTTCGAGCAGATCGAGACGATCCGCCCAGTCCTGCATCATCCGGCGGCGCGGCTCAACATACTTGGCGTGGTTGTAGGCCGAACTCACCTTGTTCGGGTCCGAGTGCGAAAGCTGCGCGTCCACCCAAATCTTGGGATAGCCGATCTCGTTGAGCGCCGTCGAGATGGTTCCGCGGATGCCGTGACCGGTCAGTTGATCCTCGTAGCCCATTCGTTTCAAGGCCGCGTTGAGGGTGTTCTCGCTGATGCGCTTCTTGAGTTCGCTGCGGTGCGTGAGCAGATGGACCTGGGCCGGCCTCATCACACCCAACAGGTAGCGCACGATCTCGATGGCCTGCACGGACAACGGCACGATGTAGGGCGGAACGTCCTGCGGGCGCTTGCCGGCCTTGCGCATCTCGTCTTGGAGTTGCTTGACGATCTGCGGCGGGATGATCCACAGGCCACGGTCGAGATCGAACTGGTCCGGGGTCGCCAGCCGCAGCTCGCCGGTACGCACGCCGGTCAGGAACAGCAGCCGGATGCCGAGTTGGGTCTGCCAACCACGAGGGTTGTAGAGCCTGAGCTTGTGCAGGAACTCGGGAAGCTCCGGAAGATGCAGGTAGGGGTTGTGGTTCACCGGGGGCTTGGGCTCGGCCACCACGTCCAGGTCGGAGGCCGGATTGGCTTCCAGCCCCTCCACGATGACGAGGGCATAGCGGAACAACTGCCCCAGCCAGGTGCGGACCTTCTCGGCAGTGGTGAACGCCTTGCGCTCCTCGATCCTCGCCAGGACGCCCAGGAGTTGGGGCCGGCGAATGTCGTAGATCGACATCTGCTTGAGGCTAGGCAGCACGTCCTTGTTGAAGATCCGCAGGATTTGCGACAGCGTGCTGTTCCTGCCCTCCTTGATTTCCTTGCGGCGATGCTCGACCCACGCATCGAAGACGGCCTTGAAGGTGTAGTCGGCCGCAAGCTTGACCGCGTGTCGCTTCTGTTTCCGATCGGTATGGGGGTTGACGCCCTTTGCCAGAAGCGCCCGGGCTTCGTCGCGCAAGGTGCGCGCTTCGCGCAAACCGATCTCGGGGTAGTTCCCCAGGGAGATGCGCTTTTGCTTGCCGAGCCAGTAATAGCGCAAATGCCACGACTTGCCGCCGGTGCGGGCGACCACCAGGCCGAGGCCATCGGTGTCGGGGATGCTGTAGGTTTTCTCGGCGGCCTTGGCTTGCCGCACGGTCAGATCAGAGAGTGTCATCATCAAGCTCCTAAGTCTTGGACTTAGGCCCGATGCTGCTTGTCATCCCGATCCAACCCCAGCAACAACCCGGAACCGGCACGACCCGCATTCTTTGGCCTTGTTTTTGGCCTCAAAAATGGTGGCTGTCAGTGGACTTCCGTGGCTTTCGCTGGAATGAAAAAAGGAGCCGAAGCTCCTCTTTTCAATGACTTACAGACGTCAGTGGAAGTCTGTAGATCATAAATTGGAGCGGGAAACGAGACTCGAACTCGCGACCCCGACCTTGGCAAGGTCGTGCTCTACCAACTGAGCTATTCCCGCGTAGGAACGGCGATTCTAGCGATTGCCGACCGCGCGTCAAGCCTCGCGGTCGGCGATCGGTTCGCGCAGGTAGGGCCAGGCCGCGAGGAGGTAATGCAGGCCCGACCAGATGGTGAGCGCGCCGGCGATCACCAGCAGCCACTCGCCGATGTTGTACAGACTGAGCAGCTTGGCTTCCTTTTCGTGCTGCAGGATCAGCACCACCAGCGCGACCATCTGCATCACGGTCTTGAGCTTGCCGATGAAGGCCACCTTGACCGTCGCCCGCCGGCCCAGTTCGGCCATCCATTCGCGCAATGCGGACACGCTGATCTCGCGGCCGACGATCACCGCCGCGGTGACCGCCATGACGATGCCGGACCAGCCGTCGCGATGGGCCTCGACCAGCAGGAACAGGGTCACCGTCACCATCAGCTTGTCGGCGACCGGATCGAGGAAGGCACCGAAGGCCGAAGTCATGTTGAGCCGACGGGCGAGAAAGCCGTCGAACCAGTCGGTGACCGCGGCGAGCACGAACACGATGGCCGCGGTGAGGTTGTGGCCGCGGAACGGCAGGTAGAACACCAGCACCATCACCGGCAGCAGGGCGACACGAAACAGGGTGAGCCAGGTGGGCAGATTGATGTGCATGGCAGGCGTCCGTCGTGGGTCGAGTTTGACACGGCATGCGGCCGGTCAGCCATGCAGGGCCGCGTAGATGCGTTCGGCCAGGCCGCGGTCGATGCCCTTGATGCGGCTCAGTTCCTCGACGCCGGCGGCCTCGACCCCGGCCAGGCCGCCGAAGGCCTTGAGCAGGGCCGCGCGGCGGCGCGCGCCGATGCCGGGGACTTCTTCCAGCACGCTTTGCGTGCGCGCCTTCTCGCGGCGGCGGCGATGGCCGCCGATGGCGAAGCGATGGGCCTCGTCGCGCACCGCGGCGACCAGATGCAACGCCGGCGAGGCGCTGCCCGGGTGGAGCTCGCGTCCGGCATCGGCGAGCACCAGGGTCTCCTCGCCGGCACGCCGGCCCGGCCCCTTGGCCACGCCGACCACGCGCACGCCATCGACGCCCAGCTCCCGCAGCACGTCCAGCGCCTGCGCCACCTGGCCGCTGCCGCCGTCGATCAGCAGCAGGTCCGGCCGCGCGCCCTCGCCCTCGGCCACCTTGCGGAAGCGCCGGGTGAGCGCCTGGTGCATGGCCGCGTAGTCGTCGCCCGGGGTGATGCCGGCGATGTTGAAGCGCCGGTAGTGCGACTTTTCCGGCCCTTCCGGCCCGAACACCACGCACGAGGCGACCGTCGCCTCGCCGCGGGTATGACTGATGTCGAAGCACTCGATGCGCCGCGGCGGTTCTTCCAGCTCCAGCACGCGCGCGAGGTCGGCGAAACGCGCGCCCAGCGTCTGCCGGCTGGCCAGCCGCGAGGTGAGCGCGGCCTGCGCGTTGCGCTCGGCCAGTTGCAGGAACTGCGCACGTTCGCCGCGCACGCGGGTCTTGATCGCCACCGCATGGCCGCTCTGCTCGGCGAGCATCTGCGCGAGCAGCTCCGCCTCGGCGATCGGCGCGCCGAGCACCAGCTCCCGCGGCACCGGCCGCTCCAGGTAGAACTGCGCGACGAATTGCGCCAGCAGGTCCGCCGGCGTCGCATCCAGCGGCAGGCGCGGAAAGAAATCGCGCGTGCCCAGGCTGATGCCGTTGCGGAAGAACAGCACGCTGACGCAGGCCTGGTCGGCCTCGATGCGGCAGGCGATCACGTCCATGTCCGCGCTGGCGCCGTGCACGTGGTGTTCGGCCTGCAGCTTGCGCAGCGCGGCGACCTGATCGCGCAATGCGGCGGCGCGCTCGAAGTCGAGCCTGGCGCTGGCCGCGTCCATCGCCGCGGCGAGCTCGTCGATCACCGCGCTGGAGCGGCCTTCCAGGAACATCTCGGCGTGACGCACGTCCTCGCGGTAAGTCTCGACATCGATCAGCCCCACGCACGGGGCGGTGCAGCGACCGATCTGGTATTGCAGGCACGGCCGCGAGCGGTTCCTGAAATAGCTGTCCTCGCACTGGCGCACCTTGAACAGCTTCTGCATCAGGTTGAGGCTCTCGCGCACCGCGAAGGCGCTGGGATACGGCCCGAAGAAGCGGCCGGGCAGGTTGCGCGCGCCGCGGTGGAAAGCCAGCCGCGGAAAATCCTCGCCGCCGGAAAGATAGATGTACGGATAGCTCTTGTCGTCGCGCAACATGATGTTGTAGCGCGGCTTGAGCGACTTGATGAGCTGCGATTCCAAAAGCAGCGCCTCGCCTTCCGTGCGGGTCACGGTGATCTCGCAGCGGGCGATCTGCGCGATCATCGCGGCGATGCGCGGTTCCATCCGCGGCTTTAAAAAATAGCTGCCGACGCGCTTCTTCAGGTTGCCGGCCTTGCCGACGTAGAGCAGCTCGCCCGCCGCATCGAAGTAGCGGTAGACGCCGGGCGAACTGGGGAGCGTGCGGACGAAGGCCTTGCCGTCGAAGGGCACGGAGGGGGCAGACTGCATGGGGAAATTCTAGCCGTTTCCTGCACGTGGCAAGGGCCAAGATGGCGCCACGACAAGCCTCGTGCAAGGAGCTGCCTCCGTGGGATGTCTACCGATTCCGATCGTGTTTCTGCTCGGCGTCGCCGTCGGCTATTTCGGCTGGGGCGATCGCGGCGCGCTGTGGGGCGCGGGCATCGGCCTGGTGCTGGGTATCGCGCTGACCGGCGTCTTCGTCGCCATGCTGCGCGGACGGCGCTGACTCACCGATCGAGCCAGCGCTCGGCGCGGACCAGATCCGCCTCGGTGTCGATGCCGGGCGGAAACGGCTCGGGTGTCAGCCGCACGGCGATGGCGTGGCCGTGTTCGAGCACGCGCAGCTGCTCCAGCGCCTCGGCCTGCTCCAGCGGCGTGCGCGGCAGCGCGGCGTAGCGCTTCAGGAAACCCGCGCGGTAGGCATAGATGCCGATGTGACGCAGGAACGGCACGCCCTCGGGCAGGGACTCGCGGCTCAGCGCGAAGGCGTCGCGCGCCCACGGCAGCGGCGCCCGGCTGAAATACAGCGCGCGGCCGCGGACGTCGCACACCAGCTTCACCACGTGCGGGTCGAACAGCTCATGCGCCTCGGCGATCGGCGTGGCCAGCGTCGCCATCGGCGCATCGTCATCGGCCAAGGCCTGCGCGACCGCGCGGATGCCGGCGGGCGGCGCGAACGGCTCATCGCCCTGCAGGTTGACCACGATGGTGTCGTCGGCCCAGCCGTAGTGCGTGGCGCACTCGGCCAGGCGGTCACTGCCGGAAGCATGATCGGCGCGGGTCATGCACACCTCGACGCCGCGTCCGGCCAGCGCCCCGGCGATGCGCGCATCGTCCGTGGCCACCAGCACCTGTGCCGCGCCGGCCTGCAGCGCCCGCTCGGCCACCCGCACCACCATCGGCACGCCGGCGATGGTCCGCAGCGGCTTGCCCGGCAGCCGCGTGGAGCCGTAGCGGGCAGGAATGGCAACGATGAAGGGCGCGCCTTGCGGCATTTTAGATGCCGGCCTCTTTCTTCAGCAGCCGGATGGCATTGCAGGTTTCGTTGGTGGCCTGGCTGTAGGGCGAGCCGGCGCCGAGCAGGCCTTCGGCCTGGGTATAGAGTCCGGCATTGATCGCCTCGGCCACCTGGCCGGCTTCGGCATGAAACCGCCGATGCTTTTCGACGCACTGGGCGAACGCCGGCAAGGCGGCGTATTTGCTCCGCCCCTCGCCGTAAAGCCAGCGGCCGAGCTCGCAGCAATCATCCCGGGCGATGGTGGCCGCATCCAGCTTTTCCTGCTTGGTGATGGCGCTGCGCAGCTTGACCTTCCAGCTGACGTGCTTGTCGATGGCGTCTTTGAGGTCCATGGGATCAAGCTCCCGCGGTCACGCGCGCGTCTTTCTTGAGCGCACGGATGGCGCTGCAGGTTTCGTTCGAGGCCTGACTGTAAGGCGTGCCCACACCGAGCATCGCCTCGGCCTGGGTATAGAACCCGGCATTGATCGTCTCGGCCACCTTTCCCGCCTCGCGATGGAAAGTCCGGTGTTTTTCGACGCATGCGGTGTAGGCGGGAAGCGTGGCGTATTTGGCCCGGGCCTCGCCATAAAGCCAGCGGCCAAGATCGCAGCAGTCGTCCCGGGCGAGGTCGCCGCATCCAGCTTTTCCTGCTTGGCGATGGCGCTGCGCAGCTTGACCTTCCACTCGACGTGCTTGTTGATCGCCTGATCCAGATCCATGACACCCTCCCGTTATGTGATGTGAATCACACATTTTATCGATGATGTCACCAAACCTTCATGTCTGTGACGATCAGACGCAGGTCTGGAGGGCGAAGCCGCAGCCGTTGGCCAAGTCGACGAAGCCAGGGAAGGAGGTCGCCACGTTGGCGCAATCCTCGATCGACACCTCGCCGTCGGCGACGAGGCCGGCGATGGCGAAGCTCATCGCGATGCGGTGATCGCCGCGGCTGTCGATGCGTCCGCCATGCAGCGCGCCGCCGTGGATCACCGCGCCGTCCGGGCTTTCCTCGACCGCGATGCCCAGCGCGCGCAGGCCGGCGGCCATCGCGGCGAGGCGGTCGGATTCCTTCACCCGCAACTCGGCGACGCCACGCACGACGGTAGTGCCGCGGGCGACGGCGGCGGCGATGAAGAAGGCCGGGAACTCGTCGATCATGTCCGGCACCAGCGCCTCCGGCAGCTCGATGCCGCGCAGCGGCGCGTGGCGCACCACGAGGTCGCCGACCGGCTCGCCGCCGCTGCTGCGTTCGTGCTCGATGCGGATGTCCGCGCCCATCAGCCGGAGTGCGTGCAGCAGGCCGATACGCCGCGGGTTGAGGCCGACCGCGCGCAGGCGCAGCTCGGAGCCCGGCACGAGGCTGGCGGCGACGAGAAAAAACGCGGCCGAGGAGAAATCCGCCGGCACGTCGACGTCGACCGCATGCAAGGCATGGCCGCCTTCGAGCCGCGCGTGGCCGGGCGAAAAATCGATCGGCCAGCCGAAGGCGGCGAGCATGCGCTCGGTGTAGTCGCGGGTCGGATGCGGCTCGATCACCTCGGTCACGCCTTCGGCATAGAGCCCGGCGAGCAGCAGCGCCGACTTCACCTGCGCGCTCGCCACCGGCAGTTCGTAGCGGATGCCGTGCAGGCGCCGGCCGCCGTGGATGATGAGCGGCGGCAGGCCGTCCCGCGTGTCGATGCGTGCGCCCATGCGGGCGAGCGGCTCGGTGACGCGGCGCATCGGCCGGCGCGAGAGCGAGGCATCGCCGATGAGCGTGCTGTCGAAGCGCTGCCCGGCGAGCAGGCCGGCGAGCAGGCGCATGCCGGTGCCGGCGTTGCCGCAATCGAGCGGCTGCGGACTGCCGCGCAGGCCATCCAGACCCACGCCGTGCACGATGCGCTCGCCGTCGCTCGGCGCCTCGATCCTCACGCCGAGCTGCGCCATGACGGCCGCGGTGGCGCGGGTGTCCTCGCCTTCCAGGAAACCGCGGATGCGCGTGGTGCCCTGCGCGATCGATCCCAGCATCAGCGCGCGGTGCGAGACCGACTTGTCGCCCGGCACCGTGAGCTCGCCGCGCAAGGGTCCGCCGGCGCGGCTGCGCCAGTCGATCCGCGACGCGCCGCTCACGGCAACGCCACCGGGTAGGAACCGAGCACCCGCACCTGCGCGGCCAGCGCGCCCATGTCGCGCAGCGCCGCCTGCAGCGGCGGGTCCTCGATGTGGCCGGAAACGTCGATGAAGAAGGCGTACTGCCACTTGCCGGTGTGCGCCGGCCGCGACTCGATGCGGTTCATGCTGACGCCGTGACGGGCAAACGGGCTCAAGACGTCGTACAGCGCGCCGGGCTTGTCGTTGACGGTGATGAGCAGCGAGGTGCGATCGTTGCCGGAAGGCGGGAACAGCGAGCGGCCGATGACCAGGAAACGGGTGGTGTTGTCGGCACGGTCCTCGATGCCTCGCGCGATCACCTTGAGCCCGTAGACCTTGCCCGCGGTTTCGCCGGCGATGGCGGCGGCATCGTCCGTGTGCCGGGCCAGCCGCGCCGCCTCGGCATTGCTGCTCACCGCGCTGCGTTCGGCCTCGGGAAGGTTCACGCGCAGCCAGGTCTTGCACTGCTGCAGCGACTGCGCGTGCGCGAACACGCGCCGGACATCCTCCAGCCGGCCGCTCTGCGAGAGCAGGCATTGATGCACGCGCAGCTCGATCTCGCCGCAGATGCGCGCGTCGGAGGTGAGGAACATGTCCAGCGTCACCTGGATCATGCCCTGGCCCGAGTTCTCCACCGGCACCACGCCGAAATCGGCATGGCCGGCGGCCACTTCCTGGAATACCTCCTCGATGCTGCCGAGCGGCAGGCCGTAGGCGGCATGGCCGAAGTGCTTGTGCACGGCCTGCTCGCTGAAGGTGCCCTCGGGACCGAGATAGCCGACCTTGAGCGGCTGCTCCTGCGCCAGGCACGAGGACATGATCTCGCGGAACAGCCGCACCATCTCGGCGTCGGACAGCGGCCCCTGGTTGCGGTCGACCACCATGCGCAGCACGTGCGCCTCGCGCTCGGGCCGGTAGTAGTCGATCGCCGGCAGGCCCTCGCCCTTCACCTTGGCGATCTCCTTGGCGCGGCGGGCGCGTTCGGAGATCAGTTCCTGGATCTGCCGGTCGATGGCGTCGATGCGCTCGCGCACCTCGCTCAAGGATTTCTTGTCTTCGCTCATGGTTCGCCCATGGATGGATGGAAGTCCAGACGTCTGGATGGCTTTTAGCGGCTTGCCCGGAGGGCCGCAAGGTTCGTTTCAGCCGTGGCGGCGGGCGAAATCGGCCATGAAGTCGACCAGCGCCTGGACGGCCTCCATCGGCACCGCGTTGTAGAGCGATGCACGCATGCCGCCGAGTGCCTTGTGCCCCTTGAGCGCGAGCAGGCCCGCCGCTTCGGACTCGGCGAGAAAGGCCGCGTCCAGCGCCGCATCGCGCAGGGTGAACGGCACGTTCATGCGCGAGCGCGCGGCCGGGTCCACCGGATTGACGTAGTAGCCGCCCGAGCCGTCGATGGCGGCATACAGCGCCTCGGCCTTGGCGCGGTTGCGCGCGGCCATCGCCGCCAGCCCGCCCTGCGCCTTCAGCCACTGGAAGGTGAGCCCGGCGATGTACCAGCCCCAGGTGTTGGGGGTGTTGAGCATGGAATGCTGGGCGGCGTGCTCGGCGTAGCGGAAGATCTTGGCCATCGGCCGACCTGGCCGCGCCAGCAGGTCGCGGCGCACGATCATCACCACCAGGCCGGAAGGACCGATGTTCTTTTGCGCGCCGGCGTAGATCAGCCCGAAACGCTTGACGTCGATGGGCGCGGAGAGGATGTCCGAGGACATGTCGGCCACCAGCGGCACCTCGCCGACCTCCGGCACGTCGCGGAACTCGACGCCGTGGATGGTCTCGTTGGGCGTGTAGTGCACGTAGGCCGCGCGCGGGTCCAGCCGCCAGCTCTCGCGTGGCGGCAGGCCGCGGTATTGCCCGGCCTTGCCGCTGGCGGCGATGTTGACCGCCACGTACGGCGCCGCCTCGCTGGCCGCCTTCTCGCCCCAGTGGCCGGTGACGATGTAGTCCGCGCGCTCGCCTTCGCCGGCCAGGTTCATCGGGATCTGCGCGAAATGCTGGGTGGCGCCGCCCTGCAGGAACAGCACGGCGTAGTCGTCCGGGATCGCGGCGAGCTCGCGCAGGTCGGCCTCGGCCTGCTCGGCCATGGCGATGAAGCGCTTGCCGCGGTGGGACTGCTCCATCACCGAGGCGCCGCTGCCGTTCCAGTCCATGAGCTCGCGCTGCGCGCGCTCGAGCACCGCCTGCGGCAACGCCGCCGGTCCCGCACTGAAATTCCAAGCCCTCACGTGTCGCCGCCCATGCCGTCGAAGCCGAGCGGCATTATGACGCCGCGCAACAAGCCAGCGTCAATGCGCCGAGCCGAAGCGCAAGAACAGCATCAGGGCGATGCCGAGCGCGAGCACCGCGGCGGTCACGATCAGCCACCACACCTCGCCGCGCGGCCCGGCCTCGTCCTCCGGCAGGGGCAAGCGCGCAGGCGCGGCGGCGGGCTCGGCGGCCTCACGCGGCCAGGGCACGTCCAGCACCAGGCGATGCATGGCCAGGCCGATCTGGTCCCCCGCCTCGAGCGGCAACGGCGGATCGACCGGCCAGCCGTTGACGCGCAGCGGATGGGCCGCGGGAAGCCCCTCGGCCTCCAGCCAGACGGCGCCGTCGCGCCAGACGAACACCAGCGTGGCCGCGCCGCCCTGCGGCAACTCCAGCGGCAGGCGACCGTGCGGGCCGAGCGCCAGGCGCTCGCGCACCGCCAGCACGCGGCCGTACAGCGGGCCGGCCAATGCCCGCACGGCGATCGTATCGCGGGCCTCGGCGGGCAGCTTTTCCGGCACCCGTTCGGCGACCGGCGAGGCCGTGCGCAGCAGCAGCCGGCATTCCCCCACGCTGATGATGTCGCCGGCGCGCAGCAAGGCCCGCTCGCGCACCGGGCGTGCATTCACGTAGACGCGGCCGGCGCCGCGCTGCACCTCCAGCACCAGGCCACGGCGATCCCGGCGCAGGCAAAGATGCCGCGGCGCGACCTGCGCCGCCGCGATCACCAGATCATTGTCCGCGGCCGTGCCGATGCACACCTGCGGCTGCGTCCAGGCGAAATCCTCGCGGTCCGAATGGGGAAAGGCGATGCGCATGGCGACGGCTTGGAAACGACGGCCCGGACTCTAACAGATGCCGCCAGCGCAGCTGCGCCGCTCTGCGGGGAGGGTTGCGGCGCGCCTGCCGGCTGCGCCCTTGCAGTCGCTTTCCTCGTGCAAGTGCCGCCGGTGCCGATCCTTAAAGGATCCTCGCCACCGGCGCGCCCGGCATCGGCGCCCGCGCGAGACGATCGCCGCGCGCCCGGCCCCGCGGCTATCCGCGCCGGCGCCGTTCGCCCGGTTTTTACTTCATGCGGTAGGTGATGCGACCCTTGGTGAGGTCGTAGGGCGTCATCTCCACCTTCACCTTGTCACCGGTCAGGATGCGGATGTAGTGCTTGCGCATGCGGCCGGAAATGTGGGCGGTGATCACGTGCCCGTTTTCCAGCTGCACGCGGAACATGGTGTTGGGCAAGGTCTCGATGACCGTGCCCTCCATTTCGATGACGTCGTCTTTGGCCATGCGTACCGGATCGGTCTGACGCGCGGCCGTGCTGGTCGCGCAAGCCGTCGAGTATGCCACGCCGGCGGCGGTGGGCAAAGATTGTGCGGCGCCGCGGGTCGCGAAGGCCCTCCACGCCCGCCAACCAGCGCAAGACAGCGCTTTGATCCACCACAGCGACCGTGGATCGCAATACGTGTCCATCCGCTACAGCGAACGCCTGGCCGAGACGGGCATCGAGCCGTCGGCGAGCGAGGGCGGCAGCTACGACAACGCGCTCGCCGAGACCATCAACGGCCTCTACCAGGCCGAACTGATCACCGTCGCGCGCCATGGAAAAGCAGGGAGGCCGTGGAACTGGCCACGCTCGAATGGGTAGCCTGATTCAACCACCACCGCCTGCTCGGATCGATCGGCTATATCCCGCCAGCACAGGCCGAGGCAAACTACCACCGGCAACTCGCCAGTCAGGCAACCACTGCTGAGGCCTGACTTGAACCCAACAGCCTCCACGAAACCCGGAACGGTTCACCTGCTCAAATAATGGCCCGCAAACCCTTGTCGGCGATGACGTTGAGCAGTTTGAGCGCAGGACCCGTGGGATGAGTTTCGCCTTGCTCCCACTTGCGCACAGTGGAAGCGGTGGTGTGCAGGTGGAGTGCGAACACCGGCTGGCTGAATTTAAGCCCTTCGCGCAGGCGCTTGATGTCGGCAGCGCTGAACTCCCGCACCGGGGGCGGGCAGATCGCGTCGAACTCGCGCATCGTAACCTTGCTGATCGCCCCCACTTCGTGGAGCGCAGCCAGGTCGCCACGCAAGGATTCAATGATCTTGCTCACAATGCACCTCCAATAACACGCTGGCCTGCAACGCCTTCGACAAGGCTTCGGGGGACAGTTCCAGGAACGCCTTGCCGGCAAATTGCAGCGCCATCTTCTCGTCCTGTGTGATGTTCGCCTTGTCGCTCTTGGGGAACCCATACAGGAACACATAGCGGTCGCCGATTCGGGCCGACAACAGGGTGCGGTAGCCGCCACTCTTGCCGCCGCCGGGCCGCGCCACCCGTTTCTTGTAAAGGTGACCGCCCAGGTCCGCGTCGATTAGACCGCTCCCCATCTCCTCGACTGCCTTGCACAAGGCAGTGTCGGGCAGTTTCTCGCCCGCCTGCCACCGTGCAAAGTCCTTCCTCTTGAGGATGCGCGTCATCTTGACCTCCAAAATATACCCGTAACGGGCATATTTTTCTAGGCCCCCGACATGGTGCCCAGGCGGAAAGGGGTGGCTTCTGGCCGCAGGTCATGCGGTTGCCTGTTCTTGGCTTCTGGCGAGCGCCGACAACCGACTTGCGGCCGATGGCCACCAGCCCGGCGGCCTTGCCCATCGGGTGTCCCCCGGTACGGACCCCATGCTGTGGCTTTTCAGGCGCCGAAGCGCGCATCGAGCTGGCGGCGGATTTCCTGCTCGATCGGCCCCTTCAGCGCGCCAAGCAGCAGGCCGAGCTCCACCACGACCCGGACCTCGTCGGCGCCGACGGCGATGCTGCCCTTCACCCCGGGCCGCTCGAAGGCGAGCGTATCGCCCTGCCAGCGGGCCTCGACGCCGTACTTGTCCCGGACCTTGGCGGCCACCTGCTCGACCGCGGCGCGGGCTTGGTCGGGGGGCAGCGCATGGCGGCGCCGGATGTCGATACGGGGCATGGCGTTTCCAGTGGAAGATACCGATGGCCAGATCATGGCGCCGCGCGCAGCCGTATCCAAGTCCGCGAGAACGGCTCGACGCGCCCAGGCGATCAGCGCGCGAGGGCGCGACGCCCGCCTGTGCGTGCACGTGTCATGGAGAGCCGGGCATGGCTGCTGTGGCAACGGCTGCGTCAGGCTTCGGTCCTGCAGCATCGGTCAACCGTGACCTGCCTCTTTCTGGTGCCGGAAGGCCGGCACATAGACCGCATCGTCGCTGGGCTCGTGGCGGTAAAGGGCCACGTTAGCCGGAAATCCCCGAAGGGAATCATCGGTTCGCGCAGCTCGGGCATTTCAGGCAGCGGCCATGGCAGGCCATGCCGGTGTGGCGCATCCCCGCCATGTTCTGGCGTCCGGCGAAACGTGCCGCCTCACTCCTGCGGCGCGGTCCAGCGCTTGAGCCAGGCGTTCACGGTGTCGTGCCACTGCACGCTGTTCTGCGGCTTGAGCACCCAGTGGTTTTCGTCGGGGAAGTGCAGCAGCTGGCTGGGGATGCCGCGCCGCTGCAGCGCCGTGAACGCGCCCAGACCCTGGGTGTCGGGAATGCGGAAGTCCTTGCCCGAGTGCACGACCAGCATCGGCACGCGCCACTCGCTCACGTGATTGAGCGGATTGAAGCGCTCGTAGTTCTCCGGATGCTCGAACTGCGGGCCGCCGTTTTCCTTTTCCTCGAACCACAGCTCGTCGGTGTCGTAGTACATGGCGCGGGTGTCGAACACGCCGTCGTGGTCGACCAGGCACTTCCACGGCGCATTCCACACGCCGGCGATCCAGTACACCATGTAGCCGCCGTAGCTCGCACCCAGCGCGCAGGCGCGCTCGCCGTCGAGGAGGTCGTACTTGCCGAGCGCCGCCTGCCAGCCGCGCTTCAAATCCTCCAGCGGCTTGCCGCCCCAGTCGCCGGAGATCGCATCGGTGAACGCCTGGCCGTAGCCGGTGGAGCCGTGGAAGTTCACCGTCACCACCGCGAAGCCCTGGCCCGCGTAGGTCTGCGGGTTCCAGCGGTAGCTCCAGTCGTCGTTCATCGCGCCCTGCGGTCCGCCGTGGATGATGAAGGCGACCGGATACTTGTGCCCGCGCCGGTAGCCCACCGGCTTGACCACGTAGCCCTGCACCGGCTCGTCGTTCCAGCCCTTGAAGGTGAAGAACTCGGCCTCGCCCATCTGCACCTGCTTGAGCCGCTCGGCATTGAACCGGGTGACCTGCCTGAGGCCGCGCCCATGCGCATCGGCCAGGTACAGATCGACCGGATGGCGCAGGTCGTCGCGCGCCAGCAGCAGCCGGTCACCGGCGAGCGCGTAACCCGCGACGGTGCCCTCGCCGGTCACGCGGGTGACCTTGCCGCTGGCCGCGTCGATGGCAAAGAGCGGGTGCCGGCCCTGGTCGTCCGCGGTGGCGTAGAGCGTCCGGCCGTCGGCGGACACCGCCAGATCGCCGGCCGAGCGGTCCCACTGCGGGTCGACCTCGCGCTTCGCGCCGCTGGCCAGATCCAGCGCCATGACCGCGAAGCGGTCCGCCTCGAAACCCGGCTCCTTCATCGCCAGGTAATAGAGCGTGCGGCCATCCGGGGAAGGCACCGGATAGGCATCCCAGGCCGGATTGTCGGCGGTCAGGTTGCGCGGCGCGGCCGAGCCGTCGGCGGGCACCTGGTAGAGGTCGAAATTGGTCGACCACGGCTCGCTGTTGCCGGCGATGCGCACGTCGAAATACACGCTCTGCCCATCGGGGGAAAAGGCGAACTCGCCCGCGTCGCCGAACGGCTTGCTCGGGATGTCGCCGTCGATGCCGCGACTGAGCCACGTAGGCTCGGCGGGCAGCTGGCCGTTCGCATCGAAGGCGGCGACGAACAACTGGCTGCGCCGCCCGTCCGCCCAGGTGTCCCAGTGGCGCACGAAGAGCCGCTCGTAGGTCGTGCCGCTGGCCTTGGTCTTGGCGCGGCCGTCCAGCCGCTCCTTGGTGCAGGCGAGGTCGGCGCAGTCGGTGAACACTGCATAGGAGAGCAGCACGCGCCGGCCGTCGGGCGAAAGCTTGTAGGCGTCAAGGTCGAGCGGCGCGCGGGTAAGCTGCACCGGCGCGCCGGGATGGCCGAGGTCCGGCCCGTGCTTGCCGGACGCAAAGTCCACGCGCCACAGCTGCGTCGTGCCGTCGGCGGGCGCCAGGTAATAGAGGGCGCGTCCGTCGGGCGACCAGCGCGGCGCACTCGCCTGGTCCGCCAGCCGCACCGGCTGCCCGCCGCGGGCGAGGTCGAGCACGTAGACGGCATGGATGCCCTTGTTCGCCTCGTAATCCGTACGGCGCACGCCGAAGGCGGCGAGGCGACCATCCGGCGACAGCTGCGGGTCGTCCACCCGCTCCAGCATGACCAGATCGCGGATGCCAAAGGGGTGCGTGGCCGCTTGAGTCCACGTCGACAACGCCATCAGTAGCAGCCCCAACCCTGACGCAAGCCACGCTTTCATCGCTATCCCCGGTGATCTTCGAGACAAGAACTTACGTGCCTCCCGCGTGACGGCGCAAGCATCCGTTGCCGGCTCGAGGCTGGCTGAAGCAGGCATTGCGCGCACAAACATCACGCCATGCTGCAAGATGGCCCCTAACCCTTCAAACATACGCGCATCCATGTCCTTGCCGACTCTCCCGCGTCCTTCGCGCATTTCATTGCTTATCGCCGGATTGTTTGTCTTCGCCTGGCTGGTGCGCTGGTACTACGTCAGCCAAGCCATGGTGCTGCATCCAGTACGCGGCGATGCCGTGGATTACTTCAATTATGCCCAGAACCTGTGGCGTCATCACGTCTTTTCCAAAGCATCGCCCGATACACCCATGGTCCTTGGCGACAGCTTCCGCGACCCCGGTTACCCCATATTTCTTGCGCTAGGCATGGCGTTTTTTCAAAGCTGGGATCATTGGTATGCCGCCGTACTGCTCGGCCAGGCTTTGCTGGGCGCTCTTACCGTGCTCCTGCTGCTGGTCACGGCGCGCCGCTGGCTACCGACGCCTTGGCTAGGCGCAGCCGGCTTGTTGATGGCACTGTGGCCACACTCTGTCACCATGACGGGTTATCTCCTCACGGAAACCCTGTTTGGTTTTTTGTGTGCACTGGCGCTTTGGCTATCTGTACTGGCTATTGAACGCCGCAGTCTTACCCTGAGCGCCGGTGCCGGAATCGGCTGTGCGCTGGGGGCATTGACGAATGCCACACTGATTCCATTCGCACCGTGCTTGGCCATCTATCTCTGGCTGCGGCGACTGGCGTCCGGCCGCATGGCGTGTGCACTAGTCCTGGGCTTTGCCGTGCTCTACATGCCCTGGTTGATACGCAACGCGAATCTGCCCGCGGCACAAAGCAGCAGTCATGACCGCGCTCTGATGAATCTGGTGCAAGGCTCCTGGCCGGAATATCACGCCAGTTATCGTGCGGCACTGCTCGGCGACTCCACAGCAATAACCATATCCAGTGCCATCAACAGCGAGTACGCGCTGCTGCACGATCAACCCCGCGAAGGCTGGCATGCCTGGGCAAACCGCCTCCGCAGCCAGCCATGGCGAACCTTGACGTGGTACGTGAGCAAACCCGCCCTGCTCTGGGGGTGGGACATCCGTATCGGGCAGGGGGATGTGTACGTCTACCCCACTGCCGCATCCCCCTTCCATACGAACCTTGCAGGTCGCATCGTCATCGCACTATGCCATGCTATGAATCCATGGCTCGGCCTGCTCGCGCTCATCGGCTGCATCATTGTGCTGTGCCGCCCATCCGCCTCTGGAACCGAACAACCGCTTGCACTGCTGCTGGTGATGATGACTGCCATCTACACCTTGCTGCAGGCCGAGCCACGCTACTCCGTGCCGCTGCGCGGCGAGGAAATGGTGGCAGCCATGCTATGCCTGCATGGCATCGTGGCTTGCCTGTCTCGACGCAGGGGCATTCCCGCCGCCTGAACGCATTGTCAGAACCCCACCCTGCGCCCACGGCCTTCGGAGTAGCAGCAACCTCCATAAAGCCGAGCCCGTTTAAGAAATCTGCAGCGCGTCACAGTCAAAACGACTATCCACGCACGCAATCGGCTCCAACGCAAATAAGCGGGGTTGAACAGCCGAAACTGGTACGAAACCTGCTGTGGCGCGCAGGCAAGCCAAGGGGGAAATCATGTCGCAACGCCTGCAGCGCCCAGCCGGTTTTAGCTTGATCGAGCTGATGATCGTGGTGGCGATCATCGCCATCCTCGCCGCCATCGCCATCCCGGCCTACCAGGACTACGCGGTCCGTGCCCAGGTGGCCGAAGGCATGAGCCTTGCCACCGGGGCCAAGGCCGCCATCTGGGATTTCGTCTCGAACACCGGGCGCTATCCGCCCAACAACACTTCGGCGGGCCTGGCCAGCAGCGGCTCGATCACCGGTAGCTATGTTTCCGGGGTCGACGTCACCAGCGGCAAGGTCACCGTCGCCTTTCAGGGCGCCAAGGCCAGCACACTGATCCATGACCAGACCCTGGTGCTCTCGCCCGTGACGCATTCGGGCAGCATTGCCTGGACGTGTGCACCAAGCACGCTCGACGGCAAGTACCTGCCGAGTTCCTGCCGAAAGTGACGCCCGAGCCGACCCCAAGGGTCACAACCTGACGTCAATGGTCACATTCTGCCGGGCGGCTCAAGCCCTCTCCCCGCGGCGACTTTTGATCCGCGCCGGCTGCTTGTGGGCTTACCGTGACACTGGGCACAATCATGAAGCCTGCCGATATGCGGCAATAGGCAGGCGGCGGCGATGGCACACATGCTGCTTGAACAGCCGTGGCTTCCTGGTCGTTCCTGGACCGTAGCGTTGCAGGTCGAGCCCGCAGGGGAAATCGGGGTCGGGGCTCAGGGGGCGCTGGATTCAATCACCCGTCAAAGAGGAACCACCATGAAGAAGACTGTCCAACAGGGTTTCACCCTGATCGAACTGATGATCGTCGTGGCGATCATCGCCATCCTGGCGGCGATTGCCATTCCCGCCTACCAGGACTACACCATTCGCTCGCAGGTTTCGGAAGGTTTGAGTTTGGCCGATGGTGCCAAGACGGCCGTGGCCGAGTTCTACAGCAATACCGGCCGCCTCCCCCAGAGCAACGCTTCCGCCGGCCTTGCTACTGATGATAGCATCGGTGGGAGTTACGTTTCGAAATTGGACGTGTTAAATAGTGGCCAGATCCAGGTCACTTACAGCGGCCCGAAGGTAAATTCGAAAATCAGTGGGGGCACGCTGAACCTTTCGCCGATCACGCATAGTGGCAGCACGGCTTGGACCTGCCATGGCGACGGTACGAAGGTGACCGCGAAGTATCTTCCTTCGTCCTGCCGTTAAGATTAAAGCTTACATAACAAGAAGGGCCGCCCAGAGCGGCCCTTCTTGTTTCCGGGCGTCTGCATGAGCAACCATCGACTTGCTTTTTTTCTACTAGCCTGCCTATTCGCCTTTGCGACGATTGCGGTTTATGCGCCCGATCTGCGTGGCACATTCCTATTCGATGATTTTGCCAACCTTCCCGTACTCGGAGAAACCGGCCCTGTAGATAACGGGCCGACTTTCTGGCGCTACATCACTTCCGGGACGGCCGACCCGACCGGACGCCCGCTCTCGCTGCTCTCCTTTCTCATCGACGCGCGTGACTGGCCGGCCGAGCCTTGGCCCTTCAAGCGCACCAATCTCGCGCTGCATCTCATCAATGGCCTGCTGCTGATCCTGCTGCTCAAACGGCTGGGAAGAGCGCGCTGTACCGAGTCCACGCCATCCGTGGAGCGTCGACTTGACCTGGCTGCCGCGCTGGGCGGCGCGTTCTGGCTGCTGCACCCCCTCTTCGTTTCGACCACGCTCTATATCGTGCAGCGCGAGGCCATGCTGCCGGCCACTTGCACCCTGCTGGGCCTGCTCGCGTGGCTGCAAGGACGCAGCGCCTTCGCACAGGGGAAACCGACGCTCGGTACCGCCTGGCTGTTGATCGGCCTCGGGTTGTGCACCGCTCTGGCCACCGCGAGCAAGGCCAATGGCGTGCTGCTGCCCGCGCTGGTGCTGACCGTGGAAATAGTCTTTTTCGCGGAAAATCACAGCCCGGCAGCTTGGCGTGCGGCCGACCGCAGTGCCTATCGCCGCCTGATGCTGGTACTGGCCGGCATACCCAGCCTGCTGATCGCAGGCTATCTCGCCTTCGAAGGTTGGCGCGGTCTGACGCACGGCCTGGGCGGCGCGCGTCCCTGGACGCTCGGGCAAAGGCTGCTGACCGAGCCGCGGGTGCTGATGGATTATCTCAAGCTGCTGTGGCTGCCCCGGCCTTTCACCACGGGCTTATTCAACGATCAATACGTGGTATCGACGTCCTTGTGGCAGCCGGTCACGACCTTGCCGGCCCTCCTCGGCGTGATCGCTTTATTAGTGGCCGCGTGGGTCTTGCGCCGACGTGCGCCGGCGGTGGCCTTGGCCCTGGCCTTTTATTTCGTCGGGCAATCGATGGAATCGAGCACGCTGGCACTGGAGCTTTATTTCGAGCACCGCAATTACCTGCCGGCATTGCTGATGTTCTGGCCGCTGTCCTTGTGGTTGTGCGGCCTAAAAATGTCCGCGACCGGCACGGCCCTATTCCCCTTGACCCAACCGGCGATCCGCCTGCGGGGGGCGCTGGCCCTGGCCGTGCTCGCGGGCCTCGGCTGGATGACCCATGCCCGCGCAGACCTCTGGGGCAACGCGCAGGATCAAGCCCTCCTGTGGGCGCGACTCAACCCGAACTCGCCACGGGCGCAGGCCTTTGCAGCCCAGGCGGAAATGCAGGCCGGCCATCCGGAACGCGCCGTGGCACGCTTGCGCCCGGCCCTGGCCCAACGGCCGGACGAGGTGCAGCTGGCGCTCAATCTGCTGGCGGCACGCTGCCAGCAAGGGCATCTGGACGCAGGCACCTTGCACGCCGCGCTGCAGGCCCTGCGCACCACCCGCGATACCGGCACCTTGCTCGCGAGCTGGTTCAACCGCGCCATCGACCAAAGCGCAGAGCCCGCCTGTCCCGAGCTCGATCTCGCCACACTGGAGCAATTGCTGCAGGCCGCGCAGTCGAATCCGCGGCTGGTGGATCTCGCCGGCCGGCGGCAGGATCTCTACCATCTGCAAGGCCGCATTGCCCTGGCCAGACAGCAGCCCCAGGCGGCGCTGGCCGCCTTCAATACCGCGCTGGATCAGCAGGTGCGCCCGGAGGCGGCCTTTCAGCAGGCGGCCTTGCTCGGCTCGGCACACCAGCCCGCCCTCGCATTGGCCCACCTGGACCATTACGAAGCCGAGCGCGATCGCGAGGAAGCCCCGGCCTTCGGCATGCCGCGCATCCATGCGTGGGTATTGCGGCGACAGCACTATTGGGACAATGAACTGCTACGGTTGCGCCAAACCCTGCGCGACGACCTGCGTCCGATGCCTTCCCCATCCCCATGAAGTTGCCGAACTTCCGCCTGGCGGGCGTCGCCCTGATGGCGGCCATGATCGCCATCGCCATGCTCGTCTACTGGCCCGGCCTTGCCGGCGGCTGGCTGTTCGACGACTACCCCAACATCGTCGACAACCCCGGCGTGCAACCCTCGCAGGCAAGCCTGCCCGCGCTGGTGAATGCGGCGCTGTCCTCGCCGGCGAGTGATTTCAAGCGGCCATTGGCCTCGCTGAGCTTCGCCGCCAACTACCTCGCCACGGGGCTGGACCCGTTCGGCTGGAAGCTGGTCAACCTGGTCATCCACCTTTTGAACGGCGTGCTGGTGTACCTGCTGGCCCGGCGACTGCTCGCCCTCGCCGCGGCACGCGATCCGCGAGCCGGTCGGGACACGAGGCGCCACGACCTCATGGCGGCGCTGATCGCCGGCGGCTGGCTGCTGCTGCCGATCAACCTCACCGGCGTGCTGTACGTGGTGCAGCGCATGGAAAGCCTGGCCAACCTGTGCGTGCTGGCCGGGCTGCTCGGCTACGTGGCCGGCCGGCAACGCATGCGCGCCGGTCGTCCGCGCGGCGGCCTGGCGCTGGCCGTGGCCAGCCTGCTGCTCGGCACCGGCATCGGCCTGCTGGCGAAGGAAACCGCGGTGATGCTGCCGCTGTATGCCGCCGTCACCGAGTGGGTGCTGTTCGATTTCCGCCGCGGCGACGGCCGGCGCGATTTCGCCGTGGTCGGCCTGTTCGTGCTGACGCTGGCGGTGCCGCTGATCGCGGGCCTCACCTGGATGCTGCCGCACCTGCTGGCGCCGCAAAGCTGGGCCACGCGCGACTTCACCTTGCGCACGCGCCTGCTCAGCGAGGCGCGCATCGTCGCCGGCTACCTCCGCTGGACGCTACTGCCGACACCCGAGGCGCTCAGTTTCTATCACGACGACTTTCGCATCTCGACCGGCCTGCTGACGCCCTGGACCACGCTGCCCAGCCTGCTGCTGCTCATCGCCCTGGCCGCGCTGGCCGTGGCCTGGCGACGCCGCCGGCCGCTGGTGGCGCTGGGCCTGATGTATTTCCTCGGCTGCCACCTGTTGACCGGCACCATCCTGCCGCTGGAACTCATCTACGAGCACCGCAACTACTTCGCCAGCCTCGGCCTGCTGCTGGCGCTGGTGCCGCCGCTGTGCGCGCTGCCGGCCCCCGGTGCCGGCACGCCGCCGTTCGCGCTCGCGCGGCGCGTCGCGCTGCTGGCACTGTTCGTGCTGTGGACCGGGCTGACCGCGCTCACCGCGCGCGCCTGGTCCAGCCCGCTGCAGCTGGCCGAGGAACTGGCCGCGCGCGCGCCGCACTCCCCGCGCGCGCAATACGAACTCGGCCGCACCTACATCATCTATTCGCACTACGACCGCGCCTCGCCCTTCACCCGCCTGGCCTACGCGCCACTGGAACGCGCCGCCGCGCTGCCGGGCTCGTCCATCCTTCCCGAGCAGGCGCTGATCTTCATGAACGCGCGCATGGGCCTGCCGCTGAAGGATGCGTGGTGGGACAGCATGATCGCCAAGCTCAAGGCGCATCCGCCCGGCGTGCAGGACGAAAGCTCGCTCGCCGCGCTGGTCAAGTGCGCCCGCGACGGCGGCTGCCCGTTGCCCAAGGAACGCATGGTGGAGGCCTTCCTCGCCGCGCTCTCTCACCCCGACCCCAGCGCGCGGCTGCTGGCCTCCTACGGCGATTACGCATGGAACGTGCTGGGCGACCACGCCCTGGGTTTGCGACTGGCGCGCGAAGCGGTGGCGCGGGCGAGCAACGAGTCGGCCTACCGCGTTACCCTGATACGCATGCTGCTTGCCGAGGGACGCACGACGGAAGCCCGCGAAGCCCTCGCGCAGTTGCAGACCTACAACCTCGGCGGCCGGCTCGACGCCACCATCGCCGAGCTGCGCCGGTTGTTTCCGGCTCGTTGAAGTGCACCATCTGTCCATTCATCAACGGTCAGCGCTACCGGGCCATTGATACAGAAACCTTGAATAGCTCCTCTTCATTGTCCCGTTGGCTGGCCTGGCGCCCCGGCGCCTACCTGCGCGCGAGCGGCGGGTTGTTCGGCTGGCTGATGTTGCGCGCCGCAGCGCAGGCGGCGATGGTCGTCCTGCTCGCCCGCCTCCTGGGGGTGGACGGCTACGGCCTGTTCGTCACGGCCCAGGCGGTGAGCGGTTTTTTCTCGCCAATCGCCGGTTTAGGGTTGGCCTTGCTGCTGCTGCGAGACGGCGCCTGCGCGCCGGCAGAGCTGCCCCGGCACCTGGGCATGGCACTCGCGCTGTGGTGGCCGGCGGTGCTCGTCTGTGCCTTGGCGGCCACGGCGCTCCTTGCATGGAGCCTGCCTTCCCGCGTGCCGCTGACCGCACTCGCGGCCTTTGCCTTGGCCGATGTCGGCACAACCTCTTTCGTCGAACTCGCCGCCCGGGTCGAGCAGGCCCGGCATCGGGTGGGCGCTTTCGGCGCCATCCTGACAGGGCTGATGCTTGCCCGCCTGATCGGGCTGCTGCTCTATGCCGCCGCGGGCCAAGCCAGCGCGGTGGGTTGTTTGTGGGTGTATGCGATGGCCAGCGCGCTCTACGCATTGGCGCTGGCGCGACGCATGGTGGCCCAACATGCCCCGGTTTGGCCCAAGAAACGCCAATGGGCGATGGCCCGCGAGAGTCTCCCTTTCACGATCGGGGCGCTGTCGTTTCGCCTGCAGGCTGAATTCAACAAACCGCTGCTTGCCCGGGCGAGTTACGGCCAGGCGGGCAATTTCAGCGTGGCGCAGCGGGTGATCGATCTCGCCAGCCTGCCATTGCAAGCCTTGCAGGAAGCACTATGGCCGCGTCTTTATGCCGGGCGGCATTCGGCGCGGCAACTGTGGCTGGTCTGCGCCGTCCTGTGCGCGGCGGCCTTGCTGGGCGGCGGCGTGCTGGTGCTGCTTGCGCCCTGGGTGGCGCGCCTCCTGGGTGCAGGGTTCGAGGACACGGCGCACCTCGTCATGCTGCTTGCCCTGCTGCCGGCCTTGCAGCTCGTGCGCAACCTGCTCAACGCCGTCGTGGCGCAGCAGCGGCGCCAGTCGGTATTGACGGCGATTTATCTCATGAGCGGCGTGGCCGGCATCCTGTTCAACCTGTGGTTGGTGCCGGCGGCCGGTCTGCAGGGCGCGGCAGCGGCATCCTATCTGGTCGAAGCAGTGCTCCTTGCCCTGCTGGTGGCCGTCATCCTTTTGCGTTCAAAGTGGCATCTATGGGGAAAAGCAACATGAATGGAATGCCGCGATCAGAAAACTCAGTGGAAGAGTGGCCCCACGAGGGGCTGGAATCTCCCGGCAAATGCCCGGTGTGCCGAGGGACGGGTCAATCGTTGCTGCACGACGGCATGCGGGATCGACTTTTCCATGCTCCGGGGACGTGGCGTCTGCAGCGCTGTGGCGACTGCGGCGCTGCTTGGATCGACCCGCGGCCCACGCCAGAAACCATTGGCATGGCTTACCGAAAGTATTTCACCCATACAGGGGAAACAGATGAATCTGTAGGCCGCATGACTCCACAACGGCGGCTTTTTTTACGCACGACGGCACTTGCCGCCTTCCCTGGATTGCGCTTCCTCGTTCGGCCGCTGCTCCGATCTGCCGCAGCCTTGCCGTGGATCGGTGGCTTGATACGGGCCGAGCTGCGCCATGTCCCTTGGCCAAAACCTGGGCAGCGGCTGCTCGACTTTGGCTGCGGCAATGGTGAGTTTCTTCTGTTCGCCCGGGCCATTGGCTGGCAGGTGATGGGGATCGATGCCGATGCCGATGCCGTGGCAACGGCCCGTTCGAGGGGGTTGCCGGTGCAACAAGGCGGCGTCGAAGCATTGGGGGAAGGACTGGGGCGCTTCGATGGCATCACCCTTTCGCACGTGATCGAGCATGTGCACGATCCTGTCGAGCTACTGCGACGCTGCCATGATCTTTTGGTGCCCGGCGGCTGGCTCTGGCTGGAGACGCCGAATCTCGATTCGCAAGGTTATCTTCGTTATGGGGAGAATTGGCGCGGATTGGAACCGCCGCGCCATCTCGTACTTTTTACCCAAGACTCGTTGGCCCAAGCGCTATGCAAGGCCGGTTTTATTGACCCGCCTCAGGACATGCCGTGGCGTCCTCTTTGCCGCCGCATTTGGGGGATTAGCGAGCAACTGGCTGGTGGTGCGGGGGAAGATTTGAAACGACTCGTGGCCGATGCCGAACGCCGTGCGCGCATTGATCCCAAAGTGCGGGAATTCATCAGCTGGCGCGTGCGCAAACAGGGATGAGGCAGGGTGCGATCTACTTCAGGAGGATGAAGTCGAGGCGAGCTCCCATCCTTTCCATAAGGCCTGCCAAGGCGTCAGGCTGCGCAGCCGCACAGACCGAACCGCAGCCCGTGCAGGCAGTATGAGGAACCGACCCAACAAATTGATGATGTATCTCGGGCGGGAGTGGGATAGTTTGCGTGCCAGCAGCCAGTGCGCCGCGACCATGCGTTCTTCGTAAAAGGTGGAGCCCTGGCCGCTGCCAGCGTTGCCGGCGTGGCGGACGAGAATCTCCGTGACGTGCGCCATGCGCTGCGGGCCGAGACGGGCGCCGAGCATCACGTCCTCGCCGTACATGAAGAAATCCTCGTCGAAAAGCGGCAGATTGATCCGCTCAGGGGCGATCAAAAGCGCGCAGCCGCTGGGGTGCGTCACCGAAGCGGGAAGGGCGTGGGATGACAGGATGCCGGTGTGGCGCTGGTAATACGTGGCGCCGCTGGTTCGCCCGCCTTGGTCGATCAGGGGGAAAGAGATCACGGCGGCTGGTTCGGCCTCCAGCGCCTGCCGCAGCTTGTCGATGGCGCCGGGCAGCACTTCGGCATCGTTATTGAGAAGAAAGACCCATGCCTGCGGCCAGCGGGCGAGAATCGCCGCGATGCCACGATTGACGCCGGCGGCAAAGCCGAGGTTGGTGGGTGACACCTCGAGCACTACCCGATCCGGTTGGTCCCGGCACACGCTGATGCCCTTCGCGCTCGTGCCGCCGTCGCCCGTGTTGTCCCAGACGAGCACGGCATCCGCCCCGTCGGCGAGCAGACTGCGCACGCAGCGATCCGTGAGCGCGGCATGGCGGTAGTGCAGCGTGAGGCCAATGACAGGGCTGCGCATCAGCGTTCCGCCTTTGTTGCGAGTCCGTCACGCAGGCCGCGCAGCATGGCTTGGACTTGCGCTTTGCGGCGGGGGTCGGACAGCGCATGCACGATGAAGGTGACGAGCAGCTTGATCACCGCCCAGGCTTTCCACACGGTGGGCACGTCATTCCGCCGCATCAGGATGACGGCATTGCGGAACAGAAAATAATGCCGCCGTGGCGAGCGGCTGGGCCACACGCGCCAGCCGAACAGCCAGAAGCGCACGCTGGCTTCGCCCATGCGATGGAGAAAGCCGACCTGCGGAATGCCGTACAAGGCATGGCCGGCAGCCAGCACGCGGAACGACCATTCGGTGTCCACGTGGTCGATGAACAGCGCATCGTCCAGTCCGCCGAGTTCGCGGTAGATGGGGGCGGGAATCAAGCTGCCGCTGCCGTTCAGGTTGGCGAGCCGTACCGGTTCGGTTTGCGTGGCCGGTGGAAAGCGGCGCTGCCAGCGCCAGCGCGTCATGCAGTGAAAGCCGTGCTGCAGACCGGTGTGGGCATCCACCAGGCGCGGGCCGGCGCAGCCGGGCGGATAGCCCTGTTGCAGCAAGGTTTCATAGGCTTTCAAGAGGCGCTGCACGCCGTCGGGGCCGGGCTCGGTGTCCTGATCCAGCAAGAGCAGGTAGGCGAGATCGGGCGCGATTTCTAACGCCTTGCGCGCGCCGATGTTGAGGCCGGCGGCGAGGCCGAGGTTGTCAGCATTGGCGATGAACACCGCGCCGTGCGCCTCGCACAGCGCGCGCAGCGGTTCGCGCAAGTCCGGGGCCGAGGCGTTGTCCACCACCACCCGCAGCGCGTCGGCGGGCAACTGGCGAAGCTGGGTTGCCAGTATCGCCAGGTCCGGGTTGTAGGTAACGGTGATGGTGGCGAGATTCACGTCAGGGCCTGCCACAGTCGTTTTCCGAATTCGTCCCAATTGAACCGCTCGGCAAAGACACGGATGCCGGCCTCTTCCAAAGGCTGTGCCAGAAACTTCAACACGGCACGGGCGAAGGCTGCGGCATCGCCGGGCGGCACCAGACATCCACTGACGCCATCGGCGACCGCATCGACCACCCCGCCGGTGGCGTAGGCCACGGTCGGCAGCCCGTGCGCGGCCGCTTCCACCGCCACCATGCCGAAGCCTTCCGGGTCGCCGGGCAGCTCGCGTATGGGGAAGACATGCACGGCCGATGCGCGATAGGCCACGGACAACTCAGCGTCGTCGATGCTGCCGAGAAAACGTACATGCCCGCCCGCGCGGCACGCCTCTTCGAGTATCTGCGCCGGGGTTTGCGCCTTCGCATGCAACGCATCCGCCGGTGCGGCGCCGATCACGACGAACAGCACGTCCGGCCGCGCCGCGACGATGTGCGGCAGCACGTCGACGACGAATTCGCGGATGCCCTTGCGCTCGCTCAGGCGGCCGACGGACAGCAGCAGCGGACGCTCGCCAAGACCGTGGCGCTGGCGAAACGCGCGCATGGCGTCGTCACCGGGCAGCGATGCCGGCACTTCCACGCCGGGATGCACGATGCCGATGCGCGCCGCGTCGATGCCGGCCTTGAGGGCCAGCGCGCGGGTGGCGTGGCTGTTGGCGATCACCCGATCCATGCGTCGCAGGGCCGGCAGCCACAGCCGCCGATAGAGCGGATGCGCGACCGCCAGATCCAGCCCGTGCACATAGACGGCGGCGCGCGCACCGACACGACGCGCTGCCAGCAGCGCGAGCGGCGCGGTCAGGCCGCTGCCGGCGAGCACGAGCCCGGGGCGGAAACGACGCGCCTCGCGCAACGCCTGCAGCTGCGCAAGGCCCAGAAACTTCCCCAACGGTCGCAGCGGCACTTCGATGACCGGCACGCCGGCCGGCGCCGAGGCTGCCGCGCCGGCCGGGCCGATCACGCGGACCTCGCTCCGACGCGCGAGCTCCTGCGCCATGTGCCAGTTGAGCCGCTCCATGCCGCCGACCAGCGGCGGCAGGTTGCGCGTGACTATCAGGACGCGCGGCGGCATGGCTTGCCCGATGCGGATCGTGCCGAATCAGTCGCCGCGCTGAGGCTGCCCACGCCATGCAATCGCGTGCCTCGTGCCTCCTCGCGAACGGTCTTCTTCAGCATTTCGGTGTGCGCGCCATGTGCATCGCATGAGGCACGGAAGCCCGTTGGCGACGGGCCTTGGCAGGATGAAGCGCATTGGGAAACGCCTGATCCTTCGGATGTTGAGGCCAAGGTCGGGGCCCCGGCATCGGGGCAGTGGGTGATTCGAGCCCATCGTGCGGCGTTTGCACCGATCATCGCGCGGATCCCGTCATCCATTCGCCATCTTGCGCGGACGGCCGCCCTTGCGGCCATTCTCACGGGAGCTGGAGGCCTTGGCGGGGCTCCGCACGCTACCACCGGCCGCGCCGAGCTGGGCTGCCATCCATCGCTTGGAACCGAGCTGACCGGCCAGGAGACCGGGCACGTACAGATCCGCATCCAGCTTCGGCCAGTGCAGGCCCAGGCCTGCAGGCGTAATTTCGATGCAGGCCAAATCCTCGGGCGCGGCGTCTGCCAAGCCCTGGATCAGACGCGACGGAAAGCTGATCTGCACGCCCGTGTTGAGCTTCACAATCACGCGCGATGTACGCCGGTCGTAACGGGCGGCCACGACATAACCTGCCTGGCGGTGTGCCTGGGCGCGCTTCTCGGCTTGGACGAGGCCGTCTTCAATAGTGGCCATGAATTTCCCTCCATTCGGCGCATAGGGCGGCGAGATGATCGGTCAGGATCGCTTGGATACGGGCCACGTCCGATCGACCAAAGCCATAACTCTCGCGCAGGATTGGTGGGCCGTTCGGGCAATTCAGCATGAATACCGCCTCTCCATGACCGACCACGTGGACATGGTTGGGACGATGGTCGTTCGACGCGTAAGCGACCGATGCGCAAGGCCGTGGGCATGGGGGTCGACTATACCAAAAACCTAACCGCTTTGGATATTTCACCTATTGCGCCTGGTACATCGAATCGAACTTCGGACCTTTGGATTGCCATGGCCGACGGAGCTCGCCATGACGCTACGGAGATGACCGCGCGTGGCCAAGGCCGCACGCTCACCCATCGCGCCGGTACATCAGCATGGTGATCTGCTCGGAGACCAGGCCAATCAGGAACACGATCACCGCCGCGCTCCACAGCAGCGTGCTCATGTTGGTCAGCCGGCCGCTGTGCAGGAAGGTGATGGCGTAGTTGAGGCAGCCGAGCAGGAAGAACACCAAGGCGGCCGGCGCGAACAGTTTCAGCGGCGAATACAGCGTGGCGATCTTGAAGATGATGAGCAGGAAGCGCAGGCCATCCTTGAACGGGCGGATGTGGCTCTTGCCCACGCGCGCGGCGGCCTTGATCGGCACGTAGGCCACCGGGTAGGCGCTGCGGAAAAACGCCATGGTGCAGGTGGTCGGATAGCTGAAGCCGTTGGGCAGCAGGTAGAGGAATTCGCGGAACTTGTCCGCACGCACGGCGCGAAAGCCGGAGGTCAGATCGGCCACCGGGTGCCCGGTCATGCGGCTGGCGAGCCAGTTGTAGAAGGTGTTGGCCACGCCGCGGCCGACGCCGGCCTGGCTGCCCCAGTCGCGTGCACCGACGGCCATGTCGTAACCCTCTTCCAACTTGGCGAGCAGGCGCGCGACGTCGGCCGGATCGTGTTGGCCGTCGCCGTCCATGAACACCAGCACCTCGCCGGTGGCCGCGCGTGCACCGCGCTTGATCGCCGCGCCATTGCCCATCGCGTAGGGCGAGGAAAGGCAACGCACGCCGGCCTCCGCGCAGACTTGCCGGGTGGCGTCGGTGGAGCCGTCGTCGACGACGAGGATTTCCGCCTGCGGATAAAGCCCGCGCAGGCGCGGTAACAGCCCGGCCAGCGCGGCGGCTTCGTTCTTGGCGGGCAGGATGATGCTGATGCGGTCCAAGCAGCGCTTTCCCCCGGGTTGATGCCCGATCATAGCCTGGGGCCGCGGCCGCGCACGTGCGCCGCGCATCCAAAACGCCTTGGAATGCCAAACGCCGCGCATCGAGCGCCAATGGCGAGAGCCGCACGCGGCGCGGCCTCCACGCATATACGCGCATGAAGGCCGCGCGGCTTGTACTCATCCCAAGCCGACACCGCCGCCGTGCGCCATGCCGGCGGCACGGCCGTTGGCCACGGCTTACAGGTCGCGCAGACTCTCGACCTCGCCGCTCGCGCCCACCGAAAGCAGCTTGAGCGTGTTGGTGCCGCCGCCCTGGCCGACGCGATCGCCGTGGGTCACGATCACGCGGTCCCCTTCGGCGAGCCTGCCCTGCGAGAACAGCAACGCGATCGCGCCGCGGGTGGCCGCGGCCATGGTCTCGCCGGCATTGCGGTAGGCGACCGGCTGCACGTCGCGCAGCACCAGCATGCGGCGGCGCGCCTCGGCGAACGGCGACAGGCCATAGATCGGCACCGCGCTGCGGTAGCGCGACAGCCATTGCGCGGTGGCGCCCGACTCGGTCAGTGCCACGATCGCGCGCACGCCGATGGCATTGGCCAGCAGCATCGCCGCGCGGGCGATCGCCTGGTCGGTGCGGTCGAGACGGTGGCCGGCGGCGGTGAGGTCTTCCTTGGGCTCGAACTGGCGCTCGGCGCCCAGGCAGATGCGCGCCATCGCGGCGACGGCAAGGTCAGGATGCGCGCCGGCGGCGGTCTCCTCCGACAGCATCACCGCGTCGGTGCCGTCGATCACCGCGTTGGCGACGTCGAGCACCTCGGCGCGGGTGGGGATGGGCGAACGCACCATCGACTGCAGCATCTGCGTGGCGGTGATCACCGCGCGGTTGCGCGCCACCGTCTCGCGGATGATCTTCTTCTGCAGGCCGGGCAGCTCGGCGTCGCCGATTTCCACGCCGAGATCGCCGCGCGCGACCATCACCACGTCGGAGGCGTCGATGATCTCGCCGAGCACGGGAATGGCGTCGGCACGCTCGATCTTGGACACCAGCGAGGCATTGCCACCGGCCTCGTGCAGCAGGCGGCGGGCCTCGTGCATGTCGGCGGCGGTGCGCACGAAGGACACCGCCAGGAAGTCGGCGCCGATCTCGGCGGCCAGCTTGATGTCGGCGCGATCCTTGTCCGAAAGCGCATTGACCGAGAGGCCGCCGCCCTGGCGGTTGAGCCCCTTGCGGTTCGACAGCCGCCCGCCCACCAGCACCCGGCAGTGGATCTCCTGGCCGGCCACACGCTCCACCTTGAGCGCGATGAGGCCATCGTCGAGCAGCAGCACGTCGCCGGGTGACACGTCGCCGGGCAGGCCGTAGTAACTCACGCCCACGCGCGTGGCATCCCCCGGCGGCGCGTCGGGCGAGCAGTCGAGCACGAACGGATCGCCGACCTTGAGTTCCACCGGGCCGTTGGCGAATGTCTCGATGCGGATCTTCGGCCCCTGCAGATCAGCCAGCACGCCGACCTCGCGGCCGAGTTTCTGCGCCAGCTCGCGGACCGCGGCGGCGCGCATGCGGTGATCCTGCGGCTGCCCGTGGGAAAGGTTGAGCCGGACGATGTCCACCCCGGCGACGAGGATTTTCTCCAGCATGCCCGGCGCGTCGGTGGCGGGCCCGAGGGTGGCGACGATTCTTGTGCGACGCAGCGAATTTTCGGTAGTCATGCTTCCAACCTAGCAGAACCTTCGGCCGATGCCAGCGACCGGCGCCGGGCTATTTTCCCCTGCCGCGTGCGTCACCAGCGACCAGCCGCCGACCCCTTGCGCGACCGTCCGAGTGGTATGGGCCCCATCCCCTTGATGACTTGCCAAAAGCCCCGCTTTGGTCTGCCGCAACGCGGCGTCTCAGGGAAGATCCATGCCGATCCACGACCCGGCCATGCAAGCCGCCACCGTAGCGGCGAAGACCTGACCGCAAGGTTCCGCGAACGGCTTCTTTGAGGGCAGCCAAAACATGCTGCTTTGCAGCAAAATGACTTCATCGCGCACCATTCCTCGTCGCCCTGTAAATGCTGGTCCTGGGCCTTCCATTCGCCCACTCCCGGCGAGCAGAAACGGGGCTGGCGTGCCAACCTGGCAGACATTGACCAAGGTTCGGTCACCGTGCGGCCGCACGCTCAAAGACCGGCCCCATACGATCGATATGGTGGCGATCGTGCGGCAAGAAGCGCGCCGGCCGCGGCGTCAGCGTGCGGGCTGGCTCTGGCGGATCTGCGCGTCCACCGCGGCGATCGCGGTCATGTTGACCACGCGGCGCACGGTGGAGGCGGGGGTCAGGATGTGTGCCGGCTTGTCGATGCCCATCAGGATCGGCCCGATCGCCACGCCGTCGGTCATCACCCGCACGATGTTGTAGGCAATGTTGGCGGCGTCGAGGTTGGGCATCACCAGCAGGTTGGCGCGTCCGCTCAGGGTAGTGTGCGGGAAGATGCGTCGGCGCAGCGCCTCGTCCAGCGCGGTGTCGGCCTGCATCTCGCCGTCGACCTCCAGCCGCGGCGCGCGGGCCCTGAGCAGTTGATAGACCTGGCGCATCTTCGCCGCGCTGGGGTTGTCGTGGCTGCCGTAATTGGAATGCGACAGCAGCGCCACCTTGGGTTCCACGCCGAACAGCTTGAGCCGGTAGCTGGCCTGCAGCGTGGCCTCGGCGATCTGCTCGGCGGTGGGATCGATCTGCACGTGGGTATCGAGAAAGAACCAGGCGCCGTGGTCGTTGATGACACCGGTCATCGCCGAGGTGCACTGCACGCCAGGATCCAGGCCGAACACGCTGCGCAGGTAGCCGAGTTTCTTGTGGTAGCGGCCGACCAGCCCGCAGATCAGCGCATCGGCCTCGCCGCGCTCGACCATCATCGCCGCGATGAGGGTCGGTCGCGAGCGCATCAGGTTCTTGGCCGCGGCGGGCGTGACGCCTCGGCGTTCGTTCATGGCGTGGTACTGCTGCCAGTATTCGTTGAAGCGCGGATCGTCGTTGATGTTGGTGAGTTCGAAGTCGATGCCTTCGCGCAGGCGCAGGTTGAGCCGCTGGATGCGCATGCGGATGACTTCCGGCCGCCCGATCAGGATCGGCAAGGCGAGTTTTTCATCGACCACCGTCTGCACGGCGCGCAGCACGGTTTCCTCCTCGCCTTCGGCATAGACCACGCGCTTGCGGTCGGCGCGGGCGCGTTCGTACACCGGCTTCATGATGAGCCCGGTGCGGTAGATGAACTGGCCGAGCCGCTCGCGGTAGGCCTCGAGGTCGGCCAGCGGCCGGGTGGCCACGCCCGAATCCATGGCCGCCTTGGCCACCGCCGGCGCCAGCATCACCAGCAGGCGCGGATCGAACGGACGCGGAATGATGTAGTCGGGACCGAAGGTCGGCGGCTCGCCGCCATAGGCCGAAGCCAGGTCGCTGGCCTCCATGCGGGCGAGCTGCGCGATCGCGTGGACGCAGGCGATCTTCATCGCCTCGTTGATCGCGGTCGCACCGACGTCGAGCGCGCCGCGGAACAGGTACGGAAAGCACAGCGCGTTGTTGACCTGATTGGGATAGTCCGAACGGCCGGTGGCGATGATCGAGTCCGGCCGCGCCGCGCGGGCCTCCTCGGGCATGATCTCCGGCCGCGGGTTGGCGAGCGCGAGGATGATCGGCCGCGCCGCCATGGTCGCCACCATCGCCGGCGTGAGGATGCCGCCGGCGGAAAGGCCGAGGAAGATGTCGGCGCCGGCGACGATCTCGGCCAGCGTGCGCTTGTGGGTGGCGCGTGCGTAGCGGCGCTTGTCCGGATCGAGATCGGTGCGCTCGCTGTGCAGCACGCCGTCGCGATCCATCGCCAGGATGTTTTCCGGCTTCAGCCCCAGCGCGACCAGCATGTCCACGCAGGCGATGCCGGCCGCGCCCATGCCGGTGGTGGCGAGGGTGACTTCGTCGATCCGCTTGCCGACCACTTCCAGCGCGTTCAGCACCGCCGCGCCGACGATGATCGCGGTGCCGTGCTGGTCGTCGTGGAACACCGGGATCTTCATCCGCTCGCGCAGCTTGCGCTCGACGATGAAGCACTCCGGCGCCTTGATGTCCTCCAGGTTGATGCCGCCGAAGGTCGGTTCCATCGCGGCGATGATCTCGACCAGCTTGTCCGGGTCGCGCTCGTTGAGCTCGATGTCGAACACGTCGATGCCGGCGAACTTCTGGAACAGCACGCCTTTGCCTTCCATCACCGGCTTGCCGGCGAGCGGGCCGATGTCGCCCAGACCCAGCACCGCGGTGCCGTTGGTGATGACCGCCACCAGGTTGGCTCGCGCGGTGAATTCGCTGGCTGCATGGGCGTCCTCGACGATCGCCTCGCAGGCGGCGGCGACGCCCGGCGAATAGGCCAGCGCCAGATCGCGCTGGGTGACCAGCGGCTTGGTCGGCGTCACCTTGATCTTGCCCGGCCGGGGATGGCGGTGATACTCGAGCGCGGCCTGGACGAGTTCCTCGGGGATGCTGGGCATGGCGTTGGCGGTGACCGTTTGCTAGGGGGACTAAAGCCCGCGGACGGGGCCGCGCGATGGTAACACCGGCCCCTTACCATCCCTTGGCGCAACGCCGCAGTCAGGCGGCGGATGCGTTCTGCGCCGTCAGTGTTCCCTGCGGCAACCGAGGCACATGGTCTCGTAGGGAAAGACGACTTCCGCCTGGCCGGCGAGTTCGGGCGTGGCGTCGATCAGCGCCTGGACCTTCATCATCACCGCCTGCTGCGCCTGCGGTGCAAGCGCGGCGATGAAGCTGACCGAGCGGGTGCGTTCGAGGATCACCTGCGCGGGCGGGCCGCGATGGCCGTGGGCGAAGCGCTGCTCGCGCAGCGGCCCGAAGCCCGGCGCGGGGAACAGTTTCCGCCAGTGCTGGCTGTGATAGCGCGGTGCCCCGCCTTCACAGGGCGCCACGATGGCGGCGAGCGCGGCCACCCAGTCCACGCGCTCGTCGCGTACGTTCCAGATCAACCCGAGCGCGCCGCCCGGCTTCAAGACGCGCCGGATCTCGGCCAGCGCCGCCGGATTCGCAAACCAGTGGAAGGATTGCGCGCAGACCACGGCATCCACGCAGGCATCGGGCAACGGCAGGTGTTCGGCGGCGGCGCCCAGCACGGCGAGGCCGGGGTGGCGCTGCTGCAGTTGCGCGCGCATCGCCGCCACCGGCTCGACCGCGAGTACGTACGCACCGGTCGCCCGCAGGTTCGGGGTGAACTTGCCGGTGCCGGCGCCGAGGTCGACCGCCCGCTTGCCCGGGCCAAGCCCCAGCGCATCGCGCAGCCAGCCCTGCACCGCGGGCGGGTAACCGGGGCGTCCGCTGGCATAGGCATCCGCCCGGACGGCATAGCCTTGCGCGGCAGCGGGATGGATCGGGGACATGGGGGGACTCCCGGCTCGACTCGTCGCAGCGGACCGAGCGCATGGCAAGCCACGCGCGACTTCGCCGGAGCGACGATGGGCGGTGGTTCAATCGCGCTCGCGCCGGTGCGGGCCGTGCGGGCGATCCGGCCCGCGGTGGCCGCGTTCGCGGCGCAGGCGCGCCTCCAGCGTGGCGGCCTGTTCCTCGCGCTCGTCGCGCAGCTTGAGGTAATGCCGCCAGCGTTCGGGCGAGAGTTCACCGCGGTCCAATGCGGCCTGCACGGCGCAGCCCGGCTCGCTGCCGTGGCCGCAGTCGGCGAAGCGGCATTGCGCGGCCAAGGCCTCGATGTCGGCGAAGAGCTCGAGTTCCTCCTCGCCGGTGAGCTTGAGCTCGCGCATGCCGGGCGTGTCGATCAGGCAACCGCCGGAGGGCAGCATGAGCAGCGCCCGCCGCGTGGTGGTGTGGCGGCCGCGGCCGTCGCGCTCGCGCACCGTGCCGGTGGCCATCGCCTCGGTGCCGAGCAGGGTGTTGGTGAGCGTGCTCTTGCCGGCCCCGGAGGAGCCGACCAGCACGGCGCTGTCGCCGGGTTTCAGGTACGGCGCGAGCAGCGTCGCGGTGGCCGCATCCTTGGCGTTGATCGCATGGACCGGAACGGCGGCGCCGACACGGGCATGGACCGTCTCCACGGCGACGGCGACCTCCTCGGGCGTGCGCAGGTCTCGCTTGCCGAGCAACACCACCGGCTGCGCGCCGGAACCCTCGATCAAGGCGAGATAGCGCTCGATGCGCGCCGGGTTGAAGTCGGCATCGAGGCCGGTCAGCACGAACACGTAGTCGATGTTGGTGGCGATGATCTGGCGCGCATAGCGCTCGCCGGCCGCCGCGCGGGCAAGCACGCTGCGGCGCGGCTGTACGGCGACGATGTGCGGCGGGCGGCCGTCCTCGACCTCGACGAAATCGCCGACCGCCGGCCGCTCGGCCGGATCGAGGCCGCGTTTTAAGAAATACCCGGCCGGCTGGGCGCCGAACAGGTGCTCGCCGTCGTGCAGCTCGTAACCGGCGCGATGCTGCACCACCACCCGCGCCAGCCGGCGCCCCGGCGGCGGCAACGCGTCACCGCGCCAGCCGATGCGGCGCAGGCGGTCGATGGCAACGCTGGTGTTCATGGCCTTCCTTCGTTAGGGACGCAGCCGCGGCACGCCGTGTTCGTCGCGTTCCTCGAGCGCGATCGGGCGGGTATCGATCACGCCCGGGCGCGCTTCGGCCAGCGGCGCGGCCACCTTCTCGCCGCGCGTCACCGCGAGCGCATTGCGATAGGCCGCCTGCGCCTGCGTCCACTCGCCGAGCGCGGCATGCACGTCGGCCAGCGCCTCCCAGGCGGCGGGGTCGGGCGCGAGCGCCAACGCACGCTCGAGGTACTGGCGCGCCTTGGCCCATTGGCCGAGCTTCATGCTGAGCCGGCCCAGCGCGTACAGCAACGCCGGGTCGTTGGGATGACTGGCCAGCCAGCCTTCGGCGCGCGCCAGGCTCGCGGCGGCGTCCACGTCACCGAGTGCGGCCCAGGCACGGACCAGGGCCGGCGACCATTCCCGATGCAGGGCCGCCTCCAGTTCGTCCATCGCCGGCAGCAGCAGCCCGAAAGCAATGGCGCGCCGGGCATAGGCTTCCACCGCCGCGGGCACGCGCCGCTGGGTCTTGGGCAGCTGCGACCACAGGGTGTTGAGCTCGGCGGCGTCGGCTGCCGCGGCGAGACTGGCGGTGAGGATGCGCGATTCGAGTTCGGCATAGGCCTTGGGCCCGAGCGCGCCGCTCTGCCGCAAGGGTTCCAGCGCACTGCGCGCGCGGCGCAGATCGCCGGCGGCCAGCGCGGCCAGCGCCAGTTCCCGCCAGCCGCCGGGCGTGAGCGTTCGGGCGTCGGCTTCCGGGACGAGCAGGGCCAAGGCCTCGGCCGGCTTGCCGGCGCGGCGCAGGGTGCGTGCGCGCAACACGCGGGCGGCGCGCGGCGCGGCCTGGCCGGCCTGGTCGAGGATTTCCAGCGCGCGGGCGTATTCGCCCCGCCGCGAGGCGGCCTCGGCGGCGGCGAGCAGGGCCGGGCCACGCAGGGCCTCCAGGCGCGCGGCACGCTGCAGGTCGCGCTCGGCATCGCCGTGGCGGCCTTCCATCAACGCCACCAGACCCTCGCCGAGGCGACGCCGGCTGATCCGCCGGTGACGCCGGTTCAAGGCGCCGAACGGCCAGCCGAGCAAACGCCACAGCAGCACCAAGAGCGCCCAGGCCAGGAGCAGCAGGACCAGCGCGGCGATCGCCGTGGTCTCCACCCGCCAGCCGCGCAGACGCACCAGCACGTAGCCCGGATCCTCGGCCAGCCAGGGCCAAGCGAAGGCGGCGAGCGCCGCGATCACCACCAGCAGCAGCACCCAGCGCCAGGCTTTCACGGCGGCGTCCCGGTCGAGGCGGCGGGTGCCGGCGCCGCCTGTTGCAGGGCATGCACCGCGCGCAGGTTGCGCAGTTCGGCGAGGGCGCCGCCAAGCCGCACCGGCGGTGCCGGGGCGAGCTGCGCGAGCAGTGCGGTCACCGCCTCGCGGGCGGCCTGCACGCCGGGATCGGCGTCGTCGAAACGCGCGAGCGCGGCGGCCACCCGCCGCAACGCCGCGGCGGCGCCCGGCGTGTCGTGGGCGAGCAGCGCGGCCTGCGCCTGGGCCAGGTCGAGCGCGACGAGTTCGCGCGCCAGCGTGGTATCGGTGGCCGCCAGCGGCGTGCCGTCGTCGCGACGCACGCTGAGGACGCCGCCCAGGGCATGCAGCAGCCGGGCCCAGGCGCCGTCGTCGTGGCCGCGCTTGTCCGCCGGCAGGGCCGGCTTCAACGGCCAGGTGGCGACGCTATCGCGCAGGCGCCCGAGCGTGGCCACGCCGGTCTCCAGATCCGCCGGCCGGCTTGCCAGGAGCGCCTGCCGCTCGGCCGCCAGGCTACGGCGCACACCGGAATAGGCGCCGTCGTTGACGGCGGCCAGGGCCTGGTCCGCGAGCGCATAGGCCGTCGCGGCACCCTGGGCGTCGTGGAATAGCGCATAGCGCTGCTCGCCGAGGCGCAGCAGCGATTCGGCCTCGTCCAGCAGCAGCGTGTCGTGCGCGGAGAGACTCTTCTGCGCCAGCCGGGCGACCGCGTCCTCGAGGTTGCGCAGCCGGGTTTCCTGGCCGGAAAGGCTCTCGCGCAGCGGCTGTACGGCCTGTTCGAGGCGGAGGAGACGGTCGCGGGTGTCGACGTCTTCCGCACCACGATCCTTGAGGCCGTGTTCGAGCGTTTTCAGCCGTGCATCGAGCGCAGCCAGATGCATGCGGGCAAGCGCCGCCTCGCGGCCCTGCTGCCATTGCCGCCAGCCGACATAACCGGCGCCGAGCAGCGCGAGTAGCGACAGCAAGAGGGCCCAGGCCAGGCTGCCGCCACGGGAAACCGTCTCGCGGGCAGGCGGCGGCCGCGTGTCGGACGACTGGCTGGAGGCGGGATCTTGAGGCTGATCAGAACTCATGCGCGGCATGCTAGCAGCCCGTCAGGGGCCGCCCATGATCGGGACGTGAAGGCAAGCGTGGCCCGAGCCGGCACGCCGCGCAAGCCGTCAGCGCGCGGCGGCGGCGAGCAGGGCGTCCGGTCGCGCCGAGGCGGCGATCACCACGCGTGCGAAGCCGGCTTCACGCGCGATCGCGGCCAGGCGCGCGCTGCTCGCCACCGCCACCGCAGCGCAGAGCCGGCGCCAGAGCGGCGCCGGCAGCGAGTGCTGCAGGTTGGCCAGGGCCTCGGCGCTGGAAACCAGCACGCGTGCGTCGGCCGGCAGGCGGGCCAGCGGGTCGAGGTGTCGCCGATCCAGCCGTGCCGGCAGACGCCGATAGACCACCGCCTCGGCAAGGCCGCCGCCGGCGCTCAGCAGCCGCTCGCGCAGCAAGCCGCGACCGCCGGCCGCACCCACCAGTGCCGTGCGTTTTCCACGCAAGGACGCGACCGGCAGCAGCTCCAGCAGCCCTTCGCTGTCCTGCCGTGTCGGCACGCGGGCGGCGATGCCGTGGCGGGCGAGCGCCTGCGCGGTGCCGGCGCCGACGGCATAGGCCGCGCCGCGCAGGCGCAGGGGCTCCAGCCGGGCGGCATAGCGCACCGCCGCCGGGCTGGTGAATACGACGAGGTCGGCCGCCAGCGCCATGCGCAAGGCCTCGCGCGCCGCAGGATCGGCCGACGGACGCAGCGCGAGCCCCGGCAGCCGCACGGGGATGCCGCCGGCGGCGCGCACCTTGCGGACGAGCCCGGCGGCGGTCCCGACCGGACGGGTGATGACGATCGTGCGGCCGCGCAGGTCGAGGCGATCGGGGTCGTCGGCAGCCGGGTCCATCGCGAGAGTGTAGCCGCGCCGCCTACACTGGCGTCCCGCGTCGTCCACCGAGAGGCCGCCACCATGCACGCCCACCCTTCCGCACAGGCCCTGGTCGACTTCATCCGCGACGAGATTCCGCTCGCGCGTGCCATGGACGTGCGCCTCTACCACTGCGGCGAGGGTGTCCTGAGCCTGGCCGCGCCGCTCGCACCCAACGTCAACGACAAGGGCTGCGCCTTCGGCGGCAGCCTGGTCAGCCTGATGACGCTGGCCGGCTGGGGGCTGGTGGAGCTTGCGCTGCGGAACCGTTCGCTGGCTTGCGACGTGTTCGTCGCCGATTCGTCGGTGCGCTATCTGGCGCCGGTGTGGCAGGACTTCCGCGCCGAGGCGCGGGTGGCCGAGGAAGCGTCGTGGCCGGCGTTCTTCGCCGCCCTGGACGAACGCGGCCGCGCCAGCCTGCCCGTCCTCGTGCAGGTGCCGGGCGAGGACGCTCCGGCGGCCACGCTCCAGGCGCGCTTCGCCGCCAGGCGGCGCGGCTGATCGGGCACAATGGCCCGGCCTACGATGGACAAGGACCCGCGATGCGCCGCCTGCCGCCGATCCTCTGGCTGACGCTTGCCCTGCTCGTTGCCGGCTGCGCCAGCGACCAGCGCAACCAGTCCCTGACCGCCACGCTCAACGCCTACGCCAACGCCCTGCGCTGGGGCGACTTCAAGACCGCCGAGCAGTTCGTCGATCCCAAGCTGCGCGCGGAACATCCACCGAGCGCTCTGGACTGGGCGCGCTATGCGCAGCTTCGCGTCAGCGAATACGACGACGATACCGGTCCGATCGCCGACGGACCTGATCAGGTCCGCCAGACCGTGCGGATCCATCTCATCAACGTGCACACGCAGACCGAGCGCAGCGTGATCGACCAGCAGACCTGGCGCTATGACGCCAAGCTCAAACGCTGGTGGCTGACCAGCGGCCTGCCCGACGTCACCCAGTACTGACAAAGGGTTCGCCGTATCGCCATTTCATAACATCGCGGCGGCTAAGCTGGCGGCGGTTTTCGCCACCTCGCGGGAGGTCTTATGCCACGCGTCAAAGACAAAATAATCCTGGTCACCGGTGCCGCCATGGGCATGGGCCAGTCGCACAGCGAGCTGCTCGCCGCCGAGGGCGCGCGGGTGTTCGTCGCCGACCTGAATATCGCCCTGGGCGAGGCGGTGGCCGAAGGTATCCGGCAACGCGGCGGCCAGGCCGAGTTCCTGAAGCTCGACGTAACTCAGGAGGCCGACTGGAACACCGCGGTGGCAAGGATCATCGAACGCGCCGGGCGCATCGACGTCTTGGTCAACAACGCCGGCATCCTCATCAGCAAGCCGGTGCAGGACACCACCAACGAGGACTGGGACCGCATCTTCGCGGTCAACGTGCGCGGCACCTTCCTCGGCACCCGCGCGGTGATACCGCACATGCGCCAGGCGGGCCGCGGCAACATCATCAACATCTCCTCGATCTACGGCCTGGTCGGCGCGCCCAACGCCTGCGCCTACGAGGCTTCCAAGGGCGCGGTGCGCCTGTTCACCAAGGCCTGCGCGGCCGATCTCGCGCCATTCGGCATCCGCGTCAACTCGATCCACCCGGGCGTGATCGAGACGCCGATGACGCGCGAGGCGCTGGCCGACAAGGCGCACCTCGAGCAACTGCTCGGCCCCACCCTGCTCAAGCGTCCGGCCAAGCCGATCGAGGTCTCGCAGGCGGTGCTGTTCCTGGCCTCGGACGAATCCTCCTTCGTGCACGGCGCCGAGCTGGTGGTCGACGGCGGCTACACCGCCAACTGATCCTCGCCGGCCGGCTTTCATGGCCGGATCTTCCGGACGCGGTTTTGCGCCGCGTCCGGCGCTTGCGGATAATCGCCGGTTTGCCCTGCCGAGAAGCCTCGCCGCGATGAACGACGTTCTGCACAAGCTCCCTGCCTTCCTGGGCAACCACCTGGCGCTGGCGGCGCTGTTCGTGCTGATCCTGCTCGGGCTCATCGTCACCGAGGTCATGCTCAAGCTGCGCAAGTACAAGACGCTGACGCCGGCGGGCCTGACCCTGCTCATCAACCGCGAGCAGCCGCTGCTGATCGATCTCTCCGCGCGCGCCGACTACGAGAAGGCCCACCTGCCCGGCGTGCGTCACGTGCTGCCCAGCCAGTTCGACCCGGAGCACAAGGACCTGGCCAAGGCCAAGGAACTGCCGGTGGTGCTGATCGACCGCGACGGTCGCGGGCTGGACAAGCCGGCCCAGCGCCTGATCAAGGCCGGCTTCAGCCGGGTCTACGTGCTCGAGGGCGGCACGCTCGCCTGGCAGCAGGCGCAGCTGCCGGTCGCCAAGGGCGGCAAGTAGGCTTCAGGCCCGCTGCGCGCGGATGCCGGCGCGGGCGGCGAGTATGTGCGCCAGCGCGTCGGGAGCGTACTCGAAGGAGTCGAAATACAGCCGCGACTCGGGCAGGCCGGCGGCGAGGAAGGCATGCCGCGCGGCATCGATCATCGCCGGCGGGCCGCTCATGTAGACGTCGTGGCCGGCCAGATCGGGCCAGTCCTCGAGCACCGCCTGGTGCACCAGCCCCGCACGCACGCCGGTGGCCGCGGCCTCGGCGGGATCGGACAGCACCGGATGAAAGCGCAGCGGCGGCTCGGGCCGGACCCAGGAGCGTGCCAGGTCGCGCAGGTAGAGGTCGGCCAGGCTGCGCGCGCCCCAATAGAGATCGATGGGCCGGCGCGTGCCCAGCGCCAGGAAGTGCTCGATGATCGCCTTGATCGGCGCGAAGCCGGTGCCGCCGGCGACGAACAGCAGCGGGCGCTCGGAATCTTCGCGCGGAACGAAGGTGCCGAGCGGGCCTTCGACGTGCAGCCGGTCGCCCACGGCGAGCCCTTCGGCCACCCAGCCGGTGAAGCCGCCGCCGGCGACGTGGCGCACATGCAGCTCGATCGCGCCGTCGCCGCGCGGGGCGTTGGCGATCGAGAACGAGCGCCGCCGGCCGTCGGCAAGCAGCACGTCCAGATACTGCCCCGGCAGCCAGCGTAGCGGCGTCTCGCCCGGCGCCGGGACGAGGACCAGCCCGACCACCGCCGGCGCCAGCACCTGCTTGGCCGCCACCGTTACCATCAGCCGCCGGCGCGCGATCTCCTCCACCGAAGGCACTTCGCGCGCCTCGATGACCAGATCGCTGCACGGCACCGCCTGGCAGAGCAGGATCGCGTGGTGCGCGCGCTCGGCCGCATCCAGCGCCAGCGGCGGCTGATGTGGATAACGGCAGCGTCCTTCGCGCAGGGTCGCCTTGCAACTGCCGCAGGTACCGGCGCGGCACGAATACGGCAGCGCGATGCCGGCGCGCTGGGCGGCCTCGAGCACGGTTTCGCCGGCGGCCACCGCAAAGCGGCGACCCGAGCCATGGAGGGTGACGTCGAACACGAGGCGCATTGTCAGTGTGAGGGGCAGGCACGACAATGCGGTCCGGCCCGGCGGGAATCAACACACATGGCGATCTGGAAGCAGGACACCTCTCTCGAGCGGCTCAACGGCTGGAGCCGCGACACCCTGATGGAAACGCTGGACATCCGCATCACCGCCGTGGGCGAGGACTGGCTGGCCGGCACCATGCCGGTGGACCGGCGCACCCATCAACCCTACGGCCTGCTGCACGGCGGCGCCTCGGTGGCGCTGGCCGAGACGCTCGGCAGCTTCGCCGCGCTGCTCACCCTCGATCCCGAGGAGGAAATGGCGGTGGGGCTCGAGATCAACGCCAACCACGTGCGCGGGGTGCGTGCCGGCACGGTGACCGGCACCGCGCGCGTGCTGCACCTGGGCCGGCGCACGCAGGTCTGGGACATCCGCATCGAGAACGAGCAGGGCGCGCTGGTGTGCGCCTCGCGCCTGACCATGGCCGTGGTCCCGGCCACCCACGCGCGGCGCTGATGTGCGCCATGCCACGGCCGCCGGCCGGCGACGCGCCCGCGTTTGACGCAGCGAAAGCCCGGCCGGCGAGCACGCACGCGCCCTATGCCGACCTCACTCCCGATCGCGTGCTCGACGCCGTGGCCGCCTGCGGGCTGATGCCCGACGGCCGGCTGTTCGCGCTCAACAGCTACGAGAACCGGGTCTGGCAAGTGGGGCTGGAAGACGCCGCGCCGGTGGTGGTCAAGTTCTACCGGCCGGGCCGCTGGAGCGACGCGGCGATCCTGGAGGAACACGCCTTCGCCGGCGAGCTTGCCGGGGCCGAACTGCCAGTGGTGGCGCCGCTCGCCTTCGCCGGCCGCACCCTGCTGCACCACGCCGGTTACCGCTACGCGATCGCGCCGCGCCACGGCGGCCGCGCGCCGACGCTGGAATCGGTCGAGGAGCTCGCCTGGCTCGGCCGGCTGATCGCGCGTATCCACGCGGTCGGTGCGCGTGCGCCATTCCTGCATCGCGGCGCGATCGACCGCGCCACCCTGGTCGAGCGCCCTTCCCGGGCCGTCCTCGCCTCGCCCCTGCTGCCCGCGGCGCTGCGTGACCGCTACCGGGCGGCCGTCGCGCGCCTGGACGAGGCGATCGCCGCACGCGAGGCCACGGTCGGCACGGTGCGCAGGCTGCGCTTGCATGGCGACTGCCATCCCGGCAACGTGCTGTGGACCGACGCGGGACCGCACTTCGTCGACCTCGACGACGCGCGCATGGGCCCGGCGGTGCAGGACCTGTGGATGCTGGCCCACGACGAGCGCGCCATGCATGGACTGCTGGACGGCTATACGTCCATGCGCGACTTCGACCCCGCCGAGCTGGCGCTGATTCCCGCCCTGCGCGCGATGCGCCAGGTGCACCATGCCGGCTGGATCGCCGCGCGCTGGAACGATCCGGCCTTTCCCGCCGCCTTTCCGTTCGCGGCCGAGCCGTCGTGGTGGGAGCAGCACGTGGCCGACCTCGGCGAGCTCGCCGAGGCGCTCGGCTGAAACCGACCTTGAACCCATCGACCCCGGAGCATCCATGCGCAGTTTCCTGTTCCGCCTGATCGGCATCCTCGAGATCGCCGGCGGCTTCTACGGCGCAAGCGCCATGCTGCGCCGGCTGTGGCCGCCGGGCAGCACGCTGGACAATCTGCACGCGCTGATTGGCCTGCTGCTGTTCGGCTTCGTGCTGGTCGCCGGGGTGCTGCTGGTGGAAGGCCACGAACGCGGCGTGCGCCTGTCCAGCTGGGCGCAACTCCTGCAACTGCCGCTGCTGGCCACGCCGGTGTTGAGCTACGGGCTGCACTGCGGCGCCTACCTCAATCTGTATGCCAGCACCGCGCGGCTCGACCATCCGTGGCTGGAAGGCGGCTTCGGCAGCCAGGGCTTCGCCTTGGCGCTCGCGGGGCCGGCCGTCACGCGCCTGGGCATCAACCTGCTCGCGCTCGTGGCCTGGCTGCTGCTCAAGTTGCGTTGAACACGGGAGCTATCATGCCGGCGATGGAAACCCCGCCCGCTTCGCCGCCGGTGATCCGGCTCGCCACCGAGCGCGCGCCCGGACATCCGTGGATCTGGTCCGCGCAGGTGCGCAAGCCCGAGCAGCGCCTGCCGCCGGGCAGCGTGGTCGAGGTGCAGGACGCCCAGGGCCGCTTCGTCGGCCGCGGCTTCTGGAACGGCCACGCGCGCATCGCGCTGCGCCTGCTCAGCCGCGATCCGGACGAAGCCATCGATGCGAGCTGGATCGCCGCGCGCATCGCCAGGGCGGTCGCGCTGCGCCGCGAGCTGCTGCGCCTCGATGCCGAGAGCGATGCCTGGCGGGTGGTGCACAGCGAGGGCGACGATCTGTCCGGGCTCATCGTCGACCGCTATGCCGACGTGCTGGTGGTCGAATACTTCGCCGCCGGCATGTGGAAGTTCCGCGAGGCGATCCACGCCGCGCTGCTGCAACACTTCCCCGGTGCGCGGCTGTACGGGTTCGCCGAGAGCCACGTGCAGAAGCAGGAATCCTTCGACTGCCGCGCCGCCGAGCCGCCCGCGCCGGTCGCGGTACACGAGCACGGCCTGACCTTCCACGCGGCGCCGGGCTCGGGCCACAAGACCGGCTTTTTCGCCGACCAGCGCGACAACCGCCGCCGCTTCGCCGAACTGGCGAAAGGCCGGCGCGTGCTCGACCTGTGCTGCAACGCCGGCGGCTTCGCCGTGCACGCGATGGCCGCTGGCGCGCGCGAAGCCGTCGGCGTGGACATGGACGCCGGCATCCTGGACATCGCCCGCGCCAACGCCGCCGCGAACCATGTGGCGGTGGACTTCCAGCAAGCCGACCTGTTCGACTGGCTGCGCAACGCGGTGGCGCGCGGCGAGCAGTACGACGCGGTGGTGCTCGATCCGCCCAAGCTCACCCGCGACCGCCACAAGGTGCTCGAGGCGCTCAAGAAATACTTCGCGATGAACCGCCTCGCGCTCGACGTGATCCCGCCCGGCGGCCTGCTGCTGACCTGCTCGTGCACCGGCCTGGTCGGCGAGGCGGATTTTCTCGAGATGCTGCGTCGCGTGGCGGCCAACGCCGGCCGCACGATCCAGATCCTGGAAGTGCGCGGCGCCGGCGCCGACCATCCGGTGCGCGCCGACGTGCCCGAAGGGCGCTACCTGAAGGCGGTGTTCTGCCGGGTCGATTGACCTCGACGCCGTCTTGATCGGCCGTGCGCAGACTGCGGCGGCATGAGCGAGCCCGCCGCGATCCCGCCCGAGCTGCGCGCCGAGGCGCGCGCCGCCGGACTGGTCTACGTCAGCGACCGCCAGCCCGGCATCCGCCGGCTGCGGCGCGGCAAAGCGTTCCGCTATGTCGATGCCGACGGCCGGCCGGTCACCGCCGCGGACGCACTGGCCCGCATCCGCGCGCTGGCGATACCACCGGCCTACGAGGACGTGTGGATCTGCGCCGATCCGCGCGGGCACCTGCAGGCCACCGGGCGCGATGCGCGCGGCCGCAAGCAGTACCGCTATCACCCGCGCTGGCGTGCGCTGCGCGAGCACGGCAAGTTCGATCGCGTGGCCGCCTTCGGCGCGGCGCTGCCGGCCTTGCGGCGCCGCGTCGGCCGCGACCTGGCGCGCCCGGGCCTGCCACGCGAGAAGGTGCTGGCGCTGGTGGTGCGCCTGCTCGACCAGACGCTGATCCGCATCGGCAACGAATGCTACGCCCGCGACAACCGCAGCTACGGCCTGACCACGCTGCGCTCGCGTCACGTGCGGGTCGCGCGCGGCCGCCTGGTCTTCACCTTCCGCGGCAAGAGCGGGCAGGATCACGCACTGGTCCTGGACGACCGGCGATTGGCGGCGATCGTGCGCCGCGTGCAGCAGCTGCCCGGGCAGCGACTGTTCCAGTATCTGGACGACACCGGCGCCAGAGAGCCGGTGGATTCGGGCCAGGTCAACGATTACCTCCGCGCGGTCTGCGGCACCGACTTCAGCGCCAAGGACTTCCGCACCTGGGGCGGTACGGTGCACGCGGCGCGCGTGCTGGCGGCCACGCCGCTGCCGGCGAGCGGCGGCGAACGGGCGCGCCGGCGTGCACTCGCCGCGGCAGTGGCCGAGGTGGCCTGCGTACTGCGCAACACGCCGGCGGTGTGCCGCGCCTCGTACATCCATCCGCGCATCTTCGAAGGCTGGCACGACGGCAGCCTGCAGCGCGCCTTCGCCTCCCCGTGCCGCAACCTGCGCGAGCTGGAGCGGCGCACGCTGCGCTACCTCGAACGCAGGCGCCCGCGCTGACCCGCCGGTCGCAGGATCTGCGCCGGGCATGCGTACACTTTGCCCTTCTCCACCGTTCGAGTGCCGCCGATGCCGACCCTGCCGCTCGCCCTCCTCCTGCTGCTCGCCCTGGTCATCGTCGCGCTGCAGATCGTCCTGCTGCTGCGCAGCCGGCGCGAGGATCTGCTCGCCCGCCTGGACGTGCTGCGCGAGGACAACCGCCATCTGCGCGAGGCGCTGGCGCAGGAGCAGCGGGCCGGCCGCGGCGAATTGCAGCAGGGCTTCGAGCACTTCCGCGCGCATCTGGGCGATCGCCTGGATGGCCATGCGCGGCATCAGGCCGAGCGCATCGAGGCTTTCGCCAAGCGGCTGGAGCTGCTGACCGACCGTACCGAGCAGGGCCTGCAGACGCTCGCCCAGCGCCTGGCCGAGGACGCGCGCCGCAACCGCGAGGAAACCACGCTCGCGCTGATGCGCTTCGGCACCCAGCAGGGCGAGCATCTGGCCGCGCTCGCCGCCGACAGCGACAAGCGCCTGGCCGAGGTGCGCGCCACGCTGGAGGCACGGCTGCAGGCCCTGCAGGCCGACAATGCGGCCAAGCTCGAGCAGATGCGCGCCACCGTCGATGAAAAACTGCACGCCACGCTGGAGTCGCGGCTGACCGAGAGCTTCGGCAACGTCACCCGGATGCTGGCGCAGGTGCATCAGGGCCTGGGCGAGATGCAGAGCCTGGCCGCCGGCGTGGGCGATTTGAAGCGCGTGCTCGGCAACGTCAAGACGCGCGGCGGCTGGGGCGAGGTGCAGCTGGAAAGCCTGCTCGAGCAGTTGTTCGCCGCCGAGCAGTACGCGCGCGGCGTGATGGTCAAGCCCGGCAGCCGCGAGGCGGTGGACTTCGCCATCCGCCTGCCCGGCCGCGGCGAGCGCGAGGCGCCGGTGTGGCTGCCGATCGACGCCAAGTTCCCGCGCGAGGATTACGAGCGGCTGCTGGATGCGCAGGAACGCGCCGACGCCGAGGCGGCGAAGGCGGCCGGTGCCCAGCTCGAACGCGCGATCCGCGCCGAGGCGCGCTCGATCCGCGAGAAGTACATCGCCCCGCCGCACACCACCGATTTCGCCGTGCTGTTCCTGCCCACCGAAGGCCTGTATGCCGAGGTCATCCGCCGGCCCGGCGTGGTCGATGCGCTGCAGCGCGAGCATCGCGTCGTCGTCGCCGGCCCGACCACGCTGGCCGCGCTGCTCAACAGCCTGCAGATGGGCTTTCGCACGCTGGCGATCGAACAGCGTTCCTCCGAGGTATGGCGCGTGCTCGGCGCGGTGAAGACCGAGTTTGGCAAGTTCGGCGAGGTGCTGGACAGGGTCGGCGAGAAGCTCGAGCAGGCGCAGAAGCAGATCAGCCAGACCGGCGTGCGCTCGCGCGCGATCGAGCGCAAGCTGCGCGAGGTCGAGACGCTGCCCGGCGCGGAAGCCGAGGCGCTGCTCGGCCTGCCCGACGCCGAGCGGCCTGCCGAACCGCCGGCCTGATCAGGTGCCGCGGCCGGCGTTTACACTCGACGGCCCATCGATCCCGGAGTCCCCTCGCGTGAGCGACCCCAAGCATCCCTCCGACGTCACCCGCGAACAGGCCGAAGAGGCCATACGCACCCTGCTGCGCTGGGCCGGCGACGATCCCGGCCGCGAGGGCCTGCTCGACACACCACACCGCGTGGTCAAGGCCTACCGCGACTGGTTTTCCGGCTACGGCGAGGATCCGGCCGCCTATCTGGAGCGCACCTTCGAGGAGGTCGAGGGCTACGACGAGATGGTCGTGCTGCGCGACATCGCCTTCGAGAGCCATTGCGAACACCACATGGCACCGATCATCGGCCGCGCCCACGTCGGCTACCTGCCGGACCGGCGCGTGGTCGGCATCAGCAAGCTCGCCCGCGTGGTCGACGGCTACGCGCGGCGCTTCCAGGTGCAGGAAAAGCTCACCGCGCAGATCGCCCACTGCATCGAGGTGACCCTGATGCCGCGTGGCGTGGCGGTGGTCATCGAGGCCAGCCACGAATGCATGACCACGCGCGGCGTGCACAAGCGCGGCGTGTCGATGGTGACCAGCCAGATGCGCGGCACCTTCCGCGAGGATGCCCGCACCCGCGGCGAGTTCCTGCGTTTCATCGGCATCGACCGCGGCCACGCCTGAAGTTTTCCCGCGCCCGGCCGATGTCATCGGCGGGACGCCGCCCCTTGCCGCGCGGTCCTGCGAAGACGCCACGTGCCGATCGACCTTGCCACCGTCGCCCTGCTCGGCGCCCTGCAGGCCCTGCTGCTCGCCCCGCTGCTGCTGGTCGCCACCCGCGCCTATGCCGGCGTGGCGCGGCGCAGTCTGCGCCTCTGGGGCTGGGTCCTGCTGCTGCAGGCGGTCGGCTGGACGCTGATGGGCCTGCGCGGACGGATCCCGACCGCGCTCTCGGTGACCCTGGCCAATGGCCTCCTGATGGCCTCCTATGCCGGCACCGCGCATGCCCTGCGCATGCTGCTCGGGCTGCCCACGCGCGCACGACTGCTGATCCTGCCCGGCCTTGCCGGCTGGCTCGGCATCGCCTGGTTCGCCCAGGTCCGGCCCGACTATGCGATCCGCGTCTACATCGCCACCGCGGCCCTGGGTGTCTATCTCGCCCTGCTGCTGTGGCCGCTGCGCAAGGCGCTGCGCCGCGGCGGCTCGCCGGCGCAGCGGGTGATGCTGCTGATCCTGCTGGCGGCGTCGCTGGGCTGGCTGCTGCGACTGCGGGAGCTCGGCGGTCCGCAGGCAGGGCTGCTCACCGCCACGCCGGGGAATGTCTACCAGCTGGTCTACAGCGCGCTGGAGCCGGCCCTGGCCAGCATCGGCTTCCTGCTGCTCTACAACGAAGCGGTGCAAGCCAAGCTGCGCCGGCTGGCGCGCACTGATCCGCTCACCGGCGTGCTCAACCGGCTGGCCCTGGACGAGGAGCTCGCGCGGCTGTTCCGCGCCGGTGGCGCGCTTGCGGTGCTGCTGCTCGACATCGACCACTTCAAGGACATCAACGACCGCCACGGCCACGCCGGCGGCGACGAGGTGCTGGTGTCGCTGGCCGGGCGCGTGCACGCGTGCCTCTGCGCCGGGCAGCCGTTCGGCCGCGTCGGCGGCGAGGAATTCCTGGTCCTGCTGCCGGGGGCCGACCTGGCGGCGGCCCAGGCGCTGGCCGAACGCCTGCGCGCCACGGTGGCCGAGGCCATCTTCCTGGCGGGCACGCCGGCGGCGGTCACCCTTTCGCTCGGCGTGGCCGTGCGCCATGCGGGCGATGCCGACGCTGCGGCCCTGCTGCGCCGCGCGGACGATGCGCTCTATGCCGCCAAGCACGGCGGCCGCAACCGAGTGGCGCTCGCCCTGCCCTGACCCTCACGGCGGCGGCAGGGTTTCCAGATCCCAGCGCGGGAACACCGCCACTGCCTCGCCCTGATGCTGGCCATGGGCCAGGCGCATCGCCCCGGCCAGCGCGATCATCGCGCCGTTGTCGGTGCAGAACGCCGGGCGCGGGAAATGCGTGCGAAAGCCCTCGCGGGCGCCGGCATCGGCGAGCGCCGCGCGCAAGCGGCGATTGGCCCCGACCCCGCCGGCGATCACCAGCCGCGTGGCGCCGGTCGCCTGCAAGGCGCGGCGGCACTTGATCACCAGCGTGTCGACGATGGCCTCCTCGAAGGCGCGGGCGATGTCGGCGCGGGTCTGCTCGTCCTGCGCGGACGACTGCCAGGCCAGCAGCACCTGGGTCTTGAGGCCGGAGAAGCTGAAGTCGAGGCCGGGCCGGTCGGTCATCGGGCGGGCGAAGCGGAAGACGCCGGGGCGTCCCTGCTCGGCCAGCCTGGCCAGCGCCGGTCCGCCGGGATAGGGCAGGCCCATCAGCTTGGCGGTCTTGTCGAAGGCCTCGCCGGCGGCATCGTCCAGGGTGTCGCCCAGGATGCGATAACGACCGATGTCGGCCACCTCGACCAGCAGGGAATGGCCGCCGGAAACCAGCAGCGCGACGAACGGCGGCGTTGGCGGATCGTCCTCCAGCAGCGGCGCCAGCAGGTGGCCCTCCATGTGGTGCACGCCGATCGCCGGCACGCCGAGCGCCCAGGCCAGCGCACGGCCGGTGGCGGCACCGACCAAGAGCGCACCGACCAGGCCGGGCCCGGCGGTGTAGGCCACGCCGCCCAGCTGCGCCGGCGTCAGCCCGGCCTGGGCCAGCGCCTCACGCACCAGCGGCAGCAGCTTGCGCACGTGATCGCGGCTGGCCAGTTCCGGCACCACACCGCCGTAATCGGCATGCAGCGTGATCTGGCTGTAGAGCACGTGCGCGAGCAGCCCCGCGCCGGGCGCCTCGGGCTGCCAGCGCAGCAGCGCCACGCCGGTCTCGTCGCAGGAGGTCTCGATGCCTAGCACCGGCTTTGAAAAAGCGCTGGTCTCCACGCTATAATTCGCGGCTCGCCCGATCCAGCGGGCCAGTCTAACCATCCGGAGTCTTCATGCCCAGCGTCAAAGTCCGCGAGAACGAGCCGTTCGAGCTTGCCCTGCGTCGCTTCAAGCGCACCTGCGAAAAGGCCGGCATCCTGGCCGAAACCCGCAAGCGCGAGTTCTACGAGAAGCCGACCCAGGAACGCAAGCGCAAGCGCGCCGCCGCGGTGAAGCGCCATCTGCGCCGGCTGTCGCGCGACGTCTCGCGCAAGACACGCCTGTACTAAAAAACCGCGCCGGCGGCCGATGTCCGCCGTCCTTCGCCAGGCTGGCGCCGCCGTCCGGTAGCGCCGGCCTTTCGCGTTTGTGTGTCCACCAGCCTTGCCAGGAGACCTGCCGATGTCGCTCAAAGCCCGGTTGACCGAGGACATGAAGGCCGCGATGAAAAGCGGCGACAAGGCCCGCCTGGGCGTGCTGCGGCTGATCCTGGCCGCGATCAAGCAGCGCGAGGTCGACGAGCGCATCACCCTGGACGATGCCCAGACCCTGGCCGTGCTCGAGAAGATGCTCAAGCAGCGGCGCGACTCGGTGAGCCAGTACGAGGCCGCCGGGCGGCAGGACCTTGCCCAGGTCGAGCGCGCGGAAATGGCGGTGATCGAAAGCTACCTGCCGAGTCGCCTGGAGCCGGCCGAGATCGACGCGCTGATCGACGCGGCGATCGCGGCCACCGGCGCGTCTTCCGCCCGCGACATGGGCAAGGTGGTCGCCGCGGTGAAACCCCAGGTCGCCGGCCGCGCCGACATGGCGGAAGTCTCCGCGCGGATCAAGGCGCGCCTGGGCGGCTGAGTCCCGGACGGCGGGGATCGCCCGGGAGCCCGAATGCCGACGTGAACGGCCGGCGATGTTCCGCTGGCGCGGTCTTCACGAGGCGATCCCGAGACTGCCGCGCACCGCCGCCATGCGGCAGCACAGGGAACATCTTCCATGCTCAAGTGGGCCATCATTTTCGCCATCATCTCGCTGGTCACCGGCTGGCTGGGCTTCGCCGGTATTTCCGGCGTCGCCGCCACCATCGCCAAGGTGTTGTTCGCGATCTTCCTGATCCTGTTCCTGATCGCCCTGCTGGCGGTCATGGGCGTGTTCCATCTGGCCAGTTGACCTTGCCTCCAACGCCCTGCGCGCGGCCTCGTGCGCAGGGCGGCGGCCCCTTGCCGAGCGCGGCAGGATAGACTGTCGAACGCATGCGCGGCCGCATTCCCGACAGCTTCATCGACGAACTCCTGGCCCGCGTCGACATCGTCGACGTGATCGAGCGGCGCGTGCCGCTCAAGAAGGCCGGCCGCGAATGGACCGCCTGCTGTCCGTTCCACGACGAACGCACGCCCTCGTTCTACGTGAGCCCGGCCAAGCAGTTCTTCCACTGCTTCGGCTGCGGTGCCCATGGCAGCGCGATCAAGTTCCTGATGGACTACGAGCGGCTCGAGTTTCCCGATGCGGTGGAGGAGCTGGCGCAATCGGTCGGCCTGCAAGTCCCGCACGAGGGCGGCCGCGACGAGCGCCCGCGCGAGGACCGGAGCGAGCTCTATGCCCTGCTCGACGCCGCCGCGCGCTGGTATCAAGAACAACTGCCGAAAAGCGCGCAGGCGCAGGCGTATTGCGAAAGGCGCGGGCTGGACGCGGACACCATCGCGCGCTTCCGGCTCGGCTGGGCGCCGGCCGGCTTCGACGGCGTGATCAAGACGCTGGGCACCGGCGAGCGCCGGTTGCAGCTGCTGGATGAGGCCGGCCTCCTCGCGCGTGGCGAGCGCGGCAGCCGCTACGATCGCTTCCGCGAGCGGCTGATGTTTCCGATCCTCGACCGCCGCGGGCGCGTCATCGCCTTCGGCGGCAGGATCATCAGCGCGCCTCCCGCGCAGGCAGTGGACGAAGCTGCGCCCGCCCCTGCCCCCACTCAGGACGCCCGCAAAAGCGACGGCCCGAAGTACCTCAACTCCCCCGAGACGCCGCTGTTCCACAAGGGGCGCGAGCTGTTCGCGCTGTGGCAGGTCAGGCAGGCCAATGCCAGCCTCGACCGCATCGTGGTGGTCGAGGGCTACATGGACGCGATCGCACTGCATCAGGCCGGGCTGCCGATCGCGGTGGCCACGCTCGGCACCGCGACCACGCCCGAGCACACCGAGACACTGTTCCGCACCGCGCCCGATGTGGTGTTCTGCTTCGACGGCGATCGCGCCGGCCGCGCCGCCGCCTGGAAGGCGCTGGAAGCCTCGCTGCCGCGCCTGCGCGACGGCCGCCAGGCGTATTTTTTGTTCCTGCCCGAGGGCGAGGATCCGGATTCACTGGTACGCAAGGAGGGCCGCGACGGTTTCGAGCAGCGCCTCGGCAAGGCGCTGCCGCTGTCGGACTACTTCTTTGCCGAACTCGCCCGCGACGTGGACACCGCCAGCCTCGATGGTCGCGCCCGGCTGGCCGAACGCGCACGGCCGCTGATCGCGCGACTGCCCGACGGGGCCTTCCGCGAACTCATGGCCGCCGAGCTCGAGCGGCGCACCGGCGCGCAGGCGCTGTCCCCGCCGGCCGCGAACGGACGAGCCGCCGCACGACCGGTCGCCGTGCAGCGCTCGCTGGTGCGCAGCGCCATCGCCCTCCTGCTCGCCCAGCCCGAGCTCGCCGCCGAGGTCCCCTTGTCGCATGACTTCCGCCAGCTTCAGCGGCCGGGCGTGGCGCTCCTGGCGGAGCTGATCGCACTGGCGCGCGCGCGGCCCGGCATCCGCCCGGCCAGCCTGGTCGAGCATTTCGCCGGACGCGAGGAATACGCCGCGCTGCAGAAGCTGCTGGCGACCAGCCTGGTGGGCGAGCCTGAGACGCAGCGGCGGGAGTTTTTCGATGCGCTGGCGCGCATGGCCCAGCAGGCCAAGGACCAGCGCCGCGCCGAGCTCGAGCACCTGGCCAAACAGGGCGGCTTGAGCGAAGACCAGAAGACCGAGCTGCGCGCCCTGCTGGCCGCGCGCGCGCAGGTCACTCCGGCCGCCTGACCCGCGCGCCGCGGCTCACAGCCCTGTCGCCGGGCGTGCCCGGTGGCGGGCAATCCCAAGCCATGGCGACACCCTCGTCATGGCGGCGCTGCGACAAGCCGGCCGACGGGGCCGGTGGCGGCCTGTGCGATCATCGGCGCCTTGGCTTCATGGTTGGCCCCCAAGCGCACGCTCGATGGATCTGCTGCAGCCCCTGGTCATCTTTTTTGCCGAGCATGGCTATCTTGCGGTGTTCGTCGCGCTGCTGCTGTGCGGGTTCGGCCTGCCGCTGCCGGAGGACATCACCCTGATCGCCGGCGGCATCATCACCGGCCTGGGCTACGGCAACGCGCACGGCATGGTCGGGGTGACCCTGGCCGGCGTCCTGATCGGCGATGCCAGCATGTTCCTGCTCGGCCACCACTACGGACCGCGCATACTCAAGTGGCGACTGATCGCCTGGCTGCTGCCGCCGGCGCGCTATGCCGCCGTGCAGCGCCAGTTCGAGCGCTATGGCAACCGGCTCATGTTCATCGCCCGTTTCCTGCCCGGCATGCGCACCGCGGTGTTCGTCACCGCCGGGGCCACTCACCGGGTCGGCTTCCTGCGTTTCCTGCTGCTGGACGGCCTGGCGGCGCTGATCAGCGTGCCGCTGTGGGTGTATCTGGGCTATCTCGGCGCCTATCGCCGCGCCTGGCTGATGGCATGGATCCACCGCGGGCAAAGCAGCCTGTGGATCCTGAGCGGCGTGGCCGCGGTGGTCGTGCTCGGGCTGTGGTGGCGGCATCGGCGGCGCCAGGCGTGCCGCACGGCAGGCTGCGATTAAAAAACCCGCGCGGCCTGGCATTTACACTGCGGGTTTTTCGCCACCCGCGTTCCATGTCCCCGCTGCGTCGCCTGCTGCCCGACGGTTTCACCGCAAGCCTGCTCGCCACCGTGGTGCTGGCCACGCTGCTGCCCTGTCGCGGCGCGGCGGCACTGTGGCTGGACCGGATCACCGACGTGGCCATCGCGCTGCTGTTCTTTCTGCATGGCGCCAAGCTCTCGCGCGAGGCGATCGTGCGTGGCGCCACGCACTGGCGGCTGCACCTGACCGTGTTCGCCTGCACCTTCGGGCTGTTTCCCCTGCTCGGCCTGCTGCTGCGGCCGCTGGCGCACACCCTGCTCACGCCGGAGCTGACTCTTGGACTGCTTTACGTGTGCACGCTGCCCTCCACGGTGCAATCGTCGATCGCGTTCACCTCGATCGCCGGCGGCAACGTGCCCGCGGCCGTGGTGAGCGCCTCGCTGTCCAGCCTGATCGGCATCGTGCTCACGCCCCTCCTGGTCGGCCTGTTGCTGGCGGTGCAGGGCGGTGCCGGTTCGCCGCTCGAGGGCGTGCGCGACATCACCTTGCAGCTGCTGCTGCCGTTCGTCGCCGGGCACCTGCTGCGGCCGTGGATCGGCGGCTTCGTGGAGCGGCACCGGCCGCTGATCGGCTTCACCGATCGCGGCACTATCCTGCTGGTGGTATATGCGGCTTTCGGCGCGGCCGTGGTGGAAGGCCTGTGGCGCAGCACGCCGATCCTGGCCCTGGTGCTGACCCTGGTGCTCGATGCCCTGCTGCTGGCGCTGGCGCTGCTCCTCACCGCGTTCGCGGGGCGCCGGCTGGGCTTTGCCCGTGCCGACCGCATCACCATCCTTTTCTGCGGCTCGAAAAAGAGCCTCGCCAGCGGCGTGCCGATGGCCAAGATCCTGTTCGCCGGCCACGCCGGCGGCCTCGGCGGGCTGCTGTTGCCACTGATGATCTTCCATCAGTTGCAGCTCATGGTCTGCGCCGTGCTGGCCCGACGCTTCGCCGCCCAGGCCAACGTCGCGGCTGCCCCGGCCCACGGCGCCAGCCCCGGCACGGGAGGCTAGTCCGTGGTACCCGCGGGGGTGTGGCGCGGCGGACGTCGGCTTTTTAGGAATCGCCGGGCGAATAGTTGAGCCCGAGCGTGAGCCAGTGTCCGCCGTGATCGTGTCCGGCGATGACATCGCAGCTCAGGCCATGCACGAACGAACGGCGCAGTCCGGCCTGCACCGCATGCACGGCACCGCGCTCGAGGTAGTACTCGCCGAGAGCCGTCCAGTGCCGGTCGTGGTCGTATTCCAGACCCAGGCCCTCGATCGGCCGCGGCGCGGCGCCGCGCACGGCGGTCCAGCCGAGGTTTGCGTGCAGGGTGAAGACCGCCGTCAACGGCACACTGGCGATGAACGTGGCATCGCCGGAAGCCAGACGATGATCCGGACGCCGCCAGGTACCGCCCAGCGACAGCGCCAGACCCGGCGTGTTTTCATCCATCGCGAGCAGCGTGCGCTTGAGCCCCGCGTTCAGCCAAGGTCCGGAAGGCGTACCGGCGTATGCACTCCCGCCCAGGCTGTATTCCAGCCCGTCGAACGTGCAGGCGGGCACCGCCGTCATCTCGCGATGGCCACCCTCGCGCATCCGCAGCCAGCTTTCGAGCTGGCAGCGACCCTCGGGCGTGGTGGCCGCATCATCGACCAGGAGGCTGGCACCGCCTCGCGCCGTGGGCGAAGAAAGCATGGCGGCGGCCAGGACGACGCCCGTGCCAGCGAGGCGGCGCATGGGCATGGCGGCTACAGCCAGCGCCCGTAACGGCGGATGTAGAGCGTCTTGATGAACTGGGTGAGCGCCGCGTAGGTGAACACCGTCGCCGCCACCCAGCCGAAATAGGCGCCCGGCAAAGGCACGAAACCCAGATGCGCGCCGAGACCGGTGAACGGCAGCACCAGGCCGATCAGGATGGTCGCCGAGGTGAGCGCCAGCACCGGCGCGGCGGCGAGGCTCTGCACGAAGGGAATCTTCGGCGTGCGGATCATATGCACGATCAGCGTCTGCGTGAGCAGGCTCTCGACGAACCAGCCGGTCTGGAAAAACGCCTGGTGCGCGGGCGAATTGGCGCCGAACACGTGCCACAGCAGCCAGTAGGTGGTGATGTCGAAGATCGAGCTGACCGGGCCGATCCAGATCATGAAGCGGCCGATGTCGCTGGCATCCCACTTGCGCGGCTTGCGCAGGTATTCCTCGTCCATGCGGTCGAACGGGATCGACAACTGCGAGGTGTGGTAGAGCAGGTCGAGCACCAGCAGGTGCAGCGGCAGCATCGGCAGGAACGGCAGGAACGCGCTCGCCACCAGCACCGAGAACATGTTGCCGAAGTTGGAGCTGGCGGTCATCTTGATGTACTTGATGATGTTGCCGAAGGTGACGCGCCCCTCCAGCACGCCCTCCTCCAGCACCATCAGGTTCTTTTCCAGCAGGATGATGTCGGCCGACTCCTTGGCGATGTCGGTGGCGGTGTCCACCGAGATGCCGACGTCCGCCTCGCGCAGGGCCGGCGCGTCGTTGATGCCGTCGCCGAGGAAACCGACGGTGTGGCCCTGGCGCTGCAGCGACTTGACCACGCGCGCCTTCTCAAGCGGCGACATCTTGGCGAATACGGTGGTGCGCGCGACCAGCGCGTCGAGCGCGTCGTCGTCGAGCGGTTCGATGTCGCGGCCCTGCGCCGAATGCGCGACGTCCAGGCCGACCTCGCGGCAGATCTTGCGCGTCACCGCCTCGTTGTCGCCGGTCAGCACCTTCACCGTCACGCCGTGCTGGCGCAGCGCGGCGATCGCGGTGGCGGCGGTGTCCTTGGGCGGATCGAGGAAGGCCAGGCAGCCGATCGCGATGAGATCGTTCTCGTCGGCCACGCCATAGGCGCGCCCGCTCGGCGGCTGGCGCTTGATCGCCACCACCAGCACGCGCAGCCCGTCCTCGTTGAGCCGGCGTGTCATCGCCTTGATTTCCGCGCGCATGGCGTCGGTCATCGGCAGCACCTCCTCGCCCCACTTGGCCCTGGTGCAGATGCCGAGCATCTCCTCGACCGCGCCCTTGCAGACCAGGAGATCCTCGCCGCTGCCGTCGTTCACCACCACCGACATGCGCCGGCGCTGGAAGTCGAAGGGAATCTCGTCGACGATGTGATAGCGCTCGGCGACCGTTTCCAGGTCGCGATGCTCCAGCACCGCCTTGTCCATCAGGTTCTTGAGCCCGGTCTGGAAGCGGCTGTTGAGGTAGCCGTAGGTGAGCGCCTCGTCGGAAGGCTCGCCCTGCAGGTCCAGATGCCGCTTGAGCACGATGCGGTCCAGCGTGAGCGTGCCGGTCTTGTCGGTGCACAGCACGTCCATCGCGCCGAAGTTCTGGATCGCGTTGAGCCGCTTGACCACCACCTTGTGCCGCGACATCGCGATCGCGCCCTTGGCGAGGTTGGCGGTGACGATCAAGGGCAGCATTTCCGGCGTCAGCCCGACCGCCACCGACAGCGCGAACAGGAACGCCTGCAGCCAGTCGTGCTTGTCCAGCCCGTTGATGACGAACACCACCGGCACCATCACCGCCATGAAGCGGATCAGCAGCCAGCTCACGCTCTTGACGCCGCGGTCGAAGCTGGTCTGCACGCGCTGGCCGACCACGGTGCGCGCGAGCGAGCCCAAGTACGTGCGCGCGCCGGTGGCGATCACCACCGCGGTGGCGGTGCCGCTCACCACGTTGGTGCCCATGAAGCACAGCGAGGGCTGGTCGAGCGGGTTATCCGACGGCTTGCTGCCGGCCAGTTCGTCGGTGGCGACGGCCTGCCCGGGCGGGGATTTTTCCACCGGCAGCGATTCACCGGTGAGGATCGCCTGGCTGACGAACAGGTCCTTGGCCGTGAGCAGGCGCAGGTCGGCCGGCACCATGTCGCCGGCGGCCAGATGCACGATGTCGCCGACCACCAGCTCCTCGACCGGCACCTCGATGCGCTCGCTGTGACCGTCCGAGGCGCGGCGGGTCACCGTGGCGGTGTTGCGCACCATGGCCTTGAGCTTGTCCGCCGCCTTCGACGAGCGGTATTCCTGCACGAAGCTCAGGAACACGCTGATCGACACCATCACCGCGATGATGCTCGGGCTGGTCAGGTTGTCCGGATCGGTGGCCAGCTGCACGCCGGCCAGCACCAGCAGCACGACGATGAACGGATTGGCGAACGCGTGCAGCAGCTGCAGCGCCCAGTGCGGCGCCTTTTCGTGCGAGACCTCGTTGAGGCCGTCCCGGTCCAGCCGCTCGGCGATCTCCTGCTCGTCGAGCCCGGCCAGGCTGGTGCCGAGCGCGGCGAGCAGTTCATCGTTGGGTCGCAAGGCCTCGCGCAGACCGATCGCGCGGGTCGCGGCATGGCCTTGATCGGCTGGGGCGTGCTTGCTCATCGCGGCAGGACTCTTGGGCAGAGAGGGACCGGCCGGACACGCGGCATGTCCGGCACGCAGGCTTGCGCTGGGGCGCCGCACCGGCCTGGTGCGGCAGGAGGAATGACGTCAGCGCCAAGCCGGGCAGAGATAGCACCCGGCCATGACGGCGAGCTTTCAGGCTGCCCGGCGCTGGACGACCGTCAGCACGGGCTCGTGGTGATGCCGACGGGAGAGCGATTCGGCCGGATGCGTCCGCTCGAGCGGCGCCGGCACGGTGATGGTCCATTCGCGACGCACGGTCCGGCGGCGCAGCAGGTGCAGGCGAAGGAGATCGCGCAGGAGTTTCATAAGCCCAGCTCCTAAAGACGGTGCCTTGAGCGCCGTCTTTGGGTGGCCGGGCTTCCTAGTCGAGGAAGGCGCCGGCCGACCGCAGGCGGTCGCCGCAGGCGTTCGATGGTTCCGGCGACGCCGTCATCCGATGCTCGCGGATGGCGGCGTTGCGACTAGGGTAGGTGTCCATATGCCTTGGTTTGGTCGGACGAGACCCCGCGGCAAAAGTGCGCCGCGGGGCGTCGCGCATTTTCGTGCTGCGACGCGCAAGTGTCAACCGCTCCCAGGCTGATTCGCGCGTGCTGGATGCTGGCGACGGGCCGTCGTTCAGCCGCCGCCGACGGTCGGCAGCGCCGGCTGGCCGGGCCGGACGGGGGCATCCTCGTCGGTATCGCCCGGCGCGTGGGCGTGCCACACCTCGTGTGCGTCCACCTGGACACGGGTGACCGCCTCGATGGCGTCGAGCAGCGCGCGCTGCTCGGCAAGCGCACTGTCTTCGGCCAAGCGGCGCGCGGCGAGCACGTCGACCAGGCCGAGTTCGCCGAGCGCATAGGCACGCTCGGTCTTGGCCGCGCTGGTCTCGGCGGCATCGCGCGCCTCGCGCTGACGCTGCCAGACCGCGAATGCCGCGCGCGCCGCGGCGACCACCTGGTGCGCGCCCTCCTCGATGTCGCGGCGGGTGATGGCAAGGTCGGCGGCGGCGGCCATCGCGTCGGCGCCGGCAGCCGCGGCGGCGGCGCCGCGGTAGGCAATGCCGAAGGGGATGGTCATGGTCACGCCCAGCGTGTGTTCGCGGCCGCCGCGCTCGTCGAGCATGCGCAGGCCGAGGACGGGATCGGGCGTGCGATCGGCCTGCGCGCGCCGGGCTTCGGCGTCCTTCTGCCGCGCACGGGCATCGGCCGCGCCGATTTCATGGCTGCGCGCCACGATCAGCGCCTGCCAGTGCGCATCCTGTCCCGGCAGCGGATCCGGCTGCGGCGGCAAGCGCACCTGGGCGGGCAGCGGCAGTCCCGGGAACTGCGCCTGCAGGGCAAGGCGGGCACGGGTTTCCTCGGCCTGGGCCTGGAGCACGGCGACCTGGGCCTGCGCCAGCGCGGCGTCCACGGCCAGTCGATCGCGCTGGGCGGCGTCGCCCAAGGCCACCCGCCGATCCACGCTGGCGAGTTCCTGCTGCCAGAGCTGCGCCTGCTGCTGGCGCAACGCGGTGGCGGCGGCGGCGCGCTGCCAGTCCGTCCACAACGCCAGCAGACGGCGCGCGGCGGCATGGTGGGCGTCCTCCAGCATCAGCTGCGCCGCTTCGCGGCCGGTCGCGCCGATCTCGCGGTCGAGCCGGGCCTTGCCGGGCCAGCGCACGCCGCGTGAAAGATCGACCTCCCATTCGTGGTAGCGACCCTCCTGGTCGACCCGGCGCCGTTGCGGGATGACGGTGAACTGGGCCTCGTGCGGGCCTGCGCGGCGCATGCGTTCCTCGGCCTCGGCGCGGGCCACGCCGGCTTCGGCGGCACGCACCTCGGGCGCGGACTCGATCGCATCGAGCACGAGCTCGCGCGGCGGCAGGCTGGTGTCGGCACCGGTCTGCGCGAAGACCGGCAGACAGATCAACGCGAATATGCAGCCGAGCCGTCTCACGCCAGCCTCCCGCGGGCCTGGACCGGCTCCAGCCACCAGACGATACGGCTGTGCGGCAGGCGTTTCTCGACTTCGGCCAGCACGCGGTCGGCCTGCCCGTCGGGCAGCAGCAGCCACAGCATCAGCCGGTCGACACGCCCGCGCACGCGCTCGCGGATACCGGCCTGGTCGAACCCCTCGCCATGCCCCGCGACATTGATCGCGGTGAACCCGGTCGAGGTCAGCTCCAGCAGAGTCTCGACGAGCGCTTCCTCCAGCTCGCGCGGGGCGACCAGGGTGAGGCGTTGGTATGCGGCGGACATCATCCTGCCCTCTCCTCGCCGAAGCGGCGGAACAGCACCGGCAGCAGCAGCAAGGTCAATGCGGTCGAGCTCACCAGCCCGCCGATGACGACGATGGCGAGCGGCCGCTGGATCTCCGCCCCCGGGCCGCTGGCAAACAACAGCGGCACCAAGCCGAGCGCGGTGATCGAGGCGGTCATCAGCACCGGCCGCAGGCGCCGCTGCGCGCCGTGGCGGACGGCCTCGTCCAGTGCCAGTCCCTGCGCACGCAGTTGGTTGAAGTAGGTGACCAGCACCACGCCGTTGAGCACGGCAATGCCGAGCAGGGCGATGAAGCCGACCGAGGCCGGCACCGACAGGTACTCGCGCGACAGCCACAGGGCGACGATGCCGCCGACCAGCGCGAACGGCACGTTGCACAGGATGAGCAGGGCCTGGCGCAGCGAGCCGAAGCTCATGAACAGGACCAGGAAGATCAGGCCGAGCGCGATCGGCACCACCACGGCCAGCCGCGCCGCCGCACGCTGCTGGTTCTCGAACTGGCCGCCCCAGGTGACGCTGTAGCCAGCCGGCAGGTGGACCTCGCGCTCGACCGCCGCGCGGGCCTCCTCGACGAAGCCGACCAGATCGCGCCCGCTCACGTTGGCCTGCACCAGGGCGAAGCGCGAGCCGTTCTCGCGCCGCACCTGCATCGGCCCGCTGGTCGGCGCCAGCGCGGCCACGGCGTCCAGCGGCACCGTGCCCATGCCATCCCCGCGCGCGAGCTCGAGCCGGGCGAGCAGTTCGGGGGTCTCGCCCCAGCTCGAAGGGGCGCGCACCAGTACCGGCGTGCGCCGCTGCTCCTCGATCACGACGCCGGCCTGACGGCCCTCGAGCACGCCACGCAGTTCGTCCTGGACTTCGGTGACATCCAGCCCGTAGCGGCCTGCCGCGGCGCGGTCGAGGCGCACGCCGAGATAACGCACGCCCTCCTGGGTCTGCGCGATCACGTCCTGGCTGCCGCGGGTGCGTTCGATGATCGCGGCGATGTGGTTGGCGAGGCGGTTGATAGTGGCCAGCTCGGTGCCGAACACCTTGACCGCGACATCGCCGCGGCTGCCGGTGAGCATTTCCGACACCCGCATCTCGATCGGCTGGGTGAAGCCGTAATCGATGCCGGGGAAGTCCTGCATCACCGCGCGCAGCTGATCCTCCAGCCAGCCGCGCTCGGGCACGCGCCACTGCGCGCGCGGCTTGAGCTTGAGGAACATGTCGGTCTCGTTGAGGCCCATCGGGTCGAGGCCGAGCTCGTCCGAACCCAGCCGGGCGACCACGTGCTCGACCTCGGGCAGACGCGCGCGGATCGCCCGCTCGATGGCGAGGTCCTGGTCGCGCGAGGCGGCCAGGCTCACCGAGGGACGCTTGACCAGCTGGATCAGCAGATCGCCCTCGTCCATGGTCGGCATGAAGGTCTTGCCGCTCCCCAGGTAGGCCAGCACGCCCAGCGCCAGCGCCACGCCGGCCACCACGATCATCAGCCGGCCATGGGCGAGCGCGGCGTCGAGCAGCGGCCGGTAGCCGCGCTCGAGCTGGCGCATCAGCCACGGCTCGCGATGCGCGCGCTCGCGCAGCAGGAGCGAGCACAGCACCGGGATCAGCGTCACCGCGAGCAGCAGCGAGGCGGCGAGCGCGAACACGATGGTGAGCGCGACCGGTCCGAACAGCTTGCCTTCCAGCCCCTCCAGGGTGAGCAGCGGCAGGAACACCAGGCAGATGATGACCACCCCGGCAACCACCGGCGTGGCCACTTCGAGCACCGCGCGGTAGATGCGGTTGAGCCGCGGCAGCTCGACGCCCTCGCCCGCCTGCGGAGCCAGCCGGGTCACCGCGTTTTCCACCACCACCACCGCGCCATCGACCAGCATGCCGATGGCGATGGCCAGCCCGCTCAGACTCATCAGATTGGCGCTCATGCCGACCAGGTGCATCAGCAGGAAAGTGAGCAGCGCGGCCATCGGCAGGGTCAGCGCGACCACCAGCGCGGCGCGCGCATCGCCCAGGAACAGCAGCAGCAACACCACTACCAGCACCACGGCCTCGAGCAGCGCCTCCTTGACCGTGCCGACCGCGCGTTCGATCAGCGTGCTGCGGTCGTAGAACACCTCCACCCGCACGCCGGGCGGCAGCGCGGACGCCAGCTGGGCGAGCTTGGCGCGCACCTGGGTCACCACCTTGGAGGCATCGGCACCACGCAGGCCGACCACCAGGCCCTCCACCGCCTCGCCGTTGCCGTCGCGGGTGACGGCACCGTAGCGGGTCAGGCTGCCGTAGCGCACTTCGGCCACGTCGGCGACCTGGATCGGCACGCCGTCGCGACGCGCCACCACCACCCGGCGCAGATCGTCCAGCGTGCGCACCGCGCCTTCGACCCGCACGATCAGCGCATCGTCGCCCTGGCGCAGGCGGCCGGCGCCGTCGTTGCGGTTGTTGCGGGCGAGCGCGTCGCTCAGGTCGGCGATGCGCAGGCCGGCCGCGGCCAGCCGCACCGGGTCGGGCTCGACCACGAAGCTGCGCACCTGCCCGCCCAGCGCGTTGAGATCGGCCACGCCGGGGATGGTGCGCAGCGCCGGGCGGAGGGTCCAGTCGAGCAGCGTGCGCCGTTCGGCCAGGGTGAGGTTGCCGCCCTCCAGGGTGAACATGAACATGTCCGACAGCGGCGTCGCGATCGGCGCGAGCCCGCCCGCCAGATCCGGCGGCAGCTGGTCGGCGGCGGCGGCATAGCGCTCGGCGACCTGCTGGCGCGCCCAGTAGATGTCGGTGCCGTCGGTGAAGTCGAGGGTGACGTCGGCGATGCCGTACTTGGCGGTGGAACGCAGCATCACCGCGTGCGGAATGCCGAGCAGCTCCATTTCCAGCGGCGTCACCACGCGCGTCTCGACTTCCTCGGGCGTCATCCCCGGCGCCTTCAGGATCAGCTTGACCTGGGCCGGTGCGATGTCGGGATAAGCGTCGATCGGCAGCTGCAGATAGGACCACACGCCCGCGCCGATGGCGGCGAGCGCCACCAGCAACACCATCAGGCGCTGCGAGAGGGACAGTTCGACCAGTCGGCCCAGCATGGCTTTAGTGCCCCGCGGCCGGCAGCGCGCTCAGTGCGCCGGCCCCGGCGACCACCACGGTGGCACCGGACTGCACGCCGGTGACCACGCTCTGGCCGGCGACGGTCTGCGCGAGGATACGCACCGGCACCGCGGAAAAGCCGCGGTTATCGGCGACGAACACCACGTTGCCGCCCTCGCGCTCGGCCAATGCCGAAGTCGGCACCATCACCGCGCCGCTCGGCGCCGGCAGCCACAGGGTGACGGCGAGCTGCTGGCCGGGCAACAGCGGCGCATCGGTGAAGATCGCCCGCGCCGGCACGCTCTGGCTGCCCGGATCGACCGCACCGGCGGCCTCGACCAGGCGCCCCTGGTGACCGTCGGCCAGGCGCACGACGAGGCCCGGCCGCAGCGCCGCCGCATGGCGGGCCGGCACGCGCAGCTCGACCAGCACCTGGCTGCCGCGGGCGATCACGAAAGCCTTGGCGAGCGGCTCGACCGCGGCGCCGGGCAGCAGCGTGCGCTCGATCACCCGCCCGTCGACCGGCGCACGCAGCTCGTACAGCCCCGGCGCGCCGGCGGCCGGCGGCGCCAGCGCGGCGGCGGTCTCGAGTTCCCGCCAGCGCGCGGCGGCGGCCTCGGCCTGGGCCGCGGAGGCCTGCGCACGGGCGGCGGGAATGATGCCCTCGGCGAGCAGGGCGCGATCGCGCGCGGCCTGGGCGGCGGCCACCCGCTGCTGACTGCGCGCGGCGGCGAGATCGGCGGCCAGGCTCATCGCCTCGCGGCTCTGCAGCCGCGCCAGCGGCTCGCCGTGGCGGACCGTGGCGCCTTCCCGCACCAGCACCTGCGCCACCACGCCGGCAAACGGCACGGTGACCACGGCGGCGGCGTCCGGGGCGATCATGACCCGCGCCGGCAGGCCGTCGAGCGGCAGACCCTCGGCGGCCTTGGCCGGGCCGAGCTCGATGCCGAGCGCCTGGCGTTGCGCCGGCGTCAGCACCCATTGCTGCGCGGACACCGCCGGCGCCGACAGAAGCAGGCACAGCAGCCCGTGCCGCAAGGCTTTCAAGGTGGTTTGGCTCATACCGTCAAGTTTTGCAGCGGCCGGCTTTGGACCGGCTTAAACGGAAGGCGCTTCCGTGGCGATCCCGCGCAGCCGCGCCAGGCGGGCCCACAGCATGCCGTCCTCCAAGACGAAGGTGAGTTCGAGGCCGAGCACGCCGGCCAGCGTGCGCGCCAGGGCCAGGCCCAGCCCGCCGTGCCGGCTGGCCTCGCGCGCGGCCGACTTGCGCCAGAAACGCTCGCCCAGATGGGCCAGGTCCTCGGCATCGAGCTCGGGCGCGGGATTGCCGATGCGCAGCCGCCAACCGTCCGCATCCGGCTCCAGCAGCACGCACAGGCGGCCGTGGGGCGGGGCGTATTCGGCGGCGTTCAGCAGCAGGTTGTCGAGGATGCGCTCGAGCAGGGCCGGGTCGGTGCTCACCCAGCATTCCTCCGGCAAGGCGGCCGCGACGTCGAGCCCGCGCCGCGCGATGAGGCTGCCGGCGCCGGCGAGCGACTGGCGCACCTTGGCGGCCAACTCGAGCGGCTCGGCCTGCGGCGAATCCAGCCCCGCCTCGTAGCGCGAGAGGGCGAGCAGGGCGTCGATGCAGCGGCGCATGCGTTCGATCGCCGTCAGCGCATCGTCGAGCGGCGCCGGATCCTCGGCATCGCGCCGGGCGAGCTCGGTGGCCATCTTGAGTTCGGCCAGCGGCGTGCGCAGCTCATGGGCGACATCGCGGGCGAAGCGGCGCTCGCGCATGAGCGCCTGCTCGAGCCCTTCCAGCGCGCTATTGAGGCGCCGAGCAAAGGGCTTGAGCTCGCGCGGCATGCGCGCCACCGGCAAGGCCTGCGCAAACACCGCCGCGCCCGTCGTGGCATTGTGGCCGAAGTCGATCAGCGGACGCAAGCCACCGCGCACCGCGAGCACCGCGAGCAAGGCGGCGAGCGTGCCCGCGCCGAAGGCGCCGACGACCAGCGCGACGTGCACCCGACCTTCCAGTTCGTCGGCGAATTCGCGCTCCTGGGCGACGATCAGGGTGGCCTCGTGGCTCGCGCCGCCGGGCAGATCCATGCGCAGGGCGACCGCGCGGCCGTGGTGTCCGTCGGGCAGGCGCAGGTCGAAGAAATACGGCGCGTTGGCGCTCACCGCCGCCGGCGCCGCCGTCAGCGCCGCACCGCCGGCGGCAGGCGAACCCAGCAACACCCGGCCCGCGGCGTCGCGCACCTCGAAAAACTCACCGTGGCCGGTACTTGCGGCCGATGGCTGCAAGACGCCGAGCCGGGTCAGCGCGACCACGCCGGGTTGGGCTTCCAGCGATCGGGCGATGTCATGGGCCCGCTCCAGCAGGACACGGTCCAGGCGACCGTAGATCTGCCGGTCGATCGCATAGTCGAGCAGCGCGAACAGGCCGAGCATCAAGAGCCCCAGTCCGCCGCACAGGAACAACAGCAATCGCGCGCGGATCGAGCCGAGCAGCCGCTCACTCGGCCACGACATAGCCGAAGCCCCGGCGGGTCTCGATCAGGTCGCGGATGCCGGCCTGGGCCAGCTTGCCGCGCAACGTGCTCATCAACACCTCGATGACCTTGTCGGAGGCCTCGCTGCGGGCATCGTACAGACGCTCGAACAAGGCCAGCCGCGAGAGCACGCGACCGCGCTGGGACAGCAGCACCTCGAGCAATGCGTATTCCTTGGGACTCAAGGCGAGCACCTTGCCGTCCACCCGCGCCAGCCGCGCGCGCGGATCGAGCGTCAGCGCACCGGCGACAAGCAGCGGCGCCGGCCGCTCGCCGCGCCGCGCCAGCGCATGCACGCGGGCGAGCAGTTCGGCGTATTCGAACGGCTTGACCAGGTAGTCATCGGCACCGAGATCGAGCGCCTCGACGCGATCGGCCACCTGGTCGCGCGCCGACAACACCAGCACGCGCGGTTTCTCCTCGCGCCCCTTCAGCCAGCGCAGCACCGCCCAGCCGTCCATCCGCGGCAGCATGAGATCGAGCAGCATCACGTCGTAGTGGTACGCGGCGAGGAAGCCGAGCGCGGTCTCGCCATCGGCGGCCACGTCCACCGCATGTCCGTCGCGGGTGAGCGCGCTGCGCAGGTGCGTGCCAAGGCTCGGCGAATCCTCGACGATCAAAAGACGCATGGCCGGCCCTTATCAGTACGGCGCCAGTCGTTCCAGGCCGCTGGAGGTCCGAAGCGGTGCGGCCAGCCAGTGGTCGACGAGCAGGAACGCGAACAGCGCCATCAGGTACACCACCGAATACTTGAACACGCGCATGGCGAAATATTCGTCCGGCGGGTGCAGCAGACGTACCGCGTAATAAAGAAAACCACCGCCCAGCACCAGCGCGCCGCCCAGATACACCGGCCCGCTGAAACCGGTCAGCGCCGGCAGCAGCGTCACCAGCACCAGCAGCACCGTGTACAGCAACACCTGCCAGCGGGTGTAGGCCACGCCGTGCGTCACCGGCATCATCGGCACGCCGGCGCGGGCGTAATCCTCGCGGCGGAAGATGGCCAGCGCCCAGAAATGCGGCGGCGTCCACACGAAGATGATCAGGCACAGTTGCAGGGCATAGGGATGCAGATGGCCGGTCACCGCGGTCCAGCCGAGCACCGGCGGGATCGCCCCGGCCAGGCCACCGATGACGATGTTCTGCGGCGTGGCGCGCTTGAGATACGCGGTGTAGATCAGCGCATAGCCGATCAGCCCGCCGAAGGTGAGCCAGGCGGTGAGCGGATTGACCAGCAGGGCCAGCACCAGCATCGAGGCGATGCCGAGCACGATGGCGAAGACCAGCACCTGGCGCGCGCGCAAGGCGCCGGTCGCCAGCGGTCGCCGCGCGGTGCGCGCCATCAGCTTGTCGATACGCTCGTCGATCAGATGGTTGAACGCCGCCGCCGAGGCCGAGGCCAGCCAGATGCCCAGCGTGCCGAACACCAGCGCGCGCCATGGCGGCAGGCCCGGCACCGCCAGGAACATGCCGATCACCGCGCAGAACACCAGCAGCGCGACCACGCGTGGCTTGGTCAGCTCCAGGTATTCGCGCAGATGCACGCTCATCGCCAGCGCTCCGGCGCCACGCGTCGTTGCGTGCGCGCCAGCGTGGCGAGCAGGGTGAACAGCAGCAAGGCGGCCACGCCGTTGTGCGCGGTGGCCACCGGCAACGGTAGGCCGAAATGCACGTTGGCGATGCCGAGCAGCACCTGCGCGACCAGCACCAGGCCGATGGCGATGCCCTGCGCACGCAGGCCGCGGCGCGCCACGCGATGGGCCAGCCAGGCGAGGTAGCAGAACACCACCAGCGCACCCAGCCGATGCGCGAGCTGGATCGCGCTGCGCGCCGGCAGGTCGAGCACGCCGCCCTCGTAATTCACGCCGATGCCACGCCAGAGCACGAAACCCTCGTGGAAATCGGTCGCCGGCAGCCACTGGCCCAGGCACCGGGGAAAATCGGCGCCGCAGGCCAGCGCGGCATAGTTGGACGAGGTCCAGCCGCCGAGGGCGATTTGCACGACGAGCAACACCAGGCCCAGGATCACCGCGCGGCGCAGATCGGCAAAACGCAGATCCACGGCGCCGACGCCGGCATAGCGCAACGCCGCCCAGGCCAGCAATGCGAAGGTCGCCAGGCCGCCGAGCAGATGCCCCATCACCACGATCGGCTTGAGCAGCAACGTGACCGTCCACATGCCGAGCATGGCCTGGAAGATCACCACGGCGAGCGCGAGCACGCTGGCGCGCCAGGCCCCGGGACGCGGCAGCACGAGCGCGGTCCCGAGCGGCAAGGCGATCGCCAGCGCCGAAACGGCCAGTGACGCGTCGCGATCGCCGCGCACATAGAGCGCTACCCCGATCGCCGCGCAGCATGCGCCGGCAATCACCGCCAGCCGCGCCGCACGCGGACGCCAGGCGGCGATCAGCGCCAACGCGAACACCGCCGTGCCGAGTGTGCCGGCGAGGAAACGGTGCACCTGCTCGCGCCAGGCCTTGTGGTCTTCGTACGGCCGGTCCGGGAAGGCCGCCGTGGCCTCGGCGATCTCGTGCGTCTGTTGCGGCCAGGTGACCTTGCCGTAGCAGGTCGGCCAGTCGGGGCAGGACAGTCCCGCATTGGACAGGCGCACGAAGGCGCCGAACATCACCACGCCGAAGGCGAACAGCGCGGCGAGCGCGGACAACCAGCGCAACACTTTCAGGCTCGAACGCATCAACGAATCACCTTCTGCAAATCCTGGCGCAGGCCGGTCGGGTCGAAACCGGGCGGATAATACGCAAGCACGGTGCCGTCCGATTCCACCAGCAATGCGCCGACGCTGTCGGGCGTCTTCGGCGTCCAGGGCGTCAGCCGCCCCTCGGTATCCTGACCGACCTGCCAGAAACGGGTCATGCCGGTGCGCTCGGCATCGGCCGGCGGTCGGCCGACGTAGAGGAGGCGCAGGCGTGGCGCGTTCTGGTTGAGAGTGACGCGTGCCGCGGCCATCTTGGTCAACACATCCAGGCAACGCGTCGCACAGTCCGGCCCGGCCAGCGCGACGAGCGTCATCCGCGGCGAGACATCCCGCCAGGGATAGGCCCGGCCGTCGGCCAGCGTGACGAGGACGCGCTCGCCGGCGAAATTGCGCTGCGGCAGTACCGGCAGGCCATGGCCGCGCCCGCCGGGCTGCCAGCCCAAGGCGACCAGCAAGGCCGCGGCCAGCATGGGCGCGGCGAACACCGCCATGATCAGAAGGAGCTTGGCGCGGCTCGCGCGCGGTGCCGGAACGGTCTGCTTCATCGGTCGATACGCTCAACGGAACGGCGTGGCCGGTGCACAACCACCAGAATCACCACGACGGCAACGGCGAAGGTGAACCACTGGAAGGCATAGGCGCGATGCCGTGCCGGCGGCATCGCGGAAAAGTCGTAGGCATGCTCGCGCACGTAGACCGACGCGGGATCGGCGTCCAGCGCCAGCACCTGGGGATAGAGCGGCCGGCCGAGATCGCGGGCCACCTCGGCCAGATCGAGATAGACGGTGGTCTTGGGCCACCGCCGCTGGCGCGCCAGCGCATCGCCGCCCATCTCGATGCCGACGCCCGGCGGCGGCAGATACACGCCGACGAGCGCGACCTCCCCCTCCGGCAGGGGCAGCGGCTGCGGCGTCCGGTCGGGCCCCTCGCGCGGCAGAAAACCCAGGTCGACGAGCAGCAGGCGCTGATCGCCCGGCAGCGTCAGCGGCACGTACGCCTCGACGCCGCCGCGGCGGTCGTGATGCGGATTGTCGAGCAGATAGAGACGGTCGGCGAGGAACCTGCCGCGCACGCGCACGTGGGCGAAGGCATCGCCGCGGCGCACCGCCGCCGCGAAGTCCTCGGGCGGGGCGGTCTGTGCCGCGGCATAGCGTCGCAACAGCTGCTCCTTCTGCGCCGCGCGATCGAGCTGCCACAGGCCCAAACGTGTGAACAGCAAGGCGGCGGCGAGCGTCAGCAACACCGACCACCACGAAGGACGGCGCCAGCCGCTCACGCATCGCCTCCGCAGCCCGGGGCTATACTGCCTGCATCGTAATTGTGCGGATCGCTCACGTGGAAACCGTCTACAAATATGCGCTGGTCGTGTTGTTGCTGGTCGTCCTGTTCAACCTCGGCCAGGCGCTCTATTTCATGATGACCGACAAGGATGGCAGCCGGCGCACGGTCTGGGCGCTCACGCGCCGCATCGGCTTTTCCGTGCTGCTCATCCTGATGGTCGTGTTCGGCATCTGGATGGGCTGGCTGCATCCGCACGGCGTCGGCGCATGAGGCGATTGTAGCGGCAGGCACCGCCTCCATAGCCCGTGCATTCGCCAGGTCTCGAAAAAAAAGCCCGCCGTTCGGCGGGCTTTTTGCGTAGGCGGACAACCCAAGCGCGCCGCGACGGCGCGCCTGCGCTTTAGAGGATGTAGACGAACATGAACAGCGCCAGCCAGACCACGTCGACGAAATGCCAGTACCAGGCCGCCGCCTCAAAGCCGAAATGATGCTGGGGATCGAAATGCCCCTTGAGTACGCGCACCCAGATCACCGCCAGCATGATCGTACCCAGGGTGACGTGCAGACCATGGAAGCCGGTCAACATGAAGAAGGTCGACCCGTAGACGCCGGTCTGCAGGGTGAGGTTGAGTTCCTTGTAGGCCTCCATGTACTCATGGGCCTGGAACCACAGGAAGGTGGCGCCGAGCAGGACGGTCAGGCCCAGGAAGGCCAGCACGCGGCCGCGGTGGCCGGCCTTGAGCGCATGGTGCGCAATGGTGATGGTGACGCTGGAGGAAAGCAGGATCAGCGTGTTGAGCAGCGGCAGGCCCCACGGCGCGATGGTCTGGAAATCACCGCCCACGTGCGCGGGCCCATTGCCGCCGTTGGCGCCCCAGGCCGCGACGTAGTCGCTCCACAGGAACTCGTGGGTCAGCGCGCCGTGACCGGCGCCGCCCAGCCACGGCACCGCAAACATGCGGGTGTAGAACAGCGCGCCGAAGAAGGCGGCGAAGAACATCACCTCGGAAAAGATGAACCACATCATGCCCATGCGGAACGAGCGGTCCACCTGATCGTTGTAGCGGCCCGCCAGCGATTCGCGTATCACCGAACCGAACCAGCCGAAGAACATCGCCAGTACGCCGAGCATGCCAAGGCCGAACAACGCCTTGCCAAGCCCTTCTTGACCGGGTTCCGCATTCAACCAATGCGCGGCGCCGTACACGGTGACCGCCAGCACCACCGCGGCCACGATCGGCCACTGGCTCTTGGACGGTACGAAATAAACGCCTTGCTGCTGACCCATGGTGGAAAATCCCCGTGATGTCCTGAAAAAATCCGCCGGTCGGCCCGGCAGGCATGGCAACGCAGGCCATGCAACCCGCTTTCTAGCCCGTCTTCAACATCCGCCATATCGAGAGCAGGAAGATCAGCACGGCGATCGTGCCGGTCACCCACAGCGTCCGGCGCACACCGCGCCGACGCGTCTCCCGCCAGGAATCTTCCGCTGCCATCCAAGTGTCCATCGCCCTGACCGGGCCGTCTGGCGGCCCGGTCAGGGCATTGCCACGGTCAGTCCGTCACGTGTCCGTGGGCCAGTTCTTCGTCATGGATCACCGGCGGCACTTCGAAGGTGTGGAAAGGCGCGGGCGACGGCACCGTCCATTCCAGACCCTTGGCACCTTCCCAGGCACGATCGGCGGCCTTCTGCTTGGAGAAGAACACGCAGTGGATGATCACGCCGAGGAAGATCAGCTGCGAGGCGCCGAACAGGAACCCGCCGATCGAGCTGATCATGTTGAAGTTGGCGAAGGCGACGTTGTAGTCGGGGATGCGGCGCGGCATGCCGGCGAGTCCCAGGAAGTGCTGCGGGAAGAACAGCACGTTCACCCAGATCACGCTGTTCCAGAAGTGCATCTTGCCCCAGAACTCCGAATACATGTGCCCGCTCCACTTGGGCAGCCAGTAGTAGGTGGCGGCGATGATGGCGAACACGGCGCCGGTCACCAGCACGTAATGGAAATGCGCCACCACGAAGTAGGAGTCCTGGTACTGGAAGTCGGCCGGTGCCAGGGCCACCATCAGGCCGGAGAAGCCGCCGATGGTGAACAGGACCACGAAGGCGATCGCGAACAGCATCGGCGTCTCGAAGGTCATCGAGCCGCCCCACATGGTCGAGACCCAGTTGAACACCTTCACGCCGGTGGGCACCGCGATCAACATCGTCGCGTACATGAAGAACACCTCGGCCCCCAACGGCAGGCCGACGGCGAACATGTGGTGCGCCCAGACGATGAAGGACAGGAACGCGATCGAGGCGATGGCGAACACCATCGCCTTGTAACCGAAGATCGGCTTGCGGGCGAAGGTCGGGATGATCTCCGAGATCACGCCGAAAGCCGGCAGGATCATGATGTAGACCTCGGGGTGCCCGAAGAACCAGAACACATGCTGGTAGAGCACCGGATCACCGCCGCCGGCCGCATTGAAGAAGCTGGTGCCGAAATACTTGTCGGTGAGCAGCATGGTCACCGCGCCGGCCAGCACCGGCATCACCGCGATCAGCAGGAAGGCCGTGATCAGCCAGCTCCACACGAACACCGGCATCTTCAAAAGATCCATGCCCGGCGCGCGCATGTTGAGGATGGTGGCGATGATGTTGATCGCGCCCATGATCGAGCTGATGCCCATCAGATGGATGGCGAACACCACGTAGGCCAGCGAGTCGGTCTGCAACGACAGCGGCGGATACATCGTCCAGCCGCCGGCCGGGCCGCCGCCGGCGGTGAACAGGGTGGACAACATCAGCGCGAAGGCGAACGGCAGGATCCAGAACGAGAGGTTGTTCATGCGCGGCAGCGCCATGTCCGGCGCGCCGATCATGAGCGGGATCATCCAGTTGCCGAGGCCGACGAAGGCCGGCATGACCGCACCGAAGATCATCACCAGCGCATGCAGCGTGGTCATCTCATTGAAGAAATACGGCTGCACCAGCTGCATGCCCGGCTTGAACAGCTCGGCGCGGATGACCATGGCGAAGGCGCCGCCGATGAAGAACATCAGCAGCGAAAACACCAGGTACAGGGTGCCGATGTCCTTGTGGTTGGTGGACATGCACCAACGGACGAAGAAATTGGACGGCGCGCCGTGATGCTCGTCGTGATGATCGTGGGTGTCTGCGTGAGCCATGGGCCTGCACCTCTTGCCTGGACGTTTACTGCAACGATTGCTGCGGTCTTTTCAGCCGACGCATGGTGCTTAAAGCCCATGCCCGGGGATATCTCAAGAACTCAACCCTGCGGTGCCACGCGGGCGACGGACACTTGCGCGGTGGCCGGCGCCGCGCCATCGGCCGGCGACTTGGCCTGCTGCTGGGCCGCCAGCCACTGCTCGAACTCGGCCTTGGACACCGCTTTGACCACGATCGGCATGAAGCCGTGGTCCTGGCCACACAGCTCGGCGCACTGGCCACGATAGATGCCGGGCTCCTTGATGTTGGTCCACGCGGCGTTGGCGATGCCGGGAATGGCATCCATCTTCCAGCCCAGCTGCGGCACCCACCAGGAATGGATCACGTCGGCGCCGGTGATGACGAAACGGATCTTGGTGTTGACCGGCACCACCAGCGGATGATCGACGTCGAGCAGATAGGTGTTTTCACCGTTGGCCTGCACCGCCTTCGGATCGAGTCCGGAGTGCAGCTGGCGGGTTTCGTCGCTCAACGGGTCCAGGCGCGACATGAAGCCGACCCGGTCGACCGGCTTGCCTTGGTAATCGACATAGTCGTAGCGCCATTTCCACTGGTAGCCGGTGACCTTGATGGTCATCTGCGCGCCGGTGGTGTCGGCAAAGGAGACCAGCCCGCCGGTGGCGAGATAGCCGAGCACGATGAGGATCAGCACCGGGATCGTGGTCCAGACGATCTCGAGCTTGGTGTTGTGCGACCACTTCTCGGCCACGGCGCCGCGCGACTTGCGAAAGCGCAGCACGGCAATGAACATGGCGCCGAACACGAGCAGGCCGATGACCACGCATACGCCAAGCGCGACGTTGTTGAGCATGTAGGGCCAATGCGACCACTCGGACACGCCCGGGGTCATGTTGAGCTGCCACGGCCGTGGGTTGGCCCATGCAGCGCCGCTGGCCAAGGCCATGGCGAGTGCCGCTACCGTGATCCTGATGCCGCCAGAAGTCATGTGTGTCGCACCCTTGGTATGGACTACCCGCGCGGCGGGCCTTGCCGGTCGGCGAGCAGAAGCTTGAGTTTTCCCGCCACCGCGGCACGCTCCTCCTCGGCGAGGAAACTGCCGATTTCCAGCTCGCGTCCGTGTGAGCGCAGCAGGAGTCGATGGCGGTCGTGCCCCGGTGCCAGCCGCACCCGCACCCAGTAGGACTGGAAGCTGGCGCGATGCCTTCCCGGCAGGCTGCGCACCTCCAGCGAGGCATCGTCCAGCGTGATGCGCTCGCTGCGGTTGCCGGAGCGCCAGGCCAGGCCCAGGGCCCAGATCATGGCCGCCGACTCCACCAGGGCGAACAGCGGAGCGAACACATTGCCCTGCCATGCACCCAGACCCGCCGTCATCGCCACCAGCAGCACCAGCCACCCGATCAGGTATCGCATGCCGCGCCGGCTCAAGGCCCGGTTCGGCCTCAGCCAAAGCGTGACGGCTGTTTGGCCGTCGTCGGCAGGTCGAAGCACGATCATGGGATCACGGATACGCCTGGCAATGGCGGCATGATAGGCCTGTGGAAGACGGGCGGCAAGGATGTCGCAGTGGCTTGACTGCGATCAAAAGCCGCCGCGCCGGCGCGGGTACGCATGCCGTTAGGGCAGGCGTACAATCGCGGGCTTTGCCCCTGCCCCTTTGCGGATGCTTTCCGCACTACCCCGAGCCGTGAACCAGCCCATCCTGATCCCGGAACTGCCCGCCGATCCCGCGCCCGTTCGCGCGCGCATCACCGCCGCCTGGTTGCGCGACGAAACCGAGGCGGTCACCGACCTTCTCGCCCAGGCCAGCCTGCCCGCGCACGAGCGCGAGCGGGTGATCGCCCTGGCCGCCTCGCTGGTCACGCGGGTGCGCGAACGGGCCAAGGACCAGAGCGCGATCGAGTCGTTCATGCGTCAGTACGACCTCTCCAGCGAGGAAGGCGTGCTGCTGATGTGCGTGGCCGAGGCGCTGCTGCGCATCCCGGACAAGGCCACGGCCGACCGCCTGATCCGCGACAAGCTGGGCGAGGCCGACTGGAAGAAGCATCTGGGGCGCAGCGAGTCGCTGTTCGTCAACGCCTCGACGTGGGGGCTGATGCTGACCGGCAAGCTGGTCAACCTCGCCGAGGAGACGCGCCACGACTTCACCGGCGCACTCAAGCGCCTGGTCGGGCGTGCCGGCGAGCCGGCGATCCGCCTGGCCGTGCGCCAGGCGATGCGCATCATGGGCCATCAGTTCGTGATGGGACGCACCATCGACGAGGCGCTGGACCGCTGCGCGAAGAAGGAATACGCGATGTACCGCTATTCCTACGACATGCTGGGCGAGTCGGCGCTCACCGCCGCCACCGCCGAGCGCTACCAGGAGGATTACCGCCGCGCGATCGTACGCATCGGCGCGCGCGGCCCGTTCGCCAACCACACCGAGGCGCCGTCGATCTCGGTCAAGCTGTCCGCGCTCGATCCGCGCTATGAAGTGGCCAAGCGCGCGCAGAGCAGGCGCCGGCTCACGGCAAAACTGCTCGAACTCTCGCAGCTGGCCATGCGGCAGGGCATCGCGCTCTCGGTGGACGCCGAGGAGGCCGACCGGCTGGAGCTCTCGCTCGACATCCTCGGCGAGGTGTTCGCCCATCCTTCGCTGGCCGGCTGGAATGGCCTGGGCATCGTGATCCAGGCCTATTCCAAGCGCACGCCGTTCGTGATCGACTGGCTGGTCGAGACCGCCCGCAGCAGCGGCCGGCGCTGGTACGTGCGGCTGGTCAAGGGCGCCTACTGGGACGCCGAGATCAAGCGCGCGCAGGAACAGGGCCTGGCCGGCTACCCGCTGTACACGCGCAAGCCGAACACCGACGTGTCTTACCTCGCCTGTGCGCGCAAGCTGTTCGAGGCCGGCAGCGAGCTCATCTATCCACAGTTCGCCACCCACAATGCGCACACCATCGCCGCGGTGTATCACCTGGCCGCCGGGCGGCCGTTCGAGTTCCAGCGCCTACACGGCATGGGCACCGATCTGTACGCCGAAGTGATCGGCAAGGACAAACTCGACGTGCCCTGCCGCGTGTATGCGCCGGTCGGCACGCACGAGGACCTGCTGCCCTACCTGGTGCGCCGACTGCTGGAAAACGGCGCCAATACCAGTTTCGTCAATCGCATCAGCGACGAGCGCCTGCCGGTCGAGGAGCTGGTGGCCGATCCCTGCGAGAAAGTGCGCAGCTTCGCTTCCATCCCGCATCCGCGCATCCCGCTGCCGGTCAATCTCTACGGTGACTTACGGAAAAATTCCATGGGCGTGAACTTCGCCGACGACAATGAACTCAAGGCACTGGCCGCCGCCATCAACGCCCATCCGGGCCCGTGGCACGCCACACCGCTGGTGCCGGGTGGCGCAGGCGGCGGCGCGGCCGTCACCGTGACCAATCCGGCCGACCGCCGCGATGTGGTCGGCAGCTACGTCAGCGCCGACGCCGCACTGGTGGACCAGGCGCTGGCCAACGCCGTCGCCGCCCAGCCCGAGTGGGACCGGCTGCCGGCGGCGAGCCGCGCCGCCATCCTCGAGGAAGCCGCCGACCGCCTGGAGGCGCGGCGCGGCGAGTTCCTCGCCCTGTGCGTGCGCGAGGCCGGCAAGACCCTGCCCGACGCCGTGGCCGAGCTGCGCGAGGCGGTCGATTTCCTGCGCTACTACGCGACCATGGCGCGCCGGCTGTTCGGTCAGCCGGAGGAACTGCCCGGCCCGACCGGCGAGCGCAACCGGCTCTACTTGAACGGCCGCGGCGTGTTCGTCTGCATCAGCCCGTGGAACTTCCCGCTGTCGATCTTCCTTGGCCAGGTGTCGGCCGCGCTCGCCGCCGGCAACAGCGTGATCGCCAAGCCGGCCGAACAGACCAGTCTGATCGGTCACGTCGCGGTGAAGCTGCTGCACGAGGCCGGCGTGCCGCCGAAGGTGCTGCAGTACCTGCCGGGCGACGGCGCGGTGGTCGGCGCCGCGCTGACCCGCGATCCGCGCGTGGCCGGCGTGGCCTTCACCGGTTCCACCGACACCGCCTGGGCGATCAACCGCACGCTCGCCGCGCGCAACGCGCCGATCGCCGCGCTGATCGCCGAGACCGGCGGCCAGAACGCGATGATCGCCGACTCCTCCGCGCTGCCCGAGCAGGTGGTCAAGGACGTGATCGCCTCGGCGTTCCAATCCGCCGGCCAGCGCTGCTCGGCCGCACGCGTGCTGTTCGTGCAGGAGGACATCGCCGACAAGGTGATCGACATGCTGGCCGGCGCGATGGCGGAGCTGAAAGTGGGCGACCCGGGCCAGCTGTCCACCGACGTCGGCCCGGTGATCGACGAGGACGCGCGCAAGCTGCTCGTCGAGCACGCCGCGCGCATGGACCGCGAAGCCACGAGGAAGATCGCCGAGGTCGCACTCGATGCGGCCGAGACCGCGCACGGCACCTTCTTCGCGCCGCGCGCCTACGAGATTCCCGCGCTCGACCTGCTCACGCGCGAGGTGTTCGGCCCGGTGCTGCACGTGATCCGCTGGAAGGGCGAGGACCTGCCCAAGGTTATCGAGCAGATCAACGCCACCGGCTACGGCCTGACGCTGGGCGTGCACAGCCGCATCGACGACACCGTGGAATACATCCGCAGCCACGCGCGCGTGGGCAACTGCTACGTCAACCGCAACCAGATCGGCGCGGTGGTCGGCGTGCAGCCGTTCGGCGGCGAAGGACTCTCCGGCACCGGGCCCAAGGCCGGCGGCCCGCATTACCTGCTGCGCTTCGCCAGCGAGCGCACGCTGACCATCAACACCACCGCGGCCGGCGGCAACGCCTCGCTGCTGACCTTGGGCGAATAACCCCCTCGCACCCGCGCCGCCACGGGACGGCAGCGCCACGCAATGAGCCGGCTCGCCTGCGACGGACAACCTCGTCGCAGGCGTCCTGTCATCCCGACGTCAAGCGCATGTCATCCGGGCCGACCACGATCGGCGGACGCCTCGCCACGGGCAGGCGTCTAGTCTATCCAGGGAGCTCCCATCCGTGCGTACGTCCCCGCTCGCGGCAGCGCTGGCTGCCGTTCTGTTGACCACCGCCTGGCCCGCCTCGGCCTCCGATACCGATGCTTCGACCGCATCGCCCCCACCGACCACGACCAAGGATCTCGCCGCCGTCTCGGTGATCGGCCAGGGTGAAACGCGCCAGGTGCAGCGGGTGACCGCACAGGACGTGCGAGTCCTGCCGCCCGGATCGCTGCAGAAGGTGCTGAACCGTCTGCCCGGCGTGAACGTACAGTCCAACGACGCCTTCGGCGCCAACGAGGAGTCACAGTCGATCAGCCTGCGCGGCTTCAACACCACGCGCCTGGGCTATACCCTGGACGGCCTGCCGCTCGGCGACAACGCCTACGGCAACTACAACGGCCTCAACATCAACCGCGCGCTGATCGCGGAGAACTTCGGCGGCGCCGAGCTGGCCGAAGGCATCGGCGGATTGGGCACGGCCTCCACCAGCAACCTGGGCGGCACCATCCAGTACTACTCCGACGACCCGGCCACGACCGCGGGCGGACGCTTCGCGCAGACCTTCGGCAGCGACCAGAACCGGCGCACCTATCTGCGCCTGGATACCGGCGACTGGCACGGCCTTGCGCTGTACCTCTCCGGCCTGCGCGCCACCGCCGACATGTGGGCCCGGCCGTATTCGCCCACCACCGCCAAGCAGTTCAACGCCAAGGCGGTGTATGAGTTCGAGGGTGGGCGCCTCACCGGCTTTGCCGATACCTCGCGCACCTCGCAGGCGGACTATGCCTATCTCTCCAAGAGCGGCATGGCGCGCGGGCTCGGCTGGGACTGGAACCTGTACGCGCCGGACTGGCAGCGCGCACTCGCCGCCGCCTATTGCGCGCCGGCCACGTTCGACCGCACGCGCTGCGCCTTCAGCGGCGGCGTGGACAACATCGACGATGCCTACTACCAGAGTCGCGCGCTGCGTCGCGACGACCTGTACTACCTTGCCGGCGATTTCTATCCCGCCGACGGCCTCACCGCCCACGCCCAGGTCTACCACCACGAGAACGCCGGCCAGGGCCACTGGTGGGCACCGGGACAAGCTTCCTATCCCGGTACGCCGCAGGCGCTGCCCATCTCGATCCGCAGCACCAACTACGTGATCAACCGCAGCGGCGCGATCGCCTCGCTGTCGTGGAACCTTGGCGCGCATCACCTGGAAGGCGGTGTGTGGTACGAGAACAACCACCACGAGGTGCAGCGGAACTTCTATTGGATCACCGGTCCGATCAACGACGACAAATACCTCGCCCATCCCAATCGTCGGCTGTTCGATCAGTTTTATCTCATCATCACCCGCCAGGCTTATCTGCAGGACAGCATCAAGCTGCTGGACGATCGCCTGAGCATCGATCTGGGCGTCAAGAGCCCGCACACCAGCATGCAGGCCCATCAGCCGCCCGGACCCTACGAGGCGCCGGTGGCCAACGGACGCCTCGATGCCGGCAAGGCATTCCTGCCGCAGCTTGGCCTCGGCTATCAGCTGGGCGGCGGACAGGAGGTGTTTCTCTCCTTCGCCAAGAACATCGCCGCTTTCCAGGGCGGCGGCGCCGGTGGCCCGCTGCTGGTCTCGCAAAGCGCTTTCGATGCCACCCACGGCAATCTCAAGCCCGAGCAATCGCGCACGCTGGAAGGTGGCTGGCGCATCGTCAAGCCGCAGTTCGAGGCCTCGGCCGCGGCCTACAAGGTCAAGTTCGACAACCGCCTGCTCGCGCTCAACCCGTGTCCTAGCATCCAGCAGGGCACGACACCGGAATGCACCACACGCTTCTACAACGTGGGTTCGGTGAGCAGCCACGGCGTGGAACTCACCTTCATCTGGAAGCCCGTGCAGCACTTCCAGTGGTACAACTCGGCCTCGTTCAACCGCTCCACCTATGACAACAACTACGTGCAGAACGGCGTGGTCGTACCCACCCGCGGCAGGCATACGGTGGACACGCCGACCAAGCTCTTCGCCAGCGAGCTGCAGTACAGCTTCGGACCGTGGTTCGCCTCTCTGCGCGGCAAATACACCGGCAAGCGCTACTACACCTACACCAATGATCGCGGCTTCGGCGGTTTCACCGTGTTCGACCTGGGCGCAGGCTACGACTTTGGCGCGGCCTGGTTCGCCCGGGACATCCGCCTCACCCTCAATGTGAGCAATCTCACCGACAAACGCTACGCATCCAACCTCACCGCCTTCGCCAACAGCGACCCCAAGGGCAGGCAGCTCGCCTTCCATGCCAGCGCGCCGCGGCAGAGTTTCCTCACCCTGGAGGCCAAGTTCTGATGGAACGTCTCATGCAAGCCGCGCGGCGGCTCGTCGCGCTGCCCCTGGTTGCCGGAGCCCTCGCCTTGCCGATCAGCCTGACCGCGCACGAACGACCGCTGGCCGCGCAGGTGTCGGTGATCGGCCATCGCGGCGCCAGTGCCTTGCGCCCCGAGCACACGCTGGCCTCCTACGCCAAGGCGATCGCGGACGGCGCCGACTTCGTCGAGCCCGATCTCGTCTCCAGCAAGGACGGCGTGCTGCTGATCCGCCACGAGAACGAGATCGGCTCGACCACCGACGTCGCGCAACACCCCGAATTTTCCGCGCGCAAGACCACGCGCACGGTGGACGGCGAAACGGTGAGCGGCTGGTTCACCGAGGACTTCACGCTGGACGAACTCAAGACGCTGCGGGCGCGTGAACGCCTGCCGCAACTGCGCGGCACGCGCTACGACGGCGCGTTCCAGCTGGTCACCTTCGATGAGTTCATCGACTTCGTCGCCGCCGAGTCGGCCGCGCGCGATCGCGTCATCGGCATCATTCCGGAGATCAAGCACGGCACTTACTTCGCCGCACGCGGCTTGGCGATGGAAGACAAAGTGCTCGCCGCGCTCGCCGCGCATGCCTACACACGTCACGCGCCGGTGGAAATCCAGTCGTTCGAGATCGGCAACCTGAAATACCTGTACGACAAGCTGGGCAAGGACCATCCCAACATCCGCCTGCTGCAACTGATCGACGAGCCGGGCAAACGACCGGCCGACGTCGCCGCCGCGGGCGGCACACTCACTTACGCGCAGATGCTGACGCCGGCGGGACTGCGCGAGATCGCGCGGTACGCCGACGCCATCGGCCCGGACTACCACGCGATCATCCCCTATCGCACCGACGGCATGCTGGGCGCGCCTACCACGCTGGTGCACGATGCGCACGCCGCGGGGCTGGAAGTGCATCCGTACACCTTCCGTCCAGAGAATTATTTTCTGGCCAAGGATTTCTGGAAGGGCAGCGACCCGCGCACCTACAACGCCGATGGCCTGGCGGCCCAGATCCGCGCCTATCTCGACGCCGGCATCGATGCCTTCTTCACTGACGACCCGGCCGCCGGTCGGCGCGCAGTGGACGGCGGTTGATTTTTTTCGGGGCTTCTTCACCGCTATCGCGCGGCCTTCAAGGCAGGACAGCGCAACCCCGGCGACAGCTGCCTCATACAGCCATCCGCCCCTGAAGGGGCGGATCTACGCCTATCGTGTATTAACGATGTCTGCGTGTAGACGTCTAAACGTCTTTTCTTGAAACACTCCAGTCATCGCTTCATCACAAGATCCGCATAGCTTGATCGCAATGGTCGCGAGGCCATTGCCCATTCCCATCCATTAACCCACGCGGTGCCGCCAGCCCGCGCGAAGAGTCGCAGCATCCGCCGGGTTGGTGAACAACAGCGGGCCGTGAGATGGGCGCAGGCGCTCTGCGGCGGCCGGCGTGGCCACGACGCGGCCGGGGTGATTGCGTGGCATGGCGAAGCTCTCCTACGGCGCCCTTCAGAAGGTCAGTTGCGCGCCCAGCATGTAACTGCGGCCAGGACCGGGTTCGTAATAGCGACCGTTGCTGTCGTTGACGATGACCGTGCCCACGTAACGGCGGTCGGCGAGGTTGTCGATACGGCCGCTCAACTGCAGGTGGGCCGAGGCACCCAGCGCGAACGCATAGGTGACGTCCGCGCCTATCAGGCCGTAGCCGGCGGCGCGGGCCGTGTTCGTGTCATTGGCCATCACGCTGCCGATGCCGGTGAGCGTAACGCCCTCGCGCCAGCCCAGGGTTGCGCCGTGTTGCAAGCGCAGCGAGCCGTAGTTTTCTGGCACGCCCGGGATACGTGAGCCGGACGGTATCGGCGTGGAGGGCGCCGCGCACGGTGTGGTGGTGCAGGTGAGGAAACCGCTGCGGAACACCGCCTGCAGATGAGTGAAACCCACTGCGATCTGCCACTCCGGCGCAAGCGTGCCGTTTGCCGACAGCTCGACGCCCTGCCGGCGCGCGGCACCGACGTTTTGGTAAGTAGAGCGTCCGTTTTGATTGGTGGCCACGGCCAGCTCGTCGCGTGTATCAGCGCGGAAGGCGGCCAGCTCCACGTCCAACGCTGTCGTGGGCTGCCACTTTGCGCCCACCTCCTTATTGAGGCTGCGCGAGGCTCGCAGGTTGAATGCCAGCCCGGGCTGGCCGTCGCTGCGATAGCCAAGTTCATTGTAGGTGGGCGTCTCGAAGCCGCGGCCGAAGCTCGCGTAGAGCTGCACGTTGTCGCGCGGATGGAACAATATGCCCAGCACTGGCGTCGTGGCCGAATAATCGACGTGTCCGCTGTCGTCTGGGTTTTTCGCCGTGATGTAGAAATCGTGCTCGTTGAAATGCACCTTATCGTGGCGCATACCCAATAGCAGCGACCAGTGTTCGGCGAAATACCAGTACCACTGTGCATAGACGTCGAGGTTGTCGACATCGTCCTTCTCGTCGCGACGCAACGCTCCCTTCACACCCAGTGCGTTGCCGACAAAGTTCTGGTAACCGCGACGGCGCTGCCACTGCGCATCGCCGCCGCCACCGAACACGAACTCGCTGTCACGGCCGAGAAACTCGCCATCGTGAGTCAAGCGCAGGTCGAGGCCGCCGTAGTTGGTGTCGGGCGCCACCACACCACCGGGCTGTAAGGGATTGGCCTGCGTGGCCTTAGGGATGGACTGATACTGCAGGATGTCGCGCCGGCCGAAATACCCGGCGACATGCAGCCGATCGGCGTCATCAAATACCTGGTCGTACAACAGGCCCAGCTGGTTCTGCAGAATGCTTTTGCGGGTGTTGTACTGCAGCGCAGCCGGCGAAGCCTGGCGCGGGTCGGCATCAAGCTGCGCGCGTGTGAGCCCCATTGGGTCGCCCGCACGCGGCTGGTCGAAGCGGTCAAGCACCACGGTGAGCTTGCGCTGCGCACCCAGTGGGATACCGAAGCGCGCGTGCGCCGACTGCCGATTGACACGGCTGTGCGCACGGTAACCACCGGAGAGGAACTGACCGGCCGCCACGTTGTAGTCCAGGCTGCCGAGCATGCCGCGCATGTCGGCGCTGTAGCGAAAGCTGTCGTAACTGCCAGCGTACACACTCAGCGTGGTCTGCGGCACCGCCGTGCCCTGTGCGGTCCACAGCTGCACCACGCCGCCAGCGGCATTGCCATAGAGCACCGAGAACGGCCCACGCAACACTTCCAGCCGTCCACCCATGTTGAGGACGAAGTTGGAAACCTGCCCCTGCCCGTCCGGCAGGGTGGCGGGGATGCCATCGATGAACAGGCGCATGCTGCGCACGCCGAAGGTCGAGCGCGCACCAAAGCCGCGTATCGAGAACTGCTCGTCCTGTGCGTAGTTCTGCCGGTCGCGCGCCAGCACGCCTGGCACGCCGACCAGCACCTCGGATAAGTTCACGCCGGGTTGCCCGGCCTGCGCCGGGTTCACTTCAACAACACTGAGCGCAGCCGGCACGTCGCGTGGATCAACACGCAGCCGGCTCGCATTCACCTGCACCACGGGCATGGTCGCGGGCGCGGCGTCCTGGGCGTCGCCCTGACGCGCCACGCCGACGCCCGATGCCAGCACCGATATCGCCAGCGCGAGCCGGCAGCCGGTGCTGGCCTGCGGCACTGCGGCGTTGAACCCATGCGGCAGCATTTCTCCCTCAATCCCCGTGATAGACGAAGTTCGCCTTCGACTGCTTTGCAGCTTCGTAGGTCAACGGTGTGGAGCCGGCCGGATAGCCGTTCTGTTGCAGCAGGAAGGCCATGATCTCCACGTAGTCCTGCTGCGGCAGGCTGCCCGGCTGGGTCGCAGGCATGTTCTGCGACACGATGGTGAATATGTCACCGACGGTGAAGTGCATGGAGGGCGAAGCGAAGTTCGGCCCCTTCAGCGCAGGCCCGGCTATGCCGGCGAGGTCACGGCCATGACAGCGCGAGCAGTTATCCAGAAACTTCTGCTTGCCACTATCCGCCTGTGCCTGGGTGTACAGCGCCGGAAGATGGCCCTTGCCCTTGCTTTTATTACCTTTGCCCCTGGTCGCATCGCAGGTACGGCTGGCCGTGTGCCGCCACGGATTCACGGTCATCCCGGCGCGCCGGTCCGGCGTCGCACTACCGGCTTGCGCGTAGGGCGCCAGCGTACGCGCCAGTTCGCCCGAAGCGGCCATCTTCGCCACCGCCAGTTCGAAGCGTCGTGCCTCCGCCGCGTGCGCTTCGTCATAGAGCGCCACCAGGTTGAAGCGCGCGTGGGGTTCGTTCAACTCGTGCACGTCGTAGCGACGGGCAAGATCATGCGCGGCCAAGTAACTTGCCACGGTCGGTTGCCAAAGCATGGCCGCGTCGACCTTGCCGGTTTGCAGTGCCTGCAGTGATGCGGTATCGCTCAGTTCGACATCCGCCTGCAGGCCGGGATGATCGGCGAAGTAGAGGTTGGGTATGGTCTGGTAGGTAACGGCCACTCTGGTGCCCGGGGGCAACTGCGCCAGCGAACCATGCGCACGACCGTGTGGCGTGACCAGTACGAAGCCAGTATGGCCATAGGGTTCGGTCATCCGCAGACCAGATGGGACACTGCGGGCGTCGGCATCGACCGGGAAACCGAGCACCAGGTCGCAGTGCGCGGCCAACTTGACGAAATCCCCCATGTCGAAACCATCGTCATCCCCGCTACCGTCGAAATAGTGCAGATTCAGCACCGCGCCTTCGTGCTGCGCGACGGCTTCGGCGAGGCGTCGATCCATGGGTGCGCTGGGACTGCTCTTGTCCACGCACAGGGTCACATCGGCGGCTCTCGCGGTGCCGCCGTACACGAGTACGGCGGCGATTGCGAGGACTCCTTTCCACAGAGAACAACGCAAAGAATGTTGTTTCATGGTCCAAGTTCTGCTCAAAGTGAAAAGACGTACAAATGGCCGCCGGTTGGGATGTTGGCGACTGCCGGATCCTTGGCCATGTCACCGCCCCAGATCGGGGTGGCGCCGCCCCAGCCGGCATACACACCCACGTATTGCTTACCGTCGACCACCCAGGTGCTCGGCACCCCTTCGATGCCCGAGGAAAGTTCCGGACTCTTCCAAAGCACCTTGCCAGTCTTGGCATCGAACGCGTACAGATGGCCGTCCGCACCGCCGGAGAACACCAGACCACCGGCCGTGGTCAGCATGCCGCTGTTCCATGGCAGCTTGGACGGGAAGTTCCACACCTGATCGCCGGTGTTGACGTCGATGGCCTGCACCGCCCCCCAGGTGTCTTTGAACGCCGGGTCGGCTACCACGTTGAAGGTCTCGCCCAGGAACGGCAGGCCGGCCTTGTAGCCGACAGTGGTCCCCTTCATGGTCATGCAGGAGTGCAGGGTCGGCACGTAGGCCATGTGGGTCTGCGGGTCGACCGAGATCGGCCACCAGTTCTTGCCGCCCAGGAAACTTGGGCAAGTGAAGATCTCCTTGTCCACGTCGGGATACAACGAAGCATCGGTGACCATCCGGCCATCCTTGACACCCGTGACCGAGGTGGCCGTGGCGAATTTCTTCGCGTAGATCAGCTTGCCGTTGGTGCGATCGATGGCATAGAACCAACCGTTGCGGCTGGCGCTGACAATCGCCTTGTAGGACTTGCCCTGATAGTTGATGTCGGTGAGCACCGTCTCATTGGTGCCGTCGTAATCCCAAGTGTCATGTGGCGTGTACTGGAAGTGCCACTTGATCTTTCCGGTGGCTGGATCCAGCGCCAGCACCGAATCGGTGTAGAGATTATCGCCCGGGCGCAGCTTGGCCAGCCACGGGCTGGGATTGCCCACGCCCCAGAACAGCGTGTCGGTGACCTCGTCATAGCTGCCAGTGAGCCAGGCCCCACCGCCGCCGGTCTTATAGGCGCCTTTGGGCCAGGTTTCACCACCAGGTTCGCCCGGCGCCGGGATGGTGTAACGCCGCCACACCTGATGGCCGGTCTTCGCGTCCAGCGCTTCGATGAAGCCACGTGCGCCATACTCGCCGCCGGATTCGCCGACGATGACCTTGCCCTGCAATATCAGCGGCGCCAGCGTCATCGCATAGCCCAAGTCTGGATCCATCAGCTGCTTGCTCCATTGCACCTTGCCGGTCTTCGCATCCAGCGCCACCACCCGGTTGTCCAGCGTGGCCATGTAGACGTTTTTGTCATATAGCGCGACGCCACGATTGACCACGTCGCAGCAAACCGTTTTCAGGCCGACGTGCGAAAGATCATGCTGGTATTTCCATAACAGCTTGCCGCTGCTGGCCTCGAAGGCGAGCAGTTCGTCCTTGGGCGTAGTGATGAACATGTAGTTGCCATTGACCACCGGCGGCGCCTCGTGGCCCTGCTGGAAACCGGTCTGGTAGTCCCAGACCTGCTTGAGGCCGGTCACGTTGGATGCGTTGATCTGGTCGAAAGGCGCATAGCCGGAGCTGGCATAGTCGCGGCGATACATCAGCCAACCCTGGTCACTGGCGGCCTTCATCAGGCGCGCGTTAGTCACCGGTTCGTATTGATCCGCAGCCAAGGCACCGCCCGAAAAGGCGAGCAGTGCGACAAACAATGCGGTGTGTCGATGCCATGAACGTGATTTCATGTCGATTCCTCTCTCGTGCGCAGGTTGCAGTGCAGGTCAGAAGAACAGGCTGCCGCCAGCTGAGGCGTCGCTCTGTCTGGGGTGGTCGGTCTCGCCGTAGGAGCGGGAACGGGTTTGCGAAAGCTCGATGCTGAGCGTCACGCTCTTGGTGAGCGCGTAATACCGGCGGTGACGCCGCCGTTGGATTTGGTGTACGAACTCTCGGATAGATCGTCGCGGTTGCGGCTGAGGACTGGCTTGAGCTTGCTGGTCGCCGCGCAGATGCCTTGCGGCAGGTGGTTGATACCGCATGCCCGACCTTGATCGTCGTCGGTAATGCCAATGCCGCGACCGGAAGTGCTGTTGATGTTGCCGTGGTGATGCCGTCTCGTGATTCATCGGTGATTCTCCCCCGCGTGGTTGCGGCGTTGCCTTGGCTGAGCCGCTGGTGATGCCGACGCCGCCGTGCCCTACGACAAAGCGCACCGTGCCCGGTCATAGCCGCCAATGTGACGATGACGTGGACCCAGGCTCGGCATCAGTCGCGCCCCGAGCCGAAGTCGTACTGGAAACCAGCGAACCAGGCGCGCGGCGCGCCCGGCGCCACGAATTGGGTCGAAGTGCCCGGGCCATCGACGTCGATCAGCCGCTGCGGCGTATCGAACACGTCGTGGCCGAGCTGACCGCTGACGAAGTAATGCCGGTCGAATACGTTCTGCACCTGCACGAACAGCGTGAGCTTCGGCACTGGATGCCAGTGCAGGTCGAGATCAAGCAGCGCGTAGCCGGGCAGCGGGCCGTGCACGTCCTGGTTATTCTCATCGCCCGTCCCGTATTGGCTCGAATAGGCGCGCAGGTTGGCGCCAAGCGACCACCGCGGCGTGAAATGGTATTGACCGGCCAGCGTGGCCATGTGCCGCGGGATCCCGGGGATACGGTTGCCGCTGCGCACCCGGATCACACCGTCGTCATCGGCGCTGGAGTTGTCGCCACTCTGCTCATCGAATGAGGCACCGTAGGTGGCGTCGACCAAGCTGTAGTTGAACTGCCATTCGAGCTGGCCGAGCTGACCGCCGAGGCCGAGATCGACGCCCTTGCGCACCGTCTTCGGGACGTTAGCGAAATAGCCCCGCGAACTGCCGCCTGTGTAGATGGTGAGGATGTCGTTGGTGACGCGGCTGTAATACGGCGAGACGTTCCAGTGCAGCCGACCGTCGTCCAGCGTGCCTCGCAGGCCGCCATCCAACGTGTGCGCAATCACCGGCTTCAGCGGCGGGTCTCCGGTGAAATCATTTGGCAACGCACAGGGCGCGGCCGGATCGGCGCACTCCAGCTCGATCGGCGTGGGTGTACGCATACCCTCGTCGTAGTTGAGGTAGGCACCGAAGGTGGGTGTCAGCGCCCAGGTCACGCCCAGACTGGGATTGAAGCGGTGGAAGCTGTTGCGTCCATTGATGTTTGGCTCGTCGCCCGAAAGGTCGCTCACGACGACCCGGCTGTGGTCGTAGCGGGCGCCGGCGCTGACGTGTACGGCATCGGTCAACGCCAGCACGTCGAGGAAATACAAGCCGTAACTGCGTGTGCCAGTGTCGGCCGCCGTCATCGGGTCGAACGCGAAAGGCAGCAAGCCGATGCTGTCGCCGCGCCATGCGATGTCGTAGGGAAAATAGGCCGGCTGGCCATACTGGGTGAAACGGCTGCTGCCGGCGTCGAGGCTGACGCCCATGGTGAAGCGATTGTCGTGGCTGCCCAGCTGCCCGTCGTCCACCACCTGCAGCGAGCTGCCATAGCCGCGCGTGTGCACGTTGCCAAGCACGTTAGAGGCCGGCACGTTGTTGATCGTCGCGCCTGGGTTGCTGGGGTCGTAGGCCGGTGTCAATCCAGAGTAGTAATACTGGCCGACCGAATCCGGATCGAACGGCCCGTTCGCGGTGTAGCCCAGTGGGCCATCGCGAGCCGGGTCATATTCATCGTAGTCGTTGGTGTTGCTGTTGAAGCTTCGGCTTTGCGAGATACGCAGGTAGGCTGACGCCTGCAGCGACCAGCCGCCGCCCAGCTCGCGCGTGCCGCGCAAGGTGAACTGGTTGAGGTTGTCGGTGAAATAGTCCGGCCAGGTGAAAGCAGTTTTCGGCGTGTCGGCCCACTCGACCGGAATGGTCTGGGTGCCGAACAGCCGGCCGTGCGAGCCCAGCCAACTCAGCGCGACCGCGGTGGCGTCGTCAGGATGCCAGTCAAGCCGCACGAAGCCTTGCTGCACCCGGCTAGACGAATGGTCGCGCCAGCCACTTTCGTAGTCGCTGCCCACGCCGGCGTAGATGCCCAGCGTGTGGCCGTGCGCGCCGAAGTCTGCGTCGGCCTGAATGCGGCCCCACGAGCCGCCAGACACATCGAACGAGCCGCCTGGATCGGTGAAACCGCTCTTGCTGGTCAGCACCAGGGCGCCGCCCAGCGTGTTGAGTCCATACAGCGGGTTGGAACTGGGGATCAGGGCAAGATTGCGGATGGCGAAATCGGGAATCGCATCCCAGTTCATCGTCTCGGCGAACGGCTCGTTCTGACGCACGCCATCGAAGTAGATGGACATGCCCGAGGGCGAACCCTGCAGCGGCGACAGCGTGAAGCCGTGGAAATACAGGTTGGCCTGCCACGGATTGCCCTGCGACTGCGTCAGGTTGACGCCCTGGAAATCCCGCTGCAGCAGGTCGGTGATCGACTGGCCGTGGATCTGTACCAGATCGTCGGCCTGCGCGACCTGCACGTTAAGCGGCATCTGCGCCAGCGGAACGCCCAACCCCGGCAACGGTGTCACGCCGACCACCACGACTTCGCCCAACTGCTGCACCGGCTGGTCGGCCAGGGCCACACACGGCAGCAGCATCGCGGACAGCAGCACGACCGCTTTGTCGACCAGCGCGACGGGGCGTTCCAGCCAGTATCCGGACAAGATACCGCCACGGGCATGTCGCATCACGCGACATGCCGCCGTGTGTGGCGTGCGGTTGCCCTCGTCCCCTGCCTGTCGGTTCCGGCATTGCATCTGGCGTGTGACTGGGATGTCCATTGAAGGGGCAAACGGCCGCATGGTGCTCAGAAAAACCCGAGCTTTTTGGGCGAGTAGCTGACCAGGAGGTTCTTGGTCTGCTGGTAGTGGTCGAGCATCATCTTGTGCGTCTCGCGGCCGATGCCCGACTGCTTGTAGCCGCCGAAGGCCGCATGCGCGGGATAGGCGTGGTAGCAGTTGGTCCACACCCGGCCGGCCTGGATGCCACGGCCCATGCGATAGCAGGTGTTGATGTTGCGGCTCCACACGCCGGCGCCCAGGCCATAGAGCGTGTCGTTGGCGATGGCGAGCGCCTCGGCCTCGTCCTTGAAGGTGGTCACCGACACCACCGGGCCGAAGATCTCCTCCTGGAAGATGCGCATCTTGTTGTGGCCGACGAACACGGTCGGCTGCACGTAGTAGCCGTCCTTGAGCTCGCCCTCCAGCACCGTGCGCGCACCGCCGGTCAGCAGCTTGGCGCCTTCCTGCTTGCCGATGTCGATGTAGGAAAGGATCTTCTCCAGCTGCTCGGAGGATGCCTGCGCGCCGATCATCGTCGCCGGGTCGAGCGGGTTGCCCTGGCGGATCGCCTTGACCCGCTCCAGCGCGCGTTCCATGAAGCGGTCGAAGATCGACTCCTGGATCAGCGCGCGGCTCGGGCAGGTGCACACCTCGCCCTGGTTGAGCGCGAACATGGCGAAGCCTTCCAGCGCCTTGTCGAAGAAGTCGTCGTCCGCGGCCATGACGTCTTCGAAGAAGACGTTGGGCGACTTGCCGCCGAGTTCCAGCGTCACCGGAATCAGGTTCTGGCTGGCGTACTGCATGATGAGCCGGCCGGTGGTGGTCTCGCCGGTGAAGGCGATCTTGGCGATGCGCGGACTCGAGGCGAGCGGCTTGCCGGCTTCCAGGCCGAAACCGTTGACGATGTTGAGCACGCCGGCGGGCAGCAGGTCGCCGACCAGTTCCGCCCAGACCAGGATCGACACCGGGGTCTGCTCGGCGGGCTTGAGCACCACGCAGTTGCCGGCGGCGAGCGCCGGGGCGAGCTTCCAGGCCGCCATCAGCAGCGGGAAGTTCCACGGGATGATCTGCCCGACCACGCCGAGCGGCTCGTGGAAGTGGTAGGCGACGGTGGTCTCGTCGATCTCGCCGATCGTGCCCTCCTGCGCGCGGATGCAGCCGGCGAAATAGCGGAAGTGGTCGATCGCCAGCGGCAGGTCGGCGTTCAGCGTCTCGCGCACCGGCTTGCCGTTGTCCCAGGTCTCGGCATAGGCGAGCAGGGCGAGGTTTTCCTGCATGCGGTCGGCGATGCGATTGAGGAGGTTCGCGCGCTCGGCCGGCGGCGTCTTGCCCCAGGCGTCCTTGGCCGCGTGCGCGGCGTCGAGCGCGGCCTCGATGTCGTCCTTGTCCGAACGCGGCACCTCGCAGAACGCCTGGCACCGCCGGCGTGGTGAATGCCGCGGTGCCGCCGCTGTGGGTGAACGGCACGCCACCCGCGCCGGCCAGCAGCGGCGCGACCAGCGGGCTGCCGAGCAACACGGCGACGTTGGTCGGCACTTTGAAGTTGCCGGTGCCGTCCAGCTTGTGGTCGATCTTGGAGCGGTAGCTCAGCGCCAGACGGTCCTGCGGGCTGATCTTCCAGAACGCGCCGACCTGCCAGCCGTAATCCCAGTCGTCGCCCTTGATCTTGGCGTAGCCGTCGCTGCCGGGCGGCACCAGCAGGCCGACCTGCTGCAGGAACGCCGGCGGCAAGGCGCCAGCCTGCACGCCCTGCTGTGCCAGGCCCAGCGCCACCGTATTGAAATTGACCGCCGAGGTGAGTTCGGCGGAGGTCTTCTGCGCGATCGCGCTCACGCCGAGCGTGAAGGCATCGGTGACGTCGTAGGAGGCCGACAGGGTGGCATCCAGCGACTGGAACTTGGACTTGATCGCGTTGTAGCGGCCGACCCAGTCGTTGTCGTAGTCCGTCTTGAAGCCGAACGGCACGCTGAAGCCCAGACCCAGGTGCCAGCGGTCGGCGATCTTGGTGGCGATGAAGAAGGCCGGCACCGGCACCGTGGTGCCCGCATCGCCGCCAAGGCCGCCGCCGATCGGCCGGCCCAGCGCATCCTGCGCGCTGCCGTGGAACTTGGCGCTGAAATTGACGGCACTCAAGTCGGCCTGGAAATAGGTACCGTCCAGCAGCGTCATCGCCGCCGGGTTGTTGACCACCACCGAGGCATCGCCGCCGGCCGTGGTGGAGCCGGCATAGGCACGCCCCATGCCCTTGGCACTGTTCTCCTTGAGCTGGAAGGCGCTCGCGTGACCCGCCTGCGGCAGGGCCATGGCGGTGGCCAGCGCAAGGGCGGTCAACATCAGCGACCGACGATGGGAAGCAAAGTGCGACATGGAAGGCTCCTTGATATTGGGCAGGACGTAACGCAACGTCACCGGTTTCATACGCTTGTTTGACGCCCGGGTGCGCGCACTGTGCCGAGCAACCGGAAACCATGCAAGGATCGTTGCAACATTTTATGCACTCGACCGCGACATCGCGTCGATAAGCTCGAACCATGCCACCGGAGTCAGCCGCCATGCATTGCTACGTCTATGCAAGTCAGCACAAGCGCGACACCTACGTGTGGCTGCTCGCGCGCGACGACTTCACCGTGCTGCCCGAAGCCCTGGCGCTCTTGCTCGGCGACCTGCGTTTCGTGCTCGAGGTCGATCTCGACGAGCGCCGCCAGCTGCCGCACGAGGACAGCCGCCTCGTACTGGCCCATCTGCGCGAGCAGGGCTGGCATCTGCAGCTGCCGCCGGGCGAGACCTTGGCGGTGGGGCCGATGCTGGCCGGAGCCCGGCAGGCGCCGATGAGCGAGCGCCGCGACGAGGATTGAAACTCTCGGGGATGAGCGGGCACCGGCGCGCCCCACCCGGTCGGACGTGATACAGCGCCGGCATGCGTCGTGCCGGCGGCGTTAACGCGAGGTTACCGTCCGCCGCGCGCGGGCTTTCTATACTCGGGCGCATGATCGAGCCCAAATCGCCCCGCCGTCGTCCTGCCCTGTGGCAGGCCCTGCTCTGGTTCGTGCCCGGCTGGGCCGCGGTGGCGATCGCCGCGCTCGGTGCGCATCCGCTGACGCTGATCCCCTTGCTGGCCGCGCAGACGCTGACCATGGCGGCGGTCTGCCATGCGATCGGCTTCGATCCCGAGCCACGTTTCCTGCGCACCGTGCTGCGGCGCGGCGCGGCGCATCTGGTCTTGCTCGTCGCCTATGTGGCCCTGCTGTTCGTGCTGATCGCCGGACCGATGCTGTGGCTGCATCGCGCGCCCAGCCTGGGCGCGGCGCTGGCGCTGGCCACCGCGCTGGTCGTCGCCCTCGTCGCGCTGTGGCGGGTGTGGCCTGCGTTCGGGCTGCTGTTCGTCTGGGACGACGCCTATCCCGCCCAGAGCGATGGCTCGTGGATCTTCACCGCGATGGCGCGCAGCCTCGCCTTCGGTCGCCACCTGGCCCGCGAGGAGCGCTTCTTCACCCATTTCCTGCCGGCCGCGCTGGCGCTCCTCATGCTCGCCTTCACCGCGCTGGTGCTGGCCGGCCTTTACGGCGTGCTGCCCGACGAGCTGCGCACCGCGGCGCTGGTGGCCTACGGCCTGCTGCTGCTGCCGGTGGGCTGTCTGGTGATCGCCAACCGCACGCTGCGCGCCCTGCTGTGCGAGCGGCAGCGGCCGGCGCGACGCGCAGCCAGGGCGCCGGCGGCCGCCACGACGGAGGTCGCCGCCCTGGCCGCACTCGCGCCGGCCGCGCGCGATGCCGCGCTGCTCGAAGCCGCGCGCGGCGGTGACGTCGAGCGCGCGCTGGCCTTGCTCGAGGCCGGCGCCGACCCCGATGCCGTGCCGGCCGCGGACGCGCGCGACCGTCGCTCGGCACTGGTGCTCGCCGCCTTGCTGCCGGACACGCGCCTGCTGCGCGCGCTGATCGTCCGCGGCGCCCGCGTCAACGCCGCCGCGGGCGGTCTCACCGCCCTGCTCGCCGCCACCCGCGACAGTTGGCACGGACGCGCCGAGGCCGTGCTGACCCTGCTCAGCAACGGCGCCGACCCGGCCCTGGCCGATGCGCGGGGCGTCACGCCGCTCCATGGCGCCGCCCTGTGCGCGGATGCCGGCATCGCCGCCATGCTGATCGATGCCGGTGCACCGCTCGATGCCCAGGACGCCGAGGGCGTCACCCCGCTCGTCGCCGCCTGCCGGGCCGCCAACTGGCCCCTGGCGCGTTTTCTGCTCGCCCGCGGCGCGCAGCCGATGCCTGCCGGTGGCGAACCGGCGCTGCATGCCGCGGCGACCATCGCCGAGGACGACCCGCAGGGCGTGCGCCTGCTGCTCGAACGCCGCGTCGCGGTGAATGCGCGCGACGCCCAGGGCCGCAGCGCGCTGCAGTTGGCCGCCGGCGAGGGGCACGCGCTGATCGTCGGCGTCCTGCTCGCGGCCGGCGCCGACCCCAACCAGACCGACGACCACGGCCGCACCGCGCTGATGGAAGCCGCCGCGGTCGGCGCCGGCGACGTTGCGGCCGCCCTGCTCGAAGCCGGTGCCGACGCGCGCGCGCGCGACGGACGCGGCCAGGACGCGCTGGCGCTCGCCTGCCAGTCCTCGCGCGCCAGCCTCGCGCTGGTGGGCGCGCTGATCGCGCGGGGAGCCGATCCTGCGCTGGTCGATGCCGACGGGCGCAGCGCGCGCGACCACGCCGCCACCGCCGGGCGCTGGGATCTGGTCGCCTTGCTCGACCCGCACGCGCCGCAACCGTCCGAACCGCATGGGGCCGAGGCCGCGGACGGTCACGACGCCGAACATCTGCTCGATGCGCTGCGTTTCGGCCATTGGACCACCGTGGCAGGCTTCGCCACCGTCGTCGGCGGCTGGCCGCAGGAGACGCTGGCGCGGCTGTTCCTGGAGCTGGCCGCCGCGGACGCCGGCGCGGCACGGCAATGGCTGCTGCGCCACGGCCTGCAAGCGGAGGCGCGCTTGCCGGCCATGGACGGGGCGCACGGTCCGCGGTTGTTCGACGCACTGCTCGAACGCCTACCCGCATCGCGCGCGGCGCTCGGGGAGGTGCTCGACGCCGGCGCCAGCCCGGCCGGCGGCGGCCTGTTCGCGCGCCTGCTCGCCCGTGCGGGCGCGGCCGCCGACGATGCCCTGACCCGCGCCTGCCTGGAACGCGGCGCCGACGCCTTCGGTGCCGAGGCCGATGGCCGCACGCCGCTGCATCTGGCCGCCCATTTCGGTCGGGCGGCGCTGCTCGAGGACCTGCTCGAACGCGGCGCCGACCCCAATGCGCGCGATGCCCGGGGCCGCACGCCGCTGATGGCGGCGCTCGCCCACGGCGATGCCGCGCTGCCGTTGGTGCGCGCACTGATCGCGCACGGCGCCGATGCGGAAGCAGCCGACATGCACGGCGAGACACCGCTCGGCCGGGCGCTCGAACATGCCGCGGTCCAGCGCTGGCTGGACTGGGGCGACTGGCCGCGACCGCGCCGGCCGTTGCGTGCCGAGGACCTGCCCGCGGCCGCCCGCGCCGGCGCCGGGCCGGCCGTCGAGCGGCTGCTGGAACTGGGCTTTCCCGTCGATACGCGCGACGCCCAGGGCGCCAGCGCTCTGCTGCATGCCGCCGGGGCCGGCCATCGCGACATCGCCGTGCGTCTGCTCGCCGCCGGCGCCGATCCGGCGCAGACCTCCACGCGCGGCGTCAGCGCCCTGGCCGCGGCGGTGATGGCGCGGCGCGAGGCGCTGGTCGATACCCTGCTCGCGGCCGGCGCACCGGTCGATCAACGCCTGCCCGGCGGCGCCACCGCGCTGATCCTGGCGGCGGGCCTGGGCCATGCCGACCTGGTCGAGCGGCTGCTCGCCGCCGGCGCCAACCTCGCCGCCGCCGACGAAGCCGGCCACACCGCCCTGCATGCCGCCGCCCGCTACGCCTTCGAAGCCTCCGACAGCCTGCGCGCGCGCCGTTTGTTCGACGTGCTGCTCAGGCACGGCGCCGCGGTGGATGTCGTCGACAGCGACGGCATGACGCCGCTGCTGTTGCTGCTCGGCGCGCACCAGCGGCCGGGCAACGATGGCGACCCCACCCATCTGGGCGCGCTGGTGCCGGTGCTGCTGGATGCCGGCGCCGACCTGCGCCGGGCCGACCGGCGCGGGGTCGGTCCGCTGCACGCCTGCGCCATGCATGCCCTGCTCGCCCCGGCGCGGGTGCTCCTTGCCCGCGGTGCCGAGCGCGCCGCGGTCGACGCCTTCGGCCGTACCGCCGCGGACGTGGCGCGTCAGCTCGGGTATATCGACATCGCCCACGAGCTGGCCGCACGCCATGCACCGCCGACGCCCAGCGTACGGCAGACGCTGCGCCAGCCGGCGCGGCCGGCCGAATAGCGCGCGATCGATCAAGTCCACCGCAAAGCGTCCTTGCCGGCACTGCCTGCGCGAGCGCGGCGAGGCGGCACGCATCGCCCGGAATCCGCCACATCTCTCGCCAACGCGCGCATCGCGACCGCAGCGGCGCTTTCAGCGCGGTGGCGACGGCTCCTCGTCCAAGCTCGATCCGTCCTCGTCCTGCGCCGCTTCCGGCGCGGCGTCGGCGCGGAACAGCTGCTCCAGGTCCGCCAGTGCCTCGCGCGAGGTCTGGCGGATCTTCGCCTCGTCGTCGTAGACGAGATACTGGCGGCGCAGCAGCTCGTTGTCGTGCCGGTCGAAGCGCCGCACGCGCTCGGCGGCCTCGGCCGCGGAAAGGCCGAGCGCGGTGAGCGTCTGTTCGGTCATCTTGAGGCTGGAGTAGTAGGTCTCGCGCACCGGCTCTTCCACGCCCAGATCCATGAGCCGCCACACGTGCTGGCGGTTGCGCGCGCGGGCGACGATCTTGAGATGCGGGAACAGCCGGCGTACCACCCGGGCGATGCGCAGGCTGGATTCCGGATCGTCGCCGGCCAGCACGAACACCTCGGCCTGTCCGGCGCCGGCGGCCCGCAGCAGTTCCGGGCGCGCCGGATCGCCGTAGAAGATGTCGTTCCAGCGGCCGAAACGCTGCACCAGGTCGAGCTGCTCGACGGAATGGTCCAGGGCGACGAACGGCACGCCCTGCGCGCGCAGCACGCGGGCGACGATCTGGCCCATGCGTCCGTAGCCGGCGATGATCACGCGCGGCGCATCGGCGGTGATGGTGTCGTACTCGCGCCGTGGCGACGCCTCCACGCGGGCGAGCAGCCGCCCGACGAGCGCGACCAGCAGCGGCGTCAGCGCCATCGACAGCGTGATCGCCAGCACCAGCAGCTGCTGCAGGGACGGCTCGAGCAAGCCCCGCGCGGCGGCCTGGCGCAAGGTGACGAAGGCGAACTCGCCGCCACCGGCGAGCAGCACCGCCAGCCGCAGCGCATCGGCGCGGCCCAGGCGGCCGAGCACGCGTCCGAGCGGCCACAGCAGCGCGCCCTTGACCAGCAGCAACAGGCCGACCAGGGCGAGCACCGTCAGCGGCTGCTCGAGCAGCAGGCGGAAATCCATCGACAGCCCGACGCTGACGAAGAACAAGCCGAGCAGCAGGCCCTTGAAGGGCTCGAGCTGGGATTCGAGCTCGTGGCGGTATTCGGAATCGGCCAGCAGCACGCCGGCGAGGAAGGCGCCCAGGGTCACCGAGGCGCCGGCCAGGCCCATCAGCCAGGCGGTGCCGAGCACCACCAGCAGCGCCGTGGCGGTGGACACCTCGGTGATGCCCGCCTTGGCGACGAAACGGAACACTGGCCGCAGCAGATAGCGACCGCCCACCACCACCGCCAGGATGGCGGCGGCCAGCCTGAGCACGGCCGCGGGCCCGAGTCCGGGGCCGGCGGCGCTCGGTGCCAGCAGCGGCACCGCGGCGAGCAGCGGAATCGCGGCCAGGTCCTGGAACAGCAAGATGGCGAAGGCCTGGCGGCCATACGCGCTGCCGGCTTCCTTGCGCTCGGCGAGGATCTGCAGGCCGAAGGCGGTGGACGACAGCGCCAGACTGCCGCCGACGATCACCGCGGCATTGCGCGGCAGCCCGAGCCCGGCCCAGGCCAGCGCGCCGATCGCCAGGCCGCAGGCGAGCACCTGCACCAGCCCGGTGCCGAACACCGCGCGCCGCATCACCCACAGCCGCTGTGGCGAGAGTTCCAGGCCGATCACGAACAGCATCAGCACCACGCCGAGCTCGGAGAGCGTCTCGATGCCGCTGGTATCGGTCATGAGCCCGAGCACCTGCGGCCCGAGCAGCATGCCGGCGAGCAGGAAGCCGAGCACCGCGCCCAGCCGCAGGCGGCGGGTCAACGGCACGATGACCACGGTGGCCAGCAGCAGCACCAGCGCGGTGGCGAGGGTATGGTGGTGTTCCACGCAACGGGCCCGGGTCGGTGGGGCGATTATTTCACGGCCCCGTCCATGGGATGATGGATCGCATGAACCTGCGTCTTGGTCTCGTCTTGCTGTCGCTGCTCGCCGCCGCGGGCGCCCATGCGGCGCTGCCGGTCTACGGCTATCGCGTGGTGCGCGAACTTCCGCACGACACGCAGGCCTACACCGAGGGGCTGTTCTATCTCGACGGCCGTTTCTATGAGAGCACCGGCACCGTCGGCGCCTCGGACATCCGCGAGGTGGATCCCGCCACCGGCCGCGTGCTGCGCCGGCGCGCGCTGCCGCCGCCCGATTACGGCGAAGGCATCGCCGCCTGGAAGAACCGGCTGTACGAGCTCACCTGGCAGTCCGGGCACGGCTACATCTACGACCTCAAAACCTTCGCCCCGCTCGGCAGCTTCACCTATCCGGGCGAGGGCTGGGCGCTGACCTGCGACGGCAGCCGCCTGTACATGAGCGACGGCAGCGCCGACATCCGCGTGCTCGATCCGGTCACGCTGGACGAAACCGCGCGCATCCACGTCACCGCCGAGGGCGCGCCGGTCGAACGGCTGAACGAACTCGAATGGGTCAAGGGCGAGCTCTACGCCAACGTCTGGCTGACCTCGCGCATCGCGCGCATCGACCCGGCCAGCGGGAAAGTCACCGCCTGGATCGACCTCGGCGGCCTGGGGCCGAAACCGGGCGAAACCGCCGATCCGGCCAACGACGTGCTGAACGGCATCGCCTACGACGCCGAGCACGACCGTCTGTTCGTCACCGGCAAGCGCTGGCCGACGATCTACCAGATCGAGCTGACCGGACCGAGCCTGCAACGCTGACACTGCGGGAGGTGCCGCCGTTTCAAGCCTCGCGCAGCCAGCGCGCGGCGTCGATCGCGTAGTAGGTGAGGATGGCATCGGCGCCGGCGCGCTTGAAGCAGGTCAGCGTCTCCAGCACCACGGCCTTCTCGTCCAGCCAGCCGTTCTGCGCGGCGGCCTTGAGCATCGCGTACTCGCCGCTCACCTGGTAGACGAAGGTCGGCATGCCGAAGGCATCCTTGACCCGGCGCAGCACGTCCAGATACGGCAGGCCGGGTTTGACCATCACCGCGTCGGCGCCCTCGGCGATGTCGAGCTCGACCTCGCGCAGCGCCTCGTCGGCGTTGGCGACGTCCATTTGATACGTGTGCTTGCCACCCTTGCCGAGGTTGCCGGCCGAACCCACCGCATCGCGGAACGGGCCGTAGAAGCTCGAGGCGTATTTCGCCGAATAGGCGAGGATGCGCGTGTGGATGTAACCGGCCGCCTCCAGCGCGTCGCGGATCGCGCCGATGCGGCCGTCCATCATGTCCGAGGGCGCGACGAAATCCATGCCGGCCTCGGCCTGCGCCAGCGCCATCTTGATCAGCGCCTCGACGGTGGGCTCGTTCATCACGTAGCCGCTCGCATCGATCAGGCCGTCCTGGCCGTGCGTGGTGTAGGGGTCGAGCGCGACGTCGCCGATCAGGCCGAGCTGCGGGTACCTTGCCTTCAGCGCGCGGGTGGCGCGCTGCATCAGGCCATCGGGATTCCACGCCTCGCAAGCGTCCTCGCTCTTGACCGCCTGCCCCGGGGCCGGAAACAGCGCCAGCGCGGGAATGCCAAGCGCCACGCATTCACCGGCCAGACCGAGCAACGCGTCGATCGACAGCCGCTCGACACCGGGCATCGACGGCACGGGCTCGCGCCGGCCTTCGCCATCGATCACGAAGGCGACCATGACGAGATCGCTCGGCAACAGCGTGTGCTCGCGCATCAGCGCACGGGAAAAGGCATCGCGACGCATGCGCCGCATGCGGATGGCGGGAAAGCTCATGGGTTTTTCCGGGACAGGGAGCGATGCGTCATGTTACTCGCGCGGCTCCGGCATCGCCGCCGCAGCCGCGCTTACGGACCACGAAGCCTCGTTCAACGCAACACCAGTCCGCCATTGACGCAGACCGTCTGGCCGGTGACGAAGGCCGCGTCGTCGGAAGCGAGCCAGGCGGCGGTGCCGACCAGATCTTCGGGAACCTCGAGCCGCGGGATGGCCGACTGTTCGGCGAGCTGTTTGGCCATGGCCTCGAAACCATGCTCGCGGACCGTTTCACTTTGCGTCAGACCCGGCGAGATGGCGTTGACCGTGATGCCGTGGCGGCCGACCTCGCAGGCAAGGGCGTGCGTGAGTCCGATGACGGCGGCCTTGGACGTGATGTACTGGGCACCGTTGCCGCGGCCGATGAAGACGGTGTCCGAGGCGATGTTGATGATACGTCCCCAGCGCTGTGCCTGCATGTCGGGAAAGACGGCGCGGGCGCACAGCCACTGGCCTTTGACGTTGACCGCCATCACCTGGTCCCAGACCTCTTCTTCCAGTTCGGTGAAGGGGCGCGCGGCCCGTTCCAGGCCGACGTGGCGCAGCATCACGGCGGCATTGTTGACGAGGATGTCGACCTTGCCGAAGCGCTCGCGGATGCGCCGCACCGTCGCCTCGACCTGATCGGCCTGCGACACGTCGCAAACGAGCGGGAGTACGTCGGGGCCGATCTCGCGCGCGGCAGATTCCAGCACGTCGGGCGTGGTGCCGCAGATGGCCACTTTTGCGCCTTCCTGGTGGACGCGGGCGGCGATGGCCTTGCCGATGCCGCGTCCGCCGCCGGTGACGAGTGCGACGTGATTTTCCAGCCTGCGCATGGGGCGTCTCCTCGAAAAAAATGAAACGGGCTTCGTTCAGTGGGTCCGCCCAGCGTCGCATTCAAGCCTCGCGCCATCGGCCGCATCGAACAGGTGCACGTGGACCGGGTCGAAACGCAGCGGCAACCGCTCGCCGGGCGCGGGCATCAGCCGCGGCGGCAGTCGCACCACCAGCGGGCGGCCGTCGAAGCGCAGGTTGAGGAAGACCTCGTTGCCGACCGGCTCGACCACTTCCACGTAAGCCTGCAGCATCGCCTCGGCGGGCGTGGCCGGGGCGAGGTCCTCCGGACGCACGCCGAGCACCACCTCGCGCCCGCGCCAGTCCTCCGGCCATGGCGCGGCCTCTGCGAGCGGCACGGCGCCGTGCGCGGTATCCAGCCACCACCGCCCCTCGTCGCGGCGCAGCCTTCCCGGCAGGAAATTCATCGCCGGGCTGCCGATGAAGCCGGCGACGAACAGGTTGCACGGCCGCCGGTAGAGGTTCATCGGCGTGTCGATCTGCTGGATGCGGCCGCGATCGAACACCACGATGCGCTGGCCCAGCGTCATCGCCTCGATCTGGTCGTGGGTCACGTAGATCATGGTCGCGCCCAGCCGCTGGTGCAGGCGCGCGATCTCCAGCCGCATGGCCACGCGCAGGCGGGCATCGAGGTGGGACAGCGGCTCGTCCAGCAGGAACACCTTGGGCTCGCGCACCAGCGCGCGGCCGAGCGCGACGCGCTGGCGCTGGCCACCGGAGAGTGCGGAAGGCAGGGCATCCAGCCGATCGTCAAGCTCGAGCAGCACGGCCACCTCACGCACGCGCCTGGCGACCTCGGCCTTGCCCATGCCGCGCAGGCGCAGGCCGAAGCCGAGATTGCCGGCCACGGTCATGTGCGGGTAGAGCGCATAGTTCTGGAACACCATGGCGATGTCGCGCGCGGCCGGCGGCAGCTGATCGACCACGCGATCGCCGATGCGCAGGGTGCCGGCGCTGGCCTGCTCGAGCCCGGCGATCATGCGCAGCAAGGTGGTCTTGCCGCAGCCGGAAGGGCCAACCAGCACCATGAGCTCGCCGCTTTCGATGGTGAACGTGGCCGCCTCGACCGCGACCTGGCCGTCGGGATACACCTTGCGCAGCTGGTGGAGCGCGACGCGCGTCATGCGGGAAACCTCATCGCCGGCCAGGGCGCGGGCTGCGCGGCCGGATGGGCTCGGATATTCTGCAGCCGCGTCACCCCGAGCAAGCCGCAGCGCGGCATGGTAAGGAAATCCCGCCCGATGACCCGCAGTCTGCGCTTTCCCGATGGTTTTCTGTGGGGCGCGGCCACCGCCGCCTATCAGATCGAGGGCTCGCCGCTGGCCGATGGCGCCGGCCCCAGCATCTGGGAGCGCTTCGCACACACGCCGGGCCTGATGGCCGACGGCGACACCGGCGACATCGCCTGCGACCACTATCGCCGCCATGCCGAGGACGTGCGCCTGATGCAGGCGCTCGGACTCACCAGCTACCGTTTCAGCATCGCCTGGTCACGGGTGCTGCCCGAAGGCACCGGACGGGTGAATGCCAAGGGCCTGGACTTCTACGCGCGCCTGGTCGACGACCTGCTCGAACACGGCATCACGCCCAACGTCACCCTGTTCCACTGGGATCTGCCGGCCGCGCTGGACGATCGCGGCGGCTGGCTCAACCGCGACAGCGCCGACTGGTTCGCCGAGTACGCGCAGGTGATGTTCCGCGCGCTGGACGACCGCGTGCCGTTGTGGACCACGCTCAACGAGCCGTGGGTGGTGGTCGACGGCGGCTACCTGCGCGGCACCATCGCGCCCGGCCACCGCAACCTGTACGAGGCCCCGCGCGTGACGCACAACCTGCTGCGCGCGAGCGGCGCGGCGGTGGCGGCCTACCGCGCCGAAGGCCGCCACCGGATCGGCGTGGTGTTCAACCTCGAACCCAAGTATCCGGCCAGCACGCGGCAGGAAGACCGCGACGCCACGCGCCGCGCCCATGCCTACATGAACACCCAGTTCACCGACCCGGTCCTGCGCGGCGTCTACCCGGAAGCCCTGGCCGCCCTCTACGGCGCGGCCTGGCCGGACTTTCCCGCCGCCGACCTCGAGTGCATCCGCCAGCCGGTGGATTTCGTCGGCATCAACTACTACACCCGCCAGGTGGTGCGCGACGATCCCACGCAGCCGCCGCTGCGCGCCGCGGGTGTGCCGCAGCGGCAGCGCACGCATACCGAAACCGGCTGGGAGGTCTACGAGCAGGGCCTCATCGACACCCTGCTCTGGTTCCGCGATCGCTACGGCACGGTGCCGGTCTATCTCACCGAGAACGGCGCCGCCTTCTACGATCCGCCGCAGGCCGCGGGGCCGGTGGTGGAGGACCCGCTGCGGGTCGACTATCTGGAACGACACCTCAAAACCCTGCGCCGCGCCATCGACGCCGGGGTGGACGTGCGCGGCTACTACGCCTGGTCGCTGCTGGACAACCTCGAGTGGTCGCTCGGCTTCGCCAAGCGCTTCGGGCTCTACCACGTGGATTTTTCCACCCAGCGGCGCACGCCCAAACGCAGCGCGCTGCGCTATGCGCAGATCATCGCCAGCCACGGCGCCGCGCTGGACGAAGCCTGAGGAGTGCGGCAGGCTTGCCCAGATCATTTCAATAAAAAACGCGACGGTATCCCGATGAGCGCTTCCTCCCAGGCCGCCCCGACCCTGCTCGCCGATCTCGGCGGCACCAACGTGCGCTTCGCGCTGGCCGACACCACGCGGCCCGATCCGCTCTTGACCGACAGCATCCGGCGCTATCGGGTCAAGGATTTCTCCTCCCTCGCCGAGGCGATCCGGCAATACTTCGCCGACAGCGGGCACACCGCCCGCCGCGCGATCATCGCCGCCGCCGGCCGCATCGCCGATGGCCAGACGGTGCATATCACCAACAATCCGTGGACGGTCTCCGCGCGCGAGCTCGAGACTGAGCTCGGCATGGAGCGCGTGCATCTGGTCAACGACTTCGCCGCCCAGGCGATGGCAGTGACGCTGCTCAAGCCCGGCGACCTCAGCCTGGTTGGCCCCGGCACCCTGCCCCGGCTCGGCAGCCGGCCGACGCAGACCTTCGTGGTCACCGGTCCGGGCACCGGCCTGGGCGTGGCCGGGCTGCTGCTGCGCGAAGGGCGCTGGATGGTGCTGGAGACCGAGGGCGGCCACGCCGGCTTCGCCGCCCACACCGCCGAGGACGTGGCGATCCTGATGCGCCTCAACGCACGCTTCGGCCGCGTCTCCAACGAGCGCATGATCTGCGGCAACGGCCTGGTCAACCTGTATCTGGCGCTCGCCGACATCACCGGCCAGCCGGCCGCGGACTACACCCCCGAGGACATCACCGCCCGCGCGGTGGACGGCAGCGACCCCTTGTGCGTGCGCACGGTCAAGACCCTGACCGGCATCTTCGGCAGCGTCGCCGGCGACCTGGTGCTGACGCTCGGCGGCTGGGACGGCGTGTTCCTCACCGGCGGCGTGCTGCCCACCCTGCTGCCGTGGATGCGCGAAGGCGATTTCCGCGAACGCTTCGAGGCCAAGGGCCGCTTCCGCGAAACCATGGAGCAGGTGCCGACGATCGCCATGCAGCATGCCGAAACCGGCCTGCTCGGCGTCGCCGCGCTGGCCATGATCGACGCCGGCAAGCCGCTGTTGCCGCCGGTTTGACGTCCGCGCCGGCATATTCACGAGCCCCATCGCCCTGTCCGGAAAGAGCCATGTCCCGCGCCAGCAACGCCCTGCTGTTCGACCTCGACGGCACCCTGATCGACAGCGTCTACCAGCACGTGCTGGCCTGGAAGGAAGCCCTGGACGCCGAGGGCGTCGAGCTCGCGGTGTGGCGCATCCACCGCAAGATCGGCATGAGCGGCGGCCTGTTCACCAACATCCTGCTGCGCGAGACCGGGCTCGAGATCACCGAGGAGCGTCTGGCGCGGCTGCAGCAGCGGCACACCGACGCCTTCAACCGCCAGCATGCGCAGGGCGCGGTGCAGCCGCTGCCGGGCGCGCGCGAGCTGCTCGCCTTCCTCACCGAGCAGGGCATCCCGTGGACGGTCGCCACCAGCGGGCGCATGGCCACCGCCGGGCCCAGCCTGGCCGCGCTCGGCATCGACCCGGCCAAGGTGCCGGTGGTGACGCGCGACATGGTGCGCCATGCCAAGCCCGACCCCGACCTGTTCCTGGCCGCCGCCGAACGGCTCGGCGCGGACATCCGCCAGGCGCTGGTGATCGGCGACAGCATCTGGGACATGCTCGCCGCGCAGCGCGCCCGGGCGCTCGGCGTCGGCCTGCTCTCGGGCGGCTACGGCGAGGAAGAGCTGGTCCGCGCCGGCGCCTTCCGCGTCTACGACGACCCGGCCGACCTCTTGCGCCACATCGACGAAGTGGTCGCGCGCGACTGAAAGCCGCCAGCCGCCCTCAGCCGGCGCGCAGCCCCAGCCGGCGCGCGCGCCGCGCCGCACGCCGCGCCTTGGCCCGCGCGGCCAGGTAGGAGAAGATCACGTACAGCGCCGGCGTGCTGAGCAGGGTCAGGCTCTGCGAGATCAACAGGCCGCCGATCATGGCGATGCCGAGCGGCCGGCGCAGCTCCGAACCTTCGCCGAGGCCGATCGCGATCGGCAGCGCAGCGAGGATCGCCACCATCGTCGTCATCATGATCGGCCGGAAGCGCACGATGCAGGCCTCGCGCACGGCTTCCAGCGGGCTCTTGCCGTGTTCGCGCTCGGCGACCAGGGCGAAGTCGATCATCATGATCGCGTTCTTCTTGACGATGCCGATCAAGAGCACCAGCGCGATCTGCGAGACCACCGACAGCTCGGTGTCGGTGATCCACAGCGCAAGCAGCGCGCCCGCGCCCGCCGCCGGCAGCGTGGAGAGGATGGTCAGCGGGTGGATCAGGCTCTCGTAGAGCATGCCGAGCACGATGTAGACCACCACCACCGCGGCCAGCAGCAGCCACAGCATGCCGCTCTGCGACTGCTGGAAACGGCGGAAATCGTTGCCCATGCTGAGCTTGATGTCGCCGGGCATGCGCATGTTGTCGATGGTGTGCTGCACGATCGCCATGCCCTCGCCCATGCTGATGCCCGGCGCGAGGTTGAAGCTGAGATCCATCACCGTCTGCTGGTTTTCGTGCACCACCATCGCCGGCGCCAGGCCCGGCTGCTGCCGGGCGATGGCGGTGATCGGCACCATCTGCCCGTTGCCCGAGCGTATGTAGATGCGATCGAGCGCCGCCGGACTCGCGGTCTGGTTGGGCAGCGCGGTGATCACCACCTTGTACTGGTTGAGATCCGAATAGATGGTCGACACCTGGCGCTGGCCGAAGGCGTTGTAGAGCGCCGCGTCGATGGTGCCCATGCCGATGCCCAGCCGCGCGGCCTTGTCGCGGTCGACGATGATGTTCTGGCGCAGGCCCGCATCGTCGATGTCCGAGCCGACGTCGAGCAGCCGGTGGTCCTTCTTCAGCTGTTCGACCACCTTGGGCAGCCAGTACTGCAGCTCGTCCAGATCATCGCCCACCAGCGAGACCTGATACTGCGCGCCCTGCCCGCCGCCGCCGAAACCGCCGCTCGGCAGGTCCTGCACCGCGCGCAGGCGCAGGTCGAGGTCGGGGTAGGCATCGGCCTTGGCGGCCAGCCGGTCGAGCACCTTGAAGGTGTCGTCACGCCGGCCTTCCGCGCGGGTCTTGAGATCGATGTTGAAGGTACCGCTGGCGCCCATGCGGCTGGTGCCCAGGCGCGCGCTGACCGTCTTCACGTCCGGATCGGTGAGCAGCATGTCGGTGAGCCGGCGCATGCGGGTCAGGCTCTCCTGGAACGAGACCGTGGCGCTGGCACTGGCGCGGCCGACCAGGAGGCCGGTGTCCTGCGGCGGGAACAGCCCGGTCTTGACCATGCCGAACAGCAGCACCGTGACCGCGAGCAGCGCCAGCGGCGTGAGCGCCAGCGCCAGCGCGTGCCGCAGCGAGAAGTCCAGCGCGCGCACGTACAGCGCGAGCATGCCGGCATGCAGGCGGTCCAGCGCACGGGCCAGCCGGCCGGGTTCGGCCGCGCCGCGGTGGCCGCTCAGGAAGCGCCCGCACAGCGAGGGTGTCAGCGTCAGCGAAATCACCGCCGACATCACGATCGCGGCGATCAGGGTCACCGTGAACTCGTGCATGAACAGCCCGACGAAACCCTGCGCGAACAGCAGCGGGATGAACACCGCCACCAGCGAGGCGGTGATCGAAATGATGGTGAAGCCGATCTCGCGCGCGCCGGTCAGCGCCGCCTGCAAGCGCGGCGTGCCTTCGTCGATGTGGCGGATCACGTTCTCGATCACCACGATGGCGTCGTCGACCACGAAACCGATCGCGATCACCAGCGCGAGCAGGGTGAGGTTGTTGAGCGTGTAGCCGAGCACGTACATCACCGCGAACGCGCCGGCCAGCGACAGCGGCACGGTGACCGCGGCGATCAGCGTCGGCGCCAGCCGGCGCAGGAACAGCGCCATGGTCAGCACCACCATCGCCAGCGAGATCAGCAGCGTGGCCTGCACCTCGTGCAGCGAGGCGCGGATGGTCGGCGTGCCATCGAAGAAGGGCGTGAGCTCGCTGCCCGGGCTCAAGTAATTGCGCAGCTCCGGCAGCATGCCCTTGACCGCATCCACGGTGGCGATGACGTTGGCGTCGGCCTTCTTGTAGACGTACATCAGCACGGCGGTCTTGTGCTGGAACCACGCCGCCTGGTAGGCGTCCTGCGGCCCGGAGTAGACCCGCGCGATGTCGCTCAGCCTGATCGGCGTGCCGTTCTGGTTGGCGATGATCAGGCTGGCGAATTCCTCGGCGGTGTGCAGCTGGTCGTTGGCGGTGATCGCGATGGTGATCTTGCCGTCGGAGAGGAAACCCTGCGGCGAGGTGACGTTGGCCGCGCTCAGCGCGTTGCGCAGCTGGTCCATCGACAGCCCCATCGCATTGAGCGCGCGCAGGTTGACGTCCACGCGCACGGCCGGCGTGGCCGCGCCGGCGATCTCCACCGAGGACACCCCGTCCAACTGGCGCAGCCGCTGCGCCAGCAGCGAATCGGCTAGGTTGTAGAGCGTGGTCGCATCCTGGGTGTCGGAGGTGAGCGCGAAGGCGATCACCGGGTCGTCGTTGGGATTGGCCTTCTGGTAGCTCGGCGGATTGTTGAGGCCGCTCGGCAGATCCGGCTGCGCGGCATTGATCGCCGCCTGCACGTCGCGCGCGGCATCGTCCACGTTGCGGCCGCCCTGCAGCATCATGAACACGAAGGCGGTGCCCTCGGTACTGCGCGAGCGCATGAAGTCGATGCCGGGCACCTGGCCCAGGTGCCGCTCCAGCGGCGCCGCCACGGTGGAGGCCATGGTGCTGGCGTCGGCGCCGGCCTGCGCCGCCTGCACGAAGATCACCGGGAATTGGATCTGCGGCAGCGCGGCGACGCCGAGCAGGCCATAGCAGAGGATGCCGGCGAGCAGCACGCCGATGGCCAGCAGCGAGGTGCCGATCGGCCGGCGGATGAACGGGCCGGACGGATTCATGCGCACCCGCCCGGCAGCTGCGCTTGGCGCCGATCAGCCATCGCCAGACTCGCCATCACCGTGCCGCCTCACCCCGCCGTGCCGCCCGACGGCGCCTGGCGCAGCAGCCGCCGCTCGCGGCGCAGCCGCAGCCAGTCGGAGAACCGCTCCATGTAGAGGTAGATCACCGGCGTGGTGTACAGCGTCACCAGCTGCGAGAGCAGCAGGCCGCCGACGATCGACACCCCGAGCGGCCGGCGCAGCTCCGCGCCGATACCGTTGCCGAGCGCGAGCGGCAGCGCGCCGAGCATCGCCGCGGCGGTGGTCATCATGATCGGGCGGAAGCGCAGCAGGCAGGCGCGGCGGATCGCCTGCTGCGCGCTCAAGCCCTGGCGCTGCGCCTCGATGGCGAAGTCGATCATCATGATCGCGTTCTTCTTGACGATGCCGATCAGCAGCACGATGCCGACGATGCCGTCCACCGACAGGCTCATGCCGCACAGGATCAGCGCCAGCAGCGCGCCGACGCCGGCCGGTGGCAGCGTCGAGATGATCGTCAGCGGGTGGATGTAGCTCTCGTACAGCACGCCGAGCACGATGTAGATCACCACGATCGCGGCGAGCAGTAGCAGCACCTCGTTGCTGAGCGAGGCGGAAAACTCCGCCGCCTTGCCGACGAACTCGCCGCGCAGCTGCGGCGGGAAGACCATCTGCCGCTCCACCTCGTGGATCGCCGCCACCGCCTGCGACAGCGAGTGGCCGGGCGCGAGATTGAACGAGAGGGTGACCGCCGGCAGCTGGTTCTGGTGGCTGATCACCAGCGGCGCGCGGGTGTAGACCGCCTCGGCCAGCGCGGCCATCGGAATGCTGCCGCCGGAACCGAGCTGCAGCCCGGTGTTGGCCTGGCCGATGCCGGTGGTGGTCGCCGAGTTGCTCGACACCAGCTGGCCGAAGGTGGTGGCGTTGCTGCCGGTGAGCGCACCCGAGCCGTTGCCGCGCACGGTGAGCTTGTTCAAAAGATCGGGGCCGTTCCTGAACTTGGGTGCCACCTCCAGCACCACGCGGTACTGGTTGAGCTGGGTGAAGATGGTCGAGATCTGGCGCTGACCGAAGGCGTCATAGAGGGTGTCGTCGATGGTCTGCATCGGCACGCCCAGGCGGCTGGCCTTGTCGCGGTCGACGGTGAGCTTGAGCGCGTTGCCGGCGTCGGCGAGGTTGTTGTCGACGTCGGCCAGCTCCGGCAGCCGGCGCAGCGCCTGGGTCATGCGCGTGGCATAGCCGGCAAGCTCGGCGGAATCGACCTCCGAGAGCGTGTACTGGTACTCGGTCGAGGCGACCCGCGTGTCCAGCGTCACGTCCTGCACGGGCTTGAGATACAGCGCCACGCCCGGCAGCCCCGCCACCGCGCGCTGCAGGCGCGCCAGCACCTCGTCCAGGCCCTCGCGCTGGCCGCGGTCCTTGAGCACGATGGACAGCTGGCCCTGGTTGAGCGTGGGATTGATGGTGCCGGCGCCGATGAACGCGGCCACGCCGGCCACCGCCGGATCGCGGCGCAGCACCTCGGCCACGGTCTGCGTGTGCCGCTCCATCTGCGGAAAGGCGACGTTCTGGTCGGCCTGCACCACGCCGGTGATGAGGCCGGTGTCCTGCTCGGGCAACAGGCCCTTGGGAATCACCACGTACAGCACCACGGTGACCGCCACGGTGGCCGCGGCGACCAGCAGCATGGTGCGCGGATGCGCGAGCACGCGGTCCAGTGAGCGCTCGTACAGCGCCACCGTGCGCATCCACAGCGTGCGCTGGCCGGCGGCGGCCTGCCGCTCGTGCGCGTCCTCGGCCTCCGGCAAGGCGTCGGGCTTGAGCAGGTAGGCGCACATCATCGGCGTCAGCGTCAGCGACACCAGCATGGAGATCGCCACCGCGATGGTCAGCACCCAGGCGAACTCGTGGAACAGCCGGCCGGTGACGCCGGGCATCAAGAGCAGCGGCAGGAACACCGCGATCAGCGAGATGGTGAGCGAGAGCACGGTGAAGCCGATTTCCTTCGCCCCGACCTCGGCCGCTTCCTTGCCGTCCCTGCCCTGCTCGATGTAGCGCACGATGTTCTCGATCATCACGATCGCATCGTCCACCACGAAGCCGGTGGCCACGGTCAGCGCCATCAGCGAGAGGTTGTCCAGCGACATGCCGGCGAAAGCCATCACGCCGAAGGTGCCCAGCAGCGACAGCGGCACCGCCACCGAGGGAATCACCGTCGCCCACAGCCGGCGCAGGAACACGAAGATCACCGCCACCACCAGACCGATGGTGAGCAGCAGGGTGAACTGCACGTCCTTGACCGAGGCGCGGATGGTCACCGTGCGGTCGGCGAACACGTCGAGCTTGACGTTCGCCGGCAGCACGCCGCGCAGCTCGGGCAGGATCGCGCGGATGCGCTGCACCGTCTCGACGATGTTGGCGCCGGGCTGACGGCGCACGTCCAACAGCACCGCCGGCTTGCCGTTGGCCCAGGCGGCGAGCTGGTCGTTCTCCACCCCGTCGACCACCGCGGCCACGTCCGACAGCCGCACCGGCGCGTCGTTCTTGTAGCTGATGATGGTGTCCTTGTAGGCGGCGGCGTCGGCGAGCTGGTCGTTGGTGCCGATCGAATAGCTCTGCACGGCGCCGTTCAACGTGCCCTTGGGCGCGTTGACGTTGGCCATGGTGAGCGCGCTGCGCACGTCCTCCAGGGTGAGGCCGAGGTTGGACAGCTGCGCCGGGTTGACCTGGATGCGCACCGCCGGACGCACGTTGCCGGCGATCGACACCAGCCCCACGCCCTGCACCTGGGCGAGCTTCTGCGCCAGGATCGAGTCGGCAAGGTTGTTGACGTCGCGCAGCGCCACCGTGTCGGAGGTGAGCATCAGCGTGAGAATTGGCGCATCGGCCGGATTGACCCGGTTGTAGACCGGCGGATAAGGCAGGCTGGAGGGCAGGATGGCCTGCTTGATCGCCGCCTGCACGTCCTGCGCGGCGATGTCGATGTCGCGGTCCATGTTGAACTGCAGGATGATCGTCGACAGCCCCGCCGACGAGTCCGAGCTCATGATCGCAAGGCCCGAGATCTGGCCGAACTGGCGTTCCAGCGGCGTGGTCACCAGCGCCGCCATGGTGCTCGCGCTCGCGCCGGGATATTGCGTGGTGACGACCAGACTGGGCGCGTCGATCTCCGGCAGCGCGGACACCGGCAGCTGGCGGTAACCCAGCACGCCGAGCAAGAGCACCGCCACCATCAGCAGCGAGGTGGCGATCGGCCGGCGGATGAAAAGGGTGGAAAAGCCCATGGAATCGTCAGCCGCCAGCCGTCAGCCGTGCCCGCGCGCGCCGCGCCGGCCCTGGCCCTTGTCCTTGGCGGCATCCACCGGCGCCTGCGGCACCTCGCCGGGCTTGAGCGCCTTGACCTTGCTGCCCGGTTTCAACCGGAACTGGCCCTCGGTGACCACCCGGTCGCCCGCGGCCAGCCCGGTGGACACCATCACGTGGCTTTCGTCCACCTCGGCCGCCACCGTCACCGGCTGCGTCTTGACCGTGCTATCGGCCTGCACCTGGTACACGTAATCGCCGTCCGGCCCGCGCTGCACCGCCTGCGCCGGGATCACCAGCCCGCCCTTCACCGTGCGCACCTTGAGCCGCACGTTGACGAACTGCCCCGGCCACAACGCGTTGTCGGCATTGGGAAACTCCGACTTCAGCTTGAACGTGCCGGTGCTGCTGTCGATCTGGTTGTCGATCACCTTGAGCACGCCGCCGCCGGCGATCACGTGCGCGTCGGTGCGGTCCACCGCCTGTACCTCGAGCGGCGTGCCGCCGCGGAAGGCGTCGCGCACCTCGGCGAGGTTCTGCTCGGGCAGTTTGAAGATCACGTTGATCGGACGCAGCTGGGTCAGCGTGACCAGGGTGGTGCTGGTGTTGACCAGGTTGCCCGGATCGACGTTGCGGATGCCGGCCACGCCGTCGATCGGCGAGAGCACGCGGGTGTAGCCGAGCTGCACCTGCGCATCGCGGATCGCCGCCGCATCGGCCGCCACCGTGCCCTCGAGCTGGCTCACGGTGTTGCGCAGATTGTCCAGATCCTGCTTGGAGATGTAGCCCTGCGGCGCCAGGTTGCGGCTGCGCGCGTAATTGCCGCGCGCGGTGGCGAGCTGGGCCTCGTCGCGGGCCTTGTTGGCCACCGCCTGGTCATAGGCGGCCTGGAACGTGCGCGGATCGATCTGCGCGATCAGCTCGCCGGCCTTCACCTCCTGGCCCTCGACGAAGAACAGCTTGAGCAGCTGGCCGCTCACCTGCGGCGTCACCGACACCGTATTGAGCGCCTGCACCGTGCCCAGCGCGGTGAGGTAGATCGGCACGTCCTGGCGCTGCACCGGTTCCACCGTCACCGGCACCGGCGTCGCATCGGCCCCGGCCCCTTCCTGGGCCGTGCCGGCGCCCGGCTTCGCCCCGGGCCGGTGCAGCAGGCGTGCGCCGAGCGCCAGCACGACGAGCACCGCGATGACGATCAGCGCGATCTTCCAAAAACGCGACATTGGGTCGAGACTCCGCAGAAGGAGGGCTTGGGACGTCCGCCGAGGCCAGGCTGCCGTGAACGCCGAAGAACCCAAGCATAAGGACAACGGAACGTCATTGGACAATGCCGGTTGACAGGGGTCGAGCATGACCGATGGCAGGGGCGAGGGCTGAAACTCGCCGCCGGCTTTCGTCTATAATCGGGCGCTTGCCGCCTTGGCCGCCAGCTGACAGGCCATGCCCGCGGGCCATCCACCGACCTTCCAGGGAGTACGCGCGTGAGCGGTTCCATGAGCCCATCCGACCAGGGTTTCCTGCGCCAGTTTTCGCTGCTGATCGGCGGACTGGTGGTGCTGACCATCGTGCTGATCTTCGCCGGCTACACCATCTACAGCCACCAGCCGAAGGAAACCGACCACGCCTCCAGCCGTCAGGTCGCCATGCGCATCGCCCCCGATGGCGCGGTGTATGCCGGCGACACCGGCCGGGCCGCCATGCAGGCCGCGCAGGAAGCCGCCGCCAAGGCCGCCGCCTCGCAGGTCGCCTACGGCGGCACCACCGACGGCAAGACCATCTACGACAACCTGTGCCACAGCTGCCACACCGCCGGCGTGGCCGGCGCGCCCAAGCTGGGCGACAAGGCCGCCTGGGCGCCGCGCATCGCGCAGGGCATCGACACCCTGGTCAAGCATGCCATCGAGGGCTACCACGGCCCCGACGGCAACTTCATGCCGCCCAAGGGCGGCAACCCGGCCCTGACCGACGAGCAGGTGAAGAACGCCGTGCAGTGGATCGTCGACCAGGCCAAGTAAGCCGGCTCACGCGCCATCCTTCGAGACCCACGAAAAAGCCGCGCACCGCGCGGCTTTTTCGTGGATGCGCCACGATGCTTCCTTTCATAGTTTGAACACCTTCATCACCTCATCCCCCAGGTGGTTGATCACCTTCACCGCGATGCGGCCGCTCTTGGGCTTGGGGAAGGGCCGCGAGGTGTCGCTGTTGAGCGTGGTGTCGGCGATGCGGAAGTTCATGTCCTAAACAGAACTAGCTCGGTAGTGGCCACAAGCTGCAGGGCTTTTTCCTTCTGCTGCGCCTTTTCGAGCTGCTTGTCGTTTTCGAACCAAGGCCAGCCACGGATCAGCGCGTGGCGTGCGGGCGGCTCATCGGCATCCACGCCAAGGCCAGCATCACGGACCGCGCCACACTTGATAATCGCCGCCCCGTGGAGCGCGCGGTTGCCGGCCGCAGCCAACCCGAGCTGGTACAGGGTTTCGATGGGTTCACTACCGTGTCGCGAGACGGACGTGGCCCGATCCTTCGGGCTCGGCAGGAAAGCTCCGGGTTTCACGGTGCGGCCGGAATAATGGCCGCTTTGAGTCAAAAAGCGCGCCAGGTCCTCGGTGGCATCGACCGTTTCAGGCAGCCCGGACGGCAGTTCTGTCGGCATCGATCACATCGGTCAGCTGCGAAAGCAACACTGTCGGAATCGAATCCACGAAGCGGACCACTCCGTGCCCTCGGTCGGAACCTTTTATCCACGCATAAGCCAATCTGCCCGATTCGTCCACGCTGATCGAGAACGCGCGGGTTCGGGATGGCATCCAATCCAACGAAATCGCCCCGTCGGGATCGATGGCTACCTGCGGCAGCGGCAGGCTGTGTGGCAGAGCGCGAACGAAGCGCGAAGCACTTCGGACCGCAGCGGTGGTCGCGGGGTGCTGATCTTCGTCAGTTATCACATCATGCAGGGCCGCGCGCAGCTGCGCCTGGAATTCGACCTCCCGGCCGGACAACGACAGCGCGCGTTCGTTGCCACGGGCAACGTCGCCCAGCAAACGCTGCACCAAGGTGGCTGCCTCGGACACCGCACTGCCCTGTACCAGAGCTGGCGGAACGACGTAGTCCACAGCGGGTGCGGCGGTCATTGAAACAAATCCAAACATGGCTGTTTCACCGTCTTGAAAAAAATCATGTTCTTTAGGTCACGCAAGGATTCCAGAACACTGTACATGGCGCTCCAGTCCGCAGGCTCCCATTCTCCACTTGCCGATACTGCATTGTCGAAAATAACCGGCAGCTTATCATCTTCGGGTGGCTGCGCCGCGAACGTGACCGCCACCTGATGCCCCGTAACAGCATCCACGGCGAAATATTGATTGATGAAGCCAGACAGCGTCAGACGAGCCTCGTCGGGCAGTGTCGGCTGCGAACCCAAATACACGTGGAGGTCCACCCGGCCTCCGACCAGTGGCAAGAGAATGCGGTTGATGTAGCGAAGTCGCAGGGTTCGAACCGATATGGGCGCGGCAAGCTCCCGATAAAGATTCCAGACCCTCTCGATCTCCGGAAGGTAGGTTTCGAAACCGTCGTAGGGTGCAAGCCGGTTGAACGAAAAACCGGCTTGCCGTATTTGGACCAGTTGCTTGCCATCGGCTTGGCGAAACATCCAGGCCTCCAATGACTGTCGCAGTGACGAGTTCAACATGCCGTCCTGGTCAGAACCGACCTGCATTTCCTGCAGGTAACGCGGCACGACATCGGAGTATCGATCGGCAAAGGCCTCCCGGGCCGGCTGCTCCAGCAGCTTGAGCGTTTTGTCGGGCGGCACGTCGCAATCGAAATCGAGCACGGCCTCGACGATAGGCGGCTTGGCGAGTTTCGGCCAGGCATCGGTCATTGCATGTCTCCTGACACCCTAAACACCTTCATCACCTCATCCCCCAGGTGGTTGATCACCTTCACCGCGATGCGGCCGCTCTTGGGCTTGGGGAAGGGCCGCGAGGTGTCGCTGTTCAGCGTGGCCCAGGCGTCGGCATCGATCTCGGCCTTGAGCGTGGTCTTGAGCGCCTTGTAGGGGTCGCCCGCGCCCAGGAAGTAGGCGTGGCGCACGAAGAAGCTCTCTTGGTTGTAGTCGGTGTCGATGAACCAGCAGGCGATGCCCTCCGCCCCGTCACTGCGCACTTCGCCGGTTGAGGGATCGAACACGTCGACGCCGTTCACGCGCACCTGGAGCTGGCCGTCGGCGGCTTCGATCAGGGTGATGTCCGGCTCGCCGAAGATCACGAACAGGTTGCCCTTGCCGGTGTTCTTGAGGTCTTCGGCCATGTGCAGGTCGGCGTTCATGCGGGCTTTCAGCACCGGCACGCGGCCGAGCTTGCTGAACTCGCCGGCGTGGGCGTCGAAGCTGAACGCGCAGGCGATCAGCACGTCGAAGCCAGCGTCGGCGGCCTCGCGCGCGGCCTCCACCAGATCGGGCCGCGACACGGTGCCGAACTCGGGGCCGATGAAGATCGCCGCGCGGCGCTCGGTCTCGCCTTCCAGATACCGCCCCTCGGCGCAGACCAGGTCGCCCGGCCAGGGGTTGAGCGCGGTGAAGTCGATCTTGTCCTGCTTGTGCGCCTGCTGCACGCCGGCGGTGCGCAGGTTCTCCAGGATGATGGACACGAAATCGCGCACCTGGCCGTAGCTGCCGCCCGGTTCGGCGATCTGCTTGGCCGGGTCGATCAGCTCGTCGTTTTCGTCCACGCCCAGCACGCGGTGCGGCGAGAGGCTCTCCACCGTGAACGGCCCGGCCACGCGCACGCGTTTTTTGTCCTCATACGGCCGGTCGTAGAGGTATTCGAACTCCGCCTTGGCGGCGATGGATGCGTCGATCTCCTGTTGGCGAGCGATACGCAGGCGCCAGAACTCGGCCAGCAGTGTTTTGGCCGCATCCAGCCAATCGGCCGGCGCCTCGCGCGGGATTTCCCATTCCTGGATCGTGTCGGGCACCGGCGCGGTGTATTTCTGTTGCTGGCGGTAGCGGGCCAGCCAGCCGACCGGCAGTGCCGCGCTGAGCCGCTCGCGCAGTGGCTTAAGCTCGGCCTCGAAGCGCTCCCAGATGACGTCGATCTCGGCGTTGTTGGCGATGGATTTGAGCGTGATGTGCGGCACGCGCTCGTAGACGAAACCCTGGCGGATGCTGCCGTGGGTGGGCCGCGTGGAGGGCGCGGCGCGGGTGACCTCGGCCTCCTTGCGCTGGCCTTCCGGGCTGTCGGCCAGCAGGTAGTACGGATAGCGCGCGCCCATGATGCGGGCGCGGGCCAAGGCGAGGGCCACGCGCGAGGTGTCGAGCGTGATCCAGCGCCGGCCCCATTGCTCGGCGACATAGGCGGTGGTACCGGAACCGCAGGTCGGGTCGAGGACGAGGTCGCCGGGGTCGGTGGCCATCAGAATGCAGCGTTCGATCACCTTCGGATTTGTTTGCACGACATACAGCTTGTCCGAAGAGAAGCCTGCCGTGACTGTATCGTCCCAAGAGTTATTCAAGGGATACACCGGAAAGTCGTCAACATAACGAACGTAGCGCAGCGTCTGACCTGCAAGCTCTAACCGCTGTGATTGGCCAAGCCTCACCATTCCAGCCACGGTCGTCTTCCAGCCGCTTTTCCCAACTGGAATAACTTTCCCTCGAAATGGGACATCAAAAAATTGCGGTCCTCCCGAACTCTGACTCGTCAAGTTGTCAACGCAGTAAAGCCTCGCACCAACAGGAATGCGCTCACGTTCTTCTTCTGTAGCCGTTCTGCGGTCAGACGCATCGAAGAAGTCAAGCTTGTTGTACGCCGCTGCGCCCCCACCCAAATCTTTTTTGGGGCGATAAGGCTGCCGATACTTGATTGCCGCCCCATTCTTGGCGTACCAAAGTATGAAGTTGTTGACGGACGCCAGGGTTTCAGTACCCCCAGTTGGAGAACCGGCCCCACCCGTGGTCTTGAAGTTGATCTGGCTGACGAAATTTGTATCGCCAAACACTTCATCCAGAACAGCACGAACACGGTGGACGTTTTCTTCGCCGATCTGCACGAAGATCGAGCCGGATTCGGTGAGCAGGTCGCGCGCCACGGTGAGCCGGTCGCGCAGATACGTGAGGTAGGAGTGGATGCCATCGCGCCAGGTGTCGCGAAAGGCCTTCACCTGTTCCGGCTCGCGGGTGATGTGCTCCGCGTTGCCGTCCTTGACATCGCGGCTGGTGGTGGACCACTGGAAGTTGCTGTTGAATTTGATGCCGTAGGGCGGATCGAAATAGATGCACTGCACCTGCCCGCGCAGGCCCTCGCGCTCGGCGAGGCTGGCCATCACCTGCAGGCTGTCGCCCAGGATCATGCGGTTCGACCAGTGGGCGTCGTGCTGGTAGAAGTCGGTGCGCTCGGCGCCCTCGGGCAGGCCGTTGAAGTCGGCGAACAGGTCCGCCACCGCGCCCGCCTGCTGCGCCGCGCCGGCCTCGGTCTGGCGGCGCAGGTCGTCGATCAGCGCCTTGGGGTGGATCTTTTCCTGGATGTAGACCGGCGGGGCGTGGACCACGAGGTCGGACCAGTCCTGCACGTCCTTGCCGCGCCAGACGAGCTGCGGGTCGAGGTCTTTGTTGCGGCGCTCGTAGGCGACCTGGATCGGCGTCTTGGTCTGCGCGTCCACCACCGACTGGTATTCGGCGGTGGGGATGTTCTTGCGCGTGGCGTCGGTGTGGGTGAAGGCGGCGATGGTCTTGTCGGATTTCTGTTGGGCCACGCGGCAGCTTCCTTGTCGTGGGTCAGCGAGGGCTCAGGCGCTTTTGGATGCGGCCTGGATGACGGCTGTGTCCGGCCAGCAGATCGCCGCGCGCGGCGGCGAGAATGCGGATGGCCTTCACCGGATGCTCTGTTCGATTTGTCGTCGCGCGGTTTCCCAGTCCTCGAAGGTGTCCTCGCCACGGGCGATGGCTGCCTCGCGCGCGACGAGTTCCTGCGCATGCCAATCCGGCGATGGCATCTCTTGCAGCGGCAGGGTGATGTTCATGCGGGTGTCTCCTCGAAGGGGTTGAGCAAGGGCGCGCCGGTGGCGGCGAAGTCGCGCAAATTGCGCGTCACCAGCGTCAGCCCGCAGGTGAGCGCAGTGGCGGCGATCTGCTTGTCGAGCGCGTTCTCGGGCTGGGGCACGCGCAGCCGGCCCCACACCTGGGCCTCCTCGGCACCGAACTCCAGGATCTGATCGGCGTAGTCGTCCAGCAGCACTTGCAGCCAGCTTTCCAGCGCTTCGGCCTGCGGCAGGTCGCCGCGGTGGCGAATCAGCTCGACGCCGCGGCGCAGCTCGCCCAGCGTGATGACACTGATGTAGGTCGGGGCGTCTTCGCTCGCGACGCGCTCGACGAAGCCGATGACACCAGCGTTGGCGCGCGCACCCTTGCGCAGCTCGCTGACGACGTTGGTGTCGAGCAGATACATCAGTCGAAGACCTTCGCTGCGGGCTGCCCATCCTGCCGTGCGAAGTCCTCGTCGCGGCCGACGTCCGGCATCTGGCGCAACACTTCGAGGAAGGATTTGCGGCGCGGTCGCAGCAGCACCTGTTCCAGAATGCGGCGGTGCTCGGCCTCGGCGCTGATGCCGTGGCGGCTCGCGCGCTGTTTCAGCGCGTTGGCGATGGCATCGTCGACATTGCGCACGATCAGATTGGCCATGGCGGTCTCCGGTTGCGAACGGCTCGTTGATGATAGCAATGATAGCTACCGCCGCAGGCGCCCATAGCGTCAGGCTCCGGCGATCTGTTCGATCATGTGGTTGAACGCGGCCCCGACCTTGCCGGCAAAGTCGGCCTGGATCTGCCACACGTCCGCAAACTCGGCAAACGCCCAGCGACCGTGCGTGCCGAGCTGGTTCACGCCAGGCACCCAGTAGGTCTCCATGGTCGATTTCTTTTCCTTGGCGTCCTCGCCGCGGTAGCCCTTGATCTCGACCACGAGGTGCAGCGGGTCGTCGGGGCTGCGGCCGTCGTCGACCAGGACGATGAAATCCGGCCGGTAGTGGCGCGTTTCCGAACCATACCGGTAGGGCACCTCCAGCCCGAGGCTGTGGTTCTTGACGTAGGCGATGACGCGCGGATGCGCCTCGGCCACGCGGCAGAATTCGGCCTCCCAGTCGCTGTCCAGAATCACCCAGTTGAGGTGGCATTTGGGCGGCGGGCCGGCGGTGTCCCAGCGGTCCGTCTTGCTGGTGGTGAAGTTGACGTGCGCGGTGCTGCCGGTGGGGTTGTAGGGGTCGAGCACGGCGCGAATCGGCCGGCGGCCGAGTTCGGCGCGGGTGATGGCGGCGGTGATGCGCTGGCAGGCGATGTCCGCCAGCGCCTGATACATCAGCAGGCCCGGGTAGGTGTCGCCCTTGCAGATGAGGTAACCGTCCAGCCACTGGCGGGTGATGCGCTTCAATTGCCCGAACAGGTGCAGCTTCGGCTCGCCGCCGGGGTCGCGCCAGTGGTTGTAGAGCAGGCGCTGGGTGAGGTGAAACAGCAGCGTCGAGGGGCGCAGCTCGCCCAGGTGTTCGAGGCTGAGGTCCACCGCCTCGCCGATGATGCCGGCGTTGCGGGTGATGGAGGGACCGACTTCCTGCGGCGTGAGCACGTAGACCGAATCGTCGGTGAACTCGGCCGTGAGGCGCTCCTCGGGCAGCTCCACGCGATAGCCGGCCACGTGCGGGAAGCGGATTTCGAGGTGCTCGCGCTCGCGCAGCGCCTTGACCTGCACCGTCTCGCGCGGCGTCTGCGGCTTGGCGACGACCGGCTCGGCGGTGAAGTCGAACGGAATGCCGAGCACGTCGGCGTATTCGACGTCGAACAGGCCGTCGGCGTTGAGCTCGTAGGACTGGCGGCGCAGCGCGCGGCCGATGACCTGCTCGCACAGCAGCTGGGTGCCGAACGCGCGCACGCCGAGCACATGGGTGACGGTGTTGGCGTCCCAGCCCTCGGTGAGCATGGATACCGACACCACGCAGCGGATGGATTCGCCCAGGCGCCCAGCCTTGCCGACGGTGTTCATGACCTCGCGCAGCAGCGCCTGATCGGTGAGGTTGTCGGCGTCTTCGCGGTTGCCGCTGCGCTCGACGATCTCACGGCGGAACTGTTCGATTTCCGGGCCGGCCATCTCGCGGAATTTCGAGTCGAGCGCTTCGCCCGATTCGAGCTGCTCGGAATCGATCAGCAGCGTGTTGGGGCGCGCGAGCGGGTTGCCGTGCTCGTCGAAGTTGCGAAACAGCGCCAGGCGGCCGTTTTCGAGCGTGGTGGAGCCGTCGTCGTGCTGGCGCTGGAACCCGCTGATGTAGTCGTAGACCAGCTTGGACGCCGCAGTGTTGTTGCACACCACGATGAAGCACGGCGGCACGCGGATGCCGGCCTGCTGCCATTGGGCGAAGGTCTTTTCATAGTGGCCGTACAGCGCCTGCAGCGCGGTTTGCAGCTCCAGCGGGATGCTGAGCGGGTCGAGCGCGCCGGACTTGCCGCGGCCCTTTTTGGGCATCTTCTTACCAATGTGCGCCCACAGGTTGCGGAACATCGGCATCTCGTTGCCGGGGATGTTCTCGGCCACCGGCACGCGCGGCAGCTTGACGATGCCGCACTCGATGGCGTCCATCAGCGAAAAATCGCTCATCGTCCAGGGGAACAGCGTGCCTTCGGCGTAGCCCGAGCCGCGCAGGAAGAACGGTGTGGCGGACAGGTCCAGCACGCGGCTCAAGCCCAGCGTGCGGCTCACGGCTTCGAGGCCGGAAATCCACAGCCGCGCGGCCTCGTTGTTGTGCTCGGCCTCGGTTTTCTCCTCGCCCTTGAGCGCGTCGTCCTCACCGCCCGGCTTTTCGCGGTAGCAGTGGTGCGCCTCGTCGTTGATGGCGAGGACGTTTTTCAGGCCCATCAGCTCGGGCATGACCCGCTGGAGCATCTGGCCTTCGGTTTCGAGTGTGTCCAGCGGCGCGCCGCCGCGGCCTTCGAGCAGGCGCCGGCCGCCTTTCGACAGCTCCAGCCGCTCGCGGCGCTTGAAGGCGTGGTAGTTGGTGATGACGATCTTGGCGCGCGCAATGTCGACCAGCAGGTCGGCCGGCACCAGCTCGCGGCTGGCGTAGTAGCTGTCCGGATCGTTGGGCTGCAGCACCCGCAGGCGGTCCTTGATGGTCAGGCCCGGTGCGACGATCAGAAAACCGCGGGTGAATTTTTTGCTGTTCGGCCGGCGCACGGCGTTGACGGTCTGCCAGGCGATCAGCATGGCCATCACGGTGGTCTTGCCAGCGCCTGTGGCGAGCTTGAGCGCGAGGCGCGCCAGACCCGGGTTGGCCTCGGCATTGGCAGCGTCGAGATGCGCCAGAAAGCGCTCGCCGGCCTTGCCGAGCTGCGGCGCGACCTCGGTCAGCCAGATGGCGGTCTCGACCGCCTCCACCTGGCAGAAGAACGGCCGCACGCCGGCAAACGGATGGTGCCGCCAGTGCTGCAACAGGCGCGCGGTCTCCGGCGTGACGCGCCAGTCGGCGGGGTTCGGAATCTGCCGCCAGCGATCTACCTCGGCGCGCACGCCGTTGATGATGGAGGCGTGGTACTGCTGCTCGCGCGAGGAGAGCTCGTCGAACAGCAGTTCGTCCTGCTTGGCCGCGCCCTTGTGCTTGCGCGGCTTGGGGATGGGCGTGACGAACTCGGCACGGCGGCGGCTGTCGACGATGCGCTGCGTGGGCTGGCCGTCGGCGTCGAGTTCCCAATGCCTGTGCGGATACGCATAAGGCGAATTGAGTATCGGTTGTGCATAAAAGCGATTGTTCATCTGCCGCCTGTCGATGCTGCGTACGAAGCGCGCGTGCAGGCTGCCACTGTATGACCCCCACAGACTCCTCGGCAAACGCGTGCGCGCCGCGAGCCCTGGATACCGTCCAGACCAGCCGACTGGCGCCGCCCGCCGCGCCGTTCAGGCCCCATCAGCGCCGGGACGCGAGATACGCCAGCAGCTGCTTGAGCCGCGGCGCCGGGTTGGCGAACTTCACCTGCTGCTCGTCGAAGGCCTCGGGGTTGAACTCGCCGCGCCTGCCCTTCTGGCTGCTGGCCCAGACGTGGGACGACGCGTGCTCCGGGTCTTTCGGGTTGGCCAGGGTTTCGAGCAGGCATTCGTAACCGCCGGGGCCGCCGCAATCGTCGGGCGGCGCCGAGCGCGCGCCGGCCGTGCAGCGCGGGTACTTCTTGCCTGGCGCCGCCACGAGGATCTCCTCGAGCACGACGGTGTGCTTCCAGCCGTCGCCGAAGTCGTATTCGTATTCGAGCCGCGGGTTGGCGCGGGTCAGGACGTCGGCGACGCGGTGCTCCCAGCCAGGCAAGGGCGGGTTCCCGTCGAAGTCGTCCAGCGGCATGCCGAAGCGGGTCGTGCCGCCGCGCCGACCCCACGGACGGAACTCGTGCAGGTGGGTGTCCCTCCAGGCAAAGGCGCTCTGGATGGCGACATGCAAATCCCAGAAGGTGTAGTCGCCCGGCACTTGGATGCGGCGCCAGATCAGCGGCTCGATCTCCTGGAGCTCGACCCGGATCTGGAGGATGGGCTTGGGCATGGCGGGCCTTTGCTCGATGCGCCCGGGGCGCCAAGAGGAACTTGCCACAGCCAGGGCAGCGATTTGCCACAGGGAGTTTGGCGCGCCCGGAGGGATTCGAACCCCCGACCAATGGCTTCGGAAGCCACTACTCTATCCGGCTGAGCTACGGGCGCGTTGTCGTGAAGCTTTAAGGCCGCGGCAAGCGCGGGGTGCGCAGTATAGCGAATCGACGGCGGGCGCGGCGCGCTGCAGCCGCCTGCGATGGAATGCGCATGGACCGGACCGCCGCACGATGCGGACGGCCCGGTCGGGTGCTCAACGCGCCTTGAGCAAGTCGCTCAAGCCGTCGGCGCCCTCGCCGCGCACCAGGTGGGGGTACTTGAGGCCCTGGTGGTAGTCGATCTTGAGCGTGCGGTACTGGTCGAAATTCTTGACCAGCAGCTCGATCGGCGCCTGTCCGTCCTTGGCCGCGGCGGTGACGGCGTCCTTGATGACGTCACCGGAATATTCCTTGCCGTTGACCGCGACGATGCTCATGCCGGGCGAGAGTCCGGCCTTGAACGCCGGGCCATCCCACAGCACGTCGGCGATGTCGCCGCCCTTGCCGACGGCGAGGCCGAGCGAATAGGTGAGGTCGGTGAACCCGCGCCGCGATTCCATGGCCTTGACCGCCGCCGAGGGCTGGTCGGTGTAGACGAGCTTCCAGCCGTGTGCGGCAAGACCGCCGGTGAACGGCCCGTGGCCGTCGAGACGCTGGCGCAGGAACATCGCCCAGTCGTAGGGCTGGAGGTCCGAAAGCGTCTTGACCACGTCCTCGAAAGTGTAGGGGTCGACCTGCCAGTCGCCGTCGTTGACGCCAAAGAAGGCACGGGCGAAATCGTCGATGCCCTTCTTGCCGCGGCTGAGTTCGCGCAGCTTGCCGTCGACGTCGAGCCAGATCATCGCGCCGGCGACGTAGTAGTCCTCGCTGCCCTGATAGTTGCGATACGGCAGCGGGCGGCGCTGGGCGATGATCGGGTCATTGGTGGTGTCCTGCACGTTGCGCCAGCTGGCCAGACCCGGACGCCCCTTGTCGTAGGTGGCGGCGGCATAGGCCCACACGTCGCGCGCCTGCTCGGCGTTCCACAGCCCCGCGCGCGCGGCCATCACGTAACCCCAGAACTGGGTCTGCCCCTCGTACACCCAGAGCAGGGTGTCGCCCATCGGCACGTTGAAGGTGGGCGTGGCAAGGTCCTTCCCGCGCCGGTACTTGCCGTCCCAGGAATGGTTGAACTCGTGGGCGAGGAGGTCGCGGCCGAGCGCGTTCTTCTCCCACTCGGTGAAGTAGTCCGCGCCGACGCCGTTCTCGCTGGAACGGTGGTGTTCCAGGCCCTGGCCGCTCATCTTGTCGCTGAGCGAGAGCAGGAAGTCGTAGTGGTCGTAATGGCGCGCGCCATAGGTCTTGTACATCTGCTGCACCAGGTTCTGGTGCGCCTTGAGCTGCTCGGGCTTGATCTCGAGATATTTCGGATCGTCGGCGACGATGTCCAGGTGCACCGGCACCTTGGCGCCGGGGTCCAAATCCACGCGCTTGAAGTACCTGCCGGCATACACCGGCGAGTCGACGAGATCGTCGTAGTCGATCGGCCGGTAGCGCACGGTGTCGCCGTCGCGGCCGGCGACTTCGAGCGCGGTACCGGCCTGCCAGCCGGCTGGATAGGTGACGCTGGCCTCGGCCTGGATGCGCCGCGCGAAATAGCCGGCCGGATACAGGCTCACCGTGTTCCATTGCAGGTTGAGCATTTCCGGCGTCATCACCACGCGACCCTGGCTCTTGTCCTGCGGCGAGAGGTATTGGAAGGACACCTCCAGCTCGCTCGCGCCCTGCGGCACGTCGACGTGGAAGGCGTAGACATCGTATGGATCGCGCGTCCACGGCAGCACCTGGCCGTTGGCCTTCACCACCAGGCCGGCAAGCTTGTCGATCGGACCGCTCGGCGAATGATGGCCGGGCAGCCATTGCGGATAGAGCAGGGTCAGCGCGCCCGGCTTGACCGGTATGCGCTCGGTGACCTGGAACACGCGATGGGCAAGATCGGTGGCATCGACATGGATCTTGAGCATGCCCTCGAACGGCACGTCGCGCGGCGCCGGCACGTCGGCGAGGGCGGCATGGCTGACGCAGGCAAGACCTAAGGCAACGAGGGCGACGGCGAGCGGGCGCTGTTTCACGGTGGCATGGACTCCCGATGGGGCGCGTCCACTGCGGACGCGATGACTTGCGATGGTAGGCCCGGCGCCTTCGCCTCCCACCTGCCAGAGGTCATGCGACCTTGCGCGAACGGGCGCGAGGGCCGCGGCGCTTACAATCGGCGTTTCCGGCCCGACCGTGGGCCCGCCGCCGTCCACCCCCGATGCCCCCACTGCATGACACCTCGATGTATCGCGAAGCGCAGGAAACGGCGCAGGTCGTCGCGCGCCAGTTCGAGCGCAACCGGCGCACGGTGGCGGCGCTCGCCGCGCGGCTGCGGGCACGGCCGCCGCGCTTCATCGTCACCTGTGCGCGCGGCAGCTCCGACCATGCCGCCACCTTTGCCAAGTACGTGTTCGAGACCCGGCTCGGCCTGGTCACCGCCTCGGCCTCGCCGGCGATCGCCTCGATCTACGACGTGCCGCTCAGGCTGCGCGAGGCGCTGTTCATCGCCATCTCGCAATCGGGCAGGAGCCCCGACCTCGTGCGCAGCGCGCAGGCCGCGCGCGAGGCCGGCGCGCACGTGCTGGCCCTGGTTAACGTCGAGGACTCGCCGCTCGCCGGCTGCGCCGACACGGTCATTCCGCTGTGCGCCGGCACCGAGCGCAGCGTGGCGGCGACCAAGAGCTATCTCGCCACGCTCGCGGCGGTGCTGCAGTTGACCGCGCAGGTGAGCGGCGATGCGGCGCTCGAAGCCGCGCTCGGCCGGTTGCCGGAAGACCTCGATCGCGGCTGGACGGTGGATTGGTCGCCGCTCGTGGAAGCCTTCGCGCCGGTGCGCAACCTGTTCGTGGTCGGCCGCGGCTTTGGCTTGGGCGCGGCACAGGAGGCGGCGCTCAAGTTCAAGGAAACCTGCGCGCTGCACGCCGAGGCCTTCAGCGCCGCCGAGGTCAGGCACGGGCCGATGGCCTTGGTCGGTGCGGATTTTCCGCTGCTGTTCTTCGTCCAGGACGACGGCACCCGCGCCCCGACGCTGGCGCTGGCCGAGGCGTTCCGCGCGCGCGGCGCGCGCGTGTTGCTGGCCGCGCCCGGTGCCGACGGCGCCGACGCCCTGCCGCTCGCCGCCGGCCTGCCGGCACTCACCACGCCGCTGGTCGCGGTGCAGAGTTTCTATCGCGCGGTGGCCGCGCTGGCGCTGGCGCGCGGCTACGACCCCGACCATCCGCCCAGCCTGGCCAAGGTCACGGAGACGCTGTGATGTCCACACCCACCGCCCTCGTCAACGCCCGCGTGCTAGGCGACCACGGCCCGCGCGAGGGCCTGGCCGTGCTGGTCGAAAACGGCTGCATCCGCGCCATCGTGCCGGCCGGGGATCCGCGCGTGGCGCTCGTCGAGCGCGTCGATCTCGACGGCAGGCTGCTCGCGCCCGGCTTCATCGACGTGCAGGTCAACGGCGGCGGCGGCAGGCTGTTCAACGACGATCCCGGCGTCGAGACGCTGCGCGCCATCGCCGCGGCGCATCGGCGCTTCGGCACCACCGGCCTCCTGCCCACGCTGATCAGCGACGACGCGCAGCGCACGCGCGCCGCGCTCGATGCGGTGGACGCGGCGATCGCGCAAGGCGTGCCCGGCATCCTCGGCATCCACCTCGAAGGCCCGTTCATCGCACCCGCGCGCAAGGGCATCCACGCGGCGACGCATCTGCGCGAGCTCACCGCCGACGAGCTCGCCCTGCTGTGCCGGCCGCGCCGCGGCGTGGTGATGCTCACCCTGGCCCCCGAGCGCGTGTCCGCCGACGCCATCGGCGCCCTGCACCGGGCCGGCGTGCGCGTGGTCATCGGCCACAGCGCCGCCGATTACGCCACCGCGCGCGCCGCGCTCGATGCCGGTGCGTGCGGCTTCACCCATCTCTACAACGCCATGACCCAGCTCGGCAGCCGCGAACCCGGCGTGGTCGGCGCCGCGCTGGACGATCCGCACGCCTGGTGCGGGCTGATCGTCGACGGCCACCACGTGCATCCGGCCAGCCTGCGCGTGGCGCTCGCCGCCAGGCCGCGCGGCAAGTGCGTGCTGGTCACCGACGCGATGCCGCCGGTCGGCACCGGCGCGACGAGCTTCGAGCTCGACGGCCAGATGATCCACGTCCACGAGGGTGCCTGCCGCAACGCCGACGGCGTGCTCGCCGGCTCGGCGCTGGACATGGCCGGCGCGCTGCGCAACGCCATCGCCTGGCTGGACCTGCCGCTGCCTGAGGCTTCGCGCATGGCCAGCGCCTACCCCGCCGCGTGGCTCGGCCTCGAGCGCACCCACGGCCGCCTCGTCGCCGGCCAACGCGCCGACTTCGTGGTGCTCGACGATGCCCTCGCGGTGGTCGAGACCTGGATCGGCGGCGTGCGCTGGCGGCACTGATAAAACCGGACACAAGCCCGCAACCAAGCGCGGCAAGACTGTCCTTCAGCCCGTGAGACCAGCCACGGTTTCCCGGGAAGCCCTTAGAAACCCTATCCCGTGGAGCAAACCCATGCGTGCCTGGCGCCATGCCATCCTGACCGTCTGCTTTCTCGTTGTCGCGCTGCCGGCCCACGCCGCGCATCGCGTCATCGTGTTCGTCTGGGACGGCATGCGTCCGGACGCGATCAGCGCGGAGGACACCCCGCATCTGGCGGCGCTGGCCGCGCGCGGCAGCTTCTTTGCCGACAACCACGCCACCTATCCCACCTTCACCATGGCCAACGCCACCAGCTTCGCGACCGGCGCTTTTCTGGGGCCGGCCGGTTTCTACGGCAACCGCATCTGGGCACCGGGCGCGGAAGGCTTCGATGCGCAGGGCCGGCCGGTGGACTTCACCCAGCCGGTGTTCACCGAGGACTACGCCATCCTGCGCGTGCTGGATGCGCACGCCGGCCATGCGCTGCTGGAACTTCCCACCCTGCTCGAGGCCGCGCACGCCAAGGGCCTCAAGACCGCGCTGATCGGCAAGTCCGGCCCGGCCTTCCTGCAGGATCGCCGCCTGGGCGAGGCGGACCGGCCGGAGCGTTCCGGGGTGTTGCTCGATGAGAACACCGCGCTGCCGCTCACCTTCGCCCGCGCGCTGCAACAGGCCGGCTATCCGCTGCCGGCCAACACCGCCCACACCTATCCGCCGCAGGCGTTGCGGCTCACCGCCGACAACGGCGACCCCACCGCGCAGGGCCCGCGCGCACTGCTGCGCGACGGCGTCACCAGCGACCCCAGCGCCGCCGATGCCAGCGCGCCGGAGGCGGCCAATGCCTGGCTGATGAAGGTGTTCCTGGAGTACGTGCTGCCCACCTACCGCCCCGATCTCAGCGTCGTCTGGCTGCGCAATCCGGACAGCACCGAGCACGACTACGGCGTGGGCTCGCCCAAGTTCCATCGTGCCTTGCAGGCGCAGGACGCCCTGCTCGGCGCGCTGGAAGACCGTCTCGCCGCGCTCGGCCTGACCGCCGATACCGACCTCATCGTGGTCTCCGACCACGGGCACAGCAACGTGGCCGGGCCCGCACAGCTGTTTCCGCTGCGCGGCGTCAACGACGGCCGCGTCACCGGCATCGATCCCGAATGGGGCTATTCGGTATCCGGCGGCATCCGGCTCGCCGACGAACTCACCCGCGCCGGCTTCACCGCCTTCGACGGCACCGGCTGCCTGTACGTGCCGGTGCTGAGCGGCATCCGCGCCGACGGCTCGATGCTCCATCCGACCCGCTATGACGATGACGGCCGCCTCTGCGGCAAACCCGGCCCATACACCTCGCCCGCCCACCTGCTGCCCTCGCCGCTGCCCAAGGGCGCGCTGGTGATCGCCTCCAACGGCGGCACCGAATACCTCTATCAGCCCGAGCACGATGCCGCGCTGGTCGCGCGTGCCGTGCGCTTTTTGCAGTCGCGCGAGTACATCGCCACGGTGTTCGTGGCCGACCGCTACGGCGCGCTGCCCGGCACGCTGCCGGCCGAACGCGTGCGACTGGAGCACGCCACGCGCGGCCCGGACATCATCGCCAGCTACGCCTGGGACGCCGAGGCCCGCGTGCAGGGCTTTCCGGGCACCGAATACGCAAGCCTCGCCAACATGCGCGGCCAGCACGGCAGCTTCAGCCCGATCGACGTGCACAACACCCTGCTCGCCGCCGGCCCCGACTTCCGCGCCGGCTTCCGCGACCCGCTGCCGTCCGGCAACGTCGACCTCGCGCCCACCGTGGCCGCCGTGCTCGGCCTGTCCATGCCGCGCGCGCAGGGCCGCGTGCTGCACGAGGCACTGACCGGCCCGCTGGCCCGACCGCTCGACGCCTACCGCGTCACGGCCGAGAGCCTCTCCCCGGCCACGCCGGCCCGCGGCCTCGCCACGCAGCGGGTGGACGATGCCCCGGTCGCCCAAAGCACCTACACCTTCCACATCCGCCTCAAACGCCTGCACCAGGACGGCCGGGATGACCTCTACTTCGACCAGGCCGCCGCCAAGCGGCAATAAAAAAACCGCCGGTTCTCACCGGCGGCGGGGAAAAATGAATCCAAATCTATAAATCAGAAATCATAACGCATCGTGAATCTTACCGTACGCGGATCGGTGTAATTGAGCACGCGGCGGTACAAAGGATTCACCGTGGAACGGTTGCTCGCATAACGCATATTGTAGTAAAGCGGCGTCTGCCGGTTAAGCACATTGAAGACATCCACCTGGAAAGTCAGTTTATTGTCTAACCAGTTGGGTGAGTACGCCACATTCAAGTCGTAGCGATGCGTCCAGGGCGTATTTCCACTCGTCCCGCGCGGGGTATATACATAGCCCGTGGAACCAGGGATCGGGAGCCCGCAATAGTGGTAGTAGGAGCCGTTGTACACCGGCGCCTTCGGATCGGGCCAGAACGAGGTACAGCTCAACGGACGCCCCGACATGATCATGGCCGTGCCGCCAAAACGCCATTCCTTGCTCATCTGGTAATAACCGAAGGCACGGAACTGATGGCGCCGGTCATTCGGCAGGGAACCATTGGCACCGACCATGAGTTGCGGCAAATCCCAGTCCTGGGTAACGGATACGTCGGCCTGTCCGCCAGCGCCGGTATCGAGATCCGAGGCAAGCTGACCCTCCGTATTCCCGTAATTATGTGAATACGTGTAATCGATCTTGCCATACCACTTGTCCGCAAAGGGATGCTCCAGGAACAAGTCGAGCGCTACATATTTACGCTTCAAATGCGGGAACCCGAGTTCCGCATTCGAATAATGTCGCTCCACGAAGGTACCATCATCCTGTTCCTCAAGGAACGAATTAGCCTTGCCCGGGTTGAACAGGAAGCACGCGCCACTAAGAGCGGGCGTACAGGTGTCATCAATAGCGCTACGCAACTTACGGACAGTCCCTTTTGCCCCGAATACATATTCGGGAGTGAGCTGGTATTGCGCACCCAGAATGTACTCATCCTGGAAGTGTGACTTGAGCCCCTTCGCAGCCACTGTTCGCGGATCAGGCGCAGTGCCGCATTCGATATTAGTGGATACTGCCCCACCACTGTTTGGGCACACGTATTGGTTGTTCAAATCGACACGCACGGGATTCAATCCGGTCGGCGCTCCCGTTACCGGGTCAACACCCGTATATGTGAAGTACTGACTGGTGATGAGAGAACCGGAAGCGGCACGCACGGCCACATTGTTTGGCATCGCCAAATGATAGCGGCCCGCGTTGGCAAAGACTTTCAGCGTGGAATCACCGAACACGTCCCACGAAACGCCAAGGCGCGGCGCCAACTGGTGCCGCTGACGAGCGTAGGGCTTGTTGTCGCCGTTGTAATTGGTGAACTGCTCGTTGCGTAAACCGATAGAAAGCAACCAACGGTCCGTCAGCTGCCAGCGGTCCTCGAGATATTGGGCTTCCTGAATGGTTTTTACATAGGCATTCTGGGTACTATAGTAGCGATACACATAATAGCCTTGCGTACCATAGCCGCCCGCCTCTGCAGGGGTTCCCACGACACCATGCCCCGCATCGATCGGCTGGTTCGGATTGGCCTGGTAACCGTAGATCCATCCGTAACCACCGGGATAGCTCGAACCAGTCAAAGATTCGGCAGTCTGCCTGTCGTAACCTAGGCGAATGTCGTGATCACCGATGTGGTATTCGATATCGAAGCGGCCGCCATAAGTCTTGTCATGCGCTCCGGGAATCAGGACGGTTCCCGTATACGACTGGCAGCTCGTGTAATTCAAGCCAGGCACCTGGGATTGCGTATTGGAAGACACATATGGACAGGCCGGATTGTAATTCCACGGCGTACTTACATGATTTATTTTTTGAGTTCCATACAGCGCGGTAATTGTCAAGTCGTCCGTAACGTAGCCTGTATATTTGCCAATATAAAGGTCACCCCCATCTTTTGTATACAAACCACCAGTCTTATTGTTGGCATGAGTGTCAGCAGAATAATTATACGGATAATAACTAGCATTATATGTCGTTTTATCTGAAACACCCGTCAATTCAATCGTATTATTATCGTTAATATTCCAGTCGATTTTTGCCGTCCAGCGTGGTGTTTTGTAGAGATAGTCACTCCACGCCTGATTGAGCTGTGCTGCGGAAGAGTTAGTGTAATACCGAATGCTGTTGCCATCCTGCCGGTTCTGCTCAACATCGACATAGACGAACAGACGGTCCTTGATCAGCGGGCCACTGGCGTAGGCGCCCACAGTCGATGTCCAGTATTGTGAATCGGTGCGTCTCAGATAAAGCGTCCCATCGGTCGGCGTACGCGAGCCCGGGCCGTAAAAACCCGTATGAGGAAAGTAAATATTCTTGGGATCTGCGCGCAAGGACTGCGGTGCCCAGATGGTATAGACTCCCGCCTTCCATTCATTGGTGCCACGCTTGGTGACGATATTGATGACGCCGCCTGTGGATCGACCAAACTCCGCTCCATAGCCACCCGTGAGCACTTGCTCCTGATCGATGGCGTCGAATGGTAGCGACGAAAAGCCTATCGAGGTCAACGGATTGGTGACAGGATATCCATTGATATAATATGCATTTTCAGATGCCGCCGAACCACCAAAACTCGGCGCAGAATAACTGGACCCTTGAATGACGCCTGGAGCGAGCAAAGCCACCGCGGAAACGCTTCGCGCAACCGGCAACTTCTGCAATTGCTCTGAACTGAATACCGTCCGCGTATCGACCGTCGAGACATCGATGGCGGGCAAGGCGTTGGCAGCCACCGAAATCGCGCTTAGATTGGTCGCGTTCATCGCCGACCCAAAGGAAACATTCACCCCTCCGGAGATCTGCAAGTTCACATCGTCGCGACGACTCACCACCGTGTCGCCATTTTGCAAGATCACCTCATAGCGTCCGACCGGAAGCGAGTCGAAGCTGTACCGGCCTTGCGCATCCACATTGACGGTCCGGCTGAAACCCGTGTCCCGATTGCGGATCGTGACCTTGTTGCCCGACACGTTGGACACCGTGCCGAAGATCGATCCCGTGACATTCGACTGGGCCAGCACCAAACCCGGGCCGGCAAGCGAAAGACCCACGGCTACCACTAAGGCGGTTCTACGCAGCCGTTGGGCTACGCCGCGATCAAACTTTTTCATGTGGTTTATCCCCTTTTTGAACTACGAATACAGCTGACCCGTCCGGCTCGACACCGGAGGCGCTTAGCTGCTCCATATGAATCCCCTGTGCAACCCGATGGGTTACGGCCCGATTACAACCTCAACATTAAAAGTCTGTCAAGAGGGTTTGACACCAACGCCATCGCCCCCCGCCATAGCAGAGTCGCCCGGCATCGCGCATGATGGCCATCGACACCGCCGGAGCCTGCCGCATGCGCCGCCACCTTTTCTTCATGCTCGTGTGGGTCGCGGCCCTGCTCGCCGGCTGCGGCGGCCAACGGTTCCGCCCCGGCACCTTGCCGGAGGGCGCGCGGGCGGACGTGGCAATCCTGGAGACCACCGACCTCCATGCCAATGTGCTGTCCTACGACTACCTGCGTGCGCGCCCCGACCCCACGCTCGGCTTCGAGCGCACCGCCACGCTGATCGGGCGTGCGCGCGCGACCTTTCCCAACAGCCTGCTGTTCGACGTCGGCGACACCGTGCAGGGCACCTTGCTGGCGGATTATCAGGCCAAGGCGAAGCCGCTCGGCTGTGCGGAGGAACTGGCCATCTACCAGGCCATGGACGCGCTGGGCTACGACGGCGGCACGCTCGGCAACCACGACTTCAACTATGGCTTGCCGTTTCTCTCCCAGGTCACCGCCACGCCGATGACGGGTGCGGGCGTGCCGCCCCGGCATTGCGCCGGCCCACATTTTCCGCTGGTGCTGGCCAACGTCGTCGGTGTCGGCGACGGGCACACGCTCTATCCGCCGTGGACGGTGCTGACCCGCACCATCGAGGCCTACACGCTCGACGGCAGCCGGCTCCAGGTGCCGCTCAAGGTCGGCATCATCGGCTTCACGCCGCCGCCGATCATGCAGTGGGACCGGCCGCTGCTGGCCGGCCGGGTCACGGTGCGCGGCGCGGTCGAGGCGGCGCGCGCGGCACTGCCGGCGCTCGAAGCGCAGCATCCGGATCTCATCGTCGCGCTGCTGCATGGCGGCCTGGATGCGTCGCCCTATGCAAGCGATATGGAAAACCCGGGCTGGCACCTGGCCGCGGTCCCCGGCATCGACGTGCTGCTGCTCGGTCATGCGCATGCGACTTTTCCCGGGCCGCGCTATGCCGGCATGCCCGGGGTCGATGCCGAGCGCGGTTTCGTGCGCGGCGTGCCGGCGGTGATGGGCGGCTTCTTCGGCAAGGACCTGGGCCTCGTCAAGCTCGCGCTGGTGCGCCAACACGGCCGCTGGGTACTGGACCGCGGCGCGACCTCGAGCCAGGTGCAGCCGATCTGCCCGACACCGGCCACCTGCGTGCCGCCCGACCCGGCGATCGCGCCGCGGATCGCCGCGGTGCAGAAGGCGGTGCTGGCCCATGTCGACACGCCGCTCGGCACCAGCACGCTCCCGCTTACCAGCTATTTCGCCGACGTCGGCGAACAAAGCGCGCTCGCCGTGGTCAATGCGGCACAGGCCGACTACGTGCGCCGGCAATTGCCCAGAGAGCGCCCGGATCTGGCCGGATGGCCGGTGCTTTCGGCCGCGGCCGCCTTCCGCACCGGCTTTGCCGGCGCGGACGACTACACCGACGTGCCGGCCGGCACGATCACCGTGCGTCACACGGCCGACCTCTACTACTACCCCAACGCGCTCGCCGCGGTGAGCGTCGACGGCGCGGGCCTCAAGGCCTGGCTCGAACACGCCGCGCAACGCTTCGCACGCATCGATCCCGACGCCGCGCAGCCGCAGGCGCTGATCGACACGCACTTCGCCGGCTTCAATTTCGACCAGATCCAGGGCGAGGGACTCGAATACCGCATCGATCCCAGCCGCCCGCCCGGCCGGCGCATCGTCGACCTGCGCTATCAGGGGCGGCCGGTGACCGCCGGGCAGCATTTCGTGGTCGCCACCAATGCCTATCGCGCCAATGGCGGCGGCCATTTCCCGGGCCTGGACGGTCGGCAGACCGTGCTGGCCGACGGCCCCGGCGTACGCGACGTCGTGGCCGACTGGATCGCCCGCCACAGCCCGATCACCGCCGCCAGTCTGCCGCCCCGCTCGTGGCGCTTCGCGCCACTGGACACCCGTGCGGCGGTCACTTTCGTCAGCGCCGGCGGCAAGGCGCAGCTGGCGCGCCAGGCCGGGCTCGAGGTGCGCGAGCTCGAGGACCATGGCGATGGCAGCGCCACCTATGCCATCGACCTTTCCCATTGAAAGCCCGGTCACCCCAACACCATGTGTCCGTACGGGACACCAAGCGGGCTGGACAAGAAAAAACGCTGATGTGGATGTCCGGACGGCCGGACGTCCAAACGCATATCGTAAGGAACGAAGCGCTTGACAGGACGCGATGAGTCTGCCTATCGTCCGCCCATGCCCTCGTCCATGCCCACCGCGTTCATGCTGCTGCCGACCCTTGCGGTCGGCACGTCGCTGCGCGGCGGCATGATCGGTACCGGTACCATTACCACCACGACTTCGTCGGGGTGGGTTCCGGTGCGCGAGCGGTAAGGTTCCAAGACACTCGCAAACGGCCCGCCCTCGACGAGGCGGGCCGGCCGACAGCCGAACCGCCGCAAGCGAAGCGGGCCTCCCTTCGGAGGCTCCATGCACAGCGCAGTCGCAGCACCCGTCCAGCCCGTATCCCGGCCCCGACCGGCGACGGCGGATTTCACTCTCGCCCGCTCTCGCCGGCTCGCCGTGGGGCTGATCGGCCCCGGACGCGTCGGCGGCACCCTGCTCGACCAGCTGCGTGCGGCCCAGCCGCGGCTGGCGCGCCACCTGGGCCTGCTGCTGGAACTGCGCGGCGTGGCCGCCAGCCGCCGCATGTGGCTGGACTGCGACGATCCCGAGCTCAACGGCCGCCACGGCGGCGCGCAGATCTGGCGGCCGACCGATCTCGATGCCTTTCTCGCCCACCTGCGCGGCACCGAAGGCGGCCCGGTCATGCTGATCGACTGCAGCGCCAGCGAGGCGGTCGCCGCGCGTTACGCCGACTGGCTTGCCGAGGGCGTGCACGTGGTGACGCCGAACAAGCTCGCCGCCAGCGGCCCGCTCGAACGCTGGCAGGCGATCGCGCGGGCCAGTGCGCAGGGCGGCGGCCGCTTGCGCTACGAGGCCACCGTCTGTGCCGGCCTGCCGGTGGTGCAGACGCTGCGCGACCTCATCGACACCGGCGACGAGCTGTACACCGTCGAGGGCATGTGCTCGGGCACGCTGGCGTGGCTGTTCAACCATTTCGACGGCACGCGGCCATTCTCGTCGCTGCTGCGCGAGGCACACGCGCTGGGCTACACCGAGCCCGATCCGCGCGCCGATCTCTCCGGCCTCGACGTCGCGCGCAAACTGGTGATCCTCGCCCGCGAGGCCGGCTGGCCGCTGTCGCTGGAGGACGTGCAGGTGGAAAGCCTGGTGCCGGAGGCATTGGCCGCGCTCGCGCCGGAGGCGTTCATGCAGCAGCTCGAGGCCCTGGATGCGCCGATGGCCGCGCGACTGGCCCAGGCGCGCGCGGCCGGTGGCGTGCTGCGCCACGTCGCCCATCTGGACCGCGAGGGCCGCGCCAGCGTGAAACTCGCCGTGCTGCCGGCCAGCCACACATTCGCCCATGCCCGTGGCACCGACAACGTGGTGCAGTTCACCACCCGCCGCTACTGCGACAACCCGCTCACCGTGCAGGGCCCCGGCGCCGGCCCTGAAGTCACCGCCGCCGGCGTGTTCGCCGACCTGTTGCGCATCGCCGAAGCCCTGGAGCCCCGCCCGTGAACATGCCTTTGCTGGAACCTCGCCCGTCCGCCGCCCCGGCCCGCCATGCCGTCGCCTACGCCCCGGCCTGCGTGGGCAACGTCGGGGTCGGCTTCGACATCCTGGGCCACTGCGTGGAAGGCGCCGGCGACCGCGCCGAGGTGCGGCGCCTCGATGCGCCGGTGGTGCGCATCGCCGCCATCCACGGCAGCGACGTCGCCCTGCCCGAGGACCCGGCGAAGAACACCGCCGGCGCCGCGCTGATCGCGCTGCGCAAGGCGCTCGGGCTCTCCTTCGGCTTCGAGATCACCCTGCACAAGGGCATCGCGATGGGCTCGGGCATGGCCGGTTCGGCCGCCTCGGCGGTGGCCGCGCTGCTCGCCGCCAACGCGCTGCTGCCGCGGCCGCTGCCGGCCGAGTCGCTGTACGGCTTTGCGATGGACGGCGAACAGGTCGCCAGCGGCGGCCGGCACGGCGACAACGTCGGGCCGATGCTGCTCGGCGGCCTGGTGCTCGCCACCGAAGCGCGCCTGCTGCGCATCCCGGTGCCGCGCGAATGGCACTGCGCGCTGGTCCATCCGCATTGCGTGCTGGAGACGCGCAGGGCGCGCGCCGCGCTGGCCGGCGACTATCGCCTGGGCGAATTCGTCGCGCAGAGCGCCAACCTCGCGCTGACCCTGGCCGGCTGCTATCGCGGCGAGGCCGCGCTGGTCCGCGAGGGGCTCAAGGACGTGCTGGTCGAACCGCGTCGCGCCGCGCTGGTGCCGGGCTTCGCGCGGGTCAAGCAGGCGGCGCTCGGCCATCGCGCGCTCGGCGCCAGCATTTCCGGCGGCGGTCCCAGCGTGTTCGGCTGGTACGAGAACCGCGCCGACGCGCAGGCCGCGGCGGCGGCGATGCAGGCGGCGTTCGCCGCGGAAGGACTCGCCAGCGACGCGCTGGTCGCGCCGATCGACGGCCCCGCCGCGCGCGTCCTGGCGGTGGACGGCATGGAGCTTGCCGCATGAGTGCGCCGCGTTACCTGAGCACGCGCGGCCACGCGCCGGCGGTGGGCCTGAGCCAGGCCATCGCCGCCGGCCTCGCGCCGGATGGCGGCCTGTACGTGCCCGAGCGCCTGCCGCGCCTGGACCCGGCCGCGTTCGATCCCGCCGGCAGCCTGGCCGACACCGCCGCCACCCTGCTCGCGCCGTTCTTCGCCGGCGATCCGCTGGCCGACGCGCTCGCCGACATCTGCGCCGAGGCGCTGGATTTCCCGGTGCCGCTGGCGCGCCTGCCCGGCCGCGACGATGCGCAGGTGCTGGAGCTCTTCCACGGCCCGACCGCCGCCTTCAAGGACGTCGGCGCGCGCTTCCTCGCCGCCTGCCTGCGCCGGCTGCCGCGTGCGGATGCGCGGCCGCTCACCATCCTGGTCGCCACTTCCGGCGATACCGGCGCCGCGGTGGGCGCGGCCTTCCACGGCATGCCCGGCGTGCGCGTGGCCATCCTCTATCCCGATGGCCGCGTCTCGCCGCGCCAGGCGCACCAGCTCGGCAGCTTCGGCGGCAACGTGCAGGCGCTGCGCGTGGCCGGTCGTTTCGACGATTGCCAGCGCATGGTCAAGGCCGCGCTCGGCGACGCCGCATTGCAGCGCGAGCTGCCCCTGAGCTCGGCCAACAGCATCAGCCTGGGCCGCCTGCTGCCGCAGATGAGCTACTACGCGCATGCCGCGCTCGGCCAGTGGCGGGCGAACGGCGCGCCGCTCGATGTCATCGTGCCGACCGGCAATCTCGGCAATGCGCTCGCCGCGGTCTGGGTGCGCGCGCTCGGCCTGCCGGTCGGCGAGATCCGCCTGGCCTGCAACGCCAACGCCACCCTGCCGGCATTCTTCGCCGGCGAGGATTACCGGCCGCGCGAGGCGCTCGCCACGCTGGCCAACGCGATGGACGTCGGCGCGCCGAGCAACTTCGAGCGGCTGCGCTGGACCTTCGGCGGCGACGACGATGCCGTGCGCCGCGCCTTGCGCGCCGAAAGCGTGGACGACGCGGCGATCCGCGCCACGCTGCGGCATTACGCGCGCGAGCACGATGCGCTGTTCTGCCCGCACACGGCCACCGCGCTCGCCGTGCTCGATCACGAGCCCGCGCGCCCGGGCCGCCTGTGGACGGTGGTCGCCACCGCCCATCCGGCCAAGTTCGAGACCGTGCTGGAGCCGCTGCTCGGACGGCAGGTGCCGGTGCCGCCCGCGCTCGCGGCGATGCTGGCACGCCCGGCGCACGCACAGCCGCTCGCCGCGGAGGAAGGGGCGCTGGCCGCCTGGCTGCGCGCCTGGCGTTGCGGACGTCCGGACGTCCAGACGTCCGCGGCATGAGCACCGCGGATGCTTGCCAAAAAAGTTTTGCACGCCCCTGTTGACAGCCGCCACCGATGCCGTTAGGGTCGACTCCATGCCGCAACGCACCAGCCACCGCCACATCGCCAACATGAGCCGCCACGCGGCGTTCATCGGCCTCGTGCGGCTGCGCGGCTCGCTGCTCCTTGCCCTTGTACTCGTACTTCTCATTACCAGCGGAGGTGCGGGCTGAGGGCGCGTGTCCAGGTAGCTTAAAAGTAGACCTGAAGACTCCCGAAGAACCCCGCACCAGAGATGGCGCGGGGTTTTTTGTTGCCCCTCGAAGCGACGCACCGCGGAGACCCGACGATGACCCCGAACGACACCACGACCCAGGACGGCGGCGCTGCGGCTGCCGAGGCGCACGTACGCATCTTCGACACCACCTTGCGCGACGGCGAGCAGGCGCCCGGCTTCTCGCTCGACCGCCGCGCCAAGCTGCGCATGGCGCAGGCGCTGGAGTCGCTCGGCGTCGACGTGCTCGAGGCCGGTTTCCCGCAGGCCTCGCCGGATGACTTCGCCGCCGTCGCCGAGATCGCGCGCACGCTGGTGGACACCACCGTGTGCGGCCTCTCGCGCTGCCTGCCGGGCGACGTCGACACCACCGCGCGGGCGCTGGAAAAGGCGCGCCGCTCGCGCATCCACCTGTTCCTTTCCACCAGCCCGCTGCATCGCGAGCACAAGCTCGGCATGAGCAAGGCGCAGGTGCTCGACGCCGCCGTCGCCGCGATCGAACGGGCGGTCGGTCTGTGCGACGAGGTGGAGTTCTCCGCCGAGGACGCGCTGCGCACCGAGCCGGAGTTTCTCGCCGAGATCTTCTCCGCCGCGGTGGCCGCCGGCGCGACCACGCTGAATGCGCCCGACACCGTGGGCTACACCACGCCGGGCGAGATCGCCGCGCTGTTCACCTGGCTGCGCCAACACGTCGTCGGCGCCGAGCGCGTGGTGTTCTCCAGCCATTGCCACGACGACCTGGGCCTGGCGGTCGCCAACAGCCTGGCCGCGATCGGCGCCGGCGCGCGCCAGGTGGAATGCACCATCAACGGCATCGGCGAGCGCGCCGGCAACGCCGCGCTGGAGGAGATCGTGATGGCGCTCAAGGTGCGCGGCGCCTATTACGGCGCGGACACGCGCATCGACACCCGCCGGCTGGTGCCGACCTCGCGCCTGCTCGCCCAGCTCACCGGCCAGCCGGTGCCGCGCAACAAGGCGATCGTCGGCGACAACGCCTTCGCGCACGAGTCGGGCATCCACCAGCACGGCATGCTCAAGCATCGCGGCACCTACGAGATCATGCGTCCGGAGGACGTCGGCCTGGCCGAGACCCGGCTGGTGCTCGGCAAGCATTCCGGCCGCCACGCGCTGCGCCAGCGGCTGGCCGCGCTCGGCCACGTGCTGGAAGAGCGCGCCATGGACGAGCTCTTCGCCCGCTTCAAGACGCTCGCCGACCGCAAGCGCGAGGTCACCGACGAGGATCTGGAGGCGCTGGCCCTGGGCGAGGACCCCGAGGCCGCCGGCCCCTGGCGCCTGACCCGGCTGGACATCACCACGCACCTGGGCGGCCATGCCGCGGCCGCGCTGGAGCTCACCCACGACGATGGCCGCCGCGCCGCCGAGGCCGCGCTCGGCGACGGCCCGGTGGATGCCGTGCTGCGCGCGATCGAGCGCGTCACCGGGCAGGCGCTCACGCTCACCGACTTTGCCGTGCACGCGATCGGCGAGGGCGGCGACGCACAGGGCCGGGTCAGCCTGAGCGCCCGCCATGGCAACCGCGACTGGCGCGGCCAGGCGGTCAGCACCGACATCGTCGAAGCCGCCGCGCAGGCCGCGCTCGCCGTCGTCAACCGCATCGAACGCCAGGCAGCGGCCGACCCGGCCGCCCCGGCCCTGATCACTGCCGGCGCCGTCCGCGCCGACGACCTTTCCGCCCATCCCGTTCCCGCGCAGGAGACCCACGCATGAATACCCCCTACCTCTGGCACAACGGCCGCATCAAACCCTGGGCCGAGGCCACCGTGCATGTCAGCACGCATGCGCTGCATTACGGCTCCTCGGTGTTCGAGGGCGAGCGGGTCTACGCCACCCCGCGCGGACCGGCCTATTTCCGCCTGGCCGACCACACCCGCCGTCTGTTCGAGTCGGCGCGGGTATACGAGATCGAGGTCGGCTACAGCGAGGAGGACATCAACGCCGCCTGCCTGGAGCTGATCCGCGCCAATCGCATGTCATCGGCCTACGTGCGGCCGGTGGTGTTCCGCGGCGCCGGCGGCCTGGGCGTGCTGCCCAAGCCGGGGGCGCCGGTCGAGGTGGCGATCATGGCGATGAACTGGGGCGCGTATCTGGGCGAGGCGGCCGAGCGCGGCGCGGACGTGTGCGTGTCGTCCTGGCACCGGCCGGCGCCAAACACCTTTCCGAGCTGGGCCAAGGCCGGCGGCAACTACCTTTCCAGCCAGCTGATCGCGCTGGAGGCGCGGCGCAACGGCTACGACGAGGGCATCGCGCTCGGCTACAACGGGCTGCTCAGCGAGGGCGCCGGCGAGAACCTGTTCCTGGTCAGGAAGGGGCGCCTGTATACGCCGCCGGTCAGCGCCGGCCTGCTCGCCGGCATCACCCGCGACAGCGTGATCACGCTGGCCGCCGAACTCGGCATCGCCGTGGAGGAGCGCGACCTGCCGCGCGAGGCGCTGTACAGCGCCGACGAGGCCTTCCTCACCGGCACCGCGGCGGAGATCACGCCGATCCGTTCGGTCGACCGCAAGCCGGTCGGCAACGGCGAGGTCGGCCCCGTGACCCGCGCGCTGCGCGAGGCCTTTTTCGGCCTGTTCTCCGGCCAGACAGTCGATCGCTGGGGCTGGCTCACGGTGGTGACGGAAGCCGGCACCGCCAGCCCGGCGGGCGAAGCCGTCCGCGCGGCCCAGGAAGGACAGACCCAGCCGGCGGCGAAGGTGACGGCATGAGCGCGCCGCGCACCCTGTTCGACAAGCTGTGGGACGACCACCTGGTCGCGCCCGAGACCGCCGACACGCCGGCGATCCTGTACATAGACCTGCACCTGGTGCACGAGGTGACTTCGCCGCAGGCGTTCGACGAGCTGCGCGCGCGTGGCCTCGCCGTGGCGCGCCCGGACCGCACCCTCGCCACGCTGGACCACTCCACACCCACGCTGCCGCCCGGCGCCGACGGCGAGCGGCCCTACGCCACCGCCGAGGCGAAGGCGCAGGTCGCGCAGCTGGAGGAAAACTGCCGCGCCTTCGGCATCGAACTCTACGGCTGGGACAGCAGCGAGCGCGGCATCGTCCATGTGATCGGCCCGGAGCTCGGCGCCACCCAGCCGGGCATGACCATCGTCTGCGGCGACAGCCACACCTCCACCCACGGCGCGTTCGGTGCGCTGGCTTTCGGCATCGGCACCACCGAGGTCGGCCACGTGCTGGCCACCCAGTGCCTGCTGCAGAGGAAACCGAAGACGCTCGCGATCCACGTCGATGGCGCACTGCCCGCGGGCGTCGGCGCCAAGGATCTCATCCTGCACATCATCGGCCGCATCGGCGTCGACGGCGGCACCGGCCACGTCATCGAGTACCGCGGCGCGGCGATCGAGGCGCTGTCGATGGAAGAGCGCATGACCGTGTGCAACATGTCGATCGAGGCCGGTGCGCGCGCGGGACTGATCGCACCGGACGAAACCACCTTCGCCTGGCTCGCCGGCCGCCCGCGCGCGCCGCAGGGCGAGGACTGGGACCGCGCGGTGGCGTACTGGCGCACGCTGAAAACCGACCCGGGCGCGCATTACGACCGCGAGGTGCGCATCGACGCGCGCGAGGTGCGTCCCACCGTCACCTACGGCACCCACCCGGGCATGGCGGTCGCCATCGACGCGCCGGTGCCCGCCGCGCGCGGCCTGCCCGAGCGGCGGGCACTCGACTACATGCGCGTGGAGGCGGGCAAGCCGATGGCCGGCACGCCGGTCGACGTGGTGTTCCTCGGCAGCTGCACCAACTCACGCCTGTCGGACCTGCGTGAAGCGGCGCGGATACTGGCCGGGCGACGCGTGGCCGACGGCGTGCGCATGTTGGTGGTGCCGGGCTCCGAGGCGGTGCGCCGCGCCGCCGAGGCGGAAGGGCTGCACGAGGTGTTCCTCGCCGCCGGTGCCGAATGGCGCGTGCCGGGCTGCTCGATGTGCATCGGCATGAACGGCGATCTGGCCGCGCCCGGACAACTCGTCGTCTCCACTTCCAACCGCAACTTCGAAGGCCGCCAGGGCAAGTGCGCGCGCACCGTGCTGGCCAGCCCCGCCACCGCCGCCGCCGCCGCCGTGGCCGGCCGGCTGGTCGATCCGCGCACCTTCCTGACCGAGGTCGCCGCATGAAACCGATCACCCGCATCCATTCGCGCACCGCCGTGCTCGCGGACGAGAACATCGACACCGACCGCATCATCCCGGCGCGCTTCCTCACCACCACCTCGCGCGAGGGCCTGGGCAAGGTGTGCTTCAACGACTGGCGCTACCTGCCCGACGGCCGCGACAACCCGGACTTCCCGCTCAACCGCCCCGAGGCCAGGGGCTGCGCGATCCTCGTTGCCGGACGCAACTTCGGCTGCGGCTCCTCGCGCGAGCACGCGCCGTGGGCACTGCTGGACTACGGCATCCAGGCGGTGCTGTGCAGCGAGATCGCCGACATCTTCCGCAACAACGCGCTCAAGAACGGCCTGCTCGCCATCGTGCTGGACGAGGCCGAGCACCGCTGGCTGCTCGAGCATCCGGGCATCGAGCTTTCCATCGACGTCGCCGGCCAGTACGTGGAGCTGCCCGACGGCGGCCGCATCGGCTTCGCGCTGGAACCCTTCGCCCGCCACTGCCTGCTCAACGGCGTCGACCAGCTCGGCTACCTGTTGCAGCACCAGGCCGAGATCGCGGCCTTCGCCCGTGCGCACGAGCGCCGGCCCGAAACCTTGGGAGTGCACGCATGAAAGCCCGCATCGTCACCCTGCCCGGCGACGGCATCGGCCCGGAAGTCACCGCGGCCGCGGTCGCCGTGCTGAACGCCGTCGCCGCGCATTACGAGCACGCGTTCGCCGTCGAGGAACACCCGATCGGCGGCATCGCCATCGACACCACCGGTGAGCCCCTGCCGGCGACGACGCTCGCCGCCTGCCAGTCCGCCGACGCGGTGCTGCTCGGCGCGGTGGGCGGACCGAAGTGGTCCGACCCCGCGGCCAAGGTGCGTCCCGAGCAGGGCCTGCTCGCGCTGCGTGCGGCCCTGGGCGTGTATGCCAACCTGCGCCCGCTCAGCGTGCACCCGGCACTCGCCGCGCTGTCGCCGCTCAAGGACGAAAAGCTGAAAGACGTCGACGTGCTGTTCGTACGCGAACTGACCGGCGGCGCCTACTTCGGCACCAAGACGCGCAGCGCCGACGCCGCCACCGACGAGTGCCGGTACACCGTGGCCGAAATCGAGCGCGTCGCCCGTCGTGCCTTCGCGCTGGCGCGCGGCCGCCGCAAGCACGTCACCTCGGTGGACAAGGCCAACGTGCTGGAGACCTCGCGGCTGTGGCGCGCCACCGTGATGCGCGTGGCCGCCGACTATCCGGACGTCACCCTGGAGCACCAGCTGGTCGACTCGATGGCGATGCTGCTGCTGACCCAGCCGGCGCGCTATGACGTGGTGGTCACCGAGAACCTGTTCGGCGACATCCTCACCGACGAGGCCGCCGCGCTGGCCGGCTCGCTCGGCCTGCTGCCCTCGGCCTCGCTGGGCGAGGGCAACTGCGGCCTGTACGAGCCGATCCACGGCTCGGCGCCGGACATCGCCGGCCAGGGCCTGGCCAATCCGCTGGGCGCGATCCTCTCCGCCGCGTTGCTGCTGCGGCATTCGCTCGGCCTGGAAGGCGAGGCGCAGGCGGTGGAGGCGGCGGTGGCGCAGGTCGTCGAGCACGGCCCGCGCACGCGCGATCTCGGCGGCACGGCCGGCACCGACGCGGTCCTTCAGGCGGTGCTGACCGCGCTCGAGGACCACGCCACCACCCGGCGCGCCTTTTTCAGCGGGGCGCGGGCCTGTGGCTGAGGCCGGCCATGCACTTTTTTAGCCGCGGCATGCGACCGGTTCCTGTAAGGAGAGCCATCCCCGCTCCGGCGTCCCTCCCCGACGTCGGAACCGGTCCATGCCTGCGGTTTTTTTCATCATCAACCTGGAGCCTTCATGCGCAGTGATCTCATCAAACGCGGACCCGACCGCGCCCCGGCACGCGCCATGCTGCGCGCGGTCGGCATGGACGACGCCGCCATCGCCAAGCCGCTGGTCGCGGTGGTGCACACCTGGTCCAACGTCTCGCCGTGCAACCTCAACCTGCGCGAGCTGGCCGCCGCCGCGGCCGAGGGCATCCGTGCCGCCGGCGGCACGCCGGTGGAGTTCAACACCATCGCGGTGACCGACGGCATCGCCATGGGTACGCCGGGCATGCGCGCCTCGCTGGTCAGCCGCGAGCTGATCGCCGATTCGATCGAGCTGGCGGTGGACGGCCACTGCCTGGACGCGATGGTGGTGCTGTGCGGCTGCGACAAGACCATCCCCGCCGCGGCGATGGCGATGGCACGGCTCGACATCCCGGCGGTGGCGCTCTACGGCGGCACCATTGCGCACGGCACCCACGAGGGCCATCCGATCACCATCCAGCAGGTGTTCGAGGCGGTCGGCGCCTACGGCGCGGGCAAGATCGACGAGGCCGAACTCACAGCGGTGGAACGCGATGCCTGCCCCGGTGCGGGCGCCTGCGGCGGCCAGTTCACCGCCAACACCATGGCGATGGTGCTGTCCACGCTGGGCCTGTCGCCGCTGGGTTTCAACGACATCCCGGCCACCCACCCGGCAAAGAAACATGCCGCCTACCGCTGCGGCGAGCTGGTGATGGCGTGCCTGAAGGACAACCGCACGCCGCGCGCGCTGCTCACCCGCACCGCCTTCGCCAATGCCGCGCGCATGGTCGCCGCCACCGCCGGCTCGACTAATGCCGTGCTGCATCTGCTGGCGATCGCGCGCGAGGCCGGCACGCCGTGGACGCTGGAGGATTTCCAGCCCGCCTCCGAACAGACGCCGGTGATCGCCGACCTGCTGCCCGGCGGGCGCTACACCGCGGTGGAGCTGTTCGGCGCCGGCGGCAGCGCGCGGGTGGCGCAGGAACTCATCGCCGCCGGCATGCTCGAGGACACCCCCACCGTCACCGGCCGCTCGCTGTTCGAGGAAGCCGCCGCCGCGCCGCGCGCGGAAAGGCAGGACGTGGTGCACCCGGTCACCGCGCCGCTCAAGCCGCGCGGCGGCTATTCCATCCTGTACGGCAACCTCGCCCCGGAAGGCTGCATCCTCAAGCTCGCCGGCAAGGGCACCACGCACTTCGAGGGCCGCGCACGGGTGTTCGAGAGCGAGGAAGCCTGCTTCGCCGCGGTGCAGTCCGGCCGCATCGCCAAGGGCGAGGTGGTGGTGATCCGCAACGAAGGCCCGGCCGGTGGCCCGGGCATGCGCGAGATGCTCGGCGTCACCGCCGCGCTGATCGGCCGCGGCCTGGGCGACGACGTCGCGCTGATCACCGACGGCCGCTTCTCCGGCGCCACCCACGGTTTCATGGTCGGCCACATCGCGCCGGAAGCCGCGCGCGGCGGGCCGATCGGCCTGCTCGAGGACGGCGACCGCATCGTCATCGACGCGGTGGCCCGCACCATCACCACCGACGCCGATCTCGCCAGCCGGCGCGCGCGCTGGCAGCCGCCGGCGCCCAAGGTCACCCGCGGCGCGCTGGCCAAGTACGCGCTGATGGTCGGCTCGGCGTCCGACGGCGCCACCACCCATCCCGGTCCCGGCGCCGCCGTGGCCGTCCAGACGTCCATCCATCCATCGAACAACCCCACTGGAGTCACCGCATGAACACCCCAAGCAACCCGCTCGCCCACGCCCGCATCGCCGTGCTCGGCTACGGCAGCCAGGGCCGCGCCCACGCCCTCAACCTGCGCGATTCGGGCCTCGACGTCGTGGTCGGCGTACGCAAGGGCGGCCCCTCGTGGGAAAAGGCCCGCGCCGAGGGCTTCAACGTCGCCGAGCCGGCCGAGGCGGTGAAGGATGCCGACCTCGTCGCCGTGCTCACCCCCGACATGGTGCAGCCGAAGCTCTACAAGGAAGCCATCGAGCCCAACATCAAGCCCGGCGCGGCACTGTTGTTCGCGCACGGCTTCAACGTGCACTTCAAGCAGATCGAGCCGCGCAAGGACATCGACGTGATCCTGGTCGCGCCCAAGGGACCGGGCGCGCTGGTGCGCCGCGAGTACGAGATCGGCCGCGGCGTGCCGTGCATCTGGGCGGTGTATCAGGACGTCAGCGGCCAGGCCGAGGCCAAGGCCAAGGCCTATGCCGACGGCATCGGCGGCGGCCGCGCCATGCTGATCAAGACCGACTTCAAGGAAGAGACCGAGACCGACCTGTTCGGCGAACAGGCCGTGCTGTGCGGCGGCGCCAGCGCGCTGGTGCAGGCCGGCTTCGAGACCCTGGTCGAAGCCGGCTATCAGCCCGAAATCGCCTATTACGAGGTGCTGCACGAGCTCAAGCTGATCGTCGACCTGTTCTACGAGGGCGGCATCACGCGCATGCTCGAGTTCGTCTCCGAGACCGCGCAGTACGGCGACTACGTGAGCGGCCCGCGGATCATCGACGCGGCCACCAAGGAGCGCATGAAAGAGGTGCTCAAGGACATCCAGGACGGCACCTTCGCCAAGGCCTGGATCGCCGAGTACCAGGCCGGGCTGCCCAACTACAAGCGCTACAAGCAGGCCGATCTGGAACATCCGGTCGAGGAGGTCGGCAAGCGCCTGCGCGCGCGCATGCCCTGGCTCAAGGCCGCCGCGCAGCCGGCCGCCGAGCCGCTGCAGAAGACCGGCTGACGCCCTCCCCGCCCGAAGCCGCCCGTCCGCATCAAGACCCGAAGGAAATCCATCCGTGAACGCCCAAATCCAGTCCGCCACCCCGAGCGACATCACCCGTCATCCACGCGCCGGCGCCACCCTGAGCGGTGCCGAAGTGGTCGTGCAGGTGCTTGCCGACGAGGGCGTGGACGTACTCTTCGGCTATTCGGGCGGCGCCATCCTGCCGGTATACGACGCGGTGTTCCGCTACAACGCCGCGCATCCGCGGGCGGACGGCGGCGAACCGATGCCGCTGATCGTGCCGGCCAACGAGCAGGGCGCGGGCTTCATGGCCGCCGGCTATGCGCGCGCCAGCGGCCGCGTGGGCGTGGCCATCGTCACCTCCGGGCCCGGCGCCACCAACACGGTGACGCCGGTGCGCGACGCGATGGCCGACTCGGTGCCGATGGTGGTCATCTGCGGCCAGGTGCCGACCGCGGCGATCGGCAGCGACGCCTTCCAGGAGGCGCCGATCAGCAACATCATGGGCGCGTGCGCCAAGCACGTGTTCCTGGTCACCGACCCGGCGCGGCTGGAGGCCACGCTGCGCAGCGCCTTCACCATCGCCCGCAGCGGCCGGCCCGGTCCGGTGGTGGTGGACATCCCCAAGGACGTGCAGAACGCCATGCTGCGCTTTGCCGGCGAAGGCGAGCTGCCGCTGCCCGGCTATCGTGCGCGGCTGGCGCAGGTGATGCAGGCGGAACTGGCCGACGCCGACTGCGCCGCATTCTTCGCCGCCTTCGCCAAGGCCCGGCGGCCGCTGATCTACGCCGGCGGCGGCGTGATCGCCGGCGAGGCGGCCGCCGCGCTGGCGGACTTCGTCGCCACCTTCGGCGTGCCGGTCACCACCACGCTGATGGGCCTGGGCGGCTTCGACGGCACCCATCCGCTCGCGCTCGGCATGCTCGGCATGCACGGCACCGCCTACGCCAACTACGCGGTGGAGGATTGCGATTTCCTGTTCGCGCTCGGCGCACGCTTCGACGATCGCGTCGCCGGCGTGCCGGAGGCGTTCGCGCCGAACGCGCGCTTCATCGCGCAGATCGACATCGACCCGGCCGAGATCAACAAGGTCAAGCGCGTGCACTGGCATCACCTGGGGCCGCTCGCACGCGCGCTCGAACGGCTGACCGCCTGGGGCCGCGCGCATGGCGTGCGCAGTGAGCTGGCCGACTGGCACGCGCACGTGGCGCGGCTCAAGCGCGAACACGCGATGGACTACGACCGCGCCAGCCCGTTGATCCAGCCCTACGCCGTGCTGGAGGCGATCGAACGGCACACGCAGGGCCGCGCCATCGTCAGCACCGGCGTCGGCCAGCACCAGATGTGGGCCGCGCAATACCTCTCCTTCCGCGCGCCGCGCCAGCTGCTCACCTCCGGCTCGATGGGCACCATGGGCTTCGGCCTGCCGGCGGCGATCGGCGCGCAGTTCGCGCGGCCCGATGCGCTGGTCATCGACGTCGACGGCGACGCCAGCATCCGCATGAACCTGGGCGAGCTCGAAACCGTCACCACCTACGGCCTGCCGATCAAGGTGCTGCTGCTCAACAACCAGGGCGACGGCATGGTGCGCCAGTGGCAGAAGCTGTTCTTCAAGGGCCGCTTCTCCGGCAGCGACAAGAGCCTGCACAAGAAGGATTTCATCAAGGCCGCCGAGGCCGACGGCTTCCCCTGGGCGCGGCGGCTGCGCGATCCGGCCGAGGTGGAGGCCACCGTCGCGGACTTCCTCGCCTTCCCCGGCCCCGCCTTCCTGGAAGTGCTGATCGACCCCGATGCCGGCGTCTATCCGATGGTCGGCCCCGGCGCGAGCTACCGGGAAATGATCACCGGCCCGTTCATCCGTGCCCGCGCCGACGCGCAACCCGCGCCGGACGCCACGCCGGCGACCGCGATGTTCTAGCGCGGCGCCCGTTCTTTGGAGTGCACCCCATGAAACACACGCTGTCGATCCTGCTGCAGAACGAAGCCGGCGCGCTGGTCCGCGTGGCCGGACTGTTCGCCGCGCGCGGGCACAACATCGAATCGCTGCACGTCGGCGTCACCGACGATCCCACGGTGTCGCGCCTGGTGCTCACCGTGATCGGCGACGAACATTGCCTGGCCCAGGTGCTGAGCCAGACCCGCAAGCTCGTCGACGTGCTCGCGGTCGAGCATCCAGCCGCCGAGGCGCGCGCGGCGTGAACGCGCTCGCCGCCCGCGCCGCGATGCCCGACGCCGTCTGGCTGCTCGAGCGCGCCTGCGTCGCGCCGGTGTACGAGGTGGCCAGAGAGTCGCCGCTGGAAACCGCGCCGCTGCTCTCCGCGCGCTTCGGCCGGCCGGTGCTGCTCAAGCGCGAAGACCGCCAGCCGGTGTTCTCGTTCAAGCTGCGCGGCGCCTACGCCCGCATGGCCGCGCTGGATGCCGCCCAGCGTGCGCGCGGTGTGGTCGCGGCCTCGGCCGGCAATCACGCGCAAGGCGTGGCACTGGCCGCCGCGCGACTCGGCATCCGCGCCACCATCGTGATGCCGGTGACCGCGCCGGCGGTGAAGGTGGAAGCGGTGCGCCGCTTCGGCGGGGCGCAGGTCGAGGTGCTGCTGGCCGGCGATTCCTATAGCGAGGCGGAAGCCGAGGCCGCGCGCCTGGTCGCCGCGCGCGAGGCGGTGTTCGTGCATCCGTTCGACGATGCCGACGTCATCGCCGGCCAGGCCACGGTGGCGCTGGAGATCCTGCGCCAGCACACCGGCCCGCTCGGCGCCGTGTTCGTGCCGGTCGGCGGCGGCGGCCTGCTCGCTGGCGTGGCCAGCGTGATCAAGACGCTGCGCCCGGAAGTGGCGGTGATCGGCGTGCAGGCGGCCGATGCCGACGCGATGACGCGCTCGCTCGAACAGGGCCGGCGGGTGACGCTGGACGAGGTTGGCCTGTTCGCCGACGGCACCGCGGTCAAGCAGGTCGGCGCGCTCACCTTCGCGCTCTGCCGCGCACACGTCGACGCCATGCTGCGGGTGGACACCGACGCCATCTGCGCGGCGATGCGCGACATCTACGAGGACACCCGCAGCGTGCCCGAACCGGCCGGCGCGCTCGCCCTCGCCGGGCTCAAGCAATACGCCACCGCGCATCCAGGCACGGCGCCGCTGCTGGCCATCGTCTCCGGCGCCAACCTCAACTTCGACCGTCTGCGCTTCGTCGCCGAACGCGCCGAGGTCGGCGCGCATCGCGAGGCGGTGTTCGCGGTGACCATTCCCGAACGGCGCGGCAGCTTCCGCCGCTTCTGCGCGGTGCTGGGCCAGCGCGCGGTCACCGAGTTCAACTACCGCATCGGCGATCCGCACGAGGCGCACCTGTTCGTCGGCGTGCACGTGCAAGGCGACGCCGACCGCGAGCGACTGCTCGCCGCCTTCCGCGCGAATGATTTCGGCGTGCTCGACCTCACCGACGACGAGCTGGCCAAGACCCACCTGCGCCACTTGGTCGGCGGCCGCTCGCCGCTGGCCCACGACGAGCACCTGTTCCGCTTCGAGTTTCCCGAACGGCCCGGCGCGCTGGTGCGCTTCCTCGACCACCTGCAGCCGGACTGGAACGTCAGCCTGTTCCACTACCGCAACCACGGCGCCGACACCGGCCGCATCCTGGTCGGCCTGCAGGTGCCGCCCGACGAGCAACATTTGCTGCCCGAGTTCCTCGCCCGTCTGGGCTACCCGTACCGCGACGAGAGCGCGCATCCGGCCTACCGGCTGCTGCTCGGCCAGCACAACGACGCGCCCTCGCCTCGCGACCCGCAGGACGTGCGCGGGTAAGCCTTATCGCGGCTCGCTTTCACCGGACGCTCGCAAGCCGTTTACGCCCGCATGGAGAAGCTTCGGGGCCCGCCTTTCGAAAAAAGGAGCCTCGCCATGCCGCTCAACCCGATGAATCCGCAGCCGCCGATCCTGCAGCCCGGCATCCAGCCGCCGCTCGAGGAAATCCGCAACCCCGGCCATCAGCATCCCGAACGCGACGCCGATCCCGACCCGCTGCCCGACGAGGAAGACCGCGACGACCTGGACCTGCCCAGCCCTGAAACACCGTCGCCACGAACACCCCGGCGCGGCCACCGCCCCGCCGGCCGCGACGATCAGAACAGGTCCACGCTGCCGGTGGGCGCGCCGGTGGCAAAGGCGCCGGCAGCGAGCAGCGCCTCGTACTGTTCCACCCGGTTGCGGCCCTGGTTCTTGGCGTAATACAGCGCCTTGTCCGCGCGGTCGAGCACGCTCGCCGGGTAATCGTGCATGCCGATGCGCGCAAAGCCGATGCTGACCGTGACCTGCCCGATCTGCGGGAAATCGTGCTGGGCCACGCGAGCGCGCAGCCTGTCCAGCAGCGCGCGCGCATCCTCGGCCGCCGGCGCCCCGAGCAGGGCGACGAACTCCTCGCCACCGAAGCGGAACAGCACGTCGCCGGCACCGAGCCCCGAACGCATGTGCCGGGCGACCAGCAGGATCACCTCGTCGCCGTACAGGTGGCCGTAGCTGTCATTGATGCGCTTGAAGTGGTCGATGTCCAGGATCGCCAGCCACACCGGCCCGCCGCCGGCGAGCAGCCGTTGCAGCTGACGCTCGAAGGTGCGGCGGTTGTAGAGCCCGGTCAGCTTGTCGCGCTCGCTCTCGTGCAGCAGCACGGTGTAGTTGGCATAGATGCGCGCAAACCCCTCCACCAGCACGCGCAGCGCGTCGGCGAAGCGGGCGTTCTCGAGCAGCAACGCACCGAGCGCCTGCCCGTCACGCTGGATCGGCACCAGCACGTGGCAATGCCCCGCCTCGATGCGTTCGATCCAGCCCTGGCGCTGCTCGGCACAACGGCGCATCGACTGCAGCCAGGGCTGGTCCCCGCCAGGCTGCGCGGCCTCGACGCCATAGCCACCCTCGAGCGCGAAGCAGCGGACCATGCTCTCGCCCTGCGCGCCGGCATCATCCGCACGCTTGTAGAGCGTCACCGCGCGGGCCGCGGTCAATTCGGCCAGCGACAGGGTAAGGCTCTGGTCCAGCGCGTCGAGATCGCGATGGTCGGTAAAGCGCGCCACCGAATCCAGGAAGCGGTGCGACACGGCGCCATCCAGCCCGGCCGCATCCTCACGCTGGGGTGACGGCTCGGCAGGCGACCGTGGAGTAGGAGATTGGAATGGCACGTCCGTCGCGTCCACCGCCGCCAGAGAGGAAGAAACGCCGCGCATACGCGCGCGCACGTTGCCCCGTATCGGCATCCTGGCGGCGAACTTGAGTCGCTACCGATCAGAACCGCAGAAGTGGCGGACGGCGTGGAATCGAGCGCCTACGTGCCGAAAGGCAAGGAGCCTGTAGCAGTGTCGGGTTTGCACATCTGCTTGGGCGTCATCGGCTACGAGTCATCGGCAAATCAGGGCTTCGACCACAGAAAAAAATCAGAGTTCCCCTAATGCTGCTTTGAATAGTCCCCGAGGCGCTTCGTGACTAGATAGACGTCTACGCCAGACATTGAGCACTCTTCACTGGATGCTTCGTTGATGGTGATGGCGTCAATTGGCTCTCCTGATCTTTTGATAAAACGCACCAAGTGGACCTGGCGATAGAGGTCTTTGCCGATCTTCTCGGAGGCAAGCCTGGTGACAAGCGTCTTTTTGAAGTCAAGCTCATCGTTACTGACAATGCCGCCGTTCTTCATGTGGGTGAATGCCATTGCGGCGGGCCAAGCATCGGCGCTGGTGCAGTCGGGGGTCTTCGCCGATGCCCAGAAAGAGGATAGGGTGAGCATAAGCAGCGTTGCGAGTCGGCAGGCGAGACGATTCATTGAACCACCTCGATGTCATTGTCGCCGCTAGTGGCTATGGCTTGGCGCGCTGCACGATCAAGGACGATGCATCCTTCGGAAGCGTTACCGGGATGACGGATGCTGTCGCCGTGGATGAGGAAACGCGTTCTTCCGTGGGCGGTGTGCCCCACTGGTGTCAATGCCATTGTGACTGGACCTTTGGAAGGATGGGTGTGCTCCCCCTTGGGCTCTAACGCCTGAATTAAGCCGCGCCGCGAAGTGGCGTCGACTTGAACAATTGTTAGGCAACAACCGACGTTGCCACATAGCCGATGCCAACGAAGCCAAGGAGAAAAGCTAGCAGCGACACGATACCGGACAAGATGATCAATTTGTCCACCCAACCCGGCTTGCCACTGACATCAACAGACGGGTCATTGAAAGAGCGACGCCACCGCTCTCCAAAGGCGTAGTCTCGGAGCAGCACGATCGCGACTACGACGATTGCTAAGCACATGGACGCAATGAGAGCCCACCACGAGAATGCCAAGATTTCTGGTTGGATGCCGAGGAGCTTGATGGTGCGAGAGCCAGTAAAAACGGTTACCGAAGCCGTGAGTGCTCCACCTGCGAGCAAAAGCACACACTGAACAAGGAAGCTCAGTCGATTACGAGCATCCGTTTGGTGTTGGTTGAATTGTTCGAGATCAGTAGACATTGATGTTATTGCCTAACGACTGAGTTAAGCGGCGACGAAGCCGTCCGTCTTGAACGAAATGTTAGGCATTGACGCCCACTATGTTCTTACTCACACCAAGCTTATTGGCGACATACTCGATGAGTTCGTCCTCAGAGTGAAACTCCTTGTTGTCTATAAGCTCTTGATGATCTTTCAATTCGTTGCCGTCCTCGTCTTCCGAGACGACAGATCCGCAACGAATAATTCCCTGCATATACTCTGGAACGTTGTCGTCCAAGTGGATAGACACATAAGCTACTTTCTTTGCCATAAATTCTCCTAATGCGGCAGGGTTGTTGGTGCCGCCAACTATTTATCACATGAACTGAAGCGTGCAACACCGGAGGCCTAACGTCTGAATTCACCGGACTGCGCGGCTTTTTTGCGCAGGTCCGGTTGAGCGTAGTGTTAGATTTCTAGCCTTCATCACCGAGCCGCTTGTAGCCACTGACTTCAACAAGGCGTTGCTTTACAAGTGCCTCCGCTGCGCCAGCGTAGATTACCGGCCAGATGGTTCCACCGCTGGCTCGCTCTCCGGCGACAAAATCAGCCCATGCGTCGCAATAGGTTTGCCATTTCTCCTGCGACTCATCGAAGGCGGTAAGTTCTGCGGCGCCAAGGCGTGACCTAAGTTCTGCCACTGCTTCTGCGAGCCGCCCTCGCCTTTCGTCGAGAGATTTTCCCGCCGCGATATTAATGCCTGTTTGGGTCAGAGGTGCAGCGGGATGAATGGTTTCGGAAATGAGCTCGTCGGCCGCTCGCAAGAAAGCTACACAGCTCTCGAAGCATCGTGCAACCTCTTCAGATTCGATTTCGTACGCGGACGCTATCTCATGACAAATGATGTGCCGCAGTTCGAAAGTTCTCGCCACGTCCGCGAACACTTCATCCGGTTTTGTCAGAATTAGTGCGGCTGGCTCACCCTTTACCTCATGTGCCCAACGATCTGTCGTTGTGCGAAGTGCCTGCAGGAATTGAGTACCAAGTAAGTTCGATAAAACACCTTCGAGGTGCTCAAGGCGACTTAGCTGTACTCCATGGGCCACCAACTCCCCTACCGTTATGGTCTTGCCATGCACCGCTCTTAGGACCGCGAAGTCTAGCTTTATCGAGGATCCGGGCTTTTCCGCGTTGCTGAGATATGGCTCGCCGGCATCAATCAGATCCTTTATTGCCATTCGAAAGTAGCCTTCGACACAGGCAATGAGCGCAACAGGAAAATACCGGGTCAGCTCATTCTCTGACTTGTCATGTTTCTTGAACGCGTGTTCAAGAGCAAAGAGCCGCAGCGGTAGTTCCGCCATTGCTGAGCCAAACCGCCGGCGTTGGCGGATCTCAGCGATTTCTTGAATGATGTCTCGGGTGCGGCTCATGAATTGAAGAAATCTAACGATTGAGTTCAGCGGCCGCCGAAGGCGGTCCGCTGGAACGATTTATTAGGCTCTTCATCTGAGCCACGCATGTCGTAGACGCCTACAACACGGGATTTACGCAACTCGTTTTTGTTAATGAAAGTTAGAGCCTCTTCTTCTCCAAGTTCCATTGTGCGACCACTAAGGAGCATGCTTACGTAATCGGGGAGCGCCTCATTCTCGCGAGCCTCGGCATCTTCGGTCAGTGCTGAGAAATATCTTTTGAAGTAGTCGCCACGTTGGCTCAGATGGCAATAGAACATGCAATGAAATTGATTTGTTGCCTTAAGCAGCTTGTTTTTGACACTCTCTTGCCGTGCTTGCCGTCAGCGAATTTCTTTATCGTATGTGCATCGGCTATAAAAACGGCTGTATCAGCGGTATCTTTGCCGCGGCACATGGTCTCCGTATTGGAGTCGGGGACACTATAAATGACATAAAAGGGCAGTTTCTTTTGTGCCTTTGCGTATTCAAGTAGCCTTGTTAGTTGCCCCTGTGTTCGTGCTGGGTAATTTAATTTTGTGACGTAGAAGTCATTAAGTTTAACGAATTTTTTGGCTTGAAATACTAAAGGAAAATGAAACTTCTCCCCCACAAGCCATAACTCAATTTCAAAGTCTGCTCCTGTAGTCGTGCTTTCCTCTTGGCGAGTAAAGGTGGAGACATTGATATATTTGAACCGCGTGTCCAGTTCCCTCCATTTCCAGACAAGGCAGTCGGTAATGGACTCCTCCTTTACGTCTGGAGCGTTCAGCATGAAGGTCTTAACTTCCAAGGATACTGCTTTGTTTGCGTCGCAAAGATTTATCTGGATATCGTGGAGGCTAACTTAAGGTTCTTCACCCAACTCCGGGGAAGGCCGCCCGGATCTTGAGGAAGAAGTAGGCGTCATCGCGGTAGCCGTAGGCGATGCGCTTGATGACCTTGATCTTGTTGTTGATGCCTTCGAGCAGCCCGGTATGCAGGGGCCAGCGCACCCGGCTGAGGATGCCGCGCCAGTAAGGTTTGAGGCATTGAGCGAAGTGGGTCAGGGCGGGGATGCCGCTTTCCTGGGCATGGCGTAGCCATTGTTTCCAGGCTGCCCGCCACGCCCAGGCTGTCGGTGCGTTCCACAGCGCCTTGAGCTGTTCTTTCATCACGTAGGCCGTCATCAGCGGCCGGTTGGCCGCCAGTACCTCGTCCAGCCGGATGTGTTCGGCTTCCTTCAGGCGCCGAGGATTGCGCAGCAGCAGCCAGTGGGCGCGCTTGACCACTCGGCGCGCCGGCTTGTCGTGACGCAGCTGATTGGCCGCGTCCACCCGCACCCGGCCAATCACCTCGCGTCCGTACTTGGCGACCACGTGGAACAGGTCGTACACCACGCGGGCATTCGGGCAGTGCTGGCGCACTTCCAGGTCGTAGGCCGTGTTCATGTCCATGGCCACGGCCTCGATAAGGGCGCAACGCGCCGGCCCGAGCTGTTCGAAGAACGGCCTGATCTCGACTCGCGAACGGCCGCGCCCCACCCACAGCACCCGCTTGCGCTCCACATCGACCACCACAGTGGCGTAGCGATGGCCCTTCTGGATCGCGAACTCGTCCATGGCGATCCGGCGCACGCCCTCCAGATCCACCGGCCCCAGATCGCGCTCCAGTGCCCGCCAGTCGATGGCCTTGGCCGTCTTCCAGTCGATGCCATGCCAACGCGCCGCGTGCAGCACCGACGTCACTGCACACAGCCGGGCCACGCTGTCGGCCAGACGCCGCGTTACCCGCGCATGCGGATCCAGCCAGTCCAACTGTTCCAGCCGCGGCCCGCAGCCCTGGCAAGCCAGCCGAAGACGCGGCACGTGCAGCTCCACCGGCGCACCGAACACGGGCAACTCGCGAATGCGCCGCATCGTCCAGTCATGGATGGCCACGACCGCCTGCCCACAGCCCGTGCATTGCCGCTGCGCCCCCGGCGTCGGCTCCAACTCGATCACCAGCCAGCGCTGCTGCCTGCGCAGCTCATAACGCCACTTGCCAACTCGGTATCCCGTCCAGCCGCCCAGACGGGACATACAATCCTGCTCGGCCACGGCCGGCCCCAGTTTGTTGCCTCAAGAACAGCAAGTCTGACCCGTCGGCCGTGCGCCTCTCTCCACTCAGTTGGGAGAAGAACCTAACTTAAATTCGATTGTTAAACGAACCCTAATCCGACAGCCCCCCCCCCCCGCCAAGCAGCCACCAGCCACCAGCCATCGAAGCTTCCTACACAAATCAACGAATTCCCCCTTATCGCGCTACCTATTCCTGCCGCCTGATCTTGCAAGCTTTACCGGAGGCGACGGCAATGCGGCGATCCTCTCACCTGGATTCGGTGCCGGCAAGCACGACGGAGGGCGTGGCAACGTCTCGGCCGCGCCTGCCCGACGAGATGCGCGCACGGATGCGTCGCCTGGGCCTTTCCCTGCGCACGGAAGAGGCCTATGTGGGCTGGGTGCGGCGCCTCATTCTTGCCAATGGCAAACGGCATCCACGCGGGATGGGCGCCGGAAGTGGAGGCGTTCCTGACCGGGCTGGCGACGCACGGGCGGGTGGCCACATCGACGCAGAACCAGGCGCTGGCCGCGCTGCTGTTCCTGTACCGCGAGGTGCTTGGAATCGAATTGCCCTGGATGGGCAACATCCACCGCGCGAAGAAGCCCGAACCTGCCGACCGTGCTGACGCGCGAGGAAGTGGCAGCAGTGCTGGAACACATGAGCGGCATGACCTGGCTGATGGCGGGCCTGTTGTATGGCGCCGGCCTGTGCCTGGTGGAGTGCGTGCGTTTGCGCGTGCAGGACGTGGATTTCGCGCGGCGCGAGATCACTGTGCGGCAGGGCAAGGGCGGCAAGGACCGACGCACGATGCTGCCGGCGCTGGCGGTCGACGCGCTGCAGGGTCAGTTGGCCGAAGCGAAGCGTCTGCACGGACGCGATTCGGCCGCCGGTTTCGGCGCGGTATGGCTGCCGCACGCGCTGGAGCGCAAATATCCGAACGCGGCACGGGAATGGGCCTGGCAGTCCGTGTTTCCAGCCAGCACGCGCAGCATCGATCCACGTAGCGGCGTCGGGCGTCGGCACCCTCTGGATGAGACCGTGCTGCAACGCGCGGTGAAAGCGGCGGTGCGGCGCGCCGGCATCGCCAAGCCGACCACCTGCCGCACCCTGCGCCATTCCTTCGCCACGCACCTGCTGGAGGCGGGACAGGACATCCGTACTGCAGGCACTGCTGGGCCATGCGGGCGTGAGCACCACGCAGATCTACACGCACGTGCTCAAACCGCGGCGGCCAGGGCGTGCTGAGTCCGCTGGACCGTTGAACGCCATGATTGATCCGGCCTGCAAGCAGTTGCCGCCGATGCCTTCGAATCCGTTTCGCTATTCACTCAGGGCGAATGATATGCGCATCGTATTCGCGGGCCAGACCCATTAAGCATGGGTAATCTGCGGCAACCGGCCGGGAACAGCCGGCAATACCGGACACAGCGATGCGCACCGTGGATTAGCTGCCCCGCGTCACGCCGTTCCAGTTGCCGAGGCACGTTAAACTGCGCCAATGGCCCCCACGCCGCGCAAACGCCAACCGCGCAAATATCCTTCCACGGCACCCGTAGCGGCGCGCCGCGCAAAAGCGGCCGCCGCCGCGCGGCCGGCGGACAGTTCAAGCCGGGCCGGGCGTGTGCTGGACTGGCTGCTCGGCTTGTTGCCGGCCCGCCATCGGGAAAAGGTCCACGACTATCTCGTGCTCACCCGCATGGATCGCCCGGTCGGCGCGCTGCTGCTGCTGTGGCCGACTTGGTGGGCGCTGTGGCTGGCGGCGGGGGATTTTCCGCCCTGGCGGCCGCTTTTCATCTTCACCGTGGGCGTGTTCGCGATGCGCGCGGCCGGCTGCGCGATCAATGACTACGCCGACCGCAAGCTGGATCCGCAGGTGGCCCGCACCGCCGCCCGGCCGCTGGCCGCCGGACGCGTGACGCCGCGCGAGACGCTCGCCGTGTTCGGCGTGCTGCTGATGCTGTCCTTCGTGCTGGTGCTGTTCACCAACCGGCTCACCGTCGAGCTGGCCTTCGTCGGCGCCGCGCTGGCCGCGCTGTATCCGTTCACCAAGCGCTGGACGCACCTGCCGCAGGTGGTGCTGGGCGCGGCGTTCGGCTGGTCGATCCCGATGGCCTTTGCCGCCGTGCAGGGCACGGTGCCGCCGCTGGGCTGGCTGCTGTTCATCGCCAACATCCTGTGGTCGGTGATCTACGACACCGAATACGCCATGGTCGACCGCGAGGACGACCTCAAGGCCGGCGCCAAGTCCACCGCGATCCTGTTCGGTGATGCGGACCTGCCGATCCTGGCCGTGCTGATGGGTACGCTGCTGCTGGCGTTGGTGCTCATCGGCCATCGCGCGGGGCTCGTCTGGCCGTACTGGCTGGCACTGCTTGCCGGCGCCGTGCATTTCCTCTGGCAGCTCTGGCTGATTCGCGACCGCAAGCCCTCAGCCTGTCTGGCCGCCTTCCGCCACAACAACGGCTGGGGCCTCATGATCTGGGCCGGCATCGCGCTGGCGCTGGCCCTGCGCCCCGCGGCAGGTTGAGGAGATGGGCGTCCATGGCGTTTTCCGCCCGCTGCGGCGTGGCACGCCCGCGCCATGCTCCACCATCCCCGACTCATCGCCCTTGAGTACCCATGCCGGGGCATCCGGCTGCCAGCCAGGAAGCGCCGGATAAATCAGCGATGCCTTTAAACCTGCGCGGGCTCCGCCGTGGCCGGCGCGGCGGCTTCCGGCGCCGTGGTGGCTGGCACGGCCGGACGATCTTCGAGATGGAACAGCGCCACCGAGGCCTCGAGCAACGCCGCCTGATGACGCAGCGCGGCCACCGCGGCGCTGGTTTCCCCCACCATCGCGGCGTTGTGCTGGGTGATGCCGTCCAGCTGCATGATCATGGCGTTGATCTGCTGCACGCCGGCGGATTGTTCGCCTGCGGCGTGTGCCAGTTCCTCGATCAGCGCGCGCACGCGCGTGGCCGCCTGCACGATGGCCTGCACGCGGTCCTCCGCGGCCTGCACCGCATCGATGCCCTCGCCCACCTTGCCGAGCGAGGCTTCGATGAGCCGGCGGATGTCGCGCGAGGCGGCCGTGCTGCGCTGGGCGAGCGCGCGCACTTCGCCGGCGACCACGGCAAAACCGCGGCCGTGTTCGCCGGCGCGGGCGGCCTCGACGGCCGCATTGAGGGCGAGCAGGTTGGTCTGGAAGGCCAGCTCGTCGACCAGCGTGGTGACCTCGGCGATCTGCTGCGCGGATTGCTGGATGGCCGCCATGCTCTCGCGCACGCGGTCGGTGGCCTGGCGCCCTTCCCCCGCTGCGCCGGCGACGGCCACGGCGAGTTGGCGCGCTTCGCCGGTGCGCTGTTCGGACTGTTGCAGCACCGCGGTGAATTCCTCCATCGCCGCGGAGGCCTGTTCCAGGCTGGCGGCCTGGCTTTCGGTGCGACGGGAAAGCTCCTGCGCGTCGGCCGCGACCTGGGCCGCGGAGGCTTCCAGCACGCCGATGCCGGCACGCACGTCGCCGACCACCGCGCGCAGATTGACACCGAGCTGGTCGAGCGCGCGCCCGAGCTCGCTCCCGTGGTCGGCCTGCCCGGCCGTGTGATCGACCGCGAGTTCGCCGGCCGCCAGCCGGCGCGCCTTGGCGATCGCCTCGAGCATCGGCTTGCCGGTCAACCGCCGCAGGCCGGCCCAACCCAGGCAGGCCGCCAGGGCACCGGCGACCAGTGCCGCCCACGGCTGCCAGGGGCGCAGCGCCGGCCAGCCGGCGCCGAAGCCGGCGATTGCGGCCACCAGCAGCGCCCAGGCCAGCATGCGCAGCGCCATCAGCTGGCCGAGCCGTTCCAGAGCGCGCCGCCAGCGCTTGCCGGCATACACCCGGCCGCCGCGCAATACGTAGGGCAGCGGGCGTCCGGCCTGCTCGGCCGCGCGCATCGCCGCATACAAAGCGCTGGCCTCGGCCACCGCCTGCCGCGACGGACAGGTGCGCACGGACAGATAACCGACGACCTTGCCGGCGGCGCTGCGCACCGGCGTGACGTGTGCCCGCACCCAGTAATGATCGCCGTTCTTGCGACGGTTCTTGACCAAGGCCGACCACGGCTGCCCGGCACGGATGGTGGCCCACAGATCACGAAACGCCTCGCGCGGCATGTCGGGGTGGCGGATCAGGCTCTGCGGCTGACCGATCAGCTCCTCGCGCTCGTACCCGCTGATGCGTACGAAAGTCTCGTTGGCGTAGGTGATGTCGCCACTCAGATCGGTGGCCGAGACGATCGACGCATCGGCCGGGTAGAGGTATTCGCGCTGGGTGACCGGCAGATTGATGCGCACCAGGGGACTCTCGCCATGGGCAGGGGAGTGTTTTTGCTAACGGCCGGCATGGCCGCAACTTGAGTGTGGTAGAGCGCCGCGCGGCGATTCGCCGTGCTCAGGACCGGCCGGCGCTCGCGCGCGCGAGCGCCCACACGTCGACCCGCGCGACGCCCGCCCGGCGCAACGCCCGCGTGCAGGCGGCCAGCGTGGCGCCGGTGGTGAAGACGTCATCGAGCACGGCCACGTGGCCCACGCCGCGAACCGCGCGTGCCGAAAAGGCATCGCGCACGTTGCGGCGACGCCCGGCGGCATCGAGCCCGGTTTGCGCGGCGGTGTCCCTGTTTCGCCGCAGCAGATCGGGTCGACAAGACACCCCCAGCTGGCGACCGAGCACGCGCGCGAGCTCCAATGCCTGGTTGTAGCCGCGCCCACGCAGACGCCGGCGCGAGAGCGGCACCGGCACGATCCACTGCGGCAGCGGCAGCGGCGGGGTTTCCATCGCCCACAGCCGGGCCAGCGTGCGCCCGGCGGCAAGATCGCCGCCGAACTTGAAGCGCGCCTCCAGCCGGTCCAGCGGCCAGGCATAGCGGAACGGCGACCAGGCCGCCTGCCACGGCGGCGGATCGCGCAGGCATCGCCCACAGCAGGCGCTCGCCGTCGGCAGCGGCAAAGCGCAGCGCGCGCAGCAGGCGAGGTTGCGCGGCAGCTCCGCCAGGCAGGCCGGGCACAGATCCAGGCCTTGCGTGCCACGCGCCCCGCACAACAGGCAGCGCCAGGGCAGCACCCAGCCCTGCAGCGCGGCACCCAGACGCGCCGGCCAGGATTCAACGCGCCACATGCCGGTCGGCATCCACGGCCGCGCCCAGGTGCACCAGCCAGCCGAGCCAGACGATCCACGCCAGCAGCGCGGCGATCAGGAAGACCCACGCGGCGACACGGCGCCCCTGGAGCCACTGTCCCAGGCCGGGCAGCACCACGCTGGCCGCGACGGGCAGCCAGAGCGGGCGGTCGACGGGGCGCTTCGAGGGTGCGGGGCCTTCCATGCGGCGATGGTAACCGCGCGCCGTGCAGGGCGCGGGCCCTTCGTATAATGGACGCCATCACCATGCGTTTTTTTCTCCTCCCCGTTGCCCCGTGCCCGGCATGAGCCTGTTCATCGAACGGGCCGGCCATGGTCCCCTGCCGCTGGTGCTGATCCATGGCTGGGCCATGCACGGCGGCGTGTTCGCGCCGCTGGTCGAGGCCATGGCCGCGCATTGCACGCTGTATCTGGTCGACCTGCCCGGCCACGGCCATTCACGGGATTGCACGCTGCCGCTCGAACCGGCGGTATGCGCGCAGGCGATCGTCGAACGCACGCCGCCCGCCGCCTGGCTGGGCTGGTCGCTGGGCGGCCTGGTGGCGCTTGAAGGCGCGCTGGACCACCCCGGCCACGTGCGCGCGCTGACGATGCTGTGCGCAACGCCGCGTTTCGTGCGCGATGCGGACTGGCCAGGCGGCGACCCGGACACGCTCGCGCGCCTGGCCCGCGACCTGCGCGAGGACTACCGCGGCACGCTGGAGCGCTTTCTGGCGCTGGAGGCGATGGGCAGCGACGATCCGGCCGCCGAGCTGCGCCATTTGCGTGCGCTCGCCTTCGCCCGTGGCGAGCCGGATCCGCGCGTACTGGAGGAAGGCATCGGCCTGCTCGGACGCACCGACCTGCGCCCCGCCCTCGCACGGCTGACGGTGCCCAGCCTGTGGATCGCCGGCCGCCGCGACCGCCTGGTGCCGCCGGCGGCGATGCGCCGCGCCGCGCAGGCCGGTCACGGCCGGTTCGTCGAGATCGCCCATGCCGGCCATGCGCCCTTCCTGGGGCATGCCGAGCGCGTGGCCGCGGCACTACGGCCTTTCCTCGAAGGCGCGGCAGCCGCATGAACACGCCGCGCCAGCGCCTGTTGCTGCGCCGTCGCTTCGCCCGTGCGGCGGCCACCTACGGACGCCACGACGCGCTGGCCCGCGCCGTCGCGGACCATCTGTTCGGACGTCTGGACTTCCATCCGGATCCGCCGCAGCTGGTGCTCGACGTCGGCGCCGGCCAGGGCCGCGACAGCGCCGCACTCAAGAAACGCTGGCCGCGCGCGCAGGTGATCGCGTTCGATGTCGCCCTGCCGATGCTGCGCGGCGCGCGCAGGTCCCTGCCTTGGCGGCAGCCGTTCGCGCGCGTGTGCGCCGATGCGTGCGCCCTGCCGCTGCCCGACCACGTCGCCGACGTGCTCTACGCCAATCTGTGCTTCGCCTGGGTCGACGACCTGCCCGCGCTGTTCGCCGAATGCGCGCGCGTGCTGCGACCCGGCGGCCTGCTCGCCTTCTCCACCTTCGGGCCGGACACCCTGCGCGAGTTGCGTACTGCCTGGGCGCAGGTCGACGAAGACGCGCACGTGGGGCGCTTTCTCGACCTGCACGACGTCGGCGACGCCATGCTCGCCGCGGGCCTGCGCGACCCGGTGCTCGACGTCGACCGCTACACGCTCACCTTCGCCAAGGCCGCCGACGTGTTCGCCGAACTGCGCGGCATGGGCATCGCCAACCTCGACCCCGGACGCGCGCGCGGCCTCACCGGCCGGCGGCGCTTCGATCGCATGCTGGCCGCCTACGACGCCCTGCGCGAGGACGGACGCCTTCCGCTCGGCTTCGAGATCGTCACCGCGCACGCCTTCGGCCCGCCGCCGGGCCAGCCGCGCCGCGGCGCCGGCGGCGGCGAGATCGCCAGCTTCAGCGTCGATCGCCTGCGCGGCTCGCGTCGCTGAGGGCGGGCTTTCGGCACGGCGCCGACGCACCCCGCGCATCGGCACTTCCACCGCTCTCAAAGAAACGCCCCGGCATGGCCGGGGCGGAAGGGAACGTGCCGTGCCTCGAAAGGCGCCTGGTCAGAAGGCGACCTTCATGCCCATGTTCACGTTGTGCTCGCGCTGGCTGTCGTTGCTGAAGGTGCTGCTGTAGGCGATCCAGCCGGTGACGTTGCTGGTGAGCTGGGTGACCAGGCCGATGTCGGCGCGCGCCCAGGTCGAGTCGGGGGCGAAACCGGGCAGCACGAAGTGGCCGCTCATGCCCGCCACGCCGGCCTTGATGCCGCGCGGATCGGCCTTCTCGTCGTGGTTCCAGCTGACCTCGGCGTAGGGCGACATCACCAGTTCGTTGAGCTGCCAGGTGCCCTTGAGCCGCCAGCCGGCCTGCTCGATCAGCGCGTCGCGCTGCTGGCGACCGAACCACATCGTGGTGCTGTCGCTGCCGCCTTCGGTGTAGCCGTCCACCTTCACCGTCTGCCATTCGGCATGCGCGAACGGGCCGGTCTCGATGCTGTCGCCGAGACGGAACCACCAGCCGCCCTCCAGCCCGCCGCCCAGGTGCGAGCCGTCGGCCTTGCCGCTCTCGGTGCGGCGCAGCGGACCGATCCAGAAACGCCGGTCGATGTCCTTGAAATTGGACTGGCCGTAGCTGGCGAACGCGCCGAGGTAGCCGCCGCCGCGGTGATAGAACGCATAGCCCAGGCCGGTGATGTCGTCCATGCGGTAGCCACCGCCGCCGTGGGCGAAGTCGGCGTTGTTGCGGCCCGCGCTCAGGGCCACGCCGAAGGAGAAGTTCTCGTTCGCGCGCACGTCGGCGCCGATGGTCAGGTTGATGTTGTCGCTGTCGGTCTTGGGTGCGCCGCCGCTGTTGTCGAAGTGCTGCTGGCCGTAGTCGGCGTTGACGAACATGCGCGTGTCGCTGCCCTCGCGGTCGGCCAGCATCTGGTTGCGCACGGCGCGGAACTGCGCCGCGGTGGCCGCGAGCGGCGCCTCGCCGAGCAGCGACACCTGCCCGGGCGCGGCCAGCTCGGACAGCACCACCTGCGCGACCATCGCGTGCGCGGCGTCGGTCGGATGCACGCCGTCGGCGAACAGATAGCTCTGGTTGGTGCCCGGCGCATAGCTGTAGGGCAGGCCCGCGCCCTGCGGACCGCATAGGACCGAGGTGGCACCGACGCCGCAGGCGGGCGCGGTGACATTGCTGAAGCCGAACGCGGCCGGGTTGGCGACCACTTCGTTGATCAGCGCGAAGGTGTTGACCGGGATGACGTTGAGCCCGAGCTTGGCCACGCCGGCATCCAGCGTGCTGTTGTAGATCACCGACAGCTGGGTCGCGCCGGCCGAGGCGGCCGCGCCCCCGGCGAGCGCCTGGGGCGTCTTGCCGATGTCGGGCAAGTTGTAGACCACCACGTAGCGGGCGCCGGCGGCCTGCAACTGGCCGAGCAGGCCGGCTTCCGTCTGCGCGGCGGTGGCGGTGCCGACGGCGAGCGCGGTGGCGTCGCTGGTGGTCGCGGTCAGGTAGAAGATGTCGTTGGCGCCGCCCCAGACCTGATACAGCGCCGAAGGGTCGGCCTTGCCGCCGTTGGCGGCCAGGTACATCGCAAGCTGCTGCGGCAGGGTCGGGATCGGGCCCGCGGCCGAGTTGTGCACCAGGCCGGCGCCGCCGAAGGCGTAGTCCGTGCCGCCGGCCAGCGACGGCGTGGCCGGGTGGCCGAGTGCCGCGGCCACGCGCTCGGCGGCGGTCATGCCCGGATTGGTGGTGAAGCGCAGCGGCGGCTGGATCGTCGGCGCGGTGGCCAGCGAGATGTTACCGGCATCGCTCAGGCTGTCGCCGATGACCACCACCTTGCTGAAATCGGCGGCGGCCGCGGTGCTGGCGATGAGGCCGGCGGCGATGGCGCCGGCAAGCATGCGGATGCGCAACATGGGTTCACTCCTTGGGATGAAAAGCTTGTTTCGTTGAGGTTATGACAGACCATACGTGCGCGCATGCTGCGCTGCACGCAGCCGGTGGATCAGCGTTTGAGCGCGCGGCTGAGCGCCTCGGCGAAGGCGGCATTGGCCGGCGCCGGCGCGGCCTTGGGCGCGCTCGTCGGACGCGGCGCGCGGGAATTTTCCGGCCGGCCGCCCCGCGCGGCGCGCTCGGCGCCGGGCACGTCGTCCAGGCGCATCGACAGCGCGACGCGGCGGCGCTCCAGATCCACCTCCATCACCTTGACCTTGACGATGTCGCCGGCCTTGACCACCTCGCGCGGATCCTTGACGAAGCGGTGCGAGAGCGCCGAGACGTGCACCAGGCCGTCCTGATGCACGCCGATGTCGACGAAGGCGCCGAACGCGGCGACATTGGTGACGCGCCCTTCCAGGATCATGCCGGGTTCGAGGTCCTTGAGCTCCTCCACGCCCTCGGCGAAGCTCGGGGCGACGAAGGCCGGGCGCGGGTCGCGGCCGGGTTTTTCCAGTTCCTTGAGGATGTCGCGCACGGTGGGCAGGCCGAAGCGCGCGTCGGTGAAGGGCTGGGGCTCCAGCCGGCGCAGGAAGGCGACGTCGCCGATGAGCTCGCGCACCGATCGCCCGCACTGCGCGAGGATGCGCTCGACCACCGGATAGGCCTCCGGATGCACCGCGCTGGCGTCGAGCGGATCGTCGCCGTCGGGAATGCGCAGGAAGCCCGCGCACTGCTCGAAGGCCTTCTCGCCCAGCCGCGGCACCTTGAGCAAGGCCCTGCGGCTGCGGAACGGTCCGTGCGCGTCGCGATGCCGGACCACGTTCTCGGCCACCGTGGGCGTGAGCCCGGCCACCCGCGCGAGCAGCGCCGCCGAGGCGGTGTTGACGTTGACGCCGACCGCATTCACGCAGTCCTCGACGCGGGCGTCCAGCGCACGCGCCAGCTTGGCCTGGTTGACGTCGTGCTGGTACTGGCCCACGCCGATCGCCTTGGGCTCGATCTTGACCAGCTCGGCCAGCGGGTCCTGCAGCCGCCGGGCGATCGAGACCGCGCCGCGCAGGCTGACGTCGAGTTCGGGAAACTCGCGGGCGGCGAGCTCGGATGCCGAATACACCGAAGCGCCGGCTTCGCTGACCACGAGCTTGGCGAGCTTGCGCTCGGGATGGGTCTTGGCCAGCCCCTTGATCAGCTCGCCGGCCAGCTTGTCGGTCTCACGCGAGGCGGTGCCATTGCCGATCGCGATCAGTTCCACGCCGTGGGCCAGACACAGCCGGGCCAGCACGGCGAGCGATTCCTGCCACTGGCGTTTGGGTTCGTGCGGATAGACCGTGGCGGTGGCGAGCAGCTTGCCGGTGGCATCGACCACCGCCACCTTGACCCCGGTGCGGATGCCGGGATCGAGGCCCATCACCGTCTTGGCACCGGCCGGCGCGGCGAGCAGGAGATCCTTGAGGTTGTCGCCGAAAACGCGGATGGCCTCCTCCTCGGCCGCCTCGCGGGCGCGGGCGAAGAGGTCCAGTGTCAGCGCCAGATGCAGCCGCGCGCGCCAGGCCAGGCGGGCGGTCTCCAGCAACCAGCCGTCGGCGGCACGGCCGCGCGCGGCGAAACCGGCGTGCGCGGCGACGCGGCCTTCGGCCAGTGCGTGGCCGGCCTCCTCGTCCGCGCTGGGCGCGAGCACGAGGTCGAGCACGCCCTCGTGGCGCCCGCGCATCAGCGCGAGCAGGCGGTGCGAGGGAATCCTGGCGATCGGCTCGGCATGGTCGAACCAGTCACGGAATTTGGCGCCCTCGGTCTCCTTGCCCGCGATCACCCGCGCGCGGATCTGGCCGACGTCCCACAACCAGTCGCGCAGTGCGCCGACCAGCGCGGCGTCCTCGGCCAGGGTTTCGACGAGGATCGCGCGGGCGCCATCCAGCGCCGCGCGCACGTCGGGCACGCCCTTGTCCGCATCGACGAAACCGGCGGCGAAGGTTTCCGGATCGCGCGTCGGATCCTCGCGCAGGCCGGCGGCGAGCGGCGCCAGCCCCGCCTCGCGGGCGATCTGCGCGCGGGTGCGGCGCTTGGGCTTGTAGGGCAGGTACAGATCCTCCAGCCGCGCCTTGGTCTCGGCGGCGAGGATGTCGGCCTTCAGCGCCTCGTCGAGCTTGCCCTGCGCCTCGATGCTGGCCAGGATCGCGGCGCGGCGGTCCTCCAGTTCGCGCAGGTAATGCAGCCGCTCTTCCAGCAGACGCAGCTGGGTGTCGTCGAGACCGCCGGTGGCCTCCTTGCGGTAGCGGGCGATGAACGGCACGGTGGCGCCGCCATCCAAGAGTTCGACCGCGGCGCGCACCTGTGCGGGCGTGGCGGCGATGTCCTGGGCGATGCGTTGTTCGATGGCAAGCATGGGTCGTCGTTGGCAAGTCGAAGGCGATCCCGGTGCCCGCGCAAGACGCGGCGCGGAAGCAACGGGATGCGCGGGGGAAAGCGGCGGCGTGCCGGGTCTGCCGGGCGCCGGCACGCGGGCCGGTCACCCGTCGGGGCAGACTTTTTTCAGGCGTCGAGGCCCGAACGCGCCGTGGCAGTCGCCGCGCGGCCCTTCAGCACCAGCGTACCGGCGATGAGGTCGTGCAAGCCCTGCTTGCGGCGCGTCCAGGCGACCATCAGGAAGCCGATGCCGAGGATGAAGGCGCTGAGCAGCTTGGCGAAGTAGCGGCCGCTCGCCTTGGCAAAACCGATCCGGCGGCCGGCCAGATCGGTGACGCGCAGGCCGAGCGCGCGTTTGCCGACGGTGGCCTGCCAGACCGAGCTTTCGCACAGCGCGAAGTACAGCCAGCCGAGCAGCATCTGCGCCAGCACCGCCGGCGCGGCCGCATGCAGGTAGGCCTGCATGGCCTGCATCATCAGCTGCGGATCGTTGCCGGCCAGCATCTGCGCCTGCTGCAGGGCGGCCTGTGCCTGGCGCTCGCCGAGCAGGTTGCCGAGCAGCAGATTGGGAATCCACAACACCAGCGCGTCGATGAGATAGGCCGCCACGCGCTGCCAGAAGCCGGCCGGCGCCAGCGCCGGCGCCGACTGCGGCCAGACCGGGGCCGGCGGAGCGGCGGGCGGCACGGCCGGCGGCACGACGGTCTCTTCCGGGAACAGCACCGACAGCGGCCGCCAGTCGGCCAGGCCCTCGCGCCAGCCGAGATCGTCGCGGCTCAGTTCGCCGCTGCGCAGCCAGGCGCGCACCTGTTCCTCCTTGTACGGGCCATGGCGTTCGCCGTCGCGGCCGATCCAGATCTCCATCGCTTGGTTTCCCCGATGCCGTTTGAAAACTTGAAGACCATGATGCCACGGCCGGCCGGCACCCCGGCATTGGACGCGGCGATTTCAGGCCGCGCGACGCTTCAGATGCACCAGCAGCAGCGAGATCGCCGCCGGGGTGACGCCGCTGATGCGCGCCGCCTGGCCGAGCGTGACCGGCCGCGCGCGCTCGAGCTTGAGCCGCACCTCGGCCGAGAGTCCGCGGACCGCGCCGTAGTCGAAGTCCGCCGGGATCGGCGTGTGCTCGTGCCGGCGCTGGCGGGCGATTTCCTCGCGCTGACGCTCGAGGTAGCCGGCGTACTTGACCTGCACCTCCACCTGCGCGGCGACGTCCTCGCGGTCGGCGCCGGGACCGAAACCAGGCACGGCGACGAGGGTGGCGTAGTCGAGCTCCGGCCGGCGCAGGAGATCGAGCGCCGCCGTCTCGCGGCTCAGCGCGAGACCGAGCGTGCGCTCCAGCGCCGCACCGAGCGCATTGGTCGGCGCGGCCCACAGCGCGGCCAGGCGCTGCGTCTCGCGCTCGACCGCCTCGCGCTTGGCGCGCAGCGCGTCGTAGCGCGCCTGCGTCACCACGCCGAGCGCGTGGCCGGTTTCGGTGAGCCGCAGGTCGGCGTTGTCCTCGCGCAGGCTCAGCCGGTATTCGGCGCGCGAGGTGAACATGCGATACGGCTCGCTGGTGCCGTTGCCGGTGAGGTCGTCGATCAGCACGCCGATGTAGGCCTCGTCGCGGCGCGGATACCACGGCGCCTCGCCGCGCGCCATGCGGGCGGCGTTGAGGCCGGCGACGAGCCCTTGCGCGGCGGCCTCCTCATAGCCGGTGGTGCCATTGATCTGGCCGGCGAAATACAGCCCGGGGATGGCGCGGGTTTCCAGCCAAGGCGCGAGGCCGCGCGGGTCGAAGTAGTCGTACTCGATGGCATAGCCGGGGCGGGTGACGTGCGCGCGCTCGAAGCCGGGGATCGAATGCACCAGCGCGAGCTGCACGTCGAACGGCAGCGAGGTGGAGATGCCGTTGGGATAGATCTCGAAGCTGTCCAGCCCCTCCGGCTCGATGAAGATCTGGTGCGAGGCCTTGTCGGCGAAGCGCACCACCTTGTCCTCGATCGACGGGCAATAGCGCGGGCCCACGCCCTCGATCTGGCCGGTGTAGAGCGGCGAGCGGTCGAGCGCATCGCGGATGATCTCGTGGGTGCGCGCGCTGGTATGGGTGATCCAGCAGCTCACCTGGCGCGGGTGCTCGTCGCGCGCGCCGAGGAACGAGAACACCGGCGCCGGATCGTCCCCGGGCTGTTCCTCGAGCTGCGAGAAATCGATGCTGCGCCGGTCGATGCGCGGCGGCGTGCCGGTCTTCAGCCGATCGGCCGCCAGCGGCAGTTCGCGCAGCCGTTGCGCGAGCGCGGAGGCCGGCGCGTCGCCAGCGCGGCCGCCGGCGTATTGCGCCGGGCCGATGTGGATCTTGCCGGCGAGGAACGTGCCGACGGTGAGCACCACCGCGCGAGCCTGGAAGCGCACGCCCATCTGCGTCACCACGCCAGCGACGCGGCCGCGCTCGATGATGAGATCGTCCACCGCCTGCTGGAACAGCTCGAGGTTGGGCTGCGACTCGACGATGCGACGGATCGCCGCCTTGTACAGCGCGCGGTCCGCCTGGCAGCGGGTGGCGCGCACCGCCGGCCCCTTCGAGGCATTGAGCGTGCGCCACTGGATGCCGGCAAGATCTGCCGCATGCGCCATCGCCCCGCCGAGCGCGTCGATCTCCCGGACCAGATGGCCCTTGCCGATGCCGCCGATGGCCGGGTTGCAGCTCATCGCGCCGATCGTCTCCAGGTTGTGGGTGACGAGCAGCGTGCGCGCGCCCGTGCGCGCCGCGGCCAGGGCCGCCTCGGTGCCGGCGTGGCCGCCGCCGACCACGATCACGTCATAGCGGGTGGGATGGAACATGGGATTGGGCCTCGCGCTGACCGGCGACCCGACTGGGCCGCAGGACCGCCATTTTCGCCCGGCGCCGCCGCGATGACCACGCCGAGGCAAACGGCAGCGTGCCGATGGCACGGCGGTTGCACGACGCTTGGCGCACTTTCGCGGGCAAAGGCTGCGCGCTCACTGCGCGCGCCGAGGCGGACTGACAGGGGTCCGGCCACGCGCCGGGAAGGGGAGCAGGCGGCGTCGGAGCCCTCCGACGCCGCCATTTTTTGCTTCCGCCTGATGCCAAGGCCGGCAGTAGCGGCCTTGCGGAAGAAGATCTGGCGCCCGGCGGTCTTCAGGAACAGGGGGAATCCAGGATGACCGTTGTGCCGGGCGCCAGAAGCCGGTGCCAGAGCGGCGTTGCGGCACCACTGTGCCCGCGCCACCCTGAAGATGCGGTGACTATAACGGCCCTGGCGGGTCCATTTGTGCCGCAAAGGGTCAAGTCACACGCCCGACATGGGCAATTGTGAGGCGCATCACGCGGCATGACCGACGCGCTGCACAAACGCCTCATTGGCGAGCCGGCCCGCCCCGTGAGAGCACATCCAACTTGCGGCGCAGGCGCACGTTGTCCGCCAGCAGGCCCACGGTGAGGATCACCAGCAAAGTGGAAAAAGCCGCCTGTCCCAGGAAGTGCCAGAACCCCCACGCGAGCATGCAGCACACCGTGGCCGACAGCAGCAGTAGCACGTCATCCTTAGCCTTTGCGCGGATTTTCATGCGGCCACCCGCGCCAGGTGCCCATACAGTCTGCGGTCACGACGCGTCATGTCGTAGCTCTCGTCCGGATGTGTGCCTTGCCACTCTAGGACTGTAATTGAGTGAGCCGACGCCTGCCGGACGATGACAACAATTGCGCCTCACCCGGCCAGCAGCCGGGCGAGGATTTCGGCGAGGTTGGAGGAAAGCCGCGGCTCGGCGGCCAGGCCGGCGAGGAGTTCGCGCACGATCTCGCGCCGGCCGGGTTCCAGACGCGACCAGCCGTTGAAGGCGGTGGCCAGGCGCGCGGCGACCTGCGGATTGAGCGCATCGAGTGCACGCAGGCGCTCGATGAGGAAGCGGTAGCCGGCGCCGTCGGCGCGATGGAAGCCGCTCGGGTTGCCGTGGGCGTAGCTGCCCCAGAGCGCCCGCACGCGGTTCGGGTTCTTCATCGTGAAGGCCGGGTCGGCCTCCAGCGCGCGCACCCGCGCGAGCGCGGCATCGCCGGGCTGCTGGGCCTGCACGGCGAACCACTTGTCGAGCGCGAGGGCGTCCTCTGCATGGCGGGCGCGGAAATCGGCCAGTGCCGCGGCCGCCTGCGGCGCCTCGCGATGGACCAGCACGGTGAGCGCGGCGAGCCGGTCGGTCATGCCGGGGGCCCGTGCGTATTGCTGTGCGGCGGCGGCGAAGGCGGCGGCTGGATCGCGCAAGGCCCACAGCGCCAGTACGCGGCGCTTGAGCCGGCGACGGGCCTGCGCGGGGGCATCGAGGCGATCGTCATCGCCGACGGCCGAAAGTTCGTGGTAGCGCGATGCCAGCCGGTCGCCGAGCGTGTCGGCCAGATGACGTTCGAGCCTCTCGCGCAGCACGTGCACGCGCACCGGATCAACCGCGGTGTCGCCCTCGGTAAGCTCGATCTCGCCCGGCGGCGTCAGCAGTTCGGCGAGCAGGGCCGGATCGAGCGAGGCCTCATCGAAGGACCGCCGCAACGCCGCGCACCAGTGCGCGAGCGAGGCATCATCGTCGCGGCCGTCGCGCAGCGCCTGCCAGGCGCGCCGGGCCAGCTGCTGGCCGGCCTCCCAGCGGTTGAAGCCGTCCGGATCGTGAGCGAGCAGCAGCGCGAGATCTGCCGGCGCGTAGTCGCACGCGAGGATCACCGGCGCGGAGAAATCGCGCAGCAGCGAAGGCACCGGCGGCGTCTCGACCTGGCGGAAGACGAAGCTCTGCTCGGCCTCATCGAGCACCACCACGCACTCGGTCGCGCCCGCGGACGCCGCCCCGTCCAGATGCAGCGGCAGCAGGCGGCCTTCGCGGTCGAACAGGGCGAGCTTGAGCGGGATCGGCAACGGGCGCTTTTCCGGCTGGCCGGGCGTGGGCGGGGTGGATTGGCGAAGCTGCAGCGTGTAGCTGCGCGCGACTTCGTCGTATTCGCCGCGGGCGGTGACGCGCGGCGTGCCAGCCTGCGCGTACCAGGCCAGATACGGCGCGAGATCCAGCCCGTTGGCCTCGCCGAGCGCGGCGAGGAAATCCTCGATCGTCGCCGCGCGGCCGTCGTGGCGGGCGAAGTACAAATCCATGCCGCGACGGAAGCCGGCCGCGCCGAGCCGGCCGGCGATCATGCGCACCAGCTCGGCGCCCTTCTCGTACACCGTCGCGGTGTAGAAGTTGTCGATCGCGCGGTATTCGGCCGGGCGCACCGGATGCGCCAGCGGGCCGGCATCCTCGGGGAACTGCGTGCGCCGCAGCAGGGCGACGTCCTCGATGCGCTTCAGCGCCGGCACATGCAGCGCGGCGATGAACTGCTGCTCGCGGAACACGGTGAGCCCTTCCTTGAGCGAGAGCTGGAACCAGTCGCGGCAGGTGACGCGGTTGCCGGTCCAGTTGTGGAAATACTCGTGCCCGACCACCGCCTCGATGGCGCGGTATTCGTCGTCCGTGGTGACCGCCGGATCGGCCAGCAGATACTTGGCGTTGAAGATGTTGAGCCCCTTGTTCTCCATCGCGCCCATGTTGAAGTCGTGGGTGGCGACGACGTGGAACACGTCGAGGTCGTAGTTGCGCCCGTACGCCTGCTCGTCCCAGCGCATGGCGCGCTCCAGCGCATCGAGCGCGAAGCCGCAGCGGTCTATGGCGTCGGCCTCGGACCAGATCTTGAGCTTCACCGGGCGGCCGTCGGCGGTGACGTAGTCGCGCTCGCGATGTTCCAGGTGTCCCGCGACCAGCGCGAACAGATAACTCGGCCTGGGATGGGGATCGACGAAGCGCGCGAAGTGGCGGCCGTCGTCGAGATCGCCCGCGCCGGCCGGATTGCCACCGGCGAGCAGCACCGGAAAGCGCGCGCGATCGGCACGCAGGGTGACGCTGTAGCACGCCAGCACGTCGGGACGGTCGGGAAAAAAGGTGATGCGGCGAAAACCCTGCGCCTCGCACTGGGTGAGCAGGAAGCCGCGCTCGCGCGAGCCGGAAAGATACAGCCCCTCCAGCGCGGTGTTGTCCGCAGGGCGCAGGCGCACGCGCGTTTCCAGCACGCTGCCGTCGCGCGCGCCCGGCACTTCCAGCATGTCGTCGGCGTAACGCCACTCGCCGGCTGCGAGCGGCCGGCCATCGAGCGCGATGGCGAGCAGCTCCAGCCCTTCGCCGTCGAGCCGGAGCGGGGCGTTCGCATCCTCGCGCACCAGTGCCAGGTGCGCGGTGACCTCGCAGGCATCGATGGCGAGGTCGAAGGCGAGGTCCACCGTGCTCACCCGCCACGGCGGCGGCGTGTAGTCGGCAAGGCGGATCGGGGTGTCGTGGCGGTCGGTCATGGAGGGCTTTCAACGACAAGGCGGCGCGTTACCATGCCGGCCGCCCCGTCGCCTGACAAGCCTTGCCGTGAGCTTCGACCTGCCGACCCTCGATGACGTGCGCGACGCCGCCGCGCGCATCGCCCCGCATGCCCGCGTGACGCCAGTGCTGCGCAGCGACGCGCTCGATGCGCTGGCCGGCGCCGAGCTGTTCTTCAAGGCCGAGCATCTGCAGCGCGGCGGCGCGTTCAAGTTCCGCGGCGCCTGCAACGCGGTGCAGGCGCTGGATGCGCAGCAGGCCGCGCGCGGCGTGGTCACCCATTCCTCCGGCAACCATGGCCTGGCGCTCGCGCTCGCCGCCGCGTTGCGCGGCATCCCGGCGCACATCGTGGTGCCCGAGGGCGCGGTGCGCACCAAGCTGGAGGCGATCGTGCAGGCTGGCGCGGTGCTGCACCGCTGCGCGCCGACACAGGCCGCGCGCGAGGCCACGGCGGCCGCGATCGCGGCGCAGACCGGCGCGACGCTGGTGCACCCTTATGCCGACCCGCGCGTGATCGCCGGTCAAGGCACGCTGGCGCTGGAGCTGCTCGCGCAGACACGCGGGCTCGACGCGCTGCTGGTGCCGGTCGGCGGCGGTGGGCTGGCCGCCGGGGTGGCGATCGCCGCGCACGGGCTCGAACCCCGGCTCGAACTCTTCGCCGCCGAACCGGCCGGCGCCGACGATGCGGCGCGCTCGCTGGCCTGCGGCCGGCGCGTGGAGGACGTCGTTCCCGACACCCGCTGCGACGGCCTGCGCGCGCTGATCGGCCGGCCCAACCTCGCGGCGCTGCGCGCCCACCGCGTGCGCGTGATCACCGTCGAGGACGCGGCCAGCGACGCCGCGCAGCGACTCATCGCGCGCCATCTCAAGCAGGTGGTGGAACTGTCCAGCGCCACCGTACTCGCCGCACTGCTCGCCGCACGCGACACCTTCGCCGGCCGCCGCATCGGCGTGGTGCTGAGCGGCGGCAACGTCGACCTGCCGGCCTGATCCAGCGCGCCGTCAGACTCAATCCACGGCTTCGACCGCTACGACATCGGGTTTGATGACGGGCATTTCATGCGTCACAGGTACCGGCCGATAGCGTGCATCAAAGGACACCTCGCCCAGTCGCCAGCCGGAAATTCGCCAGACCGCCCCCCAGAATCGCCGAAACGCTGCCCAATGCAGACCCATCAAACCATACTGATTGTCCGCATCCACCATGGGATCGGCCACGCCGGTAGGGTGCAACGGTTCACCATACAAGGCGGTACCGAACAATACGTCCCAGATCGAAAACACTTGGCCAAAATTGCAGTTGTGCAAGCCTGGACGCTGCGGATCGGCCACCATATGGTGCAGTCGATGAAAACGCGGATCGACGAACAGCTTTCCGAAGATCGGGCCGAAACCGAGGCGCACGTTGGCATGGGAGAAGTTCTGTACCAATTCACCCAGCAGCATCAGCCATGCGAATTCAGCCGGCGCGACCCCGATCAGCAGTCCGACTCCCGCGAGCACCATGGATTGCAGGAAGCCATCCACTAAACTGCCGCGGTCGTTCGTCCAACAACTCATCTGACGCTGACTGTGATGCATCGAATGTAATGCCCACCACCATGGCAATGCGTGCTGGACACGGTGCATCCAGTAATAAACCAGGTCATAAACGACGTAATAAGCCACGAACAGCAGCAACGGATGCTGGCCGAGCCATGGAAACCAATGCAGCAAGCCCAAGGGAGACTTGCTGGCACTGTCATCGGGGCCGCTGTTGGCACCACCGAAATAGTTACTGATCGGTGTCAGCACCAGATAGGAAAACAGCGGGAAGATGCCCAACAGCATCAGCAACGTATATTGCCAATCCACCCGGGTGTACTTGCGATGAGTCCAACGCTCCGCCGGCACCAGGCTTTCCAGTGGCCGGAAAATGCAGGCGATGATCGTCACCTGCAGCAGGGCGATCAGTATGGCTTCTGCAATCTCGCGCGGATCCCCCGCCAACTTGTCCAAATGCAGCCAAGTGAGGACCGGAACCACGCCGTGCCGGCTGCAGGCGTCAATCAAGGCGGACCACCAGGTCATGACGTAGCTTAAGCCTAAAAAAACGGATGTCTTAATATCTTCGGACGGCCGACCTTTCGGCAGCGTTTCGTCGGCATGCCGCCCCGCCCCATGCCGCGCAGCTGGCAAAGCGCCACACCCCGCATCCACAAGCGCCTCGCCATTGCCCGGATTCGAGCACGTGGCCACTCGCTGCGAGAAGGTGGATGCGCGGCTCGTCTCACGACATCCTCACCGGCCGCCGCATCGGCGTGGTGCTGAGCGGCGGCAACGTCGACCTGCCGGCCTGACCGCGCGTCAGGCGCGAGGCCGCGCGAGGGACACCCCGCTCACCGCCGCGAGTCCGGCGAGGATCAGCGCGATGCCGAGCCCTTCCCAGGCATCCGGTTGCTCGCCGAGCAGCAGCCAGGCGAGCAGCACGCCGGTCACCGGCACGCCCAGGCTGCCCAGGCTCGCCACCGTGGTCGGCAGGTGCCGCAGCACCACCAGCCACAGCGCCCAGGCCACGCTGGAGGCCAGCACGCCGCTGTAGAGCAGCGCACCGAACAGCGGCAGGCCCCACTGCGGCGGCCGCTGCGGCACCCAGCAGGCAAACGCCGCCAGGACGAGCGCGCCGGCGAGCATCTGCCAGGCGGTGAAGGTGAGCACCGGCACGCTCGCCCGTCGCAGCAGGCGCTTGCTGAGCACGGTGCCCAGCGCCCAGGCGACGCCGCCGGCGAGCGCGATCACGGTGCTGCGCGCCTGGCCAAGGCCGTGCCAGGGTTCGAGGATGCAGAGGAGCCCGGCACCGGCGAAAAGCAGCCCGGCGACCTGTCGCCGACCGGGCCGCTCGCCCAGGATCGGCCAGGCCAGCAGCACCGCCCAGAACGGCATGGTGTAGGAAAGCAGCGCCACCCGACCGGCGCCGCCGTCGAGCAGCGCCCATTGCCCCAGTCCCTGGAAGGCGGCGGTCTGGCACAGGCCCACCGCCAGCGTCGGCAGCCACGGCGGCGGCCGCAGCGGCTGGCGGGTGAGCGCGAGCGCGGCGAACAGCACCGCGCTGCCCAAAAGGTAGCGCAGGGCGGCGAAATCGAACGGACCGATCCAGCGCAGGGCCTGCTTCATCACGATCCAGCTCAACGCCCAGATCAGCACGGTGATCGGCAGGGCGACGAAGGCGGCGCGGCGCGCGGGATCTGCAGCCATGACGATGCCAGGGCGGCGGGCCAGTGTAGCCGGCGCCTTGCGCTACAGTGACCAGCCTTTCCCCCGGGCGATGCCGATGATCGACGTGCTGCGCTGTCACTGGGCGGTCGGTGAGCCGCTGACCGGCTATCACGACACCGAATGGGGCGTGCCGCTGCACGAGGATCGCGCGCTGTTCGAGTTCCTGTGCCTGGAGGGCGCGCAGGCCGGGCTGTCCTGGCGCACCGTGCTGGTCAAGCGGCCGCGCTACCGCGACGTGCTGCATGGTTTCGACATCGCCCGCGTGGCGGCGATGCCCGATGCCGAGATCGAGGCCCTGCTGCTCGACGCCGGCCTGATCCGCAACCGCGCCAAGCTCCTGGCCATGCGCGACAACGCCCGCGCCGCGCTGGAAGTCGTCGCGCGATTCGGCAGTCTGGACGGCTATCTGTGGTCGTTCGTCGACGGCGCGCCGATCCGCAACCACTGGCACTCACCGGCCGAAGTGCCGGTCACCACCGCGCAGTCCGACCGCATGAGCCGCGAGCTCAAGCGGCGCGGCTTCCGTTTCGTCGGCAGCACCATCTGCTACGCCTTCATGCAGGCCACTGGCATGGTCGACGACCACCTGGTCAGCTGCTTTCGCCACGGCAGGGTGTAGCGCATGCTTCGGGATACCTCTTCCGCCCGCATCGCGATCGCCCTCGGCGCGCTCCTGATCGCGATGGTGTCCTACCAGTGCGGCGCGGCGCTGGCCAAGCAGCTGTTTCCCGCCGTCGGCGCGCAGGGGGCGACCGCGTACCGGCTGGGGCTCGGTGCGCTGGTGCTGCTCGCCTGGCGGCGACCGTGGCGACGCATGCGGCGCGGCATCGGCTGGCGCGCGCTGGTCGGCTATGGCCTGGCGCTCGGGGCGATGAATCTCTCGTTCTATCTCGCGCTGCGCACGATTCCGCTCGGCATCGCGGTGGCGCTGGAGTTCACCGGACCGCTGGCGCTGGCGCTGCTTGGATCGCGGCGCTGGCTGGACGTGTGCTGGATCGCGCTGATCGTGCTCGGGCTGTGGCTGCTGCTGCCGCTGCGCGGCGCGCTGCACGGGCTCGATCCGCGCGGCGTGCTGTGGGCGCTCATCGCCGGTGTCGGCTGGGCGCTGTACGTCGTGCTGGGGCAGCGGGCCGGTGCCGCGCACGGCGGCGATGCGGTGACCTGGGGCACCACGGTCGCGGCGCTGCTGGCGGTGCCGGTCGGTTTCGCGCATGCCGGCACCGCGCTGTTCACGCCGGCGCTGGTGCCGCTCGCGCTCGGCGTGGCACTGCTGAGCTCCGCGCTGCCTTATTCGCTGGAAATGCTCGCGCTGACCCGGCTGCCGGCGCGCACGTTCAGCGTGCTGCTGAGCCTGGAGCCGGCGATCGCCGCGCTGGCGGGCGTGCTGTTTCTCGGCGAACGACTCGGCGCGCTGCAGTGGCTGGCGATCGGCGCGATCATGCTCGCCGCGACCGGCACCGCGCTCGGCGCGCGCCGGCCGGTGGCCGAGCCGCTGGTGTGAGGCGTTCGCACGCCGCGCCGCCGCGTGTGATGCGGCCGGTAGCCCGAGCCGGCATGCATCGCGCATCGGCATCGCCATTGGCAGGCTTGCCGACCGCCGCGAGGCCCCAGGACTCGACGTCGTCGCCACGGCCTGGCGGTTATCATGTCGGCATGACTTTCGCTGCCCTGCCCGACGATCCCGACCGTTTCCCCGAACGCGCGGCGACTTTCATGCTGACCGGCCCTGCCGGCCGGCTGGAAACGGCCACCGACGTCGCCGATCGCGCCCATGCCCGGCGCGGTACGGCGGTGATCTGCCACCCGCACCCGCTGCAGGGCGGCACCATGCACAACAAGGTGGTGACCATGCTCGAACGCGCGCTACGCGAGTCGGGGCTGGACACCGTGCGCTTCAATTTCCGCGGCACTGGCGCTTCGGAAGGCCGCTATGCCGACGGCATCGGCGAGCGCGAGGATCTGGCCGCTGTGGCGGCCTGGGTGCGCCGGGTGCGGCCCGACGATGCGCTGTGGCTGGCCGGGTTTTCCTTCGGCAGCTACGTCACCTTGAGCATGGCCGCGGCCCTGCGCGCCGACGCGCTGATCAGCGTGGCGCCGCCGGTCGGGCGCTGGCCGTTCGACGGCTTTGCGCTGCCCGGCTGCCACTGGCTGGTGGTGATGGGCGAGGCCGACGAGGTGGTCGATCCCAAGGCGGTGTTCGACTGGATCGCCACGCTGGAGCGGCCACCCGAGCTCATCCGCATGCCCGACACCGGGCATTTCTTCCACCGTCGGCTGATGGACCTGCGCGGAGCGGTCAAGCACGCCGTGCGCGACTGGCTGCCGCCGCCGCGCGGCTGAGCCTTCGGGAAAAACGCAAAGCATGTCTGCCACCGTTCCGCTCGCGCCCAGTGCGCGTTATCAGGAAGGCGTCGCCGCGCACCGCTGGGAGGCCGATCCCGCGCAGCAGGCGGTGCTGCCCGAACTCGACCGCCTGCACGCGTCGCTCACCGCGGCGCCGGCGCCGGGTGGCCTGCTCGGCCGGCTGCGCGCGCTGGTCGGCGGCGAGCCGCGCGAACCGATCCCCGGGCTCTACCTGTGGGGCCGGGTCGGACGCGGCAAGACCTTCCTGATGGACCTGTTCGCCGCCAGCCTGCCGCACGGCATGGCGCTGCGCCGGCATTTCCACCGTTTCATGGCCGAGGTGCACGAACGCCTGCGGGCCATCGGCGAACGCCAGGACCCGCTGCGCGAGGTGGCGGCCGAGCTCGCCCGGCGCTGCCGCGTGCTGTGCCTGGACGAGTTCCTGGTCAGCGACATCGGCGATGCGATGATCCTGGCCAACCTGCTGGAGGCGCTGTTCGACGAGGGCGTCACCCTGGTCACCACCGCCAACACGCCGCCGCGCGAGCTGTACAAGGACGGCCTGCAGCGCGCGCGCTTCCTGCCGGCGATCGATCTCATCGAGCGCCACTGCCACGTGGTCGAACTGCGCTCGCCGCACGACTGGCGGTTGCGCGCGCTGACCCAGGCGCCGGTCTACCTCACCCCGCCTGGCCGCGAGGCCGAGCACGCGCTCGAGCGCATCTTCCAGTCCCAGGCCGCGGGCGAGGTGCAGGAAGGCGGCGTGCTCGACGTGCATGGCCGGCCGATTCCGCTGCGCCGGCGCGCCGAGGGCGTGGTCTGGTTCGATTTCGACGCCCTGTGCGAAGGCCCGCGCGGCGCGGCCGACTACCTCGCCATCGCGCGTGCCTTCCCCACCGTCATCGTCAGCAACGTGCCGCAATTCACCGGCGCCGACGATGACGCCGCCAAGCGTTTCATCCTGCTGGTGGACACGCTCTACGACCGCCGCGTCAAGCTGGTGCTCTCGGCCGCCGCGCCGGTCACCGAGCTCTACGACGGCGAGCGCCTGCGCGCCGAGTTCGGCCGCACCGAATCGCGCCTGATCGAGATGCAGAGCCGCGACTACCTGGACCTGCCGGTACGCGCCGACTGACCCCAGGCGTTGCGACTTTCGTCGGACGCGTGCGAAAGCGCGGCGAGCGCCGGGCGCATAATCGGCGGGCAGGCCTGGCGGGCGCCCCGCGAGGCCTCTCCACCCTCTCAAAACCAGGAGCGATGCCATGACCCCACTCGCGCAGCAGCATCTTCCCGTGCAGGTTCCCTTCAAGCAGCGCTATGGCAACTACATCGGCGGGCGCTGGGTGCCGCCGGTCAATGGCCGGTATTTCGAGAACGTGACGCCGATCACCGGCCAGGCGTTCTGCGAGGTGCCGCGTTCGGACAAGGACGACATCGAGGCCGCGCTCGACGCCGCGCACGCGGCCAAGGACGCCTGGGGCAAGACGCCGCCGGCCGAGCGCGCGAACCTCCTCAACCGCATCGCCGACCGCATGCAGGAAAACCTCGCCCTGCTCGCCTATGCCGAGACCTGGGACAACGGCAAGCCGGTGCGCGAGACGCTGAACGCCGACCTGCCGCTGGCGATCGACCACTTCCGCTATTTCGCCGGCTGCATCCGCGCGCAGGAAGGCACGATCGGCGAGATCGACGAGACCACCGTCGCCTACCACTTCCACGAGCCGCTCGGCGTGGTCGGGCAGATCATCCCGTGGAACTTCCCGCTGCTGATGGCGGCCTGGAAGCTCGCCCCGGCGCTCGCCGCCGGCAACTGCGTGGTGCTCAAGCCCGCCGAGCAGACCCCGGTGTCGATCCTGGTCTGGGCGGAACTGGTCGGCGACCTGCTGCCCGCCGGCGTGCTCAACATCGTCAACGGTTTCGGCCTGGAAGCCGGCAAGCCGCTCGCCTCGAGTCCGCGCATCGCCAAGATCGCCTTCACCGGCGAGACCACCACCGGCCGGCTCATCATGCAGTACGCCAGCCAGAACCTGATTCCGGTGACGCTGGAACTCGGCGGCAAGTCGCCCAACGTCTTCTTCGAAGACGTCATGGCCGCGGACGACGACTTCTTCGACAAGGCGCTGGAAGGCTTCGCCATGTTCGCGCTCAACCAGGGCGAGGTGTGCACCTGCCCGAGCCGCGCGCTGATCCAGGAGTCGATCTTCGACCGCTTCATGGAGCGCGCGCTGGAGCGGGTCAAGGCGATCCGCCAGGGCAACCCGCTCGACCCGGCGACGATGATCGGCGCGCAGGCATCCTCCGAGCAGCTGGAGAAGATCCTTTCCTACATCGACATCGGCAAGCAGGAAGGCGCCAAGCTGCTGACCGGCGGTGCGCGCACGGTGCTGGAGGGCGAGCTCAAGGACGGCTATTACGTGCAGCCGACCGTGTTCGTCGGCCACAACAAGATGCGCATCTTCCAGGAGGAGATCTTCGGCCCGGTGGTGTCGGTGACCACCTTCAAGGACGAGGCCGAGGCGCTCGCCATCGCCAACGACACGCTCTATGGCCTGGGCGCCGGCGTGTGGAGCCGCAACATCAACACCTGCTATCGCATGGGCCGTGGCATCCAGGCCGGCCGGGTGTGGACCAACTGCTACCACGCCTATCCCGCGCATGCGGCCTTCGGCGGCTACAAGCAGTCGGGCATCGGCCGCGAGACGCACAAAATGATGCTCGACCACTACCAGCAGACCAAGAACCTCCTGGTCAGCTACTCGCCCAAAAAGCTCGGGTTCTTCTGAGCGTGCCGCCACGCATCCGCTTCCGCGCCGCCGCAGCTTTCTGCCGGACGGCGCGACGCGGATGCGACACCACACGATGGCCATGGACCGCCGTCCTCGGCGCGCCGCTCGCCGCGGCGGCGCAGGGCAACCCCGCCAGCCTGCCCGCGGTACAGGTCCAGGCGCTGCGGCTCGATCTCGACACGCGCACGGTGCCGCCTCGCCCTCGACCTGCGTCCCGTGCAGCGGGAGCTCGGGCTCAAATGGCAACCATTGCCGGCGCTGGAACTCGAGGCCGCGGCCTTCCGTGCCGACAGCCGCCACGAGCTGGCGGTCGCCGCCAACGTCGACGGCCGCGCCAGCTACCGTAATGTCGGCAGCGTCCGCCGTCAGGGCTACGAACTCGGACTGAGCGGCCGGCCGGTCGCCGGCTGGCAGTTGAGCGCCGGCTTCACCCATCTGCTTGCCTATTACCGCGACGGCTTCACCACCTGCGCGGCCGCACCGTGCGTCACGCCCGAGCTGCGCATCCACGCCGGCGCCGTCCTGCCCGGCGTGCCGCGCCACTACGGCTCGCTGCGGCTCCAGCATGGCGGCGATCTGGGCTGGCGCCAGGGTTTCGGCCTGCAGGCGGTGGCGGCGACCTATGCCGACGATGCACACACCGCGCGCGCCGCCGGCTATGCCCTGCTCGGCGCCGACCTCGGCTATGGCTGGCAGCTCGCCGGCATCGATCGCCTGGAACTCAGTGCCCGCGTCGACAACCTCGCCGACCGCCACGTGGTGGGGTCGGTGATCGTCAATGAAAGCAACGGACGCTATTTCGAGCCCGCCCCGGGCCGCACGCTGATGCTGGGCGCCCGCGTGGTGTTCTGAAGGCGGCCCAAGGCGGTACGGCGGCGATGGCATACTGATCCATTGCCCGACCGCGATGGATACCCATGCGCCCAGTGCTGTTCGCCGTCCTGCTGTCGACCCTCGCGCCCGTCGCCGCGCAGGCGGCCGATCCGCATTCCTATGCGCAACCGGACGAGGTCCGCGTCCGCCACCTCGCGCTCGACCTCAGGCTCGATTTCCCGCATCGCGTGCTCGCCGGCCACGCCACGCTGACGCTGGACTGGATCGACCCCAAGGCCGCCGCGCTGGTGCTGGACACGCGCGACCTCGCCATCGCGCACGTCGAGGCGATCGACGGCGAAGGCCACACCTCCCCGCTCCCCTACACCCTGGCGCCACGCGACGCGGAGCTGGGCAGCAAGCTCACCATCGCCGCGCCGAGTCATCCGGCGCAGGTGCGCATCACCTATGCGACCTCGCCCGCGGCCTCGGGCCTGCAATGGCTCGCTCCCGCGCAGACCGCCGGCAAACGCCAGCCCTTCATGTTCTCGCAGAGCGAATCCATCCATGCGCGCTCGTGGGTGCCGCTGCAGGACTCACCGGCGATCCGCTTCACCTACGATGCGCACGTCAGTGCGCCGGCCAACGTGCGCGTGGTGATGAGCGCGCTCAACGGCGCCGGGCATCCGCTCGATGGCGACTTCCGCTTCGACCAGCCGCATCCCATTCCCTCCTACCTGCTCGCCATCGCCGCCGGCGACCTCGCGGTGAGGGAAACCGGCCCGCGCTCGGCGGTGTATGCGGAACCGGCCGTGGTGGACAAGGCCGCGCACGAGTTCGAGGACACCGAGCGACTGATCGCCACCACCGAGTCGCTGTACGGCCCCTATGCGTGGGGCCGCTACGACTTGCTGGTGTTGCCGCCCTCGTTCCCCTTCGGCGGCATGGAGAACCCCGACATGACCTTCGCCACGCCGACCGTGCTGGTCGGCGACAAGAGCCTGGTCTCGCTGGTCTCGCACGAGCTCGCCCATTCATGGTCGGGCAATCTGGTGACCAGCGCGGCGTGGCGCGACATCTGGCTCAACGAGGGCTTCACCACCTACGTGCAGGGCCGCATCACCGAAGCCGTGTACGGCAAGGCGCTGGCCGACGAGGAGGCGCTGCTGTCCGCCCGCGCGCTGCAGAAGTCGATCGGCACGCTGCCGGCGAACGCGCAACGTCTCGCCCCCGAGCCGCGCGGCATCGGCGCCGACGATGCGCTCTCCGACGTCGCCTACGACAAGGGCTCGTGGTTCCTGCGCACGCTGGAGCAGCGCTTCGGCCGCGCCGATTTCGACGCCTGGCTCAAGGGCTACTTCCATCGCCACGCCTTCACCAGCATCACCACCGAGGACATGCTGGCCGACCTCGAGTCGAACCTGCTCGACGCACATCCCGGCAAGATGGGCTGGGACGAGGTGCGCGCGTGGGTGTATGCACCCGGCATCCCGAAGGATGCGCCGCTGCCGACCTCGCCGCGCTTCGACGCCATCGACCAGGCGCGCGCCGCCTTTCTCGCCGGCGACCTGCCGGCAGCGCGGCTCGATGCGCAGCACTGGAACACGCAGGAGTGGATGTACTTCCTCGACCGCCTGCCCGACGACGCCCCGCTGGCAAAGCTGCGCGAACTCGACGCCGCCTGGCACCTCACCGGCACGCCCAATGCCGAGATCGGCATGCGCTGGTACAGCCACGCCATCGCCGCCGGCGACACCGATGCGTGGAGCGCCGCGCGCGAGCACATGACCCGCATCGGACGCATCTATCTCACCGTGCCGGTGTATCGCGCCTTCGCCGCCACGCCGGCGGGCCTTGCTTACGCGAAGGCCGCCTACGCGCAGGCCAGGGACGGCTATCACCCGTTGACGCGCGAGGCGATCGAGCGCGTGTTCGCCAAGGCGGAGCGATCCAAGACCGGCGCCGCGAAGTGATCGCCGGCTTTCTCCGTCACACGTCACGCATCATCGCCACCATCGAAACGACGCCATGACCGACATCGACCGCCCGCTCTGGCAACGCCTGCTGCTGCGCCGGCTGAAGTTCCTGCTCGTCGTGATCGCCGTGCTCGCGCTGCTGTTCGGCGGCGGTTACCTCTTCGCGCCGCAGTGGCTGCTGCGCGCCGACAACGCGCGGCAGGCGATGGCCGCGCACCTGGAAAGCCACAGCGTGCAGGCCGGCGACACGCGCTGGGTCTACTACGAAGGCGGCCAGGGGCCGACGCTGGTGCTGCTGCACGGCTTCGGCGCCGACCGCAGCGTGTGGCTGCCGCTGGCCAGGGAACTCGGCGGGCATTTCCACTTGGTGATTCCCGACCTGCCGGGCTGGGGCGAGTCCTCGCGCATCGAGGGCGCCAACTACGACCTCGACGCGCAGGCCGCGCGCCTGCAAGACTTCGTGCAGGCGCTCAGGCTCGGCCGCTTCGTGCTGGTCGGCCATTCGATGGGCGGCGGCATCGCCGGCGTGTACGCCGCCGAGCATCCCGAGCACGTGGCGGGGCTCGCGTTGATCGACGCCTTCGGCCTCAAGATGCGCGAGAACGACTTCGCGCGCGAATCGCTGGCCGGGCGCAATCCGTTCGTCTACGACGACCGCGCCGGCTTCGAGCGCGTGCTCGCGCTGACCTTCGCCAGGCCGCCGTCGATGCCAGGGCGCATCGAGGACGTGTTCATCGCACGCAACCGCGCCGCCCGCGCCTTCATCGAGCGCACCTTCGATGCGCTGCGCCGACCCGAACAATACCTGGCGGTGCAGCAGCGGCTGGACCGGCTGACCATGCCGGTACTGGGCCTGTGGTGTCGCGACGACAAGGTGATGGACGTCTCCGCGCTCGACAGCCTGCGCGCGGGGCTCAGCCACGCCGCATCGATCGACAGCGCGGTGCTGTACGGCTGCAACCACATGCCGATCCTGGAAAAGCCGGCCGACGTCGCGCGCATCCTCACCGGCTTCGCGCTGTCGCACTAATCCTGCCGTGCGGCCCCCGGCCTGCACGACCGCACGTCCGGCAGCCGGCCAGCCGCGTCGCTCCGCACGGACCCAAGCCGCCGGCTCATCGGCCTCGCCATCGGCGCGCGACCTTCGGCCCACGCAAAAGGCCGCCCGGGGCCCATCGCTGGACCTGCCCGCGGAGCGGCGTCCGCGGAAGGCTTCAATCGACCTCGGCGACCAGGCGGTCCAGCTCGGCCTTCAGCATCGCGCCGTTGACGCGCAGCCAGGCGCGCTGCTCGCGCCAGTCGGGAAAAAGCTTCGCCACCTCCGCCCAGAAACGCGGCGCGTGACTGCGCACCTTGAGGTGGCACAGCTCATGGACCAGCACGTAGCGCAGCGCCGAGGGCGGCGCGAGCACGAGGGCGAGATCGAGGTTGACGCGGTCGCGCGTGTCCAGGCTGCCCCACAGGCTCTTCAGCGGGCGGATGCGCAACGCGGTCGGCGCACGGCCGAGCTGCGGCACATAGGCGGCCATCCAGCGCGAGACGTCGCGGCGCATCTGCGCCTCCAGATGGGAGGCGAGCAGCCCGCGCGCCATCGGCAGCGCCCGCGTGTGCGGACGCGGGATCACCACGGTGAAGCCTTCCGCCGCCGGCAGCACGCGCGGGAAGGGGCCCTCGGCCCAGTCCAGGCGTGCCGTGCCGCCGCGCCAGGGAAAGCGGATCGGCACGCCGACCCGCAACGGCGGCAGCGGCCGCGCGAGCAGGTCGAGCTCGGCGAGCTTGCGCTCCAGCCATTCGGCCTGGCTGCGCAGGAAGGCGCTGATCTGGGCCGGATGGGTGCCCTGCGGATAGCTGACGCGGGCGCCCTTGGGCGTCACCGTCAGGCGCAGCCGGCGCGCGCGCGGATGCGGCGATTTCAGCACGCGGATGCTGCCGCCGCGCACGGTGGTGAGTTCCAGCCAGTCGCCTTCCAGATGCTGCGCCATGTGCCACCCGCTGCCGAAGGGTCAGCCTGTCGGCAATGTGCGGCGGCATGGCCGGCAGCGCAAGCCCGGCAGCGCGATACGCGCCCGTACGGTCAACTTTCGGCCGGCCGCGCCAGCCCGAACCAGGCCTCCATGCGCGCGAACAGGCGCTCGAGCTCCAGGGTGAGCAGCGCAAAGGCGGCGTCCGCCTCGGCGGCGGCATCCTCGGGACTGTCGGGCAGCTCCTCGGTGACCGCGTCGAGGAATTTGAGCTTGCGCACGACGAGATCCTCGCCGAGCACGAAACTCATCCGCTCGTCGAACACCAGCCCGAGCTGGAACACCTGCTTGCCGTTGCGCAGGTGCTCCTTCACCTCATCGGCATCCAGCGCCTGGCGCCGGCATTTGACCACCGCGCCGGTGGCGCCGGCCGGGTCGCGCAGCTCGCATTCATCGCCGAGCGCGAGCTCGCCGGGCAGGTTGCCGCTGCCCAACCATTCGGTCATCAGCGCGCGCGGGCTCTCCTCGGGCGCGGGTGGCAGCGCCGGAAAGCTGCCCAGCGCCTCGCGCAGCCGGGTGAGCGCGTTCTCGGCCGCCTTGCGGCTGGCAGTATCGAGCACCAGCCAGCCCTGCCGGCGATCCAGATAGCCCGACAGGCGCGAGCCGCGTACGAACGCGCGCGGCAGCAGCTCGGCGTAGACCGCCTCCTTGAGCCGCTTGCGCTCGCGGCCGCCGACCCGGCGGCCGTCCTCCTCGGCGATCTGTTCCAGCCGGCGGGCGAGTTCGTCGTTGACCACCGCGGCGGGCAGGATCTTTTCCTCGCTGCCGACGCAGAAGCCGTGGCAGTCGTTCACCGCATGCACCAGCGCGGCCGCCTCGCCACGCCCGACCGGCGGCACGAACCCGCCCGTGGCGAGCTCCAATGGCCCGCAGGGGCGCAGGCGATGCGCCGCCAGCGCCTCCTCCAGGCCATCCAGTCCGGCGGCGACCGCGGGCGAGAAACGGAACAGGGTCAGATTGCGGAAAAACATGCGGACCTTCAGGGCGACGACGGCAGGGCGGAACCGCCCATGATAGCCGGCGCCTCACGGGCCTGCCCGCGGCCGTCCACTGCCGGAACGCCGCAAGGCGCCCGCTGGCGATGTCGCGCAAATCCGACATGGCCCGCATTCGGCCCTCTATACATCCAGACGGCCTTTGTTATATAACCGGCCTTGCATGCTGCGTAGCAGCAAACTGGCGGTGCGTCGCATGCGCAGCGCCCATGCGGCGCGGCATGCGGTTTTGCGCATCGCGGCAAATCGCCTCGTCGAAGCTCAAGGGGACTCGACGTACGCGGCGGATGCGGCGCCGGCCATCAGCCACTCACAATGAAGGGGAAACGCAAGATGAGCATCCGCCACAATGCCGGACGGAAACTCTTGGCGATCGCGATCGGCTGCACCTGCGTCCAGCAGCCCGCGCACGCGCAGGCCACCACCGGCAGCATCTTCGGTACGGTCGAGCCCAGCCGCGGCGACAGCGTGCTGATCCGCAGCGCCACAGGGCTTACTCGCGAGATCCCGCTCGATGCGCGTGGCCGCTACGCCGTCAGCCAACTGCCGGTCGGCAACTACACCGTCGTCCTAAAGCGCAAGGGCGTGGCGGTGGAAACCCGCGACGCGGTGAACGTGCGGGTCGGCGCCGGCGTCGAAGTGTCCTTCGCCGCGCCGGCCGCACGCACGCTTGCGGGCGTCGACGTCAATGCCAGCTCGCTGACGTCGGTGGACGTGACCAGCGTCGACTCGCGTACCGTCATCACCAGCGAGCAGCTGGCCAGACTGCCGCTCGGACGCAGTGCCGAGGCCATCGCCCTGCTCGCCCCCGGGGTGATCAACAACGGCGGCAGCTTCACCAGCGCGACCGGGCATTCGCTGGTCAGCTTCAGCGGCTCGGCTGCCAGCGAGAACGCCTATTACATCAACGGTTTTTCCACCACCGATCCGCTGAGGGGCCTGGGCGGCCTGTCGCTGCCTTACGGCGCGATCGAGCAGGAGGAGGTCTATACCGGCGGCTACAGCGCGATGTACGGCCGCTCCGACGGCGGCGTCATCAACATCATCGGCAAGCGCGGCACCAATGACTGGCACTTCGGCGCGCAGCTCCTCTGGGAACCGGCCTTCGCCCGCGCCAACGCGCGCAACCGCTATTTCCGCAACGGACTGCCGGCCTCACCGGTGCCGGGCGACCCGTACCTGTACGCCCCGGACAGCGAGGATCGCCAGTGGACCACCACCGCGAGCGCCTATGCCGGCGGCCCGCTGATCAAGGACAAACTGTTCTTCTTCGTGGCCGGCGAATTCCAGCGCCAGGAAGGACACGTGGTCAATCCGACCATCAATTACAACTCCAACAAACCGTACGTGGATTACCGCTACAAGGATCCGCGCTGGTACGCCAAGCTGGACTGGAACATCACCGACAGCAATATCCTCGAAATCACCGGCGCCTCGGACAAGCACGAAACCAACGGCTCGATCTACGACTACGACTATTCGCTGCGGCGACGGCTGGGCTTCAAGGGGTATGACAACCGCACCAAGACCGGCGGCGATTTGTATACGCTCAAATACACCGGCTACCTCACCGACAACCTCACGGTCTCGGCCATGTACGGCAAGATGAAGACCAACGACTACAGCCAGCCGGTCGGCTATGACCCTAACCTCACCTATGTCACCGACATCAAATACCAGAACCCGGCGCTCAATGGCGGCACCCCGATCGGCAACGCCCAGGCCATCGACAGCCTGACCTCGCCCAACCGCGGCAACAAGACCAACAACTACCGGCTGGACATCAGTTACCAGCTGGGCGACCACACCATCACGCTGGGCATCGACAACCAGAACGCCAAGGCGATCGATCAGGGCTCGGCCACCTCCGGGCCCGGTTATTCGTGGGACTACGGTTATACCGAAACGCCCTTCGTGCCCATCTCCACGGGACTCGGCGTCGATGCGCCGGGCTACTACCCGAACGGCGCGAGCGGTTACTACGTGATCCGCAACGTCGCCTCGAGCCTGGCCACGGTGCGCTCGGCCCAACGCGCGCAATATGTCGAGGACAAATGGCAGGCCACCGAGCGGCTGCTGCTGTCGCTCGGCCTGCGCAACGACCAGTTCACCAATTACAACAGTGCCGGCGACGCCTTCGTGCGGCAGCGCAAGCCGCAATGGGCGCCGCGTCTGGGCTTCGCCTGGGATGTCGATGGCGACGCCACCTTCAAGGTCTACGGCAATGCCGGACGCTATTACCTCGCGCTGCCGCTCAATCCGGCCCTGAATGCGGCCGGCGGCCAGCTTGATACCCAGCAGTACTTCACCTATGCCGCCATCAATCCGGACGGCACCCCGGCAGGGCTGGTCGCCTTTTCACCGCCCGTGGCAGCCAACAACACTTTCGGCCAGCTGCCTGATCCGAAAACGGTGACCAGCAAGGGGCTCAAGTCCGAATACCAGGACGAATTCATTCTCGGCTTCACCAAGACGCTGGGCAGTGCCTGGGTATACGGCGCGAAGGCGACCCAACGGATCCTGCGCAACGCCATCGACGACTACTGCTATCTGCCCGACGGCGACCGTGTGCAGGCCAAGGCCGCCTCGCTCGGCTACGACGTCACCTTCGAGACCGGCGCCGACGGCAAGCCGGCCAGCAACCCGGTCAGCTGCTGGCTGATCAATCCGGGCAAGGCCAATACCTTCACCCTGATCGACACTTCCGGCCAGTACCGCGAGGTGCGGCTGAACAACGCCGAATTCGGCTTCCCGCATCTCAAGCGACGCTACTACGGACTGGAAACCTTCCTGGAGCATCCCTTCGACGGCACCTGGTACGGCAAGCTGACCTACGTCTTCTCGCGCAACTACGGCAACACCGAAGGCCAGCTGCGTTCGGATCTGTATGCCTCGGGCCGCGCGACCGGACAGACCGCCACCTCGACCACGCAGGACTGGGACAACAGCTACATCATGGAAAACGCCAACGGCGTGCAGAACAACGACCGCAAGCACCAGCTCAAGTTCTACGGGTATTACCAGTTCAGTCCCGAATGGCTCGCCTCGGCCAATCTCAGCGTGATCTCCGGAGCACCCCGCCAGTGCCTGGGCGCCTATGGCCCGCAGGCCACCGACCCGGCCGGTTACGGCAACAGCTATCACTGGTGCAACGGCCAGCCCTCGCCGCCCGGCAGCCATGGCCGCCTGCCCTGGATCCGCCAGCTCGATCTCGGGGTCACTTACCGTCCCGACTTCGCCGCCGGCCGCCTGGGCTTCAGCGCCAACGTGTTCAATGTGCTGAACGAGCAGCGGGAGACTGCCATCTACCCCTACTCGGTACGAAGCGGCACCACGCCCAATCCGCTGTATGGGACCGCGGCGGCCTATCAATCCCCGCGCTATGCGCGCCTGAGCGTGAGCTACGACTTCTAGTCCGCCGGCTCGGCGCCATAGAGCCGCCGCCGCGGCGCGCCGGTGATCGCCGCGGCCAGGCGCGCCGCCTGCGCGGGGGGCAGCTCTTCGCGCAGCAGGGCGAACACGCGCCGCCCCTCCGCCAGTTCGGCCTCGGCCGTGTCGGCGTGGCCGGCGACCAGCAGCACGCACTCGCCGCGCTGCTGGTCGGCATCGGTCTTCACCCGCAGGGCGAGCTCGGCGAGCGGCGCGGCGAGCACGGTCTCGAAACGCTTGGTGAGTTCGCGCGCGAGCACCGCCTCGCGGTCCGTGCCGAGGATGCCGGCGGCATCGTCCAGACTCTCGCTCAGGCGATGGCAGGATTCGTAGAAGATCAGCGTGCGCGGCTCGCCGGCCAGTTCGCGCAACCGTACCCGCCGCGCCGCCGCCTTGGCCGGCAGGAAACCCTCGAACACGAACCGGTCGCTGGGCAGACCCGCCACCGACAGCGCGGCGATCGCCGCGCACGGGCCGGGCACCGGGCTCACCCGCACGCCGGCCGCGCGGGCCGCCCGCACCAGACGGAAGCCCGGATCGCTCACCAGCGGCGTGCCGGCATCGCTGACCAGCGCCACCGAGGCGCCGGCGACCAGCCGCCGTACCAGCGCGTCCACCGCGGCGCGCTCGTTGTGCTCGTGCAGCGCGGTGAGCGGGGTATCGATGCCGAAATGACGCAGCAGCGCGCCGCTGTGACGGGTGTCCTCGGCGGCGATCAGGTCCACCGCGCGTAACGTGGCGAGCGCACGGGCGGAGATGTCGTCGAGATGGCCGATCGGCGTGGCGACCACCCACAGGCAACCGGGTGCGGTGGGCATGGGAAGCGTCCTCGAGGTGGCGAACCGGCGGCATGACGCGCCGGAACAATCTGCTTATGATCGCCCAAAGGCGCGCCGCAAGAGCGAGCACGGCCCAGCGCGGCGGGAGCCGGCACGGCAAGCCGCCGGCGATCGGTGCGGCCTTTTCCAGGCCGACCCGCGCCTTCAAGCCACACCTTTGCAAGGACCGTTCGATGCGCACGTTCCGTCTGGCCGGACTCGGCCTGCTGCTCGCCCTGGGGTTCGCCGGCTGCGCGCCGGGCCCCGCCGTGCGCTCGCCGGCCGAAACCGCCGAAGCCGCGCGCGCCGCCGAGCTCGCCCGCCAAGGCCGGTTCGACGAGGCGGCGCAGGCCTACCAAGCGCTGGCCGCCGGCAGCGCCGTGCCGGACCACTACCTGCTGCAGGCGGCGGAGAGTTATCGCGAGGAAGGCGCGATCGCACGCGCCGCCCCGCTGCTCGAGCAGATCCATGGCGAGCGCCTGACCGACGACGAACGCGCCCGCTACGTGCTGCTGCGCGCCGAGGCCGCGCTGGCACGGAACGATCCGGCCACCGCGCTCAAGCTCACCACCCAGCCCGGCCTGAACCTGCCTGCGGCACTGCGGCCGCGGCTGCTCGAACTGCGCGCGCGGGCGCAGGAAGCCACCCACGACGACTGGGCGGCCGCGCAGACGCGGGTGGCGCTCGACGCCGAGCTCAAGGGCATCGACCAGACCCAGAACCGCAAGCAGGCGATCGCGCTGCTGAGCCGGCTCGGCGCACCGGCGCTGCGCCAGCGCGCCGCGGCGATGCCGCCCGACGACCCCATGCTGCCGTGGGTGAACGAGGCGCTCGCCGCGCTGGGCGAGCCGGTCGGCCATGCCCAGGCGACCCTGGGCGCGCCGGTCGGCACGCTGTTGCCCGGTGCCGGCGCCAACGTGCGCGAGGGTTTCCAGATGCCGGCCAGGATCGCCCTGCTGCTGCCGGCGTCCGGTCCCTTCGCCGAGCCGGCGCAGGCGATCCGCGAGGGTTTCTTTGCCGCCTACGCCGACGATGCCCGCAACCACGTGCCGCGCGGCGAGGTCCGCGTGTACGACAGCGGCGGCGATGCCGCCGGCGCGCTCAAGGCCTACCGGCAGGCGGTGGCCGATGGCGCCCGCCTGGTGATCGGGCCGCTGGTGCGCGGCGAGGTGTCGGCGCTGTTCGGGCAGCCCCTGCCGGTACCGCTGCTCGCGCTCAACCATCCCGACGATCGCGGCCTGCCGGCCAACGGCGCGAGCGAATTCGGCCTGCTGCCGGAAACCGAGGGCGCGCAGGCGGCCGACCATCTGGCCGAGCGCGGCGTGCATACGGCCTACACGATCGTCGCCGCCGCCGATTTCGCGCAACGCGCCGCGCACGCCTTCGGCGCCGAGTTCGAGGCGCGGGGCGGGCATCTGGCCGGCACCGTCACGCTGCCGGCCGGGGTCAACTACGCCGCCGCGATCGGCTCGCTGCACCTGGACGGCGCCGCCACCGACGCCGGCATCTTCATCAGCATGCGCCCGCAGGAGGCGCGCCTGCTGTTGCCGCAGCTGCGGCTGGCGCGGGTGACGCTGCCGGTGGTGGGCACCTCGCACATCTGGACCGGCGTCGACGATCCGGGCGCCGACGCCGATCTCAACGACGTCGAGTTCTGCGACGCCCCCTGGCTGTTCGACGCCCAGCCGGGCCTGCCCGAACACGCCCGCATGGCCGCCCTGCTGCCGAGCGCGCGCGGCACGTCCGCGCGGCTGTTCGCCTTCGGCATGGATGCCTGGAAACTGGCGCCCTACCTGGACTGGCTGCGCGCCCATCCGGGCAGCTATCTGCCCGGCGCGAGCGGCCAGCTCACCGCCGACCCATTCGGCCGCGTGCGCCGCGTGCTGATCTGGGCCCGCTTCAGCGACGGCCTGGCGCGTCCGCTGAGCGGCAGCCTGGAACTGGACGTGCCGGCCGCCGCGCCACCCGCCCCGGCGGCAGCCGCGTCCGCCCCCGTCCCGCCCTGACCACCCCCTTGCGCGCCACCGGCACCCGTTTCGAACAGCAGGCCTGGACGGCGCTGGAGCGCGCCGGGCTGGTACTGCTCGCACGCAACTACACCAGCCGCTACGGGGAGATCGACCTCATCGCCCGCGACGGCGACAGCGTAGTGTTCGTCGAGGTGCGCCAGCGCGCCGGCGCCGCGCATGGCGATGCCGCCGCCTCGGTGACGCCGGCCAAACAGGCGCGGCTGATCCGCACCGCACGGCTGTGGCTGGCCGCGCATCCCGAACACGCCTGGCGCGCCTGCCGCTTCGACGTGGTGAGCTTCGACGGCGCCGCCGCCCGCATGCGCTGGCTGCGCGGCGCCTTCGAGGCCGAATGAAAAAATCCTTGCATGATCGCGCCGGTGCTGTTACCAATGTTGCCCATGACCTCCGCCGCCCGCGCCTACTTTTGGTTTTACCGCCATCCGACATCGGCGGCGGAGGCCCGCGCGCGACCTTAAGAAAACCCCCCCGGTCGAACGCAACCTCAAGAAAAAAGCCGCCAGCCCTGGCGGCTTTTTTCTTGGGGCCGCCGGGATCCCAAAACCCCTTCAAGGAGTCTTGCCGAATGTCCACCCCCAACGACGACCTGCGCATCCAGGCGCTGCACGAACTCATCACGCCGGCCGCGCTCATCGAGCAACTGCCCGCCACCGCCCGCGCCGCGGCCACCGTCGGCGCCGGCCGGCAGGCGGTGCACCGCATCCTCGCCGGCCAGGACGACCGCCTGGTGGTGGTCATCGGCCCCTGCTCGATCCACGATCCGGACGCCGCGCTGGACTACGCCGAACGCCTCGCCGCCGAGCGCAGCCGCCTGGCCGGCGAGCTCGAGATCGTGATGCGGGTGTATTTCGAGAAACCGCGCACCACGGTGGGCTGGAAGGGGCTCATCAACGATCCGGACCTCGACGGCAGCTTCCGCATCGACAAGGGGCTGGCCCTGGCCCGTCGCCTGCTGCTGGAGGTCAACGCGCTGGGTCTGCCGGCCGGCACCGAGTTCCTGGACATGGTCACCCCGCAGTACATCGCCGACCTCATCGCCTGGGGCGCGATCGGTGCGCGCACGACCGAGAGCCAGGTGCATCGCGAGCTCGCCTCGGGGCTGTCCTGTCCGATCGGCTTCAAGAACGGCACCGACGGCAACGTGCGCATCGCCGCGGAGGCCGTGATGGCCGCGGCCCAGCCGCATCACTTCATGGCGGCGAGCAAGCAGGGCCGCATCGCCATCGCCGCCACCACCGGCAACACCGATTGCCACGTGATCCTGCGCGGCGGCCCGCAGCCCAACTACGACGCCGCCAGCGTGGCGCAGGCCTGCGCGCTGCTCGAGGACTCGGGTCTGCCGCCGCGGCTGATGATCGACGCCAGCCATGCCAACAGCCGCAAACTGCCGGAAAACCAGCCCTCGGTGGTCGAGGCGGTGGCCGCGCAGCTCGCCGCCGGCGAACGGCGCATCATCGGCATGATGGTGGAAAGCCACCTCGTCGCCGGCCGGCAGACGCTGCGCCCGGGCGTGCCGCTCGTCTACGGGCAGAGCATCACCGACGGCTGCATCGGCTGGGATACCACGGTCGAGGTGCTCGACCGTCTGGCCGCGGCGGTGCGGCAACGGCGCCGGGCGACGGCCCCGGCGCCGGCGCTGGCGTGAAGAACCGCCGCGCAGCGGTGCGGAAGGGCCGCGGACCGGCGACGACCGCGCCGCGGCGTGGTCAGTCCGCCGGCGCCACCCGCGCGCTGGTGTTGTAGCCCTCGACCTTGAGCAGCCAGCCGCCGAACGGGCCGTGCTTGACGGTGACCGCCGGCGCCTCGAGCGGCCGGCCGGTGACCAGGCTGCTGTCGTCGACCACCCGCCAGCGCTGGCCGTTGGCCAGGGTCAGCACGTCGCCCGCATGCCAGCCGGTGAATCGTCCGGCGATGCGGCTGCTGATCGTGTCCTGCCTGGCGGCGGCGGGTGCGGCCGGGCGCTCGGCGGCCTGCGCGGCGGCCCGGGCGCTCGGCAACTGCGAGACCGGCACCACGTCGACGAGCTCGCCGCCATGCGCGGCCAGCCAGCGTTCCAGGGTCGCCAGCTCGGCAGGCGAAAGCCGGTCCAGCCCGGCGGCGTGGAACTGTGCCTCGCCCATGCGCTGGCGCAACGGATCGGCCTGCTGCGCGAGGCCCGCCGAGGCCGGCAGCCACGCACAGACGAGCAAGCAGAGGATTTTGTTCATGGCAGCACTTCCGCATGACCGGTCAAAGCGATTGTCGCATGCGCGCATCGCCGCGCCAGCCCGGCCACGCCCCTAGAATGAGCCCATGGTGCAGACCGCCGCCCCGTCCAGTCTCGACGCCTGGCGTGCCCGCCAGGCGGATCCGCCGGCCTGGCTCGCCGAGGCGCTGAGTGCCTGTGAGCGGCTGCCGGCGGCCGAGCAGGCGGTGCTCGCCGACACCCTGAGCCTGCTCGAGCAGCTGGGCTGCGACGTGCAGACGCAGGCCGCGGCGCCCTGGTACGCGCTCGCCCGGATCGACCCGGACGCCTGGCAGGCCCGCGCCGCCGGTCTGCCGGAAGGCCTGCGCCGGCTGGTGGAGGGGCAGCTCGCCGCCGAAAAAGTCTGGACGCTGCATGCGCAGCGGGCGCCGGGCAGCGGCTCGGAGGGGCTGCGCCGGCTGCTGCTGGCGATCATCCGCGACCTGCGCGTGGTGTTCGTGCTGCTCGCCCGGCAACTGGCGCGGATGCGCGCCGCCGCCGCGCTGCCGGAGGCCGAGCGGCGCGAACTGGCCGCGCTCACCCGCGACATCCACGCCCCGCTCGCCAACCGGCTCGGCATCTGGCAGCTCAAGTGGGAACTGGAAGACCTCGCCTTCCGTTACCTGGAACCGGACGTCTACCGGCGCATCGCCGCCCTGCTCGACGAGCGCCGCGCCGACCGCGAGGCCTTCATTCGCGAGACCCTGGACACGCTCGGCCGCGCGCTCACCGAGGCCGGCATCCGCGCCGAGCTCGCCGGGCGGCCCAAGCACATCTATTCCATCTGGAAAAAGATGCAGCGCAAGGACATGGATTTCACCGCGCTGTACGACATCCGCGCGGTGCGCGTGCTGGTCGACTCGGTGGCCGACTGCTACGCCGCGCTCGGCGTGGTGCACACGCTGTGGCCGCATCTGCCCGGCGAGTTCGACGACTACATCGCCCGGCCCAAGGGCAACGGCTACCGCTCGCTGCACACCGCGGTGATCGGTCCGCACGGCAAGACGCTGGAGGTGCAGATCCGCACCCACGCCATGCACCGCGACAACGAGCTCGGCGTCGCCGCGCACTGGCGCTACAAGGAAGGCGGCGGCGCCGACGCCGAGTTCGAGGCCAAGATCGCCTGGATGCGCCGGCTGCTGGAATCGCGCGGCGACGAGGGCGAGCTTGCCGCCGACCTCAAGACCGAGCTGGTCGAGGACCGCGTCTACCTGCTCACGCCCAAGGGTGAGGTGATCGACCTGCCGCACGGCGCCACCGTGCTCGACTTCGCCTACCACGTGCACACCGAGGTCGGTCATCGCTGCCGCGGCGCCAAGGTCAACGGGCGCATCGTGCCGCTCAGCTTCCAGCCGCGCAGCGGCGACCGCGTGGAAATCATCACCGCCAAGCAGGCCGAGCCCAGCCGCGACTGGCTCTCGCCGCACCACGGCTACCTGCACACCGCGCGGGCGCGGGAAAAGGTGCGCCTGTGGTTCCGCCGGCTCGCCCACGACGCCAACCTGGCCGCCGGCCGGGCGATCTTCGAGCGCGAACTGAAGCGCCTGGCCCTGCCGGCTCCGGACCAGGCCGCGCTGGCGGCGCATTTCCACCTCAAGACCTTCGACGAGCTGCTGATGGCGCTCGCGCTCGGCGAGGTGAGCGGCGGCCAGCTCGCCCGCGCCGTGCAGGAAGCCGCGCATGTGGCGCCGCCGGCCGCGCCCGGCACGCCGGTATCGCCGCCACGGCGCAGCGAAGCACCCGACCACGACGCGCTGCGCATCGAGGGCGTGGGCAACCTGCTCACCTCGCTGGCCCGCTGCTGCCAGCCGCTGCCGGGCGATGCGGTGCGCGGCTACGTCACCAAGGGCCGCGGCGTGTCGGTGCACCGCGCCGACTGCCCGAGCCTGGCCCGGCTGGCCCGGCGCGAGCCCGAACGGGTGATCGCGGTGAGCTGGGGCGAAGGCGCGCCGCAGACCTACGAGACCGACATCCTGCTCGAGGCCTACGACCGCAAGGACCTGCAGAAGGACGTCACCGGCGCGATCAGCAACGCCAACATGCCGATCGTCGCGTTGACCAGCCGGGTGGCGCCGCGCACCGGCCTGGTGACCATGCGCTTCACCGTGCGCGTGCGCGACTTCGAACAGCTCTCGGGCCTGCTCGCCCGGCTTGCCGCGCTGCCCAACGTGATCGAGGTGCGTCGGGTCGGCGCCGGCTGAACGGCCGCCGCGGGCGGCCTTCGCCGCGATGCTAAGCTGGCCTGCGCCGCCTCGGCGTCTCCCTGAAAAACCCGCCCTTTCCAAGGCCGCCATGAGCGAACGTCGCGATTCCCATCCCGGCCCGTCCGAACGCATCGAGCCGCGACTGGGCGACCTCGATCAGCTGGATCGACCGCTGCCGCCGCCACGCCCGCCGGAGGCACCGCCGCCCCCGCCGCGGCGCCGGCGCTGGCCCTGGCTGCTGCTCGGCCTGCTGATCGCCATGCTGCTGCTCTGGCTCTACCAGGACCGGCTGCGCAGCCTGGTGCCGAACACCGGCCTGAACGCCGCGCTGGACCGTGCCGAAGCCGCGCTCGCCGCCGGTCGGCTGGAGGGTGTCGACGGCGCCCGCGCACTGTTCCAGTCGGTGCTCGCCCAGCAGCCGGACGACGAGCGCGCCCGCCGCGGCCTGCGTGCGGTCGGCCTGGCCGAACTCGCCCGCGCCGACACGGCCTACCGCGCCGGCCGGTTGGACGAGGCGGCGCAGCACCTTGCCGTGGCCCGCGAACTGTTGGGCGGCGGCAGCGACGTCGAGCGGCTGGAAGGGCTGCTGGTCAAGGCCCGCGCGGCGACGCGCCCCGTCGATGCCTGGCTGGACCAGGCCGCCGCGGCGTTCGCCGCCGGCCGGCTGGACGGCCCGGACGGCGCCGGACCGCTGTACCAGCGCGTGCTCGAGGCCGACCCCGGCAATGCCGTCGCCCGCCACGGGCTGGACCAGGTCGGCGCCACGCTGGCCGCCCAGGCCCGCGCCGCGCTCGCGGCCGGCGACACCGCCACCGCCGCCACGGATCTCGATCGCCTCGCCGCGTTGCTGCCCGGCCATGCCGAACTGCCCGCCCTGCGCGCCGCCCTGGCCCCGGCATCGCCGGCCGCCGACGGCGATGCCCAGCACGCCGTGCAGAACGGCCTGGCGGCCCTGCAGGCCGGCCGCATCGACGGCGACGACGGCGCACTGGCCTGGTTCCGCCGCGCGCTGGCGATCGACCCGGCCAATGCCCCGGCGCGTGCGGGCCTCGCCCAGGTCGCCCAGGCGTGGATCGTGCAGGCCGAGGCCGCGCTGGACGCCGGTGATCGCGCCCAGGCCGGCGCCCTGCTGGAGCGGGCGGCCACGCTCGCCCCGGACGCGCCGGAACTCGCCGCCGCCCGGGACCGGCTGCAGACCGCCACCGCGGCCACGCCCGCCGCGGCACCGGCGCCGTCCGGCCCGCCCAGCGCGCCGGCGGCACCCGCGCCTGCCGCACCGCCCGTGTCGCCCGCACCCGCCGCGCCACCGGCCAACCTGCCCGCAGCCGCGTCCACGGCGACCGCCGCCGTCTCGCCACCCGCCGACCCGGCCCGCGACGCCCGCATCGCCGAACTGCTCGCGCGTGCCGACCAGGCTCTCGCGCAGGGGCGCATCGTGCTGCCGCCGGGCGACAGCGCCTACGATCTCTATCGCAGCGCGCTCGCCCTCGACGGCAACAACGCCGCCGCCCGGCGCGGACTCGAGGACCTTCCCCGCCGCGCGCTCGACGCCTACGACACCGCCCTCGCCCGCGGCGATCTCGCCCGCGCCGGCGAGCTGCTGGAGGACATCGCCGAGCTGCCCACCACCGCCCTCGACGCCGATGTCGAGCAGCGCCTCGGCAACGCCTGGCTCAGCCTGGCCGAACGCCAGCTCGCCGGCGGCGACCGCCGCGGCGCGACGCAATCCCTGGCCAAGGCCCGCCAGGCCACGCCCGACCCGGCTCGGCTGCAAGCCCTCATCGCCCGCCTGGGGCCCTGAACGCGGCCGGCCGATGCGGGGTGACCGATGCGATGTCGAGATCGTCAGGCGCCGGCCCGGCATGTCACGCCCTGCGGCCCGGGCCAGGTCAGCGGCCGTGACATGACGGCGCCGAGCGGCGCTGCCCGAGTCCTGCGCGTCGGCAGGCATTCGTCATGAGTCCCGGGCCATCGTACCCGGCACCGGTGCTGGTCTTCGGCGCGAGCGGCGCGATCGGGCGCTTCCTGCTGCCACGCCTGCGCGCCGCCGGGGTGCCGGTGCTGGCGGTGAGCCGTCGGCCACGGCCGGCGCACGCCGGCGTGTCGTGGCTCGAGGGCGCACTGCCCGACGCGGTGCCGGCGCTGCCGGTGGCGCCCGCCGGCATCGTCAGCCTGGGGCCGCTGGGGCCGTTCGCGCAATGGCTGGACACGGTGCGGCCGCGCGGGGCGCGGGTGGTGGCCTTGAGTTCGATGAGCGCGCAGAGCAAGCAGTGCTCGCCGGTGGCCGCCGAACGGGCGATCGCCGCCGCCCTGCAGGCGGGCGAGGCGCGCCTGGCCCGGGCCTGCCGGGCGGCGCAGGCGAGCCACGTCGTGCTGCGTCCCACGCTGATCTACGGCGCCGGCCTGGACCGCAGCCTGACGCCGATCGTGCGCCGCGCCCGCCGCCTGCGGGTGTTTCCCCTGCCGGCCGGACGCGGGCTGCGCCAGCCGGTGCATGCCGACGACATCGCCCTGGCGGTGCTCGCCGCGCTCGCCCGTCCGCAGCTGGACGGCCAGGTGCTCGCCATCGGCGGCGGCGAGCAGCTGAGCGCGGTGCAGATGTTCGCGCGGGTGCGCGCCAGCCTGCCCTTCGCCACCGTGCCGCTGCCGTTGCCGGCCGTGCTGCTGCGCGCCGGGGCGCGGCTGCTGCCGCGCCTGCGCGGGCCGCTCGGCCGGCTCGATGAGGACCTCGTCGCCGACAACGCGGAACTCGAACGGCTGCTCGACGTGCACCCGCGCCCCTTCGCACCGACCGCGGCCGCCTGGACGCCGCCGACGCCGCCCTGAAGGACACCCGCCGTTCAGAGCGCCGCCGGGCGACTGCCCCTATCATCGGCGGCCGATCCGCGCCCAGGAACCACCCGCGTTGCCCCTCTTGAACCGTTGCCGCCCGTTCATCGCCGCCCTCTGGCCGCGCGTGCGCCTGCCGTTCTGGGCCGGGCTGGGCTTCCTCCTCGGTTTTCTGGTGCCCTATGTCGTGGTGCTCGACCGGCGCGTGCGCGAGCGCTTCGACGAGCTGGTGTTCGCCGTGCCCACGCGGGTCTACGCGCGGCCGCTGGCGCTCGCACCCGGCGTGCCGATGACGCCGGCGACGCTGGAGCTGGAACTCACCTTCGCCGGCTACGGCCGCGACGGCCGCGGCGAGCTGCCGGGCAGCTGGACGCGCAACGGCGCCAGCTATCTGATCGCCTCGCGCGGCTATGCCGACCCCGACGGCGGCGAGCTGCCGCGGCGGATCCGGGTGACCCTGAGCCAGGGCCAGGTCGCCACGGTCCTGGATGCCGGCGGCACGCCGCTCAAGCTCGCCCATCTGGACCCCGCGCGCATCGCCACCGTGTACGGCGCGCAACAGGAGGAGCGGCGCATCGTCCATCTCGCCGACGTGCCGCCGCTGCTGGTCACCGGCCTGCAGGCGGTGGAGGACCGCGACTTCAAGCACCACTTCGGCATCGACCCGGGCGCGATCGCGCGCGCCGCGTTCGCCAATCTGCGCGCGGGCCACACCGTGCAGGGCGGCTCGACGCTGACCCAGCAGCTGGTGCGCAACCTGTTCCTGGACCGCAACCAGAACCTGCTGCGCAAGTTCAACGAGGCGCTGCTGTCGGTGCTGATCGAGGCGCACTATCCCAAGGACCGCATCCTCGAGGCCTACCTCAACGAGGTCTTCCTGGGCCAACAGGGCGGCCAGGCGGTGCACGGCTTCGCCGCCGCGGCCGAGTTTTATTTCGGGCGCCGGCTGGAGGACCTGCGCGCGCCGGAGATCGCGCTGCTGGTCGGCATGGTGAAAGGGCCGAGCTACTACGACCCGCGCCGCTATCCCGAACGCGCACTGGCGCGGCGCAACCTGGTGCTGCAGCAGTTCGCCCACACCGGCCTGCTCGACCCGCAGGCCGCCCGCGACGCCGCGGCCACGCCGCTCGGCATCGCCGCCCAGGCGCAGCTGCCGCACAACCGTTTTCCGGCCTTCATGCAGCTGGTGCGCGCGCAGATCCTGCGCGATTTCGACGACGCCACCCTGCGCGCCGGCAATCTGGCCATCTACACCACGCTCGACCCGGCCGCGCAGCTCTACGCCGAGCAGGCGGTGGCGACGACGCTTGCGCGCATGGGCCGCCGCGGCGAGCCGCTGCAGGCGGCCGGCGTGGTCACCGACGCGCGCAACGGCAACGTGCTGGCCGTGGTCGGCAGCCGGACGCCGGGCGACCAGGGCTTCAACCGTGCGCTCGACGCGCGCCGGCCGATCGGCTCGACGATCAAGCCGTTCGTCTACCTGGTGGCGCTGGCCGAGCCGGCGCGCTGGAATCTCGCCACGCCGCTGGACGACAGCCCGGTACTGATGCGGCAACCCGACGGCTCGCCGTGGATGCCGCAGAACGACGACCACCTCAGTCACGGCCAGGTGCCGCTGGTCGACGCCCTGGCCCATTCGTGGAACCTCGCCACCATCCATCTGGGGCTGGAAGTCGGCTTGCCGCGCATCCAGGGTTTCCTGCGCTCGTTCGGGCTGCAAAACGTCGACGCGGGGCCCTCGCTGCTGCTCGGCGCGGTGGATCTCTCGCCGATGCAGGTCAGCCAGCTCTACCAGTTCCTGGCCAGCGGCGGCCATGCGCTGCCGCCGCTGGCGGTGCGCGGCGTGCTGGACGGCGAGGGTCGCGCGCTCAAGCGCTACGAGGTGGAAGCTTCGCCCGGCCGTTACGCGCAGCCGGTGGCGCTGACCACCTGGGCGATGCAGCAGGTGATGCGCTACGGCACCGGCGCCGCGGTCGGCAACGGCGAGCTCGCGCGGCTCAATCCCGCCGGCAAGACCGGCACCAGCGACAGCCAGCGCGACAGCTGGTTCGCCGGTTTCACCGCCGACCATCTGGCGGTGTTCTGGATGGGGCGCGACGACAACAAGGTGACCAGCCTGTGGGGCAATTCCGGCGCGCTGCGCGCCTGGGCGGCGCTGTTCCAGCGTCTGCCGACGCGACCGCTGCCGCCGACGCCCGAGGGCATGGAGCTGGCCTGGGTCAACCCCGCCACCGGCCGCCGCACCGACCCCAACTGCGACGGTGCGCGGCAGATCCCGGTCATCCCGGGCTCGCTGCCCGCCGACACCGACACCTGCTTCTGGCAGCGGCTCGGCCATCTGTTCGGCGGCGGGCCCGCGCCGGCCGCCTCGACCGCACCTTCGCCCTGAACCTTCCCCTCATGCGTATCCGTCTGCTGCCGCCACTCGCCGCCCTGGCCCTCGCCGCCTGCGCCGCCGCGCCCGACCACCCCGCCCCGGACAGCCACGCGCCGCTGGTGACGCCGAACCACGATCCGCTCGCCGCGATCCGCGCCGCCGGCGCGCGCGAGGAATCGGTGATCGACGTCACGCCGCTGCGCGATCCGGGCCTCGCCGCCTGGCAGGACGCCGCGCATGCGGACGAACGCGCCGGCCGCTACGCCGAGGCCGCCGCCAAGCTGGACCGGGCGCTGGAATACAACCCCGAATCGCCCGAGCTGCTGCAGGACCGCGCCGAGATCGCCGTGCGGCTCAAGGATTACGCGACCGCCGAACGGCTGGCGCTGCGCTCGTGGTCGCTCGGCCCCAAGCTCGGCCCGCTGTGCGCACGCAACTGGCAGACCGTGGTGGAAATGCGCGAACTGGCCGGCGATACCGCCGGCGCCGCCACCGCGCTGCAATGGGTGGCGCGCTGCCACGTGCCCGGCGTGCCGCGTTACTGAACACAACCCATCGCCGGATCTGCGGCCGACGCAGGCCGGTTCCGCGCCGCGAAACGGGGGGCTTGCGGGCGCGCCAGGTTCCACGCGGTTCATCCGCGAGCGAGGAGCGCGCGGCCTGCGGCCGCCGCGAAAGCCTGCCCGGCGGCCGGGGTTGGAAAGCCGGCGCCGGGCAGGCCGGCGAGCCGTCAGAACAGCGCGGCCAGCAGCAGGATCAGCCCGACGATGCTGACGGCCCACACCAGCGTGCGCACGTACGGAATACCCGCCGCATAGGCCGGCACGTAGACGAGCCGCGCCCAGAAATAGAGCTGGGCGCCGAGCGCGGTATGGGCGTTCTGCCGGGACAACGCGAGCACGGCCAGCACCAGCGCGACGAAAAACGGAAACGTCTCCAGAAAGTTGGCCCGCGCCCGGTCCAGCCGGCCGGGCACGCCGGTCAGCGGCGGACCCGGCTGATCGCGCGGGCCGGCGGCCCAGCCAAGGCCCCGTTGCGTCATGGAACCTGCCGCAGCGAGTGCGATCTGCACCAGGCCCAGCACCACGCTCCACACCAACATGCGCATTTCGATGCTCATCGCCATGACCTCCCCTTGGGACTGATGCGCATCATGTCCGCAATCGTCCACGTATGCCAGCAGCCGGGCCGCACGTCGATCGCGCAGCCGCCGCGCCCGCACCGCGTCGAGCCCGATGGCCGTGGAACCGCGCAGCGCCAGGACAAAAAACGACACGTGGGCCGCGGCGCCGCGCGCCCAGTAGCGCCACGCGCCGCAGGCCGGAACGCTCGGGATTCGCCGGTAAAGCGGGGCACGGCAGGCTGCCGCGCCCCGCAACCTGGAAAGCAGGGCATCAAAGCCGGATCGGCGAGGCTGGACGGCCGCTTTGCGCGCTGCCGATGGCCCGCCGGCGCGACAAGGGACCTTGCAAGGCGTCGCGATCGGCCAAGGTCCGCCGACCGAAACCGGGCCGGCGCCGGTGTGCCCCTGCCACGCCTTGGCCGAACGCCGGCGACCGCGTCCGGCATACTTGGCCGATGGTGGATCACGAGGATGTCGCCGGCCTGCTCGGCATCGATGGCCCGTTCGCGCGGGAGCTGCCCCACTTCGCCCCGCGCGCGGCCCAGCAGGCGATGGCGCGGGCGGTGGCAGAGGCCATCGCCGGCCGCGACACGCTGCTCGTGGAGGCCGGCACCGGCACGGGCAAGACCTACGCCTACCTCGTGCCCGCGCTCGCCGCCGGCGTGCGGGTGATCGTCTCCACCGGCACCAAGGCGCTGCAGGACCAGCTGTACTTTCGCGACCTGCCGCGGGTGCGCGCGGTGCTCGGCGCACGCGTCGAGACCGCGCTGCTCAAGGGCCGCGCCAATTACCTGTGCCGCTACCGTCTCGAGCAGACCCTGCGCGAGGGCGCCGCGCTCTCCCCCGCCGGGGCCGCGCAGCTCGCCGCCATCCGTGCCTGGTCGGCGCGTACCCGCCACGGCGATCGCGCCGAGCTCGCGGACGTGCCGGAGGATTCGCCGCTGTGGCCGCAGGTCACCTCCACCGCGGAAAACTGCCTGGGCAGTGGCTGTCCCTTCTTCGAGGACTGCCACGTGGTGAAGGCGCGACGCGCGGCGCAGGAGGCCGACCTGGTGGTGGTCAACCATCACCTGCTGCTGGCCGACCTCGCGCTCAAGCAGGAAGGCTTCGGCGAGATCCTGCCCGGCGCCGCCGCCTTCATCCTGGACGAGGCGCATCTGCTGCCCGAGCTCGCCGGCGACTTCTTCGCGCAGCACGTGAGCGCCCGCCAGCTCCTCGACCTCGGCCGCGACGCACTGGCCGAATGCCACGGCGTGCACGGCGCCCTCGGCGCCTTGCGCGAACCGCTGGAGGCGCTCAAGGACGCGGTGCGTCGACTGCGCCTCGCCCTCGATCCGCTGCCTGCGCGCGGCGCTTTCGGCGTGCTGATGCGCGATGCGCAGGCCCGGCAGGCGCTCGACGCGCTGGCCGGGACGCTGGCGGCGCTCACCGACGTGTTGGCCGGCCAGGCCGCGCGCTCGCGCGGGCTCGAACATGCGCACGCCCGCGCGGCGACGCTCGCGCTCGCGCTGGACCGCCTGATCGAGGATGACGCGGCGCAGGCGGTGCGCTGGTACGAGTCCTCCGCGCATGGCTTCACCCTGCACGCCACGCCGCTGGACGCCGCCACGCCGCTGCGCCGGCTGCGCGAAGCCAGCGGCGCGGCGTGGATCCACACCTCGGCCACGCTCACCGTCGCCGGCGGCTTCGACCACTTCGCCCGCCAGCTCGGCCTGGACGAGCCGCCCGCGCTCGCCCTGGAAAGCCCCTTCGACTACGCCCGCCAGGCCCTGTGCTATCTGCCGCCGGGCCTGCCCGATCCGTCCGCGCGCGACTACACCGAGCGCATGCTGGAGGCGGTGCTGCCGGTGCTGGAGGCTTCGGACGGTCGCGCCTTCCTGCTGTTCACCGCCCACCGCGCGCTGCGCCGCGCGGCGGAGCTGCTGCGCGGACACGTGCCCTGGCCGCTGTTCGTGCAGGGCGAGGCGCCGCGCCACCGGCTGCTGGAGGACTTTCGCGCCAGCGGCCGGGGCGTGCTGCTCGGCGCGGCCAGTTTCTGGGCCGGCGTCGACGTCGCCGGTGAAGCGCTGAGCGTGGTGGTGATCGACAAGCTGCCCTTCGCCGCGCCGGACGATCCGGTTCTGGAAGCGCGGCTGCAGGCGCTCGCGGCCGCCGGCGTCAACCCGTTCATGGGCTGGCAGGTGCCGGCCGCGGCGATCGCCCTCAAGCAGGGCGCGGGCCGGCTGATCCGCGACGTGCACGACCGCGGCGTGCTGGTGCTGTGCGATCCGCGCCTGACCGGCAAGGGCTACGGCCGGCTGTTCCTGGCCAGCCTGCCGCCGCTGCCGTGCACACGCGAACTGGCGAAGGTGCGAGCCTTCCTCACACCCCGCCCGGTCGCGGCGTGAGCGGCGTTTCCGCCGAGGCGTGGCCCTCGGAACGGCACGACTTGCGTTGTGGAGGCTGCATGAGTCCAGACAGCATCAAGCAGCCTTACACGGCGTTGACGGCCATTTAACGCGACAACATCCACGATATCGAAAAACGATTATGACATACGATTTTCTACTGACCGGTCTGGTGCCCCTGCACGTGCTGCATCACGCGGTGGAGGGTGACATCTACGGCCAGGCAATGCTGGAGGAGCTGCGCCGACACGGTTATCGGATCGGCCCCGGCACGCTCTACCCGATGCTGCACCGGCTGGAGGAACGCGGATATCTCAAAGCGCGCGAAGTGCGAAACGGCAAGAGCATGCGGCGCTACTACCGTGCCACCGCCAAGGGACGCAAGGCACTGGATGCGGTCAAACCCCAGATCGGTGAATTGTTCGGCGAGCTGATCGGGCAGGACGCCACCCGCCGCGGCGCATCCGCGAAGAAACGCTGAAGTTATTGGTTGAGGAGGCGAACATGAACAGGTCCGCGATGCAGGCGAACGACGCCGCCGTCATCCTGATCCGGCTGGCGGTCGGCCTGGCGGTGTTCTTCCCCGAAGGCTTGCAGAAGCTGCTGTTTCCGGAGCTGCTCGGTGCCGGGCGCTTCGCCGCCATCGGCATTCCGTGGCCGGGATTCTTCGGCCCTTTCGTCGGCGTGGTGGAAACGCTTTGCGGCCTGTTGATTGTGCTCGGCCTGGCCACCCGCTGGGCGGCCGTGCCGCTGATCGTGGTCATGATCGTGGCGTTGTTGTCGACCAAAGTGCCGATCTGGCTGGGGCACGACTGGTGGATCTTCCACGCTCCCAAGATGAGCCGCTACGGCTTCTGGAGCGCGCAGCACGAAGCGCGCGCGGACGTGACGATGCTGCTCAGCCTGCTGTTCCTGTCGATCGTAGGCGGCGGCCGCTGGTCGCTGGATGCCCTGCTGCGACATCGCCGTCCCCTCTGACCCATCCCCGAGGAGCTTGCCCTAATGAATATCGAAACCAGCACACGCCGCCGCTTTCTCGCCACCTTCGGCGTCGCCGGCACCGGCCTGTTGATCGCGCCGGCCTTGGCCATGGCGGCCGAAAAAGGCGCGGAGAAGGCGAGGGAGAAAGAACAGCCGGTCACCGCCAACGAGGATCTGATGCGCGAGCACGGCATCATCCGCCGCGCGCTGCTCGTCTATGCCGAGGCGGCGCGGCGTATCCGCGACGCGACGGCCTCGCTGCCGCTCGCGGCGCTGGCCGACACGGCCACGCTGTTCCGCAGCTTCGCCGAGGACTATCACGAGCGTGCGCTGGAGGAGACGCACATCTTCCCGGTCGTGCGCAGGCTGAAAACGCCGGTGGCCAAGTTGCCAGACATTCTGACCGCCCAGCACCAGCGCGGGCGCGAGATCACCGACTTCGTGCTGCGCGTGGGCAGGCGCGGCACGCTGGACGCGGACGGCGCGGCGCTGGCGACGGCGCTGGAAGGCTTCATCCGCATGTACGACCCGCATGCGGACCGCGAGGACACCGAGGTCTTCCCGGCCTGGAAGGCGGCGCTCGGTGCGCACGGATACGAGGAAATGGGCGAGCGTTTCGAGGCGATCGAGCACCGCACCTTCGGCGGCGACGGCTTCGACGAGGCATTGGCGCGCATCGCCGCCATCGAGGCCACCTTCGGCCTGGCCGATCTCGCCGCGGTCACGCCGCCGCCGCCCGGATGATGCCGGCCGAAGCAGATGCCGATGGACGGCCCCAGGCCCCGGGCAGCGGCACGCCCGGGGAAGTCTTCGGCGCGTTCCTGAAGCTCGGCGTGACATCGTTCGGCGGCCCGATCGCGCACCTGGGCTATCTGCACCGCGAATTCGTCCAGCGCCGCGGATGGCTGGACGAGGCGCACTACGCGCACCTGCTGGCGGTGTGCCAGTTCCTGCCGGGGCCGGCCAGCAGCCAGTTGGGCTTCGCGCTCGGCCTGCTGCGTGCCGGCTGGCGGGGCGCGCTGGCCGCCTTCATCGCCTTCACTCTGCCTTCGGCGCTGCTGATGTTCGGCTTCGCCGCGCTGGCGCCCTTCTTGGGACACGGGCTCGGCGCGGCAGCCGTCCACGGCCTCAAGCTGGTCGCGGTGGTGGTGGTCGCGCACGGCCTCGTCGGCATGCTGCAGCGACTGACCCCGGATGCCGTGCGGGCATCGATCGCCGCCGGCGCCACGGCCCTGGTCGCCATCACCGGCAACCCCTGGATGCAGTTGCTCGCCATCGCACTCGGCGGCCTCGCCGGCCGGTGGTGGTGTCGGCACCTGGCGCTGCCCGACCGGGCGGACTTCACATTGCCATACGGCATGCGGCTGGCCGGCGCCTTCCTGATGCTGTATCTGGCCGGGCTGGCCGGCGCGCTGTGGATGGGGGCGGCGGCCACGCCGACGCCCCAGGCGCTGGCCGCCGCCTTCTACAAAGCCGGCGCACTGGTGTTCGGTGGCGGCCATGTGGTGCTGCCCCTGCTCAAACAGGCCGTGGTCGACACCGGCTGGTTGCGGCCCGATGCCTTTCTTGCCGGTTATGGCGCCGCACAGGCGGTGCCTGGCCCGATGTTTTCGCTGGCGGCGTATCTCGGCGCCCAGGTGCCGCTGATGTGGCCGCCGGCCGCCGGTGCCGCGCTCGCCCTGCTCGCCCTGTTCCTGCCCGGCTTCCTGCTGCTGCTCGCCGCCTTGCCGGCCTGGTCGCGCGTGGCGCAGCACCCCGCGGCCGCCGGTGCCATGGCCGGCATCAACGCCGCCGTGGTCGGTCTGCTGCTGGCGGCGTTCTACGATCCGGTGTGGCGAGAGGGCGTGCGCAACGGCATCGATTTCAGCATCGCGGTGGTCGGCTTCGTGCTGCTGGCCGCCGTGCGGCTGCCGGTGGGCTGGCTGTTGCTGTGGTGCGTGGCCGCGTCCCTGATCGCGGCGAGCGTCCTGCCCTGAACCCAAGGTCATGCCGGAGCGACCGGCGCACGGAGGAATCGAAATCATGCAGAACGAACCGGCCAAGGGCTTGCCTGCCGAGCAGGTGCGTGCACTGCGGGAGCGTTTCGGGCCCAACGTGCTGTTTGCGCGGACGCCGGTGCGCTTCTGGGCGATCGCGCGCGAGGAGGTCACCGAGCCGATGATCCTGCTGTTGCTGGTGGTCGGCGTCGCCTACAGTCTGTGGGGCGCGCGCGCCGACGCGGTGACCATCTTCATCGTCATCGCCGTGCTGGTGCTGGCCGAGGTCTGGAACGAATACCGCGCCAAGCGGGCGATCGCCGCGCTCGAGCGCATCGCCGCGCCCAGGTCGCGGGTGATCCGCGACGGCACGCTGGTCGAGGTGGACAGCGAGGAGCTGGTGCCGGGAGACCTGCTGGTGCTCGCCACCGGCACCCGCATCGCCGCGGATGCACGCGTGACCACCAGCCTGGGATTGGCTTGTGACGAGTCGGCGCTGACCGGCGAGTCCTTCCCGGTGGAGAAGCAGCCCGGCGACACCGTGTTCGCCGGCACCGTGGTGGTCGGCGGCGAAGGCGAGGCGGTGGTGACGGCCATCGGCCAGGCCACGCGCCTGGGCGGCATCGGCCGCACGCTGGGCGAGGTGCGCCAGCCGCGCACGCCGCTGCAGCTGGCGATGCGCGCGCTGGCCGGCAAGCTGGTGTGGGTGGCGGTCTTCTTCGCCACGTTGATCCCGCTGATCGGCGTGCTGCGCGGCCAGGACTGGCGGCAGATGGTGCTCACCGGCCTGTCGCTCGCCTTCGCCACCATTCCCGAGGAACTGCCCATCATCATCACCATGGTGCTGGGACTGGGCGCCTACGCGCTCTCGCGCAAGCACTTTCTGATCAAGCGCCTGCGCGCCGCGGAGACGCTGGGCGACGTCACCGTGATCGTCACCGACAAGACCGGCACGCTGACCGAAAGCCGCATGCAGGTGGCGAGCCTGTTTCCGGAAGATCGGGCGGACGCGGTGCTGCAACGCGCGCTCGACAATCTCGCCGAACACGTCACCGATCCGCTCGAGCAGGCACTCGCGCAGGCGGCCGCGCAGCGTCGCCTGCCGCCGCCGGCAGGCGCCATCGTGCGCATGCGCCCGCCGGGCCAGGGCCGCAAGACCAAGAGCACGCTGCGCCGCCTCGGCGATACGCTGCGGCTCACGGTGAGCGGCGCGCCGGAAGAAATCGCCGCCCGGGTCCGTGCGCAGCCCGCGCAGGCCGATGCCTTCATCGCCGCCGAGACCGCGCGCGGCCGCCGGCTGATCGCGGTCGCCGGCCGCGAGCTTGCCGAGGCCGACGCCGCGCGCGATTGGGACGAGCTCGAACACGAGCTCGAATGGATCGGGCTGGTGAGTTTCGAGGATCCGCCGCGCGCGGGCGTCCGCGAGACGCTGGAGCGCGCCGCGGCCGCCGGCATCCGCACGCTCATGGTAACCGGCGACCATCCGGCCACCGCCGCCAGCATCGCCGCCCAGGTCGGCATTCCCGCAGGCCGCGTCATCACCGGCGCCGAGCTCGATGCGCTGTCCGACGCGGCGCTGGAGCAAACCCTGCGCGAGGCCGTGGTGTTCGCGCGCACCACCCCCGAGCACAAGCTGCGCATCGTCGGCGCGCTGCAACGCGCGGGCGAGGTGGTCGCGGTGACCGGCGACGGCGTCAACGACGCGCTGGCGCTCAAGGCCGCCGACGTCGGCATCGCGATGGGCATCCGCGGCACCGACGTCGCCCGGGACGCGGCCGACATCGTGCTGGCCGACGACAACTACGTCACCATCATTCGTGGCGTGTTCGAGGGCCGCAAGTTCTACGACAACCTCAAGAAGGGCGTCACCTACTACCTTGCGGTCAAGCTCGGGCTGATCCTGATCTTCCTGCTGCCGGTGCTGATCGGGCTGCCGCTGCCGTTCTCGCCGATCCAGATCATCGTGCTGGAATTGTTCATGGACCTGGCCGCGTCCGCCGGCTTCGTCATGGAGCCGGCCGAGCCGGCCATCTATGCGCGCCGGCCGCACCGCCGCGGCGAGGTGGCGCTGCTCGACCGGCCCGCGCTGCGCTCGATCGGGGTCCGCGCCGTGCTGCTGTTCGCCGCAGTGATGGCCGGCTACGGCCTGGCCGCCAGCCAGGGCGCGGATACGACGCAGCTACAGACCTGTGCGTTCGCCGCCTGGATGCTCACCCACGTCGCGCTGGCCTTCGTCTCGCGCTCGCAGACCCGCTCGGCCCTGGCCCACGGCCTGTTCGGCAACTGGGCGATGGATCTGTGGGCCCTGGCGGCGGTGGCGTTCCTGCTCGCGGCGATGTACCTGCCCGTGTTGCAGGCGCATTTCCACATGAGCCCGATGCCGTGGCCGCGTCTGCTGGCGGTAACGGTGGCGGCGCTCGGCGCGGCGGTGCTCGCCGATGCGGCCAAGCGCCTGGCTGGCGAACGCGGGCCATGAGACACGCCACCGGAAGCGCATCACCGTCGACCCGCGCGGCTTTGCGAGAATGCACGCCATGAACCTGCTCGCCATCGAGACTTCCACCGAGGCCTGCTCGGTCGCCCTGGTGCACGGCGAGGGCGTGATCGCCCGCAGCGAGCTGGCGCCGCGCCGGCATGCCGAGCTGGTGCTGCCGATGGCCGACGCGCTGCTTGCCGAGGCCGGCCTCGGCCGCCGCGCGCTCGATGCCGTCGCCGTCGGCCGCGGACCCGGTGCCTTCACCGGCGTGCGCCTCGGCGTGGCGCTCGCGCAGGGCATCGCGATGGGACTGGACGTGCCGGTGGTGCCGGTGTCCTCGCTCGCCGCACTGGCGCTGGAAGCCCCGCAGGAGGAGGACGCCGCGATTCTCGCCGTGATCGACGCGCGCATGGGCGAGATCTACGCCGGCAGCTACCGGCCCGACGGCGCGGGCGGCCTGGAGGCGCTGGACGAGGAGCGCGTGACCCGCGCCGAGTCGCTGGTGCTGCCGGAAGCGGCGCACTGGCATGGGGTCGGCAGCGGCTGGTCCAGTTATGCACAAACGCTGCGCACGCGTCTCACCGGCCATCTGCGCAGCGCCGGCGGCGCGCACTATCCGCAGGCCCGGCACGTCGCCGTGCTCGGCGTCCGCGCCTTCCGCGCCGGCCAGGCGGTGGCGCCCGAGCAGGCGCTGCCGGTCTATCTGCGCGACAAGGTCGCCCTGACCTTGAGCGAACAGGGCAAGGCGCCGGGCGCATAGAGCGCTCAGCGCCGGCCGCCGCTCACCCGCTCGCGCTGCTCGAGATCGCGCGCGGTGAACACCTGCGCGTAGCCGGCCGCCTGCAGCAGGGCACGCGCCGCCTCGCCCTGGGTCCAGCCGTGCTCGAACAGCAGCCAGCCGCCGGGCACGAGATGCGCGCGGGCCCCGGCGACGATGCGGCGGATGGCGTCCAGCCCGTCGGTGCCGGCGACGAGCGCGCCCGCCGGCTCGAAACGCAGATCGCCCTGCGTCAGGTGCGGATCGCCGGCCTCGATGTAGGGCGGGTTGGAGACGATCAGCTCGAAGCCGCCTGCGCCGGCGAGCGGCGCCAGCCAGTCGCCCTCGGCGAAGGCGACGTTGCGCAAGCCCAGCCGCGCCGCGTTGCGCCGCGCCACTTCGAGCGCCGCGGCACTGACGTCGGTGGCCAGCACCTGCGCGCGCGGCCGTTCGCGGGCGATCGCCAGCGCCACCGCGCCGCTGCCGGTGCCAAGGTCCGCCACGCGGCACGGCGCGTCGGCGGGCAAGCGCTCGAGCGCGAGCTCCACCAGCCGCTCGGTGTCCGCGCGCGGGATCAGCGTGGCCGGCGTCACGTCCAGATCCAGCGACCAGAAGCCCTGTTTGCCGAGGACGTACGCCAGCGGCTCGCCGGCCGCGCGGCGCTCGAGGAGCGCGGCAAAAGCCGTCTGGACGTCCGGATCGACGGCCTCGTCGGCATGCGCGATCAACCAGCTGCGCGGCTTGCCGAGCACGTGCATGAGCAGCCACTCGGCTTCGCCGGCCTCGCCCAGGCGCTGCGCCGCCTCACGCAGCAGGGCACGCACGGCGGTCATGCAAGCCGATCCTCGATCTCGTGCACGGCAGGCATCCTCCGAGTTTTCGTAAAGACCGCGAAACGCGGGCTCGCCCATGAGGGCCGATTGTCCCAAGGGTTTACCGGCCCCGCTTGGGCATGCGAGGCCCGCGGTCCTCCGGCAGACCGCGGCGATGTCCGTTCAGCGCAGGATCGCGGCCGGGTCCTGGCTGGCTTTCAGCGCGGCGCACAACTGGGTGGCCTCGGTGGTCTGCGCAAGACCGCGTTCGGCGCCGGGCGCGTCCTTGGCGCGCGTGGCGAAGAACGCCTGCAGGCGCTCGGCCTCGGCTTGCGAGCAGCCGCCGCCGCCCATCAGCGCGGGCAGACGGCCGCCGGCGAAGCTGCCGGTGCGCGCGAGAATGCGGTCGTAGTTGTTGACCGACCACTGCCACAACGCGTCGCGTTCCGCCGGCGTGTCGCGGCCGTTGCGCAGCAGCGCGGCCATCTCGCCGACCTTGACCTGCTTGTCGAGGGCGAGGTCGCGCACGCGCGCGGCGAGCGCCGGATCGCGCGCATAGGACAGCCCGGCGAGGATGGCATTGCGCATCGCCGGATCGGAAGTCTGGGGCAGGGCCGCGATGAGCGCATCGACCGCCGGCTTGCCGCGCTCCTGCACGGTGACGCCGAGCACCACGCCGAGCAGATCCGGATCGGCGGCGGCGAAGTCGGGCCGGCCGTCCTTGCCGGCGAGCACCGCATCGCCCTGGCGCAGCAGCGCCGCGCGCACCTCGGGCAGTTCGTAATCCAGCGCGAGGGTTTCGGCCAGCGTGGCGCGCAGCAGGGCGTCGCCATCGGCCTCGCCGGGCTTGCGTGCGTAGCCGAGCGCGGTCAGGCGCGGCAGGTAGTGTTCCTTGACCCAGCCGGCGACGCGCGCACGCTGGGCGGCGGTCTGCGCGAGATGGCGATGGATCCATTCGACCGTGCCGAGCGGGGCGACGGCCACTTCGCGGGTCTGGGCGGCGGTGAGCGGCGCGAGCGCGGCGAGCACGTCGCCGGCGTCGAGATCGCCGTGACGGAAGGCCGCATCCACCGCATCGGCGTAGGCGAGCTGCTCGGCGTCGGCGAGCTGGCCGATGCGCTGGCCGAGCGCGGCCAACTCCTCCTTGGGCATGGCGAAGCGGTAGTAGCCGCTGGCATTGGCGTTGGGCATCACCCAGGTATGCGCGTCCGCCCCGGCGAGCACCATGCGGCCCTCGGCCTTGTCGAGCAGCTCGCAGCTCACCTTGCTGCCGGCGGCCACGCCGTAGCGCACGCACACCGGCACGCCCCACACGTGGTGCGTGTCGCCCTTGCTGCCGACCGGCAGGTAGCGGCTCTGCTTCAGTTCCAGGACGGTCTGGCCGTCCTGCTGCGTCAAGCGCGTGCGCACGTAGGGCACGCCGGGCTGGTCGAGGAAGCTCGAAAAGGCGTGCTTGAAGTCCGCGCCCTTGCCGGCCGCCGCGGCGATCGCGTCGATCAGATCGTCGGCGGTGGCGTTGCCGAACTTGTGCTGCTGGATGTAGGCGCGCATGCCCTGCTGGAAGGTGGCCTCGCCGACGTAGCCTTCGAACATGCCGAGCACTGCCGCACCCTTCTGGTAGGTGATGCCGTCGAAGGCGGTCTCGATGTCGCCGTTGCCGGTGATCGGCTGGCGGATCTTGCGCGTGCTGACCAGGCTGTCGCCGTTCATCGCGCCCTCGGCGCCGCGCACGCGGTCGAGGTCGGCGCGGTATTCCGGGTGCAGCTTCTGCGTCACCTTCTGCTGCATCCAGGTGGCGAAGGCCTCGTTGAGCCAGATGTCGTCCCACCAGGCCAGCGTCACCGTGTCGCCGGTCCACTGGTGGGCGAGCTCGTGCGCGGTGACGTTGAACGAACCGCGCACGTATTGCGCCGGGGAGTCCGGATCGAGCAGCAGCAGCCAGTCGCGGAAGGTGACGAAGCCGGGGTTCTCCATCGCGCCGGCGGAGAAATCCGGCGCGGCGACGAGGTCCAGCTTGCCGAACGGATAGCCGAAGGCGTAGTAGTCCTCCAGCGTCTGGATGATGGCCGGCGTCTCGCCGAGCACGTGCTGCATGCGGTGCGCCTCGCCCTGCGCGGCGATGCCGCGCAGCGGCACCGGCTCGCGGCGATGGGCATTGGGCGCGATGGTCGGGCCGCTCTGGATGTCCCACGGGCCGACGCCGAAGGCGACGAGATAGGTCGGCAGCGGCGGCGTCGGCGCGAAGGTCAGCGTCTTCCAGCCGGCGCCGGCCGGCGTTTCCTTGACCTGCGCGGTATTGGCCGCGCCGACCTGGTCGGCGGGAATCGTCAGGCTGATGTCGAAGGGCGTCTTGAAGCCGGGCTCGTCGAAGCCGGGGAAGGCGTAGCGCGCGCTGATCGGCTCCATCTGCGTCATCGCGTAGGGCTGGCCCTTGTGGCTGACCTTGTACAGGCCCTGCAGCTGCTGGTTGAGCGGCGCCTCGTAGTCGAGGGTGAGGGTGATCTCCTGCGGCTTGAGCGTGGTGCCGAAGTCGATCCGCGCCACGCCCTCGGCCGGCGCCGCGGCGACGTAGGTCCCGGCGCGCGTCCTGCCGGCGGCGTCGGTGATGGCGACCTTGCTCACCTTGAGGTCGTGGCCGTGCAGCCAAAGGTGATCGGCGGCCTGGACGAGCTTCACCCGGATGGTGGTGGTGCCGGAGAAATCGGACTGGCGCGGATCGACCTTGAAGGCGAGCGTGTAGTGCTCGGGAATCGCCCAGCGCGGCAGCTTGCCGTGCGGCAGCGTATCGGCCGGCACGGCGGCGAGGGCGGCGCCGCCGGCGGCGGCCAGGGCGGTGAACAGCAGACTGCGGACCAGGGCGCGCATGAGGTTTCTCCCGAACAGGCCAGAGCAAAGTCTATGAAGCTACGGGCACGACGACCGTCCGGCCCAGTGCCGGAAGCCATGGCCGCCCGCCGCGAGCCATTGCCGGCGGCGATGACAAGCCCCACCATCGGCCCTAAGCCGCCTATCGCCCCGCCCGACCGACGCCCATGAACCTGCGCGATCTCGCCTATCTCGTGGCCCTGGCCGAACACCGCCATTTCGGCCGCGCCGCCGAAGCCACCTTTGTCAGCCAGCCCACGCTGTCCACGCAGATCAAGAAACTCGAGGACGAGCTCGGCGTCACCCTGGTCGAACGCACCCCGCGCAAGGTGCTGCTCACCGAGACCGGCCAGGAGATCGCCCGTCGCGCCAAGGCCGTGCTGGCCGAGATCGACGAGATCAAGGCGCTCGCCCGGCGCACCCGCGACCCGGAGGCCGGCCGCCTGCGGCTGGGCATCTTTCCCACCCTGGGGCCCTACCTGCTGCCGCACCTGGTGCCGCGCGTGCGCGAGACGTTGCCGCGGCTGGAGCTGCTGCTCACCGAGGAGAAGACCGAGCAGCTCCTGAAGCTGCTGCGCGAGGGCACGCTCGACGCCGGCATCCTCGCCCTGCCGCTGCACGATGAGAGCCTGCACGCCGCATACCTGTTCGAGGAACCCTTCGTGCTGGCGGTGCCGGAGGGCCACCCGCTGGCGAGCAGGCGCGGACCGCTCGAGCTCGCCGCACTCGAGCACGAGGACCTGCTGTTGCTCGAGGACGGTCACTGCCTGCGCGACCAGGCGCTCGAGGTCTGCCGGCACGCCGGCGCCGGCGAGAAGGCCGGCTTCCGCGCCACCAGCCTGGAAACCCTGCGGCAGATGGTGGCCGCCAACGTCGGCATCACCCTGCTGCCGCTGCTCGCCACGCGGCCGCCGGTACCGCCCACCGGGCATGTGCGCCTGCTCGCCTTCGACGGCGCGCCGCCCAGCCGGCGCATCGCCCTGGTCTGGCGCAAGAGCTCGGCGCTGGCGCCCTTTCTCGAGCGCTTCGCGCGCCTGGTGCAGGAAGTCGCCCTCGACGCGCTCGGGCAGGGCGAGCCCTTGACCGCTTGAAAGGCGGCCACGGATCGATCGCGCCGATGCGCCGCTGGCCGCCGGTCCTGCTCGGGCTGCTCGCGCTGTGGGGCGCCGCGACCGCCTGGAAACACCGCGCGACGACGCCGCTGCCCGGCCTGTTGGCGCCGGATGCGCCCGTACAGGTGGATCTGGCCGACGGCGCGACGCTCAGCCGCGGCGACGTCAGCCTGCGCACGCGGGCGCACATCGCGCTCACCGCCCGCGTGCTCTCGCGCGAGGACTACCGCTTCGACGCCGGTGCCTTTCTGGCGCCGGTCGATCTCGCGCTCGGCTGGGGGCCGATGTCGGACAGCGCGGTGCTCGCCCGCATCGCCATCGGCCAGTCCGGCCGCTTCTACTGGTGGCGCGTGAAGGACTTCCCGATCCCGCGGCGCGCGATCGAAACGCATAGCGCCAACATGCACCTCATCCCCGCCGATGCGGCCGTGCGCGGCGTGTTGGGGCGGGTGCGCCGCGGCCAGCTGATCCATCTGGAGGGCTTCCTGGTGGATGCCAGCCGCAGCGACGGCTGGCAATGGCCTACCTCGCTGACCCGCGAGGACACCGGTGCCGGCGCCTGCGAACTGGTCTACGTGGAGGAAGCGCACATCGCCGCGCCCTGAGACCTCGCGCGGTGGGGAAAACGCTGCCGCCGCCGCGTTTTTCAGAAGTGCAGCAGCGCGCGCAGCGGCGCCCCCTCGCCCCAGCGCATGCGTCCGCGCAGGGCATCCAGTTCCACCACCACCTGGGCGCCGAGCAATGCGCCGCCCAGCCGCGCCACCAGCGCCCGCGCCGCGCACAGCGTGCCGCCGGTGGCCAGCACGTCGTCGATGAGCAGGGTGCGCTGGCCCGGGCGCAGGGCGTCGTTTCGCGCCTGCAGGCGGTCGGTCCCGTATTCGAGCGCGTAGTCCACCTCGACGACCGGCGGCGGCAGCTTGCCGGGCTTGCGCAGCGGCACGAAGCCGGCATCGAGCTCGCGGGCCAGCGCCGCGCCGAAGATGAAGCCGCGCGACTCGATTCCGCACACCGCCTGCACGTCCTGCCCGCGCCATGGCGAGGCGAGCGCCTCGATGCACGCGGCGAAGGCGGCGCGGTCGGCGAGCAAGGGGGTGAGGTCGCGAAACACCACCCCGGGCACGGGGAAATCGGGCACCGCGCGGATACCTTCGCGCAGCGCCGCCAGGCGCAGGACGTCCTCGCCGGTCATGCCGGCCGGCCGACCGGGAGGCCGGACGCCGGCGCGTCCGCGGCGGCTGCGGCACGTTCGCGCGCATCGATGTCGTGGATCAGCGCGCGCGCCGCCGGCCATGCCGCTGCCGGCACCTGCACCGCAAGCAGGTCACAGGCCGGCAACTGGCCGATGCCGCCGGTGAGGTAATGGCCGGCGATGAAGGCCGGGATGCCGGCGCCTTCCAGGGCGTCCTTGACCAGCTGGGCATCGATCAGGCTGCGGGCGTGATAGACGGTCTGCATGCCGCACACGCTAGCGGCAGCGGCGCGGCGCTGACAAGGCGGGCGGCACCGGCGCTGCCTTGGGGCAAGTCCGCCTGCCGGACCGCTCCGCCGCGAGCGGGTAGACTTACCCCTTTTATGCCGAGCATGGCGAGCCCGATGTCGACCGCCCCCGAGACCGCCCCCGACGCCGACCGCACGGACGGCCCGCGCGATTTCATCCGCCAGATCGTCCGCGATGACCTGGCCGCCGGCCGGGTCGCCATGGTGCGCACGCGCTTCCCGCCCGAACCCAACGGCTACCTGCACATTGGCCATGCCAAGGCGATCTGCCTGGATTTCGGCATCGCCCGCGAATTCGGCGGCCGCTGCAACCTGCGCCTGGACGACACCAATCCGGGCAAGGAAGACCCGGCCTTCGTCGAAGGCATCAAGGAGGACGTGCGCTGGCTGGGCTTCGAATGGGACGCGCTGTGCCATGCCTCGGACTATTTCGAGGTGTTCTACCTCGCCGCGCTGAAGCTGATCGCCGAGGGCAAGGCCTATGTCGACGATCTCTCGGCCGAGGAGATGCGCGCCTACCGCGGCACGCTGACCGAGCCCGGCCGGCCTTCGCCTTGGCGTGAGCGCAGCGTGGCAGAAAACCTGGACCTGTTCCGACGCATGCGCGCGGGCGAGTTCGCCGACGGCAGCCGCACCCTGCGCGCGAAGATCGACATGGCCTCCGGCAACCTCAACCTGCGCGATCCGGCGCTCTATCGCATCCGCAAGATCGCCCACCAGAACACCGGCGATGCCTGGCCGATCTACCCGATGTACGACTTCGCCCATGCGCTGTCGGACGCTATCGAGGGCATTACCCATTCGCTGTGCACGCTGGAATTCGAGGACCACCGCCCGCTCTACGACTGGTGCGTGGACAGCGTCGATCTCGTCCACCACCCCGAGCTGCTCGAGCCGCTGCGCCGGCAGGACCGCGACGTCCAGCCCAGCCGCCCGCGCCAGATCGAGTTCTCGCGGCTCAATCTTTCCTATTCGATCACCAGCAAGCGCAAGCTTGCCGAGCTGGTGGCGCGCGGGCTGGTCGAGGGCTGGGACGATCCGCGCATGAACACCCTGCGCGGGCTGCGCCGGCGCGGCTTCACGCCCGGCGGCATCCGCCTGCTGATGGAGCGGCTGGGCGTGTCCAAGCAGAACAGCGTGATCGACTACACGCTGCTGGAGAACTGCATCCGCGAGGATCTGGACGACCACGCGCCGCGGCGCATGGCGGTGCTCGATCCGCTCAAGCTGGTCATCGTCAACCTGCCCGAGGACCACGAGGAAGCGCTGGTCTTCGCCAACCATCCCAAGGACGAGAGCCTGGGCACGCGCACGGTGCCGTTCGCGCGCGAGCTGTGGATCGAGCGCGAGGACTTCGCCGAAGTGCCGCCGAAGGGCTTCAAGCGCCTGGTGCCGGGCGGCGAGGTGCGCCTGCGCGGGGTCGGCATCGTCCAGTGCGAGGAAGTGCGCAAAGACGCCGCCGGCCGCGTGAGCGAGTTGCGCGTCACCCTGGATCCGGCCTCGCGGCAGGGCCTGCCCGGCGCCGAGCGCAAGGTCAAGGGCACCATCCACTGGGTCAGTGCGCGGCATGCGGTCGCCGCCGAAGTGCGCCTGTACGACCGCCTGTTCAACGTGCCGGCGCCGGACGACGAGAGCGACGGCAGCAGCTGGCTCGACCACGTCAACCCCGAGGCCAAGCGCGTGGTCCAGGGCTGGGTGGAACCGGCCGCCGCGCAGTGCGCGCCGGAGACGCACTTCCAGTTCGAGCGGCTGGGCTATTTCGTCAGCGACCGCCTGGACCACCGCGCCGACGCGCCGGTGTTCAACCGTGCGGTCACCCTGCGCGACACCTGGGCCAGGGCGCGCGCGGAGTGACCCTCATGCTGCCGCACGAGATCCGGCTAGCCCTGCCCGCCTGGCTCGACGAGGTCGTCGACACGCAGCGCCGCTACCTGGACGATGTCGACCGCATGACGGTGGCGATCGCGCTCGCCCGCGCCAACGTCACGCGCGAACGCGGCGGGCCGTTCGGCGCGGCGGTGTTCGACGGTGCAGGCCGGCTGGTCGCCGCCGGCGTCAATCGCGTGGTCGCGCAACACTGCTCGGCGGCGCATGCCGAGATGCTGGCCTACATGGGCGCGCAGCAGCGCCTGGGGCGTTTCCGCCTCAATGCCGACGGCGGCCGCTACGTGCTCGCTACCAGCGCGCAGCCGTGCTGCCAGTGCTACGGCGCGACCGTGTGGGCCGGCATCGACGAACTCCTGATCGGCGCGCGGACCGAGGACGTGGAGCGCCTGACGCCCTTCGACGAGGGCCCGCTGCCCGCGGACTGGACCGGCGAGCTCGCCCGCCGCGGCATCGCCGTGCGGCGCGACATCCTGCGCGAACAGGCCTGCGCGGTGCTCGCCGATTACGGCCGGCAAGGGCTTGCGTATTGACGATGGGCCGCCTGCGCGCCGCGCTGCCGCTCCTGCTGCTGCTCGCCGCCGGCGGCGTGCTGTATGCCTCGGGCCTGCTCGACACGCTGCACCCGACGCGCCTGGCCGCGCACCAGGAGGCGCTCCACGCGCAGATCGCCCGCCATCCCTGGCTGAGCCGCTGCGCCTATGTCGGCCTGCTCACCCTGGCGGTGGCCACCGGACTGCCCGGCAGCGTGATCATCATCTTTGCCGGCGGCCTCGCCTTCGGCGTGGTCGAAGGCACTGCGCTGTCCTCGTTCGGGCTCACCTTCGGCTCGCTGCTGCTGTTCCTGGCCAGCCGCTATGCCTTCGGCTGCGGCAGCCGGCAGCCGCCGGCGCTGGTGGCCCGGCTGCACCGCGATTTCGCGCGGCACCCGCGCGGCTACGCGCTGTTCCTGCGCTTCCTGCCGGTGGCGCCGTTCGGCCTCGTCACCCTGTGTCTGGCCTGGCTGCGCTGCCCGCTGTGGTTGTTTCTGGGCGCGACCTGGCTCGGCGGCACGGTCATGCTGGTGTTCGAAAGCTCGATCGGCGCGGGTCTGGGTGAAGCGCTGCGCCGGCAGGGGCAGCTGGAGCCGGCGCTGCTGCTGCAGCCGCAGATCCTGGCCCCGCTCGGCGCGATCGCCCTGCTGGCGCTGCTCGCCCTCATCGTGCAACGGCGGCGGGCGCCGGGAGACTGACCGGCCTTTTTAGCCGAAGCGGCGGAAGTAGACCCAGGCCACGAGGGCGAGCAGCAGCGCCGGCAACAGGTTGGCCACGAACGGCGAAAGTCCGTACACGGCGCCGAAACTGACCATCGCCTTCTGCAGGAAATACCAGCCGATGGCCAGCAGGATGCCGAGGAAGATGCGCTTGCCCAAGCCCCCCGAGCGCAGCGCGCCGAACGCGAACGGCATCGCGCAGAGCACCAGCACCAGCACGTTGAGCGGGTACAGCGCGCGGCCCCAGAACGCCAGCGCATACACGCCGGGGCTTTCGCCGTTGGCTTCCAGATAGGCCATGTTGCGGCGCAGATCGCGCATCGGCAGGTATTCGGGATGGATCACCGACTGCTCCAAGATGCGCGGGTCCAGACTCGACGACCAGCGCATGCTCGGCTGGCCGCTGGTGTGCACGCCGCTCTCGTCCAGGGTACTGCTGCGCACCTGGCTCAGCACCCAGCTCTGGCCATCGTGCTCGGCGGTCCGCGCCCAGTCGAAACGCAGCAGACGGCCGTCCGGCGTCAGCGTGAACACGCGCACGTCGGCCAGCTGCACGCTGGCATGGGTGGCGGTCTGGCGCGCCAGCGCGGCCTTGGCGTTGATGATGCGCTCGCCGTCGCGGGCCCACAGGCCGGTGTTGCCGGCCAGTCCCAGGTTGCTCGCCTTGAGCTTGAGCTGCATCGCCTGCGCGCGCTGGTCGCCCCACGGCGCCGCGGTCTCGCCGAGCAGCACCACCCCGGCCAGCAGCACCGCCACCACGCCGGTGGCCGAGGCGGCGATGCGCAGCTTGGAAAGCCCGCAGGCACGCAATGCGGTGAGCTCGCCGGTACCGGCGAGGCCGCCGAGGCCGAGCAGGCCGCCGATCAGCGCCGCGTTGCCGAACATCTCGTAGAGCCGGCGCGGCACCGTCACCAGCACGTAGACCATCGCATTGGTGATGGTGTAGCCGTTGCGGCCGACCGAGCCCAGCTGGCGCACGAACTGGATCACCGCATCGAGGCCGGTCAGCACCAACCACACCATCAGCACCGCACCGAGCACGCTGCCGCCGATCAGCCAGTCGACCCGCTTGATGCGCAGGGCGCTCATCGGCGCGTCTCCGGCCGACGCGGTGCGTACTGGCGATAGAACATCCACAGCGCGATCGCGAACACGACGAGGCTGACCAGCCACATCGGCGTGGCGTGGTGCCAGCGCCCTTTCATCAACTGACCGCGGCACAGGGCGAGCAGCAGGTAATAGAAGTAAAAGCTCAGCACGGCGAGCAGCAGGCGGCCGAAACGCGGCTCGCGCGGGTTCTGCCGGGCCAGCGGCAGCGCCAGCATCACCAGCACCGCCATCATCGCCGGCGCGACCGTGCGCCAGGCGAACTCCGCGCGCGCATCGGCGCTGTCGGCGCGCCACAGCTCGCCCAGGGTCAGGCTGTGCGCGGGATCCTCGTCGCTGTCGTCGTTCTGGATGTTGGACAGCGAGGCGTCGTTGCGCACGTAGCGCATCTGCCGCCAGTTGTCGGCACCCAGCGGGATCTCGTACTGCCAGCCGTCGAACAACGCGACGAAGCGGCCATCGCCGCCGCTCTCCTGATAGAGCCGGCCGTGCTTGGCGGTGATCAGCTTGACCACCGGGCTGCCGTCGCTGTTCGCCCGCTCGGTGGCGATGAAGGTCTTGCCGAGCACGCTGCCGTCGCGGCTCAGGCTGTCGACGAAGATGATGCCGCCCTTGCCGGGAAGCTCGGTGAAGCGCCCGGCGTCCAGTCCCGCGGCGATCACCGAGCGGTTGGCCGCCGCGATCAGCCGGTCGGCGGTGCGCGAGGCCCACGGCCCCAGCCACATCGAGACCACCCCGACCACCAGCATCAGCACCACCGCGAGCACCGCCACCGGGCGCAGGATGCCGGCCGGCCCCATGCCCGCGGCGGCCAGCACGTGCATCTCGCTCTCGCGCCACATCCGGCCGAGGCCGAGCAGCAGGCCGAGGAAGCCGGCCAGCATCAACAGCGTGGACAGGCCGTCCAGCATGTTGAGGCCGAGCACCTGGAACATCACGCTGGCCGGAAAGCTGCCGTTGGCGACCTGGCGCAGCACCGAGGCGAACGAGGTGCCGGCGAAGATCGCCAGCAACACCACCACGGTGGCGCCGACGGTCTGGCCCAGCTCACGCAGGAAGTAACGGTCGAGGATGCTCGGCATGCGCTAGAATCGTCGGTTCGTCGCGCGCATCGGCGCTAGCTGCAAACGGCTAGTCTAGCCGGTTCTTCCCCCACGACAGCCTTTCCAAGGAACCCTCGATGACGCTCAAGTTCAGCCTCGGTGCGGTCGCCCCCGAAACCGTCGAGACGCCCTGCCTGGTGGTCGGCGTCTACGAACACGGCCTGCTCACCAGCGCCGCCGCGCGGGTCGACCAGGCGCTCGGCGGCACGCTCAAGCGGCTGGCCGAAAGCGGCGATCTCACCGGCAAGGCCGGCACCACGCACGTGCTGTTCGCGCCCGTGGGCGTCGCCGCGCAGCGCGTGCTGGTGGTGGGCCTGGGCGCGCAGAAGGGTTTCGATGCGCTGCGCTTTCAGAAGGCCCAGCTGGAGGCGGTGCGCGCCCTCGGCCGGCTGCCGGTGGCGAGCGCGGTGTCGTGCCTGGCCGAGGTGGACGTGCCCGGCCGCGACGCCGCCTGGCGCGTGCGTACCGCCGCGCTCGCCGCCGACCATGCGGCCTATCGCTACACCGCCACGGTCAAGCCGCGCGACGAGCAGCGCGCCACGCTCGACGCGCTCGCCTTCGCCGGCAGCGAGGAAGCCGCGCGCGGGCTCGACGAGGCGCGCGCCATCGCCGCCGGCGTGCGCCTCGCGCGCGAGCTCGCCAACCTGCCGCCGAACATCTGCAACCCCGCCTACCTCGCCGAACAGGCGCAGACCTTCGCCGCCGCCCATGCCGATGCCGTCGGCTGCCGCGTGCTGGAAGAGGCGGAACTGGCCGAGCTCGGTTTCGGCGCCCTGCTCGCGGTCGCCCGCGGCTCGGCCAACCGGCCGCGGCTGATCGCGCTCGAATACCGCGGCGCGCCGCCCGAGCAACGGCCCTACGCGCTGGTCGGCAAGGGCATCACCTTCGACACCGGCGGCATCAGCATCAAGCCCGGCCCGAACATGGAAGAGATGAAGTTCGACATGGGCGGCGCCGCCGGTGTGCTCGGCGCCTTCGCCGCCGCGGTCGAACTCAGGCTGCCGATCAACCTGGTCTGCGTGGTGCCGGCGGTGGAGAACATGCCCGACGGCAACGCCTACCGCCCGGGCGACGTGCTCACCAGCCTGTCCGGCCTCACCATCGAGGTGCTCAACACCGACGCCGAGGGGCGGCTGATCCTGTGCGACGCGCTGACCTGGACCGCCCGCACCTATCAGCCGCAGACCCTGATCGATGCCGCCACGCTCACCGGCGCCTGCGTGATCGCGCTCGGCAAGCATGCGTCCGGGCTGATGAGCCGCGACGATGCGCTGGCCGCCGAGCTCCTCGCCGCCGGCGAGGCGAGCCTGGACCGCGCCTGGCGCCTGCCGCTGTGGGAGGACTACCAGAGCCAGCTCGAGTCGGTATTCGCCGATCTGGCCAATGTCGGCGGGCGCCCGGCCGGGGCGATCACCGCCGGCTGCTTCCTGGCCCGCTTCACCGAGGGCCAGCGCTGGGCGCACCTGGACATCGCCGGCACCGCCTGGGAAGAGGGCCGCAAGGGCCTGGCCACCGGGCGGCCGGTGCCGCTGCTCGCGCAATGGCTGATCGATCGCGCGGCAGGACAGCGGTCCTGACGCAGGCGGGCGGCGGCCGGGAACGTCGATGACGGACCATCCCCGCGCCCAGCCGCCCACCGGTTTCCGCCTCACGCCGCCATGCCGCGCGCCGATTTCTACCTGATCGCCAAGCCGCGCTTTCGCGAGCAGCCGCTCGCCCTGGTGTGCGAGCTGGCCAAGCGCGCCTTCGCCGCGCAGCAGCCGACGCTGATCCTGACCCGCGACTTCGCCCAGGCCGAGGCGCTGGACGAACTGCTGTGGTCGTTCGACGCGGATGCCTTCATCCCGCACCAGCTCGCCGGCGACGAGGACGATGCCGCCACCGCCGTGCTGATCGTGCCGCCGGGCGTGGACACGCCGGACCGGCCGCTGGTCATCAATCTGCGCGAGACGATCCCGCAGGGCCGCTTCGAGCGCGTGCTCGAGGTAGTCGCCGCCGACCCGGCCGAACGCGAGGGTTCGCGGCTGCGCTGGCGGCAATACCGCGAGCGCGGCATCGAGGTCGGCAAGTTCGACATGTAGCGCCCTTCAGGCCGGGTCGGTGGCCAGGACGCCGGATGCCGGCGGCGCGGCGCGGCGCCGGCCGAGCACCCTCTCGATGACGGCGGCCAGCGCCTCGCCGGAAAGCGGCTTGCGCAGGAAGCCGTCCATGCCAGCGGCGCGGGTGTGGCTTTCCTCGTCGCGGTCGCTGCGCGCGGTCACCGCCACGATCGGCAGATACTCGCCCGGCCGCTCGCGCTGACGGATCAGCCGGGCGAGCCGGAAACCGTCCAGGCCCGGCAGGTCCAGATCGAGCAGCATGAGGTCGAAGTGCGTCTGCGCCAGCTCCGCCAGCGCGGCCAGCGCATGGCCGACATGGACCACCGCGTGGCCCTGCCGTTCGAGCAGACCGCAGATCACCGCGGCGACGATGCCGTCGTCCTCGACCAGGAGCACCTTGAGCGCCTGCGCGCTGGCCGCCGGGGCGAGCGCCAGCGGCGACGCCACCGCCGGCAGCGGCAGGCAGACGGTGAAGGTGCTGCCACGCCCGGGCTCGGAAACGAGCCCGATGCTGCCGCCCATGAGCTCGACCAGCTCGCGGCAGATGGCCAGCCCAAGGCCGCTGCCGGAACGCCGTTGCGGCCCGTCCATCTGCACGTAGCGACGGAACAGCCGCGCGTGCTCGGCCTGCGGGATGCCGGGCCCGGTGTCCTGCACGCTGAAACACACGCCCTCGGCGGTGCGTTCGGCGCGCAGCACGACGCCGCCGGCCTCGGTGAACTTGAGCGCGTTGTTGACCAGGTTGAGCAGGATCTGGCGGATGCGCAGCGGATCGCCCAGCAGGCGTTCGGGCAGCGCCTCGTCGACGTGCGCGTCGAGCCCGAGGCCCTTCATCTGCGCCGGGCCGGTCTCGAGCTGGATCACGTCCGCCACCAGCTGACGCGGATCGAACGGCACCGGCTCGAGCTCGAGGCGGCCGACCTCGATGCGGGCGAGGTCCAGGGAATCGTTGAGCAGCCGCAGCAGCAGGCTGCCGGAGCGCTGCATGGCCAGGGCATATTGGCGCTGGGTGGCGTCAAGCGGCGTACTGAGCAGCAGCTCGGCCATGCCGAGCACGCCGGTCATCGGCGTGCGCAGCTCGTGTCCCAGGGTGGCGAGGAACTGCGTCTTGGCCGCGCTCGCCTGTTCGGCGAGCCGGCGCTGCTGCTCGGTGTGCTGGACCTGCCGGCGATGCGCCTGGCGCCGGCGCCAGGCCCGCACACCGAGCTGCAACGCCACGCCGGCCAGCAGCGCGTAGACCAGCCACGCCCACCAGCGCCGCCAGGGCGGGGCCTGCACGTGCAGATGCAACGGTGCGGCCAGATGTCCCCAGCGGCCGTCGCTGCCGGCGGCGCCGCCTTCCAGCCGATAGTCGCCGGGCGGCAGCTCGGTGAAGGTGCGCTCGCCGTGCGGGCCGATCTCGACCCAGTCGGGGTCGTAGCCGCGCAGGCGGAAGCGGTAGCGCATGGCCTTGGGATCGACATAGGACAACGCACGCAGCGCCACCTGCAGCTCGCGCGTGCGCCAGCCCAGGGTGAGATCGCGCTGCTGCGTCGACCACAGCCGGGCACCATCGCCGTCGCGGCTGCCGAGCGTGACCAGCACCGGCTGCGGCGTCGGCAATGGCACTGGCGCGGCCATGGGATCGAAGGCGATCACCCCGGAGCGCACCGGCACGTACCAGAGGCGCCCGCCCGGTCGCCACACTGGCGTGCCGCGGAAGGCCCGCTCATCCAGGCCGTCGCCGGTGCCGAACACGGTGAACGCGCCGGTGCGCGGATCGAAGCGGCGCAGGCCGTCGGCGGCGAACAGCCACAGCCGGCCGGCGGCATCGGTCTCCATGCCATAGAGCACCATCGTCGGCCAGCCCTCGCGGGCACCGACGGTACGGTCCAGCACCGCCCGTTGGCCGTCGAAACGGTAGTGCTCGAGGACGTCCGGCCGTGCCATCCAGATGCCGTCCTGGCGATCGAACGACAGCATCTGCACGTCGCTGCCGCGGTTGACGCCGGGCACGAACGCCATGCGGCCGAGCTCGGGATCCCAGCGCATCAGGCCCTCGTGGTTGGCGTACCAGAGCCGCCCGCCGTGATCGTCCAGCAGGCTGGGACGCAGCGCGGGATCCGCCGCGTCCGGCGGCATCGGCACCGCGGTCACCGTCTCGCTGGCCGGGTCGAGGCGATACAGGCCGTTCGGCGCGGCGCACAGGTAAACCGCCCCGTCGGCGGCGCGGATCAGCATGCGCGCCCGCTCGAAAAGCCGCTGTCCGGGGGCGACCGCCCGCGGCTTGCCGTCCACCATGCGGAACGGCAGGCCATGCTGCAGAAACCACAGCTGGCCGTCGATGTCGGCCACCGCATTGGTGGCGCCGGTCAGCACGTGCTCGGCCTTGCCGGTGCCCGGGTCCAGGCGGTCGACGCCGGTCCGGAAGGCGACCCACAGCCGCCCGTCGGCGGCCGGGACTGCGGCCACCATGGTGTCGTCGCGCAGGCTGTCCGGATCGTCCGGCCGATGGCCGTAATGGGTGAAGCGGTCCCAGCTCGGCGGCAGGTAGGCCACGCCGCCGTCGTAGAAGGTGAACCACAGTCCGCCCTCGCGGTCGACGAGCACCCGCCACACCCATTCGCCCGGCAGGCCGCCGCGCAGTGAGGGCTGCGCGTGGAAGGCCCAGGCGCTGCCGTCGGGCGCGACCATCGCCACGCCATGCAGGGTGGCCAGCCACAGGCGGCCGGCGCGGTCGCGCGCGCTGTCGAAGACGAAATCCGGTCCGGGCGAGGCGGCGTCCGCCGCCCAGCGCACGGTGCCGTCGACGCCGCGCAGCATGAGCCCCTGCCGGGTGGCGATGCGCAGGCCGCCGCCGGGCTCGGCGGCAAGGCGCCAGACCTGCGCCTGCTGGCCCGGCCGCCAGGGCAGCTTCACCTCGTCGATGACGCCCTGACTCGAACGGTGGAACAGCCGGCCAGACCAGGTGCCGATCCACAGCCCGCCATCAGCCTCGGCCAGCAGGGCGCCGACGATCAGGTCGCGCGGGTTCTCGCTCGGCGTCTTCAGGTACGCCACGTGCTCGACGGGGCGGCCGTCGGCATACAGGCGATCGAGCCCGGCGTCGGTGCCGACCCACAGGCTGCCGTCGCGGGCGCGATCCAGCGCGGCGACGCGGTCGCTGGCCAGGCTGTCGACGCGCGCCTCGTCATGCCGCCAGTGGCGGAAATGCCGGCCGTCGGCCTCCAGCCGGTCCACGCCGGCCTCGCCGGTGGCGATCCACAGCGTGCCGTCGCCGCCGTCGACCAGCTGGGTGATGTCGATGGAGGCCAGCGAATCGGCGCGCCGGGGATCGTGCACGTAGCTCAGGAAGGACACCCCGTCATAGCGCACCAGCCCGCCCGAGCCGCCGAACCACAGGAAGCCCTGCGCATCCTGCACCACCGCGTTGATGGCGATGCTGGGCAGCCCCTCCTCGAGGCCGAAACGCCGGAACTGCGGCGTCGGCAGCAGCCGCTCCGCCGCCACCGCCGCGGCCGGTGGCCCGGCCGCTGCGGTGGCGTCCGCATGCCCGCCCGTCGCCAGCGCCAGGCCCAGCAGAAAGGTGGCCCACATGTGCATTTCCCCCTGGCCGGCCGTCATGCGCCGGCGCGCCCCCAAGTCGACTGCACAAAACCCTAGCACTCCAGGCCTGCCGCTGTCCGTGCGGCTGGCGGCGCCGGCCGGGATCGGCCACACTCACCGCGCACGACCGAAAAGGCGCCGACCATGCCGCTACGCACCGATGCCGAACGCTGGGGCGCGATCGCCCGGGCCCTGCACTGGTTGATGGCGATCGGCCTGCTCGGCGAGGGCCTGTTCGGGCTGTGGATGACCACCCTGCCGCCGTCGATGGACAAGATCCGTCTCTACGCGCTGCACAAGTCCATCGGCCTCACCCTGCTCGCCCTGGCCCTGCTGCGCGTGCTCTGGCGGCTCGTCGACGGCCGGCCGCGCGAACTGCCGGCGCCGGCCTGGCAGCGACACGCCGCGCACGCGGTGCATCTGGCGCTCTATGCGCTGATGCTGGCGCTGCCGCTGAGCGGCTGGTGGTTCAATGCGCTGCGCGGCTATCCGTTGCAGTGGTTCAAGCTGTTCAACCTGCCGGCGCTCGCCGCCAAGGACGAGGCCCGCGCAAGGCTCGCCCACGCGGTGCACGAATACGCCTACTGGCTGCTCTTGGCGGTGCTCGTCTTCCATGTCGGCGCCGCGCTCAAGCATCATTTCATCGATCGCGACGACGTGCTCGTGCGCATGCTGTCCGGCCGGCGTCGCGCCGCGCCCCGTCGATCCCTGTGAGGAGGAGGAACCCATGTACCGCGCCATCGTCCGCCTCGGCCTGGGCCTCGCGCTCGTTCTGCCGGCCGCCGTCGCCACCGCCGCCGATTACGCCGTGCAATACCCGCAAAGCCGCCTCGGCTTCACCGCGACCTTCCAGGGGGTGGCCTTCGAAGGGCATTTCGAACGCTGGCAGGCGGCGATCCGCTACGACCCGGCCGACCTCGCCCAGTCCCGCTTCGACGTCGAGGTGGATACCGCGAGCGCCAAGACCGGCGATGCCGACCGCGACAACGCCCTGCCGGGCGCGGACTTCTTCGATGCCGCCCATTATCCGCGCGCGCATTACGTCACCACCGGCTTTCGGCGCGTCGGCAACCAGGTGATCGCCGACGGCACGCTCACCCTGCGCGGGATCAGCCGGCCGGTCAGCCTGACCGTCACCTTCGTTCCCGACGGCAAGACCGCCACGCTCGACGTCGCCGGCACGCTCAAGCGGCTCGATTTCGGCGTCGGCGGCGGCGAGTACGCCGACACCTCGGTGATCGGCAACGAGGTTCAGGTCAAGGCACACCTGGCGCTCCTTGCCCGCTGAACAGCGCGCATCACCCGGCCGGCCCGCCTGCTGCGGCCAGGAAGGCGCGGACGGCGGCGACGTCGAACGGCCAGTCGAGCTCGCGCCCGCGGCGATCGCGCAGCACCGGCACGCGCTCGCCGTAGCGCGCGGTGAGCGCCGGGTCGTCATCCACCCACAGACTGGAGAAATCGCCCGCCCGCGCGGCGGCGAGCACGGCGATCGCCTCGTCGCACAGGCGGCAGTCGTCGCGCAGGATGAGTTCGAGCATCCGTCCAGGATAACCCGCGGGGCCCGAAGGCAGGCGCGTCGCGTAGAATGAGCGCCCCTGCCGCAGCCCCTTTTCCGAACCATGGCCGTCAGCGTCTTCGATCTGTTCAAGATCGGCATCGGACCGTCTTCCTCGCACACGGTGGGGCCGATGCGTGCGGCGGCGCGCTTCGTCGCCCGCTGGCTGGACGAGAAGGGCGTGCTCGAAGAAGTCGCCCGCGTGCGCGTGGAGCTGTACGGCTCGCTGGCGTTGACCGGCCGCGGCCACGGCACCGACAAGGCGGTGCTGCTCGGCCTCGAAGGCGAACAGCCCGACCGCGTCGATCCGGACGCCATCCCCGGCATCCTCGCACGCATCCGCGAGAGCGGCCGGGTGCGCCTGCACGGACGCCACGAGATCGCCTTCGACGAGAAACACGACCTCGTCTTCAACAAGCGGCAGAAACTGCCGTTCCATCCCAACGGCATGCGCTTTGCCGCCTACGACGCCGCCGGGCGCGAACTGGCCACGCGCGACTACTACTCGGTCGGCGGCGGCTTCGTGGTCAATCAGGACGAGGCGGCCGAAAACCGTATCGTCGCCGATACCACCGCGCTGCCTTATCCGTTCGCCAGTGCCGCCGAGCTCCTGGCCGCCTGCGAGCGGCACGGGCTGTCCATCGCCCAGTTGATGCTTGCCAACGAGAGCGCCTGGCGGCCGCCGGAGGCGATCCGCGCCGGCCTGCTCGGCATCTGGCAGGCGATGGAGGCCTGTGTCGAGCGCGGGCTGCGCTCGCCCGGGGTGCTGCCCGGCGGCCTGCACGTGGCGCGGCGCGCGCCGACGCTGGCCGAGGAGCTGCGCCGGCGGCCGGAGGATGCGCTCAAGGATCCGCTCACCATCCTCGACTGGGTGAACATCTACGCACTCGCCGTGAACGAGGAAAACGCCGCCGGCGGCCGCGTCGTCACCGCACCGACCAACGGCGCCGCCGGCATCGTGCCCGCGGTGGGGCTCTATTACCGGCGCTTCTGTCCGCAGGCCAGCGAGGCCGGCATCGTCGACTATCTGCTCACCGCCGGCGCGATCGGCATCCTCTACAAGGAAAACGCCAGCATCTCCGGCGCCGAGGTCGGCTGCCAGGGCGAGGTGGGCGTGGCCTGCTCGATGGCCGCCGGCGGTCTCACCGCCGCGCTCGGCGGCAGCCCGCGGCAGGTGGAGAACGCCGCCGAGATCGGCATGGAGCACAACCTCGGCCTCACCTGCGACCCGATCGGCGGGTTGGTGCAGATTCCCTGCATCGAGCGCAACGCGATGGGCGCGATCAAGGCGATCAACGCCAGCCGCATGGCGCTCAAGAGCGACGGCAAGCACTACGTGCCGCTGGACAAGGTGATCGCCACCATGCGCGAGACCGGCCGCGACATGAAGGACAAGTACAAGGAAACCAGCCGCGGCGGGCTGGCGGTGAACGTCATCGAGTGCTGAAAACGCCGCCAGCCTCAGCGCGATTTGCGCGGTGGCGAGGCCAAGGCCGCGACCAGCTCACCCACCAGTACACGCCGCTCCGCCGGCAAGGCCAGAAAGGCTTCGATCACCCGCCGGTCGGCCGCCTCCAGCGGCAGCGGCCAGGCCGCCCGCTCCTCCCGGATGCCGCCATATTGCAATTGATGGGGCGGCGTCCCGGTCAGCTCGGCCAGGGCCTGCAGGGCCCTGGGCCTGGGCATGTAGCGCCCGCTCAACCACCCGGAAATGGCCTGCGCGGTCACCACCACGCCACGCCGGGCCAGCATTTTCTCCAGGATCACCGGGCGTGCCTCGATGCCCGCGCGCTGCAGGGCTTCGCGCAGACGCGCGGCAAAGGCGGCATGATCCTGTTTCATGCCGCCAACGGTAGGGGCAGTGTCCGTCCGTCAAGGAAAGCAACACTTTCGCCATCAGGCAAATTTTGCTTTCATAGACTTGAGGCAGATTCCCAGGGATGCGGGCAAGATGGGCGAGCAGTTCGACAGTTCCACCGAGCCTAGGGAGGCTCCCGCGCAGGCGGGCCGCGATGACATCCCATTGCGGATGGATTTCCCGCCCCATGACATCCGCGTGCCGATGCTGCCGGCCTTCCCGCCGGGGTTCGGCACCCATGCCAGCGCGTCCATGCAAACCTATCGGGCCCTGCTGCGTGCGATGGCGATGGAGGTGGCCGCCCCGATGGGCGGGCAGGCGCCCTGGTTCGTGAACCTGCCATGGGTCCATGGCGACACGTCCGCCCTGCTGGCCGCACTGGACCTGCATGTGCGGGCCAATCTGCCCGAGATCCGCCGCATGCCGGTCGAATCGGTGCTGCAACTCTTGTCCAGGCCACGGGTGATCCGTCGCCTGGCCGGCAGCTTCGTCTGTTCGGGCATCCGCTTCCCCGCCGTGCCCCTGCGCCCGCTTTCCTCGTTGAAGCGGTATCCCGCACATCCGCACGAGGAAAAATGGACGGTGGACAAGTGCATCTATCCATGCCTGCCGCTCGAACACCGGATCGCCGCGCGGGAGCGGGAATTCTTGCGCTGGGCCGAGCACGAGTCCGAGATCCAGGCCCTGTGCCGCCTGCACGTCGGCCACCCCTTCCCGGAATTGCCCTACTGCGACCCGGCAGGTCATGCCATCGCCTACCGGCCCCGGTACCTGCTACGGACCCGGACAACCCTGCATCTGGTCGACCTGGATCCGGTCGGTGACTCGGCCCGGGACACCATCCGCTACTGGTGCCGACTGATCAACACCCTGCCGCCCACCTGCCGCGACGGGCTCCGCTGGCTGCATGCGCCGCTGGCGCAGCTCGATCTCGCCGCGTGGCGGCAACAGACCGAGCTCCATGACCTGCTCGTGCGTGCCGCATTCGCCTGCTTGCCGGACGTCCCGGCGGAGCAAATGCCCATGCGCCCTCCAAAGGACACGTCGATGCGCGAGACGCCCTCTGTCTAGCGGGAATGGGTGCCGCCAGCACCGGGCAAGCTCGCCTTCCGCAAAGCCGACAAGCCAGGCTGCCCACCGACCGGAGGAGACCGTTGCCCAGTGGCCGCCGGGTTACCGCGTGACCGTCCAGGCTTGACCGCGCAGAACCAAAAACGCTTGCCGGGTAGCGGTCGCTGCGTCACCGGGGCGGCACGATGCCTTCAGGAGGCCGGCGCCGAGGGCGGCGCCGCCTTCAGCACCGCGTCGACCTTGGCTGCGAGCTCGTCGAGATCGCTTGCTGAAAGCTGCGTGGCCGCCTGAGACATGCGATCGGCGACGTCGTGCAGCGTGTGCTTCTCGTCCATGCGGCTGGCCAGTGCCAGTTGATACCAGGCCTGCCTCGAATCGACGGCCATCGCGGCGCCTTCCTGGTAAGCGATGCCGAGTGCGTAATGCCCCAGCATGTCGTTCGCCGCGGCGGCCTGGCGGGCCAGTGGCAAGGCGCGGGCAGGATCCCGCGGCACGTGCATCTCGCCAGTCAGGTACAGCGTGGCGAGTGTGCCGGCGGCCTGTGCACTGCCTTTCGCCGCTGCCCGCTGCATCCATTCCAGCCCCGCCGATACGTCGGTCGTGCCAAGCCGTCCGCTTAGATAAAACTGGCCGAGCATCAGTTCGGAGGCGGCATCGCCCTTGGCTGCCGCCAAGGTCATCCAGTGCCGCGCTGCGGCCACGTCCTTGGGATACCCAAACGCACCGCTGTAGGCCATCGCGAGCATTTGCATGGCCTTGACCGAGCCGGCATCGGCGGCCCGGCGCGCCCATGCCAGCGCCTCGGTCTGCTGCCCGGCGAGAAACTCGACGAACGCCAGCGTGGCCATGTGATCGGCGTCATGATCGATCGCGATGCTCTTTTGCATCCAGGCGATGCCCTCGGCGCTCGGCGAGGGCGCGGAGGCTACCTCGGCCGAACCGAGCATCCAGGCACCCTGCGCGTTGCCCTGCTCGGCCGCCTTGCGGAACCAACGTTTGGCTTCTTCGGTCGCCGCAGGCTGCTTTTCGTCCATCAGGCGTTGACCCAGCGCCACCTCGGCCGCCGCATCCCCGGCCTGCGCGCGCTGGCGCAGGTCGTCCGTGACGCGACTCTCCACCACCGCGGCCTGCAGCGCCGCCGAGCAAAGCCCGATCATGCACATCGTCCGCATCTTCATGGAAACCCTTCCTTGTCCTTGGTGTCTGCGCCGATGCTAGCACCGGGCTGCAGCCCCAAGCCGTGACGCCTTCGCGCCGAACATGCGGCCGGTGCCGACGCCGCCGGGCTGACAGCGCGCACGAGGGTCTGTCATCATCCGCCGCTCGCCGGGGACGCGCATCGCCCGCCTCGCGGCCTGCCAAGCCACTTTGACAGGGAGTTTCGCATGACTCATACCCCCATCCGCCGCGCCGTCGGCCCGTTTGCCCTGATGCTGACCGGCCTGGGGTCGATCATCGGCTCGGGCTGGCTGTTCGGCGCCTGGCGTGCGGCGGGGCTGGCCGGTCCGGGCGCGGTGTGGGCCTGGGTGCTGGGCGCGGCGATCATCATGACCATCGCGCTCACCTATGCCGAGCTCGGCGCGATGTTTCCCGAGTCGGGCGGCATGGTGCGCTACAGCCACTATTCGCACGGCTCGCTGGTGGGCTTCGTCGGCGCCTGGGCGAACTGGATCGCGATCGTCTCGGTGATCCCGGTGGAGGCCGAGGCCTCGGTGCAGTACATGGCCTCCTGGCCGTGGCGATGGGCGCAGGATCTCTACGTGCACATGCCCGACGGCCACGGCGAGCTGACCGCCACGGGTCTGGTCATCGCCGCGGCGCTGGTGCTCATGTATTTCCTGCTCAACTTCTGGAGCGTGAAGCTGTTCGCGCACTCCAACACCGCGATCACGCTGTTCAAGCTGGTGGTGCCCGCCGCCACCGCGATCGCGCTCATCGCCAGCGGCTTCCACGCCGAGAACTTCAAGGTCGGCGTGCATGGTGATGCGCACGCGATCGATTTCGCCGCGGTGCTGACCGCGGTGGCCACCGCCGGCATCGTGTTCAGTTTCAACGGCTTCCAGAGCCCGGTGAACCTGGCCGGCGAGGCGCGCCAGCCGGGCAAGAGCATCCCGTTCGCGGTGATCGGCTCGATCGTGCTCGCCACCCTCATCTACGTGCTGCTGCAGGTGGCCTATCTCGGCACCGTGCCGCCGGCGTTGCTGGCCAAGGGCGGCTGGCAGGGCATCGACTTCCGCTCACCGTTCGCCGAACTCGCCCTGCTGCTCAACCTGCACTGGCTGGCGATGCTCCTGTACGTGGACGCCTTCATCAGCCCGAGTGGCACCGGCATCACCTATACCGCGACCACCGCGCGGATGCTCTACGGCATGGAGCGCAACGGCACCCTGCCCAAGGTGCTCGGCCATGTGCATCCGAAATGGGGCGTGCCGCGCCCGGCGATGTGGTTCAACCTGATCGTCTCGTACCTTTTCCTGTTCTTCTTCCGCGGCTGGGGCACGCTGGCGGCGGTGATCTCGGTGGCGACGATCATCTCCTACCTCACCGGGCCGGTCAGCGCGATGAGCCTGCGCCGCACGGCGCCGGACCTGTATCGCCCGCTGCGCATCGCCGGGCTGCCGGTGATCGCGGCGATCGCCTTCGTCATGGCCACCGAGCTCCTGTACTGGGCCAAGTGGCCGCTGACCGGCGAGATCATCCTGCTGATGGCGGTGGCGCTGCCGGTGTATTTCTACTACCAGGCCAAGGCGCGCTGGCACGACTTCGGCCGGCAGATGAAGGGCGCCTGGTGGCTGGTCTGCTACCTGCCCACGCTGGCGGCCGTGTCCTGGGCGGGCAGCTTCGGTGGCCGCGGCTACCTGCCTTACGGGACGGACCTGGCCGTGGTCGCCGTGATCGGCCTGGCGTTCTACTTCTGGGGCGTGCATGCCGGCTGGCGCACGCCTTCGGTGGAGGCGGCGCAGGCCGATCCGACCCGGCATCACTGAGCGGCGCCGCACGCGCAGAGCGGACGCGCCCAAACGACCGGTCAGCCCGCGACGCGGGCGCTGCCGTCCAGCAGGGCGAGCACGTCGCCCAGCAACGCCTGGGCGGTCACTTCCGGCCCGGCACCCGGGCCCTGGATGACCAGCGGCTGGGTGTGGTAACGGGTGGTGGTGAGCGCGAATTGATTGTCGGTGCCGAACAGGCGCGCGGCCGGATGCGTGGCCGACACCTCGACCAGGCCGACGTGGGCCTGACCGCGCTGGTTGAGCCGCGCCAAGAAGCGCAGCACGTGGCCGCGGGCGGCGGCCTGCGCGTGGCGCTCGGCGAGCGGCGCGTCCAGTTCGCCGAGCCGGGCCAGGAAGGTTTCCAGGTCCACCCCGCGCAAAGCCTCGGGCACCAGGCTTTCCACCCGCACCTCGTCGGTGCCCAGGGCGAAACCCGCCGAACGGGCCAGGATGAGCAGCTTGCGCGCCACGTCGCCGCCGGAGAGATCCTCGCGCGGGTCGGGCTCGGTGTAGCCGAGTTCGCGTGCACGCAGCAGCAGCGCGGAAAACGGCTGGCTGCCGTCGTACTGGTTGAAGAGGTAGGACAGCGAGCCGGAAAACACGCCTTCGAGGGTGAGCAGCGCATCGCCGCAGCGGCGCAACCGCCGCAGGGTCGACAGCACCGGCAGACCGGCGCCGACGGTCGCGGCATCGCCGTAGTAGGCGCCGGCGGCCAGCGCCCGTTCCAGCGTGCGCCAGCCGGGCAGCGCGCCGCCGGCCAGCGACTTGTTGGCGGTGACCACGGCATAACCCTGCGCCATCCAGTCGGCATGGCGGGCGGCGAGCGCGGGCGAGGCGGTCGCATCCACCAGCACCCGGTGTCTGGCGCCGCTGGCGGCCAGTGCGCCGAGCAGGGCGGCATCGTCGCGCGCCGTGCCCGCGCGGCGCAGCTGGTCGCGCCGGTTGCGCGCGGCCAGCAGGCTCGGATCGGTAAGCTGACGGCGGGAATCGGCCAGGCCGACGAGCCGCACCGGCGCGGCCGCCGGCGTGGCGAGCAGGTCGAGAAAGGCGCCACCGACGACGCCGGCACCGAACAGCACCAGGGCGACCGGGGCACCGGCCTGGGCCGCCGCGCCCGCCGTCGGTAGCGCACTCATGCGCGGGCCCGGCGTTTGGCGGTCTGCGCGGCGAGCACGCGTTCGAGCGCGGCGCCGATGTCGCGCACCAGGTCGTCGCCGTCCTCGATGCCGACCGACAGCCGCAGCAGGGTGTCGCCGATGCCGGCGGCGCGGCGTGCCTCCGGCGCCATCGCGGCATGGGTCATGCTGGCCGGATGGGCGACCAGGCTTTCCACGCCGCCGAGCGATTCGGCCAGCGTGAAGCAACCCAGTCCGTCGACGAAAGCGCCCACTTCCGCCTCGCCACCGTCGAGCTCGAAACTGAGCATGGCGCCGAAACCCTGCTGCTGGCGTGCGGCGAGCGCGTGTTGCGGGTGACTGGACAGGCCCGGGTAGTACACCCGGCGCACGGCCGGATGGGCATCGAGCAGCGTGGCGATCCTTTCGGCATTGTGCTGGTGCTGGCGCAGCCGCACGCCGAGCGTGCGCAGGCCGCGCAGGGTGAGGTAGCTGTCGAATGGCGCGCCGGTCAGGCCGTTGCAATTGGCCCACCATTTGAGCCGCTCGGCCAGTTCCGGCGTGCGCGCCACCACCGCGCCGCCGACCACGTCGCTGTGACCGTTGATGTACTTGGTGGTCGAATGCACCACCAGGTCCGCGCCCAGGGCGAGCGGCTGCTGCAAGGCCGGCGAGAGGAAGGTGTTGTCCACTGCCACCCAGGCGCCGACGGCCTGCGCGGCCTGCACCACGTGACGGATGTCGGTGATGCGCAGCAGCGGGTTGGACGGCGTCTCTACCCACACCAGCGCAGGCCGCAGCGCCAGCCCGGCGGCCAGCGCGGCCGGATCGGTGAGATCGACGAAATGCACCGCAAGGCGCCCCTTCCTGGCCCAGGCGTCGAACAGCCGCCAGGTCCCGCCGTAGCAGTCGTGCGCGGCCAGCACCACGGCGCCGGCCGGCAGCAGCTCCAGCGTCAGCGCGACCGCGGCCATGCCGCTGGCGGTGATCACCGCGCCGGCGCCCTGTTCCAGCTCGGCCAGTGCCTCGGCGAGCAGGTCGCGGGTGGGGTTGCCGCTGCGCGAATAATCATAGGCGCGCTTGCCGCCCAGGCCGGCGAAGCTGTAGTTGGTCGACAGGTGCAGCGGCGGCACCACCGCGCCGTGCTGGGTATCGGTGTCGATACCGGCGCGCACCGCGCGGGTACAGGGGGCCTGGTCGCTCATGGGTAATTTCCGCAGGGCATCGATGGGCAAGGTCACGCGCACAACGCATCGCGCAGCAAGGGCGCGAGTTGCTCGGTTTCCTTGAGGAAGGCGTCGTGGCCGTAAGGCGAATCCAGCACCGCCAGCGTGCCGCCGCCGCCCAGACGGCGCTGCAGCTCGCACAGGTCGGTCAGCGGCACCAGCCGATCCGAGGCGAAGCCGATCAGCGTGGCCGGCACCGTCACCGCCTCGGGGCGGACCTCATGCAGGTCGATGGATTCGGAGAGGGCGAGAAAACGCCCGGCATCGAAACGCTGGACGAAACGCCGGCCGGCCTGTTCCAGGTAGTCCTCCACTGGAAAACGGAAACGGCCGTCGACCTGCACGGGCGGGGCATCGAACCGGCGGGCGAACTCCTCGCTGCCGCGGTAGGTGGTCATGGCCAGCTGCCGCGCCAGTGCCAGCGCTTCCTCGACCCGTCCGGACGCCTGCCCCAGCCGCACGATGTTGCGCTGCACGCTGCGCTGCGCGGTGGCCAGCGGATGCGGACGATGCGCGCCGGCCAGCAGCACCAGACGCGCCACCGCCTGCGGATGCCGCGCGGCGAAGGCCAGCGCCACCATCGCGCCATAGGAGGCGCCGACGAAAGCCTGCACGCGATGGATGCCGAGCTCGCCGAGCAGCGCGGCGATGGCATCGGCCTGGTCCTCGCTGGACACCGAGGGTGCGTCGAGCTCGGCGCTTTCCAGCCAGTCGATGGCGAGCACGCGCCACTGGCGAAGGTCGATCGCGCGCCCCTCACCGACCAGGCCCTGCCACCAGCCGGGCGTGGCGGCGGCGGGGCTGGTCACCACGTCGCGATCGGCCGAGATGCCGCCCTGCACCACCACGGTCGGCGCATCCGGCGCGCCGGTCCACAGGTAGCGCACGTCCACCGCGACCGGCCCGCGGCCGTACTTGGGATGCAGCGTGACCCGGCGCGCGCTGCGCTGCACGGTGAGCTGGGCGCGGCGCGCCTCGCCGCTGGCGGCATCGATACGGGATGGGACGGGAAGGCGGGTATGCACGGCTTGCGGCTGACCAGTCATGGGAAGGCTCCGGCTCAAGGACATCGCCCTGCAGGACTCGCCGGAGGAAGGTCGCCGCTCCGCACGCGGCATCGGCCGGTGCAGATGACACCCCATCTCTCGGTGGCGCCGGGCGCCCCGCAGGAATTGGCACCGTTGCGGGTCGCCCCGCAGGTTGCCCCGGCTTCAAAGGGCCCATCCCTCCGCCGGTCTCGATGAGTGGCAGCGACTCTAGTGGCAGCCCGGCAGCAAAGTCAACAGACGTCTATACGTCCGGACGTCCAATCATTCACCCGTGTTTCGGCGCGATGACATGCCGCGCCGCACCTTGCCGGCCCGCCAGCCAGGCCTCGCCGCGGCCCAAGCGGAGCCCGATGGGGAAAAGCCCGGCCTGGCGCCTTTCGAGCTATCATTGGCGGTTGCTTTTCTTGCCGATCGCCATGTCCACCCATCTCGACGAAACCCGCCGTCGCCGCACCTTCGCCATCATCAGCCACCCGGACGCGGGCAAGACCACGTTGACCGAAAAGCTGCTGCTGTTCGGCGGCGCGATCCAGATGGCCGGCTCGGTGAAGGGCCGCAAGGCCGCGCGGCATGCGACGTCCGACTGGATGGCGCTGGAAAAGGAACGCGGCATCTCGGTAACCAGCTCGGTGATGCAGTTCCCCTACGCCGGCAAGATCGTCAACCTGCTCGACACGCCCGGCCACGCGGACTTCTCCGAGGACACCTACCGCGTGCTCACCGCGGTGGATTCGGCGCTGATGGTGATCGACTGCGCCAAGGGCGTGGAGGAACGCACCATCAAATTGATGGAAGTGTGCCGCCTGCGCGACACACCGATCATGAGCTTCATCAACAAGCTCGACCGCGAGGGCAAGTCGCCGATCGAATTGCTGGACGAGGTGGAATCGGTGCTCGGCATCGCCTGCGCGCCGGTGACCTGGCCGATCGGCATGGGCAAGCGCTTGAAGGGCGTCTATCACCTGCTGCTGGACGAAGTGCACCTGTTCGAGCCCGGCCGCAACTTCACCCGCCAGGACTCGACCATCATCAACGGGCTCGACGCGCCGGGCCTGGCGGAGGCGATCGGCAGCGAGGCGCTGGCCGAACTGCGCGAGGAACTGGCGCTGGTGCAAGGCGCCTCGCATCCGTTCGACCTCGACCCATACCTCGCCGGCAAGCTGACCCCGGTGTTCTTCGGCTCGGCAGTCAACAACTTCGGCGTGCAGCTGCTGCTGGACTTCTTCGTCGAGCACGCGCCCGGCCCGCGCCCGCGCGCCACCACCACGCGCCAGGTGCACCCGGAGGAAGACCAGCTCACCGGCTTCGTGTTCAAGATCCAGGCCAACATGGACCCGGCGCACCGCGACCGCGTCGCCTTCATGCGCGTGTGCTCGGGCACCTACAGCGCCGGCATGAAGATGGTGCAGACGCGCACCGGCAAGGAAGTGCGCATCGCCAACGCGCTCACCTTCATGGCCAGCGACCGCGAGATCGTGGAACGCGCCTATCCCGGCGACGTGATCGGCCTGCACAACCACGGCACCATCGCCATCGGCGACACCTTCACCGAAGGCGAGATGCTGACCTTCACCGGCATTCCCAACTTCGCGCCGGAGCTGTTCCGCCGCGCGCGCCTGCGCGATCCGTTGAAGATGAAGGCGCTGCAGAAGGGCCTGGCGCAACTTTCCGAGGAAGGCGCCACGCAGTTCTTCCGCCCGCTCACCAGCAACGAGCTCATTCTCGGTGCAGTCGGCGTGCTGCAGTTCGACGTGGTCGCCTACCGGCTCAAGGACGAGTACGGCGTCGATGCCGCGTTCGAGCCGGTGGGCGTGGTCACCGCGCGCTGGGTGCACTGCGAGGATGCGAAGAAGCTCGAAGAGTTCCGCGACAAAAACGCACTGCACCTCGCCCTCGACGCCGCCGGCGCGCTGGTCTATCTCGCCCCCTCGCGCGTCAACCTGCAGCTCACCCAGGAACGCTGGCCGCAGATCCGCTTCGCCGCCACCCGCGAACACGCCGCTTCGGTGGTGGTGTAAAAGCCCGCAGCGCATACGCGCCGCCTGAAGGCTTACCACGAAGGCTGCCACGTCGCTGCCGCTCCGGCCCGACGACCCGTGCCCGGCATGCGCCGACGGCACGGATGGAATCGTTTCGATCCGCCGCGCTCGCCTCCAAGGCATCGCAGTAGCATGGCGCAAGGATGCCCGCGGCCCAGGCCGCCGCATCGCCAGGCGGGAGAGACGCCATGCCACAAGGGGAAAAGCCACTGGCCCACATCGCGCACCGGTACAGCGGTGGCGTAACGGTGGCTGCGCGGTCTGAAACTGTTACTTCGACGACATGCACCAGTTTCGTTCAATGGTCGAGTCGACCCGTTCTGGTCTCGTCATCTGAGACGAGCAAGAACGATATTCCGTCACGAGCGCCAATCTTCTTCATTAGGAATCGGCCATGAGCAAAGATTATGCTGAGCTATTCGCCAGCGTAGCCAATAACTTCATGCCACACCCCTGGCAGGCCGAGCTTGCGCAAGCGGGTGATTGCGTCGACCGGCTGATCCGCATCCCGACCGGCTTTGGCAAGACCCTGGGGGTGCTCACCGCCTGGCTGTGGCACCGCGGCGTGCGTGACGACGCCCGCTGGCCGCGCCGCCTGGTGTGGTGCCTGCCCATGCGGGTGCTGGTGGAGCAGGTCGCCGCCGAGGTCGAGGGCGTCCTCGAGCGCTGCGCCTTGCGCTGGGACGGCGTCGGCGATCACGCCGGCAAGGTCGGCGTGCATGTGCTCATGGGTGGCAGCGAGGCCGGCGACTGGGCGCTTTATCCAGAACACTGCGCGGTGCTCATCGGCACGCAGGACATGCTGCTGTCGCGCGCACTCAACCGCGGCTATGGTGCCCCGCGCGGGCGCTGGCCCATGGAATTCGGCCTACTCAATCAGGACTGCCTGTGGGTGATGGACGAGGTGCAGCTCATGGACGTGGGGCTGGCCACGTCAGGACAACTGCAGGCGTTCCGGCAGCAGGACACACAGAGCGGCAAGACGCTGCGCCCGTGCCGTACCTGGTGGATGAGCGCCACGTTGCAGCCGGCCTGGCTGCGCACCTCGCCGGAGATGAGCGAGCTCGGGCCCGCGCTGGACACCGGGCAGTTGCGCATCCCGCCGGAGCAGCGCCTGGGGCCGCTGTGGGATGAGGTCGGTAAGCCCTGCCGGCTGGTGACGATGACCGATATGGCGGCACTCGCCGATCAGGTCGCCGGCGCGCACGTCGAGCATGGCGCAGGCGCCGCCGGGCCTACGCTGGTGGTGCTCAACACCGTGGCCGCGGCGGTCCAGCTGCACGAGCGCCTCGCGCGCGACCCTCGGTTGGCGGGCACCGACCTGCGGCTGGTGCACAGCCGTTTCCGCGGCGCCGAGCGCGCCACCTGGCGCGAAGATTTTCTCAATCGCCACGCCTGCGCGCCGGGGACGGATCGCCTCATCGTCGCCACTCAGGTCATCGAGGCCGGGGTGGATATCTCGGCCGCGCTGCTGTTCACGCAGCTCGCGCCATGGGCCTCGCTGGTCCAGCGTTTCGGCCGTGCGGCGCGCTGGGGCGGCAGGGCGCAGGTGGTGGTGGTCGATGTCGAGGCCCGCGACCCGAAAGCCGCCCTGCCGTACACGCTGGAGGAACTTGCCGCGGCGCGAACGGCGCTCGGTCGGCTCGATGCCGTTGCCCCACGCGATCTCGAAGCCTTCGAGGAGAACCATCCCGAACTGCTGGCCACGCTTTATCCCTACGTGCCGCGCCATGTGTTGTTGCGTCACGAACTCGACGAGCTGTTCGACACCACGCCGGACCTCACCGGCGCCGATGTGGACGTGTCGCGCTTCATCCGTTCGGGTGACGAACGTGACCTGCAGGTGTTCTGGGTCGAGGTGGCGCCGCGCGCCACGCCCGATCGCGCCGTGCGACCCGCCCGCGAAGCCTTGTGCAGCGTTCCCTTTCTCGCCGCCCGCGACTGGCTTTGCGGCAAGGAGACGGCGGACCGCAAGGCGCCGCGCCTGCGGGAAGGCAAGCGCGCCTGGGTGTGGAGCTACCTGGATGGCTGCTGGCGCCTGGCCGAGCGCAAGGATCTCTACCCCGGCCAGACGGTGCTGGTTGCCTCATCCAGCGGTGGCTACGATCCGGCGCGCGGCTGGACCGGTGTCGGTGACGCCGCAGTGCCACCCGTCCCGGTCGCGCCGCCCAGCGCGCAAGAACAGGCCGACGCCAGCGAAGACGACGAAAGCCTGAGCGCCGTGCCAGTCTGGCAGACCATCGCCGTGCACGGTGCCCAGGTGGCAGCGCAGGCCGAGGCGGCCGCGCGCCGGGCAGGGCTCGATTACGCCGCGCTCCTGCACCTTGCCGGCCGCTGGCACGACGCCGGCAAGGCGCTCGCGCCGTTTCAGCATTCCATCGTCGGCACGGGGCGGCCCGCACGGGCGGACATCGCCAAGGCCCCGTCATCGGCGTGGTTACCGCCGCGCCAGCTGTACCCGGACCCGCCCCATCCGCGCCGCCGCGGTCTGCGCCACGAACTGGCCAGCACGCTGGCGCTGTTCGCCGTGCTGATGCGGCATCGCCCGGACCACCCCGCGCTGCTCGGGCCTTGGAAGGAATTGCTGGCGGCCGCCGGCAGGCCGCTCGCCATGGCGCCGCCGGCGGGTGATCCACCGAACGCGCTGGAGCAGGAAATCCTTGCCCTGGACGCCCACGCCTTCGACCTGCTGGCGTATCTGGTTTGCAGTCATCACGGCAAGGTGCGCATGGCCTGGCATGCCGCACCGGCCGACCAGCAGGCTGCCGAGGGCGGGCTGCGCATTCGCGGCATACGTGATGGCGAAACCCTGCCGGCGCTCACGCTCGCCACCGCGCAGGGCGAATACCTGGTCCTGCCGCCGAGCGAGCTGCACCTGGACGCCGCCGCCGCCGGCCTGAATTCGCGCACCGGCCGGGGCTGGACCGAGCGCGTGCTCGACCTGCTCGAACGCCACGGCCCCTTCGCGCTCGCCTACCTCGAAGCCCTGCTGCGCGCGGCCGATTGGCGCGCCTCGCGCAGCCCCGTGCCCGACCCGTTCATCGCAGGCAATGGCGACGCGACACCGATCGGCACCGATCCCGCGGTGACTACGGCAGCCCACGGAGACCTCGCATGATCGTCCATCACCTCGACGGCTGCGCCCCGGCACCGCTGGCGCATTACCTGAAAGCGCTCGGCATTTTGCGCGTGGTGGCCGAACAGCTCGACCCCAAGGCGCGCGGCTGGTGGGAGGGCGAGCGGTTTTTGCTGGCGAGCGAAAAGGATGAGGGCGAGCTGGTGGAGTTCTTTCTTCAGCGGTACGCACCGGCAGCAATCGTGTCGCCATGGAACAAAGGCTCGGGATTCTTTTATGCGGGCGATCCTGGCCTGGCGCCATTGGAGGCAAGCACTGCCGCGCGTTTTGAGCCGCTCAGGCAAGGTATTCGCGCCGCCCGGGAAAAGCTCGACGCCATGGCGCAGGCTGACCAACGCGTGCGCGCGATCAAAGCCGAGGCTAAAAATCCAGGGCTGACAAAATCGCAACGCGATCTGTTGCGGCAATCCGACGACTACAAAAAGCGACTCGCCGAAGCGGAAAGACACTTCAAGGCTCTCAAGGGGGGTCTGTTTCCGGCCTTGAGGCGTGATTGGCGTGCATCCCATAGGCGATGGATGGACGCCGCACTGGTTGTCGATGCTGATGGTGACGCACGTTTTCCGGCGCTGCTGGGTACGGGCGGCAACGATGGCCGGCTCGATTTCACCAACAATTATTACCAGCGCCTGGGAGCGCTTTTTGACCTCTCAGACCCTCAAGGAAGGGCGCGCCCGCATGCCGATGCCGCACTGCGCGAAGCGCTGTTCGGACACCCCACGCGCAGCCAAGTCGCCGGCATCGCCGTGGGTCAATTCGCACCGGGCGGAGCCGGTGGAGCCAATGCTTCCGTTGGTGTCGATGGCGCCAGTCAACTGAATCCCTGGGATTTCGTGCTCATGCTCGAAGGGGCGATTTTGTTTGCTGCCGCAAGCACCCAGCGGATGAACACGCACAGAGGCGCACGGGCGGCGGCACCGTTTGCCGTGGGTGCCCAAGGCGCAGGCTACGCCAGCGCCGCAGCAAGCGACGAGGGCGCCCGCGGCGAGCAGTGGATGCCCCTGTGGTCGCAGCCGATCACCTGCGCCGAGTTGCAGCGACTCCTGGCCGAGGGACGGGCGCAGCTGAGCGCAAAGGCGGTGTCCGAACCCCTCGATCTTGCCCGCGCCGTTGCCCGTCTGGGCGTTGCCCGCGGCATCACGGCCTTCGAGCGTTATGGCTATATCGAGCGCAACGGGCAATCCAATCTCGCCGTCCCGTTGGGTCGATTCGTGGTGCCGGACCGGATCATTCCGGCTATGGCCTGCCTGGACGATCTCGATGCCTGGCTGGTGCGGCTGCGGCGTGAAGCCCGTGGGGACAAGGCGCCTGCCCGTTTCACCCTGGCCGAGCGATGCCTCGCCGATGCGCTGTTCGCCCTCACCCAGCATCCCGACGAAGCGCTGCGCTGGCAGCTGGTGCTGGAGCGACTGGCCGACATCGAGGCGATCCAGATACACGGTGTCGGCATCAAGGCGGGTCCGATTCCGCGTCTGCGCGCGCAGTGGCTCGAGGCTGCGGACGACGGCAGCGCGGAATTTCGCCTAGCAGCCGCGTTTGCGCTGCAATGTAGTGATGCCGACCGCCCCTCGCATGACGGCGTACGGCGGCACTGGCTCACCCTGAGCAAAGGCCGCTTCAAGACCGCCGGCACCGGCGGCGCACAACGTCTGGCGCCGGATGCCGATCGCGTGATGCAGGGACGCAGTGGTGAGGCGGACGCCTTGGCCATGCTGTCGCGTCGCCTGGTCGAAGCCGCGCAGCGCGGCGAGCGCCGGTTGCCGCTGGAACCCGGTTTTGACGTGTCGGCCAGCCGGCACGACCTCGCCCGCCTGCTCGCCGGCGAGTTGGACATCGATCGGTGCCTGCGGCTGGCGCGTGCCCTGATGGCGCTCGACCGCAACGACCTGACGGCGCACCGGCCGAGGTTGACGCCCGCCGTACCGGCTGACTGGCCGGATGATGCCTGGTTGGCAATCCGGCTCGCCCTGTTGCCGTGGCCGTTGCCGGATGGACGCCATGCCGGCGTGGACCCGGCCATCGTGCGCCGCCTGGAAGCCGGTGATGCGGCATCCGCGGTGACGATTGCCATCCGTCGGCTGCGCGCAGCCGACATTCCCTGCGCCGTGCGTGTCGCCGCCGCAGCGCCCGAATTGGCGCGCCGCTATGCGGTGGCGCTTGCCTTCCCCATCAGCCGCCGCACGGCGGCGCAGTTTGCCCAACGCCTGTCACCGTTCGCCAACCAGGAGCACGCCGCATGAATCTCGATCTCGCCTCCATCGCCAACGTGCCACGCCTTCTGTTCGAGGTGCCCTTGCGCCCGCTGCAGGGGCAGCGTTTTCAGCCCACCGGCTTTCCGGGCCTGGGCGCCGCCACGTTTCAAACCGCCAGTGGCCAAAGTTTGCTGGTGGAAAGCGCGCAAAGCATGGCCAACCGGCTCGAGCTGACCGTTTGGGATGCCGCCAATAACGACCTCACCCCAACGGCGTCCGGTTTGTCTCACGTGCGGGTACTTCGCCACGACGCCTTCCTGACCGACACGGTTTTGGAAGCGCACCGCCTGAACAGCCCTTACCTACTCGAAGGCAGGGACAAGAGCTTTTTCGAAACACTGAAAGCCGACCTCGGCGGGCTGGAGGCAGGTCCCATCGACCGCAAGAAGCTGGCGACTACGCTGCTGAAATTCGATGTCGGTTCCCTGCTGCATGGCGTTTTTCTGGCCAAGAAAGAACTCGCCGGCGGGCGTCTGCGCGTGGCGCGCGCCTTGTCGGCCTTCATCGAGGCGGACGGGGTGCGTGTCGCCGCTTCCGGCGGTGTCAAGAACGATCACGTCAACCCGAGCGGCGACACCAAGGCCGGCTTTGGCAACGTGCCGTTTGCACGCGACGAATTCACCGCCGATCGCATCACCCTGTACGTGAACCTGGACCTCGGCCAGATCCGCGGCTACGGCCTGGGGGCGGATGCCGAGCGGCTGCTCGTCCTGCTGGCGTTGTACAAGCTGCGGGCACTGCTCGACGGCTCACTGCGCCTGCGGACCGCCTGCGATCTGGAGCCGGCCAGCGACCGTGTCGAGGCGCGCCGGCCGACGGGTTTTGTGCTGCCGGACGCCGCGACGCTCGCCAACGCGCTGCGGCCTGCCATCGAGGCCTGCGCGCACCTCATGACGGTCACCGAGGTCCGCTACGACGATGAACTGAAAAAAAGTAAAGACACATCCGACGCCGATGACGACGCCGGTTCAGATGACAACGGGGACTGAGCCGTGCCCACCCTGTGCTTGCGCTTTCCCGGGCGGCGTTACCACGCCACGCCGTGGGGGCACCACGTCAACGAAGGGTTGGTGGAATGGCCGCCGTCACCCTGGCGGCTGCTGCGCGCCCTGCTGGCCACCGGCTATGCCAGGCTGCACTGGCCGGCCGACGGACCGCCACCGGTGGCACGCGCGCTCGTCGAAAAATTGGCGTCCGTACCGCCGCGCTATCGCTTGCCGAACGCCGTCGGCACCCACAGCCGGCATTACATGCCGCTGGCGCGCTTCAAGAACGGCCGCGAAGACACCACGCTGGTGTTCGACACCTGGGCGCAGGTGGATGCGGGCGAACTGGCCGTGCATTGGCCGGTTGAGCTGACAGCCGATGAGACGGCGGTGCTGCAGGAGCTGGCGCACGCGCTCGGCTACCTTGGCCGGTCGGAAAGCTGGGTAGAAGCGCAGCTCGCGGACGCCGGCGATGCGCAGACGTTCCCGGTCTTTGCCGGCGAAGCAGCCGACTGCCCCGGCCGCGGCTGGGAACAGGTGCCCCTGCTGGGCCTGCAGCCGGCCGCCGAGTATGCCCAGTGGCGCATTGGGGCACTGGCAACGGCGTGTGCCGACGCCGGCATCGATCCGCACAAACCCAAGCTGGCCGCCAAAGAGAAGAAAACACTCGCCGAAGTGGAGCAGAGCCTGCCAAAGGACCTCATCGCCTGCCTGCAGGTGGATACCGCTTGGTTGCGGCGCCTGGGCTGGAGTCAACCGCCGGGCACCTGCAAGCTGTTTTATTGGCGGCCGACCACCTGCCTCGAAGCCGGTGCGCCCAAACCACGCCCCTCGGCGCGCAAGGCGCCGGCGGTGTCCTGCATGCTGCTTGGCCTGTCCACGTCCAGCACCAGCCGCGGCAGCTTGCCGCGCATCGAGCGCGCGTTGCCGCAAGGCGAGCGGCTGCACCGCTTGCTGGTAGCGCAGGCTGCGCGCCTGTCCGGTCATTCCAGGGTGCTCAGCGGCTGTGACGAACATCGTCAGCCGCTCACCATGCCGCACCAGCATGCGCACCTGATCCATCTCGATCTCGACGCCGATGGGCACCTCGACCACGTCTTGATCTGGGCGCCGATGGGACTCGATGCCGAAGCCCAGGCGGCCGTGCGCGCAACCCGCCGCAGCTTCATGAAAGGCGGCGCCGGCGAATTGCGGCTGACGCTGGCGGGCCTGGGTGAGCTCGACGATTTCGCCCGGCTGCCGGCGCCGTTTGACGCGGCAATCGAGGCATTGTCAGGTGGCGCGGGAGCGCTGCGCTGGCGCTCGTTCACGCCCTTCGTTCCGCCGCGCTACCTGAAACCCCGCGGACGCAACACGCTGGCGGGGCAGGTGAACGCGGAGCTTGCCGCGCGCGGCCTGCCGCCAGCGATCGAGGTCAGCGTGCTCGATCCCCATCAGGACGAGCAGGCTCGCCGCGCCCGGCACTTCAAACGGGTTCGTGCCGGCGGTCCGCCACCCCCACAGGACGTGGGTTTCGTCCTGGAGCTGGGATTTGCTCAACCGGTGCGCGGCCCGCTCGCACTGGGTTATGGCTGCCACTTTGGCCTGGGCGTGTTCGCGGCCGTTCCTGACTGAGCCTCATACCGTGTACGGCACCTGCACCTTGAAGTCCGGCCCGCTGCGAAAGTCGCGCGTGTTGCGCGTCACCAGCGTGAGCTCGTGGCCGGCGGCCAGTGCGGCCTGCAGGGCGTCGGGCAGTTTCAGGTGCAGGCGTCGGCGCAGCCGCGCGGCGAGGTCTGCGGTGTCGGCCGTGATCGGCAGCGCCGGGAACAGGTCCAGCAGTTCCCTGGCCAGCGGCACGTCCGCGTCGTCGAAGCCGGCCAGCACCTCGGCGCGCGTGATGACCGACACCGCGCAGGCGCTGGCATGTTCGGCCAAAAAGCGCGTTGCCGGCGCAATGCCGTTCAGGTGGTCGATGACGATGACCGAATCGAGCAGGTACTTCACTCCGTCCGGTTCCATTCGTCGCGCAGGCGTCGTTGCCAGGCGAGCCCATCGCCCTGACGCCACAGTCCGGCGGTGCGTTGCAGCACGTCCGCCAGATCCGGCCGGCCGCGGTTTTGCTCGCGCAGGCGAAAGCTGCGCACCGCCTGTCGCACCAGCTCGGTCATCGGCTGCTTGCGCCGGCGGGCTTCCTGGTCGAGCCAGGCTTTGTCTTCCGGGTCCAGGTTGACGAGGGTTTTTGGCATGGCTTTAGGATATCCAAAAAAGACGATAACGATATCGCGGTCATCGTGCACGCGGCAATTCCCACTACGGTGAACCGCTTTGGCCAACCCCGACGATCCGTCCGACGCCCCGCCCGCCCCGCAAAACCTGCAGGGCGAACTGCCGCTGCCGTTTCCGGAGTTCTCCGGCGATCTGCCGCTGCTGCCGGCGCGCATGGTCAACGAATTCCAGTACTGCCCGCGTCTGGCGTACCTGGAATGGGTGCAAGGCGAATGGGCCGATTCGGCCGACACCGTGGACGGGCGCTACCGGCATCGGCGCGTGGACGTGCCGTCCGGCGATCTTGCCGACCCGGCCGACACCGAGCCCGACGCCCGACAGCACGCGCGCTCCATCACGCTGTCGTCCAATCGCCTGGGCCTGATCGCCCGCATGGACATCGTCGAGGCCGACGGCGACCTCGCCACGCCGGTGGACTACAAGCGCGGCAAGCGCCCGCACGTGGCGCGCGGCGCCTACGATCCCGAGCGCGTGCAGCTGTGCGTGCAGGGCCTGATCCTGGAAGAACACGGCTTTACCGTGCCGGCCGGCGTGCTCTATTACGCCGAGAGCAAGGAGCGCGTGCGGGTGGAATTCGACGACGAACTGCGCGCGCTCACGCGCAGCGCCGTCGATGGCCTGCGCCACATCGCCGCCGGTGGGCACGTCCCGCCGCCGCTGGTGGACAGCCCCAAATGCCCGCGCTGCTCGCTGGTCGGCATCTGCCTGCCGGACGAGGTGAACTTCCTCGCGCGCATGACCGAGCCGCCGCGGCCGCTCGCCGTGCCGCGCGAGGAGGCGCTGCCGCTGTACGTGCAGGCGCGCGGCGCCAAGGTGAGCAAGAGCGGCGAGACGCTCGAAGTGTTCGTCGAGGACCAGAAAGTCGCCACCGCGCGCCTGGGCGAGACCTCGCAAGTGGTGCTGCAGGGCGGCGTCTACCTCACCAGCCCGGCGCTGCACGAACTCATGGCGCGCGAGATTCCCGTCACCTGGCTGTCGCACGGCGGCTGGTTTCTGGGGCATACCATCGGTCTTGGCCACAAGAACGTCGAGATTCGCACTGCCCAGTACCGGGCGAGTTTCGACGAACGGCACTGCCTGCGTCTGGCGCGCGGCTTCGTGGCCGCCAAGGTTCGCAACGCCCGCACGCTGCTGCGGCGCAACTGGAAGCGCGGCGAGCCGCCGGCGAATCTGCTCGACGAATTCCGCCGCGACATCGAACAGGCCGAGCGCGCTACCAGCCTGCAGACCCTGCTCGGCGTGGAGGGCAACGCCGCCGCGCGCTACTTTCGCCACTTCCGCGACATGCTGGGCAGCACCGACGGCATGAGCGCGAGATTCGATTTCGAAAAACGCAACCGCCGCCCGCCGGCCGATCCGGTCAACGCGCTACTTTCCTACGCTTACAGTCTGCTCGCGCGCAGCGTGAGCGTGGCCGTCACCGCGGTCGGCTTCGACGTTTATCGCGGCTTCTATCACCAGCCGCGCTACGGCCGTCCGGCGCTGGCGCTCGATCTCATGGAACCGCTACGGCCGCTGATCGCCGACTCGGCCGTGATCATGGCCATCAACAATGCGGAGGTCCGGCCAAGTGACTTTCTATCCGTCGCGGGTGCCGTGTCGCTCACGGGCGACGGGCGCAAGCGCTTCATTGCCAGTTTCGAGCGGCGCCTGTCACAGGAAGTGACGCACCCGCTGTTCGGGTATCGTGTCAGCTACCGCCGCCTGCTGGAACTGCAGGCCCGCCTGCTGGCCCGCCACCTGCTGGGCGAAATTCCCGAATACCCCAACTTCACCACCCGCTGATGGACGAGCACCTGTACATCGTCACCTACGACATCGCCGACGAAAAACGCTGGCGCGCGGTGTTCAAGATCATGAAGGGCTACGGTGAATGGCTGCAGCTGTCAGTATTCCAATGCCGTCTGTCACCGCGGCGCCATGCCGAGCTGATCGAACTGCTCACCGGCGCCATCAATCACCGGCAGGATCATGTCCTGCTGATGAATCTTGGGCCCGCGGACAAAGTCGATCCACGCGTGGTGAGCTTGGGCAAAAATTTCCAAGCCATAGACAAAGTGCCATTGATCATATGATGGGGTATTGAGGACACCATCTTGCCGCAGCAACGCGAGCACTGCGGTGATGAGAAGATTGCCGGGGACCGCTCGCACGATGTAGCTCATTGAAAAACAAGCTTATAATGATCTTGGATGAAATCCTTGGCCATTGGAGAAGGCCACCCGTCCGTCCATCTGGCGGAGCGCTCGCAACGGCTCGGCGGATACGGCCTGGTGTAAGGCCTCTCACATGTGGCTATTATCCGGGGCATTTCGCCCCGGCCTCATTGAAGCGACCCATCGGGCCGCGACACCGCCATCAAATGCAAAATTATCCGGGGCATTTCGCCCCGGCCTCATTGAAGCCTGCGGCCATTGCGGCCGATCCATCCACCCGGTCTCATTATCCGGGGCATTTCGCCCCGGCCTCATTGAAGCTACGCGGCCCGTGTCAGTCTCCAGCCCAAACTCGCCATTATCCGGGGCATTTCGCCCCGGCCTCATTGAAGCCGTGACGTCATCTCGGAGCAACACGCCAGGCATCGGCATTATCCGGGGCATTTCGCCCCGGCCTCATTGAAGCCGATCACGGGCGGCACGCCCGTTCCCGCCGACCAACATTATCCGGGGCATTTCGCCCCGGCCTCATTGAAGCCAGGCCCGCTAACTACCAAGCATTTGCGGCCGTGCGAATTATCCGGGGCATTTCGCCCCGGCCTCATTGAAGCCGCTCGGCGCGCCGGCGGTCGTGGTAGGCCGCCGCTGTTATCCGGGGCATTTCGCCCCGGCCTCATTGAAGCTTCATATCCATTAGAATCTTTAGAATGGATTAGCTTTCGTTATCCGGGGCATTTCGCCCCGGCCTCATTGAAGCGCTGCCGAGATGTTCCAGGAGGCGATGGCATACGGCCGTTATCCGGGGCATTTCGCCCCGGCCTCATTGAAGCAACTTCGACGCGCGCGCCCTGCCCGTCCGGCACGCAGTTATCCGGGGCATTTCGCCCCGGCCTCATTGAAGCACGTAGTCGGCACACGCTTTGCGCGCGACCGTCACCGTTATCCGGGGCATTTCGCCCCGGCCTCATTGAAGCATGTTCGTGCCCTCAGTCCAGAAATTCAGAGCCCGGGTTATCCGGGGCATTTCGCCCCGGCCTCATTGAAGCCTCGGCCGCGTCTTGAGGCCGAGGTGGCGCGCGGCGGTTATCCGGGGCATTTCGCCCCGGCCTCATTGAAGCGCGTAGCCGCTGCATCTCCGCGCGCCGCTTCGGAGGTTATCCGGGGCATTTCGCCCCGGCCTCATTGAAGCGACGCGCTGACCGAGATGGAGGACCAGACCGGTCAGGTTATCCGGGGCATTTCGCCCCGGCCTCATTGAAGCACACCCTAGGCCGATGGCCCTAGAATGCGACTCCAGGTTATCCGGGGCATTTCGCCCCGGCCTCATTGAAGCTACAGCACCCCCACGCTGATGCCGAACCGCTGGCACGCCTGGTTATCCGGGGCATTTCGCCCCGGCCTCATTGAAGCTGAGTTCTAACTTTGGAGCATCGCCATGTCCGCCAAGTTATCCGGGGCATTTCGCCCCGGCCTCATTGAAGCATGTTCTCCAGTTGTGAGTGTGCGCCCGCCCTTCGGGTTATCCGGGGCATTTCGCCCCGGCCTCATTGAAGCACATTCTAGGCCATCGGCCCTATGATGTGCTCCAAGGTTATCCGGGGCATTTCGCCCCGGCCTCATTGAAGCATGGGTTCTGACGCATGGCCCGCTGCCCCTATGCCGGGTTATCCGGGGCATTTCGCCCCGGCCTCATTGAAGCAGGGGAGCACCGCGCCCCCGCTGGCGCGCGGCGTCGTTATCCGGGGCATTTCGCCCCGGCCTCATTGAAGCCGCGCGGCCGTCACCTCCTGCGACGCGCGAGACGTCGTTATCCGGGGCATTTCGCCCCGGCCTCATTGAAGCGCCGTCAGTTCGTCGGCGATGTCCACGGTCTCTGATGTTATCCGGGGCATTTCGCCCCGGCCTCATTGAAGCAAAGACATTGTTGTCACTCCTTCGGTCGGGCCGCCGCAGTTATCCGGGGCATTTCGCCCCGGCCTCATTGAAGCCGCTGCAAAATCGCCCGCCACATCAACGGCCGTCTAGTTATCCGGGGCATTTCGCCCCGGCCTCATTGAAGCCAAGACGCGCTACACGCCGACCGGCACCGAGGCGGTGTTATCCGGGGCATTTCGCCCCGGCCTCATTGAAGCTCTTCCTGCCCCTGCTTCTTGTTCGTAGCCTTACCGCCGTTATCCGGGGCATTTCGCCCCGGCCTCATTGAAGCTAATCGGGCGAAGACGTCCATGGGGACCGTCAGCTCGTTATCCGGGGCATTTCGCCCCGGCCTCATTGAAGCCCCCTCCCAAACCGTGACATGTCCAGATGACACACACGTTATCCGGGGCATTTCGCCCCAGCCTCATTGAAGCGCGGAATCGGACGCATCGGCGGCTGCGGCGATCGCGGCCGTTATCTGGGGCATTTCGCCCTACGCCGCCTCGCCGCGCGGTTTTCCTGCCCGCAAATCCTCGGTGTCGAAATCATCCACTGCGATGAACTCGCCGCCGGTTTCGCGGACGCGCTGCAGCAGGTCGTATTCGGTGCGATCGATGAGGCCGCGGTCGAGCGCCGCGGCCAGTTGCCGGTCGGCGTCGTGGGTGTCGATGACGCCACTCTTGACGGCCTTGACGAGCTTGCGTTCGACCGGCTCGGCGGCGATCACGTCGGGCAGCAGTGCGTTCAGGCGGCCCACGGTGTTGTTGGGCGTGGGCGTCAGGTACAGCCAGTCGAGCAACCGGTCCCGCGCCTCGTTGGGGGCGGTGAGCAGCGCCGCCACGCGCCGACCCAGGCGGTCCGACGGCGGCACCTCGCGACGGCCGAGCGGAAACACCAGCACGCGCAGCAGCCAGGCCACCGGACGTACCGGGAAGTTGCGGATGGCCCCGTCCAGCGCGTTCTGGGTCAGCCACATGCTTTCGTGGAAGGCCCAGGCCAGCAGGGGCCGCTCGGCCTCCGGCCGGCCGGCGTCCTCGTAGCGCTTGAGCATGGCGCTGGCGATGAAGAGATGGCTCAGCACGTCGCCCAGGCGGGCGGAGAGTTTTTCCTTGAACTTGAGCCGACCGCCGAGCACGGCCATGAAGACATCGGCGGTCAGCGCGAGCGCGGCGCTGTAGCGGTTGAGTTTCCTGAAATAGCGGCGGGTGTAGGCATCGCCCGCCGCCGCGCCCAGACGGCCACCGGCCAGGCCCATGACGAAGCTGCGCACGGCGTTGGAAAGGACGAAACCCAGATGGCCGAACAGTGCGCGGTCGAAGGCTTGCAGGCGGCGACCGGGCTCGGCGATGTCGAGCGCGGCGATTTCGTCGAGCACGTAAGGATGGCAGCGGATCGCCCCCTGGCCGAAGATCATCAGGCTGCGGGTCATGATGTTGGCCCCTTCCACGGTGATCGCGATCGGCACGCTCTGCCAGCCGCGCCCGGCGTAGTTCTTCGGGCCGAGCTGCACGGCCTTGCCGCCGTGCACGTCCATCATGCAGCCGGCGACCACGCGCGCCCATTCGGTGGCGTGGTATTTGGCGATCGCCGAGGACACCGCCGGCTTCTCGCCGCGGTCCACCGCCGCCGCGGTGGCGCGGGCGAGCGCGATGCCGGCATAGGTGAGTCCACCGATGCGGGCGAGTGCTTCCTCCACGCCTTCGAAGCGAGCGATGGACAGCCCGAACTGCTTGCGCAGGCGGGCGTAGGCGCCGGTGGCCGCGCAGGCCAGCCGCATCGAGCCGGTGGCCGAGGACGGCAGCGAAATGGCGCGTCCCACCGACAGGCACTCGACCAGCATGCGCCAGCCGTGACCGGCCATGGCCGGGCCGCCGATCAGGGCGGACAGCGGCACGAACACGTCCTTGCCGTGCAGCGGACCGTTCTGGAACGGGATGTTGAGCGGAAAATGGCGCCGCCCGATGACCAGCCCCGGCGTGTCGCGCGGGATCAGCGCAAGGGTGATGCCGAGATCCTCCGTCTCGCCGAGCAGGTGGTCCGGGTCGTACAGCCTGAAGGCCAGGCCGATCAGCGTGGCCACCGGCGCCAGGGTGATGTAGCGCTTGTCGAAGGTGAGCCGCATGCCGAGGGTGTCCACGCCATCGACGCGCTGCCGGCAGACGATGCCCACATCGGGAATCGAGGTGGCGTCGGAGCCGGCCTGCGGGCCGGTCAGCGCGAAACACGGGATCTCCTCGCCCACGGCCAGGCGCGGCAGGTAATGGTTCTTCTGCGCCTCGGTGCCGTAATGCAGCAGCAGCTCGGCCGGTCCCAGCGAGTTGGGCACAGCGACGGTGGAGGCCAGCGTGCAGGACATGCCGGCCAGCTTCTGCAGCACCGCCGAATGGGCCAGCGCCGAGAAACCGAGGCCGCCGTAGGCCTTGGGAATGATCATGCCGAAGAAGCGCTCGCGCTTCAGGAAGGCCCACACCTCCGGCGGCAGGTCGGCGAGCTCGTGGGTGATCTGCCAGTCGTCGATCATCGCGCCGAGCCGCTCCACCGGCCCGTCCAGGAAGGCCTGCTCCTCGGCGCTGAGCGCGGGCGCGGGCTGGCCGAGCAGCGCGCGCCAATCGGGCCGGCCGGAAAAGAGCTGTCCCTCGAAGCCCACCGTGCCGGCCTCGAGCGCGGTCTGCTCGGTCGCCGAAAGCCGCGGCATCGCACGCGCGAAGAGCTTGAGCAGCGGCGCACTGACGAGCCGCTGCCGCGCGAGCGGCCACAGCAGCAGCACGGCCGCCAAGGCCTCGAGGCCGAGCAGGATCAGGGTCGGCGCTTGCGCGTGGACCAGCGCGCCCGCCGCCAGCGTGGCGAGCATCACAGCGGCGACGCCCACGGCAAGAGGCCACCGGTGATAGGCGCACAGCGCCACGACCAGCACCAGGATCGACACCAGCAGCAGCACGGACATCGGCAGTTTTCCTCGCAGGGTCAGTCGGAGAAGCGATCAGGGCCGGGCGGCCCCGTCGAGCGTATCGATGAAGGCGCCGATCGCCGCGGTGAAGTCGTCGTTGGCATCACCCGCCAGCATGTGCGTGGCGCCGGGCACCTCGACGTGCCGCGCATGCGGCACCAGCGCCAGGAACTCCGCCACCGTGGCGCGCGAGACCACGTCGCTGCGCGAACCGGAGAGCAGCAGCACCGGCACCGCCACCCGCGCGGCGGCGGCGAGCAGCCGCGGCTGGTGCCGCGCGCTTTCCTGCGCCAGGCCGGACAGCAGGGCCGGATCCCAATGCCAGCGCAGGCGGCCGTCCTCGCCCCGGCGCAGGAGCGGCCTGAGCTGATCCTCGCGCTTGCGTTCGCGCCGCTGCGGCAGATAGGCGGCGATGCGGTCGGCCGCCTCGGCGTAATCGGCGAAACCGTCCGCGTGGGCCTGCATGAAGTCGAGGATGCGCGCCACGCCGCTGCTCTCCCAGCGCGGGGTGATATCCACCAGCACCAGCGCGCGAAACGGCGCTGGCCGCAGCTCGCCGGCCAGGAGCAGGCCGAGCAGGCCGCCCATGGAGGCGCCGATCAGGATCGGCGGCTGCGGCTGCCGCCCCGCGATCTGCCTGAGGTCGGCGGCGAACTGCTCGAGCGCGTAGCCGCCGCCAGCGACGCGGCCGCTTTCGCCGTGGCCGCGGCTGTCGAAGCTCACGCAGCGATGGCCGCGCGCGGCCAGGGCCGCCGCCGCACCGCGCCAGGCCAGACGCGTCTGTCCCAACCCGTGCGCGAACAGCACGGCCGGCGCGCCATGCGGCTGCCAGATCTCGCCCGCCAGCGGCAGGCCGTCGGCGGCGGTCTCCATGAAAGGTTCGGACGCAAGATGCACCATACGCTTGAGTATGGATTGGCTGCGAAGGCGGCGTCAACCAACACGGCCCGCGATCACCACGCCTCGCTGCGCACCGATTGCAAAGCCGCGCGCCGGGACTACCATGCCGGCATGAACGCGAGCGCCAAACCCGAACGCAGCCGCCTGTCCGCCGAAAATTGGGAAGACGCCGCGCTGGAACTCATGGCCGAACAGGGCGTGGGCGCGCTCGCGGTGGAGGCGCTGGCCCGGCGTCTGGGCGTCACCAAGGGCAGTTTCTACTGGCATTTCCGCACCCGCGAGGCCCTGCTCAAGGCCGCGCTGGAGCGCTGGGAGCAATACGGCGAACGCGAGGTGATCGCCCAGATCGAAACCATCGCCGACCCGCGCGTGCGTCTGGTCGAACTGTTCCGCCGCGTCGCCCACGAGGTGCAGCCGCACAAGGTGTACGCGGCGCTGCTCAAGGCGCTGGACCATCCGCTGGTGGTGCCGGTGATGGCGCGGGTCTCGCAGCGGCGCACCGAGTTCCTCACCACCGCCTTCCGCGAGGCGGGGCTGCCGCCCAAGGAGGCGCTCAACCGCGCGCGGCTCACCTATGCCGCCTATGTCGGCTTCCTGCAGCTCCATTTCACCCTGGGGCTGCCGCGCATGAGCCACGAGGACTTCGAGGCCTACGTCGAGCACATGATCGGCACGCTGATTCCGGCCTGAAAAACCGTGGCGGCCCAGGTCGCAGGTCAAGGCCGGCGATGGGTGCTCTAAAGATCCTGGTGATACTGCACGTAGGGCGTGCGCGATTGATCCGGCTCGGCGCCCACCGGACCGTTGGCCGGGCTACCGGAGGACCACAGGTTCTGCGCGCCGATGCTGATCTCGCCCTGCCAGGGCAGGCGCACGGTCACGCCGAGATCGATGCTGTTCCAGCGCCGGTCGATGCTGCCGTTGCCGGGAATGCTCGGACGCAGCGTGCGCCCGACGATGGCGCCGCTCAAGGGACCGTGGTCCACGCCGAAGCTCACCGTCTTCTGATCGAGCACGTTGGTGCCGAGCAGATTGCCGGGCAGCAGCCGGATGCGGCCCACGCTGGCCCCCAAGTCGATGCCGCTGCGGGCATCCAGGGCGAAGCGACCCTGGGCGTTGAAATGGGTGCTGCCGTCGAATTCGCTCAGTCCGCCGACGCCCGGCACACCCGGCAGCACGCGCGGCAGGACCGGCACGCGCGGCGCGTCGGTGGTGCTCACGGAGAGGTCCATGCTGTAGCCGTCGCCGTGATAGGTGGCGCCGACGTCGTTGCTGTAGAGCGTGAGTGGCGAGCCGATCCACTGCTGGCGGCCGACGCCGGCATGCAGCTGCAGATGGTTGTCCAGGCCGTAGTTGAGGCTGGTGACGGTCGCCGGACCCATGCCGACCACGCCGAGCGGCAAGGGCTGGCGGGCGCGCTCGAAGGCATCGCCGGCATCGTATTGATTGGCGGTCAGGCTGAAGCTTTGTCCGCCGGCGCTCTGCCACAGCGGCTCGGCGTAGCCGCCGGCCAGGGCGGGCGTCGGCGCGGGGGTCGTCTGCAGCGCGACCTGGGCCGGCGGATGGGCCGCCGAGCGCGGACGCGCGGCCATGACGGGCCCTGCCGCGGCGAGCGACACGCAGGTCAACGCAATGAAGGGCCCAAGACGACGCATACGAGCTACCCGCAGTACTCCGGCGGCAAACGACTTCCTAACATTCCGGCATCGTAACGCATTTTACTTTTATATAACAACGGTCGATGACCGGCGCAAGACAAGATGCCGCGCCTGCTTCGACCGCCGGCGGCGCCGTCCGTTCCCACCGCGCTATCGGCAAGGGCCCGGCTTGGCTATAGTCACGCGCCATTGCCAATGGGGAACGCCATCTTGCCGACAGGTCCCGCGCCGCCCGTGAGTCTGCTTCGCCCGGTCAGTGCAGGCTGGCAGCCGACCGTGCTGCGCGATGCCGTGGAGCAGCTCTTTGCCGCGCCGGACGCCGCCAGCGTGGTGGAGATCTGCGAGGCGATGGTGGCCGAATGCGGCATCGCCGGCCGCCTGGACTGGCGCATGCCGGACGAGGCGCCGCCCGCGCAGGGGCTGGATCTGGCCGAAGACGCGCACGGTCTGCGGGTGCTCAGCCTGCACTGGGAGGGCGAGCCCCCGCACCCGGCCGTGCGCGAGCTCCTCACCTGGTTCGGACGCCTCGCCAGCGTGCGCCTGCGCCAGCAGAGCGAGACCAGCCGGCTGTACGAGGCGATCTCGCGCCTGGCCCTGGCCGAGCGCCTGCAACGGGCGCTGTACGCGATCGCCGAACAGGCCGCCAACGTGCACACCGACATGGCGCAGATGCTGCGCGAACTGCACGGCATCGTCGGCAGCCTGATGTATGCAGAAAACTTCTACATCGCCCTGTACGACGAAGCCCACGACAGCGTGCGCTTTCCGTACTACGTGGACACCGTGGACACCGCCCCGCCGGCGCCGGACGTGCGCATTCCGCTCAAGGAGCTCGAACACAGCCTGACCTGGCACCTGCTGAGGCGCACCCAGCCGCTGATGGGCTCCTTCGAGGAACTCGCCGCACAGCTGGAGGAGCGTTTCCAGCCGATCGGACCGGCCTGCACCTATTGGCTGGGCGTACCGCTGCTGCGCGACCAGCGCACCGTGGGCGCCATCGTGGTGCAGAGCTACCGCGCCGACACGTTCTATACGGCGCAGGACGGCGAGCTGCTCAATTACGTGGCGCAGCACATCCAGGCCGCGCTGGAACGCCGCCAGGCGCAGACGGAACTGGAGCGCCGCGTGGCCGAGCGCACCGCGGCGCTGCGCGAGACCAACCGCGTGCTGCGCCAGCAGGTGCTGCAGCGCCAGCGCGGCGAGCGGCTGCAGGCGGCACTGTTCCGCATCGCCGAGCTGGCCAACCATTCCGAGAGCCTGGACGACTTCTACGCCGAGGTGCATCGCGTCATCGGCGGGCTGCTGTATGCGCGCAACTTCTATATCGCGCTGCTCGACGAGGCCACCCAGCTGCTGACTTTCCCCTACTCGGTGGACGAGATCGACAGCAACCGCGCGCCGCGCCGCCACGGCCGCGGCGTGACCGAATACGTGCTGCGCCACGGCAAGCCCCTGCTGGCCGCGCCCGCGGACATCGAGCAGCTGGTCGCCCAGGGCGAGATCGCGCATGTCGGCGCCACTGCGGTGTGCTGGCTCGGCGTGCCGCTCAAGGCCGGCGGCCGTTCGGTCGGCGTGCTCGCGGTGCAAAGCTACAGTTCCGAACACACCTACAACACCCGCGACCAGGAACTGCTGACCTTCGTCGGCTACCACGTCGCCAACGCCCTGCAGCGCAAACACAGCGCCGAATCGCTCAAGCAGGCCTACACCAGCCTGGAACGCCGCGTCGCCGAGCGCACCCGCGCGCTGGCGCTGGCCAACCGCGACCTGCGCGAGCAGATCGCCGAACGCGAGCGCGTGGAACGCCGGCTCAAATACGAAACCCTGCACGATTCGCTGACCGGCCTGCCCAACCGCACCCTGCTGCTGCAGCGGCTCGAACAGGCGCTGCAGCGCTACCAGGCCAACCCGCTGGAGCTGTTCGCGGTGCTGTTCATCGACCTCGACCGTTTCAAGGTCATCAACGATTCGGTCGGCCATCTGGTCGGCGACGACCTGCTGTTCCAGGTCGGCGGCCGCGTACGTGCGTGCCTCAAGACCCGCGACGTGGTCGCGCGCCTGGGCGGCGACGAGTTCGCCGTGCTGCTGGAAGGCATCCGCGACGCCGGCAATGCGCGCCAGGTCGCCGAGCGCATCATCGGCGAGCTGCAGGTGCCGTTCCGGCTCGGCGCCAAGGAGATCTTCACTTCGGCCTCGATCGGCATCGCCCTGCCCAGCCCGCACTACCAGCGCGCCGAGGAGCTGCTGCGCGACGCCGATGCGGCGATGTACAACGCCAAGGACCAGGGCCGCCACCGCGCCGCCCTGTTCGACGACCGCCTGCGCCGCGAGGCGCTGTCGCTGCTGGAGATGGAAGGCGATCTGCGCCGCGCGCTGGCACGCAACGAGTTCGTGCCGTTCTACCAGCCGGTGGTGGCGCTCGCCGACGGCCGCGTGGTCGGCTACGAGGCGCTGCTGCGCTGGAACCATCCCGAACGCGGCCTGCTCGCGCCCGGCGAATTCCTGGCGGTGGCCGAGGAAAGCGGTTGCGCGGAGAGCATCGACCGGCAGATGTTCACCCAGGTGATGACGAAGCTGCCGGCGCTGGCCGGCGCGAACGGTTTCGTCAGCATCAACGTGTCCGCCCGGCATTTCCGCCTGCCGGACTTGGACAGCCGTCTGCTCGACCTCTTGCGCCGCCACGGCGTGGCGCCGCGCAGCCTGCGCGTGGAGGTGACCGAGAACGCGCTGCTCGACAACCCCGCGCAGGTCAAACGCATCCTGGAGAACCTGCGCACGCACGGCGTGGGCATCGCGCTGGACGATTTCGGCACCGGCTACTCGTCGCTGAGCTATCTGCACCAGTATCCGTTCGACACGCTCAAGATCGACCGCTCCTTCATCAACGGTCTGCCCGATCACGGCGAGAACCAGTCGGTGGCGGTGGTGCGCGCGATCCAGGTGCTGGCCGACTCCATGCGCATGCAGGTGATCGCCGAGGGCATCGAGAACGAGCACCAGCGCAGGCGCCTCCTGGAACTCGGCTGCCGCTATGCGCAGGGTTTTCTGTTCGCGCGCCCGCAGCCGGCCGAAGTCTGGCTCGAAGGCGCGCCCTGAGCGACCGGTCGGGCGGTCGGGCGGTCGCCGTCACTGCAGCGTATCGCTGCCCTCGGCGCCGCCGCTCAAGAGGTGCTCGGCATCGATGCGGTCGAAGTGGTAGCGCGTGGCGCAGAACTCGCACGTCACCTCGATCTCGCCGTCGTTGGCGGCGAGCGCGGCCTCCACCTCTGCCGGCCCTAGCGCGCGCAGCACTGCCTCTACCCGTTCGCGGCTGCAGCTGCAGCCGAAGGCCAGCGGCCGCGGCTCGAACAGGCGCACCGATTCCTCGTGGTAGAGGCGATAGAGCAGTTGCTCGGGCGTGGTCGCCAACAGCTCCGCATCGCCCAGGGTGGCGGTGAGCTGCAGCACGCGGTTCCAGCCGTCCTCGTCGACCGGCACGTCATGGCCGCCCTCGCCCGGCAGCTGTTGCAGCAGCAAGCCCACCGCATGCGCATCGTCCGCAGCCAGCAGCAGCCGCGAGGGCAGCTGCTCGGACTGGGCGAAATAGCCTTCCAGGGCACCGCCCAGGTCCGCGCCACGCAGGTCGATCAGGCCCTGGTACCGCTGACCGCGCTCGGCATGGCCGATGGTGATCGCCATCACCGCCTCGGGCAGCGCGGAAAGATCGAGCGCCGCCGGCAGCGGCTCGTCCCAGCGGGCAAGACCGCGCAGACGGCCGCGCTCGGTGCACTCGGCGAACAGCAGCCGCAGCGGGCCGCCGCTCTTGAGTTCGATCGACAGCGCGCCTTCGAACTTGATGTTGCCGGTGAGCAGCGCGCTGGCGGCCAGCGACTGGCCGAGCAGCTCGCGCAACGCCTCCGGATAACCGGCACGGCCGGCCACCGCATGCCAGGCCGACCCCAGTCGCACCAGCGCACCACGCACGCCGGCGCGCTCCAGCAGGAAACGGTGCAGTACGTCTTCGCCCAAAGTCGTTTTCAAGGCTTGTCCATCCTCATGCTTGCAGGTGCTGATAGATGGGGCCTGTCCGTGTCCGCCGCAATGGCTATGCTGGCCGCCATCTTCCCCTGACCGGTATGCCATGCCTTCGTTGCCACGCCGTCTGCTGCGTACTTTCATCGTGCTGATCGCGGCATGGTTCGGCGTGTCGGTGCTCGTCGTGCTGGTGCTGCGCTTCGTGCCGCCATGGACCTCGGCGATGATGATGGAACGGCGCGTGGCCGCGGTGCTGCACGGCGAGCACGACTTCACCCTGCACTACCGCTGGACGCCTTGGAACGAGCTCTCGCCGTGGGTGCCGCTCGCCATGATGGCGGGGGAGGACCAGAAGTTCCCGTTCCACCACGGCTTCGACTTCGACGCCATCCAGGATGCGCTGGATGCCGCCGACGAAGGCCGCCGGCTGCGCGGCGCCAGCACGATCAGCCAGCAGGTGGCCAAGAACCTCTTCCTGTGGAACGGGCGCAGCTTCGTGCGCAAGGGCCTGGAAGCGTACTTCGCCGTCCTGATCGAGACGCTGTGGCCCAAGCGGCGCATTCTGGAGGTGTACTGCAACATCGCCGAGCTGGGCGACGGCATCTACGGCACCGGCGCGGCCAGCGCGGCGTTCTTCCGCGTCCCGCCCGGCCAGCTCGGTCCCGAACAGGCGGCCCGGCTGGCCGCGGTGCTGCCCAATCCGCGCCGGCTGCATGCCGACCGGCCGAGCCCCTACGTGCTGCGGCGTAGCGCCTGGATCCTGCGCCAGATGCAGCACCTCGGCGGCCCGGCCTACCTCGCGCGTCTGGACCATTGATCGCAAGCGCGCGGCCGCTTTTGGCTAGCATGCCGCGAGCCTTGCCTCGGGAGTGCGCATGACGCAACTGACCATCGTCGTCCCCGCCTACAACGAGGCGGCCGTGCTCGAACGTTTCCATCGCCGGCTCGCCGCGGTGCTCGACCGTCTGCCGCTCGCCTGCACCGTGCTCTACGTCGACGACGGCAGCACGGATGCGAGCTGGGCGGTGATCGCCACGCTCGCCGCGCACGATGCGCGGGTCGGCGCGATCCGGCTCTCGCGCAACTTCGGCAAGGAGGCCGCGCTCACCGCCGGCCTCGACCAGGTCCGCGAGGGCGCGGCGGTGGTGATCGACGCCGACCTGCAGGATCCGCCCGAACTCATCCCCGAGCTCGTCGCGCGCTGGCAGGCCGGCGACGACGTGGTCTACGCCACGCGTCGCGCCCGCGCCGGCGAGAGCTGGTTCAAGCGCTTCACCGCGGCGGCGTTCTACCGGCTGATGGAGCGCCTCGCCGAGACGCCGATGCCGCGCGACACCGGCGATTTCCGCCTGCTCTCGCGACGCGCGCTGGACGCGCTCGCCCAGCTGCGCGAACGCCAGCGCTTCATGAAGGGCCTGTTCGCCTGGATCGGCTACCGGCAGAGCGCGGTGTACTACGACCGCGCCCCGCGCGAGGCCGGCCGCAGCCAGTGGAACTACTGGCGCCTGCTGCATCTGGCGGTCGAGGGCATCACGTCGTTTTCCACCGCGCCGCTCAGGCTCGCCACCTGGGCGGGCTTGGCCGCCGCGCTGCTGGCTTTCGTCTACGGGCTGTGGGTGCTGACCAAGGCGCTGCTCTACGGCGACCCGGTGCGCGGCTACCCGACCCTGATGCTGGTCATCCTGTTCCTGGGCGGCATGCAGCTCTTCGCCCTGGGCGTGATCGGCGAATACCTGGGCCGCAACTATGCCGAAAGCAAGCGCCGGCCGCTGTATTTCATCGAGGAATCGCGTCCGCCGCGCTGAACAGCCGCACCGCCCTTGCGGTCCGCGGCCCATCGCAAGGATGTGGCCTGGCGCATGCGATGGACCCGGCAAAGCACGGCGATCCTGCATGCCCACAGCCTTAAGGACGGCGCTAGACTCGCCCTTAAAGGGGCGGCGCCCAAGCCGCGGTGAATGGGAGCAACGACTATGCGTCAGGTGAGGCATCTACTGCAAAGCAAGGGCAACGCGGTCTATGCGGTCGCCCCGGAAACGCCGGTGCTGGAAGCGCTCAGGCACATGGCCGAGGCCGGGGTCGGCGCGCTGCTGGTCATGCGCGGCGAGACCCTGGTCGGCGTCATCTCCGAACGCGACTATGCGCGCAAGGTGATCTTGAAGGGCCGCGCCTCGGCGCAGACACCGGTCAACGAGATCATGAGCAGCCCGCCGGTCACGGTGACGCCCGAATACGACGTCCTGGAATGCATGCGTCTTTGCACCGACAGCCGTATCCGCCATCTGCCGGTGGTGGAGAACGGGCGCGTGGTCGGTGTGGTCTCGATCGGCGATCTGGTCAAGGCGGTGATCGATGAGCAGGCCGAGCAGATCGACACCCTGCAGCGCTACATCACCGGCTGAACCCGCGCGTCAACGCGCCATCGGCGCCGGCGCCACCGGCGGCTCGGGCGACAGGTCGGGTGCGTGGGCGGCGCGGCGCGCCACCCACGCGCTCAAGGCCGACACGCCGACGCCCGTCACCGCCATGCCGGTGACAGCGACGCCGAGGGCGGCGAGCAGGTTGACGGCGCTGGTGACCACCACGTCGCCGAAACGCCAGATCGCCGTCTCGACGAAGTTCTTGCCCTTGTAGCGGGTCTCGCGCGGCACGCGGGTGTAGAGCGCATCGGCCGCCGGCTTGGTCATGCCGTAGGCGAAACCGCGCGAACCGACCATGACGATGGCGAGCACCGGCACCGCGACGCCGGCCAGGGTGACAGTCCCGCTGCCGAGCACGGCGAGCAGGATCAGCAGCGCCACGTTGACCAGCGCCGGCACCACCAGCCCCCAGCCGGGACCGCGGCGGACCAGCACCCAGCGCGTGAGGGTGAGCTGCAGCGCCGCGCCGAGCAGGTTGGTCGCCAGGTCCAGGCTGTTGTAGAAATCCGTGCGCGCCACGCGGTCGGCGTAATGCGCCTTGGCGTAGTCGGCGAGCAGGGCATAGATCAGCGTGCCGATGCCATCGCCCAGCACCATCAGCACGGCCATCGCGCGCAGGAACGGACGCGTCCAGAGCTCCTTCACCCCGGCCCAGAGCGAACCGCCGATCACCTCGGCGTTGCGGGCGCGCTGCGCGCCGTCCTCGGCCAGCCGAAGCAGCAGCAGCAAGGCCGTGAGCAGCGCCGCGGCGGAGACCAGCAGCAGCGGCGCGACACCGAGCGCATGCACCAAGAGGCGCGTCAGCAACGGCCCGAAGATCGCCCCGCCCATGCCGCCCAGCGCGATCAGCGAGAACCGCTCGCGCGCCGCATGGCTGTCGAACACGTCGGCCATGAAGCTCCAGAACAGCGAGACCACGAACAGGTTGAACACGCTGACCCAGACATAGAACACCAGCCCCAGCGCCAGCGCGCCGATCTCGTCCTGCACCATGAAAGCCGGCACGAAGGCGATCAGGCAGACAATGAAAAAGCTGTAGCTCGAGGCCAGCAGGCGCTTGCGCGGATACCTGGCGACCAGCCCGCCGAACAGCGGCGTCAGCAGCAGCATGACCAGGAAGGTGGCGCCATAGAACAGCGGCAGCGGCCGCGAACCGAGCGCGCCGCTCAGCTGATCGCGCACCGGCCGGATCATGTAGTACGAGGTCATCAGGAAGAAGAACGCGAGCGCCGCGATGGCGGTCGTGCGCTTCATGGCACTGTGGGCAGATACGACACTCACCCTCGAAGACCCGTGGCTGGCGGGGATGCCAGCGGGCAAGCCTAGCAGCCCGCGCACGCCGGCCCGATCTTCCGCACTCAGCGCCGCGCGACATGAGGGTGCGCGCGGGTCTTGCAAAACTTGTCGCTGCGCCGGCGCGTACGGGACAATCGCAGCCTCAAAGGACACGCACGTGCCGCGTGCCGAGAGCCCCGCTTTTTCAGGTCACGCCCGCCTCATGCCGTTTCGTACCCTGCTCTTGCTCATCGCCGGCCTGGTCGGCGGCTGGCTGTCGTGCCCCCTCCCGGCGCGGGCCGCAACGCCCGCCAGCGCACATACCACGCCCCATCCCGGCCATGCCGAGCTGCCGGCCGCGCGCGTGGCCGCCACGCTTGCCGCCTACCGGCAATGGCTGGACCGCCTCGACGCGCGGCATGCCGTGGCGGGCCTGGCCACCGCGGTGGTGGTGGACGACAAGGTCGCCTTCGAACATACGCTGGGCTACGCCGATGCCGGCCGCGGCGAGAAGGTCACGCCCGAGACGGTGTTCCGCCTGGCCTCGCTGTCCAAGGCCTTCGCCACCGGGCTCGCCGCGATCCTGGTCGCCGACGGCAAGCTGCGCTGGGATACCAAACTGGTCGACGCGGTACCGTTCTTCAAGCTCAAGAGCCTGCCGGACACCGAGCAGGCCACCGTCGCCGACATCCTCGGCCAGCGCATCGGCCTGCCGCGCAACACCTACGACAACATGCTGGAGGAGGACGTCCCCTACGAGGAGCTGGTGCGCCGGCTGGACGAGGTCGATCTCTCCTGCGGCGTCGGCCAGTGCTACGGCTACCAGAACATCGCCTTCAGCCTGATCGGCGACGTGGTCTACGCGATGACCGGCGATTTCTTCTATCGCGAAGTGGCCAAGCGCATCTTCTATCCGCTCGGCATGAAAAACGCGAGCTACGGCCGCGACGCGCTGGAATCGAGCGCGAGCTGGGCGCGGCCGCACAAAGCCTACGGACACAGCTGGGTGCCGTTCGAGCCGAAGGAAAACTACTACCGGGTGGCGCCCGCGGCCGGCGTCAATGCCAGTCTGCGCGACATGGAACAATGGCTGATCGCGCAGATGGGCGGGCGACCGGACGTGCTGACGCCGGAGATGCTGGAAACCCTGCACAAACCCGGCGTGGCGACGCCGGTGGAATTGCACTCCACGCCCTGGCGCCGCGCGCGACTCACCGCCGCGCATTACGCGCTCGGCTGGCGTGTCTTCGAATACGGCGGCGAGACGCTGATCTTCCATGCCGGCGCGGTGGAAGGCTACCGCACCATGATCGGCTTCTTCCCCAAATACCACGTCGGCGTGGTCACGCTGTGGAACTCGGCCGGACCGGTCCCCTCGGGCTTGATGCCGATGGTGTTCGACAGCCTGCTCGATCTGCCGCACGTGGACTGGGCCGGCGTGGAAAGCGATGCCCCCGCACTGGTGGCGCCGCCGAAAAAGAAAAAGTCCGCGCCGGCGAAAAAACCATCAAGCCATCGCGCCCGCCGGCACCGTTCCTGAAAAAGCGCCGCCGCCGCGGCGACGGTTCATTGCAGCTTGAACTCGATCCGCCGCCGACCCTGGCTCGCCACCGGCGTGCCGTCGCGCGTGGCAGGCTTGAACTTCCAGCGCCGCACGGCCTCGGTCGCCTCGCGGTCGAACATGTGCCTGGGCTGCGAGGCCAGCACCCGGGTATCGGTGACGTTGCCCTCGGCATCGATGTCGTATTCGACATCCACCCAGCCTTCCTGGTTGGCGCGCCGCGCCTGCGTCGGATAGCGTGGCGGCACGTAGCGTTCCAGCACCGCCTCGGTGGCGCTGGGCGCGCTGGCAGCGGCGGTGCCGGTCTGTGCGACCTCGGCCGGCGCCGGCGCCGGGGCGCGTGTCGGCTGCGGCCGCGACGCCTCGGGCGCGCGTGGCGTTTCCTGCGCGGTTTTCGGCTGCTGCGCCTGCTGCTCCGCCGCCGCGCGCTCTTCCGCCGCCTTCTGCGCCGCCAGCTGCTGCTGACGCTGGCGTTCCTGGGCGTCCTGCTGCTCCTTGTCCTGCAGCCGACGCTGCGCATCGAGCTTGGAACGCAGGATGGTCACCGTGTAGTTGGTCGGATCGGCCTTGGCGAGCAGGTCGATCTCACGCTGGGCCTCGTTGAAATCACGCGCATTGATCGCCTGCTCGGCCATGCCGGCGGCAAAGGGAAAGGTTTCGCGCAGGGCATCGAGCGCGACGGCATTGTTGGGCTGTTGCTCGAGCGCCTTCAGATAGAACTCGAAGGCGTTGTTGCCGGCCGGAGCAAGATAGCGCTGCTCGTTCATCGCCCGGCGCGCCTCGCTCAGGAGCTGGTCGAGGTCCATGGCGCCGGCGTTGTCGGCCTGGCCGGCCTTGGCCTTGCCGGCAAGTACGGACGTGCCGCGACCGCCCTCGTCGCTGCCGAGCAGGTCCTGGTGCGGACGGATGATCAGGAGCCAGGCCGCCAGCGCCAGGACGACGAGCACGCCCAGGACCGCCAGGGTCATGGGCCGGATGGCGCCTTGCGACCTGGCGCGCGCTGGAAGATATCGGCTATGCATGGACCCCACCGTCGAATGGGACGAGCGATTCCGCGCCATTCCCCCGGTGCTTTTGAGGAGGCGACGTTCCCCATGACCGTCGCGGCGCAGGCGGCGCCAAGGTTACCGCATCCGGGCCAGCGGGCAAATCAGGCCCCAGCGTACGCTCAAAGGTCCATTGAAATGAAACGTCCCGGATGAACCGGGACGAATGGACGCCTTTGCATGGCCCCTTCGAAAGCTTGCGCGCTGGGCACCGCGAAAGCCCGGGGAACCTGATGGTGGACGAGCAGTGGAACGGATTATTTCGCCGCGGCGGCGGATTTGCCCGCCTTGGCCGCCGTCTTCTTGGCGGGGAGTTTCTTTACGGCGACCTTCTTGACCACGCTTTTCTTGGCGGCGGCCGGCTTCTTGGCGGCAGCCTTCTTGGCGGGGGTGGCGGTCTTCTTCACGGCGGCCTTCTTGGCGGCCGGTTTCTTGGCTACCGGCTTCTTGACGGCAGCCTTCTTGACGGTGGTTTTCTTGGCGACCTTTTTGGCCGCGGGTTTCTTGACAGTGGCTTTCTTGGCAGTGGCCATGGTTCGTCTCAGCTCCTCATCGGTTGGCAGTGGTTGCCCAGTAAAAGCATGCAGGAATGCCTCGACCAAGAGATCGCTGTTGGTGGCATGCCTGAGATTATTCACCTGACGACGCGTGCGTTCGTCGGAAAGCAGACGCAGCACGTGCAAGGGAATCGACACCGTGATCTTGCGTACTGCACTGGCTTTTTCCCCATGCTCGACATACGGCTCGATGTATTTGTTTGCCGACATGACGTTTCTTTTTAGTCCCCGCGATTCGAAGCGAAAGCTATTCCCGAATATTTCCACTGTCAATTGATTGCGGTAAAAAAATCGTCCACGCGCGCCACCTTAGGCCTCAAAGGCGGCTGCACGGATGGACTCAAGGCGCCCCGGGGAGACTTCCACACAGGACGTCTAGACGTCCAAAAGGGAATACGGGCCAATCACTCCCCGGACGGCGCAAAGCGCACAGCCATGCGGCTTCAAGGCGTGCATGGCGGCAAAACCGCACAGCCCATCCACGGGCGCGGACGCCTGCGTGGAACGCAACCAGAGGCTGCGCGTTCGGCAGATGAACGAAGCTCGACCGACGGCACGATGCGGCACGCGCTTCGCGCATGCCGCACGCCGTTCATGCGCTCAATGCGCGTCCTGCTCGAGCTGTTCGGCGTAGGCGTCCGCGTCGAGCAGCTCGTCCAGCTCGCCGCGATCGGCGATGCGCACCGCGAAGATCCAACCCTCGCCGTAGGGATCCTCGTTGATGAGCTCCGGACGGTCGGCGAGCAGCTCGTTGACCTCGATCACCTCGCCGCTGACGGGCGTATAGATGTCCGAGGCGGCCTTCACCGACTCGACCACGGCCACCGCGTGGCCAGCCTTCACTGCGGTGCCGAGCGCGGGCAGCTCGACGTAGACCAGATCGCCGAGCTGCTCCTGGGCATGCTCGGAAATGCCCACGCGCACGATGCCGTCGTCTTCGAGACGGGCCCATTCGTGGGACTTGAGGAACTTGAGGTCGCCGGGAATCTCGCTCATGGGTATGGTCCGATGGTTGGGAGCTGCAAAGAGGCCGCGCATTCTAGCCACGGCGATGCGACAACGCGTTGGCAGGCAAGAACTAAACCGCGGGGCGGCCCTCGCGCACGAACGGCGGCTTGACCACCCGCACCGGCACGCGTCGGCCGCGCAGGTCGACCGTGACCGGGCCAGGATCGCCCGCCGGCAGTCGCGCCAGCGCGATCGACTTGCCGAGCGTGGGCGAAAAGGTGCCGGACAGGATCTCGCCCTCGCCGGCGGCGGAAAACACTTTCTGGCCGTGGCGCAGCACGCCCTTGTCGTCCAGCACCAGGCCGACGGTCACGCGCGGCACGCCGGCGTCGCGCTGCGCCTCCAGCGCGCGGCGGCCGATGAAGTCGCGGCCTTCGTCGAAGCTCACCGTCCAGGCGAGCCCGGCCTCGAGCGGGGTCACCGACTCGTCCATGTCCTGGCCGTACAGATTCATGCCGGCCTCCAGGCGCAGGGTGTCGCGCGCGCCGAGCCCGCAGGGACGCACGCCGGCCGCGGTGAGCGCCTGCCACAGCGCGGCGGCGTGTTCGTTCGGCAGCATGATCTCGAAGCCGTCCTCGCCGGTGTAACCGGTGCGGGCGATGAACAGCGGCATGCCGTGCGGCCCCTGCGCGGCGGCGGCGCTGAAGCGGGCGAGCTTTTCGATGCGTGCGCGGTCGCCCTCATGCAGCAGGCCGAGTACCTTGGCGCGCGCGTTCGGCCCCTGTACCGCGATCATGGCCAGATCCGGCCGTGCCTTCACTTCCACGCCGAAGGGCGCGGCCTGGCGGGTGATCCAGTCCAGGTCCTTGGCGCGGGTGGCGGCATTGACCACCAGCCGGTAATGCGCATCGTCGAAGTAGTAGACGATGAGGTCGTCGATCACGCCGCCCTGTTCGTTCAACATGCAGCTGTAGAGCGCCTTGCCGGCGGTCTTCAGCTTGTCCACGCTGTTGGCGAGCAGGTGGCGCAGGAATTCGCGGGTGCGCGGGCCGTGCAGGTCGATCACGGTCATGTGCGAGACGTCGAACATGCCGGCGTCGCGGCGCACCGCGTGGTGCTCCTCGATCTGCGAGCCGTAGTGGATCGGCATGTCCCAGCCGCCGAAGTCGATCATGCGCGCGCCCTGCGCGAGGTGGGTGGCGTGGAGTGCGGTGTGTTGCGCGGTCATCGGCGGTCCGGAAAGCCTCGGGCAGGCGCGCATTATCGCCGTCGCCCCGCGGGCAATCCAAGCCGCGGCGCGGCGCGGCCCGTGCACATGCCGGCGACCGCACCGGCCTAGAATGGCGGGCATGGATTCCGCAGAGCGCGCCGGCAACGCCACCCTCGATACCGCGACCGCGCCGCCGACTCTGCGCATCGCGGGCGACTGGACGCTCGCGCATTACCGTGATCTGCGTGCCTTGATCGAGCGCCTGCCGCAGCCGCTGCCCGCGCCGCTCACGCTGGATACCGCCGCGCTGGGTCGGCTGGACACCGCCGGGGCGGCGCTGCTCGCCCGGCTGCTGGGTGGTGAGTCGACGAGCGCCGACACCCGCCTGCCCGCAGCCAAGCGCGCGCTGCTCGGTACCGTCGGCCAGGCGCTCGGCCAGTGGCGGGCCTCGGCCACGCCGCGGCGCGAGCCGCCGGCCTGGCTCGCCCTGCTGGCGCAGATCGGCCGCGCGATGGAGGCGATCTGGCATCAGCTGTGGCTCTTGCTCGGTTTCCTGGGCCTGACTCTGGAAACCTGGGCGCGCACGCTGCCGCGTCCGCGGCGCTGGCGCATCACGCCGCTGGCCGCCCACATCGAGCAGACCGGCATGGACGCGATCCCGATCGTGGCCTTGCTCACCTTCATGGTCGGCGCGGTGGTGGCCTTCCTCGGTGCCACCGTGCTCAAGGACTTCGGCGCCACCCTGTACACCGTGGACCTGGTCACCTTCTCGTTCCTGCGCGAGTTCGGCGTGCTGCTCGCCGCGATCCTGCTCGCCGGCCGCACCGCGAGCTCCTTCACCGCGCAGATCGGCTCGATGAAGGCCAACGAGGAGATCGACGCGATCCGCGCGCTCGGCCTCGATCCGATGGAACTCTTGGTGCTGCCGCGCGTGCTGGCGCTGCTGGTGGCGCTGCCGATGCTCACCTTCATCGGCATGCTGACCGGCATCCTGGGCGGCATGCTGGTGTGCGCGCTATCGCTGGACATTCCGCCGAGCATGTTCCTGGAGCTGTTCAAGCAGGACGTCAGCGTGCGGCATTTCATCCTGGGCCTGGTCAAGGCGCCGGTGTTCGCGGTGGTGATCGCGGTGATCGGCTGTCTGGAGGGCTTCAAGGTCGGCGGCAGCGCGCAGTCGGTGGGCGAACACACGACATCGAGCGTGGTGCAGTCGATCTTCATGGTGATCCTGCTCGATGCGCTGGCCGCGCTGTTCTACATGGAGATGGACTGGTGAGCGCCGCGAACGCCCAGCCCGCATCGCGGAGTGACCAGGCGCCGGTGATCGAGGTGCGCGGCCTGGTCAACCGCTTCGGTGCCCAGGTAGTGCATCAGGATCTCGACCTCGACGTGCGCCGCGGCGAGATTCTCGGCGTGGTCGGCGGTTCGGGCACCGGCAAGTCGGTGCTCCTGCGCAGCATCGTCGGCCTGCGCCGGCCCAACGCCGGCCACATCCGCGTGTTCGGCGAGCACCTGCTCGAGCTGCCGAGCGCGCGGCGCGCGGCGATCGAACGGCGCTTCGGCGTGCTGTTCCAGCGCGGCGCGCTGTTCTCCTCGCAGACGGTGGCCGAGAACGTGGAGACACCGCTGGTCGAACACGCCGGTCTCGACCGCGAGGAGGCGCGTGGGCTCGCCGCGGTGAAGCTCGCCCTCACCGGGCTGCCGGCCGACAGCGCGGAAAAACTTCCGGCCGAGCTTTCCGGCGGCATGGTCAAGCGCGCCGCACTCGCCCGCGCGCTGGCGCTCGATCCGGAGATCCTGTTCCTGGACGAGCCCACCGCCGGGCTCGATCCGATCGGCGCGGCCGGCTTCGACCAGCTGGTGCTCACCCTGCGCGATGCGCTCGACCTCACCGTGTTCCTGGTCACCCACGATCTGGACACGCTCTACACCATCTGCGACCGCGTCGCCGTGCTGGCGCAGAAGAAGGTGCTGGTGGTCGGCACGCTCGCCGAGGTGGAACGGGCCGACGATCCCTGGGTGCGGGAATACTTTCACGGACCGCGCGGCCGTGCCGCGGCGGCGACCCACGAGGCGAGGAGCTGACCCCATCATGGAAACCCGCGCGCATCACGTGCTGATCGGCCTGCTCACGGTGGCCACCGCGGTCGCCGCGCTGCTGTTCGCGCTGTGGCTGGCCAAGTCCAGCAGCGAGGACGCCTATCAGGAATATGTGGTCGTCTTCAACGAGCCGGTGAGCGGACTCTCGCAGGGCGCGGCGGTGCAGTACAACGGCATCCGCGTCGGCACCGTCACCCAGCTCAAGCTCGACACCCAGGACCCGCGCCGCGTGCTGGCGCGCGTGCGCCTGGACGCCGGCACGCCGGTGCGTACCGACACCCGCGCCAAGCTGGCGCTGACCGGCATCACCGGGCTGGCGGTGATCCAGCTGAGCGGCGGCTCGCCCCAAGCGCCGCCGCTCGTCTCGCGCGACGGCCGCCCGCCGGTGATCGTCGCCGAGCCCTCGCCGCTGTCCAAGCTGCTCGCCAACGGCGAGGACATCCTCTCCAACATCAACGACGTGGTCGATCGGCTGGGCGACCTGCTCTCGACGGAGAACGTCGATCGCGTCAGCCGCACGCTCGACCATCTGGATCAGGCCACCGGGGCGGTCGCCGGCGAGCGCGAGGCGATCGTCCAGCTGATCCACGATCTCGGCCAGGCCAGCCGCACCGCCAACGACACGCTCGCCCGCGCCAGCCGGCTGCTCGATCAGCAGGGCCGCGACACCCTGGAGAGCGCGCGCTCGGCGATGGCGGCGGTGGACCGCGTGGCCAACCGGCTCGATGCGCTGCTCGCGGAAAACCATCAGGCGCTCGATGGCAGCATCAAGGGCATGGGCGACCTCGGCCCGGCCATCCGCGAACTGCGCGCCACGCTCGAGTCGCTGCGCGGCATCGCCCGCCGGCTCGACGAGAACCCGACCGGCTACCTGCTCGGCCGCGATCCGGCCAAGGAGTTCGTCCCATGAGCGCACTGCCGCGTCACGCCGTCCTCGCCCTCGCCCTGCTGCTCGGCGCCTGTTCGGTGCTGCCCAGGCCGGAGACGCCGACCGTGTACCGCCTGCCCGGCGGCCCCACGCGGACCGCCACGGCCGCCGCGCCGGTGGCCTGGTCGCTGCAGGTGGATACGCCGCAGGCCGGCAGCAGTCTGGATGGCGCACGCATCGTGGTGCTGCCCACCGCCGAGGAACTCAACGTCTACCGCGGCGCGCGCTGGAACGAACGCATGCCGGTGCTGTTGCGCGACCGCCTGTTCGACGCCTTCCAGGCCGACGGGCGCATCCGTGCGCTCAGCCTCGATGAGAACGCCCTGCAGGCCGACTATGTGCTCACCGGCAACCTGCGCGCCTTCCAGGCCGAGTACGAGCAGGGTCGGCCGGTCGCGGTGATCCGCTACGACGCCCAGCTGATCCGTCCCGGCGCCCAGCGCATCCTCGCCATGCGCCGCTTCGAATCGCGCGTACCGGCTCAAGGCAAGGAGGTGCCGCAGGTGGTCGCCGCCTTCGGCGCGGCGGCCGACGCGCTGGCCGCGCAGGTGCTGCCGTGGACCTTCAGCGCAGTGCAGACGGCAGGATCAGGCGAAAGGTCAGATTGATCCGTGCGCCGACCGCCGCGCGTGTGCGCGGCAGCGCATGGCGGTAATGACGCTGGGTGTCGCCGGCCATCAGCAGCAGGCTGCCGTGCGGCAACACCAGCGCCAGCGTGTCGGCAGGTTGCGCCGGCTCGCCGCGCGGGCGTCGGCGCCGCAGCAGGAACCTACGCGGCGCCCCGAGACTCACCGAGGCGATCAGCGGCCGCGGGCCGAGCTCGGGTTCGTCGTCGCTGTGCCAGCCCATCGCGTCGCGGCCGTCGCGATAGAGATTGGCGAGCACGCTGTTGAAGCGCGCGCCGCAAATCCTCTGCAACGCATCGCGCAGACTGGCCAGCGCCGGCGTCCACGGCTGCGGCGCAAAGCGCGTGCCGGAGTAGGCATAGTGCGCGTCGGCATCGCCGATCCAGGCGCTCAGGCGCGGCGCGGCGACCTCGCGGCCGAACAGGCGCAGCGAGTGCACCGTCCACGGCAACGTCGCGTGCAGCTCGGCGAACAGGGCATCGGCCCGCGCCGCGGGCAGCCACGCCGGCGCCAGGCACAGCCGCGCATCGGCCAGCGCCAGGCGCTGCCAGCACGGGTGCTCGGGCAGGCCGGCGGACGAGGGCGTCCCCGCGCGCATTCACGCCCGCGCCGGGTAGGCCGGCTCCGCGTCCAGCACCGACGCACACACCGCGGCCAGCTCCAGCAGCCGCAGGTCCGCGCCGCGCGCGCCGACCAGCTGCAGACCGACCGGCAGCCCGTCGGGCAAGGTGCCCATCGGCAGGCTCACCGCCGGACAACCGGCCAGACTGGCGAAGGCGGTCAAGTCGGCATGATCGGACGGCTCGATGCCGCCGAGCGGAAAGGCGCCGCGCGGCGTGGTCGGCAGCATCAGCACGTCCACCTGCGCGAACAGGCGGCGCATCTTCAAGGTGGCCGCATCGAGCACGCGGTCGGCGCGCACGTAGTCGACCGCACTCTTACCAGCGGCGTAGTCCAGCAGCGCGCGAAACCGCGCCGACACCGGATGGCGCGCGTCGGCGAGGTCGGCGGCGAAGGTGTCGAGCATCTCCGCCTCCATCAACAGGAAGCCGGCGCGGCGCGTGCGCGCGAAATCCCAGTCGGTGAAATCCACGCGGCACCGTTCGCCGAGATCTTCCGGCAGCTTCGCCAGCGCGCGCTCGAACACGTCGACCACCGCCGCCTCGACGCCGCGCGCGGCAAGGTCCGGCAACACGCCGTAGCGCAGGCGGCCGGGCTCCCAGTCCGGCGGCGCGAACGCCACCCGGCGATGGCGCGAGCGCGGATCGTCGGCGTCGTAGCCGGCCAGCGTCTGCAGCAGCACGGTGAGATCGTCCGCGCTGCGCGCGATCAGGCCGATGCTGTCCAGCCGCCGCGCCGCCGGCACCAGGCCGCAGGTGGAAATCTCCCCGTGCGTGGGCTTGAGCGCATACACGCCGCAGTAGCTCGCCGGGATGCGGATCGAACCCAAGCTGTCCGAGCCGATCGCCGCCGCGGCCAGCCCCGCCGCCACCGCCGCCGCGGCGCCGCCGGAGGAACCGCCGGCGCTGTAACCGGCGCGCCAGGGATTGTGCGTGGCGCCGAAGTGCGGGTTGTCGGTGGCCGCGCCGAGCGCGCCCTCGTCCATGTTGGTCTTGCCGAGCAGCACCGCGCCGCAGGCGCGCAGGCGCTCGACCACGCGGGCATCGGCCGCTGCCGGGCGGGTGCGGCCGGGCAGACCGGCGCGGGTCGGCACGCCGGCCACGTCGATGTTGTCCTTGAGCGCGATGGGGATGCCGTCGAGCCGGCCGATCACGCCCGCACGCCGGCGTTGCGCGGCCGCGCGCGCCTGCTCGGCCACCAGCGCGGGGCGCAGGTCGACATAGGCGTTGAGCGCCGGGTCGATGCGCTCGATCGCCTCCAGGTGCACCTCGGCCAGGCGCTCGGGACCGATGCGACCGGCCGCCAGCCAGTGCAGCAGCTGACAGACCGAGGCGCGGCGCAGGTCGAGATCGGAAAGCGGCGGCGATGCAGGCAGCATGGATGCCCTCCCAGGCACGGGCAAACCGCGATTATCACCCCCGACCGGGCCGGCCTGGCAAACGAGCGTTTGCCGCCCGCGAAAGGTTTGCGGACAATGCCCGGTCAAGGAGCCGCCGGCGCGAGCGGCGCCGATGTCCGGGCAAGACGACGCTTTAAGGCGCCGGACATCGCCGCCCACGCGGGCGCATCCCCGGCCCACGCCGCGGACCTTTTCCCCGCGTCTGGAAATGCCCGGAAAAGGCATTCCAGGCCGGTCCCCCCAGGTTGGTTGCCAGGCCAGCCGCGCCAAGTTTTCCACGGAGCCTTAAGAGCCATGAGCGAACACGAGACGATGGAATACGACGTGGCGGTGGTCGGCGCCGGGCCAGCCGGGCTCGCATTCGCGATCCGCCTCAAGCAGCTCGAGCCAAACGTCAGCGTGTGCGTGATCGAGAAGGCCTCCACGATCGGCGCGCACATCCTCTCCGGCGCGGTGATCGAACCGGCACCGCTCGATGCGCTGCTGCCGGGCTGGCGCGAGAATCCGCCGCCGATCTGCGTGCCGGCCGGCGAGGATGAGTTCTGGCTGTTGAGCAAGACCGGCGGACGCCGGCTGCCGGTGCCGCCGATGCTCAAGAACCACGGCAACCTCATCGTCTCGCTGGGCGCGCTGTGCGCCTGGCTCGCACCGCAGGCCGAGGCGCTGGGCGTGGACGTGTTTCCCGGCTTCGCCGCCGCGGACACCCTGCACGACGCCCAGGGCGCGGTCGTCGGCGTGCGCATCGGCGACATGGGCGTGGCGCGCGACGGCTCGCACAAGAGCAACTACACGCCGGGCGTGGACATCAAGACCCGCGTCACCGTGCTCGCCGAGGGCGCGCGCGGCAGCCTCACCAAGCAGCTCATCAAGCGCTTCGGCCTCGACGCGCAGTGCGATCCGCAAACCTATTCGATCGGCATCAAGGAACTCTGGCAGGTGCCCGCCGGTCGGGCCCGGCCCGGACGCATCCTGCACAGCCTGGGCTGGCCGGCCGACAACCGCACCTACGGCGGCGGCTTTCTCTATCACCTGGACGGCGACCGCATCGCGCTCGGCTACGTCAGCGGGCTGGACTACAGCGATCCCAACTACCAGCCGTGGGAAGCCTTCCAGCAGTGGAAGCACCATCCGCTGATCCGCCCGCTGCTCGAAGGCGGCAGCATTCTCTCGGCCGGCGCGCGCGCCATCGTCACCGGCGGCTGGCAGTCGCTACCGAAGGTGGAGATGCCCGGCGCGCTGCTGATCGGCGACACCGCCGGCCTGCTCAACGTGCCCAAGATCAAGGGCACGCACCAGGCGATCCGCTCGGGCATGCTGGCCGCCGAACACCTGGCCGCGCACGGCCTCGATCCGGCCGGCTTCGACGCGCGGCTGCGCGGCTCGGCGGTGATGGCGGAACTCAAGAAGGTGCGCAACATCAAGCCCGGCTTCAAGAAGGGCCTGTGGTTCGGCATGCTCAACGCGGCCTGGGAGACCGCCACCGGCGGCGCCTCGCCGTGGACGCTGCACAACACGCCGGACTGGTCCGCGCTGCACCGGCTCGGTCAGTACGAGGAACCCCGGCGCGACTACGTGACCCGCGAACTGCCGCCGCGCGATCGCCTGGCCGGCGTGTACTTCGCCGCCACCGAGCACGACGAGGACCAGCCGGTGCATCTGCACGTGGCCGACACCCGCGTGTGCATCGAACGCTGCACGACCGAATACGGCAACCCCTGTACCCGCTTCTGCCCGGCGGCGGTGTACGAGATCGTCGACGACGGCGCCGGCAAGCGCCTGCAGATCAACGCCGCCAATTGCGTGCACTGCAAGACCTGCGACATCAAGGACCCGTACCAGATCATCGACTGGGTGCCGCCGGAGGGCGGTTCGGGGCCGAACTACCAGAACCTGTAGCGGGCCCGCCGGCGAGGCCTTCAGGCAGCATAGGGGCCGGTGCCGCCGCGGCCGCGCAGGCCGTCCCACAGGCCGCGCAGCATGCAGCGCAGGTTGCGCATGCGCGGCGCCACGAGCACGCCGAACAGGAACAGCTTGACCAGCACGCGCGGCAGGTCCTGCGCCACCCAGGTGCGCGGCGTATGGGGCAGGCGGTACAGCCGGACCCGGTTGCGCATCATGTAGTAGAGGCGCCGGGGACCGTGCACCACGACGTGGCCGAGCCTCAGCGGGAGCGCGAGGCGCGCGTCACCGAGCCGATGATCCATCCGCGCCGCACACACGCCATGCAACTCGTAGCCTATGGCCCTGGCGCGGAAGCACCACTCCAGGTCGACGTTGTCGATGAACAGCTCCGGATCCATCACGCCGACGCGGTCGAGCACCGCCATCGGCACCAGCGTGCCCGAGCTGATGAGGAAATCGCAGGGAACGGTTTCCCGGCCGGGCGAACAGTGGAGCTTGCGGTTGAACGGAAAGCCTATGCGCACGAAGGGCGCGTCGCGTCCTTCCCGCAGCTCGTGGAAGCGCGGCCCCACCGCTGCCGTGCGGGGACCGAGCAAGGACAGGGCCCCGAGCAGGGCGGCCACCATGCCTTCCGCGGGAAGGCTGTCCTGGTCGAGCAGCAGCACGTGGTCGAAGCCGCGGCGTCGGGCCCATGCGATGCCGATGTTCTGCGCCGCGGCCAGGCCCGCGTTGGAGGGCAGGCTCACCACCTCGACGCCGGCCACCTCCGTGGGCGGCGGCATGGGCTCGCCGCCGGTGTTGTCGACCACGACCACGCCGCCCACCTGCGGCGCCACCGCTTGCAAGAGCTCCTCGAGGAAGCCGCGCTGCGGGTGATAGGTGACGATCACGGCGCAGACCGTCTGCTGCTTCTCAGTCATGGCGCAGCAGATCCCTCAGCATGGAGCGCGCGCCCGTGCCGTAGCGGTGGTAGCCGCCGCGCCGGGCCTCGCGCAGGACGGCCGGCAGCCGGGCCAGCCGCCGGAGCCGGCCGATGGCGACGCGGCGCTCGAAGTGCTCCCGCCTGCGGGCCACCAGCGCCGCACATGGCGCGGCCCCGGGCCAGTCGGCCAGGCGGGCCTCCAGCGCGCGCATGCGCGCGATCTCCGAACGGAACTGCACCGCACGCGGACGCCTCAGGTCGCGCCATTTGTCCGCCAGGCCGCGTCTGGCCATGCCGATCTGGTTGCCGCCGTGCTGGCGGTAGCCGATGAGCGGCGCCTCCAGAGCGTCGACCGTGCCCAGCACCGCTGCAACGATGGCCAGCCATTCGTCGTGGATCCAGCCCTCCGCCACCGGCAGGGCGCGATCCAGCAGGCGCCTGCGGAAGGCGGCGGTGGCGCCGGTCACCATGCTGCGCCTCAGCAGCACGTCCAGCGCGCGTCCGCGGTGCAAGGCCTGCCGCTCCCACGCGGCCAGTTCCAGCGCCTGGAACAGGCTGTGCCCGAGATCGTTGTCCTGCGCATCGATGAGGCGCGCGTCGCTGCAAAGCAGCCAGAGCGCCGGGTCGTCCAGAAAGCGGCGGCGCACGAGGGCGACCTTCTCGGCATGCCATACGTCGTCCTGGTCGCACAGGAAAACGATCTCGCCCGTGGCCAGCCGCAGTGCCTGCTCGAAGTTTCCCACGAAGCCGAGATTGCGCTCGTGGCGCAGCAGACGAACCCGCATGCCGAGGGCCCGGGCGCTCGCGGCGAATTCCTCCAGGATGCCCCAGGTGCCGTCGCGCGACGCGTCGTCGCTGAGCACGATTTCGTGCGGCAGGAAGGTCTGCGCCAGCAGGCTGTCGAGCTGGGCGCGCAGGAACCTCTCCCCCTCGTAGGTACACAGCACCACGGAAAGCTCCGGTCCCGCCTCGTCCCCGCGGCGCGGGCTCGGACCAGGACTATGCCTTTCCATGGTCAAACGGCCTGTCGTCCGCGGGCCTCGTGCCGCCGGCCGCAGCGCGATGTCCGGCCAGGGTCGTCGCAGGCCCACCGCCCGGTGTGCGTGCCCGCAGGTGGCGGCCCTCGTGGGGGCCCACGAAGCCCGCCCTCCCGCAGCCCAACGCCTTCATGTTCACTCCTGCATGTTCGGACGACATCATAGCCGACCGGCACCATACGCAGACGCATGGAAGCTGCCGTCAGGCTACAATGGCGGACCGTTCTAGCCCCATGGGGCCCGGCAACCTCAAGGAACCGCAGATGAAGATTCTGGTCGGCTACAAGCGCGTCGTGGACTACAACGTGCGCATCCAGGTCAAGCCCGACGGCACCGGCGTGGTGACCGACGGCGTGAAGCTTTCCGCCAACCCGTTCGACGACATCGCGCTGGAGGAGGCGCTGCGCCTGCGCGAGAAGGGCGTGGCCGAGGAAGTGGTGGCGGTGGGCATCGGCCCGGCCGACCTCACCGCGCACCTGCGCAACGGCCTGGCGATGGGCGCCAACCGCGCCATCCACGTGGTCACGCCCGACGCGGTGCAGCCGCTCACCGCCGCCCGCGTGTTCCTCAAGCTGGTGGAGAAGGAGCAGCCGGGGCTGGTCATCCTCGGCAAGCAGGCGATCGACGACGACGCCAACCAGACCGGCCAGATGCTCGCCGCGCTGTGGGACCGCCCGCAGGCCACCTTCGCCAGCAAGGTCGAGATCGCCGGCGGCAAGGCCACGGTGACCCGCGAGGTGGACGCCGGCCTGGAAGTGATCGAGGCGGAGCTGCCCGCCGTCGTCACCACCGACCTGCGCCTCAACGAGCCGCGCTTCATCAAGCTGCCGGACATCATGAAGGCCAAGTCCAAGCCGATCGATACGATCGAGCTCGCCTCGCTGGGCGTGGAGGCCAACGACCATCTGAAGACCACGCACTACGCCGCGCCGCCCAAGCGCAGCCGCGGCGTGATGGTCAAGGACGCGGCCGAGCTGGTCGCGATGCTGAGGCAGAAGGGTCTGCTCTGATCGCCCGCCGGCCCGCGCAAGCGGACGATCCGGCGACTTCGTCCCATCAAGACACCGGATTCCGGCGCACGCCGGAACGACGGCACGAGGAATCGAACATGTCCAAAGTCCTGATCATCGCCGAACACCTGGACGGCAAGCTGAACCCCTCCACCGCGCGCGCCGTGAGCGCCGCCGCCGCGGTCAAGCCCGAGGCCATCGACGTGCTGGTGCTGGCCGACAACGCCGACGCGATCGCCGCGGAGGCAGCGAAGATCGCCGGCGTCAGCCGCGTGCTGACCGTCGCCCGCGCGGAGAACGCACACCCGCTGGCCGCCGTGCTGGCGCCGCAGATCGCCAAGGCCGCCGCCGGCTACAGCCACGTGTTCCTGCCCTCCACCACCTTCGGCAAGGACGTCGCCCCCCGCGTGGCCGCCCTGCTCGGCGTGGCCCAGGTCAGCGACGTGATGAGCGTGGAGGGCAGCCATGCCTTCAAGCGCCCGATCTACGCCGGCAACGCCATCGTCACCGTCGAGGCCGACCCGGCGCACGCGGTGGTCGCCACCATCCGCACCGCCTCCTGGCCGGCCGCCGCGACCGGCGCGGCCGCCGCGCCGGTCGAGTCGCTCGGCCTGGACGTCGCCCTGCCCTCGCACACCCGCTTCGTGGAGCTGAAGCAGGGCAAGAGCGATCGCCCGGATCTGCAGAGCGCCAGCAAGGTGGTCTCCGGCGGCCGCGGCGTGGGCTCGAAGGAGAACTTCGAGATCATCTACAAGCTGGCCGACCGGATCGGCGCCGCGGTGGGCGCCTCGCGCGCGGCGGTGGACGCCGGCTACGTGCCCAACGAGCTGCAGGTGGGCCAGACCGGCAAGATCATCGCGCCGGAGCTGTACATCGCCATCGGCATCTCCGGCGCCATCCAGCACCTCACCGGCATCAAGGACGCGGGCACCATCGTGGCGATCAACAAGGACGCCGAGGCGCCGATCTTCGAGGTCGCGGACATCGGGCTGGTGGGCGACCTGTTCAAGATCATTCCGGAGCTGGAGCAGGCGCTGGGCTGAACGCCATCCGCCGCCTCTCCTCGCCGCAGGGGCCGGCGCATGCGCGGCAGGCATCCCCCGCCCGCCGGCAACGGCGCCGGCATCATGGCTCTGGATTTGCTCCGGTGCCTGTGCTATCCGTGGCCGCCGCGGCCGAAGGGAGAGGACGCCGGTGGGCGCACCAGCTCCGTATCGGTCGGGCCAGCCGGATGGGCAAAGCCCCGCCGTGCGGCACAGGGCAGGCGCCGAGCCTCGCAGAAGCCGCGCGATCCGGCAGGCGGCGCACGACGAGCTCGCCCGTGGAGCACGGCCGGAACCGATCCGGCGGCCAAACGACATGGACGCGGGATTCGCAAACCCTCGCCCCCACCCGTCAGAACCGGCAAGCGGCCCTGGCCCGAGTCCGGTCTGCTGCGACCCCAGCCGGATCCCATTCATCAAGACCATCATGAACATGACGAAACGCATTGGAGTCGTGATCCCGAGCTACAAGGTTCGCAACCACATACTTCAGGTCATCGCCGCCATGGGGCCGGAAGTTCAGCACATCTACGTCGTGGACGACCGCTGTCCCGACCACAGCGGCGACTTCGTCGAGTCCGAATGCAACGATCCGCGGGTCACGGTGCTGCGCCACGAGCAGAATCAGGGTGTGGGCGGCGCGGTGTTGACCGGCTATCGAGCGGCGATCGCTGACAACGTGGACATCATCGTGAAGGTGGACGGCGACGGCCAGATGGATCCGGCGCTCATCCCCGATTTCGTCGCGCCCATCGCTGCGGGCAACGCCGACTACACCAAGGGCAACCGCTTTTTCGACTTGGAGCAGATCCATTCCATGCCGAAGATCCGCCTGTTCGGCAATGCGGGGCTGTCCTTCCTCACCAAGATCTCGTCGGGCTACTGGGATCTGTTCGATCCCACCAACGGATACACGGCGATTCATCGGGACGTCGCTAGGCACCTGCCTTTCGACAAGATCAGCCGGCGCTATTTCTTCGAGACGGACATGCTGTTCCGGCTCAACACGCTGCGCGCCGTCGCCATGGACATACCCATGCACGCCAAATACGGTGACGAGGTGAGCAACCTCAAGATATCCAGGGTCATCGGCGAATTCTTCGTGAAGAACATGCGCAATTTCGTCAAGCGCATCTTCTACAACTACTACCTGCGCGACATGTCCCTGGCTTCGCTGGAATTGCCGCTGGGCCTGCTGCTCATGCTGTTCGGGGCGGGCTTCGGTTCCTTCCACTGGATCGAGGGGAAAATCTCGGGCACGGCCTCCAACAGCGGCACCGTGATGCTGGCCGCACTCCCCATATTGCTTGGCATGCAACTGGTGCTCGCCTTCATCGGCCACGACATCAGCTCGGTGCCGAAGTACCCCATTCATGCCAGGCTCGAACACTCACCCCTGCTGCGGACGGAAAAGCCGTGACCTACATCGTCGCCCTTGTTTGCGTTTGCGGTATCGCCATGGGGCAGGTCCTGTTCAAGATCAGCGCCACCAGCCTCAGGCAGACCGGCAGCCTCTTCGCCCCCCACACGCTGCTGCTGCTGGCGTCCTCGTTCGCGCTTTACGGCTTCATGACCATCGCTTGGATCTGGGTGCTGCAGAAGGCCGATCTCGGCAAGGTGTATCCGCTGATGGCGCTGGCCTTCGTCATCGTGCCGGTAGCCAGCCACTTCGTTTTCGGCGAGCGCTTTCAGCCCCAATACTTCGCGGGCGTGGCCCTCATCATGGCCGGCATCGTCATCGCAGTGAGATCCGCATGAGCATCGCCGTCGTCACGATTCCTCCCGCGCCGCGCCGCTGGCATCTGTTCCTGCTCGGCTATCTGCTGGTCGCATACATCTTCTCGGCCATCGTCCCGCCGTTCCAGGCGCCGGACGAATTCGACCACGTCAAGCGCGCGTACATGCTCGGTCGAGGCCAGCTGCTGCTCGAGTCGGTCAACGGATCTCCCTCCGGCGGCCAGGTGGATCAGGGACTGCTGGAGTACATGGCGCACTTCGAGCCCGTGAAGGGCAATGCCAACCGCAAGATCTCGGCGCAGGAGCTGACCGGCGCGAGCACGATCCACTGGTCGGGGAGCCAATCGCGCTTCGAGACGCCGACCGGTACGGCCTATTATTTCCCGGCGCTGTATCTGCCCTCCGCCATTGGCCTGAAGGCTGGCGAGACGCTCGGCCTCACGGTGAGTCAGTCCTACCGCCTGGCCAGGCTGTTCACCCTGCTGGCCTGCGTGGCGACCCTGTTCTTCGCGTTCCGGCTGTACCCGCCACCGACCTTCGTGCTGGCGGTACTTGCCTTGCCGATGAATCTCTTCCTTCTGTCGGCTCCCGTGCTGGACGGCATGGCAACCTCGGTTGCGGTGCTTGCGCTGTCGGCATTCATGCGGACATGGGCCGACAGGGAGAGGACGCCCGCGCGCGTGACGCAGGTGCTGGTGATCAGCATTGCCCTGGTCGCTTCCTGCCGCGCGAACCTGCTGCCCTTGCTGCTGCTGCCTTTCGCGACCTGGCTGCTGTTGCGCAGGCGCAGCCTGCTCATCTGGGCCACGGTGGCCAGCGTGCTGGTACTGGGATGGACCGCGTGGACCGTCAAATACACGGTCTATCCACCCGGGGCGCGCGACATCGATCACCTGGGGCGGCTGCTTTCCTACGTGTTCCATCCATGGCAGTTCCTCCAGGTCGTCTATGCGACCGTGTCCGACTCCGCCCTCGTCTCGTTCTACGCCGACTCGTTCGTGGGCGTGCTGGGCTGGCTCGATACGCCGTTCTCCAACGGCGTGTATCACGCATTCGGCATCCTGCTCGCCCTGACCCTGGCCTGCTCGCTGTCCTGGAACACCCTGAAAACGGGCTGGCGCTGGCGCGGCCTGCTCGCGCTGTGCGCCCTGGCGGCGGTCCTGCTGATCTTCCTGGCCCTGCTGGTGCAATGGACCATCGGACCGGCCACCAAGGTAGACGGCGTGCAGGGGCGATATTTCACCATTCCGGTATTGATTCTGGCCTACGCCCTGCTGGGCGAGCCCCGGCCGCTGGCAGGTGTCGGCGAACTTGCGCGCTCGGTGCTGGCCGCACTGATCCTGGCGATCTCTACGCACTACTCCGTCATGGCGCTGGTGGCCAGGTACCACACGGCGGCGCGGCAGCCGGAAGAAGCGGACATCATCCTGTCGCCCTCTGCGCCACTCAGCAAGGACCGGCCCATCCAGCTTCACTTCGATCCCGCGCAGGTCGCACACCCGGCGGGCCTGGACGCACTCAGCCTGCGTTTCGGCACCTATATGACCTCGCACCCGGGCAAGGCCGCGTTGCGCCTGTGGACCGGCAAGGGCGAGATCATCACGCTGCCTTTCGACCTTGCAGACCTGGTCGACAACGCGTACCGGACCTTTCCGCTGGATGGCAAGCCCTATAACGGTGGCGAGATACTTTCGCAGGGTGGCGAAGGCGTCAGCACCTACGAATCGCGCACCGGCTCGGGCCTGGTCGTGGAGTGCATGTCCCTGCACACGCGAGACGACCGCGATCTGCTCACCGCAGGCTGCCCGTCTCCATGATGCGCACGATGTACGCCGATTCCGCCACGTACGACGCGGCATGCGGCAGGGCCGCGGCTAGTCGAACGGGCCGATCCGGGGGGGAACCCCAGTCTGAACGACGCGTCCCTGGCGTCCAGGGCGAGATTGGGATTGTAGAAGCGGTCCGCGGTACTGGCGCAGGCGGCTCGTCCCTGCGGCTTGGCGACGCGTCCGCGCGGATGGCCCAGCAGGGTCAGGGTGGAAGCGCCGACCAGCAGGTTGCGCAAGCCGCGATCGTTCATGCGTGCGGACAACCCCAGGCCCCTCGCGATCCAGCCGTCGGCGTGCTCCGGGATGCCGCCTGCCTGCAGGAATGCGGAACGACTGGCCACCACCCCGAGACCGGGCAAGAACGTCACCTGGCGCGTGAGCCGGTTCAATCCAAAATAGCCCAGCCCTTCCGCCTTGCGGCCAGGCCGGGCCATCACAGCATCCCCCGATCCCGTGCCTACCATGCCGGCTGCGATGATCCGGCCTCGGGGTCCGCATAGCCGCGCGCCGGCCAGTCCGGTCTCGCCGATGGCCGCATGGCTTACCAGCCGCGCCAGCCAATTTGGCTCGCCGACGCGCGTCCGCGTGTCGAGAAGGCAGACGAAGGCTTCATCGGATCGCGCGACGGCCTCGTTCATCATGGCGGCCAGCGCGACGCGACCGTTCACCTCGAAAAAATCCACCCGCCCGGGAGCCGGCAAGCGCGTCCGGCAACCGTGCCGCCCCAGCCCCACGATCCGGTAGCGGGGATAGGCGGTGCGTTCCAGCAGGTGAAGCGCGCATGCTGCCAGTTCCTTCTCGTCCTCGTAGGCGTCGATCAAAACCAAAACGGGCGGCGCCGGCGCCGGCAACGGGTACTCCAACGACATGAAGGGGAACCCGGCCCGCGCAGGTCGCACCGTCGCCGCTCGGCCCAGCGCGGCAAGATGCTCGCCGACCGCCGTGAGCCCCGCTGCCGGTGCGTAGGGCTTCCGATCCGCTGCCCCGGCCGTGCTTTGCGGCGTCGTGCGCCAGTGATAGAGCACGTGCGGTATGTGCGTCACGGCCTGCTCTCCCGCCCTGCGCACGCATCTAAGCACGAGGTCGTGGTCCTGGCTGCCCTCGAGGCCCTCCCTGAAGCCGCCCACTTCCCGCACCAGGTCCGTCTCGAACACGCCCAGGTGGCTGAAGTAGTTGGTCTGCAGGATCAGCTCCGGATCCCAGTCAGGCTTGAAGTGCGGCGAATGGAAGCTGCCACTGACGGATACCTTGTCTTCGTCGCTGTACAGGAGGCGGGTTTGCGGATGGCGGTTCAGGTACTTGACCACCATGGCGAGCGCATGCGGGGCCAGCAGGTCGTCATGGTCCAGCAACGCGAGGTATTCGCCCGAGGCCAGCGCCAGTCCGCTGTTGCTCGCAGCGCAGATGTGGCCGTTGACCGGTCGCGAGACCCGCAGGATCCGCTCGTCCAAGTCCGCATAGCGCCGAAGAATCTCACGCACGTGGCGCGCGTCGGAGGCGTCGTCCACCAGGCACAGCTCCCAACGGGCATAAACCTGCCGGCGCACAGACTCGATCATCGCGACCAGATGGTCGGACTGGGGGTTGAATATCGGCACGACCACCGAGATGCGCGGCTGCCATGGCAGTTGCTCCACTGCCCGCGCCAACCGCTGCAGATCCCGCTCGGTTTGCTGGCGGTACAACGACCGCCAGCGTCCATAGCGCCACCTCTGCCAGCTCGCGTGGAGGAGATCACGCATGCAACGGTTCCCCGCCGCGTCCGTGCCCGCCTGCCGCAGACACGCCGCGGCGAACTGCCAGCAAGCGCGGCTGCATGGGCATCAGCAGGCGGTCACCAACGGCCCGCATCTCCGTGGCCGCCCATCAGGCCGCCGGGTCCGCAAGGGTCAGTCCGGCCGCGGCTTCCGTCTGCCGCTCGGCCACGATGTCGAAAAAGTAGCGGCATATTTCCTCGGCCTGCTCGTCGAAGAAGCGGATCCGGTCGGCGTGGGGGTTGCGATGTCCTTCCAGGCGCGTAGGGTCTTCGAGCAGCCGGCCAATGGCGAGGGCCAATTGCGTTCCGTCGTCGCCGAAGGGAATGACGTCGCCGTTCTCACCGCTGACGATGTCCTCGACCACGCCGCCGGCATCCGTGGCAATGACCCACACGTCGCGGACGAGCGCTTCGCGCACGGTCAAGCCGAAGCTCTCCTTCCATTGCGTGGGGAACAGCAGCACGTCGATGCCCTCGAAGAAATCGTCGATGGAGTCCTGCGTATAGGCCGGCACGACCTTGAGCTGCCCCGGGATATCCCACGTCGCGGGATCGACCGAGCGCCGGCCGAGGTTCAGCTCATTGTCGACCAGCTGCAATTCGTAATGCGTGTACGGCAGGCTGCGCAGTGCCTTGCGGATCAGCGGCGCGCCCTTGATCGGCCCTTCGCCGCCCACGAAGCCCATGCGTAGGGGTCTGCCATGCAGTGACGGGCGCCTGATTGCGCGGCGCGGGGGGACGATGCCGTTCTTGTTGACCAGCACGCGTGCCGGGTCGAAGCCGTTGTCCAGGTAGAGCTGCCGGAAGAACTCGCTGGGCGAGAACAGCCGCACCGCGGACCGCAGGATGTCCCGCAGCAGCGCCTGTCGGGTCCGGTTGGCCTTGCGGTCCGGCACGCACGCTGCGCAGATGTCCAGGTCGATCTTGCGCTGGTAGCAGTAGTGCCCCCCCGCGTTCACCATGAACTGCCTTTCGCAGATCCACCAGGCATCGTGCAGCGTCACGGCGAACGGAATCCGCTCGCGGATGCATACCTCGGCGATGCGCGCCCCTATGCCCTGCACGCTGTGCAGGTGCACGATATCCGGGCGGTAGGCATGCAGCGCTTCGAGGAACGGATGGATGGAATGCGGGTTGGCGTATGCATAGGCAGGCGCTCCCTCGTGCGGCAGGCCCATGGCGAATACGTCGCCGGCGGCGGCCCCGTAGCGGACCAGCTCGTAAGGGGGCGCCCTGTCCGTGGACACCGTGGTGAACATGGCGTACTCGACGTCCTCGCGCCGGTTGATGCGCTTCATCATCTCTTCCGCCACGATCGTTGCGCCGCCGAAGCTGCGCGGCGCGAAAAAGATGTTCACTCCCAGCACGCGCAGCTTCGGGCGCCGGCGGTCGCGATACGCCCGGAACACCGGTTCGAGCTGCTCGGCAGCAAGCCGCGGCAGCGTATAATGGGCCATCACGTGCTGGTACGCCCGCTGCGCCATCGATTCGCGCAGTGCGGCATCGTCCACCAGGCTCAGCAGGGCCTTTTCCCAGGCCTGTCCGTCGTCGGCGAGGTAGCCACTCACGCCATCTTCGATCGCGGACCTGAAGGCCGCGCGCGGCGAGCAGACCGACGGCAGGTGCACGATGGACGCTTCGAGGAACTTGATGTTGGACTTCGCGTCGTTGAACGAGGTGTCCTCGAGCGGAGCTATGGCGATGTCGCACGCGGCAAGGCGCCGCAGGTAGGTCTCGTAGTCGCACGTGGGCAGCCGCTCGACCTGCTGCATGACTCCCGCGTATTCGGCCGCAGGCAGGTTGAGCTCGCCCATTACCGTCAGGCGCGCGTTGGGCCGCGCCCTGAGCACCCGCCGTATGGCCCGCGCGGCGACCCTGAAGTCGGCGTCGTGGGCACGGCTGCCCGACCCGTACACGATCCGTACGAGCCCGTCGTCGGCCTTTTCCCTGCGGATGCCGGCGGCCACCCGCAGCGCGGCGCCGTCGAGCGCGTTCTCCACCACGAAAACGGTGGATACGCCCGCCTCGCGCATGGCTTCGGCCACGCCCCGGGTGGAGGCGATGCCCGCGCCGCACTCGAGCAGCGCGGCCCTGTAGAGGGGGATGCCGAACAGGATGCCCTTGTGGGTCTTCTCGTCCAGGTGGCGGAGATTGGTATTGGCGCGGTACTTCTGCTCGTCGAAGATGATGTCGTCCACTTCCCAGAAGGTCGCCAGGCCCAGCGCCTTGGCCTCGCGCATGAGCTGCAACTGGTCGGGGAAGCCCGGGACCCTGTAGAAGATCACCACCGAGTGCGTCTGCAGCAGGCTCCGGCACTTGGCCACGTCGGTCCAACTCACGACGGTGCTGTCGATGCCCAGCTTCTCGAGCATTTGCTGCTTTTGCACCACCCGGTACTGCCGGCATTGCGGCAGGCCCAGTTCCGCGATCATCAGCACGCGCAGATCGAGCCGGTCCAGCGCGGGCAGGGCCTCGGGCAGGACCATCCGCGTCTCGTCCGCGGCAGCGACAATCTGCCCGACGCCCGCGTCCGGGATACCCGCCAGCAGCGCCTTGAATCCGTATTTCCGCGGAGCAGCGACGATCTTCGCTGCCGTCTTCAGTAATCCATTCTGTCTGACCGACGTCAGCGTCAGGCGGACCAGAAAGCCGGCTCTGCGCATTGCCGTGCGCGGCCTGCGCAGCATGGACGCGGCCAAGCGAAGCGGCGCCGTCAGCCTCCAGGAGGAGGAGCTGCGCAGCGCACGCACCTCCTCCTCCAGCCGTCGCCGGCTCTCCTGCAGCGCGGCCATCTCCGCCTGCGCCGGCCTGACGGCGTCGATGGCGGCACGCAACGACTCCATCTTCGCCGACATCTGTTCCAGCGTCGTGGCCATGGCCGTCGTATGGCTGTCGAGAAATTCCTCCAGCTGGGAGCGCACGGTATCGGCCTGCGCGGCCAGCCGTGCCTCCACCTCGCGGGCGACGGTCGCCGCCACCTGGGCGGCCAGCTCCTCGCCCAGCGCTTGCCGGCAGGCCTGGAGCTTGCCTTCGAACGCCTCCGTCAACGCCTGCCGTTCGCACATCCATTGCTGCTGTTGCATTTCGAATGCTTCCTGCTCCGAGTTCAGCGCGTCCAGGAATGCGTGCCGGCTGCCGACGTAGCTGCGCGCCGCCTCTTCCGCGAGCTCCCACCCCTGCCCTTCGGACGCCCGCAGCATCCCCACGAAGAGACGATCGATCAACTCCCGGCTCCCCTCCTCCGGCATCCAGGGTACCTGATGATGCCGCTCGCCGGGGGAGAGGAATTCGTTCACCTGAGGGCGCACGTCCTCCAGCTGCACCGGCCACGGGAGCTCCAGTTCGGCGGACACGCGCCGCATCGCGGCTTCCCAGTCCGTCATCAGCTGGTCGTAGGAAACCACCGCGCGCGGGAAGCCGCGGCTGCCGAGCACGCTTTCCGCGGTGTGCTCCAGCCATGCCAGCCTCGACCGGGCCAGCGCGTGGTCGTTGCGCGACTTCAGCGACCGTGCGACCTCGTCGGGGTGACGCAGCGCGAGCACGCAATGCATCCGCACATCCAGCTGCTCGAAGATGCGCTTCCACAGCGGCAGCAGCCGGCAGATCCGCGGGTCCTTGACCACCCACAGTCGCGACTGGGAGAACTCGGCCCTCAGCAGGTCCACTAGGCGCTCGCGCGCCGAGGACGCCGCAGCCGAGTCCATCCAGTGCTCCGGCAGCGCCCGCAGGTCGTCCCAGTTCCGTCCAAGAGCCCGCAGCAGCTCGTCATGGATGCCGAAGATGCGGGGATCCTCCCAGAACCCCCTCCTGTTCGCCTCGTTGGCCTCCCACAGCGTGCTGCTCAACTGCGCGCCGAGAAGGTTCAGCACGCGCGTCAGCGCCGACGTTCCGCTGCGATGCATCCCCAGCACGAGAATGCCCTTGGGCATGCCCGCATTCGAATCGGCACTCGAGCTCATACGGAAAGTTCGTCGCGTTCAAGCAGCCGCAGCTTCGGCCGCACGCCGAAATTCACCCAGCCGGTGGCCACCCGTCCCTCGTCGGGCATTACCCGAAACATGATTGCGTCGATCAGGCGGTCCAGATAGATCTCGCCTTCCTCCCCGTGCGCCGAAACGCCGGCATTCATGAAGTAAACGCCCGGGGCGAGCGCGGTTCTGAAATGGAAGCGGACCTCGACGTGCTGCCCGGCGGTCACGGCGAGCTCGCTGCCCCCCTGCGGTGCGGTGACCGCGCCGCCCAGCTCCAACCCGCTGACCGTCTTGATGAGCATGCCCAGCCGCACCGCGACCGCGGCTCGCTGGAAGTCCACCTTGTAGGTATACACGTATTCCTCATCCGGCCTGAGGACGTTCACAGTGCGGCCATCCGGGGTTTCGACGTGCGGGTCGACGATGGACGCACCGCGCTGCTCGTAACGCACCGTGCTTTGCGGCCGCAGGCCCTGGTCGAAATAGGCATCGTCCGCCGGTGGGGCGTCGTCGCTACGCATCTCCAGCTCGGCCCGCGGCATTTCAGGGGCACGCATCTCCTCGCGCAGCTGCTGCCGTACCTGGTCCAGCTTCGCTGCCGGCGCATACGCCAGCTTGTGATAGCGCGAGAGGACGTATTTGGGCGTACCGTCCAGCAGCAGCTCACCGTGGTCCAGCAGTACCGCGCGGTCGCACAGTTCCATCACCGCGCCGGCGGAGTGCGACACGAACAGCACCGTCGCCCCGGCATTGCGGATCTCCTCGATGCGGGCGAAGCATTTGCGCTGGAATGCCTCGTCTCCCACGGACAGCGCCTCGTCGACGACCAGGATGTCCGGCGTCACGTTGATCGCCACGGCGAAGGCCAACCTAACCGCCATGCCGCTCGAGTAGCTCTTGACCGGCTGCTCGATGAAGTCTCCGATGTCGGCGAACGCGACGATCTCCGCGAAACGGGCGTCGATCTCCTCGTGAGAAAGACCAAGCACCGTGCCGTTCAGATAGACGTTTTCGCGCCCGGTGAATTCGGGATTGAACCCGGATCCGAGCTCCAGGAGCGCCGCGATGCGGCCGTTCACGTGCACGCTGCCCGTGCTGGGCGAGAGCGTGCCGCAGATCAACTGCAGCAAGGTCGACTTGCCGGAGCCGTTGCGGCCCACGATGCCTACCGTCTCGCCCTTGCGGATGCTGAGGTTGACGTCCCGCAAGGCTTCGAACTCGCGGTACCAGCGATGCCGCGAGTCCGCGGGCGAGAACATCTGCATCAGACGGTGGTGGGGCTTCGCATAGATCGGAAAACTTTTCGAGAGCCCAACCACCTGGATTGCCAGCTCAGAGGACATCCGCAAATCCCCTCTTGGTCGCCATGAACCATGCATAGCCCAGGTACATCAGGACCAGCCCGCCCAGGGTGTAGGCCAGCAGGCCGCTCCAGTCCGGGTATTGACCCCACAGCGCGACCGCACGCGCCTGGTCGATCAGGAAAGTCAGCGGATTGAGGTGGAAGAGTATGCGCGAGTGCTCGGGCAAGGTCTGTACCGGGATCATCGCCGAGGACAGGAAGAGCATGGCCGTGGCCAGTACGCCCGTCACCTGGTTGATGTCCCGCAGGTAAACGCCGAGCGCGGCAAATATCCACGACACACCCAGGCTGAGACATACGAGCGGAACGAACACCACGGGTATGAAGACGATCGTCCAGCTGACCGTGCCTTCCAGCAGCAGGCGCAGCATGATGAAGACCAGCAGGTTGGTGCCCGCCTGGAACAGGGCCGACAACACGATCTGCCAGGGAAATATCTCCAGCGGAAAGACCACTTTCTTGACGAAACCCGGATTGCCGGTGATCAGCGTTGGCGAACGCGACAGGCATTCCGAGAAGAAGCCATGCACGATCAAGCCCACGAAGAGAATGATCGCGAACGGATGGTCGCCTCCAGCCACCTGCGGCCACTTGGACTTCAGGATCACGCCGAAGGCGAAGGTATACACGCACAGCATCAGGAATGGGCTGATCAAGGACCAGGCCAGGCCGAAACTGGCGCCACGATAACGGCCGAGTATGTCGCGCCGCGCCAGCTCGTGCGTCAGCGATCCATATTTCCACAGTGCCGAGAATGGGCCAAACAATCTTTGCATGTTCAAGCAGGTCCTTGTTTTCTTCCAGCGGAATGCGGCTGCTTCGAACCGGCCAATGCGTCCTGCAATTCCGCCCGCAGGTCCGCCACGTCTTCCACGCCTACCGACAGCCTGACCAGCCCGTCGCTGATGCCCAGCCGCTTGCGGTTGGCCGCGGGCACCGACGCATGGGTCATGACGGACGGGTGCTCGATCAGGCTCTCCACGCCGCCGAGCGACTCGGCCAGCGAGAACAGCCGGCAGCGTTCCAGCACGCGGCGCGCCTGCTTCAGGCCGCCCTTCAGCTCGACGCTGACGATGCCGCCGTAGCCGTCCATCTGCCGGCGCGCCAGCGCGTGCTGCGGGTGGCTCTTGAGGCCCGGGTAGATCACTCGCTCCACGGCCGGGTGCGTTTCCAGCCATTGCGCAAGTTCCAGCGCGTTGGCGCAGTGCGCGCGCATCCTCAGGTGCAGCGTCTTGAGACCGCGCAGGGCGAGAAAGGCATCGAACGGGCCGGCGATCGCACCCACCGCGTTCTGCAGGAACGCCATCCGCTCGGCCAGTTCCGCATCACCGGCCACGACGATGCCGCCGACCATGTCGGAATGGCCGTTCAGGTACTTGGTTGCCGAATGCAACACGAGGTCGGCGCCGAGCGCGAGCGGCCGCTGCAGCATCGGCGAGGCGAAGGTGTTGTCCACCACCAGCAGCAAGCCATGCTTCCTGGCGAACGCGGCGACCTTGGCGAGATCGACCAGCTTCAGCATCGGGTTGGTCGGCGTCTCGGCCCAGATCATCCGCGTGTTCGGTTTCAGCGCCGCGCGCAGGGCCTTGCCGTCGTTGAGATCGACGAAGTCGATCTCCAGCCCCGCCGTGCGCCGGCGCACGCGTTCGAACAGGCGGTAGCTGCCGCCGTAGAGATCGTCCATCGCGATCACGTGGCTGCCGGCATCGAGCAGTTCCAGCACCGTGGCCGCCGCGGCCATGCCCGAGGCGAAGGCAAAACCGGCGACGCCGCCTTCCAGGTCGGCCACGCAGCGCTCGTAGGCCGCGCGGGTCGGGTTGCCGGTGCGCGAATACTCATAACCCTTGTGTCGGCCGGGGCTTTCCTGCACGTAGGTGGAGCTGGCGTAGATCGGCGTCATGATCGCGCCGGTGGCCGGGTCCGGCCGCTGGCCGGCATGGATGGCGCGGGTGCCGAGACCTTGGCCGGCGGCGCGCGAGCGGGTTGCCATGGGAGCAGATCCTGTAAGAAGGCTGTGCCGTGAGGCGAGCCGTTCATTCTAGCCAGCGACGCCGGACTTGCCTGAACCATCGGATGCTCGCGTTGCGCATGGCACAATGCGTCCGCTCGTGAGCGGGCCGGCCATGTCTCGTTGAGACTCAGGCCGAACCGATGACGCAAACGCAAGTCAAGGATGTCTCATACGCATGAAAACCCTGCTCGTCACCGGCGGCGCCGGCTTCATCGGTGCCAATTTCGTGCTGCAGGCCGTGGCCGACGGGCTGCGCGTGGTCAATCTCGACAAGCTCACCTACGCCGGCAATCCCGACACCCTGGCGCCGCTCGCGGACGAGCCAAGGCACGTGTTCGTGCAGGGCGACATCGGCGATCGCGCGCTGGTTGCCCGGCTGCTTGCCGAGCACCGCCCGCAGGCCATCGTCAACTTCGCGGCCGAGTCGCACGTGGACCGCTCCATCGACGGTCCGGCCGCGTTCGTGGAAACCAACGTGGTCGGCACGCTGGCCTTGCTGGAGTGCGCGCGCGACTACTGGCGCGGCCTCGACGGCCCCGCGCGCGGGGCCTTCCGCTTCCTGCACGTGTCCACCGACGAGGTCTACGGCTCGCTGGGCGCGGAGGGCAGGTTCAGCGAGACCACGCCCTACGCGCCGAACTCGCCCTACTCGGCCTCCAAGGCGGCCTCCGATCATCTGGTGCGCGCCTTCCACCACACCTACGGCCTGCCCACGCTGACCACCAACTGCTCCAACAACTACGGGCCGTACCAGTTCCCGGAAAAACTGATCCCGCTCACCATCCAGAAGGCGCTCGCCGGCGAGCCGCTGCCGGTCTACGGCGACGGCCGCAACGTGCGCGACTGGCTGTACGTGGGCGATCACTGCGCGGCGATCCGCCGCGTGCTGGAGGCCGGCCGCGTGGGCGAGACCTACAACGTCGGCGGCAATGCCGAGCGCGAGAACATCGCGGTGGTGAAGACGATCTGCGCGCTGCTCGACGAGCGCCGGCCGCGGTCGGACGGTCGCCCGCACGACTCGCTCATCACCTTCGTCAAGGATCGCCCCGGCCACGACCGCCGCTACGCCATCGACTCGGGCAAGCTGCAGCGCGAGCTGGGCTGGCGGCCCACGCAGACCTTCGAGAGCGGCCTCGCGCGGACGGTGGACTGGTACCTCGCCCACCAGCATTGGGTGAACCGCGTGCTGGACGGCAGCTACCGGCTGGAGCGGCTGGGCACATGAGCGACGCACGCAGGGGCATCATCCTCGCCGGCGGCGCCGGCACCCGGCTCTACCCGATCACCCAGGCGGTGAGCAAGCAGCTGCTGCCGGTGTACGACAAGCCGATGATCTTCTATCCGCTGGCCACCCTGATGCTGGCCGGCATCCGCGAGATCCTCATCATCAACACGCCGCACGAGCAGGCCTTGTTCCAGCGCTTGCTCGGCGACGGCGCGCAATGGGGCATCGCCATTCGTTACGCGGTGCAGCCCTCGCCGGATGGCCTTGCGCAGGCGTTCCTGATCGGCCGCGAGTTTCTCGGCGGCCGCCCGAGCTGCCTGGTGCTGGGCGACAACATCTTCCACGGCCACGGCCTCACCGACAGCCTGCGCCGCGCCTCGGCGCGCACGCATGGCGCCACCGTGTTCGGCTACTGGGTGAAGGATCCGGAACGCTACGGCGTGGCCGAATTCGACGCCGCCGGCCGCGTGGTCGGGCTGGAGGAAAAACCCGCCCGGCCGAAGTCGCACTACGCGGTGACCGGCCTGTACTTCTACGACGGCCGCGTCTGTGACTTCGCCGCCGCGCTCACTCCATCGCCGCGCGGGGAGCTGGAAATCACCGATCTCAACCGGCGCTATCTCGACGATGGCTCGCTGCATCTGGAACGGCTCGGTCGCGGCTATGCCTGGCTCGACACCGGCACACACGAGTCGCTGATGGAAGCGGGCAACTTCATCCAGACCATCGAGAACCGCCAGGGCCTCAAGGTGTGCTGCCCGGAAGAAATCGCCTTCCAGCAGGGCTGGATCGACGCCGAGCAGCTGTTGCGCCTGGCCGCGCCACTGGCCAAGACCGGCTACGGCGCCTACCTGCGCGCACTCGTCGAGCAGGGGCCGGCGCGATGAAAGTCACCGACACCGCATTGCCCGGCGTCAAGCTGATCGAGCCCAAGGTGTTCGGCGACGCCCGCGGGTTCTTCTACGAGAGCTACCACGCCGGCAAGTTCCGCGACGCCGGCATCGTGCGCGACTTCGTGCAGACCAACGTCTCGCGCTCATCCGGCGGCGTGCTGCGCGGCCTGCATTACCAGTGGCCCAATCCGCAGGGCAAGCTGGTCAGCGTGCTGGAAGGCGAAGTCTACGACGTCGCCGTGGACATCCGCCGCGGCTCGCCCACCTTCGGGCGCTGGGTCGGCGTCATGCTGACCGGCGACAACCACCGCCACCTGTGGATTCCGGAAGGCTACGCGCACGGCTTCTGCGTGGTCTCCGAGCATGCGCTGTTCACCTACCAGTGCACCGCGCTCTACGACGCCGCCGCCGACGCGGCGATCCGCTGGAACGACGCCGCGCTTGCCATCGACTGGCCGGTCGCCGCGCCCAATCTGTCGCCCAAGGACGCGCAGGCGCCCTTCCTCGCCGAGGTGCCGGCCGAGCGGCTGCCCGTGTTCGCGCCATGAAAATCCTGCTGCTCGGCGCCAACGGCCAGCTCGGCCGCGCCTTCGTCGAGCACGGCGGGCTGGCCGCACGCGGCGAGCTCGTCACCGCCAGCCGCGACGGCCGGCGCTTCGACGGCGCGCGCATCGAGGTGGCCGATCTCGCCCAGCCGCACACGCTGCCGGCGCTGCTCGACCGCCTGCAGCCACGGCTCATCGTCAACGCCGCCGCCTATACCGCAGTCGATCGCGCCGAGCAGGAGGAAGCCCTCGCCACCCGCGTCAACGGCGAGGCCGTCGGCGTGCTCGGCGCCTGGGCGGCCGCGCACGGCGCGCGCGTGCTGCACTACTCCACCGACTATGTATTCGACGGCCGTGCACATGCGCCGTATCCGGTCGATGCGCCGACGGCGCCGCTCGGCGCCTACGGACGCAGCAAGCTCGCCGGCGAAATCGCGCTGCGCGAAAGCGGCGCCGCGCATCTCATCCTGCGCACGGCGTGGGTCTACGCCCCGCACGGGCACAACTTCCTGCGCACCATGCTGCGCCTGGCCGCCGAGCGCGACGAGCTGCGCGTGGTCGCCGACCAGTTCGGCGCGCCGACCAGCACCGCGCTGATCGTGCGCGGCACGCTCGCCGCGCTGGATGCCTGGGTCGCGGCAACACCGGCACGGCGCGCGGCGCTCGCCGGCACGCACCACCTGGTGAGCAGCGGCCACACCACCTGGCACGGCTTCGCCGAGGCCATCGTGGCCGAGGCCATGGCGCGGGGCCTGCTGCCGCGCGCACCCCGCGTCAGCGCGATCCGTACCCGCGACTTCCCGACGCCGGCGCGCCGGCCGGCCTGGTCGGTGCTGGACAACGGCGGCTTCGTCGAACGCTTCGACCTGCCGCTGCCGGATTGGCGCGAGGAGCTGCCGGCGGTGCTGACGCGCCTGGCCGATCCGGTATCCTAAGCGCATGTTGACGCCCCTCGTCCTCAGCGGCGGCAGCGGCACCCGGCTGTGGCCGGTGTCGCGCCGCAACCTGCCCAAGCAGTTCCTGTGCCTCAAGGGCGAGCGCACGCTGTTCCAGCAGACCGTCGCGCGCGCCCGGCGCCTGCCCGATGCCGCCGCGCCCATCGTGGTCGCCAGCGAGGACCATCGCTTCCTCGCCGCCGAGCAATTGCAGGAGGCCGGCGTCGCCGACGCCGCCATCGTGCTCGAGCCGCTGGCGCGCAACACCGCGCCGGCGATCGCGCTGGGCGCGCTGGAGGCGCTCGCGCGTGATGCCGAGGCGCTGCTGCTGGTGTTGCCGGCCGATCACCTCATCACCCGGCCGCAGGCCTTCGCCGATGCCGTGGCGCGGGCGCTGCCCAGCGCGCGCGAGGGCTGGCTGGTGACCTTCGGCATCCGCCCGGACCGGCCCGAGACCGGCTTCGGCTACATCCGCCGCGGGGCGGCGATCGGCGAAGGCGTGTACCGCGTCGAGCGCTTCGTCGAGAAGCCGGACCTCGCCACCGCGCGCGGCTACCTCGCCGACGGCGGCTACGACTGGAACTCGGGCATGTTCCTGTTCCGCGCGGCGCGTTATCTGGAGGAACTCGGCCAGCACGCGCCGGCGATGCTGGAGGCGGTGCGCGCGGCGCACGCGCAGGCGCGCCGCGACCTCGACTTCATCCGCATCGACAAGGATGCCTTCGCCCGCGTGCCGGAGGATTCGATCGACTACGCGGTGATGGAAAAGACCGCGCGCGCGGCGGTGGTGCCGGTCGATTGCGGCTGGAGCGACATCGGCTCGTGGTCGGCGCTATGGCAGGCCGGCGAGCGCGACGCGCAGGGCAACCTGCGCGAGGGCGACACCCTGGCGATCGACACCCACGACTGCCTGCTGCGCTCGCACGAGCACCACCTGATCGCCGCGGTGGGCGTGCGCGACCTGGTCGTGGTCGGCACGCCCGATGCCACCCTGGTCGCGCATCGCGATGCGGCGCAGGAGGTCAAGCGCATCGTCGACGAACTCAAGTCGCGCGGGCGCAGCGAGCACCTCATCCATCGCAAGGTGTACCGGCCGTGGGGCAGCTACGATGCGATCGACGCCGGCCCGCGCTTCCAGGTCAAGCGCATCGTGGTCAAGCCCGGCGCCAGCCTGAGCCTGCAGAAGCATCACCATCGCGCCGAGCACTGGGTGGTGGTGTCGGGCACCGCCGAGGTGACCCGCGGCGAGGAGGTCTTCCTGCTCGGCGAGAATCAGAGCACCTACATTCCGCTGGGCAGCGTGCACCGGCTGCGCAACCCCGGCAAGGTGCCGCTGGAGCTCATCGAGGTGCAGTCGGGCGGCTATCTCGGCGAGGACGACATCGTGCGGCTGGACGACGTCTACGGACGCCGCTGAGGGGATTCCTTCACCCCATGGCCTGCGAGCTGCCCGCGAAGGGCGGCTTGGCGAACCAGATCAGGCCGGTGATCGCCACGAAGATGACGCCGTAGAGCCAGAAGATGTCGTTGGCGGCGAGCGTGGCGGCCTGCGCATTGACCACCTGGTTCAGCGCGGCGTAGCGCGAGGGTTCCGGCAGGCCGGTGTGGCCGAGCAGCTGCAGGTAGTGCTCGGTGGGGCGATCGCCGACCTGCGTGTGCTCGGCGAGCATGGCATGGTGGAAGGTGCTGCGATGGTCGTAGAGCGTGGTGCTGACCGCGGTGGCCACGCTGCTGGCCAGGGTGCGGAAGAAATTGGACAGCCCCGAGGCGCTGGCCACGTCCTTGTCGGCCAGCCCGGCCAGGATGATCTGGTTCACCGGCACGAAGAACAGCGCGATGCCGGCGCCCATCACCAGGCGCTGCAGCGCGATCTCGCGGTAAGGCGCCTCGGTGTTGAGCGAGGCCATCCAGAACGAGCAGCCGGCGAAGATGACGAAGCCGACGGTGTTGAGCAGGCGCAGGTCGAAGCGGTTCTGCACCATGCCGATGATCGGCGACATCACGATGGCCAGCACGCCGATCGGCGCCACCGCGTAGCCGGCCCAGGTGGCGTTGTACTGCATCACCTGCTGCAGCCAGCTCGGCAACACCACCACGCCGCCGAAGAAGGCGAACATGCCCAGCGACAGGCAGGTCACGCCGACCACGAAGTTGCGTCGGCCGAGCAGGCGCAGGTTGACCACCGGATTGCGCTGGAACAGCTCCCACACCACCAGGAAGCTGATGCACACCAGCGCGACGACGCCGAGCGTGGTGATGAGGTGCGAGGAAAACCAGTCCTTCTCGTTGCCCTTGTCCAGCATGAACTGCAGCGAGCCCACGCCGACCGCGAGCAGGCCCAGGCCGATCGCGTCCACCGGCACCTTGACCGTGCGCGTCTCGCGGTCGCGCAGCAGGCCGAACACCACGAACAGCGTGAAGATGCCGACCGGCACGTTGATGAAGAAGATCCACGGCCAGGCGTAGTTGTCGGTGATCCAGCCGCCGAGGATGGGCCCGAAGATCGGCGCCACCACCACCATCATCGCCCACAGCGCGAGCGCGATGGTGCGCCGCTTGGGCGGATAGTTGGCCAAGAGCAGGGTCTGCGAGAGCGGCACCAGCGGCCCGGACACCGCGCCCTGGCAGAGCCGGAACACGATCAGCATGGTCATGCTGGGCGCCAGCCCGCAGGCCACCGAGAAGACGATGAACAGCAGCACCGAAAAAGCGAAGGTGCGTACCTCGCCGAAGCGTTGCGCGATCCAGCCGGTGAGCGGCTGCATGATCGCGCTGGCCAGCGAATACGCGCTGATCGCCATGGTGCCCTCGGTGTAGCTGACGCCGAGGTTGCCGGCGATGGTGCGCACGGCCACGTTGACGATGGAAAGGTCCAGCACCTCCATGAAGGTGGCGAAGGCGACGCCGGCGGTGAGCAGTACCAGCGGCACGCCCTTGAGCGGCGGCTTGCCCTCGCCGACGGTGAATACCCGGGCCACGTTCAGTGCGCCTTGGCCGGCACCGGCCCGGAGGCCGGCGCGTCGGCGTCCGGCATCACCAGGTTGGCGCGGATGATCGCCTCGGCGGCGGCATCGGCGTTGCGCAGCTCGCGCTCGTACACCGCCGTGGCCATCAGCGGTTGCTCGCGTGCCGTCGGCGCCAGTACCGGCCCGCTGCGATCGGCCGTGTCGACGGTGGCGGTGGTGGACAGGCCGATCCTGAGCGGATGCTGGCGCAGCTCGGACGCATCCAGCGAGACGCGCACCGGCAGGCGCTGCACCACCTTGATCCAGTTGCCGGTCGCGTTCTCCGGCGGCAGCAGCGAGAACGCGCTGCCGGTGCCGGGGGACAGCCCGACCACCTTGCCGTGATAGGTGATGTCGCTGTCGATGTCGGCCACCACCTCGACGGGCTGGCCGATGCGCAGATGGGCGAGCTGGGTTTCCTTGAAGTTGGCGTCCACCCACAAGCGGTCGAGCGGCACCACGGTGAGCAGGGTCTGCCCCGGCTGCACCTGCTGGCCGACCTCGACCTGGCGCCGCGCGGCATATCCCTCGATCGGCGCGACGATGGCGTTGCGCTGGTCATCCACCCAGGCCTGGCGGTATTGCGCGCGGGCCTGCTGCACCGCCGGCTGTTCGCGCACGCGGGTGCCGTCGACCAGCACGTGCGAGGCGATCGACTGGCGCTCGGCCTGGCGCAGCGCGGCGCGTGCCGATTCGAGCTGGCGCCGCGCGGTGTCCAGCTCCTCCGGCGCGATGGCGTGCTTGGCGAGCAGCGGGCGCCGGCGTTCGTAGTCGGCCAGCGCACGGGCGTAGTCGGCCTGCCGCTGCGCCACGCTGGCGTCGGTGAGCGAGGCCTGCGCCACCGCCTGCTGGGCCTGGCGCACCGCCTGCGCGAGCTGGCCGGCCGCCTGCGCCAGCCGCGTGCGCGCGTCCACCGGGTCGAGCCGCACCAGCACCTGCCCCGCGTGCACGCGGTCGGTATCGTCCACCGCGACCTCGACCACGGTGCCGGCGACGCGCGCGGTGATCGCCACCTGATGGCCCTGCACGTAGGCATCGTCGGTACTCGCGTAGCGGCGCATCACCAGGAGGTAATAGAGCAGCCAGGCGGCGCCGGCGAGCACGAACACCGCGGCCAGGATGAGGAGCAGCCGGTTGCGCTTGCGCGTGTCGGCGTCTTCGTCGTGCCCGTCATTCCCGCCCTGCTTGGCGCTGTCGCGGTCGTCGGCGCCGGCCTGGCCCTGCGCATCCTGCGGGCCTTGCCGATCGTCTGGCCGGCGCCCGTCGGCCGGCTCGCCGGCATCCGCTCCGCCCGCAGGCGCGTTGCCGGCCGGGGCATCGCCCGCATCCCCGGTGCCGGGCGGACAGGCGGCGCCGTACTTGTAGCGATACTTGTACTCGTACTTGTAGGGCCTGGCGGCACCGTCGTGACTGGCGGGGGTCTCTCCCGGCGCGTTCATGGCGTGCGGTCCTTTGAAGGGGTGGGGGCGCCCCGCGCGATCGCGCCGACATCCGGCACGTCGGCCTGATAGCCGCCGCCCAGGGCATGGATCAGGGCGAGCCGGGTGCGCAGGAGCTGGGCTTCGAGATCGAGCGCGCCGGCGAGCTGCTGGTCGAGCTGCATGTGCTCGCGCAGCGACTGGCGCGGATCGGCCACGCCGCTGCGGGTGCGCTGCTCGACCCGGGCCAGGCGGTCCCGGGCCGCGGCCACCATGCGGCCCTGGGCCTCGCGTTCGCGGTCGAGCTGGCCCAGGGTGAGCACCTGCTGGGCGACGTCCTGCGCCGCCTGCACCACGCTCGCGTTGTAGGCGGCGATGGCCGCCTCCAGCTCGGCGCGCCGGCCTTCGTACTGGGCGGTGAGGCGGCCGCCGTCGAGCAGCGGCAGGCTGATCGACGGTCCGAAGTTGAACAGCGCCAGGTGCGCATGGCCGCCGTCGGTGGGATTGGTGCCGAGATAGGCGCCGAGCGCGGTGAGGCGGATGTCCGGATAGAACGCCGCGCGGGCGGCATCGACGTTGCGCGCCGCCGCCTCGATGCGCCAGCGGTTGGCGACCAGGTCCGGCCGCCGCGCGATCAGCGCCAGGCTGGCGTCCGCGGGCAGGGCGCCGCTCGAGGGCGGCAGCGGCCGCGCCGTGAGCGGCCCGAGTTCCGCCACCGAGACGCCCACCAGCGCGGCGAGCTGGGCCTCGCCCAGCCGTGCCTGGCCTTCGAGCCGGGCCAGTTGCTGGCTGGCGGAGGCCAGCTGCGAGCGGGCATCGTCGAGGCTGGTCGGATCGTCCACGCCGGCGCCGACCCGCGCCTCGACGATGGCCAGGTTGGCGGCGGCAAGATCGCGATCACGCCGCGCGATGTCCAGCATCGCCGCGTTGGCCTGCCAGGCGTAGTAACTGGCAGCCAGGTTGTATTGCAGCGAGGTCGCCGCCGCCGCGCGCTCGGCCTCGCTGGCGCGGGCCTGGCCGACGGCGGCCGCGAGCGAGGCGCGCAGCTTGCCGAAGGCGTCCAGATCCCAGCTGGCCAGGGCGCCGCCGCCGAAGCTGTTGCTCCAGCCGGAAGGCAGCAGGCGGCTGCCCAGGCCGCTGAGTTCGTCGTTGGCGGCCTGGCCGGCGGCGCCGGGCAATGCGCCGGCCGGCACCGAGGGACTGGGCACGTGCGGATGCGCATAGCCGTGGGTGCCCTCCAGCATGGCCTGCACCTGCGGATTGAGCTGCGCACGGGCCTGCTCGACCATGGTCTGCGCCTGCCGATAGCGCGCCTCGGCCTCGGCCAGGGTGGGCGAGCCGGCCATCGCGCGATCCATCAGGCGATCCAGCTGCGGGTCGCCGAACGCCTGCCACCACGCCTGCGCCGGCCAGCCGGCGCGTCCGCTGGGCAGTCCGGCGAGCGGCACCTCCTCGCGCGGGGTGAATGCGGTCGGCCGCGGCGCCGGCGCCCGGCAGCCGGCCAGCACGAGCAGACCGGCGAGCGCGAGCCGGCCGCATAGCCGGCCGGTCGGGCGCAGGAAGCTCTGTCCGGCCGGGCCGGGGCGTTCAGCGGTCATGCCAGGTCTCGTTGCGAGGCTTCGAAGGGTGACGGTCAGCGCAGGTCATCCAAGGCGGGCGATTGCAGCGGCTGGCCAGTCAAGCCGATGTGGAGGAGATGAACACGGCCGCGCGCGCATGTCACCATCGTCAGCCCCAGGCCACGTAGGAATTTTTCCATGAACCTCGCCGTCACCGTCGCCGAAATCAGGCATTTCCTGCGCGAGCAGTTTCCGCAGACTTCGATCGAGGTCGAGAGCGTGGACGCCCAGGGCGCCTGGGTGCGCCAGGCGATCGGTCATGCGCACCTGCGTCCCGGCGGCACGGTTTCCGGCCCGACGATGATGGCCACGGCGGACTGCGCCGCCTATGTGGTGCTGCTGTCGCGGATCGGGCTGGTGCCGCTGGCCGTCACCACCCAGCTCAGCATCAACTTCCTGCGCAAGCCGGCGGCCGACCGCGACATCCGCGCGCACGCCAGCCTGCTCAAGCTCGGCAAGCGGCTGGCGGTCGCGGAGATCCGCCTGTATTCGGAAGGCGGCGAGGCGCCGGTCGCGCACGCGGTGGCCACCTACGCCATCCCGCCGCGCTGAGCGCGGGGCTTGACCGTCAGCCGCGCGGGCCGCGATAGCTCGCGCCGGCGGTGCAGGTTTCCCGCACCACGACCTCGTCGAGCCCGGGCACGCGCGGGGCAAGGCGCTCGTAGATCCAGCGCGCGAGCGTCTCGCTGGTCGGGTTCTCGAGGCCCTCGATATCGTTGAGGTAGCGATGGTCGAGCTGCTCGAAGAGCGGCTGGAAGGCGGCCTTGAGCTCGGCGAAATCCATGATCCAGCCGAGCGTGGGATCGGGCTCGCCGGCCACGTGCAGCTCGATGTGGAAGGAATGCCCATGCAGGCGCGCGCACTTGTGCCCGGCGGGCACGTGCGGCAGACGATGGGCGGCCTCGATCTGGAAACTCTTGAAGATGCGCATGGGCGGCCATTGTAGCCGCGCGCCCGCGCCAGCCATGAGGACGGAAAACCAAGGCTGGCGCCGAAGGACGCGCCCTGCCCTTCAGTCGTCCTCGTCGGCCGGCAGCGCGATGGGTCGCCAGCTCTGGCCGGCATCGAGCAGCCGGCTCTGCGTGGTCGGCCCTTCCGAACCGGCGGCGTAGTAGTCCGGCATGCCGGTTTGCCAGTCCTTGAGCACCGGCTCGAGGACGCGCCAGCTCCATTCCACCTCGTCGAAACGCAGAAAGTACGAGCGGTCGCCGCTCAGGGCGTCGAGCAGGAGTTGCTCGTAGGCGGAAAACTCCTGCTCGTCCTCCTTGAAGTAGGGCGCGCTCAGGGTCACCTGGTGGCTGTTGAGGGTCAGCCCCGGCTGCTTGGCGTTGGCCAGCAGGTGCATGCTCTCGTCGGGCTTCATGCGAAAGATCATCCAGTTGTTGTCGACCCGCATGCCGCCGGGCAGCGCGCCCGGCACCGCATGGAACTGGACGGCGATTTCCGAGGTGTCGCTGGCCAGGCGCTTGCCGCTGCGCAGGTAGAACGGCACGCCCTGCCAGCGCCAGTTGTCGATCTCCAGCCGCAGCGCGGCGAAGGTCTCGGTGCGCGAGTCGGGCGCCACCCCGGGCTCGTTGCAATAGCCGGCCAGTTTCTTGCGCCCGCAGCGACCGGCACGGTATTGGCCGCGCACCGCGTAGCGGTCGAGCTGGTGCGGATCGATGGGCACCACCGAACGCAGCACCTCGACCTTGTGGTTGCGCAGCACGTCGGCATCGTCCCAGGTCGCCGGCGGCTCGATCGCGACCAGGCTGAAGAGCTGCATCAGGTGGTTCTGCAGCATGTCGCGCAGCGCGCCGATGTGGTCGTAATAGGCGGCGCGCTTTTCCACGCCCAGCGTCTCGGCATAGGTGATCTGCACCTGGGCGATGTGCCGCGCATTCCACACCGGCTCCAGAAAGCGGTTGGCGAAGCGGAACACCATCAGGTTCTGCGTCGCCTCCTTGCCGAGGAAGTGGTCGATGCGCAGGATCTGCGCCTCGTCCCAGTGCTCGTGCATCTGCTCGCGCAGCTGCTGCGCGGAGGCCAGATCGGTGCCGAAGGGTTTCTCCACCACCAGCCGGCGCCAGCCGCCACGCGGTTCCTTGGCGAAACCCGCCTCGCCGAGCGCCTGCGCGGCAGGCCCGAACAAGGGCGGCGGCAGGGCGAGATAGAACAGCGCGGCCGGGGCGAGACGGTCCTTGAGCCGCCCGAGGTCCGGCGGCGTCAACTGGCCGCCGAGGTAATCGAGCTGCTGGGCGAAGGCCGTCCAGTCCCGGGGCGCATAGTCGGCGGCGAAGTTCTTGAGCGCCTCGTGGATGTGCTGCTCGAAGCGCTCGCGGCTCCAGTCCTCCACCGCGTAACCGATGATCTTGAGGCCGGGCGTAAGCCCCAGCCGGTGCAGGCGGTAGAGCGCCGGCATCAGCAGGCGCTGGGTGAGATCGCCGGTGGCCCCCAGGATGACCAGCGTGGCTTGATTCGGCATGAGGTCAGCCTCCGGCGGGTTTTTCTTCGTGCCCGCCGAAGGCGTGGCGCATCGCCGACATCAGCTTGTCGGCATAGACGTCGTTGCCGCGCGAGGCGAAACGGCTGAAGAGCGCCGAGGTGAGCACCGGCGCCGGCACGCCTTCCTCGATCGCCGCCATCGCGGTCCAGCGGCCCTCGCCGGAATCGGACACCTGGCCGCTGTAGCGGGCGAGGCTGGCGTCGGCCGCGAGCTCGATCGCGGTGAGGTCGAGCAGCCAGGAGCCGATCACGCTGCCGCGCCGCCACAGCTCGACCACGTCGGCGAGCGGGAAGTCGTACTGGTAATGCTCCGGATGTTCCAGCGGCGCGGTCTCGGCGTCGGCCGCGCGCTGCTCGCGGCCCACGTTGGCGCAATGCAGGATGTTGAGCCCCTCGGCATAGGCGGCCATCAGCCCGTATTCGATGCCGTTGTGGACCATCTTGACGAAGTGCCCGGCACCATTGGGCCCGCAATGCAGGTAGCCGTGCTCGGCGGGCGTGGGCTCGCCCTGACGGCCGGGCGAGCGCGGCGCCGCGGCCACACCCGGGGCAAGCGCGGCGAAGGCCGGCTCGAGATGGCGATAGGCCTCGACCGGTCCGCCGATCATCTGGCAGTAGCCGCGATCCTTGCCCCACACCCCGCCGCTGACCCCGACGTCCACGTACAGCACGCCGCGCTGCTGGAGCCGGCGCGCCCGGCGCAGGTCGTCCACGTAGTGCGAATTGCCGCCGTCGATCAGCATGTCGCCAGCGGCGAGCTGCGGCAGCAGCTCGTCGAGCACGGCATCGACCACCGCGGTGGGCAGCATCAGCCAGATCGCGCGGGGCGATGCCAGCTTGGCCACCAGGTCCGGCAGGGAATCGGCGGTGTCGGCGCCGTCGCCGGCGGCGGCCTCGCGCGCCTCGGCGCGGGTGTCATAGGCCACGCAGCGCACGCCGGCGCGCTGCAGGCGCCGGACCATGTTGAGGCCCATGCGCCCCAGACCCACGAAGCCCAGTTGCAATCCCTGAAGTGACGTTCCGCTCATGCCGCGATCTCCCACAGTCGAACCCCGCCCACGAAAGCCCGTGCGTTGTCGCCGCGGCGCACGCCTTCGGGCAGTTCGTCTAGATACTTCACGTTGCCGCCGCCGAGCACGACGTAGTCCGGCTCCAGGCCGTCGCGCAGCGCCTCGACCACCGCGAACACACGGGCGCGCCACTTCTTGAGGCCGTAGCGCTCGCGGGCGCGATCGCCGACGTAGTGCTCGAAGCTGTGCTTGCGATAGGGCATGTGGGCCAGTTCCAACGGCTGCACGCTGCCGTCCACGATCAGGGTGGACCCCAGCCCCGTGCCGAGCCCGAGGAACAGCATGCGACCGCCTTCGTAGCTGCCCAGCGCCTGCATCGCGGCATCGTTGACGAGCTTCACCGGACGGCCGAAGGCGCGGGCGAAATCGAAGTCCTTCCAGCCCTTGCCGAGGTTGTGCGGCTCGCGCACGATGCGCCCGCGCACCACCGGCGCGGGCACGCCGATGCTGACCAGGTCGAACGCCTCGTCGGGGACATGCCGGCGCACGGCGGCGAGCAGCTGTTCGGGCGTGAAATCCGGCCCCGAATCGAGCTTGAACCCTTCCTCGCCGTCGCTGAGTCGCACTTTGACGTGGTTACCGCCGACGTCGAGGACCAGGATGCGCCGACTGGGCGTCTTCGCCCGGCCCCGCTGCTCGCGATACCAGGCGATCGCCGCGTTGGTGGATGCATCGTGCGCCAGTTCGGCGTCCGTCGTGCGGATCTCCTCGGCCACGCGCAGCGCCAGCTGCTTGCCGAGTTCCACGCCCCACTGGTCGAAGGCATTGATGTCCCAGATGGCCGCCTGGGTGAACACGCTGTGTTCGTACAGCGCGACCAGGGCGCCGAGCGTCGCCGGCGTCAGCCGCTCGGCAAGCAGCAGGCTGGACGGCCGGTTGCCTTCGAACACCTTGTGCGGAGCCAGTTCCGGCGGCGCGCCCTCGGCGAGGACCTCATCCAGCGTCTTGCCGCGGGCCAGGGCCTCGGCCTGGGCGATCACGTTGGCGATCAAAAGGTCGTGGTGACGGCCGAGCGGGTTGAGCGTCTGCGCGAAGGCGATGAAATCGCAGGGAATGAGCCAGGTACCCTGATGGATCAACTGGTAGAACGAATGCTGGCCGTTGGTGCCCGGCTCGCCCCAGAACACCGGCGAGGTCGGGTAGTCCACCCCTTCGCCGGCGAGCGTCACGTGCTTGCCGTTGGACTCCATGGTGAGCTGCTGGAGATACGCGGGGAAGCGCTTGAGGTACTGCTCGTAGGGCAGCACCGCCACCGTGCCGGCGCCGAAGAAGTCGGCATACCAGACGCTGAGCAGGCCCATGATGACGGGCAGGTTCCGCTCCAGCGGGGCCGTGCGGAAATGCTCGTCCATCGCATGGAAGCCGGCCAGCATCTCGCGGAAGGCCTGCGGGCCGATCGCGATCATGGTCGACAGGCCGATCGCCGAGTCCATCGAATAGCGGCCGCCCACCCAGTCCCAGAAGCCGAACATCTGCTCGGTGGGAATGCCGAAGGCATTGACCGCCGCCTCGTTGGTGGACACGGCCAGGAAATGCCGGCGCACCGCCTGCTCGTCCTCGGCGGCAGCCAAGAGCCATTCGCGCGCGGTGCGCGCGTTGGTCATCGTCTCCAGCGTGGTGAAGGTCTTGGAGGAGACGATGAACAGCGTCTCGGCCGGCACCAGATCACGCACGGTCTCGGCAAAGTCGGTGCCGTCGACGTTGGAGACGAAGCGCACGCGCAGGCCGCGCTCGCTGTAGTGGCGCAGCGCCTCGTAGGCCATCACCGGGCCGAGATCCGAGCCGCCGATGCCGATATTGACGATGTTGCGGATCGGCAGACCGCTGTAGCCCAGCCAGGCGCCGGCGCGGATCTGCTCGGCGCAGGCGGCCATGCGCTCGAGCACCGCGTGCACCTGCGGCACCACGTTCTCGCCATCGACCAGGATCACCGCGTCGGCCGGCGCACGCAGGGCGACGTGGAGGACGGCACGATGCTCGGTGGTGTTGATCTTCTCGCCGGCGAACATGGCGTCGCGGCGGGCCTCGAGGCCGCGCTCGCGGGCCAGCGCGAACAGCCGCTCGAGGGTCTCGTCGGTGATGCGGTGCTTGGAATAATCCAGCCGCCAGCCGGCCGCCTCGGCGCTGAAGCGGCGGGCGCGATCCGGGTCGCGGGCGAAGAGTTCGCGCAGATGCAGCTGCGCCACGCCCGGCTGGTGCTCGGCCAGCGCCCGCCAGGCGGGACTCTCACGCAGGGCGCTCATGCCACCTGCTCCAGACGCTGGCGGATGGTGTCGCGCAGGCCGTTCCACGACTTGACGAAACTCGCGGCGCCTTCTTCCTGCAAGGTCTCGGCCAGTTCGTCCACCTGCAGTCCGCGTTCGGCGAAGCGCGCCTGCATGGCGCGGGCGGCACTGTCGTCGGCCTCCAGCAACGGCCCCGGGCGTGCATGGTCGGCCGCCGCGAGCAGGGTCTTTTCCGGCATCGTGTTGATGGTGAGCGGCGCGACGAGGTTGTCGACGTACAGCGTGTCGCTGGCCGCCGGATCCTTGGTGCCGGTGCTGGCCCACAGCAGCCGCTGCGGCCGCGCGCCGGCGTTCATCAGCCGCTGCAGGCGCGGACCGGCCAGGAGCGCGCGGTAGCGCGCGTAGACGCTGCCGGCCACCGCCAGGCCGAGCCGGTTGTGCAGTTCCTCGGGCACCGCCTTGGCCACCTTGACGTCCCAACGGCTGATGAACACCGAAGCCACCGAGGACACGCCGAGCGGAAGGCCCTCGTCCAGTCGCCGCTCCAGGCCTTTGAGATAGGCCGCGGCGGCGGCCTCGTACTGGCGTGGCGAGAACAGCAGGGTGACGTTGACCGGCACGCCGCGGTAGGTCAGCTCCTCGATCGCCTGCGTGCCCGCGGGCGTGCCCGGCACCTTGATGTAGAGGTTGGCGATGCCCGCGCGCCGATGCAGGGCGAGCGCCTGCTCGATGGTGCCGCGTGCATCGTTGGCCAGCAGCGGCGAGACCTCCAGCGACACCCAGCCGTCCACCCCGTCGGTGCGCGCGTGGACGGGGGCGAACACCTCGGCGGCCTGGCGCAGGTCCTCGATGGCGAGGTCGAAAAACACCTTTTCCGGATCGGCGCCGCGTCCGGCGGCGCGGATGGTGGCGTCGTAATCGTCACTGTCCCGGATGGCGTTCTCGAAGATGGTCGGGTTGGACGTGAGACCGGTGACCGCCAGCCGGTCGCGGTAATCCTCGAGCGTGCCGGCATGGAGCATGCCGCGGGTGATGTTGTCGAGCCACAGGCTCTGGCCCAATGCATACAAACTGCGGGTGTGATCTGACATCGCGATGACTCCGTCGATTCATGGACATACAAGGTGCGCGGCGGCCGCTCTCCACACACGCGGCCGCGGGCCGCCGCCACCGTGAGCATGCACTCATGGACGGAAACCCGATACGGAATGGCGGCGAAGGAGAGCACCGGCGCGCATGGCCGGCACGACATCGACAGGCGGTAGAGGGGCAATGTCGGCAAGCGCGGTCATGCCGCCAAGCATGCCTTCACCGCCGTCAATCGGTGATGAAAACATGCCGCCGGCGGGGCCGCCGGGTGTCGCGGGGGGATGCCAAGCGTGGTGGCTATGGGTGGACTCGAACCACCGACCCCAGCATTATGAGTGCTGTGCTCTAACCGGCTGAGCTACATAGCCTTTGAATCCGCGCTGCCGCGCCGAATCGGGCGGCAGGGCGCGGCAGTTTAGTGGCGGCCACGGCGACGATCAAGTGCGAAACTTGTCGCGCCTTCGGCCGCTGTGCTTGAATCGTGGCGGCACGGCACGGCTCGCACATGCTGGGCGCGGGCACGCATCAGGAGGCCGCATGATCGACGTCGATGGCTATCGCCCGAATGTGGGCATCGTCCTTGTCAACGATGAGGGGCGTCTGTTCTGGGCCCGGCGCATCAGTCGCGACGGCTGGCAGTTTCCCCAGGGCGGCATGCGCAGCGACGAGACGCCGCTCGAGGCGATGTATCGCGAGCTCGAGGAGGAAACCGGCCTCGGCGCCGGCCACGTGCAGGTGCTGGCCAGCACGCCCGGCTGGCTGCGCTACCGGTTGCCCGGCCGCTGCGTGCGCCACCACCAGCGGCCGACCTGCATCGGCCAGAAACAGGTCTGGTTCCTGCTGCGCCTGCTCGAAAGCGAACGGGCGGTCCGCCTGGATGCCAGCGACAAGCCCGAGTTCGACCTCTGGCGCTGGGTCGACTTCTGGTACCCGGCCAAGCACGTGGTGAGTTTCAAGCGCGGCGTCTACGAGCGTGCCCTGCGCCACTTCGCGCCGGTGGTGGAATCCCGCCTGCAAGTGCGGCTGGAGGCACCCGCCGGCACCACACGCCGCGACGACGGCTGCGCGGCGGCCTGATACGTTTGACAATGATTCGCATTTGCGCTGCAATCTGCGGCCATGTACATCTGCCTGTGCCGCGCGGTCACCGACCGCGACATCCGACGCGCCGTCGATGAAGGCGCCCGCTCCTTCGCGCAGCTGCAGGAACGCACCGGCTGTTCCACCTGTTGCGGCTGCTGCAGCGCGGACGCGCGCGCCTGTCTGGACGAGGCGCTGGAGCAAACCGCCGCGCCGGCTTTCCCGGCCGTCCTCTGGGCGAGCGCCTGAACGGCCGTCGCCGGGACGTTTTTTCAGGTGACGCAAAAGACGCCGTCCCGACGCGCACGTCCTACACTGGCCACTCCCCGCCGCGACGAGCCCTCGACATCATGCAAGGCGACGCCCGACTGATCGAGCATCTCAACAAGGTGCTCTACAACGAACTCACCGCGATCAACCAGTACTTCCTGCACAGCCGCATGTGCAAGAACTGGGGCTACCCCAGACTCGCCAAGCGCGAGTACGAGGAGTCCATCGAGGAGATGAGACACGCCGACCGGCTGATCGAGCGCATCCTGTTCCTGGAGGGCCTGCCCAATCTGCAGACCCTGGGCAAGCTGCGCATCGGCGAGCACCCGCTGGAGTGTCTCCAGGGCGATCTGGACCTCGAGCTGGCCTCGACGGCGGACCTGCGCGCGGCCATCGGTCATGCCGAGAGCATTTCCGACTACGTCAGCCGCGATCTGCTCAAGGACATCCTGCACGATGAGGAAGAACACATCGACTGGCTGGAGACCCAGCTCGCGGTGAGCCGCACGATCGGCGTCGAACGCTATCTGCAGAGCCAGCTCGACGACTGACGTTGCCGGCACGCCGCCGCCGGCGCTTGCGCCCGCCGCCTCGCACCCGCACATGGGAAGCCCATGGAAACCATCGCATCCGTTCCCGATTACCGTACCGCCGAGGCGCCGCTGGTGTTCACCGCGGCCGCCGCGCGCAAGGTCCACGAACTCATCGAGGAAGAAGGCAACCCCGAGCTCAAGCTGCGCGTGTACATCACCGGCGGCGGCTGCTCGGGTTTCCAGTACGGTTTCACCTTCGATGAGGCGCAGGCCGAGGACGACCTGGCCTTGAGCCGCGACGGCGTCACCCTGCTGGTCGATCCGCTGTCGCTGCAGTACCTCGCCGGCGCCGAGATCGACTACGCCGAGAACTTTTCCGGCGCCCAGTTCGTGATCCGCAATCCCAACGCGCGCACCACCTGCGGCTGCGGCTCGTCGTTCTCGGTCTGACCGGCGCCGGCGATGGCCCGCGACGCGACCCCCAACGTCTTCGCCGGGCTGTCCCGCGTGTTCGACCGCGCCGCCGAACGGCGCGAGGACGAAGCCTGGGTGGCCGCGCAGATCGCCGCGCCCGCGGCGCTGTTTTTGCCGGTGGATGCCGGCGGCCGGACCTGGCTGCGCGCCGACGGCAGCGGCCTGCGCTGGCTGGACAACGCCGAGCGCCTGGCCTGGTTGCCGGACCGTCCGGTCAGCCTGCTTGGCCTGCTGGCCGGCCAGCCGTTTTTTCTGCTGACCCTGGACGAGGCCCGCGACGCGGAGCGGCTGGACGCCACGCTCGGCGGTCGTCGCGCGGACCTGCGCGAGGCCGGGCTCACCCTGTCGGCCGCCGAGGCCGCGCTCTTCGCCTACGCCAAGGGCCTGGCCCACTGGCAGCGCGAGACACGCCATTGCAGCCTGTGCGGCGCGCCGCTCGTGCTCGTCGCCAGCGGCCATCGCGCCCGCTGCACCGCCGCCGCTTGCGCCCGGCTGCACTTCCCGCGTACCGATGCGGCGATCATCGTGCTGGTCGAGCACGAGGGAGCCTGCCTGCTCGGTCGCCAGCCGGGCTGGCCGCCAGGACGCTATTCCACCCTGGCCGGTTTCGTCGAGCCGGGCGAATCGCTGGAGGATGCAGTGCGTCGCGAGGTGGCCGAGGAAGCCGGCGTGACCGTGGACGACGTGCAGTACCACTCCTCGCAGCCCTGGCCGATGCCGGCCTCGCTGATGGTCGGCTTCAAGGCCACGGCGGTCGACCGCGGCATCCAGCTGCGCGACGGCGAGCTGGAAGATGCGCGCTGGTTCACCCCGCAGGTGCTGCTCGAGGGCCTGGCTGCCGGCAGCTTCGTGCCGCCGATGCGGCTTTCGGTGGCCTACCGGCTGATCGCCGACTGGCTGTACGCACGCGCCGGCATCGAACTGGAACGGCTGCTTCCGCGCTGAACCGTCCGCGGCTGGGCGCGGCTGATCGGCCTACAATGCTCGTCTACGATGCGAGGCTCCCAAAAGGCATGGCCATCCTCCTGCTCGCCGCCCTGATCGCCCTCGGCCTGCTGCACGTATGGCCGCCGTTGGCTCTCGGCCGTCACGATGCGCCGTGGCGGCGCTGGGTGGGCCAATTTGCCGACACCGACGGCTGGGCGCGCCTCGTGCTGACCCTGCTGCCCTGGCTGGCGCCGTGCGTGCTGATCCAATGGCTGCTGGGACGGCTGCCCTTCGGCGACCTGCTGCATCTGCTCTTCGACGTGCTGGTGCTGCTGTATGCGTTCGGGCCGCGTCCGTTCGAGGCCGATCTCGATGCACTGCTCGGCGCCACCGATCCGGCCAGCCGCGAGCTCCTGGCGCAACGGCTGGCAATGCCCGGGGAGACCTTGCGCTGGCAGGCGCAGGACGTGTGCAAGGCGGCCGTGTTCGCCGCGCTCCGGCGGCGCTTCGGTGTGCTGCTGTGGTTTTTCGTGCTGGGTCCGTGCGGCGCCCTGCTCTACCGGCTGGCGCAGGCCCTGGGCCGCGATGGCACCCTAGCGCTGGATTCGGCCACGGCGCTCGCCGCGCGGCGGCTGGCCAATGCGCTGGACTGGCTGCCGGCGCAGCTCATGGTGTTCACCCTGGCGCTGGTCGGGCATTGGGACGCGGTGCTCGGCGCATGGCGGCGCTGGCGTCAGGGCACGCTGCCCGGCGACTGGTACCGGCGCGACCCGGACTTCCTGGGCGCCGCCGCCTGCGCGGACATCCACGTGGAGATCGAGGCGGGCGACGGCTACGCGGAGGAACTGGCCGATCCGCGGCTCGAGCTGCTGCGGCTGCGCGCCGCCCTGCACCGCGCCCTGCTGGCCTGGCTCAGCGTCGTGGCGCTGATGGTGCTCGGCGGCTGGATCGCCTGAGCCGCCTTCAGGCCCGCTCGCCGCGCAGCGCGCGCACACGCGCTTCCAGCGCCGCCAGTCCCACCTGGGCGGGCGGCACCGGCGTGTCCACCAGCAGCTCCACGCGGGCGCGCAGGCGTCGCGGCAGGCGCGCCCGGCGCAGCAGGTCGTCGCGCCGGCTCCAGACGCTGCCCCACAGCCCGCGCAGGGCCATCGGCACCACCGGCACCGGACGGCGTTCCAGGATGTGCAGCACGCCCGGCCGGAACGGCGCGACCGCGCCGTCGCGGGTCAGCCCGCCCTCGGGAAAAATGCAGACCAGCTCGCCCGCCGCCAGCGCGGCGTCGATCGCCTCGTAGGCACGCTGCAGCACGACCGGGTCTTCCTTCTGCCCGGCGATGGGAATCGCCCCGGCCATGCGGAACAGCGCGCGCAGCAGCGGCAGGTTGAAGATCTTGTAGTACATCACGAAGCGCACCGGACGCCGCACGCAGGCCATGAGCAGCAGCGGATCCACGAAGCTGACGTGGTTGCACACCAGGAGCGCCGGGCCGTCCTCGGGGATGCGCTCGACCCCTTCTACGCGCACCCGGTACAGCGTGTGCACCAGCACCCAGCAGACGAAACGCAGGATGAACTCCGGCACCAGGGTGAAGATGTAGGCCGCCACCAGCACGTTGAGCAGGGCCGCGGCGAGGAAGATCCGCGGCGCGTCCAGCCCCAGCGCCCCGAGCCCGAGGCCGAAGCCCGCCGCCAGCACGATCAACAGCGCATTGAGGATGTTGTTGCCGGCGATGATGCGCGAGAGCTTCTCGCGCGGCGCGCGCGCCTGCACGAAGGCGAACAGCGGCACCACGTAGAGGCCGGCGAACAGGCCGATCAGGGTGAGGTCCAGCGCCACGCGCCAGTTGCCCGGAGCACGCAGGAAGGCCAGCCAGTCCTGCCCCTGCACCGCCGCCGCGCCGTGCCGGGCGAGGTACAGGTCGATGCCGAAGGCGGTCAGCCCGAACGCGCCCAGCGGCACCAGGCCGATCTCCACGCGCCGTGCCGACAGCCGCTCGCACAGCAGCGCGCCGGCGCCGGTGCCGATCGAGAACAGGGTCAGCACCAGCGTGTTCACCGAGCCATCGCCGCCGAGCGCATGGCGCGTGTAGAGCGGCAGCTGCGCAACGAGCACGGTGCCGAAGAACCAGAACCAGGAAATGCCCAGCACCGCGTTGAACACCGCGCGGTCGGCGCGGGTGATGGCCAGCACCCGCGCGGTCTCGCGCAGCGGGTTCCAGTCGAACTCGAGATCGGGCGCGGTCGGCGGCGCCGGCGGAATGCGCCGGCTGGCCAGGTAGCCGGCGACCGCCACCGCGACCGTGACCGCCGAGGCGGCCAGCGGCCCCGCGCCCGCGATCAGCATCAGCGAGTTGCCGGCGATCATGCCGGCCAGCATCGCCAGCTGCGTGCCCATCTCCACCAGGCCATTGCCGCCGACCAGCTCGGCAGGCGCGAGCGCCTGCGGCAGGATCGCGTACTTGATCGGGCCGAACACGGTGGAATGCAGCCCCATCATGCACAGCACCGCCAGCAGCAGCCCCGTGTGATGGGTGTGGAAGCCCACCGCGGCGAGCAGCATCGCGACGATCTCGAACAGCTTCACCGCGCGGATGATGCGCGTCTTCTCGTATTTCTCCGCCAGCTGCCCGGCGCTGGCGGAAAACAGGAAGAACGGCAGGATGAACAGCGCCGGCGCCAGGTTGGCATACAACGACACGGTGCGTTCGCCCAGGCCCATCTGGAAGGCCACCAGCATCACCATCGCGTTGCGGAAGGCGTTGTCGTTGAACGCACCCAGCGCCTGCGTCCAGAAGAACGGCGCGAAGCGGCGGCTGCCGAGCAGGGCGAATTGGCTCATGCGGTCGGGCGGCCTGAAAACGCCGAGGGTAGCGCGAAGCGTATCCGCAAGACGCGCGTTCAGCCGCGCCGCAGCGCCCGGTGCGCGATGTCGCGCCGGTAGAAGGCGCCGTCGAAACGGATCCGCGCCGCCGCCGCGTAGGCGTGCTCGCGCGCGGCGGAGATGTCGCGGCCGAGCGCGCACACGGTGAGCACGCGCCCGCCAGCGGTGACCACGCGTCCCGTCTCGTCGAGCCGGGTGCCGGCGTGGAAGATCTTCACCTCCGGCGGGAAGGGGCCGTCCAGCCCCTCGATGACGTCGCCGCTGCGCACCTTGCCGGGATAACCCGCCGCCGCCATCACCACGCCGATCGCCGGCCGCGCATCCCACTGCGCGCGGGTGTGGTGCAGCTCGCCGTCCAGCGCCGCCTCGATCAACTCCACGAGGTCGGATTTGAGGCGCAGCATGATCGGCTGCGTCTCCGGATCGCCGAAGCGCACGTTGAACTCGATCACCTTGGGGTTGCCGGCGCGGTCGATCATCAGACCGGCATAGAGGAAGCCGATGAACGGCGCGCCCTCGGCGGCCATGCCGGCGAGCGTGGGCTCGATCACCTCGTCGAGGATGCGCCTCTCCACCGCCGGCGTGACCACCGGTGCCGGCGAATAGGCGCCCATGCCGCCGGTGTTGGGGCCGAGATCGTTCTCGTCGCGGCGCTTGTGGTCCTGGCTGGAGGCCATCGGCAGCGCATGGCGGCCGTCGCTCATCACGATGTAGCTGGCCTCCTCGCCGTCCAGGTATTCCTCGATCACCACGCGTGCGGACGCCGCACCGAAGGCGTGCGCGCCGAGCATGTCGTGCAGCGCCTGTTCGGCATCGGCCAGGGTCAGCGCCACCACCACGCCCTTGCCGGCGGCCAGGCCGTCGGCCTTGATGACGATCGGCGCGCCGTGCGCACGCACGTAGGCCAGTGCGGGAGCGAGCTCGGTGAACACCGCATAGCGCGCGGTGGGAATGTTGTGGCGGTGCAGGAAATCCTTGGCGAAGGCCTTGGAGCCTTCCAGCTGCGCGGCCACCGCGCGCGGGCCGAAGATGCGCAGGCCGGCGGCGCGGAAACGGTCGACCACGCCGGCCACCAGCGGCACTTCGGGGCCGACCACGGTGAGATCGACTTTCTCCTCGCGCGCAAGCTTGAGCAGGCCTTCGAGATCGTCGACGGCGACATTCGCGTTGCGCACGCCGCGCTCGCGCGCGGTGCCGGCGTTGCCCGGCGCCACGATCACCGTGCTCACCCGCGGCGACTGCTTGAGTTTCCACGCCAGCGCGTGCTCGCGCCCGCCGTTGCCGATGACCAGAACCTTCATGTGCACCCCGCGCATATCGCCGCCGCATCCGCGACGCGGCACGACGCGTCATTGTAGAGGCTTGCCGGGTGCGCGATGAGCCGCTACGACGACGCGACGTCTTGCGTCGCCTGCCAGCGCCGTCCGCGATACCACGGCTCGTGCGCCAGGCGCAGCAGCGCGTGGTCTTCATGGGTATCAACGTAAGCGTGGATGCATTCGAAGTCGGCCAGCGCCACGCATTCGCGCACCCGCCGCGCTTTCTCTTCCTGCACGCACTGCGCGCCGAGGTGACGGCCGGTGAGGCGTCCGTCGCGCGATTCCAGCCGCGAGCCGAGCAGTTCCAGCCGGTGCAAGCGACACCACGGTGCGAGAAAGATTTCCAGCGCGCCGGAGACCACGATGACGCGATCGCCGCGCGCCTGATGCCAGGCCAGGCGTTCCATCGCCTCGCCGCGCAACAGTCCGGGCAGCACCTGCGCGGCGAAACGCTCGCCCGCCGCGATCATCGCGGCCTCGTCCGCACCGCGGAAGGCGAACCGGATCGTCGTCGCCGATGCGATGCCCGGTCACCATCCCGGCCTTGTAGCCGATGAACAGAGGCGCCAGCGCAATGCGCCCCAGCGCAACCCGTGCCGGCGGCGCGGCGAAACGCGATGAAGTCGCGGAAGGTCTCGCGCGTGGGTCAGGGTGCCGTCGAAGTCGAACAGGGCCAGGTTCATGGCGAGTCCGTGTTTCAGATGAGACCGCGCGATCAGCCGCGCACGAGCGCGCCGGTCAAGGCATCGCGGATCAGGCTGGGCCGATCGAGGCCGCCGAGCGGGGCGTCGAGCACGCCGTCGAGCGCATCGCCGAAGTAGTCCGACACGGCCTGCGCGGAGCGCGCGGGCGGCTGGCCGTGCGGATTGGCGCTGGTGGACACCAGCGCGCCGCCGAAGGCGCGGCACAAGGCGGCGGCGGGTGCGTGCGCGGTGACGCGCAGCGCGATGCCCTCGTGCGCGCCGGCGATCCAGGCCGGCACCTGCGCGCTGCGCGGGAAGATCCAGGTATAGGGGCCCGGCCAGGTGGCCTGCGCGCGGGCCAGCGCCTCGGGCGGCACCGCGGCATGGTCGATGTAACACGCAACTTGCGCGAAGTCCGCGCCGATCAGCAGCACGCCCTGCGCCGGCGGGCGCTGCTTGAGCGTAAAGATCCTGGCCAAGGCGTCCGCATCGTGCGGGTCGCAGCCGAGTCCGTACACCGCTTCGGTGGGATAGGCGAGCACGCCGCCGGCACGCAGCGCGGCAGCGGCGGCGTCGAGCTCGTCGAGGGTGTAGCGCCGGCTCACCTGTCCGGGCCTTTCTTCGCCGTCGTCTTGCGTGCGGCGGACTTCTTGGTGGCGGTTTTTTTGCCCGCGGTTTTTTTGCCCGTGGATTGCTTCGCGGCGGCCTTTTTCGCGACCGTTTTCCCGGCCGCGGCGGCCGGCTTGGCCGACGATGCCGCAGCCGTGGTCTTGCGCGCGGCGAAGCGCCCCTTCTTCGCCGGCGCGGCGGCGAGGAGTTGCGCGCATTGCTCGGCGGTGAGGTCCCTGGGCTCGAGCTCCTTGGGAATGCGGGCGTTCTTCTCGCCGTCGGTGATGTAGGGGCCGTAGCGGCCGTTCAACACCTGCACGCCGTTGCCGAAATCGCGGATCACGCGGTTGGCCGCGGCCTCGCGCTTTTCCTTGAGAAGCTCGAGCGCGCGCGGCAACTCGATGGTGTAGGGGTCGTCGTCCGCCTTCAGCGAGGCGTAGGTAGTGCCGTGCTTGACGAACGGGCCGAAGCGGCCCACGCCGACGGTCACTTCCTCGCCGTCCTCGGCGCGGCCGAGCGTGCGCGGCAGCTTGAAGAGCTCGAGCGCCTCCTCGAGCGTGAGGGTGTGCATGCTCTGGCCCGGGCGCAGGCTGGCGAACTGCAGCTTCTCGTCGCTGTCCTTGTCGCCGATCTGCGCATACGGCCCGTAGCGGCCCAGCCGCACCGATACCGGCTTGCCGCTCTTGGGGTCGATGCCGAGCTCGCGCGCGCCGGTGGCCTCGCTGCGGTCGACGGTCTCGGTCTTTTCCTCCACCTGGCGCTTGAACGGCTGCCAGAAGCGTTCCATCAGCGGCACCCAGGCCTGTTCGCCGCGGCTGACCGCGTCGAGCTCGTCCTCCATGCGCGCGGTGAAGTCGTAATCCACGTAGCGGGTGAAGTGCTGGCTCAGGAACTTGCTCACCGCGCGGCCGACGTCGGTGGGCCGGAAGCGGCGGTTGTCGAGATAGACGTATTCGCGGTTCTGCAGCACCTGGATGATGCTGGCGTAGGTGGACGGGCGGCCGATGCCGTACTCCTCCAGCGCCTTGACCAGGCTCGCCTCGGAATAGCGCGGCGGCGGCTCGGTGAAGTGCTGGCTGGCCACCACGGCTTCGAGCGGCACCACGTCGCCCACGGCGAGTCTGGGCAGGCGCCGGCCTTCGTCCTCGTCCTCCTCGCTCTTGGTGTCGCGGCCTTCCTCGTAAACGGCCAGAAAGCCCGGATCGACCACGGTGGTGCCGCTGGCGCGAAAGGCCGCCGGACCGCCCTCGGCGTCGGGCAGGGCGAAATCCACGGTCACCGTGTTGAGGGTGGCGTGGATCATCTGGCAGGCCACGGTGCGCTTCCAGATGAGCTCGTAGAGCTTGCGCTGCTCGTCGTTGAGGAACGGCGCGACCTCGCGCGGGGTGCGCATCGCCGAGGTCGGACGGATCGCCTCGTGCGCCTCCTGCGCATTCTTGGCGCGGGTCTTGTAGACCTGCGCGTGCTCGGGCAGCGCCTGGCGGCCGAAGTCGCGGGCGATCAGCGCGCGCAGCTCCTCCACCGCCTCGGCCGAGAGCGCGGTGGAGTCGGTACGCATGTAGGTGATGAGGCCGACGTTGCCTTCGCTGCCCAGCGCCACGCCTTCGTACAGGCTCTGCGCGATGCGCATGGTGCGACTGGTGGTGAAGCCCAACTTGCGCGCCGCCTCCTGCTGCAGCGTGGAGGTGGTGAACGGCGGCGCGGGCCGGCGGCGGCGTTCCTTGCTGCCGACCGCGCTCACCGTCAGCCGCCCGTGCGCGGCCTTTTCCAGCACCTTGCGCGCGGCCTGCGCGCGTTCCTCGTCGGGCAGGTCGAACTGCTCGAACTTCTTGCCGTAGAGCTCGACCAGGCGGGCGCCGAAATCGCCCTGCGGATGCTTGAGCTTCGCCTCGATGGTCCAGTATTCGCGGGCCCGGAAGGCTTCGATCTCCTCCTCGCGCTCGACGATCATGCGCAGCGCCGGGCTCTGCACGCGCCCGGCCGACAGCCCGCGCTGGACCTTGCGCCAGAGCACCGGGGAAAGGTTGAAGCCGACCAGGTAATCGAGCGCGCGGCGCGCCTGCTGGGCGTCGATGAGCTCGCGCGAGAGCCCGCGCGGGTGGGCCACCGCCTCGCGGATCGCCTTGGGCGTGATCTCGGAGAACACCACCCGGTGCAAGGGCTTGCCGTCGAGCACCCCGCGCTCCTTGAGGATCTCGCTGATGTGCCAGGAAATGGCCTCGCCCTCGCGGTCCAAGTCGGTGGCGAGATAGATGTCCTCGGCGGCCTTGGCCGCCCGGGTGATCGCCTCGACGTGTTTCTCGTTGCGCTCGATCACCTCGTAATTCATGGCAAAGCCGTGCTCGGGATCGACCGCGCCCTCCTTGGGCTTGAGGTCGCGCACGTGGCCGTAGGAGGCGAGGACCTGGAAGTCCTTGCCGAGATACTTGTTGATCGTCTTCGCCTTGGCGGGCGACTCGACGATGAGGAGATGTTTGGCCATCGAGGGTTCCGAAAGAGGGTGCGCGGGCGCCGGCGGCGCCGGGCACATATATCTAGTTGAGCCATGCCGGTGCGAGCACTGTCAAGGCGCCATCGCCGCGGACGGGCGGCGCGGCGGCAACACGAGACCCGCCGCGGGGCGGCCGCCCAAGGCCTCGGCGGGCGGCTTCTTCAGTCCGGGATGCGCTGGTAGCGGTCGCCGGGCAGGGGCGCGACCCGGCCCTCCAGCTCCAGCAGCAACAACTGCGCGGACAATGCGGAGGCGCCCATGCCGGTCCGGGCGATGAGTTCGTCCAGCGCGACCGGCGCATGGCCGAGGGCCGCCAGCAGCGCGGCATGTTCCGGCGCGGGTGGGGCGGGCGTCGCCTCGGCATCGGCGGCCAGCCGCCCGGCGAGCAGGCCGCCCTGGGCACGCGCCGCCGGCAGCAGTGCCTCGGCGACCTCCGCGGGCGTCTCCACCAGCCGCGCGCCGTCGCGGATCAGGCGATGGCAGCCATGGGCGAGCGCATGGTCGATCGGGCCGGGCAAGGCGCACACCTCGCGCCCCGCCTCGGCCGCGAGCCGGGCGGTGATCAGCGAACCGGACTTGAGCCCGGCCTCGATCACCAGCGTGCCGCAGCTTAAGCCGGCGAGCAGCCGGTTGCGGCGCGGGAAATGGTCCGGCCGCGCCGGCGTGCCGGGCACGAATTCGCTGACCAGCGCCCCGGCGGCGACGATGCGCGCGGCCAGCTCGCGGTGATGGCGCGGATAGACCCGGTCCGGCCCGGTCCCGATCACCGCCACGGTCGGCGCGCCGGCATCCAACGCGGCCCGGTGGGCGGCGCCGTCGATGCCTTCGGCCAAGCCGCTGGTGACCACGTAGCCGGCCTGCGCCAACGCGGCGGCGAAACGCCGGGCGTGGGCGAGCCCGGCCGGACTGGCCTGACGCGCCCCGACCACCGCCACCTGCGGGCGCAGGAGCAGGCCGGCGTCGCCGGCCACGAACAGCGCCAGCGGCGGCTGGGCGATGGCCAGGAGCTGCGGCGGGAAATCGGCCTCGGTGCAGCACAGCAGGCGATGGCCGGGCCGGGCGAGCCAGGCCAGATCCTCGCCGAGGCGTTTTTCCTCCGGCGCGGCGAGCCAGGCCCGTGCCGGCGGCGGCAGCGGTCCGCGGCGCAGATCTTCGAGGACGCGGCGCACGTCGCCGCCGCACGCCTCGAGCCGGTCGCGCACCGCGCCGGGCCTGAGGCCGGGGGTCCGCAGCAGGGTCAGCCAGGCGCGCAGCAGGGATTCGTCCATATCCCGACTTTAAGCGCCATGCCACGGGCACGGCCACGGGCGCGCGGCGCGTCGCGGCGTCGGCGCAGGCCGACGGCAGGCTCAGTCCGGCAGGGTCAGCCGGCCGCCGACATGCACGGGCTTCAAGCCGTCCATGATGAGCCCGTAGCTCACCCGGTCGAAGGTGCGAAACACCATGACGTGGCCGACGAATTCGTCCGGCAGGGTGACGCTCTGGCCGGTGCCGCGATCCCAGCTGTTGCTGGCGACATCATCCGCGATGGTCTCGCCGGGCTGCCAGATGGCGTAGGTCTGGCCGTTCTCGACGCCGTCCCGGGCGCCGACCGACAACGCCACCACCTGCGACCGGCCGGTGGCGTCGAGCACGTTTTCGCTAAAGGCGATCACCCGCGCACCGGCCGGCACGGCCTTGGGCGCATGCGGGAAATAGCTGGCGTCGTAGGGTTTGTCGTCCAGCGGGAGCAGGCGGTCGCCCTTGCGGATCTCCTCGGTGGAACCGAGCAGCAGCAGGGTGGACGGGTCCCCGCCACGCAGCACCTCGGCGGAGCCGATCACGCTGACCTCGATGCCGATCTCGCGGCCGCGGCCATAGTGGCCGTCGTTGCGGGCGTCCTCCGCCCACGGCGTGCGCACCATCGAGACGTCGCTGTCGAGCCGATGGCCGACGATCGACTCGCCCTGCCCGGCACCGTCGCCGCCGAAACCGCGAAAGGCATGCGTGGGCCGCACGATCGCCCAGCGCTGTCCCGGCTGGGCGGCGAGCTTGCGCACATAGACGTTCTGCCCGACCGTGCCGCGCAGGCGGGCCTCCTCGAAGCCGACCACGTAGGGCGCGTCGCGCACCGTCTGCTCGTTTTCCACCCGCAGGTCCTCGAGGAACATGCGCAGCTCGGCGAGCGGGATGGCCGGCACCGGCGCGTCTTCGCGACGCACCTGCGGGACCAGCTTGACGCTCGGCGCGCCGTCACTGGCCAGCGAAAGCCGGAGCACGTCGCCGGGATAGATGAGATGCGGGTTGTGCACCTGCGGGTTGGCCTGCCAGATCTCCGGCCACAGCCAGGGCTTGGAAAGGAAGCGCGCGGCGATGCCCCACAGCGTGTCGCCGCGGCGCACCGTGTAGCTTTCCGGATGATCGGCACGAAGCTCCACGCCGGCGGCATACACGGCGACGGTGACCAGCATGCCGGCCAAAAGGCCCAGCGACTTTCTGAACATGAGCCAACTATCCCCTACCCCCGAGGCCGCGTTGGAGTGTAGCCCAAGCCCGGGGCGGCGCAACCGGCCGCGGTTGGCAAAAACCCCGCCAAGGCCAGCGGTTACAATGCGCCGCCTACGCGTTGGCCACATCGCGGCTTGGGGAACGCAGCCCATGCCCGCATGTACCCGCCGTCCACTGGAGGTGAACCGTCATGGCCGTGCTGACCATCCTGGAATTTCCCGATCCGCGCCTGCGCACCCGCGCCGTGCCGGTGACCGAGTTCGACGAGGCGCTCAAGACACTGGTGGCGGACATGCTGGAGACCATGTACGCCGCCAATGGCGTGGGCCTGGCCGCGACCCAGGTCAACGTGCACCGGCAGGTGCTGGTGATCGACATGAGCGAGGAGCGCAACCAGCCGCTGGTGCTGGTCAACGCGAAGATCGTCGAGAAGGACGGCGCGCAGGTGTACCAGGAGGGCTGCCTGTCCTTTCCCGGCCTCTTCGCCGACGTGACCCGCGCGCTCAAGGTCAAGGTCCAGGCGCAGGACATCGACGGCCGACCGTTCGAACTGGAAGTGGAGGGGCCGCTCGCCGTGGCCGTGCAGCACGAACTCGACCATCTGGCCGGCAAGGTGTTCGTGGATTACCTCTCCCCGCTCAAGCGCTCGCTGCTGCTCAAACGGCTGGAGAAACAGCGCAAGCAGGCGGCGCACGCTTGAGCCTGCGCCTGGTCTTCGCCGGCACCCCGGCCTTCGCCGTGCCGAGCCTCGCGGCCTGTCTGGCCAGCGGTGCCGACGTGGTGGCCGTGTACACCCAGCCCGACCGCCCCGCCGGGCGCGGGCGGCGTCCGCAGCCGAGTCCGGTCAAGGCCGCCGCCCTGGCCGCCGGCGTGCCGGTGGAACAGCCCGAGACGTTGAAAACCGCCGCGGCGCAGGCCCGGCTGGCCGCCCACGCGCCCGATCTCCTGGTGGTGGTCGCCTACGGGCTGATCCTGCCGCGCGCCGTGCTGGCGATCCCGCCGCTGGGCTGCTGGAACGTGCACGCCAGCCTGCTGCCGCGCTGGCGCGGCGCGGCGCCGATCCAGCGCGCGATCCTGGCCGGCGACGCCGAGACCGGCGTCGACCTGATGCGCATGGAGGCGGGCCTGGATGCCGGCCCCATCCTGCTGGAGCGGCGCACCGCGATCCGCCCGGACGACACCGGCGGCAGCCTGCACGACCGCCTCGCCGCGCTCGGCGCCGAGGTGCTGGCCGAAGGGCTCGCGCGCCTCCTGGCGGGCGAGCCGCTGACCGCCCGGCCGCAGGCGGAGGAAGGCGTCACCTACGCGCACAAGCTCGACAAGGCCGAGGCGCGGCTGGACTTCCAGCGGTCCGCGGTCGAGCTCGAACGTCAGGTGCGCGCGTTCGATCCCTGGCCGGTGGCCGAGGCCGATCTCGCCGGCGAGACCGTGCGGGTATGGGCCGCCGAAGCGCTGGACCTCGCGCACGGCGCGGCGCCCGGTCGCATCCTCGCCGCCGGCCCGGCCGGCATCGACGTCGCCTGCGGCACCGGCGTGCTGCGCATCACCGCCGTGCAGCGCGCCGGCGGCCGACGCATCGGCGCCGGCGATTACGTCAACGCGCGACCGGCCCTGCGCACGCTGCACGCGTGAACCGCCCCGCGGCCGCCACCCGACGCGCCGCGTTGCGTGGCGCGTTCACGGCGTCGCGGGCCGGCAGGCGGCGTCCAGCGGCAGCCTGCGCGAGCCCAGGATCAGCGCGCCCGGCTCGGCGCGGGTGGCACCGGTGAAGGCCGGGCTTTTCCAGACGACCCGGCAGGTGCGCAGATCCACGGCATAGACGTGGTTCTCGCTGCCCGAATAGGTGGGCACGTAGAGCAGGGCATCGCCCGCGAGCAGCGGCTTTTCGATGATTGACACCGCCGCATCGACCTCGCAGCCCGGCCCCTGCGCGGACGTGATCCGGAGCGGTCCCTGCCAGGCCGTCGGGTGCTGCGGGTCATCGGCTTCGCCGAGATCGAGCACGCGCTGGCCGACCTTGGCCGCTTGCCCGTCCACGGCCACCTCGGCCAGCCGGCACGGGCTGCCGGCGGCCACCGCGCAGACGCCCAGCGCCAGCAGCGCCAGCAGCGGCCTCAAGAGACGCGCGCCCATCAGTGACCTCCTACTTGCCTGGCAAAGTATTCGACGCGGGGCAGGTCCTGGTGATTCCAGGCCCAGTTGATCGCCGTGTTTTTCCGGCCCACGCCGCCCAGGCGTCCCCAGTAGCCGAACGGGTACCCGGCACTGGCGGACGGGACGATCACGGCGACATGGCCGTGTGCGGTCGACTTGAGGCCGGCGACGACGAAAAAACCCTGGTTGACATAGCGCGTGGCCTGCATGCCGTCGTGGCCGAGCGACTGCCAGACGCCGCCTTGCCGGGCCATGGCATCCACCATCGCATTGGCGGTGCCGGTCAGCGGCACGCCGAGCTCGCCGGCCACCGCACGGACGAATCCGCTGCAATCGCCCTTCCAGCGATCCCAATGCTTTTCGCAGGCTGCCTTCACATCGGCCATGACGTCCTCCTTGAAAATCCTTTCGGCATGCTCGTGCAAGACACGTCTGCACGCCATGAACCTCCGCACAATGCCGGCGATACGCCACGCCGCGTGTGCTCGCCATGCTTAAATGCCCGGCGCGGAACCGCCGCCGCCATGGGCGGACGGTTTTTCTGCGTTCCAGGTCGATGGAGATTTTTCCGGCTCGTTCCATGCACGCATCCACCCGCCCGCCCTGCTCCGCCACAGCCCCCGCACGATGGCCCAATCCGGCATGACCGACACCCGCGCCCTGGCGGCGCGTGCGCTGGCCGAGGTCGCGCTCGCGGGCGCCTCGCTGCGCGAGGTGAGCGCACGCGCCATGCCGGCGCTCGCCGATTCGCGCGATCGTGCCTTGCTGATGGCATTGCTCAGCGAGGGTGCGCGCTGGTGGCTGCGCTTCGACGCCGCGCTCGACCGACTGCTCACGCAACCGCTGCGTCGACGCGAACCTGCCGTGCATGCGCTGCTGGTGCTCGGGCTGGTCCAGCTCGATGTGTTGCGGCTCGACGCTTACGCGGCGGTGGCCGCCACCGTGGAGGCCGTGCGCGCGCTCGGTCGTCCGCATCTGGCCGGGCTGGTCAACGCCGTGCTGCGCCGCTGGCAGCGCGAGGGCGACGGCCTGCGCGCCGCGCTCGATGCGGTGCCGGCTACGCGTCATGCACATCCGGCGTGGCTGGTCGAGGCCCTCGTGCGCGACTGGCCGGATGCGGCCGAACGCGTGCTCGCCGCCGACAACGCGGAGCCGCCGCTGATGCTGCGCGTCAACCGCCGTCGCGCAAATCGCGCGGCTTTCATCGAACGCCTGCGTATGGACGGCTGGACGGCCGAACCGCATGCCTGGCTCGCCGACGCGGTGAAGCTGCCGCACAGCACCGACGTCACCCGCCTGCCGGGCTTCGCCGAAGGCCTGTTCGCGGTGCAGGACGGCGCCGCGCAGGTCGCCGCCGACCTGCTCGCCGTGCGCGACGGCGAGCGCGTGCTCGATGCCTGCGCCGCGCCCGGCGGCAAGGCCTGCCATGTGCTGGAACGCGCCGACGTCGCGCTCGTCGCGCTGGAAGCCGACGCCGTGCGCGCGCGCCGCATCGACCAGAATCTCGCCCGACTGGGACTCACCGCCGCGGTCGTCGTCGGCGATGCCGGCGCGCCGCAGGACTGGTGGGACGGGCGGCCGTTCGATCGCATCCTGATCGACGCGCCGTGCTCGGCCACCGGCGTGCTGCGCCGGCGACCGGACGTGCGCCTGCACCGGCGCGCGAGCGACCTGCCCGCGCTCGTCGCCACGCAGCGGCGCATCCTCGATGCGCTGTGGCCGCTGCTCGCGCCGGGCGGGCGGCTGGTCTATGCCACCTGCGCGGTGCTGCGCGCGGAAAACGAGGGCGTGGTCGCGCCCTTCCTGGCCGCACATGCCGACGCGCGCGCGCGGCCGTTCGATCTGCCCACCGGCCAGGCCGCCGCGGTCGGCTGGCAAATCCTGCCCGGCGACGACGACCTCGACGGCATGTACTACGCCGTGCTCGACAAGGTGCCATGAGCGGCGATACGCAGGCCGCGCCGCGCATCCGGCTCGTCGGCCGCGACAACGGCGCCGGGCTTTCGCGCGATCTCGCCCTGCTCGCCGGGGCGCTGCGCGAGACGGGCGCGACGGTGGATGTCCGCGGTCTGCCGCATCGCGGCCGCATCGCCGCGTGGCTCACCGCGCTGCGCGGGCGCCTGGCCGGCCAGCGTCACGACGTCAACCTGATGCTCGAGCGCATTCGCCCGGAGTTCCTGCGCGCGGCGCGACGCAACGTGCTGGTACCCAACCCGGAATATTTCCGCGCCGCCGACCGCGCCGCCCTGCCGCGGCTGGATGCGGTGTGGGTGAAGACCCGCCACGCCGTGCCGCTGTTCGAGGCGCTGGGCGCGCGGGTGCGCTACATCGGCTTCACCAGCCAGGATCGCCGCGATGCCACGGTGCCGCGCCGGCACGCCTTCTTCCACGGTCCCGGCCGCAGCGGCAACAAGGGCACGCAGGCGCTGCTCGCGCTGTGGGCGCGGCATCCAGAATGGCCCATGCTGACCGTGGCCTGGCGGCGCAAGCGGGTGGACATCGGCGCGCTGCCGGCCAATGTGACCCTGCACCGCGAGCCGCTGGACGATGCGGCCTACCGGCGCCTGCAGAATGAACACCGCTTCCACCTGTGCCCCTCGCAGACCGAGGGCTACGGCCATTACATCGTCGAGGCGATGAGTTGCGGCGCGGTGGTGGTGACGCTCGATGCGCCGCCGATGCACGAACTGGTGACGCCCGCGCGCGGCGTGCTGGTCGCCGCGCACGCCACGGGCCGGCAGGATCTGGCCACGCTCTACGCACCCGACGAGGAGGCGCTGCGCGCGGCGATCGAGCGTTGCATCGGCATGGACGCGGGCGAAGCCGAACGCCTGGGCGCGGCCGCGCGCGCCTGGTTCGACGTCAACCGCGCGGCGTTCCCGCAACGCCTGCGCGAGGCCCTGCGGACGCTCGATCCGGGTTAGCGCGTCGACGCCGGCGTCGATGCGAATGCGGCCAGATGCGCGTCGAGCCCGCGTTCGCAGCGCACGATGCGCTGCTCCACCGTGGCGCGGAACAGACGGTTGTTGGGCAGGCTCATGTCATCGACGTCCGGCTGCGCGCGCGTGGGGTGATCCAGATGCATCGCCAGCGCCGCCCATTTGAGCTGGCGCCGGCGTACGCCGGCATTGGCCAGACGCGCGGCGAGCTCGCGGTCCTCGGCGCCGTAGCCTTCCATGCGCTCGTCGAAGCCGTTGACGCGCACCAGATCCTCGCGCCAGAAGCTCATGTTGCAGCTCATCACCCGCCCGCCGCGCCGGCTGCGCGCCTTCCAGCGCGCGAGCCAGGGCGCGCGGAAGGCGTAGTGGCGGCGGGTGCCGTCGAAGGCGCCGAAGTCCGCGCGCGCCCACGGCGCGAACACTGGCCGGCCGCCGGCGAGCAGACGCGCGGTTTCCTCCGGCGTGGCCTTGATCCGCCCGCCCTGCAAGAAAAACCCAAGCTCGGCGAAGGCCAGGTGATCGGCGACGAAGGCCGGATGCAGCAGCATGTCGCCGTCGATCAGGATCACGTAGTCGCCGCGGCTGGCGGCGATGCCGCGGTTGCGTGCGCGCGCGGCGCGAAAGCCCAGATCCTCCTGCCAGACGTGGTGCAGCGGCACCGACGACAGGCGCTGCCAGCGCTCGATGACGGCGCGCGTGTCCGCACCGGAGCCGTCATCGGTGACGATGATCTCGTCGGGCAGGCGTGTCTGCGCGAGCGTGCTGGCAAGCACGCGATCCAGCGCCTCGGGCCAGTTGTAGGTGAGCACGATCAGGCTGGCTTGCATGGCTTTCAAAGCCGGAGCCGGCGACGCGCGCGCAGGCCGTGCAGCAGGATCGACAGCGCGCGCTCGGCGCGCTTCCACCACGGCGCACTGCCGCGCCAGGCGATGTCGGCGTACACGCAGGCATCGTCCCAGCTCGGTCGCTCGCGCGACTTGAACTCGGCCTTGGCCAGATCGAGCGCGCGCTCGTCCAGACCCATCTGCCGCGCGTAGTGGTTGATCAGGCAACGCGAGCGGAACTGCGCGGGAAATTCGCGCGTGCGCGCCTGCTGGTGCCACCAGCCGTTGTGGCCGTGGATGCGATAGTCGACCGCGCCGGTCGGCAGGTAGTACTTGCGCGCGCCGAGCAGGCTGGCGCCGAACACCAGGCAGTTGTCGGCGGAGATGCGCCATTGCGCGGCGAAGCCTTCCGGCAGGTCGAGCACGCGTTGCGCGAGCGCGCGGCGCAGCGCCAGCGCGGAAGTCGGCGCGCCATACCAGCGCATGCGCACCCAGGTGGCGAGCGCGGTGTAGCCGAGGTCCGCCGCTTGCGGGCCGTAGCCTTGCACGCCGGATTCCTGGCCGATCAAGTGCACGTCGGAGCACACGAAATCCACATCCGTGCGCGCGGCGAACAGCGCGCCGACCTTGGCCAGATAATCCGGCGCCCAGCGATCGTCGGCATCGAGAAAGCACACCACTTCGCCCGTGGCCGCGGCCAAGCCGCGCTGGAAAGCGGCGAGCTGGCCGCCGTTCTCGCCGCACAGCAATCGCACGCGCGGATCGGCGCCGTAGCGCTCGCGCAGATACTCCGGCGAGCCGTCGCTGGAGCCATCGTCCACCACGATCACCTCGCCCGGCGCGAGCGTCTGCGCCAGCGCGCCGTCCACCGCCTCGGCGACGAACGCCCGGTAGTTGTAGTTGGTGACGATGACCGAGATGGTCGGCGTGGCCACGGTGCTCACGCCTGCAGCAATGCGCGGAAATAGGCGATGGTTTCGCGCAGGCCATCCTCCAGCGACACCGTGGGCTGCCAGCGCAGTTTTTCCCTGGCGAGCGCGATGTCCGGCTGGCGCTGGCGCGGGTCGTCCGGCGGCAGCGGACGGAACACCAGCTTCGACGTGCCACCGACCAGCGCGAGCACCTTCTCGGCCAGCTCGCGCATGGTGAATTCGGCCGGATTGCCCACGTTGACCGGCCCGGTGAAGCCGGCAGGCGTGTCCATCATCCGCACCAGCGCCTCGATCAGGTCGTCGACGTAGCAGAAGCTGCGCGTCTGGCTGCCGTCGCCATAGATGGTGAGGTCCTCGCCCTTGAGCGCCTGCACGATGAAGTTGCTCACCACGCGGCCGTCATTAGGGTGCATGCGCGGGCCGTAGGTGTTGAAGATGCGCACCACCTTGATGTCCAGGCCATGCTGGCGGTGGTAGTCGAAGAACAGCGTCTCCGCGCAGCGCTTGCCTTCGTCGTAGCACGAGCGCAGGCCGATCGGGTTGACCCGGCCCCAATAGTCCTCGCGCTGCGGATGCACTTCCGGGTCGCCGTATACCTCGCTGGTCGAAGCCTGCAGGATGCGCGCCTTCACCCGCTTGGCCAGGCCAAGCATGTTGATCGCGCCGTGCACCGAGGTCTTGGTGGTCTGCACCGGGTCGTGCTGGTAATGCACCGGCGAGGCCGGGCAGGCCAGGTTGAAGATGCGGTCCACCTCCACGTACAGCGGGAAGGTGACGTCGTGGCGCAGCAGCTCGAAATACGGCTCGGCAAGCAGGTGGGCGACGTTGCGCTTGCTGCCGGTGAAGAAGTTGTCCACGCACAGCACGTCGTGGCCGTCGCGCAGCAGGCGGTCGCACAGGTGCGAACCCAGAAAGCCGGCGCCGCCGGTGACCAGCACTCTGCTCATGGAGGTTTTCTCGGGGCCGGGAAAAGCGCCGGCGCGCAGTTCACTAGGGACGCAAAAGTGTACGCGAGTCGTCTTGCGGCTCGCGTGCGGCCAGCCCGAGCGCCAACCCGAAAGGCAGCCAGACCAGCAGCCAGCCCGGGCGCGGACTGGTCAGCAGCTGCGGCATGTCGAACTGCAATGCCACGCTGGCGTAAACCCACGCCCCCAGCACCACGCGGCCAAGCGGTTCATCGCGATGGCGCCAGCCGGACCAGGCCACCCTCAGCCACAGCGCGGCGAGCAGGACGAGGCCCGGCAGGCCGAGTTCGATGGCGGTCTGGGTCAGCACGTTGTGGCTGTGGGTGAAGGATTGACCGGCCACCTCGAGCCGGAACGGCGCACCCTGGCCCAGACCGAGCCACGGATGGCGGCCGATGAGTTCCAGCGCCTGGGCGAACAGCTGCGGCCGCAGCGAGGCGCCACGCGCGGTCAGTACCGGCAGGGGCCGGCACAGGAGTACCAGCATGACGGCGAATACCGCGGCGGCGATGAACCAGGCGGACCGGTCGGCACGGCGCCAGCACGGTGTGAGCACGGCGCAGAGGGCCAACGCCAGCCAGACGCCGCGGCTCTGGGTCAGCACGATAAAGAACAGCAGCGCCGTGAGGGCCACCAGCCGCACCGTCTGCCAACGCTTTGCGCGCCAGGGCAGCTGGCACAGCCACACGCAGGCCGCGCCCATGGTGGCGGCCGCGTAGTTGGCGGTGGCGACCACCCCTCTGGCCGCGATGCGCCCATCGCCCCCTGGCGCCTGGACGAGAAACGCCACGCCGTAGCCCAGCGCGCATGCCGCCATCGCCAGCGCCGCCACGGCCAGCAGACGTTCCGCCCGCTGCGGCGCACGGCCGGCAAAGCCCTGCCAGGCCAGCACGTAGAACAACACGCTCAATAACCGGCCGGCCTCATCGCCGGGATGCCACGCGCCGGTCCAGGTCAGCGACAGCAGCGCCCAGGCCAACAGCAGCAGGAAAACGCGAAAGGCCGGCACCGACCAGCATTGGCGCCACACCGCCGCGCGTGCGCGCAGGCCAACGATCAGCGCCGGCAGATAGAGCGTGACAGCGAGGGTGCTCTGGTACAGCCGCCCCGGGTTGTAGGAAATGCTCGAGGGCATCACCAGCATGCCCACGGGAAGCCACAGCAGGCCCAGGCCCAGCCAGGCGTCGAGGAGGGTCAGCGGCGCCTCGCCGCCCAGCCTCGCCAGCCCGTTCCGCACGGGAGTCTGCGCTGTTGCGTCCAGTTTGCTTCCTGCCTGTCGCGCAAAGGTCACGCCCACCTCGTCGGGTATCGTCTGGGAAACTGCGGGCTTGGGCTTCGAGCCGGCCGCGAGTGCGGATCATGGACGAGGCCGGCTGAAAATCCGCCCACCGGCATGCCGGGTCAGGGCCGGTAACCGCGCTCGAGCAGCCACAGCTTCAGGAACTTGCGGCGCACGTATTCGACCCGTACCAGTGCATAGACCAGGCCGCGCCAGCCGTCCAGGAAGCCGCCGCGCAGCAGGTAGCCGCGCACGAAACGCCACCAGGGATTGAGCAGGATCCGCCCCAGCGTGGCGCGCTCACCCCGCGCGTGAAGGTGCTCGGCCATCATCTGCGCGTAGCGCTCCTGCTTGGCGATCTGCTCGGAGAGCGAGCGGTAGGGATGGTGCTCGAGGTCGCCGGCGAGCGTCCTCACCGGCCCGTCGACGCTGACGGCTTCATGGATCTCGCGCTCGCCGCGCCAGCCGCCGCGGCGACGGTCGAACAGGCGCAGCACGCGATCGGGATAGGCATTGCCGTGGCGCAGATACGCGCCGAAGTATTCGCTCAAGCGATTGCAGCGGTAGCCGGCGGCGCCCTCGAAACCCGCCGCCTGCGCGGCCTCGATGCTGGTGCGCAGGCGTGCGCTCACCCGCTCGTCGGCATCCAGGCACAGCACCCAGTCGTGGCGGGCCTGTGCCACCGCGAAGGCCTTCTGGCTGCGGTAGCCCGCGAACGGCCGCTGGATCACCCGCGCGCCATGCGCCGCGGCCCGCTCGCGGGTGTCGTCGGTGGAACCGGAATCGACCACCACGATCTCGTCGCAGAAGGCGAGCGAGGCGAGGCAATCGTCGATGCGGTCGGCCTCGTTGAAGGCGATGATGCAGGCGGAAAGCGGGGGGCGGGACATGCGCGAAGCGGCTCGATCAGGTTCGGGCGCCGCACGGGCGCGGCTGGAACATAATGCCCGTTTGCGCCGCGCCTTGATGGAACCTCCGATGGACGCCTGCCTGCTGTTCGCCACCGAGCTTTATGCGCTGCCGATCCTGCGTCCGCTGGCGGCGGCGGCGCAGCGGCGCGGCCAGCGCGTGGCCTGGGTGGTGCCGGCTGCCCTCGCGCGCTACCTGGCGGCCGACGAGACGAGGCTCGTCTCGCGCCGTGCAGTCAGGGCATTCGCTCCGCAGGCGGTGTTCTCGGCGGCCAACTGGGTGCCGCCCGGCATCCCGGGCGCCAAGGTGCAGGTGTTCCACGGCTTCAATGCGGAAAAACGCGAGCCCGAGCGCGGCCATTTCGCCCTGCGCGGTTTTTTCGATCTCTACTGCACGCAGGGACCGGCGACCACCGCGCCGTTCCAGGCGCTGGCGCGCCGCTGCCGCTATTTCGCCGTGGCCGAGACCGGCTGGCCCAAGCTCGACCCGCTGTTCAGCGAGGACGGCGCGCGGGCGGCGGCGCTGCGGTCGGGCGACGGCCGCCCGGTGGTGATGTATGCGCCCACCTTCAGCCGCAAGATCACCTCCGCCTACCGCATGTACGATACCTTGCGCGAGCTCGTCGCACGCGGCGACCGCTACTGGCTGCTGACCCTGCATCCCAAATGCGAGCCCGCCCTGTTCGCAAGCTACCGTGCGCTGGTCGGGCCGCACGCCGCGTTTTACGAGTCGGACCGGCTGATGGACATGCAGCGTGCGGCCGACGTGCTGGTCAGCGACACCTCCTCGGTGCTGCATGAATTCGCCGTGCAACTCAAGCCGGTGGTGACGCTGTGCAACCGCCGGCCCAAACCGTTCATGCTCGACGTCCAGGACCCGGCCGACATCGATGCCGCGATCGATCGCGCGCTGGCCCGCCCGCCCGAACTCATGGCCGCGCTGCGCGCGCATGCCGAGGCCATCCACCCCTATCGCGACGGCCGCTCCAGCGAACGCGTGCTGGACGCGACCGAACGCCTGCTCGCCGGCGGCTACGGCCCGCTCGAGCGCAAGCCGCTCAATCTGCGCCGGCGCTGGAAGGCCTGGCGCGACAGCCGCGCCCTGTTCCAGGGTTGATGCCGGGCCGCGGGTTAAACTGCGCGTTCCCGTCTTCCCAAAGCACGCCTCGTGGCCTCTTCCGCCCGTCTAGAACACCTGCGCGCCCTGTGGCCGTGGCTGCCGCTGTGGCTGGTCGCGGCCTTGCTGGCGATCTTCTCGCATGGGCCGATGCCGCTCTTTTCCACGCGCACCTTGAGTGTCGCCTGGGAGATGTGGCAGCAGCACCACTGGCTGGTCCCCCACATCAACGGCGAGCCCTACAGCGAGAAGGTGCCGCTGCTGTTCTGGCTGATCCATGCCGGCTGGTTCGTGTTCGGCGTGAACGACGTCTGGCCGCGGGTGCTGGAAGTGCTGTTCGGCGCGGCGCAGCTGGTGCTGGCGACCACGCTGGCGGGCCGGCTGTTCCCGGATCGGCCCTGGGTGGCGCGCTCGACGCCGTGGATGCTGATGGCGCTCGGCTACGCCTTCCTGTTCGGCCTGCAGATCATGTACGAGGTGCTGCTCACGGTCTGCGTGCTGGCCGCCCTGCTGTGCCTGGTGCCCTCGCCGCGGCGGCGCGAGCCGCGCTGGTGGCTGTTCGGCGTCCTGGTCGGCGCCGGCTTATTGACCAAGGGCCCGGTGATGCTGCTGCACGTCCTCTTCCCGTGGCTGCTCGGGCCCTGGTGGAACGAGGCCGCCCGCACGCAGCGGGCGCGCTGGTACGGCCGCGGCGCGCTCGCGCTGCTGCTCGGGGTGGCGATCCTGCTCGCCTGGGCGCTGCCGGCCGGGCTGGCGGGCGGCGAGGCCTACCGGCACCGCTTGTTCTTCCTGCAGACCGCCGGCCGCGTGGTGGACGGGGTGGCCTCGCCGGACGAGCTGCAGAATCACAACCAGCCCTTCTGGTGGTACCTGCTCGCCCTGCCCGTGCTGCTGTTTCCCTTCAGCGCCTGGCCGCGGGCCTACGCCGCGCTGGCCCGTCTGCGCCGACCGCTCGAGCCGGGTGTGCGCTTTCTGCTCCTTTGGCTGTTGCCGGTGCTGGCGGTGTTCTCGCTGATCAGCGGCAAGCAGGCCTATTACCTGCTGCCCGAATGCGGCGGCGCGGTGATGCTCATCGCCGCGGCGGTCGCCCGCCTGCGCGAACGGCGGCGCGCCCTGGCCGTCACGCCCTGGCTCGGAACCTGGCCGCTGGGCCTGGCCGGCATCGCGGCGGCGCTCGGCGCGTTTTTCCTGCCGACGCTGGTCTCCACTGGCCGCCTCACGGACGACTGGCTGCTCGCGCTTTCGCAGTACAGCCGGCCCTTCAGCGTGGTCTTTCTGCTGCTCGGTCTGCTGCTGCTCCAGCGCCGCCGCGGCGAACTGCGCCGGCTGGCCTTGGCCGGCCTCATCGGCGCGTTGACGGTCAATACGCTGTTCACGCTGGCCGTGTGGCCCAACTACGACCTGCGCCCGGCGGCGCGCCTGCTCGGCGCGGCCGAGGCGCAGGGACGGCCGCTCGGCATCATCGGCGGCTATGACGGCCAGTTCCATTTCCTCGGCCGGCTGACCCGTCCGCTGGTACGGCTGCAGTACGACGACTCCCTGCAGAACTTCGCCCGCCTGCATCCGGACGGCCTGGTGGTGACGCGCCTCAGTCATCCCGATGCCCAGGCCATGCGCCATGCGCTGCTGGTGCAGCCGTTCCGCTCGGTCTGGCTGGTGATCTGGCCGGCACCGACCCTGGCCGACCTGCGCGCCGGCCGCACGCCGGACGATCCGCCCCAGCCGCCGCGGGTCTATCCGCGTGCCGGCGAGCGGCTGCGCATGATGCGCGCATCCCGGCCATGAACGAGCGCATCGCCCACCTGCGCGCGCAGTGCGGTGGTCCGCGCGACGGCGCCATGTTGCGCTTCGCCTTGGGTTGCGCACTGCTGGACGACGGCCAGGCGCCGGCCGCAGTCGCCGAGCTCGCGCAGGCGGTGACATTCGATCCGGCCTACTCGGCCGCCTGGAAGATGCTCGGCAAGGCGCAGCTGGCCGTCGGCGACGACGAAGGCGCCGCCCGCGCCTGGCGCGAGGGCATCGCCGCCGCCCGGGCCCGCGGCGACCGCCAGGCGGAAAAGGAAATGGCCGTGTTCCTGCGCCGGCTGGAGAAAAAACCGGACGGCTGAAAGGCCGCGCCTGCAATGGAAATCGCCGCAGCCTTGCAGCCAGTCACCCGCCTTGCCGGCCTTGCGGCGCAGCCAGGGCACGGAAAACGGTTTTCATACGACGCGGCGGTGGCCGCGGGTCATCTCGCCTGCTTGTAGGGGTTGGGCAAGCCATGCGCCGACCAGCGCCGGTAGCGCCATTGGTATTGCGGGAAGGCGCGCTCCACACAGGCCTCCACGCCGCGGTTGAGCGCGGCACAGGCACGGGCGAGATCGGCATCGGCCAGGCCCTCCGGCGCCGGCAGGATATGGATGCGGAAGCCCGCGCCACGCGGCAGGCGCTCGGCAAACGCATAGAGCACGGTGGCACCGGTGCGCGCGGCCAGCCGCGGCAGCAGCACCATGGTCAATGCGGGACGGCCGAAGAACGGGGCGATCTGGCCCTCGCCGGCGCGCGGCTTCTGATCGGGCAGGATGCCGACCGTGCCGCCGGCGGCCAGACGCTTGTACAGCGTGCGTACGCCGGCACCCTCGGCGCGCACCTGCTCGGGCGCCAGGGCGCCGCGCACCTTGCGCAGCAGCTGCTCGGTCGCGGCCAGTCGCGGCGGACGGTACAGGATCGCCATCGGCGTGCGGCTGCACAGCCAGTAGTTGAGCAACTCCCAGCAGCCCAGATGCGGCGCGGCGATGATCACGCCCTTGCCCGCGGCCAGCGCCGCGTCGAACAACTCGCCGCCGCGCACCTCGCGCACCAGGCCGAGCGCCCGCTGCGCGCCGCCGCCCCAGATCTTGACCGTCTCGACCAGCATCTTGCCGCTCTCGGCCATCGCCTCGCGCAGCAGCGCCCGATGGGCAGCCTCGTCGAGCCCGGGCCGGGCGATGCGCAGGTTGATCGAGACGATGCGGGCACTGCGCCCGCGCAGCAGCAGCAAACATCGGCCGAGCCCGGCGCCGAGCGCATGCAGCACGCGCAGCGGCAGCAGGCCGAACAGGCGCAGCAGCAGATAGACGAGATAGATATCCGGACGCATCGCGCCAGTGTAGGGCGTTTGCGGCGATGGCTTGCGACTCGTCGCTTTATGCTTGCGCGTCCAGACACCCACGGACAACGCTTGCATGATCGCCCTGATCCAGCGCGTCACCCAGGCCCACGTCGAGGTCGCGGGCGAAGTGGTCGGCCGCATCGGCCTGGGCCTGCTCGCCCTGGTGGCGGTGCAGCCGGACGACGGTGAGCGCCAGACCCGGCGGATGCTCGAACGCCTGCTCGGCTATCGCGTATTCGCCGACGAGACGGGCCGCATGAACCGCTCCCTCACTGACATCGGCGGCGGCCTCTTGCTGGTCAGCCAGTTCACCCTGGCCGCCGACACCCGCAGCGGCCTGCGCCCGAGTTTCACCAGTGCCGCGCCGCCCGAGCACGGCCGGCACTGGTTCGAGCGCCTGGCCGAGCTCGCCCGTGCCACCCACGCACCGGTGGAAACCGGCCGCTTCGGCGCCCATATGCAGGTGCACCTGATCAATGACGGCCCGGTCACCTTCTGGCTGGAAACGCACTGACGAAGCGCTCGACGCTGCCACAGGCGATCCATCCCAAGGGTTGAAACTGGTCAAAAAAGCAGCATTTTGGGTTATATTGAACGGTTCCGGTCACCCGCGGCAGTAGGTATGAACAGCAAAGCTCCTGAGCAACAATCCGAAATCAAGGCGCTGATCTCCAAGGGTCTGGAGCAGGGCTACCTCACCTACGCCGAGATCAATGACCACCTGCCCGACGACATCGTCGATCCGGAGCAGATCGAAGACATCATGGCGGTGCTCAAGGGCGTCGGCATCGACGTGCACGACGCCGCGCCGGATGCCGATCCGCTGGCCGATCCGGCCGGCCCCGCCACCGACGACGAGACCGCCGCCGAGGAAGCCGTGGCGCTGCTTTCGGCAGTCGACTCGGAAGTCGGCCGCACCACCGACCCGGTGCGCATGTACATGCGCGAGATGGGCACCGTGGAGCTGCTCACCCGCGAGGGCGAGATCGCCATCGCCAAGCGCATCGAGGAAGGCCTCTCGCAGGTCCAGCAGGCGCTGGCCAGCTTCCCGCTCACCATCGAATTGCTGCTCGAGGAATACGACCAGCACCTGGACGGCAAGCGCCGGCTGTCGGAAATCCTCGCCGGCTTCGCCGACCTGGAACAGGCCGCGGACGCTGCCCTGGCCGAAGCCGAGCTGGCCGACGCGGAAGCCGACGACGAGGACGATGAAGAGGAAGGCGTCGCCGCCGAGGACGAGGAAGCCGGCCCTACCGGCCCCGATCCGGCCGAGGTCAAGCGCCGCATGGAGCTCTTGCGCGACTACTACGCCAAGTTCCAGAAGGCCGCAGCCAAGGCCACCGACATCAACGACAAGAAGGTCATCAAGCTGCGCGAGCAGATGGCCGAGGAATTCCTCAAGCTCAAGCTGCCGAGCGCGCTGATCGACGGCTTCGTCAAGAAGCTGCGCGAGGTGGTCAACGAGATCCGCCATCACGAGCGCGTGCTGATGGACATCTTCGTCAAGCAGGTGAAGATGCCCAAGGCCGAGTTCCTGAAGACCTTCCCCAGCAACGAGGGCAACCTCGAATGGGCCGCCGAGCTTTCGCGCAAGCGGCAGAAGTGGTCGCCCAACATCAAGCTCTATCGCGAGGCGATCGACGCCGAGCAGCGCAAGCTGGCCGAGATCGAGAAGAAGCTGTTCCTGCCGCTCACCGACATCAAGGAAATCAACCGCTCGATGAGCGTGGGCGAGGCCAAGGCCCGGCGCGCCAAGAAGGAGATGGTCGAGGCCAACCTGCGCCTGGTGATCTCCATCGCCAAGAAGTACACCAACCGCGGCCTGCAGTTCCTCGACCTGATCCAGGAAGGCAACATCGGCCTGATGAAGGCGGTGGACAAGTTCGAATACCGCCGCGGCTACAAGTTCTCGACCTATGCCACGTGGTGGATCCGCCAGGCGATCACGCGCTCGATCGCCGATCAGGCGCGCACCATCCGCATCCCCGTGCACATGATCGAGACGATCAACAAGCTGAACCGCATCTCCCGCCAGATGCTCCAGCAGTTCGGCCGCGAGCCGACGCCGGAGGAGCTGGCCAAGGAGATGGACATGCCCGAGGACAAGATCCGCAAGGTGCTCAAGATCGCCAAGGAACCGATCTCGATGGAAACCCCGATCGGCGACGACGAGGATTCGCACCTGGGCGATTTCATCGAGGACACCAACGTCTCTTCGCCGATCGACTCGGCCACCGAGACCGGCCTCACCGAGACCGTGCGCGAAGTGCTCGCCGGCCTCACCCCGCGCGAGGCCAAGGTGCTGCGCATGCGCTTCGGCATCGACATGAACACCGACCACACGCTGGAGGAAGTCGGCAAGCAGTTCGACGTCACCCGCGAACGCATCCGCCAGATCGAGGCCAAGGCCTTGCGCAAACTGCGCCACCCCTCACGCAGCGAGCAGCTGCGTTCCTTCCTCGATTTCGACTGAAGACCCATCGAAACGGCACTTCCCAAGCCCCGCTCCCGCGGGGCTTGGACTTTGTGGCGTCCTCGACGCTGCACGCGCACCCCGCTAACATCATCGGCCATCGCATCGCCGGGCCTATAGCTCAACGGTCAGAGCAGGGGACTCATAATCCCTTGGTTCCAGGTTCGAATCCTGGTGGGCCCACCACAAGATAGTCCGCCGGCATCCGGCAAAGTCCATAAAATACCGCTCAAGCCCGCATCTAGCGGGCTTTTTTGTGCGATGCCGTCCAGCCCAACCCGCTTTGAATCCGGCAGACACGGAACCGTTGTGCAACAAGCCACGCGCTGCGCAATGCGGAGGCTGGCAACGCTCTTTCCGCATTGGACGCAAGGATGTCGTCTGCGCACCCAGCGCTCATGGGGAAGATGCACACACTCGGCGCGCTACCCGGCCGACCGTGAGGCCTTGGATCAGGACCGAAAACACCACCACGCCGTAGGTCAATCCGAGCACGATGTCACGGCCGTCCCCTTGCGTCAGCGAGAAAGCCAAGGCCACGGAAATACCGCCCCGCAGACCGCCCCAGGTCAGCACGCGCCACGAGCCTTGGGGCAGTCGGAACAGCCGGGACAAGGCGCCCACCGGTAGACCCACGGTGATCAGGCGCGCCAGCAGCGTTACGCCGATGGCCGCCACAATGGCCGCCAGCAGCGATGGCGACCACGCGATGACAATGACCTCCATACCGATGAGAACGAACAACACGGCATTGAGGATTTCATCGAGCAACTCCCAGAACATGTCGACATAGCGGCGCGTGGTATCGGACATGGCCCGAGCCCGCCCGCTGTTGCCCACAATAAGACCGGTGACGACCATCGCCAGCGGTCCGGATACATGCAGGTGCATTGCCAAGGCATACCCGCCCATGACGGCTGCAAGCGTCAACAGGACTTCGACTTGGTATTGATCGATGCTCTTGATCAGCGCGAAAGTGGCCCATCCGAGCACGGCCCCGAACACCAAGCCGCCTCCGGCCTCTTGCAACAACAGCCAACCGGCCTCCCCTGGGGTCGGTGCGGCGCCGCTGGTGGCCGCGCCCAGCAGCAACGAGAACAGCACCACCCCAACGCCATCGTTGAAGAGCGATTCACCGGCGATGACCAGTTCCAAGGACTTGGGCGCTCCGATCGACTTGAGAATGCCCATCACCGAGATCGGATCGGTCGGCGAAATGAGCGCCCCAAACAACAAGCAGTCGATGAGCCGTACCGGCAGGCCCAGCATCGGGAGAAGCACCCACATGGCCAACCCGACCAGCGCCGTCGAGGTGCAGGTCGCAACCACCGCCAGTAGCGCGATTTGTCCGCGGTAACGTTTGAGTGCGCCGAGATCCACATGCAGCGCGCCGGCAAACAGCAGGAACGACAGCATCCCCTGCATCAGCACTTCGGAAAAATCGAGCGATTTCAGCAGGGACGCCTCGTAGGCCTTGAGACCGTAATCCACGCCCAATGCGTGCAAGCCGACGATGCCCAAGGAGATGAGCAGCGCGATGGCCATCACGCCGATGGTGGCCGGCCAGCGCAGAACCCGGTGGTTGACATAAGCAAGAAGGGCCGTGATCACCAGGCAGATAGCCGCGATATCAAGCATGATCGTGCGCTCCCAACAGCGCTTGGGCTGTGGCCTGTGGGTGCCCGTGGGCGGCCCACACGGCATGGAAACGTCGAACGCGTCGGCGTACTTCGGCCGCGTCGTGCTCGTTGGCAAGGCTCCTCGCGGCGTCGGCTTCTACCTGCGCGAGCTGGTCAGCGATGACCGCTTGACGGGCGGCGTCTGGCTCGGCCGAAAGCACCACCGTCAGCACATCGACCAGCTTGATCAACAGCGCCGCGTTGCCTTGCGCGTGCTGCCGAATCATGTGAAACATCACCGCGCACAGGCTTTGGTAGGTGACCACCGGCACGCACAAGACCATGCGACCCTCCCGGCAATGCACCCCGCTCGGCAGATGCTTATTGGCCAAGCCGCACAACGCCGCCCCTAACCGATCGAGCACGCTCATCGCGGTGTACGGATCGTTGATACCCGGCGACAAGGCGCGGACGGCCACTTCCACCAGCTGGCGCACGGTTTGCTCGGCGTCACCCCAGCTACCGCGGGACGCGCCCAGCGCCGTAGCCCGCGCGATGGCTTCGGCCGCACCCTCCACCGATACGGAGATCAGCGCTATCGGCGCACCGGGGGCGATGTAGTCGCCCCGGCGCACGAGCAACCGCAATGCGGTGCCGTGCTCGGCCGCCCAGTCCGCCAGGCGCGAAGCGTCCAGCTGCTGCAGATAGCCGCTGCGGCTGTCGACCACGGCCGTGGCCTCACTCCACGTTCGGTGCTCGGCAGGTGCTGCCGCAGCCTCGTCGACGACCCACGCCTCGAATGCCTCGGCAACATCGGCACTGACCAGATCGATGACCGTATCGACGTTGATGCGAGAAGCCATGTGCCCGACGAAATAGACCAGCGTGGCCACGCATCCAAAGGCCAGCAGCATGCCGAACGACAGCGCCACATGCGGCGTGAATGCCCCTTCTTGCTGGGTGCGCACGCTGCGCAGCACCATCAGCGCATACGAGAACGTTCCCAGGAATGCGCCGAGGGTGAACTGGTTGCCGCGGTCCCGGGTGAAGTTGCGCAGCAAGCGCGGCCCCATCTGGCCTGCCGCCAGGGAAAGGGCGGCGATCGTGATGGAAAACACCGTGCCGGCCACACCAATGGTCGAGGAGGCGATGGCCCCCAGCAAGGTGCGCGCGCCGGTGCCTCCGCCGTTGTACAGCCACGACGACGCGCCCACCGACACCGGCACCCAACCATGGCGGTCCACCGCCAGCAAGCCCAACGCCAAGCCAATGCCCAGCAAGACCATCACGGCGGGCATCAGCCAAAATGACTCTCGGAGGTGTTCCAGGCCTTGCCGAATGCGTGCGTTCATGTGCTCCCCTTGCTTTATCGACTGTAAGCGGGAAGCGGTCGGTGCGCCAGCGCTGGGCGGCACGCGCGCCGACATGATGTCCACACCCGCTGCGCGATAATCTGCTGCTCCCTTGACGAGTGCCTCTCGGGTGCAATCAGGAGCCTCGATGTTTGAGTCGTTTCACCAGTGGGCCCTCCACGTCACGTTCTTGGGTATTCCCGCTTGGCGCTGGATGATTGGCGCGACCACCGCCGTCGTCGGCACCCTTGTCACCCTCACCGCGCTGCGCTTGGTCGGCCGAGCGCTGGAAAAAAGGCATCTGGTGGTGGCCCGCGCGTTAGGCGCGGCGGCACGCCAAACGCTGTGGTGGTTGGTCTTCGTCACATTCCTGGCGCTGGGTGCGCAAGCGCTCGGCTTGTCCGACCGGGCTAACCGGTACATCGGCTTGGTCGGCACCATCGCCGTTGCCGTGCAGGTCGGCTTGTGGGCCAACAGCCTGGTGCGCGCGTGGACCACCCAGACGCTGTCAGGCGACGGGGCACATGCGCACAATCCCGTCATCCTGGCGATGATGAGCTGGTTTGCGCGCATCGCGGTGTGGGCCACGCTGCTGCTGGCGGCCCTGAGCGTGGCCGGCGTCAACATCACCGCCTTCGTGGCCAGCCTGGGTGTGGGTGGCGTGGCCGTCGCATTGGCGCTGCAAAACATCCTGGGCGACCTGTTCGCATCCATGTCCATTGGGCTCGACAAACCGTTCGAGATCGGCCAGTTCATCACCTTTGGCGATGTCGCGGGCACCATTGTGCATGTGGGCGTCAAGACCACCCGCATCAAAGCGATCAGCGGGGAGGAGATTGTCATCGGCAATGCCGAGCTGCTGAGCCACACGCTGCACAACTATGCCCGCATGCGCGAACGGCGCATCGTCTTCGGCTTTGGCGTGACCTACGATACGGACCCCGAGGCCATGCGCCAGATTCCCGGGATGGTGCGCAGGATTGCCGAGGCGACTCCGGACGTCCGGCTGGACCGCGTGCACTTCAAGGGGTTCGGGGAAAGTTCGCTCGATTTCGAGGTCGTCTATTTCGTCACCAACCCCGACTTCAACCGCTACATGGACGCCCAGCAGGCGATCAATCTGGCGATGATGGAAGCGTTCGCCGAGCGGCACATCGAGTTTGCGTTCCCAACGCGCACCCTGCTGCTGCCCGAGCCGGTCGCCTTCGTGCGCTCACCCGCGCAAATCATCGATAGATGATGGGTCATCCTCGGCGGCGTAAGGCCGGTTGCTTCTCGCCCACAGGCCAGCGCCGTCGACCCATTAAGGTCACGGAGGACAGCCGCTGCGTCACGCGCCTGCGACAAACGACACGGCGCCGCACGCCGACAGACCTCCCTTGACCGCCTGCCATACGCCACCGGAGTGGCAGTGACCCTGGCACACCGCCATCGACCGGGAAAATGCCCTTCTAGGCCGAGGCCAGGGCCGCCCGCGATGCCGGCAGGATCGCCGCCACCCACGCCGCATATTGCCCGGCATCCGGATGCAGGCCATCGGCGACGGTCGCATCGGGCTGCGCGCGCGAGATCGCGGTGACGTCGACGAAGCGGCAGCCGCGGCGCAAGGCTTCCGCGGCCGCGATGGCGTTGAACGCGTCGATCTCTGCGGCGATCTTCGCCACGTCGCGCCCGCTTTGGCGGCCGAAGCGGGTGACACCCCAGTCGGGAATCGACACCACGAGCGTGCGCTGCGCGCGGCCGCCGGCAAGCGCGATGGCGCGATCGAGCAGCGCGGCGAAACCGGCACGAAAACTCTCCGCGTCGCGGCCGCGGTACTGGTCGTTGACACCGATCAGCAGACTGACCAGGTCGTAGGGCGGCGCGAGGGATGTACGCGTCATCGCCGCGGCGAGCTCGTCGGTGGTCCAGCCGGTGGCGGCGAGGATGGAGGGCGGATCGAGCGCGCGACCTTCCCTGCGCAGCCACGCGGCGAGCTGCACCGGCCAGCGCGCGGCGTCCATCACACCTTCGCCGATGGTGTAGGAATCGCCGAGCGCCAGATGGCGCAGTAACGCCGCCATCTCAGCCGATGGCGACCCGCCGCACCGGCTCCTCGGCCATGCGCGCGAGCACGCGCTCCATGCGCACGAAGACTTCGGCCAGTTGCGCGGGCGTGGGCAGCAGGGTCAGGCGCAGATGCCGGCTGGCCGGCACGTTGAAGCTGGTGCCGGGCACCACCAGCACGTTTTCTTCTTCCAGCAGGCGCAGCGCGAAGGCTTCGTCGTCGAACGCTGCGAGACGATCGGCGCGCACCTGCGGGAAGGCATACAACGCGCCGGCCGGCGGCACCAGGGCGAGGAAGTCGCTGGCGGCCACGCCTTCGATCACCGCCTGCCGCGCTGCATGCAGACGCCCGCCGGGCGCGGTCAGTTCGCGGATGGTCGGCGCCCCTTCCAGCGCCGGACGCACCGCCCATTGCGCGGTGACGTTGGGGCACAGCCGCAGCGCGGCGAGCAGCTGCAGCGCGTCGCGGTATTCGCGGCTGCGCGCCGGATCGCCGGACAGGCTCATCCAGCCGACCCGGTAGCCGCAGGCGCGATAGACCTTGGACAAGCCGCCGAAGCACAGCGCCGGCACCTCGCCGGCCACTTCGGCGAGCGGCTGGAACACGGCGCCGTCGTAGAGGATGTCGTCGTAGATTTCGTCGGCCAAGAGCAGCAGGCGATGCCGCGCGGCGATCGCGACCAGCCGCTCCAGCAGCGCGCGCGGATACACCGCGCCGGTCGGGTTGTTCGGGTTGATCAGCACCAGCGCGCGCGTGCGCGGGCCGATCAGCGATTCGACCTCGTCCGGATCGGGCAGGTGCGCGTTCTCGGCCAGACAGCGGTAATAGCGCGGCACGCCGCTGTTGAGAATGGTCGCCGCGCTCCACAGCGGGTAGTCCGGGCTCGGCAGCAGCACCTCGTCGCCCGGCTGCAGCAGCGCGCGCAGGCTGAGGTCGATCAGTTCGCTGACGCCATTGCCGATGAAGACGTGTTCGACGTCGAGGTGGCGCGCGCCGCGTGCGCGCTGCTGGGCGACGATCGCCTCGCGCGCGCTTTCCAGCCCCTGCTCGTGGCCGTAGGGTTCGCTGTCGGCCAGGTGGGCGGCGATCGCCTCGCGCAGGTGCGCCGGCGTAGCAAAGCCGTAGCGGCCGGGATTGCCGATGTTGAGCTTGATGATCTCGCGACCGGCGGCCTCGAGCTCGCGCGAGCGGCGGGTCAACGCGCCGCGGATTTCATAGCGCACCTGCGCCAGATGCGCGCTGGGCTGGATCGAATTCAACGTCGTGGCGTCCTGTGGCGGGTGGATTGCAAATGCTGCAAAGCAATGCTAGCAGCAGCGCCGCGTGTCCGCAGGGCGCATTCGGGAACCTCCTTATGCCCGTCACGCCGGCTTTCAGAGCGGCGTGAGATTGGCGTAGGCGGCGACCAGCCACTTGCTGCCGGCACCCTCGAAATTGACCTGCAGGCGCAGATGCGCGCCGGCGCCCTCGGCGGCGATCACCACGCCTTCGCCGAAGCTCGGATGACTCACGCGCTGGCCGAGCCTGACCGGCAGCGGCTCGTCCGGCACGGAACCGGCTTCGGCGAAACGCCCGGCATAGAACGGCCGGCTCACCTGCACGCGCGGGCGCACTTCATCGACCAGTTCGGCGGGGAGTTCGGCGAGGAAGCGCGAGGGCCGCGCCAGCATTTCGCTGCCGTGCATGCGCCGCGATTCGGCATAGCTGATCACCAGCTTCTCGCGCGCACGGGTGATGCCGACGTAGGCGAGCCGGCGTTCCTCCTCCAGCCGGCCCTCGTCTTCCACCGAGCGCTGGCTGGGGAACAGGCCTTCTTCCAGACCGACCAGGAACACCAGCGGAAACTCCAGGCCCTTGGCGGTGTGCAGCGTCATCAACTGCACGCAGTCGTCCCACGCCTGGCCCTGGCCTTCGCCGGCCTCGAGCGCGGCGTGCGCAAGGAAGGCGGCCAGTTCCGAAAGGCCGGCGTCGAGATCCTCCGGCGTCGGCACGAAGCGGCTGGCGACGTTGACCAGTTCGTCCAGGTTCTCGGTGCGCGACTCGGCGTTGCCGCGGCTGTCCTTCTCGTAGAAGTCGCGCAGCCCGGTGTGGACGATGGCGTGCTCGACCTGCTCGGCGAGCGCGAGGCCGGCTTCGACGTGGAAACTGCGCGCCATGTCCTCGATCAACGCCAGAAACGCCTTGACCGCGTTCTTCGCCCGGCCGGCCAGTTCGCTGCCGGCGGCGAGCTCGCCGAGCGCGGCTTCCCACAGCGAAGTGTTCTCGCCGCGTGCGCGCCGGCGCAGCACGTCCAGCGTGCGCTCGCCGATGCCGCGCGGCGGCGTGTTCACCGCGCGCTCGAAGGCGGCGTCGTCGTGGCGATTGGCGGTCAGGCGCAGGTAGGCCAGCGCGTCCTTGACCTCGGCGCGCTCGAAGAAGCGCTGGCCGCCGTAGACGCGATACGGCATGCCGCGCTGGACCAGCTGTTCCTCGAAGTTGCGCGATTGCGCGTTGGATCGATAAAGGATGGCGCAGTCGCCGGCGCGGCCGCCGGCGGCCACGTATTCGCGGATGCGCTCGACGACGAAGCGCGCCTCGTCCTGCTCGTTGTAGGCAGCGTAGAGCGCGATGCGCTCGCCCTGCTCGCCGGCGGTCCACAGTTCCTTGCCCAGCCGGTTGCCGTTGCGCGCGATCACCGCGTTGGCGGCGGCGAGGATGGTCGCGGTGGAGCGGTAGTTCTGCTCCAGCTTGAGCGTGCGCGCGCCGGGGAAATCCTTCAGGAACTGCTGCATGTTCTCGACCCGCGCACCGCGCCAGCCGTAGATCGACTGGTCGTCGTCGCCCACCGCGAACACCTGCCCGCTGTTACCTGCGAGCACGCGGATCCACGCGTATTGCAGCGCGTTGGTGTCCTGGAACTCGTCGACCAGCAGATGCCGCCAGCGTTGCTGGTAATGCGCGAGCAGCGCCGGCTGCCGCAGCCACAGCTCGTGCGCGCGCAGCAGGAGCTCGGCGAAATCGACCAGCCCGGCGCGGCGGCAGGCTTCCTCGTAGGCGGCATAGATGCGCACCAGCGTCTGCGTGAGCGGATGCTCGCGGTGCTCGATCGCGTCCGGGCGCTTGCCTTCCTCCTTCCAGTGGTTGATCTGCCAGGCGGCCTGGCGCGGCGGAAACTTCGCTTCATCCAGCCCGAGCCCGGCGATCACGCGCTTGGCCAGTCGCTGCTGATCGTCGGCATCGAGAATCTGGAAACTTTCCGGCAGGCCGGCCTCGCGCCAGTGCCGGCGCAGCAGCCGGTGCGCGATGCCGTGGAAGGTGCCGACGGTGAGCCCGTTGGCCGACGCGCCGAGCAGGCTTTCCAGCCGCCCGCGCATCTCGCCGGCGGCCTTGTTGGTGAAGGTGACCGCGAGGATCGACCACGGCGGCGCGCCGGTCGCCTCGATCAGCCAACCGATGCGGTGGGTGAGGACGCGGGTCTTGCCCGAACCCGCGCCGGCGAGCACCAGATAGTGCCCCGGCGGCGCGGCCACCGCCTCGCGTTGCGCGGTGTTGAGCCCGTCGAGCCAATGCGTGACATCCATCGCGCCATTGTAGCGGGCGGCGACACGCAGGCCGCCGCCCGCTGCGCAGCAAGCTGGCGCGGCCGGTCAACCCTTGCGGGCGAAACCCGCCACCGCGAGCACGCCGCCGACCACGATGCCGGCGATACCCACCCAGCGCGGGATGGCATGGTCCTCGGTGGCCTCGATCTTCACCGAGCCGATCTGCGCCTTGGTGTCGGTCTGCTGGTAGCTGCCATGCCCGACGGTGACCCAGATGCCGGCGACCAGCAGGATGATGCCGATGACGATGAGCGCTGCGCGCATGGACTCCCCTCCTTCTCGTGGTGTGGAAGTGGCTATGTAGCGCAGGCGGATGTCAACGGAAAGTCGTGATGCTCAAGCGGACCCAAGCACCTTGCGCGCGCTTTCGGCGGCGATCCACTCTTCGTTGGTGGGCTCGACCGCGACGCGCACCTTGCTGTCGGCGGTGGAGATGATCGGCGCGTTGACGGCGTTGGCGTCATCGTCGAGACGCACGCCGAGGAAGCGCAGGTCGGCGCAGACGCGGCGGCGGATCTCGGCGCTGTGCTCGCCGACGCCGGCGGTGAAGACCAGCATGTCCAAGCCGCCGAGCACGGCGGTGAGCGCGCCGATCTCGCGCACGATGCGGCGCACATACAGGGCCAGCGCATCGCGCGCGTGCTCGTCGTCGGCCTCGCGCTCGAACAGCACGCGCGGATCGGCGGAAATGCCCGAGACGCCGAGCAGGCCGGAGCGGTGATAGAGCAGGTCGGCGACCTGGTCGAGATCGAGCTTCTCGATCTGCATGAGGTAGATCAGCGCGCCCGGATCGAGCGCGCCGCAGCGCGTGCCCATCATCAGCCCTTCGAGCGCGGAGAAGCCCATCGTGGTGGCCACGCTGGCGAGGTTCTGCATGGCGCACAGGCTCGCGCCGCTGCCCAGGTGCGCGGCGATGGTGCGGCCGCGCGCGGCATCGCCGTGGCGCTCGGCCAGCGCCACCGCGAGATAGGCGTAGGACAGCCCGTGGAAGCCGTAGCGGCGCAGGCCGCGCGCCCAGTCGTCGCGGCCGAGCGGCAGCAGTTGTTCGACCTTGGGCATGCTGCGGTGGAAGGCGGTGTCGAAGCAGGCCACCTGCGGCAGCTCGGCATGCTCGGCGAGCAGCACCTCGATCGCCTCCAGCGCGAAGGGCTGGTGCAGCGGTGCGAGCGGGATGTAGCCCCGGAGGTCGGCGAGCACGTGCGCGTCCACGCGCGCCGGTTCGAAGTATTTGTTGCCGCCGTGCACGACGCGGTGCGCGACCGCACCCAGCGCCCGTCCGGCCAGGTGTTGCTGCACGCGCGTGCGGATCACCCCGAGCGCATCGTGCGAAGGCCGCTCGCGGCCCAGGCTGAGCTTTTCCTCCCCGCCGCCGCTGACGGCGAAACGGGCGTCGTCGCTGCCGATGCCGGTCACCGCGCCGCTCCAGCGCGGGCGGCGCGGCAGCGTCGGCGTCCCGGCGTCGAACAGCGCGAACTTGATGCTGGACGAGCCGCAGTTGAGCACCAGGATCGGATTCATGGCGGCAGGTTCCGGTAGCGATGGGCGAGCAGGACGGCGAGCGCGCAGGAGGCGATGCGCGAATCGCGCGGGTCGGCGCGGCTGGTCAACACGATCGGCACCCGCGCGCCGAGCACGATGCCGGCGCTGGCGGCTTGGCCCAGATATTCGAGCTGCTTGGCCAGCATGTTGCCGCTTTCCAGATCGGGCACGACGAGGATGTCGGCGCGGCCTGCGACCGGCGAGGCGATGCCCTTGATCTGCGCGGCGGCGGCGGAGACCGCGTTGTCGAAGGCGAGCGGGCCGTCGAGCACGGCGCCGGTGATCTGCCCGCGCTCGGCCATCTTGCACAGCGCCGCGGCGTCCAGCGTGGCCGGCATCGACGGCGAGACGGTTTCCACCGCGGCGAGGATGGCGACGTTCGGCCGCTCGACGCCGATCGTCTGCGCCAGCTCGATGGCGTTGCGCACGATGTCGGCTTTCTGTTCCAGGTCGGGCGCGATGTTGATCGCCGCGTCGGTGATGATGAACGGCCGCGGATAGGCCGGCGTCTGCATCACAAAGCAATGACTGACGCGGCGCTTGGTGCGCAGATTGGCTTGTGGCGCGAGCACCGCGCTCATCAGCTCATCGGTGTGCAGGCTGCCTTTCATCAGCGCCTCCACCTCGCCGCGACCGGCGAGCGCCGCGGCACGTTCGGCGGCGGCGTGGCTGTGCGGCACGTCCTCGATCGCCAGACCGCTCAAGTCGAGCCCGGCTTCGGCGGCCACCGCTTCGAGCTTGGCGCGCGGGGCGACCAGCACCGGCTCGATGAGCCCGGCGTCGCGTGCCTCCAGCGCGGCGGACAGGCTGAGCGCGTTGCACGGATGCACCACCGCCATGCGGATGCGGCCGAGCGGGCGCACGTGCGCGAGCAGGCGCTCGAGCCCGCCGCCGGCATCGGTCTTGAGGTCGGACAGGCAGGCCGGGTCCAGGGCGATGGACTGCGCCGGCGCGGCGACGACGAGCTCGCCTTCGATCGCCACGCTGCCGTCGGCCTTGCTGCCGCGGCAGGCGAGCGTCACCTGGCGCCGGGCCTCGTCGCGCGAGGTCACCTCCAGATGCAACTGCAGACGATCGCCCGGCGCGAGCGGAGTCGGGAAACGCAGGCGTTGTTCGAGGCAGACCGTGCCCGGCCCCGGCAGGCGCGTACCGAGCGCGGCCACCGCCAGCGCCCCGCTCCAGAGCGCATTGGCGAAGGTGCCGGCAAGGCTCGGCCGCCAGGCGGCATCGAGGCGCGTCGGGTCGATGCCGCCGAAATGCAGGGCGAGCCAGGCGAGATCCTCGCCGGTCAGCGTGCGTTCGAGGCTCACCTCGTCGCCGACGGCGATCTCATCGAACGTACGGTTGCGCAAAGGCGGCAGCGCCGGCGAGGCGGCGGAAGTCGTATTCGTCACGGCAGAGGGTCACACGCCAAGGGAAGGGGACGAAACGCCGGCGCCTGGTGCCGGCGCAAGGTCAATACATGTGCAATCCACCGTTCATGGCCACGTTGCTGCCGGTCATGAAGGCAGCCGCATCGCTGCAGATGAAGGCGACCAGCGCGGCGATCTCCTCGGGCCGGCCGAGCCGGCCGATCGGCACCTGGGCCACGATCTGGTCCAGGACCGCCTTGGGCATCGAGGTGACCATGCGCGTTTCCGTGTAGCCCGGCGAAACGGTGTTGACGGTGATGCCCTTGCGCGCCAGTTCCAGCGCCAGCGACTTGGTGAAGCCGTGGATGCCGGCCTTGGCGGCGGCATAGTTGGTCTGCCCGAACTGGCCCTTGCTGCCGTTGACCGAGGAGATGTTGACGATGCGTCCCCAGCCGCGCGCGACCATGTCCTCGCAGAACGGCTTGGTCACATTGAACACGGCATCGAGGTCGGTGCGCAGCACCTGGTCCCATTGTTCCTTGGTCATCTTGTGGAAGGTGACGTCGCGGGTGACGCCGGCGTTGTTGACGAGGATGTCCACCGTATGGCCGTCGGCATGGATCTGCGCCGCCATGCGCTGGCAGGCATCGAAGTCGGCCACGTCGACATCGTAGGCGGTGAAGCTGTAGCCGGCGTCCGTCTGTGCCTGCAGCCAGGCGGCGGCATCGCCGTCGGCGGCGGCATGGGTGACCAACACGCGATGGCCGGCATCGGCCAGCGCGCGCGCCATGGCGGTACCCAGCCCACCCATGCCGCCGGTGATCAACGCGGTACGCTCATTTGCCTTCGCCACGCGTGCCTCCCGTCGGGTTGTTTTGCATCGAGGAGGCGGCGGAGGCCGCGGCAGCGGTCAGATCCTTCCACGGCTTCAAAAATTCGCCGAAATTGGTGCGCAGCGTGTCGGCATCGTAGACGCCGCCGAAGGCCTGCGCGGTGGCTTCCTGCCAATGCTTGAGGGCGTCCTGCAGGCCGCGGGCGAAGGCGGTCTGCGCATTGAGCGCCAGCTGCGCCATGGTCTGATCATCGCCCATGCGCTGCTGCAGCTGGCGCCAGAAGATCTCGCCGGGCAAGGTGGCCAGGGCCTGCCAGTCCTGCGACTTGAGCAGCTGCTCCACTTCGGCGCTGAACTCGGCGATGCTGTCGCCGAGCATGCGGGTACCGAGTTCCATCCAGCGCTTGGAGTTTTCCTGCAGCAGGCGGCCGAGACGCAGGTAGAACTCCAGGTTCGCCTTGTACAGCTGGAGTGCCAGATCGTTCTGGTTAGTCATGATTGAAACCCTCCGGTTGCGGGTGAGGCATCCATGCCGCGGTCGTCCGGCGGCCTGAAAGAGTTGGCAAGGCCAAACGGCGGTGTAGTCGAAACAGCGCGCATTTCTCGTCAACGCTCGCGCACGTACTGTCCGGGCGCATCCGCCAGCGCAGGATAGCCCTGCTCTGGCGTCCCGAGCGATGGCGGCGCCACCCCGGGGGTGCCCGAATGCGCGCGCAGCCAGTCCGTCCATGCCGGCCACCACGAGCCAGGGCGCTCTTCCGTGGTGGCCAGCCATTCGTCGGGGGAAAGATAGGTGCCGTTGGCCGGCCGCGTGCGCAGCCGGTAGCTGCGACGCGGATGGCCAGGCTCGCTGACGATGCCGGCGTTGTGGCCGCCGCTGGTCAGCGCGAAGGTGATTTCGGCGGGGCTGAGCAGGTGCAGCTTGTACACCGAGCGCCACGGCGCGACGTGGTCGGTGAGCGTGCCGACCATGAAGGTCGGCCATTCGACGTCGACCAGCGACACCGGCCGGCCGTCGACATTGAAATGGCCCTCGCTGAGCGCGTCCTCCAGGAACAACTGGCGCAGGTATTCCGAATGCATGCGCGCCGGCATGCGCGTGGCGTCGGCGTTCCAAGCCATGAGGTCGTTCATCGGCCGGCGCTCGCCGAGCAGGTATTCGTTGACCATGCGCGAGTACAGGAGGTCGTAGGAACGCAGCATCTGGAACGCGCCGGCCATCTGGTCCGCGCGCAGGTAGCCGGTTTCCGCCATCTGCGCCTCGAGCAGGCTGATCTCGCTCTCGTCGATGAACAGGCCAAGTTCACCCGGTTCGCTGAAGTCGGTCTGCGCGGCGAACAGCGTCATCGTGGCCAGGCGCTCGTCGCCGTCGCGCACCATCGCGGCGGCGGCGATGGCGAGCAGGGTGCCGCCCAGGCAGTAGCCGGTGGCATGCACCTTGCGTCCGGGCACGATCGCGTTCACCGCGGCCAGCGCGGCGCGCACACCGAGGTCGAGGTAATCCTGCATGCCGAGGTCGCGGTCCTCGGCCGTCGGATTCTTCCAGCTGATGCAGAACACCGTGTGGCCCTGCGAGACGAGGTAACGGATCAGCGAGTTGTGCGGGGAGAGATCGAGGATGTAGTACTTCATGATCCACGCCGGCACGATCAGCACCGGCTCCGGATGCACGCTGGGCGTGGTCGGCGCGTACTGGATGAGTTCGATCAGCCGGTTCCTGAGCACCACCTTGCCCGGCGTCACCGCGACGTCGCGGCCGACGACGAAGTTCTCCGCGCCGGCGGGCGGGCGGCCGGACCAGGCGCGGGAAAGATCGTCGAGGAAGTACATGAAGCCGCGCTGCAGGTTGGCGCCGCCTTCGCGCAGCGTGCGCTCCAGCGCCACCGGGTTGGTCCACAGGAGGTTGCCGGGGGAGAGCAGATCCAGCCACTGGCGCGCACCGAAGGCGGTGACGTCGCGATGGTGTTTTTCCACGCCCCAGACGTCGGCGGTGGCCGCCTCCCACCACTGCTGCTGCAGCAGAAAGGACTGGTGCAGCAGGTTGAACGGCCAGCGCTGCCAGGCCGGATCGGCAAAGCGCCGGTCCTGCGCCGGCGGCTCCACCGGCGCACGCAGGCCGGCCGGTCCCATACCCCAGGTCTGGGCCAGATACATCGCCAGCTGGGTGGCCTGCTCGGACGCCAGATGCAGAAGATCCAGCCGTTTACCCGGGGAGGTGGCCAGATGCGCGGCCCAGTCCAGCCAGGCCGATCCCATCGACTCGGGCGACAACGAGGCCCACAGCCGGGCCCAGGTGGCATGCACGTGCGGATCGATGGAACGGGCTGCGGGTATCCATTCGGCCACGGGGCAAACCTCCACACGCTGATGTCAAAGCCGGATCCTGATTGTCCGCGCGGGCACCAGTGCACGGCTTGACCGACGTCAACGAAACTAGTCCCTGCGCATGACAGACAGGCATGCGACCCAGCTGCGGACAAAAAAAGCCCCGGAGGCGAAGGGGGGCGCCTCCGGGGCCGGCAAACGCGGATCTTGGGGAGGAGATCCGCGTCTTGAGCTGGAATCCGTCCAAGGAGAGAGAAAACGGATTCCGTGCGGATGCCGTTGCGTGCATCCGATAAGTGAGACCGGGCATCCGGCGGAAAGTTGCCTGGCCGCCGGGGCGGGTTTAGCGGCAATTCATGCGCTGAGCCTTCAGTGCGCCTCGTCCCAGTTCGCACCGACGCCGACTTCGACCAAGAGCGGCACCGCGAGCTGCGCCGCACCGCACATGCGCTCGACGATCGCCGCACGCACCGTTTCGACCGCGTCGGCACGCACCTCGAACACCAGCTCGTCGTGCACCTGCATCAGCATGTGCGCGTCGTCGCGATCTTCAAGCCAGGCGGCCACGGCGATCATCGCGCGCTTGATGATGTCGGCGGCCGTGCCCTGCATCGGCGCGTTCACCGCGGCACGTTCGGCGCCGGCGCGCAGGGCCTGGTTGCGCGACTTGAGGTTTTCCAGATACAGCCGGCGGCCGAACAGCGTCTCGACGTAACCGTCACGATGCGCACGCTCGCGGGTGGCTTCCATGAAGGCATGCACGCCCGGATAGCGGGCAAAGTAGCGCGCCATGTATTGCGCCGCCTCGGGGCGCTCGATGCCGAGCTGACGTGCGAGGCCGAATGCGCTCATGCCGTACATCAGGCCGAAGTTGATCGCCTTGGCGGCGCGGCGCTGCTCGGCGCTGACTTGCGCGGGCTCGACGCCGAACACCTCGGCGGCGGTGGCGCGATGGATGTCGCCGCCGGCGTGGAAGGCCTCGAGCAGGCCCTCGTCACCGGACAGGTGCGCCATGATGCGTAGCTCGATCTGCGAATAGTCCGCGGCCAGCACCCGCCAACCGGGCGGCGCGATGAAGGCCTGACGGATGCGCCGGCCTTCCTCCGTGCGCACCGGGATGTTCTGCAGGTTGGGATCGGACGAGGACAGCCGTCCGGTCGCCACCGCGGCCTGGTGGTAGCTGGTATGCACGCGGCCGGTGCGCGGGTTGACCATCGCCGGCAGCTTGTCGGTATAGGTGGAACGCAGCTTGGCCAGCGCGCGGTAGTCGAGGACGATGCGCGGCAGCGCATGCTGGTCGGCGAGCGCGGCCAGGGCCTCCTCGTTGGTCGAGGGCTGGCCGGTCGGGGTCTTGAGCCTGGGCGCGAGACCGAGCTGGTCGAACAGCACCGCCTGCAGCTGCTTGGGCGAATCGAGATTGAACACGCAGCCGGCGGCGGCATGGGCCTGCCGCTCCAGTTCCAGCATGCGGCGGCCGAGCTCCTGGCTCTGGCGCTTGAGCGAGGACACGTCGATCAGCACCCCGCGCCGTTCCATGCCGGCCAGCACCGGCACCAGCGGGATCTCGATCGCCTCGTACACCTTGCGCAGCCCGAGCTCGCGCTCGAGCCTGGGCCACAGCGCGTGGTGCAGGCGCCACGTGACGTCGGCATCCTCGGCGGCATAGCGGCAGGCATCCTCCAGCGCGACCTGGGCAAACCCGATCTGCCGTGCGCCCTTGCCGGCGACGTCCTCGTACTTGACCGTGCTCAGGCCAAGATATTTCTTGGCCAGCGAATCCATGTCGTGCCGCGTGGCGGTGGGGTCGAGCACGTAGGATTCGAGCATGCTGTCGTGGACCAGGCCACGTACAGTGATGCCATAGCCGGCGAGCACGTTGATGTCGTACTTGGCGTGCTGACCGAGCTTGGGCCGGGCGGGGTCTTCCAGCACCGGCTTGAGCGCGGCGAGCACCGCCTCGCGGGGAAGCTGCGCCGGCGCGCCGGGATGCTCGTGCGCGACCGGGATGTAGCAGGCCGCGCCGGCCTCCACCGCGAAGGACAGCCCCACCAGCTCGGCGCGCATCGCGTCCAGGCTGGTGGTCTCGGTGTCGAAGGCGATCAGCGGCGCCACGCGCAGCTTGTCGAGCCAGGCGTCGAACTGCTCCCAGGTCAGCACCAGCTCGTAGCGACCGGGCGGCGCCGCTGCCGTGGCGGGAAGCTCGTCCGCGGCGGTCGCGGCAGGCGCCGAAGCGGCGGCGGCACCGGTGTCTCCGGCCTCGAGCTCCTTGAGCGCGGCCTTGAACGCATAGCGGGTGTAGAGCTCGCGCAGCGCGTCCACGTCCGGCGCACGGCGCACCAGCGCGGTGACCGGCAGCTCCAGCGGCACGTCGGTCTTGATCGTCACCAGCTCGCGCGAGAGCGGCAGCTGCGGCAGCACCGCGCGCAGCGACTCGCCGATCTTGCCGCCGATCTCGTCGGCATGGGCGATGACGCCATCGAGCGAACCGTACTCGGCCAGCCACTTGGCGGCGGTCTTGGGCCCGCACTTGGGCACGCCGGGCACGTTGTCGATGCTGTCGCCGGTCAGGGCGAGTAAATCGACCACCCGCTCGGGCGACACGCCGAACTTCTCGATCACCCGCGCGGTGTCGGTGACCGTGTTGGTCATGGTGTTGACCAGGGTGATGCCGGGCCGTACCAGCTGGGCGAAATCCTTGTCGCCGGTGGAGATCTCCACCTCGATGCCCTGCGCGTGCGCCTGCTCGGCCAGGGTGCCGATGACGTCGTCGGCCTCCACCCCCGGGATGCGCAGGATCGGCACGCCGAGCGCCTCGACGATGGCCAGCATCGGCTCGACCTGGGCGCGCAGCTCCTCGGGCATCGACGGCCGGTTGGCCTTGTAGGCCGCATACAGCTCGTTGCGGAAGTTGGGCCCGGGCGCATCGGCGACGAAGGCGAGGTAGTCCGGCGCCGCCTTCAGCGTGGCGCGCAGCATGTTGACCACGCCGAACAGCGCGCCGGTCGGTTCGCCCTGCGCGTTGGACAGCGGCGGCAGCGCGTGGAAGGCGCGATAGAGATACGAGGAACCGTCGATCAGCACGAGCTTGGGCATGCCGCCATTCTCGCACGGCCTTCCGCGCCGCCTCCGATGCGCGCAAGCCGCGCTGTTATGCTTGGCGGCACGCCAAGGAGCCCGCCATGAAGATTCCTCTGCTGCCGCTTGCCGGATTCGCGTTCGCCTGCGCCGCCACGGCGCAGACCGCGCCGCCGGGCCCGGGACTGCCGCCGCCGGGCATCGACGATCCGGGCGTCAAGGCCAGCCCTGTGAAGCCCGCCCAGGCCACGCCGGCCGCCACGCCGGCACCGGCCCCCGCCACGCAGCCGTCGCCGGCCACCACGGACGAGATGCCGGAAGTGAGCGTGCATCGGCGCGGCGACACCACCATCCAGGAATACCGCCGCAGCGGGCAGGTCTACATGGTGGTGATCACGCCGCGCGGCGGCGTGCCGCAGACCTACATGGTCGACCCGCAGGGGCGGATGGTCGACGAACACGGCAAGCGGCCGGACAACCCGGCCATGTACAAGCTGCTGGAATGGGGCAAGAGCCCGCCGGCGGCGGCCTCCTCCAGCGGCGACTGAGCCGGTTTTTCATGACGTGGCGCGCCAGCTGGTTGCCGTATGCGCTGGGTTCGGCGTTCTTCGCCGCGCTCACCGCGCTGTTCGGCAAGCTCGGCGTGGCCGGCATGAACAGCAATCTCGCCACCTTCGTCCGCACCGTGGTGATCGTGCTGTTCACCGCCGTTCTCATCAGCGTGCGCGGCGAATGGGCCCGGCCCGAGCCGGCTTCGTGGAAGAGCTGGACCTTCCTGGTGCTCTCGGCGCTGGCCACCGGGCTGTCATGGCTGTGCTACTACCGCGCGCTGCAGCTCGGGCCGGTGAGTCGGGTGGCGCCGATCGACAAGCTGAGCGTGGCCATCGCGATCGTGCTGGCGCTGGTGTTCCTCGGCGAGAAACCGAGCCTGCCGCTCCTGATCGGCGGCGGCCTGATCGTCGCCGGCGCGGTGGTGATCGCGCTGTTCTGAGCCGGTCAGTCGTCGAGTTCGGGATAGTGGCGGAAGATGCCGTTTTCGTTGAACGCGAGCCGCCGTGGCGAAGCGAGGTAGGCGGCGATGCGCGGCCGCTCGGCCACCCGCGCGGCCAGCGCGCGCAGACGCACGGTCCGCCGGCGCAGCCGCCGCATCGCGCGGGGAAAGGCATAGTCCAGCCCGGCCATCAGCTGGAACAGCGACAGATCGACATAGGTAGGCCGGCCCAGCAGGTACCGGCCGCCGCCGGCCGCCAGCATCTGCTCGCCATAGTCGAGGTACTTGGGCAGCCGCTCGCGCCGGAAGGCGCTGGCCCGGGCCAGCGCCGCCTCGCGCTGGTCCTCGTAATAGAGACTCGCGGCGATCGGATGGTGGGTGTCGTGCACCTCGGTGACCAGGTCGGCGATGGTCAACTGCAGCTGATGCGCCTTCCAGCGCGCGCTTTCGGCGGTGCTCACCAGGCCATGCCGCGGCGCCAGATAGGCAAGGATCGCCGCCGTCTGCGCCAGCACCCGGCGGCCGTGCTTGAGGAACGGTGGCGCGAATGGACGCGTGCCGGACGCCTTGCCCGCCAGGAAAGGCTGCATGGCCGCATCGCCCTGCACGCGACAGACGTCCACATAGTCGGCGCCGGCATCCTCCAGCGCCAGGCGGACGAACTCGCCGCGGCCCTGGATGCCGGTCCAGTAGTAAAGCCGGTAACGCATGGCCGTTTCCTCGCGAAGGCTCTTGCCAAGCCTTGCAGAGCGCCGCACAAAGGGACGTGAGGAAAACCGATCGCAAAAAACGCCATGGACCGATCCACCTTTCTCGCCTCGCTCGCCGATGCGCAGCCGCCGCAGGACCTGCCCGCACACCTGCAGGCGCTGTGGTGGCTGCATCGCGGCGAGCTCGACCGCGCGCACCGCCTGGTGCAGCCGCTCGCCGATGCCGGCGCCGCCGCGATCCACGCGCATCTGCATCGGCTGGAGGGCGATCTGGACAACGCCCGCTACTGGTATCGCCGAGCCGGCATGGCGCCGTTCGCGGGATCGCCCGAAGAGGAATGGCGGCAGCTGGTACAGCGCTTCGTATGAGCCCCCGCGACAGCGGAAACCGCGACGGGTGGATGCCGGTCGAGGCCGCGCTTTTTGGCAGGCTGCGCGGCTCTGCGGATTTCAGTGGCGGAAGTGACGCATGCCGGTGAAGACCATCGCCATGCCGTGTTCGTCGGCGGCGGCGATCACCTCGGCATCGCGCATCGAGCCGCCCGGCTGGATCACCGCGCCGATGCCGACCGCGGCGGCGGCGTCGATGCCGTCGCGGAACGGGAAGAACGCATCGGACGCCATCACCGCGCCGCGCACTTCCAGCCCCGCCTCGGCGGCCTTGAGGCCGGCGATCTTGGCGCTGACCACGCGGCTCATCTGACCGGCGCCGATGCCGATGGTGCGGCGATCCTTGGCGTAGACGATGGCGTTGGACTTGACGTACTTGGCGACCCGCCAGGCGAAGAGCAGATCCTCGATCTGCGCCGGCGTCGGCGCGACGCGTGTCACCACCTTGAGCCCGTCGGCGCCGAGTAGATCGGTGTCGGCAGTCTGGATCAGCAGGCCGGAGCCCACGCGCCTGCAATCATGGCCGGGCTTAGCGCCGGCGAGGTCGCCGTCGGCCGGCGGCGGGATTTCCAGCACGCGCACGTTGCCCTTCTTCGCGAAGACTTTCAGCGCGTCGTCCGCGTAGCCGGGCGCCAGCACCACTTCGACGAACTGGCGTTCGACGATGGCGCGCACCGTGGCGGCGTCGACGATACGGTTGAAGGCGATGATCCCGCCGAAGGCCGAAGTCGGATCGGTGGCATAGGCCAGATCGTAGGCCGCGGCCGTGCCTTCCACGCTCGTCGCCACGCCGCAGGGGTTGGCGTGCTTGACGATCACGCAGGCCGGCTCGGCGAAGCCGCGCACGCATTCCCATGCCGCGTCGGCGTCGGCGATGTTGTTGAACGACAGCTCCTTGCCCTGCAGCTGACGAAAACAAGCCAGCGTGCCCGGCGCCGGGTAAAGGTCGCGATAGAACGCCGCCTGCTGGTGCGGGTTCTCGCCGTAGCGCAGGTCCATCAGCTTGACGAAGCGGCCGTTGGCCTGGCCGGGAAACGGCGCGCGCTCGAGGATGGTCTCGTGCGCCGGATCGAGCTTGAGCGAGGAAAGGTAATCGCTGATCGCGCCGTCGTAGTTGGCGACGCCGTTGAAAGCGGCCACGGCGAGCTTGAAGCGCGTGGCGCGGGTGAGTCCGCCGTGCCGCTCGATCTCGTCGAGCGCGTGCTCGTACTGCGCGGGTGCGGTGAGCACGCCGACACGATCCCAGTTCTTGGCCGCCGAGCGCAGCATCGCCGGACCGCCGATGTCGATGTGCTCGATGGCCTCTGCCAGCGTGCAGTCGGGCCTGGCGACGGTGGCCTCGAAGGGATAGAGGTTGAGCACCAGCAGGTCGATCGGGGCGATGCCGTGTTCGGCCATCACCGCCTCGTCGACGCCGCGCCGGCCGAGCAGGCCGCCATGCACCTTGGGATGCAGCGTCTTGACGCGCCCGCCCATGATCTCGGGAAAGCCGGTCGCCTCGCCCACCTCCGTCACCGCGAGGCCGGCCTCGCGCAACGCGCGGGCGGTGCCGCCGGTGGAAAGAAGCTCGACGCCACACGCGGCTAGGCGCCGCGCCAGTCCGGTCAGGCCCTGCTTGTCGGAAACGCTGAGCAGCGCGCGGCGGACGGGAACGACGTCGGACATGACAGGCGGGCTCGCAAGGATGGAATCCCTCGCATTATAGCGGCAGCCCGGTGCACCGATTTTTTCCAGACGTCTGGACGTCCGTATCACTCCAAGCTGCTGGGGACGGAAGGCGCCTGCGGCACGCGCGCCATCCGGCGCGCCCATGCGCTTGCGGTGGCCGGTTCAGATCAGCCCGTACTGGGTGAGCTTCTTGCGCAACGTGGCGCGATTGATGCCGAGCGCCGCCGCGGCGCGACTCTGGTTGCCGTCGTGGAAGGCCAGCACCTCGCGCAGCAGCGGGATCTCCACTTCGCGGATCACCAGCGCATGCAGGCCCTCGTCGCACACCGTGTCGCCGATGTCAGCGAGATAGCGCCGCACGGTGCGGGTGACGCATTCGCCCAGTGCACTCTGCGGCGAGGACTCGCGGCTGGCCTCGGTGGCAGGCAATCGGACGACGTTCACGGGCTTTCCCTCGACTTGCGTGGCGGGCGGCAGAGCCGACCCTCGGTGTGCTGGCGGATCGCCGGCAGGCGACAGGCCGTGCCTGCGGGGGTGGCGAGTTTACCCGCAAGGCATGGGAAATTTAAGTGCCGTGGCGATCATTCGAAGTCGAGGGTGAAGCCGGTAGCCCGGCGCCCCGGATCGGCCAGCTCGACGACGAGGGTGACGTTGGCCCCGGCCGGCAGACCCTCGTACAGCATGGCCGGGTCGTCCAGATACTCGTCGGGGCGCAGCCGGCGCATCGCCACCGGGCGGCCGCGCGCATCCGTCAGCACCAGCCTGACCACGGGATAGGGCTGGGTGAACGGCGCGGCATTGTGCACGGTGGCGCTGACCAGCAGCGCGCCGGGCACCTGAGGATGCACGCGCAGGTCGCGCTGGAGGAGTTCGAGGCGGTCCGGCGCGGCCACGGCCGGCAGGCGGCAACCGAGCCGCGCGCACAGCGTGCGCAGACCACCGCCGAGGGTCGGATCGGCGATCAGTGCCTGGCGATACGCCCAGCCGAGCTGGCCGGCGAGGAGCAAGACCAGCACGAGGCACAGCAGCGCCCACACCCCGTCGTGCCGCCCGGCACGGCGGCGGGCCACGAAGGCCGGCGCCGCGGACTCGGCGGCCGGCACGACCTCGGCGGGCCGGTACACCGCCCCTTCCAGCACCGGTGCGGGCCCGGCGCCGGCGGGCGGCAACTGCCGGAACGGTTCGGGCGGCAGTTGCGCGGTCAGCCGCGCCAGCGCGTCGAACGGCACCGCGCAATGCCCGCACACCACCTGGCCATGCGTCTGGGCGAGCTGGCCCACGTCCAGCGCGAACACCGTGAGGCAGGCGGGGCATTGGGTATACATGAGGCTCGACACTCGCTCGGCGCCGCCAGCTTAACAGGCCGGTCCGTCCCCGCCCGGCGGCCCCGCGGCCGCCACCCGCGCGCCGCAGCCGTTCAGCGACGCCGGCCGGCGATGCGCACCCAATCCTCGCGGACGTCGACGGCGAGCGCGTCGAACCAGGTGCCATAGCGCTGCACGAGCTCTTCCTCCTGGCCGCGCAGGATGCCCGAGAGGGCGATCGGCGCCCCCGGCCGCAGGACCTGCGCGAAACGCGGCGCCAGTGCATGCAGCGGCGCGGCGAGGATGTTGGCGACCAGCGCATCGCCCTGCAGGGGCTCGGGCACCGCCTCGGGCGGGTAGAGCTGCAGCCGGTCGGCGACGCCGTTGCGCGCGGCATTGTCGGCGCTGGCGACGAGCGCCTGCGGGTCGTTGTCGATGCCGACGGCGCGGGCCGCGCCGAGCTTGAGCGCGGCAATGGCGAGGATGCCCGAGCCGCAGCCGTAGTCGATCAGCGTCTTGCCGGCCAGCGCCTGCGCGTCGAGCCATTCCAGGCACAGCGCGGTGGTGGGATGGGTGCCGCTGCCGAAGGCCAGGCCCGGGTCGAGCCGCACGACGACCGCGGCCTCGTCCACCGGCGGCTCCACGTTCCACGGGTAGATCCACAGCCGGCGGCCGAACGGCATCGGCCGGTACTGGTCCATCCAGGCGCGTTCCCAGTCGGCATCGGCGAGTTCAGCCAGGGCGAGCTGCGCGCCGTCCAGCCAGGGCAGGAGCTCGTGCAGGGCGGCGAGCAGGCCGCGGCGGTCGGCGTCGGCCTCGAACAGCGCCTCGACGACGAGACTCGACCACAGCGGCAGCTCGCCGACGCCGGGCTCGAAGATGGCCTGCTCGTCCGGCGTCTCGGCATCGGCATCGCGCAGGCTGACCGACAGCGCACCCAGATCCTCGAGCGCCGCCTCGGTTTCCGGCTGGCGTTCGAGCGGGATGGTCAGGCTGAGCTGCAGAAACGGCATGGCGGGCTTTCCAGGGTCGAGGAAGGGCGCGGCGCGCTTGCGCTTTTACGGCGCCGCCTCGCCGCCGGGCGGGGTTTCCTTCAGTTCCGCCATGCGTTTTTCCAGGTAGTGGATGTTCTGTCCGCCCTGCTGGAAACCGACGTCGGCCATGATCCGCTGCTGCAGCGGGATGTTGCACTTGACGCCCTCGATCACCGTCTCGATCAGCGCCAGACGCATGCGCGCGATCGCGGTCTCGCGGTCCTGCCCGTGCACGATCAGCTTGCCGATCATCGAATCGTAGTTGGGCGGGATGCGGTAGCCGTCGTAGAGGTGGGTGTCCACGCGCACGCCGGGGCCGCCGGGCGCCTCGAAGCACTTCACCACGCCGGGGCTGGGCATGAAGGTGTCCGGGTCCTCGGCATTGATGCGGCACTCGATCGCATGGCCGGTGAACTTGACGTCCGCCTGGCGGATCGACAGCTTCTCGCCGCTGGCGATCAGCAGCTGCTCGCGGACCAGGTCGATGCCGGTGACGAGCTCGGTCACCGGATGCTCGACCTGGATGCGCGTGTTCATCTCGATGAAGTAGAAGCGGCCGTTCTCGAACAGGAACTCGAAGGTGCCGGCGCCGCGATAGCCGATGCGCAGGCAAGCATCGACGCAGACCTGGCCGATCTGCGCACGCAGCTCCGGGGTGATGCCCGGCGCCGGCGCTTCTTCCACCACCTTCTGGTGGCGCCGCTGCATCGAGCAGTCGCGCTCGCCCAGGTGAATGGCATTGCCCTGGCCGTCGGCGAGCACCTGGATCTCCACGTGGCGCGGGTTCTCCAGGAACTTCTCCATGTAGACCTGATCGTTGCCGAACGCGGCCTTGGCTTCCTGTCGGGTCATCACGATGGCGTTGGCCAGGTGCGCCTCGGTACGCACCACGCGCATGCCGCGGCCGCCGCCGCCGCCGGCGGCCTTGATGATCACCGGGTAGCCGATCTCGCGGGCGATGCGCAGGTTTTCGTCCACGTCATCGCCCAGCGGGCCGCCGGAGCCGGGCACGCACGGCACGCCGGCGGCCTTCATCGCGCGGATCGCCTCGACCTTGTCGCCCATCAGCCGGATCACCTCGGGCGTCGGGCCGATGAAGACGAAACCGGACTGCTCGACCTGCTCGGCGAAATCCGCCCGCTCGGAAAGAAAACCGTAGCCGGGATGGATCGCCTGCGCGTCGGTGATCTCGGCCGCGGCGATGATGCGCGGAATGTTGAGATAGCTTTCGGCCGCGGGCGCCGGGCCGATGCACACCGCCTCGTCGGCCAGGCCCACGTGCTTGAGATTGCGGTCCACGGTCGAATGCACGGCCACCGTCCGGATGCCCAGACTGTGGCAGGCGCGCAGCACGCGCAGGGCGATTTCGCCGCGGTTGGCGATGAGGACTTTCTCTAGGAGAGGCATGGCGCTAACCGTCAACCGATCACGAACAGCGGCTGGTCGAACTCCACCGGCTGGCCGTTCTCCACCAGGATGGCCTTGACCGTGCCGGCGACGTCGGCCTCGATCTGGTTGAACATCTTCATCGCCTCGATGATGCCGAGCGTCTGCCCGGCCTCGACCTTCTGGCCGACGCTGACGAAGGCCGGCGCGCCGGGGGTGGCCGAGGCGTAGAAAGTGCCGACCATCGGCGAGCGCACCACATGTCCGGGCGGCAGCCCCTCGTCGGCGCCTGCCGGCGCGGCGGCGGGCGCGACCGGCGCGGGCGCGGGGGCCGGTGCGGCCACCGGCAGCGGTTGCGGCGCGGCCACGGCGACGCCGCCCTTGGGCACGCGCGACAGGCGCACGACTTCCTCGCCTTCCTTGATTTCGAGCTCGGCGAGGTTGGATTCCTCGAGCAGGTCGATCAATTTCTTGATCTTGCGCAGATCCATGGGGGCAGGTCCTTGTAGTGGATGGGGCCGTCCCGCGGCACCCGGGAAGATTCAATGCGTGAGCGCGGCCAGCCGGCGCAGCGCCGCATCCAGCGCGAGCTCGTAGCTGTCGGCGCCGAAACCGGCGATGACGCCGATGGCGAGATCGGAAAAATACGAATGGCGACGGAACGCCTCGCGCGCGTGCACGTTGGACAGGTGCACCTCGATGAACGGGATCGCCACCGCGGCCAGCGCATCGCGCAGGGCGACGCTGGTGTGGGTGAAGGCCGCCGGGTTCAGCAGGATCAGCGCGGTGCCGTCCTCGCGGGCGCGGTGCACCCGCTCGATCAGCACGTGCTCGGCGTTGGACTGCAGACACTCCAGCGCATGGCCGGCGGCCTGCGCGCGCGCGGCCAGGCGCGCGTCGATGCTCGCCAGCGTGGCGCGGCCGTAGATCTCCGGCTCGCGCGTGCCCAGCAGGTTGAGGTTGGGTCCGTGCAGGACCAGGAGTTTCGCCACGCGCTGCGTTCCAGCTCCACCGCGAATCGCGAAAGTGTGCGTGGGCGGCGCCGTAATGTCCAGTTCGGCGCCGTTTGCCGATATTCGCGGAAGAAGCCGGGACGCTCGCGGCCCGCCGCTTCAGGGCGTCAGCACCACCTTGCGGCAATCCTCTTTGCGGCCGTCGAAGATCTCGTAGCCCTTGGCCGCATCGGCCAGTTTCAGCCGGTGGGTGATGATCGCTTCCGGCGCCAGGCGGCCCTCGCCGATCTTTTCCAGCAGCTCAGGCATCAGGCCCTGCACGTGGGTCTGGCCCATCTTGAAGGTAAGTCCCTTGTCGAAGGCGTCGCCGAACAGGAAACCATGGATGAAACCGGCATAGACCCCCGGCACGCTGACGATGCCGCCGCGCCGCGTCGCCGCGATGCACTGCCGCAGCGCCTTGCCGCTGGAACCCTCCAGCTTGACCGTGGTCAGCATGGTTTCCAATGCACTGCCCTTGGCCTCGAAACCCACCGCGTCGATGCTGGCGTCGACGCCTCGGCCCTTGGTCGCCTCGATGATCGTGGCGGCAGGGTCCTCGTTCTCGTCGAAATTGATCGGGATCGCGCCGTAGGTGCGGCTGGCGAAGTCCAGCCGGTAGGCATGGTGGTCAATCATGAAGACGGTCTCGGCGCCGAGCATCCGCGCGCAGGCGGCAGCCATGCAGCCGACCGGTCCGGCACCGAAGATGGCCACCGTACTGCCCGGGCCGATGCCGGCATTGCGCGCGGCCTGGTAGCCGGTAGGCAGGATGTCGGAAAGGAACAGCACCTGCTCGTCGCTGAGCACGTCCGGCACCTTGAGCGGGCCGACGTTGGCCTTGGGCACGCGCACCAGCTCGGCCTGGCCGCCGGGCACGCCGCCATACAGGTGGCTGTAGCCGAACAGCGCGGCGGGCGGCTTGATGGACTTGGCGTTGAGAATCGCGCCGCGGCCGGTATTGGTCGTCTCGCAGGCGGCGAATTCATTGAGCAGGCAATGGAAGCAGTGCCCGCAGGCGATCACGAAGGGGATCACCACGCGGTCACCGGGACGCACGCGGGTCACCTCCGGACCGGCTTCCTCGACGATGCCCATGAACTCGTGGCCGAGAATGTCGCCGTCTTCCATCGAGGGAATCTTGCCGTGGTAGATGTGCAGGTCCGAGCCGCAGATCGCCGTAGCGGTGACCCGTAGGATGATGTCGTCGGCTTCGATCAACCGGGGGTCGGGTACGTTCTCCACACGCACGTCGTGTGCGCCCTGGTAGGTCAATGCTTTCATCGCTCGCTCCGTGGTGGCGGGAGACCGACACTGCCGGAGCCGCGATCAATGCGGCGTGTCCTGTGCGTTCACGCGGTGCGTGCAAGGCGACTGTGGCGGATGCCGTAGACGGCATAGATCACCAGCCCAATCGCCATCCACACCACGAAGCGCACCAGGGTCACCGCCGGCAGGCCGCCGAGCAGCACGAAGCGGCCGTCCTGCCACCAGGGCCAGCCGACGATCAGGCACAGCGAGAACAGCATGCCGAGCGGCGCCACCAGCCACAGCGCCGGCGCGCGAAAGCTGCGTGGCAGTTCCGGATGGCGAACACGCAGCGTCAGCACCGCGCCGCAGATGACGATGAAGGCGGCCAGCGTGCCGATGTTGACCAGTTCGGCCACCTCGCCGATCGGCAGGAACCCGGCCACCAGGGCGATGAACACGCCGAGCACGCGGGTCGGCCGCGCCGGCGTGCCGTGCTTGGGATGCACCTGCGCGAACCAGCCCGGCAGCAGCCCGTCGCGCGCCAGGGCGAAAGCGATCCGCGCCGCGCCGAGCATGAAGGCGAACAGCACGCTGGTGATGCCGGCGATCGCCGCGACCGAGATCACCGCGCGTACCCAGTCCAGGCCCAGCGCCTTGAACGCGGCATCCACCGGCGCCGGCGAATCGAGCTGCTGATACGGCACCATGCCGGTCAGCACCAGCGCCACCGCGACGTAGAGCACCATCGACAGCGCCAGCGAGAGCAGCACCGCGCGCGGCAGGTCGCGTTGCGGATGGCGCGCTTCCTCGGCCGCGGTGGTCAGGGTGTCGTAGCCGAACACGGCGAAGAACACGATGCTGGCCGCCGCCAGCACGCCGCCCCAGCCGTAATGGGTGACGCCCTGCGCGTCGGTCACCGGCGGCGGCACGAACGGATGCCAGTGCGCGGTGTCGACGTAGAACGCGCCGACGCCGATCACCAGCGCCACGCCGAGCACCTTGATCGCCACGATCACCGTGTTGACCCGCGCGCCCCATTCGGTGCGCAGGGTGAGCAGCCAGGCGACCACCAGGGCGATGCCGAGGGCGATCACGTCGCACACCCGGCCGCTGTGCGGATGCGCCGGGTCGTAGGCGCCCCGGGCCCAGAGCGGCAGCTGCCAGCCGGTCAGCTGTTCGAGCAGCGCCTGCACGTAGCCGGACCAGCCGATCGCCACCACCGCGCAGACCAGCGCGTATTCGATCAAGAGATCCCAGCCGATGATCCAGGCCAGCAGTTCGCCGAGCACGGCATAGGCGTAGGTGTAGGCGCTGCCGGTGACCGGGATCATGCCGGCGAATTCGGCGTAGGCCAGCGCCGCGCAGGCGCTGCCCAGGCCGGCGATGAGGAAGCTCAAGGTCACCGCCGGACCGGCGTTCACCGCCGCCTGCTGGCCGGCGAGCACGAACACGCCCACGCCGATGATCGCGCCGACGCCGATCGCGCTGAGCTGCCACAGGCCGAGTACGCGGCGCAGGTCATGTCGTGCGCCGGCCTCTTCCTGCAACCGCTCCACCGGCATGCGCCGGCCCAGTCTGCTCGCCATGCCCATCAGGCTTTCCTCGTCACCCTTCCTAAGGAAGGCGATGATACGCAAAGCCCCGCATCGGCCTTGCTGCGGCGCGGCCGAGCACCAGCGCCGCGACAGGCCGGATCTGCCAGCGTCCTTTCGCACCCGCGGGGAAACCGCGACAATCGACCGATCGAATCCGGCCTGGAATGCTTTTTCAGTGGCCGGATGAGCCGCTCGCCCTCCCTTTTCCTAAAAAGCGAATTCCCGAGGTTTCCGCGATGCCCACACCGTCCCCTACCGTCATCTACACGCTGACCGACGAGGCGCCGTTCCTCGCCACGCAGTCGCTGCTACCGATCGTCCAGGCTTTTGCCGGCACCGCGGGCATCGCCGTCGAGACGCGCGACATCTCGCTGGCCGGACGCATCCTGGCCCAGTTCCCGGATCTCTTGCCCGAAGACCGGCGGGTGACCGACGACCTGGCCGAGCTCGGCCGGCTCACCCAGTCGCCGGATGCCAACATCATCAAGCTGCCCAACATCAGCGCCTCGGTGCCGCAGCTCAAAAGCGCGATCAAGGAGCTGCAGGCGCAGGGCTACCCCTTGCCGGACTACCCCGACGAGCCGAAGGACGAACGCGAACGCGACTTCAAGGCGCGCTACGACAAGGTCAAGGGCAGCGCGGTGAACCCGGTGCTGCGCGAGGGCAATTCCGACCGCCGCGCGCCGCCCTCGGTGAAGAACTACGCGCGCAAGCACCCGCACCGGCTGGGCCCGTGGAGCGCGGATTCGAAGACCCATGTCGCGCACATGGACGGCGGCGATTTCTACGGCAGCGAAAAGTCCACGGTGGTCGCGGCGCCGACGGCGGTGCGCATCGAATGGACCGGCCAGGACGGCACGCGCAAGGTGCTCAAGGAGAAGATCGCGCTGAAGGCCGGCGAGATCATCGACGCGGCGGTGATGAGCCGCAAGGCGCTCGCCGCCTTCGTCGACGCGCAGATCGAGGATGCCAAGCGCCAGGACGTGCTGTTCTCGGTGCACCTGAAGGCCACCATGATGAAGGTCTCCGACCCGATCATGTTCGGCGTGGTGGTCGGCGAGTTCTACAAGGACGTGCTCACCAAGCATGCCGCCGTGCTCGCGCAGATCGGTTTCAACCCGAACAACGGCATCGGCGATCTCTACGCGCGCATCGCCAGCCTGCCCGCCGAGCAGCGCGCGGCGATCGAGGCCGACCTGCGCGCGCAGTACGCAAGCCGCCCGCCGCTGGCGATGGTCAATTCCGCCAAGGGCATCACCAACCTGCACGTACCCAGCGACGTCATCATCGACGCCTCGATGCCGGCGATGATCCGCGACTCGGGCAAGATGTGGAACGCGCGCGGCGAGCTGCAGGACACCCTCGCGCTGATCCCCGACCGCAGCTACGCCGGCATCTATCAGGTGGTGATCGAGGACTGCAAGGCGCATGGCGCCTTCGACCCGGCCACCATGGGCAGCGTGCCGAACGTCGGCCTGATGGCGCAGGCGGCCGAGGAATACGGCTCACATGACAAGACCTTCGAGATCGCCGCCGACGGCACCGTACGGGTGATCGACGAGACCGGCGCGGTGCTGCTGGAGCATGCGGTCGAGGCCGGCGACATCTGGCGCATGTGTCAGACCAAGGACGCGGCGGTGGCGGACTGGGTCAAGCTCGCGGTGACTCGCGCGCGGCTGTCCGCCACGCCGGCGGTGTTCTGGCTCGATCCGGAACGCGCGCACGACCGCCAGCTGACCGCCAAGGTCGAGCGGTATCTCAAGGACCACGACACCCAGGGCCTGGACATCCGCATCCTGTCGCCGGTGGAAGCCATGCGGCATACGCTCGCGCGCATCCGCAAGGGTGAGGACACCATCTCGGTGACCGGCAACGTGCTGCGCGACTACCTCACCGACCTGTTTCCGATCCTCGAGCTCGGCACCAGCGCCAAGATGCTCTCGATCGTGCCGCTGATGGCCGGCGGCGGCCTGTTCGAGACCGGCGCCGGCGGCTCGGCGCCCAAGCACGTGCAGCAGTTCCTGGAGGAGAACTACCTGCGCTGGGATTCGCTCGGCGAATTTCTCGCCCTCGCCGCCTCCTTCGAACACGTGGCCAACCACTACGGACATGCCCGCGCACGCGTGCTGGCCAGGACGCTGGATCAGGCCAACGGCCAGATCCTCGACAACGACAAGTCGCCGGCGCGCAAGGTCGGCGAGCTGGACAACCGCGGCAGCCATTTCTACCTCGCCCTGTACTGGGCGCAGGCGCTGGCGGCGCAGGACGAGGACGCGGCGCTGAAGGCGCGCTTCGCGCCGCTGGCCAAGGCGCTGGCCGAACACGAGGCGACCATCGTCGCCGAGTTGAACGGCGTGCAGGGTCATCCGGTGGACATCGGCGGTTATTACCACCCCGACCTGGCCAAGGTGCGGCAGGCGATGCGTCCCAGCGCGACCTTCAACGCCGATCTCGCCGCCCTGTAAGTGCGGCGCACCGACCAACCCCGGCCGAGGCGTGCAGGCTCGCTTCGGCCGGCGCGCTGCCGGTCGGCGGGCCATGCCGCCGGCCGGACGATGACAACGCCCTGGAAGAAGTTTTTGTCATGCGTGCATTCCTGTCGGGCCTCGTGCTCGTTCTGGCCATCACGGGCGCACAGGCGCAATCGACGGTCACGCCCGCGCCGGCCGCCAGTGCGGTCACCGAGCTGCCAGCGGTCAGCGTGAGCGGCGTGCAGCCGGGTCCCGGGCTGTGGAAGGTGAGCCGCGGCGATCACGTGCTGTGGGTGCTCGGCACCCTGCCCAACCTGCCGGCCGCGGTGCAATGGCGGGCCGACGAGGTCGATCGTGTGCTCGGCGAGGCCGGGGCGCTGCTGCTGCCGCCGCGGCTCGATGTCAAGGTGGACAGCGGCTTCTTCGGCAAGCTGTTCCTGCTGCCCAGCGCCCTGAGCGCACGCAAGAACCCCGACGGCAAAACCCTGCAGGAGGTGTTGCCGGCGCCGCTGTATGCGCGCTGGGCGGTGCTCAAGGCCAAGTACATCGGCCGCGACGAGGGCATCGAACGCTGGCGGCCGCTCTTCGCCGCGCGTGAGCTCTACAAGCAGGCGCTCAAGCACAGCGGCCTGCGCAGCGGCGGCCAGATCACCGCCACGGTGCGGTCGCTGGCCGAACGCCACGGCGTGCGCGTCGTGAGCACCGACTACCGGCTGGAGATCCGCGAGCCGCGCGAGGTGCTGAAGATCTTCAAGGCCCAGGCGCCCGAGGACGTGGCCTGCTTCGCCCGCACGCTGGACAGCGTCGAGCACGACCTGCCGCTGATCGCCCAGCGCGCCGCCGCCTGGGCCACCGGCGACATCGCCACCCTGCGCGCGCTGCCGGACAGCCATCATCGCGACGCCTGCATCGGCGCGCTCAGCGATTCGGGCTTCGCCCGCGAACTCGGCATCGACGACGTGCCTGGCCGACTCGAGGCCGTCTGGCTGGCCGCCGCCGAGGACGCGCTGGCACGATACCCGGTCAGCGTGGCGATCCTGCCGATGGAGGAAGTGCTCGACACCGACGGTTATCTCGCCAAGCTCGCCGCGCGCGGCTATCGCATCGAGCCGCCGGATGCCGACGCAGAGACGCCCGCGCCCGCGGCCAGTGCCGGGCGCTGACGCCGAGCCGGCCCTCGCGCCCGTCGCGCAGGACAGCTTTTTTGGAAAGCGCGGCCGAAAGGGCGCCCCCGCGCGTGGCTCGAATGCCCTTTGCGAGGAGCCGCCCTGCGGCCGCGGTCTGGCGCTGAAGATCAGCCCGCGCTGGCCTGATCCAGCCGCGCGATCTCGGCGGCGGAAAGCTCGAGCCGGGCCGCACCGAGCAGTTCGTTGAGCTGCTCCACGCTGGTCGCGCTGGCGATCGGCGCGGTGATGCTGGGACGCGCCATCAGCCAGGCCAGCGCCACCTGCGCAGGCGTGGCGTGGTGCGCGGCGGCCACTTCGTCCAGCGCCGCGAGCACCGCCAAGCCGCGCGCATTCAGGTATTTCCTCACCGAGCCGCCACGGGCCGCGCTCTTGGCCAGATCCGCCTCGCTGCGGTACTTGCCGGAAAGGAAGCCGCTGGCCAGGGCGTAGTAGCAGATCACGCCGAGCTCCTCGCGCTGCACCAGGGGCTCGAGCTCCTGCTCGTAGCCGGCCCGTTCGAGCAGGTTGTATTCCGGCTGCAGACACTCATAGCGCGGCAGCCGGTGCTCGGCGGACACCTTGAGCGCCTCGGCCAGGCGCGCGGCACTGTAGTTGGAGGCGCCGATCGCGCGCACCTTGCCTTCCTCGATCAGCCGCGCGAATGCACCCAGGGTGTCGGCCAGCGGCACGCTGGGATCGTCCTCGTGCGCCTGGTAGAGGTCGATGTAGTCGGTCTTGAGGCGCTTGAGCGAGCCTTCCACCGCCTTGCGGATGTTCACCGGCGACAGGCCCTTGTGCTCGGCCCACTTGCCGACCTTGGTGGCGATCACCACGCGGTCGCGCTTGCCGCTGCGCTCCAGCCAGCGGCCGATGATGGTCTCCGACTCGCCGCCGCGGTTGCCGGGCACCCAGGCCGAATAGACGTCCGCGGTGTCGATGAGGTCGAAGCCCTGGTCGACGAAGGCATCCAGCAGTTCGAAGCTGCGTTTTTCGTCCACGCTCCAGCCGAACACGTTGCCGCCGAAGGCGAACGGGGCGACATGGAGCGAGGAGCGACCGATTCTGCGCTTTTGCATGGGGAAACTCCGTGCGGGTGGGGACTATGATCGGATCGGCCATGCCGGCCACCCGGCAGAACATATGGGAGGCTGTATGAAAGGCAAGTCCAGGCATGGAACCGTGCGCGCCGCGCTCACCGCGGCCCTGGCGCTGGCCGGTGTCCTCCACGCCGCCGAGCCGTGGCAGGACGCCAGGCGCTCGCCCGACGCGCGCGCCGCGGCGCTGCTCGCGCGGATGACGACGGAGGAAAAGTTTCGCCTGATCCACAGCGAGTTCGGCGAGCCGGAACCTTCCCGTGGCTGGACCAAACCCGCCGGCGCGCTGGGTTCGGCCGGCTACATTCCGGCCAATCCGCGGCTCGGCATCCCGGCGCTGCAGGAAAGCGACGCCGGCCTGGGCGTGGCCAATCCGCTCGAGATCCGCCCCGGCGACGGCGCGACCTCGCTGCCGGCCGGTCTCGCGGTGGCGGCGAGCTTCGACCCGGACCTCGCCCAGGCCGGCGGCGCGATGATCGGCGGCGAGGCGCATGCCAAGGGCTTCAACGTGCTGCTCGCCGGCGGCGTGAACCTGCAGCGCGAGCCGCGCAACGGGCGCAACTTCGAATATGCCGGCGAGGATCCGCTCTTGGCCGGCCGCATCGTCGGCGCCGCGATTCGCGGCATCCAGAGCGCGCATGTGCTCTCCACCGTCAAGCACTACGCCCTCAACGACCAGGAGACCGCGCGCAACACCATCGACGTGCGCATCGGCGAGCAGGCCGCGCGCGAATCGGACCTGCTGGCCTTCGAGCTCGCCATCGAGCACGGCCAGCCGGGCGCGGTGATGTGTGCCTACAACAAGGTCAATGGCGACTGGGCGTGCGAGAACGACTTCCTGCTCAACCGCGTGCTCAAGGGCGACTGGCGATATCCCGGCTTCGTGATGTCCGACTGGGGCGCGGGCCACAGCGCGGCGAAGGCGGCCAACGCCGGGCTCGACCAGGAATCGGCCGCCGAGGCCTTCGATGCGCAGGTGTTCTTCGATGCGCCGCTCAAGGCCGCGATCGCCGCCGGTGAGGTCGCGCCGGCGCGGCTGGACGACATGGTCCGGCGCATCCTGCGCAGCCTGTTCGCGGTCGGCGTGTTCGATCATCCGGCCAGGCCGGCGCCGATCGACGTGGCCGCGAGCATGGCGGTGGCGCGGCGCGCCGAGGAAGCCGGCGCGGTGCTGCTGCGCAACGAGCACGACCTGCTGCCGCTCGCGCAGCCGGCCTCGATCGCGGTGATCGGCGCGCACGCGGACAAGGGCGTGCTCGCCGGCGGCGGTTCCTCGCTGGTGACGCCGCGCGGCGGCAACGCGGTGCCGGGCCTGCAGCCCACCGCGTGGCCGGGTCCGGTGACCTATCACCCGTCCGCGCCGCTCGCGGCGATCCGCGCGCTGGCCGGCCAGGCGCGGGTGGACTTCGACCCCGGCACCGATCCGGCCGCCGCGGCCGCACTCGCCGCGCGCGCGCAGGTGGCGGTGGTGTTCGTGCAGCAATGGGCGGCCGAGTCGATCGACGCGGCGGATCTCACCCTGCCCGACCAGCAGGACGCACTGGTGGAAGCGGTGGCGCACGCCAATCCGCGCACCGTGGTGGTGCTGGAGACCAACAGCCCGGTGGCGATGCCCTGGCTCGACCGCGTTGGCGCGGTGCTGGCGGCGTGGTACCCGGGCAGCGCCGGCGGCGAGGCGATCGCCAACCTGCTGTTCGGCAAGGTCGATCCGTCCGGACGCTTGCCGATCACCTGGCCGCGCGCGCTCGCGCAGCTGCCGCGGCCGGTGCTGGAAGGCGCCGCGCCCGGCTCGCCGCCGCCGACGGCGGTGAACTACGACATCGAGGGTGCCGACGTCGGCTATCGCTGGTTCCAGCGCCAGCGGCTCGAACCGCTGTTCCCGTTCGGCTACGGGCTCTCCTACACGCGCTTCGAACATGAGGCGACGAAGGTGCGCATCGTCGACGGCGTGCCGCAGGTCGCGGTGCGCGTGCGCAACGTCGGCACGCGCGCCGGCGCGGACGTGATGCAGGTGTATGCGCAGACGCCCGACTCGCCGGTACGGCGGCTGGCGGGCTTTGCCAAGGTGAGCCTGGCGCCGGGCGAAGCGCGCACGCTCACCGTGGCGCTGGAGCCGCGCCTGCTCGCCCATTTCGACGTGGCTAGCCGGCGCTGGGTGCGCAGCGCCGGCGACTTCGCGCTGTTCGTCGGCCACTCGGCCACCGACCTGGCCGCGCCGGTGCACGTCACCCTGCCGGCGCAGACCCTGGATCCTTGAAGCGCCTTCGCGCGGGGAACCGGCCGCGCAGGCGACTCGCGTAGAATGCGCGCCGCGCCGTTCCCCAGGAGCGGCGCGGCACATCTTTGCCCACCGGCTTTTTTCAAGGAATCCATCAAACCTATGCAACGCACCGCCATCCTCGTCGACGGCGCCTTTTTCCTTGCCCGTTATCGCAAGGTCTGGGCCGACCGCGATCCCAACGACGCCCGCACCGTGGCCAAGACCGTGTTCGGCATGGCGCTCGAACATCTCAAGGCGCTGGACCGCCCGCGCGAATCGCTGTATCGCATCTTCTTCTATGACTGCCCGCCGCTGGACAAGACGTTGACCAAGCCGATCAGCGGCGAAGCCTTCGACTTCTCGCGCACCAACGCCGCCACTTTCCGCCGCGAGCTGCACGACCAGCTGCGCCGCCAGCGCAAGCTCGCCCTGCGGCTGGGGCGTCTGGTCGACCGCGGCGAGTGGCAGTTGAAGCGCAACGCCTACCAGCAGCTGCACGACGCCGAGCTCGAATGGGAGGACCTCACCGACGAGCATTTCGAGCCGGACATGCGCCAGACCCAGATCGACATGAAGATCGGCCTGGACATCGCCACGCTCACCTACAAGCGGCTGGTCGACCAGATCATCCTGGTCGCCGGCGACGCCGGCTTCGTGCCGGCGGCCAAGCTAGCCCGCTACGAGGGCATCGACGTCATTCTCGACCCGATGTGGCAGGGCATCTCGGCGGATCTGCACGAGCACATCGACGGCCTGCAGTCGGTGTGCCCGCGGCCGGCGTGAGAAAAGTGCGCGGGCGGCGATGCTGATCGCGCTCAACAAACCCTATGGGGTGCTGAGCCAGTTCAGCGGCGCCGACCCGCGCCAGACCCTGGCCGGCTACGTCATGCAAAAGGACGTCTATCCGGCCGGACGTCTGGATCGCGACAGCGAAGGCCTGCTGCTGCTCACCGACGACGGCGCGCTCGCGCACCGGCTCACCGACCCGCGGCACAAGCAGCCCAAGACCTATCTGGTCCAGGTCGAGGGCGAGATCGACGAGGCCGCGCTGGCCGCGCTCCGGCGCGGCGTGCCGTTGAACGACGGTCCCACGCTGCCGGCGCAGGCCGTGCGCGTGCCCGCGCCCGACTGGCTGTGGCCGCGTGATCCACCGGTGCGCCATCGCCTGAGGATTCCCACCGACTGGCTCGAACTCACCCTGCGCGAGGGCCGCAACCGCCAGGTGCGCCGGATGACCGCCGCGGTCGGCCTGCCGACCTTACGCCTGGTCAGGCTGCGGATCGGCCCGTATGCGCTCGATGGCCTCGCGCCCGGGCAGACACGCCGGCTGGCCTGAACCCGTCCGTTGCTTCGAAACGAGAGGTCGATGACCCATGCTCGCCCTGCTTTGCGCCGTCCTTGCCAGCGTCATGGTCTCGGTGCTGCTCAAGCTCGCTTCCGCCCGCGGACTGGACGTGGCCCAGATGGTGGCCTGGAACTACCCGACCGCCGCGCTGCTTGGCCGCCTTGCCCTGGCGCCGCCGCAGGCGTTCGCCGCCGACGCCCTGCCGTGGCCGACGCTCGGCCTGCTCGGCGTGCTGCTGCCCTGCATCTTCCTGGCCCTGGGCGCCTCGGTGCGCAGCGCCGGCATCGTGCGCACCGAGGTGGCGCAGCGGCTTTCGTTGCTGTTTTCACTGCTCGCCGCGTTTTTTCTGTTCGGCCAGACCTGGACGCCGCGCCTGGCGGCCGGGCTCTTGCTCGGCGGGCTGGCCTTGGTCGGCCTGCTCGCACGCGGGCCGCGCGAGACGGCCGCCACGTCCGGTGCCCGGTACTGGCCGCTGGTGGTCTGCGCGGGCTTTGCCGCCATCGACGTACTGCTCAAGCACGTCGCCGCCGTCGGCGTGCCGCTTGCCGTGAGCCTGCCGACGATGTTCGCGCTGGCCACGCCGGTGGCGTTGCTGATGGCGCTCTGGCCCGCGCGGCGCACGCCGTTCACGCTGCGCAACCTCGCCGCCGGCGTGCTGCTCGGCGCGCTCAATTTCGGCAACATCTACGCCTATCTCGCCGCCCATCGGGCGTTGCCGGACCAGCCGGCGCGGGTGTTCGCCGGCATGAACCTCGGCGTGGTCGCGCTCGGCACGCTCGTCGGGGTGGGCGTCTTCGGCGAGCGCCTGCGCTGGCCCAACGTGCTCGGACTCATGCTCGCCGCGGTTGCGATCGTGCTGCTCGCGCGATGAAAAAGAACGCACTCTAACCATGACTTTTAGCGTATGCGCATGGATGGATTACGGTGGCAAGCTCGGAAGCAACTTCAGGGGAGAAATCATCCATGCGCCCGACCTTCACCACCCCACTCGCCCTTGCCCTGCTGCTCGCTCTGCCGACCGCGGGCAACGCCAAGACGGACAAGCCCGATGCCGATCCTGCCGACCCGGGAAAAACCACTGCAACGACGGCCATAACCCAGCCGCCTGATGCGGTCAGCCAGGGCAGCGTCAATGTGGAAGGACATCACATCGCCTACCAAGCAATCGCCGGGACACTCGTATTGCATGGCAAGGGCGAAAAAGAACACGAACCCACCGTCAGCATGTTCTATGTCGCCTATTTCAAGAAAGGCGAGAATCCAGCCCGGCGCCCGATCACTTTTCTTTACAACGGTGGGCCCGGCTCGGCCACGGTATGGCTGCACATGGGCGCTTTCGGTCCCAAACGAGTGGTCACCAGCGACGATCGGCATACGCCGGCGGCGCCCTATACCCTGACCGAAAATACCTACAGCCTGCTCGATGTGTCCGACCTGGTCTTCATCGATGCCCCGGGCGCTGGATTCAGCCGATTGCTCGCCAGCGGCGAAGACAAGGGCAAACGCGAGGAACAACTCAAGGAACGCAAGAAAGAAATCTATGGCGTGGACGGCGACGGAGAGGCCTTCGCCCAATTCATCACCGAGTTCCTCACCCGTCATGGTCGCTGGAACTCACCCAAATATCTGTTTGGTGAAAGCTACGGCACCACCCGTTCGGCCGTGGTGGCAAATCTGCTTACCAGCAATTATGCCGTCGATCTCAACGGCGTCATCCTGCTTTCGCAGATTTTGAGTTTCGATACCAGCATCGACGGGCCAGAACACAACCCCGGTGTGGAAATGCCTTATGTGCTGGCACTGCCGACCTTTGCCGCCACTGCCTACTACCACCACAAACTACCGCAGCCGCCGGCCGCCTTGGAGCCATTCCTGCATGAGGTGGAAACCTATGCGCAGGGCGAATACGCTGCGGCACTGATCGCCGGCGCCGCACTTGACCCGGCGCGCAAACAAACCGTGGCCGAGCAATTGCACCGCTACACCGGACTGCCGGTCGACTATCTCTTGAAGGCCAATCTGCGCGTCACGGGAGGCATGTTCGAACATGCCCTGCAAGCCGACGAGGACCTCACCACCGGCCGCCTGGACAGCCGCTTTGAAGGCCCATCGCTCGATCCCTTGAGCAAAGAAGCGCAATACGATCCGCAATCGGCCGCCATCAGCGCAGCTTACGTCGCCGCCTTCAACGACTATGTACGGCACGCGCTGAAGTTCGATGCAGACATGCCTTATCGCCTGTTCGCCGACATCGAACGTTGGGATTTCTCCCATCGCGTGCCGGGCGCACGCGGCGGCCGCTCGCTGCAGCAATCACTGAATGTGATGAGCGATCTCGCCGCGGCGATGAAGACCAATCCCGATCTCAAAGTCTTCGTCAATGGCGGCTACTACGATCTTGCCACGCCCTATTTCGCCGCCGACTACGAGCTGCGCCACTTGCCGATTCCGGCCACGTTGCAGAACAACATCAGCCGCGCCTGGTATCCCTCAGGGCACATGGTCTATGCCCACGAACCCTCGCTCAAGGCTCTGCACGACAACGTGGCGCGTTTCATCTTGCAGACCGACAACCTCAAACATTGAGGATGTATCGCCTCATCCGGTGAGGCCAAGATCGACGATACCCGTCCGCCGCAGCAACGCCGTCCGCCAGCGTTGCTGCGCGGCGGCGTCGCCCTCGGCGAGCAGGCGCGGCCGGTTCGCCACCAGCGCGGCCACCGGCACGCCGTCCTCGTATAGCACGCGGGTGCCGGCCAGCGCGGGCAGCTTCTCGCCGGCGAGCACGGTGCCGACCAGGTTGAGCGGGTCGCTGCCGCTCACCGCCACCAGCGCGCCCTCGGCCGGCCGTGCGCGCGCCGCGCGCAATGCCGGAATCGCCTCGGGCAGCGCGAACTGTTCGCCGACCAAGCCTTCGACGAAGCGGCCGCCACGAATCTCGCCGCGTGCTTCCAGGCGTCGATACACGCGCAGCAGCTCGCGCCAGGTCGGCAGCCACGGCGCCTCGCGTTCGAGCAGTTTCCAGAACATCACGCCGTAGCGGGCGAGCAGCGTGCGGGCGACGTGCTCGACCGCGGCCTCGTCGCGTGCAGTGGTGCCCTTGCGCACCAATGACCAGCGTCCGGCGTGCTCGATGCCGGTGAGCTGATGGCGGCGCAGGCGCCGGTGCCGGCTGGACTGCTTCTGCGCCGCCGGCACCAGCAACGCGCGCAGCCCGGCGAAGCCGTCGGCACTGACACGGCCGGCGGCAACCAGCTCGCCGAGCGCGTCCTCTAGCTCGCTGTGCAGCAGCCGGGTCGCGTCGAGCAGTTCGTCGAAGAACAACGCGCCTTGCGCGGCGAGCACGTCGAGCACCGCCTGCGCGCGCGAGGAAAGCAGCGCCGGCTGTTCGTCGTCGCCGGCCGCAATGGACGTCCAGACGGCCATTTGACGACGCGGCAGCAGCACGATCGGCGTCGAGCGCACCGGCCCGCTGCCGCCGCCGGCACGCAGCCGGCTCCAACCGACGCGGCCGGCCTGGCACAGCGCATCCAGCCAGCCGCTCGCGTAGTCGGCGATGCGCGCGGGCAAGAGCTCGCTCTCCCAGGCACCGGCGGCGGCCTCGTAGCCTTCGAGCTGCGCGAGCACGGCCGTGAGCGCATCCGGCCCACGCAGGCGGCTCGAAGGCGAAAGATGCTGCCAGTCGATGAGGAAGCGCAGGAAATCGCGCCGGCTGACCGGCTCGATCTCGCGGCGCAGGCGACCGAGCGTGTAACGGTGGATGCGCGCGAGCAGGTGTCGCTCGCACCACTCGGTGTCCGTCGCCTCCGCGCTGAAGCGGCCCTGCATCACGTAGCCTTCCGACTGCAGGCGGATCAACGCGAGCTCGACGTCGCCGCCATCCACGCCGAGCGAGCGGGCCAGCTGCGCCACGGTGGCCGGGCCAACGGCGGACAGCCGGCAACGCACCAGTTCGCGCAGCGCATCCTCGCGCGTCCATGCCGGCGCGGCGTATTCGGCCGGCGGCGCGATCGGCGGATGCAGGGTGAGCTGCGGATGCACGGCCTGCCACAGCGGCAGCCGCTCGGCGCAGGTCCACACCGCCAGGCCTTCGGCGTTCGATGTGGCAAGGCACGCCCGCCGCGCCTCGGCGAGCGCCTGCAGGCGCCCGTCCCAGTCCGCGTTCGCCGCCGCCTCGGCCGCGGTGATGCCGCCCAGCAGATCGAGCGCCTCGTGCATCTCGTCGGCGCTGCGCACCTCGGGCCAGGCTTCCTCGCGCACTGCGGCGATCGCCGCCGGATCGAGCCGGCCGAGATCGCCGGCGTCCTCGAGGTCGCCGAAGCGGCGCGCCTGCACGGCCTGGGTACGGCGTTCCTCCAGCGGCGCATCGTCGAGGTAGGCATACGGCGCGGCGGTGAGCACCTCGGCGGCGAGCGGACTCGGCGCGGCGAGATCGCGCGCCACCACCGCGATGCGGCCCTGTTCCAGACCGCGCAGCAGGGCGAGCAGGCCGTCGGTGTCCATCGCCTCGCGCAGGCAGTCGTGCAGCGTTTGCGCGACCAGCGGGTGATCGGGAATCTGCCGCTCGCCGACGATGTTCTCCAGGCAGGCAACCTGGTCGGGAAACACGGTGGCGAGCAAGTCCTCGCTCTTCATCCGCTGCAGTTGCGGCGGCACCTTGCGTCCGCCGACGAAGCGCGGCAGCGCGAGCGCGGTCACCGCGTTCCAGCGCCAGCGGGTCGGAAACAGCGGCGCATCGAGCAGCGCCTGCGTGAGCACCTGCTCCGCGCTCGCCGCGTGCAGGTAATGGGCGACCTCGATCAGCGGGAAGCTGTGGCTGGTCGACAGCGACAGCACGATCGCATCCTCCGTCGCCGCCGCCTGCAGCTCGAAGTTGAACTGGCGGCAGAAACGCTTGCGCAGCGCCAGGCCCCAGGCGCGGTTGAGCCGGCTGCCATGGGGCGAATGGATGACGAGCTGGGTGCCGCCCGATTCGTCGAAGAAGCGCTCGAACACCAGCGTGGTCTGCGTCGGCAGCACACCGAGCGCGGCCTTGGCACGGGCGAGATAATCCACCAGCTGCGCGGCGGCGGCTTCGGCAAGGCCCAGCGTGTCCATGAGCCAGGCCAGCGCCGCCGCGTGGCCGCCTTCGTCGAGCCGCGCGGCGATCTCCTCGCGCAGTCGCGACACGCCGAAAGACAGCTCGTCGCTGCGCCCCGGCGCCTCGCCGAGCCAGAACGGGATGTTGGGCGGGGCGCCGCGCGCGTCCTCCACGCGCAGCTTGCCGGCTTCCACGCGCAGGATGCGATAGCTGGTGTTGCCGAGCTGGAAGACGTCGCCGGCCAGGCTCTCGACGGCGAAATCCTCGTTCACCGTGCCGACCACGATCGCCTGCGGCTCCAGCACGACCAGGTAGTCGGCGGTGTCGGGAATGGTGCCGCCGGAGGTGAGCGCGGTCAGCCGCGCGCCGCGCCGGCCGCGCAATTGCCGGTGCACGGCATCCCGATGCAGATAGGCCGCGCGCGCGCCGCGCCGGGTGGAAAAGCCTTCCGCCAGCATGCGCACCACGGCGTCGAAATCGCGCCGCGCCAGCGCGCGATACGGATGCGCGCGGCGCACCAGCGCGTAGAGCGCATCCTCGTCCCATTCGGCGCAGGCGACCTCGGCGACGATCTGCTGGGCCAGCACGTCGAGCGGCTGCGGCGGCTGCGCCAGGGTGTCGAGTTCGCCGCGGCGCACGCAGTCGAGCAGCGCGGCGCATTCGACCAGATCGTCGCGCGAGGTCGGAAACAGCCGCGCCTTGGGCGTGCCGGCCACCGCGTGGCCACTGCGTCCGGCGCGCTGCAGGAAGGCGGCGATCGAGCGCGGCGAGGCCAGTTGGCAGACCAGCTCGACCTCGCCGATGTCGATGCCGAGTTCGAGCGAGGCGGTGGCGACCAGCACGCGCAGCTCGCCGCGCTTCAGGCGCTGCTCGGCGTCCAGACGCTGCTCGCGCGAAAGGCTGCCGTGATGCGCGGCGACCAGTTCCTTGCCGATGCGCTCGGACAAGTGCCGCGCCACCCGCTCGGCCATGCGCCGCGTGTTGACGAACACCAGCGTGGTGCGATGCGCCTGCGCCAGCACGGCGAGACGGTCGTAGACCAGCGCCCAGCAGTCGTTGGACATCACCGCTTCGAGCGGCACCGGCGGCACCTCGATGCCGAGATCGCGCGCGCGGCCGTGGCCGACGTCGATGATCGTGCAGCGCGGCGTCGACGCCGGCGCGGCACCGAGCGAGACCAGCGCGGCGTCCTCGCCCTGGCCGACCAGGAAAGCCGCCACCGCCTCGATCGGCTTCTGCGTGGCCGAGAGCCCGATCCGCTGCAACGGCCGCGGGCACAGTGCCTGCAGACGCTCCAGACTGAGCGCCAGATGCGCGCCGCGCTTGTTGCCGGCCAGCGCGTGGATCTCATCGACGATCACCGTGCGCACGTCCCTGAGCGCCGCGCGCCCCGAGGCCGAGCCGAGCAGGACGTACAGCGACTCGGGCGTGGTCACCAGCACGTGCGGCGGCGTCTTGCGCAGCCAAGCGCGCTCGGCCTGCGGCGTGTCGCCGGTGCGCACCGCGGTGCGGATCGCCACCTCAGGCAGGTCACGCGCGGCCAGCTCCGCGCCGATGCCTTCGAGCGGCGCTTCCAGGTTGATGCGGATGTCGTTGGACAATGCCTTCAGCGGCGAGACGTAGAGCACCCGCGTCTCGTCCGCCAGCGTGCCGCCGCGCTCGATTCCCTCGCGCACCAGCGCATCGAGGGCGGCGAGGAAGGCGGTGAGCGTCTTGCCCGAGCCGGTCGGCGCGGCGACCAGCACGTGCTCGCCACGCCGGATCGCCGGCCACGCCGCCGCCTGCGCCGCGGTGGGCGCGGGAAAGCTGCGCGCGAACCAGGCGGCGACGGCGGGATGGAAGCCGGCCAGGGCACGGCTTGGCGGAGTCGATGGAGACATGGTTTTGCGATGCTACGCCGGGTGACGCCTTCATCGCGCCGACCGGCACGATGAGGCGCCACCCGGCGGCCAAAACCTCAAGATGAGGGCGGCGGGCCGCAGCGGCAAGCCAGGCCTCTCCGGCTTTTCGAGGATGCGTGCCGCAAAAGGGGCCCGCAGCCAAGCACCCCTGGGGGCCTGGGGGCCTGGGGGCCTCGCGGCACCGGTGCCCCTGGGGTGCGGACGGCGCTACTGCGGCCCCGGCTGCAGGCTGGTGTTGCCCGAGCGCGGCGTCAGCGTGAATCCGGTCTTGCCCTGCGCCGAGCGCGCGGTCTGGTAGTCGGCCTGGCCGATCAACTCGAACAGCAGCAGCGAGCGTCCGGTGACGCCATAGGTCGCACCGAAGTCGAACTTCGCCTCATCGGCCGGACCCTGCCGGTTGGTGTCGATCAGGCAGCGCCAGCCGGCGCCGCCGGCCACTTCCGGCAACTGGAAGTTGACCAGATCGTGATGCGCGTTCTGCACCAACAGCAAGGTCGCATCCTGACCGCGCTGGCGGATGCCGCTGACCTGCGCGCGGCCATCCAGCAGCATGCCGAAGCACTTCATGTTGCCGTCGTTCCAGTGTTCGGGCTGCATCTCGTTGCCATCGGCGTTGATCCAGGTGACGTCCTTGATACCCAGTTCCTCGTTGTATTCGCCGGACAGGAAGCGGTTGCGCCGCAGGATGGGATAGCGATGCCGCAACTGGGTCAGCTGTTGCACGTAGCGGATCAACTCTTTGCCTTTATCCTTAATATCCCAATTGAGCCAGTTGATCTCATTGTCCTGGCAATAGGCATTGTTGTTGCCCTGTTGAGTACGGGCGAATTCATCGCCGGCGAGCAGCATGGGCATGCCCTGGGAAAGCAGCAAGGTACCAAGCAGATTGCGCATCTGACGCATGCGCAGCGCATTGATCTCCGGATCATCGGTCGGGCCTTCGGCACCGCAATTCCAGGAACGGTTATCCGAGGAGCCATCCTGGTTGTTCTCGCCGTTGGCCTCGTTGTGCTTGTCGTTGTAGGTGACCAGGTCGTTCAGGGTGAAGCCGTCGTGCGCCGTGATGAAATTGACCGAGGCCCAGGGCCGCCGGCCCTCGTAATTGAAGATGTCGCCGGAGGCGCACAGCCGCGGCGCCAGCGCCGCCGCCGATGCCTGCCCGCGCCAGTAGTCGCGCACGGTGTCGCGGAACTTGTCGTTCCATTCGCACCAGCCGGGCGGAAAGCCGCCGACCTGATAGCCGCCAGGGCCACAGTCCCAGGGTTCGGCGATCAGCTTGACCGCGCTCAGGATCGGATCCTGGCAGCAGGCCTTCAGAAAGCCGCTCTGGTTGTCGAAACCGTTGGGCTCGCGCGCGAGGATGGTGCCCAGATCGAAGCGGAAGCCATCGACGTGGGTCTGCTCGACCCAGTAGCGCAGCGAATCCATCACCATCTGCATGACCCGGCGATGGCTGACATTGAGCGTGTTGCCGGTGCCGGTGTCGTTGATGTAGTAGCGCGGCTGGTCCGGCAGCAGGCGGTAGTAGCTGGCGTTGTCGATGCCCTTGAACGACAGCGTCGGGCCCTTCTCGTTGCCCTCGGCGGTGTGGTTGTAGACCACGTCCAGGATCACCTCCAGGCCCGCCTCGTGGAAGCGCGCCACCATCTCCTTGAACTCGCGCAGGGTCTGCTCGGGCTCGTGGGCATAGCGCGTTTCCGGCGCGAAGAAGCCGATCGAGTTGTAGCCCCAGTAGTTGGTCAGGCCCTTCTCGAGGAGGTGGCTGTCGTTGATGAAGGTGTGCACCGGCAGCAGCTCGACCGAGGTCACGCCGAGCGACTTGATGTAGTCGATCACCTCCGGCGTGCCCAGGCCCACGTAAGTGCCGCGCAGCGCCTCGGGCACCGCCGGATGCAGCTTGGTATAGCCGCGCACGTGCATCTCGTAGACGATGGTCCGATCGTAGGGCACCAGCAGCTTGCCGCGCTGGCCGCTGCGCCAGTCGCGGCCTGGCCTGCCTGCCCAGTCGAAGTTGGGATCGACCACCACGCACTTGGGCATGTAGGGCGCGCTGTCGCGCTCATCGAAGGTCAGATCATCGCCCGTCTCCATCTGGTAACCGAACACGGCCGGATGCCATGTCAATTCACCGGTATGGCCGAGTGCATAGGGGTCGAGCAGCAGCTTGTTCGGGTTGAAGCGATGGCCGGCCTTAGGCTCGTAGGGCCCGTACACGCGGTAACCATAGACCGTGCCGGGGCCGAGGTCAGGCAGATAGCCGTGCCAGATCTGATCGGTGTATTCGGGCAGCTCGATGCGCTCGATCTCCTGCTTGCCCTTGGGATCGAACAGGCACAGCTCGACCTTGCTGGCGTGCGCCGAGAACAGGGCGAAATTGGTGCCCTTGCCGTCCCAGGTGGCGCCCAGGGGAAAAGGCAGGCCCTCGCGCAGGCGTGCCCGGTGGTTCGCGGCCATGAATGCTCCTTGGTGATGAGTCTGTCTGGCAGATGCGCCGCACACGCCGTCCGCCCGCGAGGACCGGCCAGACGCCACGGCTTTCCCGGGCGAGATACCAGCAGGGCGGCAATGATGCCGCGGTGAAGCCGGCGGCCACTGGCATCGAGCAGCCGCCGCGGCATTGACCGGGATACTTTTCATCTAGACTCGAACCGCCCTTCCACCTCGCACCCCAAGGGGACGTCCCGCGATGAAACTACTCGTCCGTTTCTGCCTGGCCGCGGCCATACTGGTGGTCGCCCTCGACCTGCATGCATGAGATCCGATGAATGCCACCCGGCAAGCCATCGCCAAGGCCATGGATGACAGCGCGGCAGCCTGGACCGCCGGCGACCTCGACGGCTTCATGCGCCTGTACGAGGATGCCCCGACCACGCGCTACATCAATGCGCACGGCATGGTGACCGGCTACGCGGCGATCCGTGCGGCCTACGCGCCGCGCTTTTCCGCCGCTACCGGCAAGCCGATGGGCAAGCTGCGGCTGGAGCTCATCGACGTGCAGCAGCTCGGCCCGCAGCACGCCTTCGTCATCGGCCGCTACCACCTCGCGCAGCCCGACGGCAGCGAGGCCACGGGCATCACCACGCTGCTGTTCCATGCACACGACGGCCAATGGCACATCGTGGTCGACCACACGTCCTGACATGCCGCGCGCGCCCGGCAAAGCGTCCACGCTCGGCATCGGCGGCGCGATTCGCGCCCGTCGGCGCGGGCTCGGTCTGACCCTGCGCCAACTGGCCGACGCCTCGGCGCTGTCGGTTCCCTTCCTGTCACAGGTCGAGCGCAATCAGGCCTCGCCCTCGCTGCTCTCGCTGGAGGCGATCGCGCGTGCGCTGGGCGTGGGTATCGACTATTTCGTCAGCGTGCCGGCGCCGCATGAAATCGTGCGCCGCGCCGACGAACACGATCGTATCGAACTGGACTCGCCGGTCACCTACGAGCGCCTGAGCGGCCGGCACGCCGAACGCAAGCTCGAGGCGCTGCGCCTGATCGTGCCGCCGGGCCTGGTGGCACCGGTGATCCACCGCGAGGGCGAGGGCTTCTGGTACATCCTGAGTGGCGAGCTGGAAATGCAGCTTGGCGACCGCACCTTCGTGCTGCGCGCCGGCGACAGCGTGCATTTCGACCAGCGCCACCCCTACGGCATGCGCAACGCCGGCAGGCGCGAGGTGCGCATGATCTGGGTCGGCACGCCCTCGATCTTCCGCGACTGACGCCGGATCAATCCTCCGGCGTCTTGATCTCGAAACCGGCCGGCGGAGTGTCGCCGGCGAGATGGCGCACGAAATAGTCCCAGCGCCGGCGGGTGACGTAGGGGTTGGCCTTGGCATAGCCATGGCGCGCGTTCGGGATCATCAGCAGATCGAAATCCTTGTTGGCCTTGATCAGCGCGTCGACGACCAGCAGCGTCTCGTAGGGCGGCACGTTGTCGTCCAGCGTGCCGTGTACCAGCATCAGGTGGCCCTTCAAGTTGGCCGCGTGGTTCTGGTTGGCCTGGTCGTCGTAGTTGCTCTTGCCGTCCTTGTCGGTGACCAGCAGACCCTGCCACTTCTCGGCCCAGTCGTCCTCGTAGTTGCGGTTGTCGTGGTTGCCGCTCTCGGCCCAGCCGACCTTGAAGAAATCCGGATAGCGCAGCAGCGCGCCGGCGGTGGCGTTGCCGCCGCCGGAGTGGCCCCAGATACCCACGCGGTCGAGGTCGATCCAGGCGTGGCGCCTGCCCAGTTCCCTGATGCCGGCCACCTGGTCGGGCAGCGTGTTGTCGCCGATGTTGCCGTAATAGGCGTCGTGGAAAGCCTTGGAGCGCCACGGCGTGCCCATGCCGTCGATGGCGACGACGATGAAGCCGAGCTCGGCCAGCGCCTGGTGATCCACGCGCGCGGCGGCGAAGCTGCGCGGCCCCACCGAGCCGGTCTGCGGTCCGGGATAGATGTAGTCGACGAGCGGATACTTCTTCGCCGGATCGAAGTGCGTGGGCTTGAACAGCAGGCCGTAGAGATCGGTCTTGCCGTCGCGCGCCTTCACCGTGAATGGCTCGGGCGCCTTCCAGCCGGTGGCGAGCAGGCGGCCGATGTCGGCCTTGGCGACTTCGGCCACGGTGACGCCGTCGCCGGCGCGGCGCAGCAGCGTGACCGGCGGCGTGGTCGGCGTCGAATACGCATCGACGAAGAACGCGCCGTCGGGCGACAGGCCGATGGTGTGGTCGGCGTTTTCCGGCGTCAGCAGCTGCGGCGCGCCGCCGTCCAGGCTCACCTTCCAGAACTGCTGGTAGTACGGATTCACGCCGGGCGTGCGGCCGACGCCGCGGAACCACACGGTGCGCGACTTCGCGTCCACGCGCAGCACCTGGGTGACGTTGCCCTCGCCGCTGGTGATGGCGTGCTTGAGCCTGCCGGTGTCGAGGTCGTAGAGATAGAGCTGGCCCCAGTTCGTGCGTTCGGAAAACCAGATCGCCTCGCGGCTTTCTGGCAGGTAGAACCAGTTGACCTGATCGTTGCCGCTCTCGTAGTAGGTCGGCACGACTTCCTCGAACACGGTGCGCACCGCGCCGCTGGATACATCGGCGATGCGGAACCACTCGTGCTTGTGATCGCGCGAGGTGGAGACGAAGGCCAGCGTCTTGCCGTCCGCCGCCCACTTCACGTCGTCCCAGCCGCCGTCGGGGCCGCAGCTTATGTCGTCGCACAGGCTGGAGCGGTGCTGGTCGGGCGGCATGGCCAGCCGCGTCACCTTCCGCGCGGGCACGTCGATGACGACGCGCTCGATCAGGGTCACGTCCTTGTCGCCCACGAGCGGATACTTCCACTGTTCCAACTTGGGATGGCCGACGTTGGTGCTGACCAGGTACATGTCGCCGGTCCTGCGCTGGTCCTGGCGGAAGGTGGCGATCTTCGTCGAATCCGGCGACCACACCAGGATGGCCTTGTCGGTGTGCTTCCAGCCGGCGTTGTCGGTGGCGTAGCCGTAGTTTTCCGCGCCGTCGGTAGTGAGCTGCGTTTCCTTGCCGCTGGCGACGTCGCGCAGCCACAGGTTCCAGTCGCGGATGAAGGCTTCGCTTTTCCTGTCCGGCGAGAGCACGCCCGGCTCCTTGCCCGCGGCTTTTTCCGCGCACGCAGGCACGGCACTCGAAAGATCGCAGCGGTAGTGCTTGCCGCCGCGCGTGATCTCGAGCCGACCCTCGACGGCCACGCTGAAATCCTGCACGCCGAGCTTCTCCGCCTTGACCGGCTTACCGGTGACTCCGGTCAGCGCCGCGGCCATCCGGGCCTGGTCGAATGCCGGCGCGGGCGCGCCGCCATCGACGCCACGGACGAGGTAATGGTCGCCGCCGGCGTCATGATCGACGTACCAGAAGCGGCGCGCATCGAGCCAGTTCACTTTCTGCACCGCATGGTCGATGAGCGGCGTCGCGTTGAACGGCAGAAAACGCGCGGCGCGGGCGTAGTCCTCGGCGCCGAGGACATGCCCCTGTGCAAACACACCGCCCGCGACCGTCAACGCCCACGCGCCGAACCCCATGGCCTTCATCGTCATCACTTCGATCCCCTCGCCGCTGCCAACGCAGGCAATGATGCTGCGGGATGCTAGCGGTTGTGCGGCATCGGCGCCCCTGCCGGGAGTCCCGGGTCGGGCGATAGAATGCAACGATGTCCCTGCTCGACCATTCCCCGCTCGGCAAGCCCAGCGTCTATGCCGACCGCTACGATCCTTCGCGGCTGTTCCCCATCCCCCGCGCCGCCAAGCGCGCCGAGCTCGGCCTCGGCGAGGCGCTGCCATTCCACGGCGTGGATGTATGGAACGCCTATGAACTGTCCTGGCTCGACGCGCGCGGCAAGCCGTGCGTGGCGATCGCCGAGCTGCGCGTGCCGGCTGCATCGCCCTGCATCATCGAATCCAAATCGCTGAAGCTCTACCTGAACGGCTTCGCGCAGGAGCGCATCGCGGATGCCGACGCGCTCGCCGCCACGCTGGTGCGGGATCTGTCCGCCGCCGCCGGTGCAGCGGTCGCGGTGACCCTGCATGCGCCGCGCGTCGCCGCGCTGCCGCTCGCCGAGCTGGCCGGCAGCTCGATCGACGATCAGCGGCTGGACATCGACGACTATGGTCCGCCCAACCCGGGCTATCTGCGCCTCGTCGCCGGCGCGGCCGAGGTGGAGGAAACGCTGGTGTCGGACCTCTTGCGCTCCAATTGCCCGGTGACCGGCCAGCCAGACTGGGGCAGCGTGCGGATCCGCTACCGCGGCGCGCCGATCGACCGGGCCGGATTGCTGCGCTACCTCGTCTCCTTCCGCACTTTCGACGAATTCCACGAGCAGTGTGTCGAACGCATCTTCGTCGACGTGATGGCGCGCTGCGCCCCGCGCGCCCTCGAGGTCTATGCGCGCTATACCCGTCGCGGCGGATTGGACATCAATCCCTTCCGCAGCACCGACCCGCACGCATCGCCGGACAACCTGCGCACGCCGCGGCAATGAAAAAGCCCGCCGGATCGGCGGGCTTTTTCGTCATCCCCGGTTGGGGCGTGGGCTCAGGAGCCTGCCAACGCATAGCCCTTGAGCCGCGCGGCGAAATCCTGCAGGGCGCGGATGCCGCTTTGCTCGGCCTCGACGATCCACTGCTGCAGGCCCTTCAGCGTCTGCTCGGCGCCGCGTTGTTCCATCAAGGCCGCCAGGCGGTTGCGGAACTCGCACACCGTGCGCAGCGTGGGCCGGTGCGCCAAGAGCGCCTGCAGGCGTTCGTGCCCCTCGCCGTCCAGCCAGCGGCCGCCGTCGGCCAGCGCCCGGCGCAGGCGTCGCGGCATGGCCTTGAGGTTCTCGCCGGCATGCGCAGCCTCTTCGCGCAGGGTCGGCACGATCACGCCGCGGTAGTAATCGGTCATCGCCTGGAAGCGGTGGGCGAGCAAGGCCTTCAGCGTCTCGGCATCGGGCAGGTGCACGTTGGGACGCACGTCGAGCGTCGGCGCCACGCGCAGCACCTTGGCCAGACCCACCGCACGCAGCGTGCAGATCACCGCCCAGCCGATGTCGAACTCCCACTTGCGCAGCGCGAACTTGGCCGAACTCGGGAAGGCGTGATGGTTGTTGTGCAGTTCCTCGCCGCCGATCCAGAGGCCCCAGGGCACCAGATTGGTGGAGGTGTCGGCGCTCTCGAAATTGCGGTAGCCCCAGTAATGGCCGAGGCCATTGACGAAACCGGCCGCCCAGAACGGAATCCAGGCCATCTGCACCGCCCAGATCGCGATGCCGGCGACGCCGAACAACGCGACATTGATGAGCAACATCAGCGAGATGCCCCAGTAGGGATGACGGCTGTAGAGCGCGCGCTCGATCCAGTCATCCGGCGTGCCGCGGCCGTATTTCTCCAGATCATCCTTGTTGAGGGTGGCGGCGCGGTAGAGCGAGACACCGTCCCAGAACACCTTCTTGATGCCGTAGACCTGCGGGCTGTGCGGATCCTCCGGCGTCTCCACCTTGGCGTGGTGCTTGCGGTGCACCGCCACCCATTCCTTGGTGACCATGCCGGTGCTGAGCCAGCCCCAGAAACGGAAGAAGTGCGCGACCACCGGGTGCAGGTCGACGCCGCGATGGGTCTGGCTGCGGTGCAGGTACAGGGTCACCGTGAAGATGGTGAGCTGGGTGACCACCAGCGTGTACAGCAGCAGCATGGGCCAGCGGGCCTGGCTCAAACCGCCGGCGACGAAATTCAGGAAGGTATCGAACATCTCGGGACTCGGGGTGACTTTAAGGATCGAAGCGGCCATCGGCGGCAGTCTAGTGGAGGCTACGCCATACCTGCCAGCATGGTGGCCAGTCAAGATGCCGCAGGTGCCGGGCACGCACCGCTTGCCTTGCCTTGATATGGCGACGCCCGGACAATCGCGCAATGGCCTCCTCCGCCCCCCTGTTAAGGCTCGAAGGCGCAAGCCGCCGGCGCGCGGGACGGTGCGCGGTGGCCGCGCTCGACCTCACGCTCGAGCGCGGCGAAGTGCTCGGCCTGCTCGGGGTGAACGGCGCCGGCAAGTCGACCACGCTGGCGCTGATCGCCGGCGCGCTGCGTCCGGACGCGGGCCGCGTGCTGCTCGACGGACGCGATCTCGCCGAGCACCCGCAGGCCACCCGGCGCCTGCTCGGCTGGCTGCCCGAACGCGTGCCGCTGTGGCCGGAGCTCACCGTCGACGAACATCTCACCGCACATGCGCGGCTGCGCGGCCTGCGCGGCAGGGCGCTGACGCACGCCTGCGCCGACATGCTGGCGCGGCTGGCACTGGGCCCGCTCGCGCGCCGTCTGGCCGGCGTGCTCTCGCAGGGCCAGCGCCAGCGGCTCGGCCTGGCCTGCGCGCTGGTGCACCGGCCGGCGCTGGTGCTGCTGGACGAACCGGCCAACGCGCTCGATCCCGTGCAACAGGTCGCGCTGCGCCGCCTGGTGCGCGAGGAGGCCGCGCGCGGCGCGGGGGTGATCCTGTCCACGCATCTGCTGAGCGAAGTCACCGCCACCTGTGACCGCGTGGCGATCCTGCACGAGGGGACGCTGCGCCACGATGCGCCGCTCGCCGCCGGCGACGAGGCCGCGCTGGAGCGGCATTTCTTCGCCATCGCCGTGGCCGGCGAGGCGCGCGCCGCATGAGCCTTTCGGCCGTGTTGCGACTGGAACTGCGCCGGCTGCTGGTGCAGCCGCTGCCGTGGGTGCTGGCCGCGCTGACCCTGGCCTGGCTCGCCTGGCGGTTCATCCTGATGCTGGGGCAGTTTCTCACCATGCAGGTGCGGCTGGCGGCCTGGGCCGATGGGCCTGGCTTCACCGACCTGGTCGCGGTGCCGCTGCTGGCCGAGCTCGCCCTGCTCGCCTGCGCGGTGGTGCCGCTGCTGTGCATGTCGATGCTGGCCGGCGAGCGCCGCGCCGGCCGGCTTGCGCTGTATGCCGGCATGGGCCTCTCGGCGCGTGCGCTGGTGCTGGGCAAGTATCTGGCCGCGCTGGCCTGGCTGCTGCCGTGGCTGCTGCTGGTCCTGGCGATGCCTCTCTCGCTGGCCGGCGCGACCGCGCCGGACTGGGGCAAGCTGGCGGCGGCCGCGCTCGGGCTGGCGTTGCTGCTGTCCACCCTGGCCGCACTCGCGATCGCCTGCTCGGCGCACGTCGGCCATCCCGCGCTGGCGGCGGTGCTCGCCCTGGTCATCACCCTCGCGCTGTGGACGCTCAACCTCGGCGCGCGCTGGGCCGGGCTCGAGGGCGGCGCGCTCGATGCGCTGGCCATGAGCACCCACCTGCAGCCGCTGCTGCGCGGCGTGGTGTCGAGTGCCGACGTGGCCTGGTTCGTGCTGGTCGGCGCGCTGGCGCTGGCGCTGGCGGTGCGGCGGGTGGACGCCGAGAAGGCACGCGGCTGATGCGCATCCGGCGACGGCTGGACGGCTGGCTGACCGCGCTGGCGTTGTGCGCGGCGGCGCTCGCGCTCGGCTTCCTGAGCCAGCGCCACGCCTGGGTAAGCGACTGGACCCGTGGCCAGCGTGCCAGCCTGGCGCCGGAAAGCCGCGCGGTGCTGGCCCATCTTGCCGGGCCGGTCACGGTGACCTGCTATGCGAGTCCCGGCGAACTGCGCCAGACGGTGACCGCCTTCCTCGAGCGCTACCGCCGCCTGAAGCCCGATCTCACGCTGCGCTTCGTCGACCCGCAACAGGATCCGGCGGCGATGCGCGCACTCGGGGTGAGCGTGGACGGCACCCTGATCCTCACCTACCACGGCCGCTCGCAACGGCTGGACGAGCTCTCCGAGCGCAGCTTCAGCAATGCGCTGGAACGGCTGGCGCGCGGCGGCGAGCGGCTGGTTGCCTTTGTCACCGGCGACGGCGAGCGCCGCGCCGACGGCCGCGCCAATGCCGACCTCGGCACCTTCGTCGCCCAGCTCGAACCGCGCGGACTGCGCGCGTTGCCGCTCAATTTCACCGAGGCGACCGCGGTGCCCGCGCACACCGACCTGGTGGTGCTGGCCAGTCCACAGACGACGCTGCCGGACGGCGCCGTGCGGGCGCTGGTCGACTACCTGCAGCGCGGCGGCAATCTGCTGTGGCTGACCGAGCCGGGCGGCGATGCCGGGCTCGCTCCGCTCGCCGCCGCGCTGGGCATCCGTGTGCTGCCCGGCGTGCTGGTCGACGGCGGCGGCGCCGCGCTGGGCCTGAAGGATCCGCGCCTGATCGCGCTGGGCAGCTATCCGGCGCACCCGATCACCCGCGGCTTCCTGCTCACCACCCTGTTTCCCGAGGTCGCCGCGCTGGCGCGCACGGACGCCTCGGCATGGGCGGCGGTGCCGTTCCTGCGGTCGGGCACACGCAGCTGGACCGAGTTGGAGCCGATCCGCGAGGACGCCGAGTCGACCATCCGCTACGACCCCGCCGCGGGGGAGCTCCAGGGCCCGCTCGACTTCGGCTTCGCGCTGTCGCGGCTGTCGCCGAGCCCGGACAAGGACGTGCAGCGCGCGGTGGTGATCGGCGACGGCGATTTCCTTTCCAACGCCTATCTCGGCAACGGCGGCAACCGCGCGCTCGGCGAGCGCATCGTGGACTGGCTGCTCGGCGACGACGTGCTGGTGAACCTGCCGCCGCGTGGCGCCCCGGACCGCGCGCTCGACCTGTCCCAGCGCGCGCTCGGCCTGCTCGGCTGGGGCTTCCTGGTCGGACTGCCGCTGCTGCTGCTCGCCGTCGGCGGCCTGATCTACGGGCGGCGCCGGCGCCGGTGAACCGCACGCTGCGCCGACGGCTCGGCCTGTTCGCCGCGACCGGCGTGCTGGTCGCGCTGGCGATCTGGCAATGGCAGCACGACCGCGCGCGCCGGCCGGCGCAGCTGCTCGATCTCGAGCCGACCGCGGTACGGCGCATCGACATCCGTTTCGCCGGCGGTACGGCGCACCACTGCGAGCGTCGCCGCGATCGCTGGTCGTGCACCGGCGATTCCACGGCGCCGCCCGATGAGGGATGGCTGGACGATCTGGCCGCGCTCGCCGCCACGCCGGTGACGGACTGGCGCCCGGCCAGCGCCTTCGACCCGCGCAAGCTCGGCCTGGCGCCGCCCGCCATCGTCGTGCGCCTGGACGATCACCGGCTCGAATACGGTGACGAGGCCGCCACCGGGCCGTTCCGTTTCGTGCGCGTGGACGGTGCGCGCATCGCCCTGGTGCCGCTCGCGGCGACACCGCGGCCGGCGCGACAGGCGGCGCGCGTCGCGGGGCCGTGAGCAAACCGCCGCCCGCCTTGCGACACGTGCCGACCCACCCCATATCGGGCCGCATTCGGCCAACCGGAGGCACGTCATGAGCCGTTGCGACGTCGGTGTGATCGGCATGGCGGTGATGGGACGCAACCTTGCGCTCAACATCGCCCGGCATGGTTTCAAGGTGGCGGTGTTCAACCGCACCCGCGCGGTCACCGAAGAAGTGGCGGCCGCGCATCCGGGCGAGCTCGAACCGTTCCTCGAGCTTGCCGATTTCGTCGCCGCGCTGGAGCGGCCACGGCGCATCGTGCTGATGGTCAAGGCGGGCGCGCCGGTCGATGCGATGCTCGACGCGCTGCTGCCCCTGCTCGCGCCGGGCGACGTGGTCGTCGACGGCGGCAACAGCCATTTCCAGGACACCATCCGGCGCGAGCGGCGCCTGCGCGAAGCCGGCGCGCATTTCATCGGCACCGGCATCTCCGGCGGCGAGGAGGGCGCGCTGCACGGCCCCTCGATCATGCCCGGCGGTCCGGCCGAGGCCTATGCCCTGGTGGCGCCGGTCTTCGAGGCGATCGCCGCGCGTGCGCCGGACGGCACGCCGTGCGTGGCCCACCTGGGACCGGACGGCGCCGGCCATTACGTCAAGATGGTGCACAACGGCATCGAATACGGCGACATGCAGCTGATCGCCGAAAGCTATGCCCTGCTCAAGGGCGTACTCGGCGCCGGCAACGCGGAACTGGCCGACATCTATGCCGAATGGAACCGCGGCGAGCTCGACAGCTATCTCATCGGCATCACCGCCGCCATCTTCCGCAAGCGCGACGAGCGCACCGGCCAGCCGCTGATCGACCTCGTGCTCGACCGCGCCGCGCAGAAAGGCACCGGCAAATGGACCAGCCAGAGCGCGCTGGACCTCGGCGTCCCGTTGTCACTGATCACCGAAGCAGTGTTCGCGCGCCTGCTCTCCGCGCTCAAGGACGAGCGCGTGGCCGCCAGCAAGCTGCTCACCGGGCCGCAGACGGCGCGCTTCCAGGGCGACCGCGCCGCTTTCGTGGAGAAGGTCCGCCGCGCCCTCTACCTCGGCAAGCTGGTCTCCTACGCGCAGGGTTTCGCGCAGCTGCGCGCCGCCGCGACCGCATACCACTGGCCGCTCGACCACGGCACCATCGCCGCGATCTGGCGCGGCGGCTGCATCATCCGCGCGCGCTTCCTGGAGGCGATCACCGCCGCCTTCCGCGCCCAGCCGGAACTGCCCAACCTGCTGCTCGCAGAGGACTTCCGCAAGGTCGCCTGCGCCTACCAGGACGCCCTGCGCGAAGTGGTCGGCACCGCGCTCGCCCACGGCATCGCGGTGCCGTGCCTGTCGATGGCGGCCGCCTACTACGACGGCTACCGCAGCGCGTGGCTGCCGGCCAACCTGATCCAGGCCCAGCGCGACTGCTTCGGCGCCCATACCTTCGAGCGCATCGACCAGCCCGGCAGCTTCCATGTCGCCTGGGAATGAGCCTGCGCAGGGCAGGGCCGCTCTGCCTCGCGGAGCGGCCCTGAGCCGCGTCTCGCCACCGCACGGCCTTTCCATCCACTCCCATGCCGGAACTGCCTGAAGTCGAAACCACGCGCCGCGGCCTCGCGCCCCACCTTCTCGGCCGGCGCATCGTCACGGTGACCTTGCGCCGGAGCGACCTGCGCTGGCCGATCCCCCGTGAAGTGTCCGAGCGGCTGCCCGGACAGCGCATCGAGGCGGTGGAACGGCGCGCGAAATACCTGCTGCTGCACACCGCCGCCGGCAGCGCGCTGCTGCATCTGGGCATGAGCGGCCTGCTGCGCGTGCTGCCGCCGGACACGCCGCCCGGCCCGCACGATCACATCGACATCGCGCTCGAAGCCGGTGCCGATGCCGCCGCGCGCGTGCTGCGCTTCACCGATCCGCGCCGCTTCGGCTGCCTGCTGTGGCAACCACCCGGCGAGACGCACGAGCTGCTCGCCGGGCTCGGCCCCGAGCCGCTCACCGACGCCTTCGACGGCGATCGGCTGTGGCGGCTTTCGCGCGGCCGCCGCGCCGCGGTGAAGACTTTCCTGATGGACAACGCGATCGTGGTCGGCGTCGGCAACATCTACGCCAGCGAGGCGCTGTTCGCCGCCGGCATCGATCCGCGCCGCGCGGCCGGCGGCGTGTCGCGCGCGCGCCATGCGCGGCTGGCCGCCGAGGTCAAGCGCATCCTCGCGTGGGCGATCGAACGCGGCGGCACCACGCTGCGCGATTTTCTCAGCCCCGACGGCGCGCCGGGTTATTTCTTCCGCGAACTGTTCGTCTACGGCCGCGAGGGCGAGCCGTGTCGCGTGTGCGGCACGCCGATCCGCGCGGTCACCTTGGGCCAGCGCTCGACGTTCTGGTGTCCGCGCTGCCAGCGTTGAAAGCCACGGCAATGATGACGCTTGTCGTTAATAACGACAAACGTTATGATACGAGCGTGATCCGGACCTTTCGCAGCGCCGACACGGAAGCCCTGTTCAACGGCAGGCGCGTCCGCCGCTGGGCCAGCATCGAAACCGTTGCCATGCGCAAACTCGCCATGCTCAACCGTGCCGGCCGCCTGGACGATCTGCGCATACCGCCCGCCAACCGCCTGGAAGCCTTGAAGGGCGACCTGGCTGGCCACTACAGCATCCGCATCAATGACCAGTTCCGCGTGTGTTTCCGCTGGCACCGAGGCGATGCCTATGACGTGGAAATCGTCGATTACCACTAACCACGGCCCCATCCACGACAAGCATCGAGAGAGATCATGCGTACCGTTCCCTATCCGCACCCGGGTGAGATCCTGCGCGAGGAATTCCTCGTGCCGATGGGCATCAGCCAGTATCGCTTGGCCAAGGCCATCGACATTCCCGCCACGCGCGTCGGCGAGATCATCGCCGGCCGGCGCGGCATCACCGCCGACACTGGCCTACGGTTGGCACGCTTTTTCGGTACCAGCGAGGATTTCTGGATCGGGCTGCAGGCCGATTACGACCTCGCCCTGACCAAGGACCGTATCGCCCAGACGCTTGACGCCATCAAGCCCTGGCGTCGGCACGCCGTCTGAGGCTTTGGATTCACGGCCAGCGCAGCGCAACGTAGGCGTGGCCGAATTCGGCCTCGTCGATGCCGCGCTGCACGGCGAGCGCGGTGGCGAGACCCTCGACCTCCAGGCGCTGGCCATCGACGAAATCCGCGCCCAGCATCATGAGTTCGACGAGCTGCTCGCACAGCGCGCCGGCGCGGTCGAGCGCGGTGTCCGGCACGTGACGCAGGTCGAGATCGGGGCGGCCGAACTTGCGCATGCCGCGCGTGTTGATGCGCGAGCGGCCGGCGGCGTCCTCTTCCTCGCGCCGCAGGATCAGGACATGGTTGCGTGGCGGTGCGCCGCCGGGCACGAGGTAGCGCCGACGCCAGTCCTCGGCGGCGAACAGCGAGAGGATCTGCGGATCGAGCACCGCGCCGCCGCCGACGTCGAGCAGGCCGGCGATGACGCCCAGGGTGTCGCGCAGATAGTCGAGCGAATCGGGATCGGCGAGCTCGCCGCGGATCACCAGCACCTCCGGCGCCCGGCGCGCGGCCTCGTAGACCTCGGGCGATTCCTCGCGCAGCACCTCGCCGAGCGCGCCGGCCAGCGGATAGCCTTCCCAGTCGCGCAGCACGGCGTTCTGGAAGCGTTTGAGCTCGACGCCTTCGGGCAGTCCGCGGCTGTCGTAGCGTCCGGCCGGGATGGCGAGATCGCGCGCGAAGCCGCCGAACACGTAGAACTGCAGCAGGACGTTTTCGCCCGGCTGCCGCCAGTAGGGTCGCGGCCAGCGCGGCGCGGTGGAATCGTTCATCGTCAATCCTCGTCGTCGGCCACCGGCGGCGCCTCGCCGAGCGGCAGCACGTTCTGCTTGAGCTCGAGCCGACCGTGGCCCTGGGTGATGTGCTTGAACTCGGCGCGGCTGACCGAGACATAGCGGTCGTTGCCGCCGATTTCCACCTGCGGGCCCTCGGTGACCGCGCGACCGTGCTCGTCCACGCGCACCACCATGGTCGCCTTGCGGCCGCTGTGGCAGATGGTCTTGATCTCGGTGAGCTCGTCGGCCCAGGCGAGCAGGTGGCGGCTGCCCTCGAACAGCTCGCCGCGAAAATCGGTGCGCAGGCCGTAGGCGAGCACCGGGATGTGCCGACGGTCGACCACGTCGGTGAGCTGCCACACCTGTGCGCGGGTGAGGAACTGCGCCTCGTCCACCAGCACGCAGTGCAGCGGCCCGCGCGCGGCGATGTCGGCCTCGACCAGCGCGTACACATCGGCGTCCGCGGCGAAGCGGCGCGCGTCGGCTTGGAGCCCGATGCGCGAGGCGACCTTGCCCTCGCCGTAGCGGTCGTCCAGCGCCGGGGTCAGGATCAGCGTGCGCATGCCGCGCTCGTGATAGTTATAGGCGCTCTGCAGCAGCGTGGTGGTCTTGCCGGCGTTCATCGCCGAGTAATAGAAATAAAGCTTGGCCATCGAAAGCGGCTTGGCGAACCTTGAAAAAGCGCGCCGCTACGGACGCGATGCGATCGTCAAGTGTGGCACAGTAGGCGGCCCTTCCGCCGGCCGGACGGCCGGCGGCGTCGCCCCGCCGAACGCTCTCTCACCGCACGTGCTCAATCCGCAACAACAGGCCGCCGTCGACTACTGCGAGGGTCCGCTGCTGGTGCTTGCCGGCGCCGGCTCCGGCAAGACCCACGTGATCACGAGCAAGATCGCGCACCTGATCCGGCGGCGCGGCTTTGCCGCCGGCAAGATCGCCGCGATCACCTTCACCAACAAGGCCGCGCGCGAGATGCGCGAACGCGTGGCCCGGCAGCTCGGCGGCGAGGATGCCGCGGCGCTCACCGTGTGCACCTTCCATGCGCTCGGGCTCAAGTTCCTGCAAGTCGAGCACGCCCGTGCCGGGCTGCGCCGCGGGTTCTCCGTGCTGGACGCGGACGATGCCGCGGCACTGATCAAGGAACTGGCGCCGGCCGGCAGCAAGCCGGACGCGCTCGCCGGCCTGCGCCAGCTGATCGGCCGCGCCAAGAACGCCGGTCTCTCGCCGGAAGAAGCGCTCGCCGCCGCAGCCAGCCCGCGCGAGCTGGAGGCGGCGACGATCTACGCCGCCTACCAGCGCCGCCTGGCCGCCTTCAATGCGGTGGATTTCGACGACCTGATCCGGCTGCCGCTGCGCCTGCTGGAGGAGGACGACGCCTGCCGTGCGGCCTGGCGCGCGCGCCTGGACTACCTGCTGGTGGACGAATACCAGGACACCAACGATGCCCAGTACCGCCTGCTCAAGGCGCTGGCCGGCGCGCACGGCCGCTTCACCTGCGTGGGCGACGACGACCAGTCGATCTATGCCTGGCGCGGCGCCAACCCGGAGAACCTCGCCCAGCTCGGCCGCGATTTTCCGCAGCTCAAGGTGATCAAGCTCGAACAGAACTACCGCTGCGGCAAGCGCATCCTGCGCGCGGCCAATGCGCTGATCGCCAACAACCCGCATCTGCATGCCAAGCGGCTGTGGAGCGAGCATCCGGAAGGCGCGCCGATCCGCGTGCTCGAATGCAAGGACGCCGAGCACGAGGCCGAGCGCGTCGCCGCCATCGCCGCCACGCTGGTGGAAAAACACAAGGCGCGCTGGCACGACATCGCCGTGCTCTACCGCGGCAACTTCCAGGCGCGGCCGCTGGAAAAGGCGCTGCGCCTGGCCCGCGTGCCCTATCACCTCACCGGCGCGCTGTCCTTCCTCGACCGTGCCGAGGTCAAGGACGTGCTCGCCTACCTGCGCCTGCTGGTCAACCCGAGCGACGATGCCGCCTTCCTGCGCGTGGTCAACGCGCCCAAACGCGAGATCGGCGCGACCACGCTGGAGAAGCTCGGCCAGCTCGCGCAGTCGCGACACGTGACCTTGCTGGAGGCGGCGCAGAGCGACGCGGTGCTGCGCCAGCTCGCGCCGCGGCCGGCGGCGGCACTGGCGCAGTTCACCGCGCTGATCGACGAGCTGCACAGCGCAGCCGTGCACGAGGACGCCGCCGCGCTCGTCGAGCGCGTGCTCGCGCGCAGCGGCTATGCCGCGCAGCTGGCCGCCAGCGTGGCCGACCCCGAGCAGCGCGAACGGCGCCTGGCCAATCTGCGCGAACTCGTGGACTGGTTCCGCGCCATGCAGCGCGGTGGCGCCCGCGCCGGCGATCTGGCCGCGCAGCTCGCCCTGCTCGGCCACGTCGACCGCGACGACCCGGGCGATGCGGTGCGCCTGATGACGCTGCACGCGGCCAAGGGGCTGGAGTTCCGCTTCGTGTTCATCGTCGGCTGCGAAGACGGCACGCTGCCGCACGAGGGGGCGATCGACGAGGGCCGCCTGGACGAGGAACGGCGCCTGATGTACGTCGGCATCACCCGCGCCAAGGAGCAGCTCACGTTGTCCTGGTCGGCGCGGACGAAGAAATACGGCGAGATCCTCGCCAACCGGCCGAGCCGCTTCCTGCACGAATTGCCGCAGGAGGACCTGCACTGGCAGGGCCGCGACCCGGAAGCGGACAAGGCCGCCGTGCGCGAGACCGCGCAGTCGCACATGGCGCGCATCGCCGCCCTGCTCGCCGGCGGCTGACGCGGCGACCGGCGGCTCGCGGTCTTCAGGGCGGCGCGAGCAGGGCCTCGAGGTCGGACTCGTCGAAATGCAGCCGCTCGCGACTGCCGCCGCCTTCCAGCACCGCGGCGGCGAGTTCGGCCTTGCGCGCCTTGAGTTCCTCGATGCGCTCCTCCACCGTGCCGACGGTGATCAGGCGGAACACGAACACCGGCTTGTCCTGGCCGATGCGGTGGGCGCGATCGGAGGCCTGTTCCTCGGCCGCCGGGTTCCACCACGGGTCGTAGTGGATCACGGTGTCGGCGGCGGTGAGGTTGAGGCCCACGCCGCCGGCCTTGAGCGAGAGCAGGAACAAGGGCGCCTCGCCTTCCTGGAAGCGGCGCACCGGCTCGGCGCGGTCGCGCGTCTCGCCGGTCAGCATGACGTAGCGCAGGCGGCGGCGGTCGAGCTCGGCGGCGATCAGCTTGAGCATTTCGGTGAACTGCGAGAACAGCAGCACCTTGCGCCCCTCGTCCAGCAGCGCCGGCAGCATGTCCATCAGCAGCTCGAACTTGGCCGACTCGTGCACGCCGCGCGCGGCTTCCAGCTTGACCAGCCGCGGATCGCAGCACACCTGGCGCAGCTTCAGCAGTGCATCGAGCACGACGATGCCCGAATGCGCCAGCCCGCGCTGGGCGATCACCCGGCGCAGTTCCTCGGCCAGGGTCAACCGCAGGCTCTCGTAGAGCTCGCGCTGGCGGCCGTCGAGCACCACGCGGCGCACGATCTCGGTCTTGGGCGGCAGTTCGGCGGCGACCTGAGCCTTGGTCCGGCGTAGCACGAACGGCGCGATGCGCCGGTTGAGCCGCGCCTGGCAATCGGCGTCGTGCTGCTTCTCGATCGGCACGCGGTAATGGCGGCGGAACGCGCTCTCGTCACCCAGCAGGCCGGGCACGGCCAGGTCGATCTGCGACCACAGCTCGCCCAGGTGGTTCTCCAGCGGCGTGCCGGTCAGGCACACGCAGCGCGGCGCGCGCAAGGTGAGCACGGCGCGACGCGCCTGGGTGCGCGGGTTCTTCACCTGCTGCGCCTCGTCGAGCACGATCAGCGCGAACGGCTGCCGGCGCAGGGCGGTCACGTCGCGCGGCAGCAGCGCGTAGCTGGTCAGCACCACGTCCTGCGCGCCGAGCTGGCTGAAGTCGCCGCCACGCTGCGGGCCATGCAGGGCGAGCACCTTGAGTGAAGGCGCGAAACGGGTAAGCTCGGCCTGCCAGTTCGGAATCAGGCTGGTCGGCACCACGATCAGCGCGGGGTGATCCAGCGCGCCGCGTTCCTTGAGCGCGAGCAGGTGGGTGATGAGCTGCAGCGTCTTGCCCAGGCCCATGTCGTCGGCCAGCACCCCGCCCACGCCGGCCTCGGCCAGCGCGTTCAGCCAGCGCAGCCCCTCGCGCTGATAGGGGCGCAAGGTGACGGTGAGCCCGGCCGGTACCGCGTCGCTGGCGCGCTCGGCCGCCGCCCTGAGGCGCGCGGTGAACCCGCGCAGATCCTCCGGCGCCTCGAGCTCGCCGCCGCCGGGCAGCGCGGCGGCGAGCTCGTCCAGCCGTCCGGCCTGCACCCGCGGCAAGTGCAGCTGCGGCCGCGGACAGTCCAGGTATTCGGCCAGCGGCGCGAGCAGGCCGCGCAGCTCCTTGAGCCGCACCGGCACACGCCGGCGCGCGTCCAGCGGCGCATACCAGACCGCGTCCTCCGTCTCGTTCGGCGACGGCCGCAGACTGAGCTGATGTTCGGCCAGCGCCTGTGCCACCGCCGGCAGCAGATTGTGCCGCTGCCCCTCGACCTCGATGCCGATCTCGAGGTCGAAGGCCTGGTCATCGGCATCCTCGCTGGCCCGGCCGTACCAGCGCACCGGCCCTTCCAGCACCTCGAACGGGAAGCTCGGCGCATAGTCGAGCTGGAAGCCCTCGGCCTCCAGCCGCGGCCGCAATGCCAGCCAGCGCGCCGGCGTGTTGACCTCGAGCGCACCGGCGTGGCCCTTGCCCGGAAACAGCCAGGCGTCCTCGGGCAGGGTGTCGGCCAGATCCCAGGGCAGCCCTTCGGTGTCCACGGCCGGCGTGAGCCCGGCGCGCTCGAGCTGTTCCATCGCCGAGAGCTCCTCGGCGCGGCGGCGGGCGATCTCAACCAGCCGGCCGTGGCGGACACGCCGCACCAGCGGGTCGCCGCCGCGCCCGGGCAAGCGTTCGCCGGCATAGTCGAAGGCGAGCCGCGCATAGGCGAGCGGCGGCGTGCCGGCGGCCAGCCGCGCGTGCCGGGTCAGCGCATGCAAGGTGAGCACCGGTCGGGGCGCCGGCTCCTCGCGGCGGATCTCCTCGAACACCCGCGGCGGCGGCATGCGCGCGGCGAGCGCCTCGTCGGCGGCCAGCGCCCCGCGCAGGGCCGCGCTGTCCTCCGGGCGCAGGGGCGGCAGGTCCAGCCAGGCCGCCTCCGCCGCCGAGGCCTGCAAGCGGCCGAGCTGCGCCTGTCCGGGATCGAGATACCACAGGCCGTGCACCCGGAGCAGGCGCAGGCCCTGGGCGAGCACGGGCAGCAGCCGCTGCCGGCCGTCCGCCTCCAGGGCCCAATGCCAGGTGAAAGACCGCGACGGCCCGCGACCCAGCCTCAAGCCGGCCAGGCCACCGAGAAAACAGGGCACGCCGAGTATGTCCTCCAGCAGCGCATCGCCGACCGGCCCCAGCAGCTGGGCGTAACTGCGCCCCTTGCGCAGGCTCTGCGGCAGGCCGAGCACCGCCGCGGCCAGGCGCTGCTCGGCCGGTGTCAGCGGCGCGGCGGGGAGTTCGCGCGCATCGAGCGGCAGCGCCCGCGCGTAGCGGCCGTCCTCGGCCATTTCGAGCCGCACCGGCGCCACTTCGAGCTGCGCGTAGGGTTTGCCGGCCGCCGCGGCCAGATCGATGAAAAAGCCGAGCACCGCGGCCGCGGCCGTGGACGGAGGCGGTGCCAGCAGCGCCCGCCAGGGCGCGGGCAAGGCGTCCTGGGCGAAAGGCGGGTGGTCGTCGGCCTGCTGCATGCACCGGTCCGTAAAAACGGCCAAAAGACCGAGCTTAGCAAGCCCCCGGTCCGCGCGGCGTGCAGACGGGGCTTCGCCTCGGGGGAAACGCCGCCCTCAGGCCGGGCTGAACAGCTCCGCGGGATATTCGGGTTTCTGCTCACGCGCCATCAGCTGGCGCAACGCCTCGGCGGGCGTCACCTCGCCGCGCAACACCGCCTGCACGGCGCTGGAGATCGGCAGATCCAATCCGTGCTTGTCGGCCAGGCGCATGACCTCATCGGCGGTGAGCACGCTCTCGACCACCTGCCCGATCTCGCGCAGGGCCTCCGGCAGGGCCATGCCGCGGCCCAGGGCCAGGCCCAGCCGGCGATTGCGCGAAAGATCACCGGTGGTGGTGAGCACCAGGTCGCCGAGCCCGGCCAGACCCATCAGCGTCTCGGGCCGGGCGCCCAAGGCCTTGCCCAGCCGCAGCATCTCGTTCATGCCGCGGGTGATCAGGCCGGCGCGGGCATTCAGGCCGAGCGCCATGCCGTCGGCCACGCCGGTGGCCACCGCCAGCACGTTCTTCATCGCCCCGCCGAGCTCGGCGCCGAGCACGTCGGTGCCCGAATAGGCGCGGAAATTGGGCGCATGCAGCAGACGGCTGAGGCGGACGGCGAAGGCCTCGTCGGCGGCATGCACGGTGATCGCGCTGGGCAAGCCCGCCGCCACCTCGCGCGCGAACGAAGGCCCGGTGATCACCGCCGCCGGCCGGCCCGGCAGCCGCTCGGCCACCAGTTCGTGGAGAAAGCGGCCGGTGCCCGGCTCGAAGCCCTTGCTGGCCCAGGCGATCGCCGCCTCCGCCGACAACCGCGGCACGATCGCGGCCAGGGTGTCGGCAAAGGCATGGCTGGGCACCACGATCAGCGCGATGTCGGCTTGCGCCACCGCGAGCGCGAGATCGGCTTCGTAGACCAGCGCCTCCGGCAGGGTCAGCTCCGGCAGGTAGCGCACGTTGCGCCGGGACTGCGCCATCTGCGCGAGCGCGACGGCGTCGCGGCCCCACAACCGGGTCGGCACGCCGTTGCGGGCCAGCAGCGCGGCGAGCGCGGTGCCCCACGAGCCCGCGCCCAGCACGCTGACGATCGGTGGCGAATCAGCCATGCCGCGGCTTTTTCAGCTGTTGAGCGTCGGCGCCTCGCCGCCGCCCATCGCCATGCGCCGCTGCTGTTCGGCGAACAGCGCGTCGAAATTGATCGGCTGCAGCAGGAACGGCGGGAAACCGCCTTCCAGCACCAGCGTCGAGATCACCTGCCGCGCATAGGGGAACAGCAGGTTGGGACAGTAGCTGCCGATGATGCCGGCCTGGTCCTGCTCGCTGAAACCGGCGATCCCGAACACGCCGGCCTGGTGCACCTCGGCCAGATAGGCGGTGCGCTCGCCGAGCGCGCAGGTCAGGGTGAGGCTCAGCACCACCTCGTAGAGGTCGTTGCCGAGCGCGGTGGCACGCTGGCCCAGGTTGAGCTCCACCTGCGGCTGTTCCTCGGTGGCGGCGATCTCCTGGAAGATCTGCGGCGCATGGGGCGCCTCGAAGGACAGGTCCTTCACGTAGATCTTCTGCAGCACCAGCTGTGGCTGGATGGCCTGGCCGTTGCCCGGCCCGTGGTTGGCGTCGTCGACCATTGGATGTCCCTCGCGCTGATCTTTGTCGTTGGAAAAGGCGGAGCGTGAGCGCCGCCTTCAAGGAAGGCTCGGCAGGCGCGGCGCTTTTGAAGCCGCGTCCTGGCCGAAAACTGCAGGGCCTCGACGTCGTGTCCGGCCATGGCCGAAAGCGTGCGGCGCCGGACCTGCGGTCCCATGCAAAGCATGGAATTGTCCCATAACCCGGGTCGGGAGCGGCAGACTTTCGCATCGCGGGGTGGCGAGGCTGCGCGCCTTTGCGTTTGCGCTTGACTTCACGCTTGCCGCATAATAAGCGGCTCGATCATGCCGCCCTTGCCTTGAAAAGGGTCTGCCCGCCGCGCGATGCGGGCACCATGGCACATCGATGCTGCATCCTCCAGCCATCGCGTGGCGCCTTCCCAAGGCGTCGCTGGGCCGACGCCGTCCTGGCCAAGGGACGGTCTTCACGTTTACGGAGGTCATCATGGCCCGTGTATGCCAAGTCACCGGAAAGGGTGTGCAGACCGGCAACAACGTCTCGCATGCCAACAACAAGACCCGCCGCCGCTGGTTGCCCAACCTGCACGAGCGCCGCTTCTGGGTCCCCAGCGAAAACCGTTGGGTGAAACTGCGCGTCTCCAACCACGCGCTGCGTACCATCGACAAGAAGGGCATCGAGGCCGTGATCGCCGAGCTGCGTGCCCGTGGCGAGAAAATTTAAGGAGCCCGACCCATGGCCAGCAAATCGCAGGACAAGATCCGCCTGATCTCTTCGGCCGGCACCGGCCACTTCTACACCACGCAGAAGAACAAGAAGAACACGCCGGAAAAGTTCGAGTTCAAGAAATACGACCCGGTCATCCGCAAGCACGTGATCTACAAGGAAGGCAAGATCAAGTAAGCGCCTTGACCTCCCGCGCGCCGCCGCTTGCGAAGCGGACGGTGCCGCCACGAAAAAGCCCGCCATCCGGCGGGCTTTTTCGTGGCTGACGGTGACGAAGCGCGGGGACGGCGTTACTTGCCCTTGCCGCCGGTCACCATGCCGAGTACGTCCTGGGCTTCCTTCTTGAGCCGGGCCACCTCGTCGTCCGCCAGCGGCGAGGTCTTGCCGCCGGCCTCGGTCTCGTGCAGCACCACGTTGCCGCTCTTGTCCCAGGCCACGCGGATCACCGCGTCCGGCTTGGCATCCTTGCCGGACTTCTTCTGCTGCACGATGACCCAGGGCGCGCCGTCCTGGTAGGCGTAGTCGGTGCTGACGAAGCCCTTGTCGCCGTAATCGGCCTGCATGCGTACCAGACGCACGGTGCCGCCGGCGCGGAACACCTGCCAGGCCCGCGACACGTCCTTGTCGAGCCGGGTGCCGCTGGTGATCTTCATGCCGCCGAGCTGCTTTTGCAGCGCCTGGAATTCACGCAGCTGCTTCTCGCCGGGCGTCTGCTCGGCCGCGAGCTGGATCGACACCTGGTTGGAGGCGCCCTTGGTCAGCACCGGGGTCTGCAGGACCATCGCGTAATGGCGCTCGCCATCGACCAGCTCGGCCTGCACCACGTAGAGGTCGGCCGGGTTGATGTCCGCCGGGTTGAAGTCGAGCTCGAACGACAGCGGAAACTGGTTGGCCGGCGCGATCGTCTTGCTGGCCAGCGGCGCGGCGTCCTGGGCCGAGACGTCGACCAGGCGGATCTCGAGCTTGGCGTCGGCCGAAGGCGGGGCGCTGCCCTCGCGCAGGTTGATGGTGCCGGTGACGCGGTTGGCCGGCTGGGCGGCGGCACGGCTGCTGGCACTGCCGGCCGGCGCACCCGGCGATGCGGAATCGGAATCCGCGCCGTGACAGCCGGCCAGGACCAACGCGGCCGCGGACATCAATGACCAAACCATCCTGCGCATGGGGACCTCTTGAACTGATAAAGGGAACGAGGGGGCGACGCTGAAAACGGAAAAAGCCCGGGCATCCGCGCGCGGATCCTCAAAGCCTCTTCGGGGGAGGCTGCAAGGATAGAGCAAACCCCCGCGGACGGGAAAGTCAAGTCCGCCTGGCGGTGATCGACGCGACCTGGATCACCTGCCGGGCAGCTGGCCGCTCACAGCCGTGCGATGTCGGCGATGGCACCGAATTCGCGCCGCAGCTGGGCGAGCAAGGCCAGGCGATTGGCGCGCAGCGCGGGATCTTCGGCATTGACCAGTACTTCGTCGAAGAAGCGGTCGACCTCCGGCTGCAGCCGGGCGAGCCGTTCCAGCGCGGCTGCATAGTCGCCCCTGCGCAAGGCCGCCGCGGCGTCGCTGCGGGCGGCCTCGAGCGCCGCGGCCAGGGCGCGCTCGGCCTCCAGTTCGAGGCGGGCCGGATCGACCTTGGCCGGAATCGCCGCGCCGCTTTCCTCTTCCTTGCGCAGCAGGTTGGCCACGCGCTTGTTGGCCGCGGCCAGGCTCGCCGCCTCGGGGCGGCCGGCGAAGGCGAGCACGGCGCGCAGACGACGGTCGAAATCGTGCAGGTTGGTCGGCCGCACCGCGAGCACGGCCTCGAAAGCGGCGACGTCGAAGCCGCGCTCGGCGTAATAGCCGCGCAGGCGCTCGAACACGAAGCCCATGAGTTCACCGCGCAGGGCGGCCCGGCGGGTGGCGGGCGCCGTGCCTTCCTGGCCGCCGAACGCGGTGACCGGCAGCAGCTCCAGCGCCTCGACGATGAGCGCGTCGAGGTCGAGATCGAGCTCGCCCTCGATCAAGGTGCGCGCCAGCCCCAGCGCGGCGCGGCGCAAGGCGAACGGATCCTTGTTGCCGGTCGGCTTGAGGCCGACGGCGAAAATGCCGGCCAGGGTATCCACGCGATCGGCGACGGCGAGCACGCGGCCGAGAGCCCCCGCGGCGATGGCATCGCCGGCGAAACGCGGCCGGTAGTGCTCGTCGATCGCCGCGGCCACGTCCGGCGACTCGCCGTGATGCTGCGCGTAATAGCGGCCCATGATGCCCTGCAGCTCGGGAAACTCCCCGACCATGCGGGTGACCAGGTCGCACTTGGCCAGGGCCGCCGCCCGCGTGGCCGCGGCGGCATCGACGCCGATCCGGCCGGCGATGATGCGCGACAGCTCGGCCACGCGCAGGCTCTTGCCCCACAGGGTGCCGAGCGCCTGCTGGTAGGTGACCTGCTTGAGCGCCTCCTGGTAGCCGGCCAGCGGCGTCTTGAGATCCTCGTCCCAGAAGAACTTGGCATCGGCGAAGCGCGGGCGGATCACCCGCTCGTAACCCTTGCGGATCTGCGCCGGATCGGCGCTGTGGACATTGGCCACGCCGATGAAGTGCTCGGTGAGCCGCCCCTGCGCATCCAGCACGGGCACGAACTTCTGGTTCGTTTCCATGGTGGTGATCAGCACCTCCGGCGGCACCGCCAGGTACTCGCGCTCGAAGGCGCAGGCGATCGCCACCGGCCATTCGGTGAGGTTGGCGATCTCATCGAGCAGGGCCTCGTCCAGTTGCGGCACGCCGCCGGTCTGCGCCGCCGCGCGGGCGACCTCGTCGCGGATACGGGCGCGGCGCTCGGCGGGATCGGCCAACACGCGCGCCGCCCGCAGCGCGTCCAGCCAGCCGTCGGCGTCGGCGATCGGCACCGGGCCCGGATGCATGAAGCGATGGCCGCGCGAAAGCCGTCCGCTGGCAAGCCCCAGCACCTTGCCCTCGACCAGCGCGTCGCCGTGCAGCATCACCAGCCAGTGCACCGGGCGCACGAAGCTGAAGTCGTGGTCGGCCCAGCGCATCGGCCGCGGGATCGGCAGCCCCTTGAGCGCCTCGTCGACGATGGCCGGCAGCAGCGCGGCGACGGGTTGGCCGGGCTGCACGCTGCGATAGACGAACCAGGCGCCCTTGTCGGTCGTGAGTTGTTCCAGCTGTTCCACGGCGACGCCGCAGGAGCGCGCAAAACCCAGCAGGGCCGGACCCGGCTGGCCCTCGGCATCCAGCGCGGCGCGCACCGCCGGGCCGCGGCGCTCGATGGTCTGCGCCGGCTGCGCGGCGGCCACCGCCGGCACGTATACGACCAGCCGGCGTGGCGATGCGTAGGCACGGGCCGACGACAGCCCGGCGTCGATGCCGCGGGAGGAAAGGCCCTGGCAGATGCCGCGCAGGAAGGCGGCGGCCAGTTCGTCGAGTGCGCCGGGCGGCAGTTCCTCGGTGCCCAGCTCGATCAGCAGCGACTTGGGCTGGCTCATGCGGCCTGCTCCTCGGTGTTCTTCTTCAGGCCCGGAAAGCCGAGCTTCTCGCGCTGCGCGACATAGGCCTCGGCCACGCCGCGCGCCAGCGCGCGCACGCGCAGGATGTAGCGCTGGCGTTCGGTGACGCCGATCGCGCGGCGGGCGTCGAGCAGGTTGAAGGTGTGGCTGGCCTTCATCACCTGTTCGTAAGCCGGCAGCGGCAGGCCGAGGGCGATCAGCTTGTTGGCCTCCGCCTCGCAGACGTCGAACCAGTGCCGCAGCTCGGGCACGTTGGCGTACTCGAAGTTGTAGGTGCTCTGCTCCACCTCGTTCTGGTGGAACACGTCGCCATAGGTGACGATGCCGTGCGGCGCGCGCGCCCACACCAGGTCGTAGACGTTGTCCACGTTCTGCAGGTACATGGCCAGGCGTTCCAGGCCGTAGGTGATCTCGCCGGTGACCGGCCGGCATTCCAGGCCGCCGGCCTGCTGGAAATAGGTGAACTGGGTGACTTCCATGCCGTTGAGCCACACCTCCCAGCCCAGGCCCCAGGCGCCGAGCGTGGGCGACTCCCAGTTGTCCTCGACGAAGCGCAGGTCGTGGATCTGCGGATCGATGCCGAGCGCCACGAGCGAGCCGATGTAGCGCTCGAGGATGTCCTCGGGGTTGGGCTTCATCACCACCTGGTACTGGTAGTAATGCTGCAGGCGGTTGGGGTTTTCACCGTAGCGGCCATCGGTGGGCCGGCGCGAGGGCTGCACGTAGGCGGCGGCCCAGGGTTCGGGGCCGAGCGCGCGCAAAAAAGTGGCTGGATGGAAGGTGCCGGCGCCGACCTCGGTGTCGAGCGGCTGCAACAGCACGCAGCCCTGCTCGCCCCAGTAGCGGTTCAGGGTCTGGATCACTTCCTGGAAGGTGGGCGCGGGCATGGGCTTTGTGGCGACACGGACGTGAAGCCGACAAGTATAACCGTGCCCCGCAGCGCCCACGGCCGCTATGCTGTCCGGCAAGGCTTGCATTTGCGAAGGAGCACCCGCGCCGCCATGGCCGCCTCGCCCATTGCCACTCTGCTCGGCCGGCGCGGCCGGCTGGGGCTCGAAGACGTCCTGGCCGCGCTGGTCGCTGATGGCTTCATCACCGCGGAGGATGCGCGCCAGGTGCGCATGGGCCAGCGCGCCGGACGCAGTACGGTGGAACTGCATCCCCTGGTGGTGATCGCCAACGCGCGCCTGGCCAACCTGCGCGATCCAGGGCGGCCGCTCAGCCTGGAAAACCTCACGGAGTGGCTGGCCGGCCAGGCCGGGTTGCCCTATCTCAAGATCGATCCGATGAAGATCGACGTGGCCGCGGTCACCCAGGTGGTGAGCCACGCCTACGCGCAGCGTCATCGCATCCTGCCGGTGGCCGCCGCGCCCGGCGAGGCGACCTTCGCCAGCGCCGAGCCGTTCGATGCGGCCTGGGCGGCTGACCTCGCGCAGATGCTCCGCCGCGACATCAAGCGCGTGGTGTCCAGCCCGATCGACATCAACCGCTATCTGCAGGAGTTCTACGGCGTCCAGCGCTCGATCCAGCTCGCCCAGGACGCCAAGGCCAACGGCGGCTACGACGGCGGCGCGCTGCTCAATTTCGAGCAGCTGGTCGAACTCGGCAAGAGCGGCGAGGTCGGCGCCGACGACCGCCACGTCGTGCACATCGTCGACTGGCTGCTGCAGTACGCCTTCGAGCAGCGCGCCTCGGACATCCACCTGGAGCCGCGCCGCGAGGCCGGCCGCATGCGCTTTCGCATCGACGGCGTGATGCACAAGGTGTTCGAGCTGCCGCCGCCGGTGATGACCGCGGTGACCGCGCGCATCAAGATCCTCGCGCGCATGGACGTGGCCGAGAAGCGCCGCCCGCAGGATGGCCGCATCAAGACCCGCTCGGCCGCCGGCCGCGAGGTGGAGCTGCGCATCTCGACCATGCCCACCGCCTTCGGCGAGAAGGTGGTGATGCGTATCTTCGATCCGGACATCGTCGCCAAGGATTTCGCCCAGCTCGGCTTCTCGGCGGAGGAAAACGCCGCCTGGCGCGGCATGGTCGAGCGTCCGCACGGCATCGTGCTGGTGACCGGGCCGACCGGCTCCGGCAAAACCACCACGCTCTATTCCACGCTCAAGCACCTGGCCACGCCCGAGCTCAACGTGTGCACGGTGGAAGACCCGATCGAGATGGTCAGCCCCGAGTTCAACCAGATGCAGGTGCAGCCGGCGATCGACCTCGACTTCGCCGCCGGCGTGCGCACGCTGCTGCGGCAGGATCCGGACATCATCATGATCGGCGAGATCCGCGACCTGGAAACCGCGCAGATGGCGGTGCAGGCCTCGCTCACCGGCCATCTGGTGTTGTCGACCCTGCATACCAACGATGCGCCGAGCGCGGTCACCCGCCTGCTCGATCTCGGCGTGCCGCACTATCTCATCCAGTCCACGCTGACCGGTGTCGTCGCCCAGCGCCTGGTGCGCACGCTGTGCGCGCACTGCAAGCAGCCGGCCGCGCAGGACCCGCATACCTGGGCCGCGCTCACCCACGGCTGGTCCTTGCCGCTGCCGGCACAGGTCTGCCGACCGGTGGGCTGCCTGGAATGCCGGCATACCGGCTTTCTCGGCCGCACCGGCATCTACGAGATGCTCTCGCTCGGCGCCCGGCTGCGCGGCCTCATCACGCCGCAGCTGGATCTCAACCGCTTCGCCGCCGCTGCACTGGCCGAGGGCATGCGGCCGCTGCGCATTTCGGCGGCCGCGCAGGTGGCGCGCGGGGTGACCACGGTGGAAGAAGTGCTCGCCGTGCTGCCGCCCAGCGACGAGCTTTTGGCCATCGATCCGTAAAGACGTCCAAACCCAGCATGCGTAAAGTGATGCCGCCGAAACCCGTCCTGATCATCCGCACCGGCAGCGCGCCGACGCCGATTCGCGCCCGGCACGGCGACTTTCCGCACTGGTTCCGGATCGCCGCCGCGCTGCCGGTGTCGGCCGTGCGCGTGGTCGATGTCGCCGCTGGCGACGCGCTGCCGCCGCCGCGCAGCGTGGCCGGCGCCCTCATCACCGGCTCGGCGGCGATGGTCACCGAACGACTGTCCTGGAGCGAGCACACGGCCGGGTGGATCCGCGACGCCATGGACGTCGAGCTGCCGCTGTTCGGCGTCTGTTACGGCCATCAACTGATGGCGCATGCGCTGGGCGGACGCGTCGACTATCTGCCGGACGGTCGCGAGATCGGCACGCAGCTGATCACCTGCCGGCCCGAGGCCGCGCTCGACCCGCTCGCCGGCAACCTGCCGGCCAGCTTCCGCGCCCACACCACGCATGAGCAGGGCGTGATGGAATTGCCACCGGGCGCCATCGCGCTCGCGCGTTCCGAGCGCGACCCGCATCACCTGGTGCGCTATGGCCGATACGCCTTGAGCGTGCAGTTCCATCCGGAATTCAACGCCGAAGTGATGCGCGCCTACGTGCGGCACAAGCACGCGGCGATCCGCAGCGAGGGCGACGATCCCGGACGACTGTTCCGCCAGGTGGCGGCCACGCCGGTGGCGCGCGGACTGCTGCGCCGTTTCGTCCGCCGGCACATGACCGGCGCCGGGGAAGCTTAAGGGAGATGCTGAAAATTCCGTCCATGGCATTTTTCAGCTCGCTGCGGCAAGGGTCACGCCCGCGCCGCGCTCCATGAATCCAAGGGCTTGCGCCCTTAGACTCATGCCGGGGCATCCTGCCCCGGCCAGGAAGCACTGCATAAATCAGCGCTTCCTTCAGACCGTATCGCGATGACAAGGTGCGCGGATGCGCACGCCGTGTTCGAGCAGCGCCTGGCGCAAGGCCCGCGCCAGGGCGATCGCCTGCGCGCCATCGCCGTGCAGGCAGATGGTCTGCACCGACAAGGGTATCGAGTCGCCCTCGCGGGTAGTGACGCGCCGGTGGCGCAGCATCTCGAGCACGCGCGCCAGCATCGTGTCGACGTCCTCGATGAGCGCGCAGGGTTCGTCGCGCGGCACCAGACTGCCGTCGGCGCGATAGGCCCGGTCGGCGAAGGCTTCCTCGACCACGCAAAGTCCAGCCGCGCGGGCGAGTTGCGCGCAGCGGCTGCCGGCCAGGCAGTACAGCGCCAGTTGCGGATCGAAATCACGCACGGCCGCGACGATCACCTCGGCCAGCGCCGGATCGCGTGCCGCCTGGTTGTATAGCGCGCCGTGCGGCTTGACGTGCGCCAGCCTGCCGCCCTCGGCCCGCGCGATCGCCTCCAGCGCGCCGATCTGATAGAGCACGCCGGCGCGCAGCTCGTCGGCCGGCACCTGCATGGGTCGGCGGCCGAAATGCTCGCGGTCGGGAAAACTCGGGTGCGCGCCGATCGCCACGCCTTGCGCCAGCGCGGCGCGTACGCATGCGCGCATCGTCCGTGCGTCGCCGGCATGCCAGCCGCAGGCGATGTTGGCCGAGCTCACCAGTTCCAACAGCGCCTCGTCGGTGCCGCAGCCCTCGCCGACATCGGCATTGAGGTCGATCTCAACCATTGCTGTCGTCATGCGGTTCTCCCGGCAGCCCGGCCAGACGCAGCGCCGCATCGATCCGGCGCAGATAATGACGCTCGGCCCAGCACGCGGCCCACGCCGCGGCGACCGTGACCGGCACGAAACGTACCGGCGCCTTGAGCCTGAGCTGGGCCAGCCGCCACAGATCGGCGGCGATCACCACGCCGATGCGCGGATAGCCGCCGGTAGTCTGCGCATCGTTCATGAGGATGATCGGCCGGCCGTCCGGCGGCACCTGGATCGTCCCCGGTACGACCGCGTGCGAAGGCAGGCTCGCCTGGCCCCCACGGTCGAGTTCCGCACCGGTCAGGCGATAGCCCATGCGGTTGCTGTCGGCCGACAGCCGCCAGGTCTGTGTCCACCAGCGCCGCCGCGTCGCCCGCGGCAAAGCGCCGTACTCGGGCCCCGGCATGACGCGCACCGTCAGCGGCTCGGCCTCGGCCGTCTGCGGGCAGGATCCGCAGGCATTTTCTGGCAGCCTGACGCCGAAGGCCGGCGCATGGATGCCAGCCGCCCACGCCGGCGCGCCGAGCGGCAGCGCATCGCCATCGCGCAGGGCGCGTCCCTGCCAGCCGCCGAAGCCGGCGGCAAGATCGGTGCTGCGCGAACCCAACACCCGCGGCACCGCCACGCCGCCGCTCACGCACAGATAGCCGCGCATGCCAGCGCTTGCCGCCGGCAGGCTCAGCACCGCGCCGGCCGGCACCGGGATGCTCCACCCGCTGGAAAACGGCCGATCATCGAGCTTCGCCGCGAACAGGCCGCCGGTGAGCGCCACCCGCGTCGCCCCGGTGAAGCGAAAACGCGCCGGACCGAGCGTGATCTCGATGGCCGCGGCCGTCGGCGCATTGCCGACCAGGCGATTGCCGAGTTCGAGCGCGAGCGCATCCAGGGCGCCGCTTTGTACGATGCCGAGGTGCCGCCAGCCGAACCGGCCGCGGTCCTGCACACTCGACAGCAAGCCGGCGCGCAACACCTCGACGACCGGCGCGCCCCTACTCATCACGGCCGCACGCTGGCGATGCGGAACCGCACGCGATCGCCCGGCGCAAGCAGGGTCGGCGGCGTGCGTGTCGGGTCGAACAACACCTCGCACGTGCGCCCGATCAGTTGCCATCCGCCCGGCGCGGCCAGCGGATAGATGCCGGTCTGGGCACCGCCGATGCCTACCGAGCCTGCCGGCACCGACAGCCGCGGCGTGGCACGGCGCGGCACGTGCAGGCGCGGGTCCAATCCGCCCAGATAGGCAAACCCCGGCAGGAAGCCCAGAAAAAACACCACATAGTCGCCACCGGCGTGGCGCGACACCACCTCGCCGGCAGTCAGACCGGTCAGGCGCGCGACCTCCTCCAGGTCCGGCCCATGCTCGCCGCCGTAATCGACCGGAATATCCACCTCGCGGCCACTCAGCGCCTCCGCCTCGGCATCCATCCAGGCGGCACGCAATCTGTGCGTCAGCTCGTCAAAGGCCATCCTGAGCGGCCGGCAGATCAACGTGAGATTGTTCATGCCCGGCACGACGTCCTCTACCTGCGGCCAGGTGCGCACCCGCTCGGCAAGCGTCCATAGCCGCTGTTGGCAGGCAAGCGAGGGCGGCCCCTGCGCCGCCAACACGACGGCGTGGTCACCGTATCGATAGCAACGCATGCCGCTCATCCGCGGGATCCGGCTTTTGGATCAACGGCTGCGCGGCGGCATCGGGAAAGGGGTGATTTTTTCGCCGCCCATCGCATCGCGTATGTGCATCGCCCCCTTGCGCTCGACCTCCTCGATGCGCACCACCGCCTGCAGCGGCAGATGCAACACACGCGTGTCCTTGAACTCTTCGCGCAGGCGCTCTTCGGTGGGGTCGATCACCCGGCCGGGAGCGGGCGGATCGAACACCAGCCCGGCCACTTCCGTGAATCCCCACATCGGGCTCGACGCCACGTGCTCGGCATAAAGCTCGTAGCATTTGCCCAAGGACAGGAAGGAAATCTTGTAGAGCTTTCGGGAATCCATCTCAGCCACGCAGACGCCGTGCGATTGCCTGACGCGAGAGTAACGCAAAGACGATGCCGAACAGGAAGCCGGTGATATGCGTCCACCACACCACCGCGCCATAACTCGGGCCGGCATAACTGAACAGCAGCTGCAGCAGGACCCAAATGGCGATGAGCAGAAAAGCGGGCACCCGCACGAACTCGAGGTAAAGACCCAGCGGCAGCACCAGGCCAAGCCTGGCCCGCGGGAACAGCGCCGCATAGGCGCCGAGCACGGCCGACACCGCGCCGCTGCAACCGATGATGGGTAGCTTGACGCCCGCCAGGGTCAGGGCGCCCACGAGATTGGCCACCATCCCGCCGGCCAGAAACAGGAACAAAAAACGCAACGAGCCCAGCAGGCGTTCGGCCGGAAGGCCGAAAATCGTCAAAAAGAGCAGATTGCTCAAGAGATGGATCCACGACACATGGATGAACAGTGCCGTGAAAAGCCGCAGCAATGCCGGATCCCACCATTGCCGCAGCCACGAATCCTGCGCGTCGAACACATTGGCCGGCACCGTGCCCCACTGCAGCAGCAAGGATAAACGCTTGGGCGGCGGCACCAGCGCAAGACCGACGAAACAGCCGACGCAGAAGACCACCAACAACGCCGTCACCCAGGGAGACGATCGCCGGCGCCGCGTTTCAACATGAACGAACATTGGGCAGCCCCTGAGGAGAAAGGCCTTCGAAGCTCGATGTACACCCTGAAAAAACCGAACCCCCGTCCATGGCTGGGCGGGGGTTTGGGGTATGGGAAGGGGACCCTGGCGGTGACCTACTCTTGCATGCGAAGTTGCACACTACCATCGGCGCGGCTGCGTTTCACTTCCGAGTTCGGGATGGGATCGGGTGGGACCACAGCGCTATGGCCGCCAGGGAAGGGGTAGAAGCGGCGCCGGTGGCGCCCGCTTCGAACTTTGAAGTCCTTATTTTTCGAAGAGTCCGCCATGGACGGCGGATGTGGCTCTACGCGCAAGGACTTCGCGTCAAACATAAGGTAAACGAGTGACAAGCGTCTGGCGGAAGGAGCCGGATCTATCGCGGCGTTGGCGCGAAGCGCCTTGGGGTTATATGGTCAAGCCGCACGGCGCATTAGTACAGGTAAGCTCAACGCATTGCTGCGCTTACACATCCTGCCTATCAACCACGTAGTCTACATGGTGCCTTGAGGAGCCTTGAAGGCTCGGGAGATCTCATCTTGGGGCGTGCTTCCCGCTTAGATGCTTTCAGCGGTTATCACTTCCGTTCATAGCTACCCGGCAATGCCATTGGCATGACAACCGGCACACCAGCGGAACGTCCACTCCGGTCCTCTCGTACTAGGAGCAGCCCCCCTCAAATCTCCAACGCCCACGACAGATAGGGACCGAACTGTCTCACGACGTTCTGAACCCAGCTCGCGTACCACTTTAAATGGCGAACAGCCATACCCTTGGGACCGGCTACAGCCCCAGGATGTGATGAGCCGACATCGAGGTGCCAAACACCGCCGTCGATATGAACTCTTGGGCGGTATCAGCCTGTTATCCCCGGAGTACCTTTTATCCGTTGAGCGATGGCCCTTCCATACAGAACCACCGGATCACTAAGACCTACTTTCGTACCTGCTTGATCCGTCGATCTTGCAGTCAAGCACGCTTATGCCTTTGCACACAGTGCGCGATGTCCGACCGCGCTGAGCGTACCTTCGTGCTCCTCCGTTACGCTTTGGGAGGAGACCGCCCCAGTCAAACTACCCACCACACACGGTCCCTGACCCGGATCACGGGCCGAGGTTAGAACGTCAAGCACTTCAGGGTGGTATTTCAAGGATGGCTCCACCCGAACTGGCGTCCGGGTTTCGCAGCCTCCCACCTATCCTACACAGAAGAACTCAACGTTCAGTGTGAAGCTGTAGTAAAGGTTCACGGGGTCTTTCCGTCTTGCCGCGGGAACGCTGCATCTTCACAGCGATTTCAATTTCACTGAGTCTCGGGTGGAGACAGCGCCGCTGTCGTTACGCCATTCGTGCAGGTCGGAACTTACCCGACAAGGAATTTCGCTACCTTAGGACCGTTATAGTTACGGCCGCCGTTTACCGGGGCTTCGATCAAGAGCTTCGCCTTGCGGCTGACCCCATCACTTAACCTTCCGGCACCGGGCAGGCGTCACACCCTATACGTCCACTTTCGTGTTTGCAGAGTGCTGTGTTTTTGATAAACAGTCGCAGCGGCCAGGTTACTGCGACCCATCAGAGCTCAGCTACGCACGTAGCCACCCCGATGGGCGCACCTTCTCCCGAAGTTACGGTGCCATTTTGCCTAGTTCCTTCACCCGAGTTCTCTCAAGCGCCTTGGGATTCTCACCCTGCCTACCAGTGTCGGTTTACGGTACGGTTCTCTCAAGCTGAAGCTTAGTGGCTTTTCCTGGAAGCGTAGTGTCAGTCACTTCGCCCAAAAAAGGGCTCGTCTCGGTGCTCGGTGTATGGATGCCCGGATTTGCCTAAGCACCCCACCTACCGCCTTTCCCCGGGACAACCAACGCCCGGTAGACCTAACTTTCTCCGTCCCCACATCGCACTTGAGAAGAGTGCCGGAATATTAACCGGCTTCCCATCGACTACGCATTTCTGCCTCGCCTTAGGGGCCGACTCACCCTGCGCCGATGAACGTTGCGCGAGGAAACCTTGGGCTTTCGGCGTGCGGGCTTTTCACCCGCATGATCGTTACTCATGTCAGCATTCGCACTTCCGATACCTCCAGCAGGCCTCTCGACCCACCTTCACAGGCTTACGGAACGCTCCTCTACCGCGCACATTGCTGTGCACCCCGAGCTTCGGTGTCTAGCTTGAGCCCCGTTGAATCTTCCGCGCAGACCGACTCGACCAGTGAGCTATTACGCTTTCTTTAAAGGGTGGCTGCTTCTAAGCCAACCTCCTGGCTGTCTATGCCTTTCCACATCGTTTTCCACTTAGCTAGAACTTGGGGACCTTAGCTGCGGGTCTGGGTTGTTTCCCTTTTCACGACGGACGTTAGCACCCGCCGTGTGTCTCCCGTACAGTCTGTCCTGGTATTCGGAGTTTGCCATGGTTTGCTAAGTCGCGATGACCCGCTAGCCATAACAGTGCTCTA